>NZ_CP169723.1:4800000-6876188 GCF_059130585.1 Paenibacillus sp. JNU01 | reverse complement strand
TTGAAACACTTCTCTGAATGCATCCAAGCCAATCCACTCACTACCAGAGATCCCTTGGAAGAAGTTAAAATCCTTGAACGCAATCTGCACACCATACATTGGCCCATACTTGAAAATAATGAAGTAGATCATGGGCAGTAGGAGCAACGCATATAGTTGCCAGTTTCTGCGGAAATAGATGCTTGTTTTCATAAACCTTCCCCCCATGTCATTCAGAATTCTTCATCAAGGCGATGTAGCCATCGCCCTAATGAAATCCCTGTTCTTTGTTGTCGTTCACATTAGATGTGTTCTCTACTATGCTTATTTCATCGCTTTGTAAGCTTCTGTACGTTCATCCAGGATTGCTTGACCACCGCTCGCCATGTAATCCTTCATCATGCTGTCATACGTCGCTTCAAAGTCAGCCGGTTTGGAGATGGTTGTTTTTACGAAGAACTCCATAAACTTGTCTTTCAGGCCGTTACCGTAGCGCGCTTCTGCATCAATCGGTTTGGAGAAGCGTACCGGTTGAATCGTGTCCGTGTTGGAAATGGCTACCGACTTGCGCATATCATCCCGATACTTCGATTCTACCTGTACGACATAAGCCTCTTCATTTTTCTTGTCATCCCCAACGTATTTACCATTGACGATAATGGCAATGTCACCGGAATTATAGATACGACCTGCGATTTCAGGAGAAGCATCATCTTTGATCAGTGGCACACCGTCCACAAGCTCATAGTTCTCATTTTCAACACCAAATTGCAGGTCGAACAAGTTGTTGTCAGAAGCCATCCAATCCAGGTACTTCATCGCTGCTTCCGCATTTTTGCTTGATTTTGGAATCATGACATACATCGCATTGGGAGCATATGCTGGTTTGGCGAATTTGCCTTCGGAGTTTTTGAATGCATCAATCGGTGTGATCACTGCACCTGGTTGATTGGTTTGCAGGTTTTTGTACGTACCGGAGATGTAAATCTCCCCTGCATCCTCGGTGTAGAATCCAACTTTGCCGTTAGATACATCTTCCCACAGCTTTTTCTTGTCTTTGTCGAGTCCAAAGTCCTTGCTCATCAAACCTTCATTATAAAGTGTGTTCATATATTTCAAGGCATCCTTGAAACCCGGCAACAACGTTGGATAGTCATTGGAACCCAGTTGTTGTGTTAATGTATATTTTTGTTCTTCCGTCAGCGGTTCAATGAATGACCAGATCAGAGGTTCATATTGAGCCGAAGCAATGGACATCCCCATAGGAATAAGTCCTGTGCCCACCTTACCCGGATCTTTTTCCTTAAAGGCCTTCAATGTGGTATGCAACTCCTCAGCTGTCTCAGGTGAAGGCAGTCCGAGTGCGTCCAGCCAGTCCTGACGAACATAGGATGCGTACTTGCCAAGTACAAGACGTTTACCAGGAACCGCGAACTGTTGCCCATCGTATTGACCGTAGGCCAGTGTTTCATCACCCAGGAACTTCTTCAGGTTAGGGCCGCTTTGATTGAGCAGATCGGTAAGTTCAGTCAGACCTCCTTGCTCTGCATACCGGTTGAATGTTCCTGAGTCGTAGGTAAATACGATATCAGGTACTTCAGAGCCACTCGCCATCAGAACGTTAAGCTTCTGTACTTCCTCCGAGCGTGGTACCGGAACAAATTGAACATCGATGTTGTTTGGATCACCAAACTTCTCTTGAATGAAGCGAGTCAGATAACTGTCCGAAATGGTGTAGCCCGCCGGAGTATTTCCCCGGTCGAAGATTTCTACTTTCAAAGTCGTTTTTTCCCCCGAACCCGACTCTCCAGATGAAGATGTTGATTCGCTTCCTGATGAACACGCAGATAATAATAGAGTGAATGCTGTTACCACTGCGAGGATTGAACTTGCCTTGCCTGCCTTACGTCTTTGAAATAATCTCATTTGACCTTTCCCCTTTCGCACACACTCTGATATGGATTCACATGATTGCCACTCCACTTGGTTCGTGCATTTCGTTGCACCTGTGAATGTCACTAATCATTACATACGAATTCGAAATTAGACAATAAACTATTTTCAAAATGCAAAAATGACGTTTTTTTAGTTAGAAACCGCGATATATAAACATATTTCCTGACAATATACAATTTTCACGCCTTATATGTAAACTATAATAACACAATATGTTGCATTTTATCGGATTCTCATACGCTATCTGGCATCGCCCAGCTTGCAATAATCCTTTTTCCAATGAATCTTTCTTCAAAAGAAAGAAAAAGAGACCACATCTTATGTGATCTCCTTGTTTAACAACACTTGTAGAACGATTGAACTCACTAATTCCTCGGCGGAAGATTAAACTTCACTTGACCAAACAACGTATCGATGGCATTTCCCGCAAATTGATCGATAACATGTTCGTTGCTCGTGTCCGTATGTTCCAAAATCAATACATTATACTTCTCATCATAATGCATTCCGCCCAAAATAAATCGTACTGGAATGTTCAGAGCCGCCCCTGCCTTCGAAATGGCCTGAATAAGTTCCGATTCATGCCTTTGTTGACTTGTTGTGTAGGTACCAACAGGCAGCGTTATCGTATATGACGAGTTATCTACATTAAATGTAAATGTGTTATTGCTTGCTGTGATGGTAACCCGTTTACTGATATCTACCGATCCCCACACTTGCTGTCCGTATTTGTACATCTATGCAACTCCTGCCCTATAAATTAATGAATTGTCATATTGCTAGTATAGGACACTCGTAAAATTCCTTAACGCACCAGCTACACTGGCCCAAGATCGTGGTTGAGCATCCAAAAAATCTCCTGCAGAGGGCGATAAGGTACGAACCCTATTCCCTCATACAGGAGATTTCATAGATATCTCTAAGATTAATCGATTTCACCCGCTAACGTGTGTTCTAACACGACCAATATCATTATTGATCCCCTTGTTTTCCACTCTGCTTGCGGTAGTCCCCCGGTGTCACACCCATAATCCGTTTAAATACTCGGCCGAAAGAGATGGCGTTAGCATAACCTACTTGCAGCGCAATATCCTGAACTGCCATATCGGATGCAGACAACAAACGGCAGGCCTTTTCGACCCTCAGTTTCACCAGAAAATCAACAAACTTCATCTCAAACTCTTCCTTGAACAAATAACTCGCATATTTGCCCGAAATCTGGAACCGATCGCTTAGATGTTTTAGGGACAGATCCGGATCATCAAAATGTTCTTCAATATAAATCCGCAGCTCGTTAATCATTGCGCGATGACTTTTCGTTTCATTCACAGACACATAATTGCGATAGACCTCTTTCAGCCATTCCTGCAAAATGTCCTGAATTCCCTCCAGTGTCTCTACCTGTTGGATATCACTGCGAAGACTTGTCAGAATTTCCTCGGAAAATTGGCTCTGTAACCGCTCAGACAGCTCTCCGAATTCACGGGACAACATCTGAATTAACGCCTGCAGTAACATGCGAATATCGTTATCCGTAATCTGATCTTCGCTGAACGCAACAAACATCTGATCCAGTTGTGTCCGCCAGCCATCACCAGTAAGCCTGAATTCACGGACAAAGTCCGCGAGCATCTGCAAGTACTTATACGATTGCAGCTCAATACGATCCGGCAGTTGCTCACTGAGAACGATCGCATCTTTACCAAGGGTAAGTCTATGCTGCAACCCCGCATCGGCACTCGCATAGGATCGAGTAATCTCCTCCCAGCCCGATACGGTTCGTCCAATCCCGAAGGTAAACCGGAGGCGGAAGTTTTCCGCAATCCACATATGCATCTGCTTAGCCAGATCCATAAGCAATTCACGGTCCAGTCCTTTCTGCTCATCCGATGCAATCACCACAATAAGCCTTCGGTTCCCAAACCATTCAGCCCAACCGCCGAATTGGGTCTCGTTCTGCACAAGTTCTTCCACCACATTCATAAGCGCAATCTTCAGAATATTCTGATTGGTCGAGAGGTCGTCACCATTCATCTCCGCAATCAGGACAGCCACACTCTTCGGTTCCATGAAACGTTCCTCTAGCGGTTGCAGATGGCGAAGTCGCTGACGGAACGAATCCATGCGTTCCCCTTCCATCAGATCAACAAGTAATTGTCTGCGATGAATCAACAAGTTTTCATGATGCTGTTTCTCATAATCAACCGTCTGAGCAATCAAATGTTCCAGCGCACGGTCGATGAGAGCCAATTCATCCTTGACGGATGGAGCTGCTTCATCCTCCTCGGCACGTGGCTGTAACGCCTGAATTCGATTCATGATGAGCTGGATGGGCCGCGTATTTCTACGCGTAATGTAGATCAGTCCCGCCACCGCGCCAACAATCGTTAATAATCCAATGCCAATCCACACATAAGAGACAAGCGATACCCATGAATACAGTTGTCCGGATTGAATGCCGCTCTCGAAGACGAGACCAAGCTTGTCGGAAGACACATGATTAAGGATTTCACCTGCTGAAGGGTCCATTTGATGCGCTGTATAGATCAGATTGTCGCTCTTGTCCCGTACCTGAAGAACGGATAACTTTTCATTCGTCATGTTATCAATCTGCCGTTCGACTGCATACATGCGGATTGTTATGACGAGCAGACCTTCTCCGCCCCACGGTAAAGGAAGCCACTTATTCATGCTAATCACCTGTGAAGGTACGTCAAAAGAACGTTCCTTGTATTCACGTGGCAGGTTCCAACCGAGGTTCTCCCGATCTTTCAAAGCTTGTTCAATATAGGCACGATCTTCGAAATCTTCCAAGCGCATCATGCCTCTCGGCGTAAGGATCTGGGAATCTGACATGCGATAGAGATAAATGGATTGAATCATATCCTGCTGATCCAACATACGTCCCAGTCCACTTGCCGCATCATAGATGAACTGACTCGACAATTGTCCCTGTCCGGCCTCCAAAAAACGACTGTATGTCTTGTTCGCACCAATGTCTTCAAGCAACCGGAGTTCGATGTCGCTTAGCGAGCGTTCCAGTGTATCCACGATATAACGGGTGGAGATCATGTCTGCTTTTTGCGTTTCGTTACGTGAGAGTTCGTTGACAATCAGGAAGGAGAGAAAGATCAGAATGGAAATCGTAAGCAGAAAAATAGGAAAATAGGAATACAGCAACTTGGTGTGCCAATTCCGCTTCAGATTTACTCTCATAGGCTCCAACTCCTTCCATCGCTATTCTAATGAGTATGATCTTCTTCCATCCTTGGCCTGCCTGCTGACGATATACAGAATCACCGATCCTAATGCTGCACTAATCGTACAAGCCAGATACATCAGTGATGGACCGCCGGAATCGAGCAAATATCCATTAAGCATATTACCAACAATTCCGCCCAGGCCGGCAAACACCATGTTAAATAAACTTTGTCCCGTGGCCTGCATTTCCCGTCCCGTAACCGAAGCCACATATTCCACTGCTGCGATATAGAAGAATCCGAAGGACAACCCATGCAGTACCTGAACGCCAATCATTACCTCAGGCGTTGGCCATAGCCATTGTATTCCCCAACGTAACATATACGCACCGGCTGCAAGCAACATCGTGCGTTCATGCCCCCATTTTCGGAGTACGAATGCCGCTGCCAACATGGATGGAACATTGGTGATTGATGCAAGCAATAGCGCTGTACCTGTCATCTTCACAGAACCGCCAGCTAACTGAAATGAAATAACAAAAAAGGAGTTAAACGCAGTGAGCGTTTGGTTAACCAGGAAACAACCTGTTAGAAATAGAAGGAATGTCCGGTTTCGGAGCAATCTTGCCAAACCTACGGAGAAGGTTACCGAGGACGAGGATATGCTCGTCTGCCGGGGGAGTGTGCTTGCCAGTATGGCGCTTAGAACGTTAAACATCAGAAACGGCAGCCATAACATGTGAATGGAAAACTGAGAGAGATACATCCCTGCTGCAAATCCACCAACTCCGGTTCCTATGCTCCCGAAGAGTCGGATCATGCCATATGAGGTGTTGGCTGCTCTCGCGGCGGTAACCGCATAGGAGTCAGCCACAGGTATTTGTGTCACTTGGAATATAGTGCATAAAGTATAAATCAATATTAATATAATGTACACTTGAATATTGTAGAAGTACGCTAACGATGCAGGAACGAGCAGGCTAATTATCAGTACGAACCGTGTCTTTTTGAATTTATCTACCAGAATTCCCCATATAGGTTGAAGAATAATAGATACAAGTGTGCCAAACGCCATGATAAATCCGGTTTCTTTACTGGAAAAACCTTGTGCAACCAAAATGGGATTGATGTACGGGTTAAACATCCCCCCGGCAAGTCCCATAAACAGATACAGGCCCTGTAATTTGAGCAAAACACGTCTTGCATCAGTAGAATCGGCTTTTATTTTCTCTGTGTAAGCCTTCATATGTCTATTTCTCATCCGGATCTCCATCCTTTAATTCTATAGTAGCTTCACCTATCTCTAATGGTATGTCCGTGCCAGACTCGACCTGATTGCAGCCAATGCCCCGATTGCTCCTGCTCTATTACCAAGTTCAGCTACAGCTAAACGTGCAGGCAGAACGGTATAACGCTCGAGACGTGTACGCACTTCATTTAGATAATAGGATGGGTTGGATGCTGCCACACCTCCACCGATTACAATCATGGAAGGATTAAGTAAAGCCGTAATATTCGCCAGACCTCTAGCCATATAACGCATAGGCAGTTCAAGAATCTCAAGTGCAGCAACATCATCTGATTCGGCTGCCTTGAATACATGTCTGGCTTCAATCTGCTGCACTTCACCTCCTGCCAGACTCATGACCAGAGATAAGGCACTTCCCTTACCCTCTTTAAAATAACATCTTGCTTGTTCAGTAATTCCCGTACCTGAAGTCGCTTGCTCAAATACACCAAAGGAATCCGCATCCGCAACATAACCCGTATGAAGTCCTTCATCTCCTGCAATGAAATGCCCAATCTCACCTGCTGCTCCATTTTGTCCGCTGTAGAGTTGCCCATTCAGGATAAGAGCAGCTCCAATACCTGTTCCAACCGTGACCATTACACAATGTTGATGTCCCTGTGCTGCCCCTTGATCATATTCTCCCATTGCAGCCATATTCACATCATTATCCAACATGATGTTTCCGCTGTAATACTTCGCAATCACAGGGCGAATATCTTGCTCAGGCCACTGAAAAGCCGGAGCACTTCGCAGTACTCCCTCATCTTGCAGAATGACACCAGGGAATCCCAAGCCTGCACCAGAAAGTTGATCCAGACGGCATCCAACCTCGCGGCAGAAGGTGTCCAGTTCAGCGAATAACCATCGGAAGAACTCATCCGGCTGATCACTGACACGCGTAGGCAAGATACGTTCATGAACTTTGCTTCCAGCCTGTCGTGATGACAAAAGCATCAATGTTTTGGTGCCTCCAATATCAATACCTGCAATCCAACCGGATAGATCACCTCCAACCGTACCATCCTGATTAGACGAATAATCATTACTTACGTTTTTCAAGAATTCTGTCATCCCGTTTCCCTCCTCAGATATTGTGTATCCAATCTTTTATTCCAACGCTTCCTGCTGAAGGTTCAGCATCGTTTGTTGTATGGCCACCTGCACTGCGCCAGTGACAACAGCCTGCTCACCAAGCTTGGAGCAGATTAGCTGTGGTTGCACCGGGAATTGCTCAGATATGACCTGTCTCAGTAAAGGCAATAATACATCGCCATTTCCTCCTATGCCCCCGCCAAGCACAATAAGATCTGGAGCAAGCACAACGCTAATATGACGCAGAGCTGAAGCAATCATCTGGCTGTATTGTTGTAAAATATCCAAGGCATCTATTTCTCCATTGCGTGCGGCTTCAAATAACTTCTCGGGAGTCAAGTGTCTGTGAAGATCATCTGCAAATCCAACTACATCTACATTTACATCCGCACCCAAATCAGCAGCTTGCAATAGTTCATCATGCGGATTAAGGTGACGTTTCGCCAACTGCATCAGACCCTCGGCTGACAGCACTTCCTCCAGACGACGGCCATCCTCCATCAACATCTCTGCGATCTCTCCGGTTAACCCACCAAGACCTCGTAGCAGTTGGCCATGTACCATAATGCCAGCGCCCGTCCCTGTGCCGATGGAGAAAAAAACAAACAAGTTACAACCTGCTGCTGCACCACTTCGATACTCCCCAAGCGCCGCAAGATTCACATCATTTTCCAGAATCACTTCACAGGGAAAAGCGCCTGACAACGACTCTAGAGAGAATGCTTGTTCCAGACCAACTAACGGGTCCACAATACGATGGATACGTCCCGAATCAGGCAAGACTACGCCTGGTATACCGAACCCGATGCACTGAATCTGATCCCAGTTCAGATGATTCTCATCAAGCAATTCATTCAGATGGCCTCGAAGAAGCTCCAGCATCGTCGCTTCCGCTCGCTCCTGACCTTCTTGGACAACCATGGGATGTGTTCGATAGGCAATGATTTCTCCAGTCAGATCGGATAATGCGATCCGAATACGTGTTGCGCCGATATCTATACCACAGACATAATAAGCCGTTTCATTGAAACGGATGAGGGTTGCTTTGCGACCCTGAGCATTGTCAGCTCTCCCCATTTCCTTCACCAGATTACGGTCAATCAGATGTTCTACAGCCAACGACACCGTTGGTTTACTAAGTCCGGTCTGACGGCTGATATCCGCTCTAGACATGGTTCCCTGAGTTATCAGGGCATCCATAATGAGGTTTTCATTCAGATTACGGATATATTGCGGTGTGCCAGCCATGCAATCGCCTCCTTAAATAGTTAGTTAAGTTTATTAACAAATTAATTAAATTTAATATATCATCGTGATTGATAGGTGTACAGCTTTTTGTCATTGTACTCTTTTACTAGAAAGAACCACGCCTTCACTAGTAACACAAAAGCCTAATAAAGGAATTATTATACAATAATAGACGTTTATACATTACCGATACATTGCCCTGTTCATACAATACCTTATCACAATCAGGGAGGGTTCAATATGTACAGAAAGCATAAAGGATGTCACCCAAAACCAAAGTGTTTCTACAAAAAAATTACGAAAACTTGTGTTACTAAAATTAAATATGTCCCTACAAAATGTAAAAAACACTGTCATGTCACTGTTGAATACTGTGGAGTCAAAAAAAGAAGACATTATTAATATTCTTTTGCCCTTCTCTATGAGAAGGGTTCTTTCTTTTTGAACTAGATTAATACCCGGTTCAATCCTATCAAAAAAGTTGCGGTGATATTTCACCGCAACTCCCTTCTTTCATATATACCTAATACATATATACCTATTACTTAAGTTTTGGAAAGTTCGATAAATCCTTCCCCGAATACATCACGCACGTCATGAATGGTGATAAAAGCAATCTCATCTTCCGCTCGTACAATCTTCTTCAGCATGGAAACTTCCTGCTTGCTAATGACAATGTAGAGGATTTCTTTCTTATTTTTCGTGTAGTACCCATGACCGGATAACACGGTTACACCGCGGTCCATCTTCTCAATCACTTGCTTCGCAATCTCATCCTGTTTGGAAGAGATAATCATAACCGCCTTTTTCGGATTGAGTCCTTCAATAATGAACTCCATCGTTTTGGTCCCCACGAACAGCAAGACAATCGTACACATCAGACCTTGCGGCCCTATAATGAAGAAAGATGAAAATGCCACAATCAGATCAAAAAATAATAATCCATAACTGATGTTCCAATCCAAATATTTATTGGCAAGCCGTGCCAAGATAACGGTTCCGGCTGTTGTTCCCCCTACTCTAACAATCAAGCCGATCCCAAGACCGGCAAACAATCCACCAAATATCGTATTAATCCACAGCTCATGCGAGTCAATGGTCCAGCTCTCTGTCAGATGCAAGAACAATGAATTGAACACAACCGCAATAATCGTATACACCGTAGTCGTTTTATCTAGAAACCGGTATCCCACAATTAACAAAATACCGTTCAGGATCAGGTTCATCAGTCCTGGTGACCATTCAAACAGGTAATACAAAATAATCGTTATACCCGTTACCCCGCCTTCAGCCAAATCGTTCGGGATGACGAACAGGTTCACCGCCAGCGCAAACAAAAATGCACCTGCCATAATAAATAGAATATCCGTAATTCGTTTCTTCATTAAGCATTCCATCCAATCCATCAGAAATCAACCTAATCGACCCGTCTCATAAGTTGTCATAATCACTCAAAGATAGATTTTACCATGCTCACAACAAAAATTGTATACATAATACAAATTGTTGCGTGATTTGTGCAAAGGAATTTGTAAAACGTCCTCTTTTAGACTTCCGCCAAGCCTTTCAGCATCATACACCCATGACAAATGTCATGGTCCATCATTGATATTCATCATTACAGAGGGCTGACGTTTATGACTTACTGTCATGATCCGATTGTTTTACAATGATAAAAACGCTTCCTAGAGGAAAGTCTTACCGGGAAACGTCAAGTTGTAGCTGATACAGTTATAACGATTGAAGGAGGACACACGTCAATGAGTAGAAATAAAGAAATGGCGCTAAAAAAAGAAGTCACCCCTTACGAAAAAAATGATCTCAGATTAAGTATCCGACAGTTAATCAATACATTGCTTCCGCTCTTCCTGCTATGGGCTGCGGCTTACTTTAGCTTATCAGTATCCTACTGGCTGACCTTCCCGATTGCCTTGGTGGCATCCGGATTTGTACTACGGACATTCATTATCTTCCATGACTGCTGTCATGGTTCATTCTTCAAGAGCAAACGTGCCAATGATATTCTCGGTACCATTACTGGTGTATTAACAGTGACACCCTATCAGCAGTGGAAAAATGAGCACTCTATCCATCACGCGACAAGCAGTAATCTTGACAAACGTGGCGTTGGTGATATCTGGGTTATGACCGTTGACGAATACAAAGAAGCTTCTCCTTGGGGACGCCTCTTCTATCGGATTTATCGTAATCCGTTCGTATTGTTCTGTATCGGACCTATCTACGTGTTTCTGTTGGCTTACCGTTTCAACCGCAAAGGTGCAAGACGTAAAGAACGCATCAATACACATCTGACTACAGTATTAATCGTAGCCCTCTATGCATTCATGTGCTGGTTAGTCGGATGGCAGGCTTTTGTAATGGTGCAGGCACCTATCTTCTTCTTCTCCGGTTTCTTTGGGATCTGGCTGTTCTACGTGCAGCATCAGTTTGAAGAGACTTATTTTGAACACGAAGATGAATGGAGTTATGTAAAAGCCGCTGTCGAAGGTAGTTCTTATTACAAATTGCCAAAATTATTGCAATGGATCAGTGGCAATATTGGGTTTCACCATGTGCATCACTTGAGCCCGCGTGTACCTAACTATTTCTTGGAAGAAGCACATAATGCAACACCACCCTTGCAAAAGGCAACTACCATTACACTGCGTTCAAGTTTGGTTGCCCTGCGCTTCCGTCTGTGGGATGAAGATTCTAAACAGTTCATTAGCTTTAGACAGCTCAAACATCTATCCCGCAAACCTTACGTTCAACCAACTATCCGTGTAACGAATCCAGCGGGTCTGACAGAGAAGCCTTAACTCTGTCGGATTCGTTTTCTTGTGTTCAAGCCATAGTCATGCTACAGTCATGCTACGGTTGAGTACAAGTGCAAGGAGGAGAATCATATTCAGAAGTGGATGCAGATTTTTTATAAAAATACAGGGTTAAATCCTTATGTATGGCTTGTCTTTTTCATCCTGCCCTTCTATTACATTTCACAATATTCCAAATTATGGACGATGGTAACCGGCATTGTAATCATTCTCGTTTTCTTCGTATGTTATCTGCTCGCCTTCATCACCAAGGGCTGGCAGGTATACATGTGGATTGGATTGCTCATTGCCATATCCATTACGATGACAATCGCCTATGATTATGCCTACTTTTCATTGTTTCTTGCTTTTTTTATTGGGAATATTAAAAATAAAGCTGGTTTCTTCACGCTCTATTCGGTGAACCTGGGAGCCAGTTTCCTAACCATTAACTATGGTTTTATCAATCAGAGTTCATTGCTCGTGAGTCAGTTCCCGTTTGTATTCATCAGTTTAATGGCCTCCATCCTGCTTCCAATCAGTACGTATAATAAAAATAAGACTGAACAATTGGAAGGCCAATTGGAGAATGCGAACAAGCGACTTGACGATCTCGTGAAAATGGAAGAACGTCAGCGTATCGCTCGTGACCTGCACGATACCCTTGGACAGAAGCTCTCTCTGATCGGTCTAAAAACCGATCTGGCGAAGCGGCTGCTCCGTAATAATCCCGATCAGGCCGAGATTGAATTGAACGACCTCAGGCAAACTGCAAGTACAGCTTTGAAGGAAGTCCGGGAAATGGTCACCACCATGCGTGGTACACAATTGGTCGATGAACTGTTCCGGGCGGAGCAGATTCTGAAGGCCGCTTCAATTGAATTTATACTGGATGGCAATCCGAAGCTACAAGACACGTCTCAATTGAATGAAAATGTGCTTGGCATGTGCTTGAAAGAAGCGGTCACCAACGTGGTCAAACATAGTCAGGCAACAGCATGTACCATCGTCATTGAGGAAACACCCGCCAATAATGTACTCACAGTACAAGACAACGGCGTCGGAATAGAACGATCACACAGACAAGAGCGGCGCGGAACAGGAATTTTGGGCATGAAAGAACGACTTGAATTTGTAAATGGCTGTTTGGATATTCGATCTGATGCAGACATTCAGGGTACAGAGATAATTATTCATGTTCCCAAACTCGTCCGCAAACCGATAAAGGAGGCAGAATCATGATTAGAATTGTAATCGCGGAAGATCAGCGCATGATGCTCGGTGCCTTGTCTTCCCTTCTCAATCTGGAGGAAGATATGGAAGTCGTCGGACGTGCCAGCAACGGCCAGGAAGCCCTTACCCTTGTACAGGAGCTTGCACCAGACATCTGTCTGATGGATATAGAAATGCCCGTGAAAAGCGGCCTCGAAGCCGCAGAAGAACTCAAAGGAATGAGCTGTAAGGTCATTATCCTAACCACTTTTGCCCGGACCGGATATTTCGAACGCGCCTTAAAGGGTGGTGTCCGTGGTTACCTGCTTAAGGACAGTCCAATTGAAGAACTTGCTGAGGCGATCCGCCAAGTTATGAATGGCAGACGTATCTTCGCTCCCGACTTGGTAGACGAAGCTTATGTAGAAGAAAATCCTCTGACAGAGCGCGAAAATGCCGTACTAGGCCTCATGGCCGATGGCAAAAACACCAAGGAAATCGCCGGGCATCTATTCATCACAACGGGGACGGTGCGTAACTATATTTCCATTATTCTCAACAAGTTAAATGCCAGTAACCGCATTGAGGCCATCACTCGCTCTAAGGAAAAAGGGTGGTTCAAATGAAAGTACCGCTTTAACCCATTGAAACAAAAATAAGTATGTACCCCGACTGCATAAGCCGCAATAATTTTTCACACGTTGCCATAACATGCTACAACTAAAAGAGCTTGGCCCAGAAACCAATCTGGACCAAGCTCTTTTAGTTTATTACAACCATCCAATACGCGTCTCTTCTACAACTCAGAATATCCATTAAATCCTCAAGATTTCACAGATACAGTCATGCCAAGAGCTTCCAGTGGTACTTGATCAGTCTTAAGCTGATGAATTTTATGACCGTCCTGCCATGAGACCGTTACATGAACAGACTTTCCACCACTTGGATATTCAACCTTGATATACCCTTTATCTTTGGGTACAGGCAATGTATGTGATTCCAGGTACTCCACCATTTTCTTCGCTATGCCGGGGTTATTCATTTCATCTTCGGAGACGGAACGAATTTGCAGCGTCCATCTGCCTTCTTGCCAAGTCAGATATTGACTGCCTGCGGCACCTTCAGCCATGCCTTTGATGCCATGTCCCAGATCCACAGCCATATCTGCTGGAATATCTTTCAGGTCTGTCTCTGGGAAAATACTTTCCTGCTCAGGGTCCTTATACGTTTTCACTTCATAGGAAGCCAGTAAAGGTACCTTACTGCCGGAAGCCGTTAAAGATGGATCATTAACGGCAACGGATTGCGTGGACGCGTAGAAGTTCACTTTGAATGCATCAGCCGTATTGGACGGTATTGCCGCACCCAAATATGCGCCTTTATCCAAGGGGAACGAAGTGGGTAACGCTGCATTCTCTTCCATCTTCAACTGGTTGCGAACTTGCTTGATCACATCATTCACACCGGATTGACCTGTGGCAGTATGGTTTCCGCCCGACTGCGCTCCTGATGGTTCTACACTATTCACTGTACCCGTGTTCTCTTTGGTTCCTGTTTCATTT
Organism: Paenibacillus sp. JNU01; assembly: GCF_059130585.1. Lineage (NCBI taxonomy): Bacteria > Bacillati > Bacillota > Bacilli > Caryophanales > Paenibacillaceae > Paenibacillus > Paenibacillus sp. JNU01. The sequence goes on along the minus strand of NZ_CP169723.1, from coordinate 6,861,835 downwards.
TCATTAGAGAAATCAGCACCACCGCTGCCGGTCTCGGTTTGCTCACCTACTGTTGTCGTTGGTGAAGTACTACTCTCTGATGTTGTATTCGAATCCGGTCCGCCACATCCTGCCAGTGCAAGTAAAACGGCTGTCGTTACCGGAATGGTCATCCATAATGATTGTTTCTTCATGATGTGTACCTCCTTCGTTTTAACCAATCTGTTATCAGGCTCTATCTATCGTCCGATCGAATCGGAAAATTGAAAATATTAACGTTTGTCGTTCCAGAAGTTAACCGGCTGCACCTTCTTGCTTAATACTTCAAAACGATACCCTTCTGCCTTTAATGTTTTTAATACTTGCGGTAATACTTTCAGCGTTGCTTCCTGGTCGTGCATCAGCACAACCGGCGTTGTTCCACTCTTTTGTACGGTGTGGATCTGCTTCATTACACTGTTATAGACTCTCTGGTGATCTTGCTTGTACTTCCAGTCTTCCGAATCCACATTCCAATCCCATAGATGGAATCCACCCTGACCCAGCAGCACGTTACGGAATGCCGGTTTGAGATATGGTTTACTACCATATGGCGTCCGAACGAGACTTGTTTTAACTCCAGCAACCTTGTTCAGACTTACATTGGCCTGTTGCATCTCTTTCAAACCGCTATATGCGGATTTATAGAATTTGCTTGGAACATGACTCACACCATGCAGACCCAATCCATGCCCGTCAGCTACAATTCGTTTGGTAGCCTTCTGAAATTTCTCCATCTGAGGACCCAGCATGAAAAACGTAGCCTTCGCATTATACTGATCCAGAATATCCAGTAACTGACCCGTATGAGCGGTTGGCCCATCATCAAAAGTCAGATATATGATTTTGGCATTTGCTTTGCTTGCACGATCCTTCGATGAAGCGGATTGGGCAGATACCGACTGCGGCAATAAAAGTGGAATGATTAGTAAAATAGCAAGTGTGACCATGATAGATTTGCGAATATGTAACATCATTAAAAAATCTCCCTTGTGTGTTATATTTCCCCGGGTGTCCATGTTGTTCTACCTTCATCCCTTGGCGATAATCTTAATACTATCAAAGGAATAGACTCCTGTTCTCGCTTCAAAGGCTACGGTAGAGTTACACTTTTGTCAGATAAACCTAAAATTTAATACGAATTTGATAGATTTGAGCAAAATAAAGATCCCGTCAGGATAGATCAATTGTGACATATCCTTTATTACCCACATTCAAGATTTTGATAGACTTTTGCTCCAATTCAAGCAAATCAATACAAAAATAAAATAACTATACATGCAAAAAAAGCCTGCACAAGTGCAAGCTTCTTTCGTCTTCTTCAGCATATGGCATCAACCGGTCATCCTTTGCATGGAGACCTAACTCCTAATGCTTTGAGGGTGATTTCCTTACGCCGTATGTAAAAGTCTTTTGTTCTTGGAATCTTCTCGACTCCCTACGTGCATTTATTCAGCGGGAGCAGTGAATGAACGTTTGCCAAATTCGGCATCCAGCATATAGAAGGCATTGCTGTCTTTTTCAATGCGGCGCAGCTTCTGAATAATGTTGTCGAACAAGGCTTCCTCTTCCACTTGCTCATCAATGAACCATTTCAGGAAATACATTGTCGCATGTTCACGTTCGTTCAAGGCGATGTCAGCCAGATTGTAGAATTTTTTCGTGTTCTGCTGTTCATGAGCATAACCATGCTCAAAGACATCCAGCATCGAAGCATATTCATTCTTCGGTTCTGGCAAAGCGGCTAATGTAGCACGGTGTCCACGATCATTCAGGAATTTGTATATTTTCATACCATGGAATCGCTCCTCTTCGGCTTGCACGATGAAGAAGTTCGCAAATCCATCCAGACTCTTGCTGGAACAATAGGCTGCCATAGCCAGATATACATGAGCGGAATAAAACTCGAAATTCATCTGTTCATTTAAAGATGCTGTTAACTCTTGGCTCATTATCCAAACACCTCTTTCTTTCTCTAGGGATGGTTATATTCTAACATAACGCCAGCAGGACTTACACCGATTTTCTACAAAATTCGCCAATGACTGAATGGTTGTCCTCCTATATAATTACATAGTCATTATCAGAATAATTCCAATCTGGAAGGTAGGCTAATACAAGAACATGAACACCTCTTCACAGCTCAAAAAAACAATCGGCATGCCGCAAGCCGTTGCGCTCTATGTAAGTGCAGTACTCGGTTCAGGTGTCCTGATTGTACCCGGACTGGCTGCTGAACTGGCCGGTCCAGCTTCGCTATTGGCTTGGGGCGGCATGGTCCTGCTAATTCTGCCACTCGCTTTATCCATGGGACTACTATCTGCCCGATATCCCGATGCAGGTGGTGTATCCCATTTTGTCACCCTTGCTTTCGGACAACGTGCCGGAACAATCATTGGCTGGTTCTTTTTGATGTCGGTACCCATAGGAGCTCCTGTCGCAGCTCTGACGGGTGCAGGATATATGACGGCAGCGTTGGGGCTAGGTGAACATATCAGAATTGCTATTGCCGCCATAATGTTGGCGATTGGATTGATCATTAATATCGTTGGTATGCAAGTTGCTGGTAAAGTACAGATTGGTGTCGTCATCGCTATTGTTGCTGTGCTGGTGATGGCCTTTCTACTGGCTCTTCCCAACATGGACTCCATCCATTACACCCCATTCATGCCGCATGGCTGGGTCAGCATTGGTCAAGCCGGAGCGATTCTGTTCTGGTGTTTTATTGGCTGGGAAGCGGTATCCCATCTTTCCGAAGAATTCACCGATCCTCGAAAAGCAGCCATTACAGGTGTGACTATCGCTGCGATTATTGTAGGTGTACTCTACTTCCTGACAGCCCTGGCTACCGTAGGCACGCAAAGTTATCTGCATGGCGGGGCCGATGTGTCCCTCGTATGGATCATTAGTCAACCCCTTGGTATCTGGGGTGCCTGGATCGCTGGACTGACTGGCATATTTATCTGTACAGCAACCGTCATTGCCTATGCCGGGGCAGCTTCAAGAGTTGGTTATGCACTCGCGAGACAAGGTGCTGCACCGCGTTGGATGGCTCATCTGTCCAAGCGATTCCACACACCCGTAGCAGCAATTGGATTCCTCGGGATCTGCTTCATTCTGGTGCTAAGTGTCTATGCCAGCGGCATCGTATCACTTACAACACTGATTCAGCTTCCCAATGCAACCTTTATCCTCACATATCTTGGGGGCTGTGCAGCAGGAATCCGATTATTGAAAGGAAGTCGCACCGGCGTGACCATCAGCTGGATTTCCTTTGTAGCCACAGCGATCGTATTCCCTTTTACCGGATGGGCGGTACTGTACCCGGTTCTTATTGTAATTCTCTATGGCTTGTTCAGCCGCAAACAACCATCCAATATCTGAACGAAAAAAAAGCTCTGCCGTGATGGCAGAGCTTCTTTCATTCTTTAGAAATATGCAATTATACCAAGAACGCTTTGGAGATGATAACCAACAGGATGAACAGAACCAGAATGGCACCTACAGAAGTGAAACCTCCGTATCCGTAGCCTCTTGTTTCTCCACCTAATACTTCGCTCATTGACCGTACCTCCTCTGCAACAGGTATGGGTTATCTTATGCAGGAAGTACGACTTTGACAGGGCGGATGCCCTAATTATTCAGATTGCTGTTTTTTTCGTTCAGTATCTGGGAGACTGCACCCGCATGATATCCATGAAAGGCACCTTCGCCGTGAACTCTTCTTCGGTATACTCTACATGCACGAGTCTTGTACGCGAGTCCATTTTGACAATGACGCCTTGCACCTGGTCTTCTTTGCCCCATACGGTCAATAGTACTTCCGAACGTTCACGAAAGGCTTCAACCAGTTGATTTCCCAACTCTTCAAGTTCAAACTCATCCCGTGTAGGTCTTTTTGCTACTTTTGCTTTTGCCAATGTGGCTGCCTCCTCTACTCCGACGTCCCGATTCCACGGGTTGATTGCCGAGTTCATATTCAATTAGTATACCATTCATTTACGTTCGTGTAATGTCATGGCATCCAAGAATCAGCAAAATCCTCAGGCATTTTAACTTTAACCACATTCTCCTTATTCTTCTCCATACTCCACAATGATACTGTACTCATTCGATCGGGATTCGCCTGCCTTTTTTTGTCCATTCCATTCATACGTATACCTAGCGATCAAGGCTCCTTGCAGCGTACCCGTCTTGTCGGATGCCAGCTGCACTACATAGGAGTTGTTCTTCTCCTCTCCAGGCTTAATCTCACCCACATGGAGAACTCTAGGCGTGGAGTATTCCGGAATGTCCCACTGGATCTGACCCTCAGCTTGCCCAAGCCATTTGGAGCCCTCAGGCAAAATGCCTCCCAACTGCACGCGTGCCGGCACATTACCCGTATTCATCACACGTACCTCAAAAGTCACTGTATCTCCCTGCTCGACCAACGTGGGTTTTACTTGAACATAAGCCTGAATGAACGGTGCTTTTAATTCAATCACAGCTTCATTGGATGTAATCATCCGCTGCACTGATCGTGAATCCGGCAAGCGAAAGGTATATATCAGGCTGGCATGATTCACATACTTATAGTCATCAGGTATCGATTCACCTCGTTCTGCAAGTTTCGCTTCGAACTGAATATTCAGATTAGACCGGGCAGTCAATGTCCCCAGATTGAGACCTTTAGCCAGATTAGTTCCGGGACGTTTAACTCCATTCCAGCCCAGACTTCCTTCGACAAATGTCATACCTGTTGGCAATATATCCATGAGGGTTCCATCTACCGCGTAGCTGCTTGCGTTGGAGACGGTAATATTATATTGCACGGTATCACCCCATGTGGCCGTTACCGGGAGCACCGTTTTCACCACAGAAATCCGGGGCTGTATCACTTCCAAAGTAACCTGATTGGAGTAAACCGTCTCGCGCTGCCCTGCGGAGATGTAAGTCAGTACAGCCACACTTGATATTCCGTTCGCATCGCTTCCCCCCACAACCTGAACCCGATATTGTATCCTAACGGAGCTTCCGGGCAAAATCTCTCCAAGTTCTACACCCGTATCAGGCGTTACTTGTGGCGCAAACATCTCATCTACTATGACACTGGCAGGTATAAAAACAATACCTTGCGGCAAAGCGATCGTTACCTGCGCACCCGTCGCTGCAACAAAACCCGGATTGCTTACGATGACGGTGTACATGATAATATCCCCTGAGAAGGTTTGGTCCCGCTCGGCTTGCAGGCTGACTTCAAGCCTGGACGAGACCATATTCACCTCCACCGTGTTGGATCTCTCCACACCTCTGACTGTTCTGCCTTCAGATGCCACAAATGCATAGTTAACCTCAGCTTGATTGAGCAGCTTTAAGCCAGCCGGTATCCGCAAAATCACGACTTGAAAATGATATCTCAGCGTTGCTCCCGGTGCGATCTCTGCTGCAGGCAGCCCGTTCTCTGGTGATGCCCCCGGTAGTGGAATTGCATCTCGTAATACACTATTAGGAAGAAGGGATGTTTCAGCAGACAATGAATCCACAACATGAACTGTAGCCGTACAATTGCCTGTGTTAACAATCTCGATCATATAAGTCAGGGACTGGCCCAGTGTAGCGATAGCTACATTGCATTGCTTTTTCACTTCCAACCTAGGCCCGACCCATGGAGTAGTAACTGTATTGGAATAAGCCACCTGTTCCAGTTCAGTCGTACCCGAGCTGAATCGAACCAGCGACTGATTCTGAAGCCAGTGGGACAACGGACCTGAGTTAGGACTCATATCACAACGACCTCTACTCGGAATGTAACAGTAACGGAAGCACCGGCAGCAATGGAACCAAGTGTAATTCCTGTATTCGGATTTCCGGTAGGTCTCGCTACACCATCCACGGTCACACTCCCCGTCACAAATACCGTTCCTGCCGGTACAGGGTCAACCATGACAACATTATTCACCACTTCAATGCCGCTATTGGTTACAACAACCGTATATGTGATTACATCGCCAACAACTGCATCAATGGCACTTGTGCTTTTGGCAACAACAACATTTGGTGCAGATACAGGGATCACCAGCACGTTGGAAGATACAGTTCCCGTCAACACACGGCCATCCGGAGGACTAAAGGTATAGCTGGCAGTGGCTTGATTGATCAACTGCTGATTCTGAGGCAATGAATCTACCGTAATTTCAAGTGTAACCGTTACGTTCACTGATCCACCTGGGGGTATCGTACCAACCACAATTCCTGATTCCGGGTCAGCTCCTGGCCGTGGAACACCATCAATCAGAACACTGTTAGGGAGCAGTACAGCTCCAGCAGGTATGTTGTCCGTCAAGGTCAAGTTGGCTGCAAGATTCCCACTATTGTTGATGGTGAAAGAATAGATGATGGTGTCACCAATCGTTGCATTTGAGGTACTCGCTGTTTTGCTTAAAGACACTATCGGCTGATAAATAGGTGTTACAACTGTATTCGAATACGTAGCTCCAGAGAAAACACCGGATGTGAAACTTACAGAAGATTGGCTACTCACTTGTGGTGGTGTTGGAAGTGAATTGACCCGAACCGCGTATGAAACGGCTATAGTTGCGCCCGGTGCTAGTGTCCCCAGAGCAATTCCAAGTGCAGGGTTGGCCAAGGCGCGTGGGACACCATCCACCAGAACACTGCCTGTCACAAATGTGGTAGCCGGGCTAATCGGATCTGTGATCACAATGTTGTTAACCGGGTCAATCCCGTTATTGCTTACAACCATCTCGTATACAATCGTATCGCCTACCACAGCGTCAATGACCGCAGTGGTTTTCACAACACTGACATTTGGAGCAGATACTTGAATGTTGAGTGCGTTGGACGTAATTGTGCCTCCAAGTGTCCTTCCATCAGGTAATGTATACGCAAATGTCGCAGATGCCTGATTGGTGATGGATTGACTCAAAGGTAATGTCACAATCACAACAGAGAATATAATCGTGGTTGTTGTGGCAACAACCCCCAGGGGAATACCTGAAGCCGGATCAGCACCTGGTGCTGAAGCTCCATTAATAATGACACTATTCGGTACAAGTTCGGTTCCAGCCGGAATGGTATCCGTTAACGTGACGGATGCTCCGTAGTTTCCGGTATTGGTAATGGTAATGCTATAAACCACCGTATCCCCGACAGTTGCTACAGCTTGATCTCCTGTTTTGACAGCAGCCAAAATAGGTTGGTACACCGGCGTTGTAATGGTATTGGAGAATGTGGTGGCAGAGAATGCACCGGATGTAAAACTCACCGTTGACTGGTTGTTCAAAACGGCACTTGCCGGAAGTGATGTCACCTGCACGCTGAATACAACCGTCACCGTCACGCCCGGTGCAATGGAGCCCAGCGTTATTCCGGTTGAAGGGTTCGCACCCGGGCGTAGAACACCGTCAACAGATACACTTCCTGCAGTAAGAAGGGTGCTTGCTGGCACGGCATCTGTAAAAATCACATTGCTTACACTTGCAATTCCGTTATTGGTTACAGCGATGCTGTAAGTGACGGTATCACCGACGGAAACAGCTGTGGATGTGGTGGATTTGACCACTTCCACATCCGGCGCGGAAACGGAGATGGTAAGCACATTGGATAACACGTTGCCTGTAATGTTCCGTCCGTCCGGCAGTGTAAAGGATAACGCAACCGAAGCCTGATTCACGAGTTGCTGTGGAGTTGGCAGTGTATCAATAACTACGGAAAACGTAATTGTAGTTGTAGCTCCGGCAGCTACAGTTCCTACGGGAATACCCGCTGCCGGATTTGCAGCAGGTAGAGGTTGACCGTTCACAATGACACTATTCGGAACAAGAATGGTACCGGCCGGAAGGTTATCCGACAGATTGATCTGGGCACCGTAGTTCCCCTGATTACTCACGGTAATCGTATAGCTGACGGTATCACCGACGGTAGCATTCTGAGTACTTGCTGTCTTCTGTGCCGAAAGAATTGGCTGGAAAACCGGAGTAACCACTGTATTCGAAAATGTCGTACTTGAGAAAGCTCCAGAAGTAAAACTGACCGTCGAACGATTACTCAACTGTCCTCCTGGCGGAATCTCGTTGACCCTGACACTGAACGTCACTGTCGCGGATGTCCCAGGTCCCAGTGTAGCAAGTGATATCCCACCTGCCGGATCAGCATTAGGTAGGACTCCCCCATTCACGGTAACACTGCCTGTGTTGAATGTCGCCCCAGCCGGAATTGGATCTGAAAACTGGATATTGCTTACCGGAGCTATCCCGCTATTCGTAACCAGGATGGAATAGCTAACAGTATCGCCCACGGCAGCAGCAGTCGATGTAGTACTTTTGACCACAGCGACATTAGGCGATGATACTGGGAAAGTCAATGTATTGGAAGTGGCTGTACCCGTCAACGTTCTCCCGTCAGGGGGTGTAAATGTAAAGGATGACGTTGCAAAATTGCTGAGCTGCTGAGGCGATGGAAGTGAATTCACGACTACGGCAAACGTAACCACAGCTGTTGCTCCCGCTGCAACAATACCAACCGGGATACCTGCTCCAGGTGTTGCTCCCGGCTGTGGCACTCCAGAAACCACCACACTGTTGGGAACAATAGTTGTCGCTGCCGGAATGGTATCCGTCAGCGTTACATTGGCTTGCAAATTACCTGTATTGCTCACCGTCACAGTATATACTACCGTATCACCTACAGTTGCATTGACTGTATTCGCTGTTTTGACAAGGGAAATCTGTGGCTGTATGACCGGAGTCTGTGTGGTATTGGACGATGATGAACCCGAAAATGAACCGGATGTGAAACTGACCGTCGACTGATTGTTAATCTGTGAAGGGATCGGCATAGTTATCCTCACCTCAAAAGTTACGGTTACTTCAGCCCCTGGGGCCAATGTACCGATTGGAATGCCGGCGGTCGGATTGGAGAGCGGGAATGAAGTCCCGTTCACAATGACACTTCCGGGTATAAATGGGGTGTTCGAAGGTAGAGGGTTTGTGTATACCACGTTGTTCACTGCCACCGTTCCGTTGTTACGAATGACTGAAGTATACCTGATGACATCTCCAGATACGGCGTAATCCACATTGTCACTGTTTACAATGCTTACATTCGGCAGGGATACAGGAATGGTGATTGTGTTTGATGATGCAAAACCTGAAATATTCCTCCCGCTAGGAAGAGCATAGCTATAGGATGCGAGGGCTTGATTGATTAGCTGCCTTGCATCTGGCAGACTTGTGACTGTTGCAAGGAAAGTGACTGTCGCGCTTGCCCCCGATGCCAGTACTCCAAGACTGATGCCGGAGTTCGGACTGATGCCGGGTGCTGGAGAACCATTAATGATGACACTGTTCGTATTGAATATTGCTCCGGCAGGAACCGGATCTGTTAAAGTAACCGTTGCGGCAATATTGCCAGAATTCGTAATCTGGAGGGTGTAATTAAAGGTGTCTCCTACAGTCAGGCTCGTTGTGCTAGCCGATTTCAAGACTTGAACAACAGGTTGAAATACTGGAGTATTTACGGTCACAGATGAGGAAACACCATTAAAACTGCCGGACGTAAAAGCTGTACTTGCCCGGTTGCTGACCGAACCCGAGGCAGGAACAGAGGTCACTCTTGTCTGATAGGTCACAGTTACGTTACTGGAGCTGTTCAACGTTCCCAAAGCAATGCCCGAAACCGGGTTTGCATTTCTTGCAGCCGCCCCATTAATCGTGACACTACCAGATACAAATTCAGAACCGGTAGAAGGCATATCTGATAGAATCAGGTTCTGAACTGCCCCACTGCCGGAATTCGTGGTTACAACTGTATAGGTAAGTACATCTCCTACAGTGGCATCTGTTGTATTGACTGTTTTGGCAATGGATATGTTGGGTGCGGAAGCGGGAATACGAACGATATTGGAAAGTGCGCTTCCTGCCAGATTACGCCCACTCGGGAGCTGATAGGTGTAATTTCCCGTTCCCTGATTCTCCAATGTTGGCGGTGTCGGGAGTGTCGTAAGTGACGTACGAAACACCACTGTGGCGCTCCCTCCAGGCAGAAGACTCCCCAGCGTGATCCCGGTTAAAGGACTGACCCCTGGACGCGCGGAACCATTCACGGTTACCGAATCAGGAATGAACGTGAGCCCTGATGGAATCGTATCAGTCACGCTTACTTGTGCTGCAATGTTCCCGCTATTGGACACGAGCAGTGTAAACACAAGCTGATCACCCAACGTCGCATTGGTCTCATTCGCCGATTTATTGATCGTAATCACAGGCTGGTATACAGGTGTTGTGATGGAATTGGAGTTAGAGATTCCAGTGAACGCGCCTGAACTATATGATACGACCGCCCGATTGACGAACGAACCCGCAGTAGGCAAAGACTGCACATTGACCTGAAATGTGACAGTTGCCGAGCTTCCTGCTGTTAAGGTACCCAGCGCTATACCACTGGCCGGATTGGCTGCCGTTACGTTAACCCCCCTGACTACAACACTTCCGGGGACAAAAGTCAGACCTGTCGGAAGACTATCGGTTAGGACGGCGTTATTTATCGTTTGGATCCCGCCATTTGTCGTAACCACAGAATAGGTAAACGTCTCTCCAACAGCAACGTCTGTAACCGTTGCATTCTTCACAACGGATACGTTCGGTAAGGTTACCGGAATCGTCAGTGTGTTTGATGCTAGCGAACCCGTTATGGTTCGCCCGTCAGGGGAAAGGAACGAATAGGAAGCCGTAGCCTGATCCACCAACGTAGGCGGTGTAGGAAGATTCGTGACCGACACTTGAAAGGTTATCGTGGTTAAGCTTCCCGCTGCAAGACTGCCCAAATTAACACCAGTAACCGGATTGGCACCTGCGATGACAGTTCCGTTCACGCGGAAACTGCCCGGAACATAGGTACTGCCACTTGGAATATTATCGGTAATCGTCACGTTGGCGCCTACGTTTCCCCCATTCGTTACCTGTAGCGTGTACGTCACCTGATCTCCAACCGTAGCGTTCGTTGTGCTTGCTGATTTCACAATGGACAGGTTCGGTGAATACACAGGTAAAGTAGAATTATTTGACGGAATGACTCCTGTGATAACTGCACCGCCTGCAACGCTTTGAAAAGTAAAAGCTGCATTTGCCGAATTTACCAATTGCAAGATGCTTGCGTCCTGAGCGATTAGTGCACGATAGGTTATAACGACACTACTGGACAGATTTAACGAACCCAGAGGAATACCAGCTGTTACATCAAGTGTTGGACGGGGTATCCCGGCAACCGTGACGCTACCTGGAATGAAGGTAAGCCCTGCAGGCAGTGAATCGGATAACACAACACTGGCCGCACTGGCTGTGCCTGCATTGCTGACGGTAACGGTATAAAGAACACTATCTCCCGCTACTGCTCCGGAGGCAGTCGATGCCTTGGCCACCGTAATTTTGGGTGCGTTGATATCAACTTGTATTGCATTGGCGTTCACAATGTACGCATCGCCTGAAGTCGTTAGCGTAAGCACTGCCGAGGATTGATTGTTAATCAGTCTGGCAGACACATCCACATTGGTGATATCCCAGCCTTGACGACCACCGACAATGTTGGAACCCGGAGCACCATTCGTCTGATTTCGAGTTCCGAAAGTGCCCGTTGTGTTAAGTGCTCCCGTGTCACCGTTGATTTGGGATGCAAAAAAATTCGCAGCCAGATTGTTCGGCCCGGATAAGGCCACTGAAGTCGCAGAGGTCGGCCCGAATAAGGCCTGATCACCTGTTCGATTCGCATCACCTTCCTGGGCACTAAACAGCGCCCTTCCCCCGAGCACACCGGAGAGAGGGGTTGCGAATCCTGTCAGTGTTGTTACTACTGGTGGTGAAGTGGATTGCACAAGTACGCCGCCTGCACGCAAAGACATGTTGCGAAAAGGGAGATTAGGATTCTGATAAATAACGCCAAGCGTCCATCCGGCATGATTGGCTGTAGCATCATTCGTAATCACAATCGTTCCCACGACTGCTCCGGTGATATATGTACCTGCTCCCCCATTTTGCACAAGTGTCGTCACGTTGGCTGAACGTACATAACCCGCGGCATTGTTACCCAGGTCAAACTGGTTGTAAGTCACCGGGTCAGGTGTAACACTGAATGAACCTGCGGGGGTGATGAACGTTACCGGATTGTTGATCGCTGAGCTCAGATTGACCGTTCCGTTGATATAACTTCCGCCCCAGATTAATTCTGCATACAGGACGGTACTACCCGCAGGAAGAACAAGGATGGCAGCGGAACTGTTACTCTGGTACGAGCTTGTGGTTCCCAGTGGATATGTGCCGTACTGGACGCTGGTGTTGGTTGTGGTAAAAGCTCCAATACTGTCCTGTGTTCCGGGTACCCCTGCTGTTTCCGAACGACTCAGTCCAAGCGTATTACCTGTAAACGTAATCGCTCCCGTAGCGTTGACGGTAGAACGAACGACAAGAGGAATGGATTTCACCTCCCCTTCAGCAAAATAACAATCCTGTGATTCGGAGCCTTTTAACAGTCTATGATGCTCTCACCGAAATTTGTATGTCCCTTTTTCGGAAAGTTTCTGCCTTTCTATGTGATATAATGTAAGCTTAGTTCTCATGCTTAGAATATAATGATTTGCGTTTTGTCCATTGTGATTTATAATCATCATATACGAGAGTCATTCTGTCGTACCATTATGATGCAGTCAGCGGTGATATATGAAAAGGTTCCATACATACAATAGCAGCCACATTCCAACCGAATACGAGTTCAAGCATTCCAAATGGATTCAGAAAATGCTTTATGCCTACTGGGTTGTCATCATTGCACATTTTGCCATTCAGGTTGGCTGTTTCCTGTTTCTGGAGTATGATCGCACACCTCGAGATTTCTTGATGAATGTCCTGTTCTGGCCTACGGCCATCAGCAGTTCTTGCATTTTGTTCGCAAGCTGGGTTGATCGACGCTTCAGTTCCTATTCCTTCTATACCATGTCTATCGCCAGCACCGTTATTGCCTGGACGATTATTCATGTCAATTATGATATTCGGATTATATTAGCCATCTGCCTGTTGCCCATCTTCGCTTCGGTGCTGTTCTTCAATAAAAAAAGAGTCTGGATTGTCTTTCTGATGCAGATGACTGGTTACCTTCTGGTGTTGTTCGATCCGGCCTACCGGTTGTACCTGTCTTCATTTGATATGGTATCCATTCCTGCTTTTCTAATCTTAGGTACATATGTAGCACAGGTTATCGTGACTAGCGGCGTTGAGGTTTTGGACGATCTTCAGGCCAGTATGCTTGCCAAGCAGGACCTTATTGTGCGAAATGCCATTATGACCAAACAGTCCAAAACAGATGGTTTAACCAACCTTTATAATCAAAGCTCATTCAAGGATTATTACGAAAAGGCATTCGAGTATGCCAACAGCGGCATGAGTCTGCATCTGGCTTTGATTGATATTGATGACTTCAAATCCATTAATGATACTTATGGTCATCGGGTTGGAGACATCATTCTGGAGAAGGTGTCCCTGATCATTCAGGAAACCATTACCTCCAGTGATATTGCCGCACGGTACGGGGGCGAAGAGTTCGCCTTATTGATGTTTGAGCAATCTTTCAAGCAGGCCTATGCCTTGGTGGAACAGATTCGTCAGAAGATTGCCCTGATGGGCCATCTGGAACTTGAAGGAGCTCCCATCACGGTAAGTATCGGTCTCAAAAGCTACAGTCCTAATCTAAGCAAAGACAAATTGTTTGAAGAAGTGGATGCCTGTTTGTATGCCGCCAAACGAACAGGTAAAAATAAAACCGTAACATCACTTGAACTGACTTCGCATTCGTAGAGAAAATATAAATAAAAAAAAAGTTGTGCTGTACTCCGGAATCCCGGTTTGTACAACACAACTTTTTTTGGGTTTGCATAACATCAGCAGGCTGATCCTCTTCATACGTTTAATGTGCTCATTCCGCCCATTCCCAGCGGTGACGATTTTGCTCCAGCCTGGGATGAAGATCACCGGATGACCCATCAATGATGAGACGCAGCTCTTTGATCCAATCCTTGAAAGAGTCAAACGAAGCAAACATATTTGCCATCTCAGTTGTCATATACAAAAAATGAGGAGCGGGATATTCCGCAGTGATATGTCGCAGTGCACTATCCACAGGCGTATATTTCTTTCTCTTGCCCTCAAGCCCCTCCACACGTATACGTGAATTGGGATGCTCCCGCCGCCAATCATGCAGACGGTCTTCTCTTTTGTAATATGCCTGGATTGTATCCTTGCTCATTCGCTTAAATGTACTCTCGTGTAAAGGATACAGCACGAGCTGTAAGAATGAACGAGTATCCATCGTTGCAACGGCACGTTCGAGTTGCTCATCAGTCACACGTTCAAACGAGTCATAAAAAGTCAGTGTCCCTTTATGGCTGGCCGCAGGTGGCTCATAACCGTAAGGTACCGATGTATATTTACCAGACATTTCACCCCTCCTTGTCTATATGATGATCCGCAGTAAGGTGATTGGGATAACCCAGCTCCTGTTATTATACGCTATTGATTCTGCTTCAACTCGGAATAAAATGTCATTCTGTTCTTGCCTGCACGTTTGGACTCATACAATGCTTCATCCGCCATTCGGATAATCTCAGATGGGTTGTTGCTGTTGGTTGGATATTCAGCCCCTCCGATGCTACATCCAATTCGAATTCGCTCGTATTCAATAATAAACGGCTTGTTCAGACTTTGAATGATGGCTTCTGCATAAGCGCAGGCTTCTTCCCTCGGATGACTTCCGACCGACTGAAGTACAATGAGGAATTCATCTCCGCCCAATCGAACCGTTATGCCCTTCTCCTGACCAAGAGAGGACAGACGTTGGGCCACTTTTTGTAAAAGAACATCTCCAACCTGATGTCCAAGTGTATCGTTGACTCGTTTGAATCCATCCAGATCCAGATAGAGAAAAGTCAGCGTGTGATTTTCACTTTCGGTCTCCAGAGACTCCTCCAGATACACTTCAAGGGCAGTACGATTCGGCAGACTTGTTAACTGATCAAAATGTGCCAGATTCTGCATTACAACCAGCTCTGAGTCTTTATTCATCAGAGAGGTCAGCATATCGCGAAGCGAGCGGGACAACACTTCAATCTCCTTAATCCCCTTATTTTCAGGAATCTCAATCTCTTCACCTGCCCGGAGTCGATTGGCCACTCTAGTGAGACGTACAAGCGGGGCAGAGATCAGACGTGAGACAAACCAGCCAATCAGTGCAAACAGCGCAGTAACCGCAAGACCAGCCCACACATTAAACCGCATCAGGTCAAAAACAGATGCAAACGCTGTCGACTTGACTTGACGAATAACCACAGTCCAGCCTAATCCGGGATAATCCAGATGACCCTGGCTGTAGGCAAACCCTGTTACATATTCCTTACCATCAGGCCACTCTTCAATGGACCAACTGCTTTGGTTGCGCTGGGCCTCTTCGACGCCAGGCAATGCCAAAGGTTTACCAATCCATTCCTTTGGCCCCAGCAACACTGTATGTTCCTTTTTGCTTACGATAAAGAACTCAATGTCCTTTTCTTCTCTTTTCAATGGGGAAAGCACGGATTCTTCGACTTCCTTCGCCCATGCCCAGCTTAAATGTGCAGCGAGCACACCCCTAATATGTCCTTTGTTATCCTTCAGTGGAAAACTGATATCGACAAATTGCAACGGCTCTCCCGTTGGATTTGGTAACAGCTTGGCAAGAAGTACTGCGTTATGCACATCTCCAATGAATTTACCCTTGATCCCCTCCTGATACACAGGTCGCTCTGATAAATTTTCTCCAAGCAATATACCATCTGTCGCGGCTAGCACTTTTCCCTTCGGGTTCATGAATCCAACCCATGAGAATGAGGGAAAGCTATCTTGTAGCTGATCCAGCAACATCTGAATCTCATCAGGCTGAAACCCATCTTCTAGCGAAGCCATTTTGCCCAGAAGATCCAGTTCACCGGCGCGCGCGGACATAAACCGATCCAGTTTGTCCGAAGCTTGTGAGGCCGTACCTGTAAGTGAATGACCAATCTCGGTCTCCACAGCAACGAATGATTTTTTGCTAAAAACAGATCCAATCGTCAAGGTAACCAGCAGGGATAACACAGCGAAGATGACAGTAAGCACAGTTCTAATCTTGAATGACATCATTTCCTCCATTACACGGTGAAACCATCTTGCTTTTCAACATTAGTATGCTGCAAAGGGTACACGGGATGTCACCTAATCGTTTTCATATTTATCGGAACTTGTGTGTTTTTTTATTATACAAGCCCATACAATAATTACGGAAATCTTCACCGTGTTTCTTCCATTCAAAGAATAGACACGATTCTGTATATACATACTTGGGTTATGAATATAGAGAGCAAGCATATCCCTTTGAGGATTATGCGCCTGTATGTCACAGAGAGAGTAGTCGAAATACTAAACATTGGGGGTGTAATGTTGAGCCTGCTTCATGTTGCTGTTATTCTGCCTTTTGCCGCTGGCATTCTCCTTGCCATGCTGCATCGTTTCTTCCGTAAAATTCATTTGGGATGGCCGGTCCTCATCGTCCCGGCACTATTATTTGTATACTTTGCGAGTCTCATACCCGCTGTGTCACAGCGCGATACTGTATCCGGAAATATTCCATGGATTCCTTCACTGGACATTGGATTTAACCTCTATCTGGACGGTCTGAGCCTCATGCTGACACTGCTAATCACCGGAATCGGTGTCCTCGTTGTTCTCTACTCCATCTTCTACATGGATATGAAAGAGGCGCTAAACCGCTTCTACCTTTATCTGTTGATGTTCATGGGAGCCATGTTGGGCGTGGTGCTGTCTGATAATATGATCGTGCTCTACGGGTTCTGGGAATTGACCAGTATTACGTCTTTCCTGTTGATTGCATTTCATTACAAACGCAAAGCTTCCACTTCAGGAGCACAAAAATCTTTCCTGATTACGGTATTTGGCGGTTTCGCCATGCTTACCGGATTCATGATGATGTATCTCATTACCGGAACGTTCAGTATTCGTGCAACCATTGCAGGATTGGGTCAGTTTCAGGAAAGCGCACTATTCCTGCCCGCACTTGTCTTGATCTTAATTGGTGCTTTCACCAAGTCAGCCCAATTCCCGTTCCATATCTGGTTGCCGGATGCCATGGAAGCTCCGACACCTGTCAGCGCCTATCTGCATTCCGCCACGATGGTCAAGGCCGGACTGTATGTTGTGGCCCGGTTTACACCGATCTTCGGTGGACAGGGGCTCTGGTTCTGGCTTGTTACCGGCGTTGGTCTCCTGACTTTGTGTTATGGATCATTCCTGGCGGTGAAAAAAAACGATCTCAAAGCGATTCTCGCCTATTCAACCATCTCTCAACTTGGTCTGATCATGTCCCTCTTAGGGGTGGGATCTGCTGCTCTCTTCTTCGGATATGGCGAATCCTCTGCGATGTACACCGTGGCAATAACCGCTGCGCTGCTTCACCTGTTTAATCACGCGACCTTCAAGGCCGCTCTGTTCATGGTCGTAGGCATTGTTGATCATGAAACGGGTACACGTGACATCCGAAAGCTCGGTGGACTTGCTTCATTCATGCCAATTACATTCACCGTAGCATTGATCGGATCACTTGCTATGGCGGGTATACCGCCATTCAACGGATTCCTGAGCAAGGAGTTATTCTTCCAGGCGATGGTCGAAGTCACGCATCTGCGAATCTTTGGACTTGGTTCCTGGAGTATTCTATTGCCGGTATTGGCTTGGCTTGCAAGTGTGTTTACCCTGATCTATGCGCTGATTATCGTGTTCAAAACATTCCTCGGTCGTAGCCAAAGCGAGATCCCTGCCGAGAAGCTGCACGAAGCGCCCGTTGGTATGCTCATTCCGCCCGTTGTTCTAGGTGTTCTTGTCGTTGTATTCGGACTCTTCCCGAATCTGCTGGCCGGATCACTGATTGAACCGGCCATGGCAGCCGTACTTCCATCCCTCTTAGATGGAACTGAACGCTTCGATGTACATTTTTCCCTGTGGCATGGATGGACTCCGGAACTGATTATGACGATCGGAGTTGTGATTCTCGGAATCACTCTCTACAAGCTGTTGCCACGATGGAGGAATATTTATGAGCATTATCCGCAAGGATTAACCATTAACAATATGTACCATGTTGTACTGGATAATCTTCAGCATTATGCACGCAAATGGACGGAAGCCTATATGAATGGCTCGGTTCGTAATTATTTGGTTTACATTTTCTCATTCACGGTTGCCTTGTTGGTTTATGCCTTCTTCCGTTCAGGTGAAAATATTACCTGGAATCTGCAGGGCAATGCACCTTTCTCATTTTATGAGGTCGTTCTGCTGGTCACACTCATCGGTGCGGCGGTTTCGATTCCTTTTGCCAAAAACAGACTGTCGGCAGTCATTATGACCGGTGCGGTTGGTTACATCGTAACCCTGCTGTTTGTGCTCTTTCGGGCGCCGGATCTGGCCTTGACACAGATGATTGTCGAGACGGTATCCGTTGCATTGTTCCTGCTCTGCTTCTACCATCTGCCTGAATTGAAACGTGGCAAATCAAGCCGTAGTTATCTCACGGTAAATATGATCGTAGCGATTGCAGTCGGCGTTGTGATGACCTTTGTTGCTCTAGCTGCAAGCGGAACAGCATCACTGGACAGCATTTCTACCTTCTTCCTGCAAGAAGCGTATGACTCTGCTGGTGGTAAAAATGTCGTGAACGTGTTATTGGTTGATTTCCGTGGATTCGATACGTTACTGGAGATTATGGTGCTCGGCGTTGCTTCATTATCCATCTACTCCATGATTAATCTGAACCTCGAAGCCAAAGATCTCGGAGCCCGCTTGAAGTTCCGTAAGAAGGACGAAAGTCAGGAGTCTGAACCTGCTCTGGATGATGAAGCGGATAATACGAAAAAGTATGGTAACCGTGAACGGAGCTCATCCTCGTGGGATACTGTACCTTTGCAGAGTAATGATGTATTGCTGCAAACGACCACCAAGGTCGTTGTGTTCATCATTCTGACGTTTGCCATGCACCTGTTCTTCGCAGGACATCACAATCCGGGTGGAGGTTTTATCGGTGGCTTGGTTACAGCGGCAGCGCTCGTATTGATTGCCCTGGCATTCAGTACCGATACGATACGCAAAGCGTTACCCGTTGACTTCCGTGTTCTAACAGGAATCGGATTGGGTATCGCGTTACTGACAGGTGCAGGTTCATTTATATTCGGAGTTCCGTTCCTAAGCCAAACCTTCGGTTATTTCGAACTCCCTTTGCTAGGAGAGACAGAACTCGCCACGGCCATGCTGTTTGATCTTGGCGTGTATCTCGCTGTCCTGGGTGTCACCATGACCATCATTCTACAGATCGGGGAGGATCGCTGATATGGAAATATTGATGTGTGTAGCCGTTGGCATTCTGTTTGCGGTTGCTGTCTTTTTAATCTTGTCGCGGAGCCTACTCCGTATCGTACTTGGCATGTCCATACTAACCCATGGTGTACATCTGCTCTTGATCACCATGTCACGTCTCAAAACCGGGGCACCACCCCTGCTTGGGGAGATGGCCGAGCGCTATGTCGACCCTCTTCCTCAGGCGTTAATACTAACTTCTATTGTAATTAATTTTGGACTCACTGCGTTCTTCTTTGTTCTTTCTTATCGTTCTTATCTGAAATTAAAAACAGACGATATGGAAGAAGTAAGGGGGCGCCCATATGAATAATCTCGTCGTTCTGCCGATTCTGTTGCCTTTAATCACAGGTGTTCTGGCTTTGCTCTTTTTCCGAAAAACAAATATCCAGCGGATCATTAGTGTCATCGGGCTTTTGTTTACAGCAGCGGTCTCAACGATACTTATTACTCGTGTAACTCAAACTGGAGTGCTCACGCTTAATATGGGCGGATGGGCACCTCCCTATGGTATTGTGCTAGTTGCTGATATGGTGTCTGCGTTGCTTGTGGTTGCTGCTTCCATCATTGCGCTGGCTTGTCTGCTGTATGCATTCCGCAGTGTAAACAAGGAGAGAGAAGAACATCACTTCTATCCGTTCTTTCATTTTCTGATCGCGGGAGTTAACGGTTCATTCCTAACCGGAGATTTGTTCAATTTGTTTGTTTGCTTTGAGCTGATGCTGATCTCTTCCTATGCACTGATTGTATTGGGTAGTACGGAAAGACAGCTTCGTGAAACGATCAAATATGTCTTGATTAACATCGTTTCGTCAGCCCTGTTTGTCGCTTCCATTGGCTTCCTTTACTCCATTACTGGCACACTGAACATGGCAGACTTGTCCGTAAAAATTGCTGAAGTGGGACAGAGCGGTGTCATTACCTTAATTGCTGTTCTCTTCCTGATTGTATTCAGCATCAAGGCCGGACTGTTCCTGTTCTTCTGGCTGTCGGGCTCTTATGCGGCACCACCTGCTGTCGTCACTGCATTGTTCGCAGGATTGCTTACCAAGGTTGGCTTGTACGCCATTGTGCGAACATTCACACTGATCTTCTATCATGATCCTGATTTCTTCCATGCCCTGATCGGATGGATGGCTGGTGCTACGATGGTTCTTGGTGTTATCGGTGCAATCTCGTACCGCGATGTGAACAAAATTCTCATCTACAACGTGGTTGCAGGTGTAGGTTTTGTCGCTTTTGGTATGGCTTCAGCCAGTCGTCCAGCGCTGGAAGGTCTGCTCTTCTACATGCTTCATGACATGTTAATCAAAACATTGCTCTTCCTGCTCGGGGGTGCCTTGATCGCAGTTGCCGGAACATCCAAACTGGACAACATGGGCGGGTTGATCCATCGCTATCCGCTGCTCGGCTGGATGTTCTTCATTAGCGCACTTGCCTTGGCGGGCTTGCCTCCATTCAGTGGTTTTCCGGGGAAGTTGCTTCTCTTCGAAGGTGGCTTGCAGGCAGGCTTGTATGGTCTGACCGGCATTGCGGTGCTCTCCAGCTTGTTAATGTTATATTCGGTACTGCGCATCTTCATACAAGCATTCTGGGGCGAACCGCCTGCCGGTGTTGCAAGACGGCCTTACGCGGTGAACGGCCTGCTGATTCCTGCCGGAATTCTGTTTGTATTCATCATCGTAATGGGTGTGGGGGCTGAAGGCATGTTCCAATTGACCTCCCGCGCAGGCGATATTCTACTGCATCCCAATATTTATATTGATGCCGTATTGAAGGAGTAGATGTCCATGGCCTTTCAGATTGTACTTAATCTTATCATTGCCTTTGTATGGATGTTTTTGAACAACGCCTGGAATGGTGTTGGTTTTCTCATAGGTTACCTGCTCGGACTACTTCTCATCGGGGGGATGCGGAGATTCTTCCCCCAGCGCTTCTATATTGTTCGAGTCTGGGCCATCTGCAAACTGATTACATTACTGTTCAAGGAACTGGTGCGAGCCAGCATTGAGGTTATACGCCAGATTATCAAGCCCAAGCTCGACATAAGGCCCGGTATTTTTACGTATAAAACTCAATTGTCCTCGGATTGGGAGGTCACCCTGCTCTGCCTACTTATTTCATTAACACCGGGTTCTCTGCCACTTGAGATCTCGGGTAACCAACGCAAACTGTTTATCCACGCGCTAGATATCAAGGATGAACAGAAAATGAGAGATAATATTCAAAACACATTCGAAAAAGCAATTATGGAGGTGACGCGTTAATGTTATCCTCACTGTTGTTCATCTCATTGCTCATTCTCTCCTTAGCCATACTAGGGTGCTTGTATAGGGTGCTTCGGGGACCATCCATGGCTGATCGGATCACAGCATTGGACACCATCGGTATCAATGTAATTGCCATCGTCGCCGTTCTTTCGATGATGCTGCAAACTCAGGCATATCTGGATATCATCTTACTGATTGGTATTCTGGCTTTTCTAAGTACAGTGGCATTTGCACGTTATATTGAACGGGGGGCGGTATTCAAAAATGATGGAGATCGTTAAGGTAACCGCTGAAACAGCCATAGGTTTACTCGTACTGCTTGGTGCATTGCTTAGCGCCCTCAGTGCGTTCGGACTTATTCGTCTGCCCGATGTATATCTACGAGCCCATGCCGCAACCAAAAGTATGACGCTTGGCGTGTTCTGTGTACTAAGCGCTACGTTTTTCTACTTCTGGTACTTCGATAACTATATCAGTGCCCGTTTGTTGTTAGGTATCCTGTTTGTATTCATCACGGCTCCGGTCGCCGGACATCTGAACGGACGGGCCGCCTATCGCACAGATGTACCACTGTGGGAGCAGAGTGTACAAGATGAACTGGAACCCTTGTTAAAAGGTAAAAAGGTGAACCATGAAGCCAAAGACATGATGGAGTGATCCTCCATCTCAGAAATAGCGAATACCCCCAAGGATCAGCCGCCCTTTTCGCGGGCTGTTCACGGGGGTATTTTTTAATTTATCATACGCAATTCATATCATATCCGGATCATGCAGGCAGATAATATTCATCATTAGAATCCACTCAATCCCTGTCTTTTCAGATCCGCAGCCACAATGCGTGCAAGCTGTGCAGCACCTTGACGATTCGGATGCAGACTATCCCCCGTCATATACAGAGCGAGTGTTGCCGCCGGACCAATGGACGTGAAATAAGCAGAACTCAACTTATTCAGTTCAACCAGTGTGACCCCCTCTTCCTGAGCCAGTGCACGAGTCGATTGATTATACCAGCGGTTCTCCGCTTGATGTACATTGGCTGTATTAAAGTCTGTTGCCCGGCCTTGTGGCGTGGAGAGGATAACCGTTGCTCCTTTGTTCTTCGCCTGACGCACCATATCCCGCATAATCTCTTTAAACTGCGCCTCCGTTGTATTGTTCTTGGCATTGGTATCGTTAATCCCGAATTGCAAAATAAAATAATCTCCCGGCTTGATATACTTCAGAATCGCCTCCATCTGACCATCGTCGCGGAATCCTCTCGCAAACTGACCACTTGATGCCATATTACGAACCTGGAACGTAGCGTTGTTCACATAAGACGGTAACAGCTGCCCCCACCCTCCTTGTACACTGCTGCCAAGCGGATAGTAATTACAAACTGTTGAGTCACCACCGATGTAAATCGTGCGGTTGGTTACGGTCTGATTGGATATCTTCCGAATCTCGAGTGCGCTGAGTGTAAATGCAGTACCTGCTTTTCCTTCCGTAATGAGCAGATTGAGTTGCCCATCAGTTATCGGAATTTGAAATTGATCCGTCGCCCCGTTGCCCGTCATGTTGATGATCTGGTACACCCCTTCTGCCGCCACACTTGCTCTGGCTGTATTGCCCAGAACCACTTTGACCTCATATAGGCCATTGGACAAGTTCACATTGAAGGTGTTGTTGCTCTTCGTGCCAAACGTCAGAAACTGTACGGCGTCACTCATTACTCCGCTTCCAGAAGCAGACACATTTCGCATATTGGCTGGTGTATTGAACCCATACCCTTTGGTAGCCGTGTAGGCATCTCCTGCGGACACGCCTGTGTAACCGCTCTCAACCGGACTCGAACCAAAATCAAATCTGTAATTGTCCGTTGCTGCCTTGGCAACTTGCCCTCCACTGCTTCCCAGACCGATGCTCAACGTACTTGCAAACAGAATAAAACAGAGCAGAAACTTTACCAATGTTGACCATTTCATCACTGAATTCTCCTCTCGAATCCATATTAGATTGGTGCATGATCCACAACTTCACAGAACTCGATCAAGCCAGTCATAGGCCTTCGCTCCGCTAATCTCATGTCCACCTGTAAAGAAATCCGCATCCAGTGCTTCTGATGCCCCCGCTTGTTCATAGATGTATGTCAATCGCTTATAGGCTTCTCTTGCTGCATCGAGCGGAAATACCCGATCATCACTTCCAGCTTCAATAAAGAGTGGTCTAGGTACAATCAAGCCGATGAGATCGGGCAACTCCGCTTCACGCAGGATACCTGGCACATAATTGTCCAGACAATGGTTGCGATCCAGTATGCTGCCCTGGAATGTACTTGCATAGCCACTTACTACAGCTGCATGGAAGCGTTCATCCAATGCGGCTGAAAATGCCGTAACCAGACCACCACCCGAGATACCCATGCTTCCAATTCGCTCCGTATCCACTTCCGGTCGGGTCAATAGATAATCCAGTACTCTAGTTATTTCATATACCCTGTGCCCGGCGAGAGTCTTCCCCACCATGAGCAGATGCGCCGCAATCTTCGTACAGGAGCTTACCCCTGGTGGCGCATCGCGGTCCTCTGCCAGTCTTCGATCACCGAACCCGAGCAGCTCTGGAGCCGCAACCACATATCCACGCTTCACAAGCGCTACTGCAAAATCCTTGTGTAATCCGGGCTCTCCAGTCCGTGGTGAACCATCCGGTTCCATACCAGAGATCTCTCGGCTACCATAGCCATGCCCATGACAAGCAACGATAGCAGGTCTTCTCACCTCGGTAGTGCTTCCATCCCCTGGAATCAATACATACACAGGCATACGGAGCCCGGCATAGGTCGTGATCTCAACCCGCTCCCGGATATACCCGTCACATGGGATGCGCTCCAGTAAGACAGGATTCAATGCTGCGTCCCTGGTTGGAAAACCGCCCAGCCGCTCTTTCACGCGGGTACATAACTGGCTGCGCCATAACTCCAGGGGTTGATCTGCCTGATATGCGGAACGTCCACGGAGATTCGTTTGTTGTTGTAAATAGGCTTCAATATCCGACATGGGCCTGTGTCCCTCCTGTTTTTCGTAAAGATAACGTAGATAGAAGACTGTCATATGGAATGAATCCCATCCATTATAGAACATTGATGTCTCCCATGAATTGAACATGTTTGCCTGTTTTGAATAGAATCATACGATTTCTAGCCAAAAAGGATATCTCCAACCTGAAGACAGGTTACGGAAATACCCTTCATTTGATCTGACCTGGCAGCCACCAGTTCCACCTGCCCATTAATCTCATCAACGCAGGTACCAATATTAGGCGGATCAATGTAACGTCAATCAATACCGCTGCCGTGATTCCAATCCCTAATTGCCTCACACCTGCAACTTCAGCAAAAGCAAACGGCACGGTCACCGCAAGTAGAATTGCCGCTGCGGAAGTGACCAGACGACCGGTAGAAGCCAGTCCTTGTTGGACAGCTCCATCACTGTCTCCTGTTCGTCTGTACACCTCCTGAATACGACTTAACATAAATACCCCATAATCCATGGATATGCCAAACACCAATCCTGCAATGAATACAGGGATCATAATAGCAATGTCTGATTGCTCCATGCCCAGATGTCCTTCATTAAACACCCATACCAAAATGCCAAATGAAGCGGCTAAGCTGAGCAGATTCATCACAATCGCTTTGATTGGAATGAGTAGAGATCGGAATGCCGCCAGTAATACAAGATAATTGGTGACGACTACAAATACCAGCACTTTAGGCAGTTGATGTGTAACTTCCTGCATGATTTCAACCTGCTTGGCAGCTTCCCCACCATAACGCAGTTTTACATTGTTGGAACCTAGTGCATGATCGCTATTCCTCATCCGTTCCAGCCAATCTGCGACCTGCTCCGATCCAGGCTCCCCATGCACGGTGGCTACCAATCGTATGGAATAATCAGAGACCGTTGAACGCAGCCATGCCGTCCTTGTTGACTCCTTGCCTTCTATGGAAGGCGACGACGATGGAATTGTAAACAGGTTTGGTGAGCCATTCTGATTAGGCTGTAATAGGCCCCATGGTGAAACAATGCTCAATACGTCCGAGTCCTGAAGTAATTGACGTGCTTTGTTGTGGGCCGTCTGCCAGTGTGAGGTAGTTAACCGTTCCTGCTGTGCACCAATCACGATCTCGATGGTGGAGGTATTCTTTTGCCCATAATCATGCTGCAACAGCTCTGCTGCCTGGCGGGACTCCATTCTGGCTGGCAGTGAAGAGGCATCCGGGACAGACAGTTCCAGCCGGGTCACTGGATAGACACACAGGAGCAGCACGATCGTACCTCCAATTGCCATGCTGACTGGACGTTTCATGACCATTGCTGACCATCTGTGCCACACTGAACCTCTAGGTAACGAATGAATTGAATTTTGCCTGAAGACGCGATCCGCGAACAGTGACAGTAGAGCTGGCAGCAGTGTAACATTTAACAATAGTGATAGAAGCAGAACAGTGACGGCCCCCAAGGAGACACTCAGAAACATTGGCAGCCTGATCCAGAGCAGACCCAGCAGCCCGAGGAGTACGCAAGCTGCCGAGAACAACACTGCTCTGCCTGCTGTACGTAATGTTCTTTGAAGAATCTCGCTCTGCATAACCAGGCTTCTTCCCGGAATATTAGCTGCACCTTCATCTTTATAGGCCCGCTGAACTTCTTCCCTGTACCTGCTCAGGATGATCAGGGCAAAATCTATACTGAGTGCCATGCCCACCATGGGAATAACGTTAATGATAAAGTTGGACAATTCCAGATGATAACCAAGGAGCGTTGTGGCTCCCATCGCTGTAATCACAGCACTGATGCCCATCATGACAGCAATCAATGCGGCATATAACCCCCTGAAAGCGAAGCACAGAACGATTAGGGCAATCGGCAGCCCCACCATCTCTGCCCGTTCCAGGTCACGAAAACTCAGATGATTCACATCCTGTTGTACGACGGTCTTGCCGGTCAATTGGACCGTACCTGGACCGTCTGTTGCCAGCAAGGCGCGCAACTGCTCAATTGGAGGACCCATCTGATGTGGGGGCACATCCATCTTCACAAGGGCATATGCCCTGTGATTTTGCAGCGTCACCCTTTCGCCAGCATCCAGCGGGAACGTGACAGAGCTTACCGCAGGCAACACTTGAACCTGTGTCAGACGCTCCCTGATCCACTGTCGGAACGCTAACGGCGAGGTATTATCCTTTTTCTCAAAAACCAGAATAACCGGATTCGCAGGAGAAGCGAATTCGTCCTCCAGAACAAGCTCTACGGCTTGCGCATCCCCGTGAACCCGTCTCAATCCGTGATCCTGGACAATGTCAGGCAACCTCCACGCCCAGACCGCTGACATCCCGATGATAAATACCCAGCAGAGAATAATGAACCGTGGATATCGGCTGATGAAGGCAGCAAGTCTGCGATAAGCCATACCTAAGCTCCTCTGCGATCAGATTAGTCATTCGATTACGTTCATCGGTAAAATCGTACGCACATCCAGCCACTTGCGGTGTATGTCTCCTTCACTCGGATTCGCGAACTAATGGATGCCTTGCTTCACAGGTGTTCTGTTCGCCATGGGCACAGGAATGTATGTAAAAGGGAGTAATTCTGCGGTCAGTCCGGGTCCAAAGGCAAGCGCTATTCCACTCGAGTAATCTTCTTTTTGTCTGTAATCCTCGCGGATGGCTTGAAGTACAAAGAGAATTGTCACAGACGACAGGTTGCCATAATCCCGCAGGATGTTACGACTGTATGAGACCTGCTCATCTGTCAACTGATACAGCTTCTGAACGGCATCCACGATGCCTCTGCCTCCCGGATGGATCGCCCATATTTCAGGTAAACTCCCCCCCTCGAGAAGTCGCTCAACCTCTGGCCCAAGATGCAGACCAAGCAGCTTTGGAATCTGTGGTGACAGATAGAGGTCAAAGCCTGTATTGCCCACTTCCCAGATCATTTCTTCTGCACAATCCGGGAGCAGCGTTGAGTACCCACGCCCTAGTCGAAAACATTCATTACGGTCTGTTCCGGACGCACCAATAACACAGGCAGATGCACCATCACCGAAGAACGATGCAGCATACAGGTCGTCCCGTTTGGAAGATGGCTGAAAATGAAGCGTGCACAGCTCCACACACACGATGAGAACCATGGCCTTCTGATCGGTCGTTACAATGGAATTCGCCAGTTGTATCGCCTTCAGACCCGCTGCACATCCTTGAAACACCAGCGGAATCCGGTTAATCTGCGGTGACAGTTCAAGCTGCTGGATCAGCCGAACATCAAGTCCGGGCAGGAATTGGCCCGTGCAACTCACCGTAATGAGATGTGTAATTTCCGAGGAGGATACGTCCGCATCCTGAAGCGCTTGTCCGGCCGCCTCCAGACCAAGGGGAACAGCAGCAGCTTTGTATTTGCCCATGCGCTCGGATGTAGTCGGAACTTCCTCCCTACTCGTGAAAGGTAAGTATCGGCAAGAATCAACAGGCTCAAGCAGATTCGGTTCACACGTATAACGAGTTTCCACACCGCACTGATTAAAGATCCGTTTCGCCCATCGTCTCGCATCCGGCTCATGTTCCAGCGCCTGTGCGAGACGGGCAGACACATCCTTTTGCTCAATACGGTGGACTGGCCAAGCCGTTCCTATTCCCATAATACTTGCCCCTGTAGTTTCCTCAAGCTGGTTCATCAGCTTAACCCCCTATATAATCTTTTCTTTCTCATCAAAAGTGGGCTTGTTAAACGACCTATATATCAAATAGGTTCATATAAAAATGTGCAGGTTATAGTACAAGTCTATTCAATCCCTGTCCCATTTATGTTCATATCACAACGAAAGGCGGACAACCTATGCGAGTTTCGCATGTGTTGTCCGCCTTTATCTGCAGAATTAAAGCCTTTCACAAATTACATATAAGATCCTTCATACCTATTCAGGGCGTATTATGGTAAATCTCTCTCCGAGCTTGGCATAATCATTACCCGCAAGTCGGCTGACTGGTTTCAAATGATCCATCAGGATATACCCCTTGTCCGGATTATAGACTTGTTCGCTGAAATGATACTGTACTATGCGTACCAGTAGCAAATCACTCATCGGTTTGCCATCATCGTTGGTAATGGGAATGTGCTGATACAGCTCACACTCCATTCGAATAAGGGCTTCCTTTATTCCCGGCACGGTGACCTTTGTACTTGGTACTGTAGTCAGTTTCGTCCGCTCAAGCTCACTTTCATGAGGTTCAAGGATAGCTGCTGTCTCATTTACTTCTGCTATGATTGCTTCATCACATATATGCACGACCAACTCTTTATGAGCAAGCACATTACGTGCAGTATCTTTCATCCTGCTGTCTTTACGTGCAACGGATATGGATAACAGCGGTGGGTCCGAACTAACCACATTGAAAAAACTGAAAGGCGCTGCATTGATCACATCATTCTCATCTGAACGTGTCGTCACAAAAGCAATAGGACGTGGTACCACCGAACCACTCATCAGTTTATAGTTGTCTCTTCCCGTTATTTCGCGTGGATCCAATGTATACATATGTAAATATCCCCTTCCCTGCTCGTGTAATAAGTGTCCATTTCACTTCAAAACACGTTAACACACTCATATTTATTATATAACGTAAAATGCCGAATTAACAAAAAAACTCCCTGGGCCCATTGCACCAGAGAGTAGGAATATGCTTTTTCATATCGACTAATTCTTATTTAACAATGCTGTTCTGAATGTCTTCCATAATTTGAAGGTTCGCTTGAACTCCACTATACAACCAGCTGCTGGACCGGGTGAATTCAAACAAATTACCATTTTTCACAGCCGGAATGCTTTGCCACACTGGATCTTTCAGTGCTTCCGCCCCAGTACCTTCATCACTATTCACAAAGAACAAGTAGTCTACATCCATTTCCGCCAGCTTCTCCAAAGAGATGGAAGACCAGTTACCTGTTGCATTGGCAGAGATTTCTTTTACAACTTCAGGCTCTTGAAGGCCAAGTTCTTTATACATTACTTCTCCACTTGATACATTGTCACTTACAATAAAGAACTTGCCACTAACCAACCAAATGGCCGCTGCCGATTTCGTTCCACCTGTAACGTTGTTGATCTTTTCCTTAATTTCTGTAGCTTTAACTTCGTAATCATCCAGCGCTTTTTGTGCTTCATCACTCTTATTCAATATCTCACCGATTTTCAGCAATGTTTTACGCCAGTCGCTATTGATCTCATCGCCAAGTACATAAGTAGGTGCAATCTTACTGTACTGTTCGTATTTTTCTCCTTCAACCACACTTTCAGAACCAATAATAATCAGATCCGGGTTGAAACTTGCTACCGCTTCAAAAGGAAGATCGAAGGCAATCGTTGGAATACCGTTCAGATCTTTTTGCAAATATTCCTGAATGCCGTTTGCTACTGACCACTGTGCTGCTGGCTTAACACCTAGTGTTACCAGATTGTCTTCTAGATAAGATGCGATAATACGCTCCGGATTCGCCGGGATTTTCACTTCGTGTCCCATTGCATCTGTCATGGTTCGCTCTGTAGCGGCTTCTGTTTGCGTCTCTGTCTCGGTTGTTGTATCGTTCTCTCCTGCTGCTCCGTTCTCTGCCGGCTTCGCTCCACATGCTGCTAACCAGATGGACATAACCATCACCGTAATCAAAAGTGTGATCATCTTTTTATTTCTCTTAAACACTTTATTATCCCCTTTCAATATGGAAACCTTATTGGCTGTATTGGGACAGATATCTACGTTCAAAAACAATGATATTATTATTGATACATATAATACCCGTATGTACATTTGTCCAATTCCATTGACAATGATAATTGTTATCAGTTCAATTGTCAATTCGATTATGTCCGAGCGAAGCATATAAAATCTTCTTGGCGGCATTCACGTATAGGCGGATGCCGCCATATGCTGAATGCAGAATACGACGACAGGAAGGATGTTCTATACATGTATTACGAATATAGTCCTTATCTAAGTTATGGAGAAGACCGCTCCTTTCAATTGCCTCCACTATTCCCAGGAGGTGGCGGTGGCGGCATACCGGGTGGTCAGACGTATCCGGGTACCCCTGGAGGTCAAGGCTCCTATCCTCCATTCATTCCAGGCGGAGGACCAGGTCCATATATTCCTGGAGGCATTCCGGGTACAGCACCGGGCGTACCTGCGCAACTGGCACAAGGCAATCTGCCAACGCTGCTTAGCGCCTATCCGCGTCCGGTAGGTCAGCCTCCCGCAGAGATGCTTTTTCTGTATAACCTGATCAAAAGCAGCCCGGGTCTGCTTCCACTCTTCCTCCAGCAACAGCCGCAAAGTCTCACTCAAGCTGTACAATTTGCACAGACGGGTGCAGCGGCACCGCGAGAAAACGAAGAACGTGCACTGCCCAACTTTTGCTATAACCGATGGTCCCTTGTCTTCACATACAATGATGTGTACCTGATGTGGCCTGCCATCAATCTGTTCGGTTTTGTAGTGGGGTACTTCTATCCATTCCTCACGCCAGGCATACTGTCCAATACACAGATTTTGTTTGCGCTCTGCTAAACTTGTCCTTAGCGACAGCAAGAGCCTCATTTGGAAGTATGATTTCTTCCAAGTGAGGCTCTTGTTCGTTCTTTTAATCAAAGAATCCGTATCGTTAACTCAACGTCTGATCCATCTGACGCTTCCTGCCCCGACTGACCATTAGGAAATAAATCAGCAAGGCACCGAGATCCGCACACGCGATAACGATTCCCATTGGCACAGCTGTACCTTCTCCTCCGAGACCAACTAGCGGAGCGACAATGCCACCGAACAGGAACGTCATCACACCAATAAGCGCAGACGCACTTCCTGCCGACTTCTCCTGATTGGCCATCGCCAGAGCGAAGGACGCAGTATTGACCAGTCCAACACTGGATACCACCAAAAATAACGGAATCAGTACAGAGATTAGATTACCTCCCGCCAGAATGGCGATGAGCAGTGATGTGCCTCCCAGGGCCGCGGTTAGCAGCCCCGCGATTAACAGGCGGGTTTCAGATACCTTACCTGCAAGTCTGCCGGCAACCTGACTGGCCAGAATAATGCCAAGCCCGTTGATGGCAAAGCAGATACTAAACATTTGCGGGGATACCCCATATATTTTCTGAAGTACAAACGGTGAACCGGATATGTAGGCAAACATACCAGCCGCTACGAAACCCTGGGTCAACGCATAACCCATAAACTGACGATCGCCTGCGATTTGACGAAACGTAATCAACGTCTGTTTCAATCCCCCGCTTGATCTGCGGTTGGAGGGCAATGTCTCTCCAAGGCCGAAAATAACAGCCAACAGCGTCAATATACCGATGAGGCTAAGCAAAATAAATACGCCACGCCACGACGTATATGTCAACAATTGTCCACCAATGATCGGTGCAGCAATTGGGGCTACGCCGTTAATCAGCATTAACAGGGAAAAGAACCGTGTAAGTTCCGGGCCTGAATATACGTCTCTGACGATTGCGCGCGAGATGACAATCCCAGCCGCTCCAGCTACACCCTGAATGAACCGCAGCACAACAAAAGAGCCCATCGTAGGGCTAACCAAGCAGAGTATGGAAGCTATAGTATAGAGCATAAGTCCTGCAATGAGCGGTGTTCGCCGACCACGTACATCACTTAGAGGTCCGGCAAGCAGCTGCCCCACCGCAAGTCCAATCATACACGCCGTCAGACTGAGTTGAGCATAGGAGGTCGATGAACCGAACTCATCAGCCAGTGTAGGTAATGCGGGTAAATACATATCCAGGGACAACGGCCCGAAGGCCGACAGCGTCCCCAGAATTAAAGCCATCCGTACACGGGATGTGGGATTCGTGTTCAATGAAGCTATTGTACTTTTCATCGAGTACTACTCCCCGCTACCCAGCAGTTTGAGCAAGTTGGACGGCAGTGTGAACTGTTGGTTGTTAATAATGATACGGCGCAGTTCTTCTTCATCCCGCTCGTTCTCGGCGTCCTTAATCTCCTGAATTTCCCGGTGAAGTCGTTCCATCTGTTGATCCAGTGCATTGGCGGAGTCTGCCGCACTCTTTAGCTCTCTCGTCAAATGCTCGGGAACATCCTTATTATATTTATAAAAAATCTTATGCTCTAGACTCGCCCAGAAATCCATCGCAATCGTACGAATCTGAATCTCCACACATGCTCGTTCCTCGCCATTGGACATGTACACAGGCACTTCCACCAGGAGGTGAAGGCTTTGGTAGCCATTTGGCTTCGGATTCTCGATGTAGTCTTTGACCTCCAGTACACGCAGATCGCTCTGGTTGCACAGCATATCCTTAATGCGATAAATGTCCGAGATAAAGGAACATGTAATCCGTACCCCGGCGATATCCTTGATATTTTGCTTGATGCTCTCAAACGTTAACTCATGATTTTTGCGGAACATCTTGTTCATAATGCTCTCAGGAGATTTCAGTCTGGACTTTGTATGCTCAATTGGACTGTAATCATGCAGAGACTGGAATTCTTCCTTCAATACTTCAATTTTGGTCTCCATTTGATCCAGAGCAAATTTATAGATCATCATAAATCTCGTAATTTCATATTTAAATTTCTTGAATTGATCGATTGGATGTGGAGCATTCATCATGGCTTTCTTCCTTTCTTTCTGCACACTAAAGTTAGTTTTATGAATATGAGGACAAGCGGTCAATCCACATGTCTCCTGAACCATTATAAATCATCTGAAGCCAATAAACGAATTTCTCACCTTCGGGATGGCGATTTAGCTTGGAAGGTATGGGAAATTATTAAACGAGCATCATATAGAAGCATCCCTGTCAAAGGGCCGTTCATTTGCCGTTCATGACTAATAAAAGAGGTGAATCACCCTGCTCTATCAAGTGACGTATTCATCCGATACACTTCGGGTTAAAGCTTATTTATTCTTGCCACGAGGTTGTTCATTACCTCATATTACGACATATGAATCTTCTTATCCCCGCTCTGTCTCATCTGCCTTTCCGGACTTCACTTCCACACTTAATTCTCTACATCTGCAACCACTCGCCAGCGACTACCCTGCTGCAAACATACCTGATATCGCACACCCACAGGAACAGTGGCCAGCGCTGATCTATTGTCGCGGCGGACTTGGCAGCTATGGCGGGGTAAATACCGTTTGGCTTGAGCAGTTTGTACAACAAGGTTATATCGTTTTCGCCCCATCCTATCGTGGCAACGAAGGTGGTGAAGGTCGTGACGAGTACGGCGGAAAAGATGCCGAAGATGTGCATGCTGCTTATCGGTTGATACAGCGTTTACCTTTTGTCGACCCGAAACGGATATCATTAATGGGGTTCTCGCGTGGGGCCATTAATGCTGTACATACGGCAACTGCCTACAATGATGGACCGGATAAAGTACATAAATTAGTTCTTTGGAGCGGTGTTTCCGATGTGGAACGCACTTACCATGAGCGAACCGATCTGAGGCGCACATTGAAGCGGGTATTAGGTGGTTCCCCCCGCGCAGCTCCGGAAGCGTACCTCGCCCGTTCTCCCTTATCCAAAGCGAACAAACTATCTTGTCCGGTGCTGATCATGCATGGTACATCGGATACACAGGTGAATTATAGCCATGGAACCCGAATGTATCACTGGCTTAAGCGCCGAGGTGCAAACGTCACATTCCACGCTTATGGCGGGCAGGATCATCATTTTCACGAGAAAATACATGAATCTGCGGTAAACAATATGTTTGATTGGCTCGCTGCACCTTAGCCAGCGCTATGAATTTCATTTTGAAGAAGCATGGGTTATGGCTGTATACTGGATGGGCTACGTTTCTTTTGAAAGGACGGATAGAATGAATCAAAGTACCCTCCAAAAATACGCCATGCTGCTTCTCTGTATGTCTGCCGGAATGGTGGATCTGATCGGATATCTGGGACTGGGGCATGTGCTGACAGCCAACATGACAGGAAATATTGTTTTATTGGGTATTGCCATTGCCCGAGCTCAGGAATTTGTTGTGCTCCGGTCACTGCTTGCTCTCATTGGTTTTATTGCGGGCAATGCCATTGCAGCACATATGGTTGGACCTGTGCAGACCAAAAATGGCTGGTCTACTAAGGTTACCGCCGTATTTACAGTTGAAAGCATATTGCTCCTTCTGTTTGCAATCGCCATGATTAGCCCATTTTCAGAACAACTGTCCTACCTGTTAATTGTCATCCTGGCCGTTGCCATGGGAATGCAAACAACTGCGGCACGTCGAATCGGCATTGCTGGCATCTCAACAACCGTGCTAACCAATAATTTGGCCGCTGTGGTTGAGGACACCGTAAGCATCCTTAAAAGACTGCGACATGCTAATATTCGATCGTTAGTCACAGCCCTGTCTACAGACGCCTACCTTCGTGCAGGTGCTGTTGTCATCTATTTGGTCGGTGTCATTGCAGCCGCACTGCTATTCCACCGCGTGCCCATGATCGCAGTCTGGATTCCCGTCCTGATCATTGGCGGTGTAACCCTGTACGCCAGATTACACGCATGGGGAACTTCACAACAAAGTGAAGACCAATAGTCGAAAAAGGATTCGCTTGTGGTAGATTGTTTCCTTTGAACACATTTTCCAATCGCACTATTCATTTCATCAATGCAGCTTCTTGCCGAATAAACTTGACCAGATGCTGTGCAGCAGGTGACAACACTTCCCCTGCTCGTGTACATACGGCAACCGTATTTCTCAGCTGTACTCCTCGAACGAACACACGTGCTAGCTTACCTTGCCGCACATCTTCCTTCACAACCAAAGAAGATATAAAGTTGGCTCCATAACCTGCCTTCACCGCACTGATCGTTTCATTCAGCCCGTTGAACTGAAGCGCAATGCGGGGAGCGGCCAGGTTATTGGTTGTGCATAGGGACACGAGTCGCTCACGTGTAGCACTGCCTTCTTCGCGCATGATGAACGGTTCTGCCATCATCTCTTGCAGCTTGATTTCTTTTCCTGCATACGGATGGTCTGGGTGCACAACAAACCACATCTCATCGTCAAACAATTCGTCCCATTGGACACCCACATGTGTAATACCACTCCCACCATACACTGCAATCTCTGCCTCATAGCGAAGTAACTGGTCAAATGCCACCCGGGTGTTGGTTGTGCTCACAACAATCTCCACATCCTCGTGCATTTGCTTGAACCGCGCAATCCAGCCTGGCAACAGAAAATTTGAAGGCAAATAGGTTGCTGTAAGACGGATCAGTCCTTTTTTACCCTCCCGAAAATCCTGCACAAAATTCTCGACATCCTGCTCCAGCATGAACAGCCGTTCCGCATAACCAGTTAACTGTATCCCTGCATCCGTAAGCACCAGTTTTCTCCCCTCCGAAACAAAAAGCTGAATTCCCAATTCACGTTCAAACTTTTTCACCTGGGAAGATACAGCAGGCTGACTAATATTCAGTTCCTCTGCGGCACGAGTGACCCCGCCATATCTCACGATGGCATGAAATAATCGTAATCCATGCAGATTCATGTGTTACACCTCTTCCATATCAAATACATAACTTAAATTTATATTAACATTTATAATATATATTTTATTTATACAATTACTCCAGCTATAGTTGAATTATGAAATCCAATACAAGAACCAAGGAAGGAACATTGAAGATGAAAAATACAAATACAACCGATCTCCAGCATACCTGGACCCAAGTCGATGACTACATGAACGATCTGCTGATCCCCTCCGATTCCCTGCTGGAGCAAACATTGCAAACCAATGCCGAAGCTGGACTGCCCGCTCATGACGTAACACCCAATCAAGGAAAGTTACTCCAGCTTCTGCTGCAAATCCAAGGCGCATCCCGTGTACTTGAAATCGGCACACTCGGGGGATATAGTACCATCTGGATGGCAAGAGCGCTGCCGGAACACGGACGTATCGTCTCCCTGGAATCGGAATCACACCATGCGGACTTGGCGCGAACCAATATCACACGTGCAGGACTTATGCACAAAGTTGATCTGAGAGTTGGTCCTGCCCTGACCACCCTTCCCGATGTTCAGGAAGAATACAGGGAACCGTTTGATATGATCTTCATCGATGCTGACAAACCGAGTAATCCCGATTATCTGAGATGGGCCCTGAGACTGACTCGACCGGGAAGTCTTATTATTGGTGACAATATCGTCAGAGACGGTGAAGTGATTCGCACGGACAGCACGGACCCCAGAGTTCAAGGCGTTCGATCATTCCTGCAGTTAATCGCGGATCACCCCCGGCTTGAAGCTACAGCACTGCAAACGGTGGGAAGCAAAGGTTACGATGGATTCGTCATTGCTCGTGTGTTGGATAACCCTGAACCAAAATAAACAGTGGTCAATTCTTCCGCAAATTCCCCTTTCCTGTTAAACTGGAATGACTGCACAGGCAGACTGGAGGGAACCACTTGAGAGTTTTACAACAGATTCATGCTGAAATTCGCGGCTGGTCCCGCAATATTCAACTTTTTTTCCTGGCAAGCATTCTGTATCAGATCGGAAATGGCATGTTCTCTGTCTTGTACAATCTGTACATTCAGGGGCTGGGTTATAATGATACAATGAACGGCCAGATCGTAAGTATTCAATCACTCGCAACAGCCATTATGTTTGTTCCTATCGGTCTATGTGGTGATCTGTTCAGTCGCAAGCGGCTGCTCATTACCGGGGCGTTGTTCAGCGGAATCTTCCTGATCGGACGCTCCTTCGATTATTCAGCTACAGGACTGATCTGGTTCGCGGTATTTTCCGGCCTTTTCGCTGGTGTATTCCAAGTACTGGCCATTCCTTATCTAGCGGAAAACGTCAAGAAAAGCCAGCGGCTGAAGATGTTCAGTTATTATTCATCCCTTGTGCTTGCTTCCCAGGTGCTTGGTAGCCTAGGTGGCGGTGTATTCGCAGATTTGTTACATACGGCAGGACTCGCCAAAGTGACGGGACTTCAGACGGTATTATTTGTTGGTGGTGCAGCAACACTCGCTGCATTCATTCCACTGTTATTTGTAACCGAGGACAAGGCCGTCCCGCAGACAACCACTTCGGCGCAATCTGATCCTCAACCCAATGCAGATCTTAAAGAACGTTTGACAAATACCGTAAGCACAAATGATTCAGTCACCAAGAAAAAAGATTCCCGACTGATTGGTCAGTTTGTAGTCACCCAGTTATTAATCGGATTAGGTTCAGGACTGGTTGTCCCATACCTAAATCTGTATTTCACCAATCGCTTCTCGGTATCTCTGAGTGGCATGAGTCTGCTGATTGCACTTGGTCAGATTATGACGATAGTATCCATGCTGATTGGTCCTACCCTGGCCGCAAGGGTCGGGAGCGTACGTGCCGTAGTCATTTTCCAGGTCATGTCGCTGCCCTTCCTTCTATTAACAGGCTTCACCAACCTGTTGTTCATCGCTTCACTGAGTTTCTTATTCAGACAAGCGTTGATGAATGCAGCCAATCCCATTCATTCAGCCATCCTGGTGGATCGGATCTCTGACAAACGCCGCGGGATCGCCAATTCACTGATGCAGACTGCTTTTATGATTGGATGGGCTACCATGGGCCCTGTTCAATCCCATCTGGTCACCACGTACGGAACGTACTGGGGTTACGCGATCACATTCAGCATCACAGGCAGTTTATATGTCATTTCATCATTGATGTACTACGTAATGTTCAGAGAACCCAAGCCTTCGGCTGCCTCTCTCGCAAGAGAAGCATGAACTGGACAATAACAGCCTGATTGTTCCCATGCCAAAGAGAGTACCCTCTTGATATCACATCCTGCGGATACTCTCTTTTATTTGTACAGACTACTTCAGCGACATTAGGCATGTTCGAGCATAAGCAAAATAACGACTTATGAATAAATTCGGTTGTACATCCAGCCCACAATGCCTACCGTAACTACCGTTGCCCCAATAATAAATGCATAATACCCCATCTTGCTCTTGGACCCTGAAGTCTGATGGTCATAATAATCCGAGTTACGTCGGTAGAAGCCCATCCATAACTCTCCGATCATATTTACAACAACCAATACAAACGTTTAACAAGCCCCATTGTATTCGCATCTCCTCTCCAGATCTACCTTCTTCCATATTAAGTATAATTATCCTATTTAATTAAAACAAGTCAATCAAACGACTTTCGGTGCAATGACGGTCGGTGCAGTTTCTTGCTCCAACCAGGTTAGAATATCAAATGCTTCCTGATCGGTGCTACCGCACATCTCTTCCTCAGCCTGCAATCCACTGCATACGGCAGGTCGCTCTTTTTGGCCAAAAATTCCGCAGCGATTATCATCTGTAAGCTGCACACAACGTACACCTGCTGGCTTGCCATGAGCCATGCCCGGTATCGGTGATGATATGGAAATCGCGATACAACATGCGGCACAGCCTGTCCTGCATTCCATACGTATTCCCTCCTCATTTCAATACTTATAGTACTTACAATACATGTTCAAAAAGATCGGTTTTCAGTACCAAGAAGATTGGATGAAGCTAGAAATGGAGTAGCGGAGCGTAGATAGAGCTACGTGAGCAAACGGACATTTCGGCTGAATTCCATATTCGATGCTGATGATGCCATTAGGCATCCTTCGTAATCAAAAGCGGACTTTGTGAACTACCTCTTATTATGAACGATTTATCCAGGTCCAGGTTCGTGCAAGCCCCTGCGCGATTCTCCGATTCATGCTTCGATTGGAAAAATACCCCCCATGACTTAGCGGGTTCCAACTCATAGCTACGCCGCCAGAGTTCACCTCAATGTCTTCTTTGACCGCTTTCTCATAAGCCGGATCAATGGGGCGTAACGGATAACCCAGAATATCATCCCGATCGTAGAAGTTCACCCACTCCCCTTCCAGTCCGGCATAATACTGATTCACCTGGGCAGAGGGCACCTGAATTGGGCAACTAAAGTCATGGTAACGCAAACTCCATAAAGGCAGGGTTGTACCAAACGAGTAAAAATTAGTAAGCGTATCCCCCCGCTCCAACGCCGAGCTCACATCCACAACCTCAGGAATACGACTGGACGGATATTGCAGATCATAGAAGAAGTTACTCGCGATTACGGCACCCAAACTATGGGCAACTACACAGAGCGGAGCTTCGGGTCCGTTACGCTGTGCAAGGGTATGCATCGCCTGATTCAACGTTCGATGTACGGCATCATAGTTATGGCCTTGATTTTCCACAGGTTGATATGCAACCGCGTCAGCCAGGTAATGGATGACAAATCGTCGCAGCGTCTGGTAATTCAATCCCGGAGAGCTGACGAGCTGTTGAAACAACATCTCTTCCCGCTCCTCAAATACATCCGCCCAATATACGGGCTCAATATCCAGCATCTGTTTGGAGGCTCCAGGCAAGACCATCACCTTGTCCAATTCCTTATGCAAAGAAGTAATCAGCTTGTCCGCGTACCCATCCTTCCGCATACCCAGCCCATGAATGACCATCACCGCAATACGTGTCATGGCTCTCCTCCTCATCGATCGCTAGGATCTCTTACTCCACCATATGAACGCCACCACTCGAACATGCCTGAAGCTTGTTTTATTAGAAAACATACTATATAAAATGAGCTAAAGAATATTTACACTGCACACTCCGATGACAGAACAACCTTCCGATCGCTGTTATCCCCAGATTTTTTTATTCCTTTTATAAAGGGTAAATCCGGGGATAGCATATGCTTCCGATGTAGCTTTCTTGCAGAAAGCTTGCAGGCGAATTGTATGCTTTCGAAGCAGCTTTCTTTCAGAAAGCTTTTAGCTCCGCTTCTTCAGGTCCCTTCTGTCCACTCCGTTTTGTGTAAATGTTTAGTTCAATTTATATAGGAACCTGTATTTCAAAAATGTGATTCTTCCATTTTATATACAGTTTACCATGATCAGAATGAAAATAACTCACAAAAAGGAGCTGCACATCACGCAGCCCCTTCATGTTGTTATATTTAATTAACCTTTCAGATGGACCTTCAACACACCATTTTGATTAGAGGTAACATCACCTGTTGTGACTTCTACCCGTTCAACCATATCTTGGCCATCTGGAATGATAATCGGTGTAATCAGCGGGTATCCCGCATCTTCAATGACCTTACGATCAAACTCCAACAGCTTTTGCCCAGCTTTTACATGCTCGCCAGCTTCGACATGCATATTGAAACCTTCACCCTTGAGGGATACAGTATTAATCCCGACATGGATCAGAACTTGTAGTCCACTCGCGTGTTCAAGAATCACGGCATGTTTACTCTTGATCACATGAGCGACTTGAGCATCGAACGGAGCTACGACCAGGTTGCCGGAAGGCTCAATGGCTACACCTTCACCCATCTGTTTCTCGGCAAAAGCCGGATCAGGTACTTGCTCCAGTGACACGGCCTGGCCTGTTAATGGTGCCATAATTTCCAGCGTATTCACTGCTTCGTCCCCTACTTGAGCTACACTACGTGTGCGCTGGTTTGGTTCAGTTTTGGCAGTGGAAGAGGTAACCGCCGAAGCAGATTGCGATGTAGCCGCTGTAGGCTCAGCATCCGTTCCGTTGCTTGCATTACGATCTTCTTTTCTCAGTTTGGCTCTGCCAAAAAGGACCGTCAGTACAAACGGTACCACCAAGACGATCGCCATGCCGATGAAGAAGACGCCCCACTTGTTAGGGAAAATCGACAGGAAGCCCGGTACACCACCTACACCGATGGAAGTTGCCTGAACATTATTGATCGTCAGCAGCACACCACCAATTGCGGAACCGACCATACCGAAGATAAACGGATAACGGTAACGGATATTTACTCCGAAGATCGCCGGCTCAGTAACCCCGAGGAAGGCCGACACCGAGGATGTTGCCGCAAGTCCTCTCATTTTCTTCTCACGCAGGACAAGCATCATCGCAAGTGCCGCTGAACCTTGTGCGATATTGGACAATGCCAGCATCGGCCACAGGAACGTACCACCCTGGCTACCAATGAGCTGAACATCCACCGCAAGGAATGTGTGATGCATACCGGTGATGACGAGCAGAGCATATAGACCACCGTAGATCAGACCACCCAGCGCCGCGTAGGAATCGTATACATAGATCAAGCCGGATGTAATTGCATTCGCAATGGCGAATGTAACCGGTCCAATAATCGTAAATGCCAGGAATCCGGTAATCAGCAATGTAACTGGTGCAACGACCAGCAGTTTAATGGAATCATGTACTCTTTTGTTCAGGAAAATTTCCATCTTGGCAAGCAGATAGGCCGATACCAGTACCGGCAGAACCTGCCCTTGGTAACCGATCTTCTCAATCTCCCAACCAAACAAATTCCATGTTGGTACTGTGCCATTATTCACGGCATCAGCATAACCGTATGCACTCAGCAGATCGGGATGTACCAGAATGAGACCAAGCACGATCCCGAGCAGCGGACTGCCGCCGAACCTTTTTACAGCTGCCCAACCAATGAGAGCCGGCAGGAACGTGAAGGCTGTACTTGCAATCGTATTAATAATGGACGCAAGATCCTTCCAGGCTGGGTAGACATCCACCAGTGATTTTCCATCAAAGAAAATGCCTGGACCTGTCAGAATGTTATTAATCCCGAGCAAAAGACCTGCCGTGATGATCGCTGGCAAGATTGGAATGAAAATATCCGAGAGTGTTTTAATCGCTCGCTGAATTGGATTTTGCTTTTTACCAGCAACCGCCTTCACATCATCCTTGGAAGAACGATCTCCACCGGTAATCTGAATCATCTCATCATAGACCTTATCCACCAGACCAGGCCCAATAACGACCTGGAATTGTCCCTGGGAAGAGAATTGTCCTTTAACCAGATCATTCTGATCCAGGCTTTCGGTATCTACTTTACTCTCATCATACAAGGCAAACCGGAGTCGTGTAACACAGTGTGTTGCAGCTTCAATATTCTCTTTGCCGCCGACTGCCCGGACGATCTCCTCAACCTGTTTTTTATCAATTGCCATAGTGTCACTTCCTATTTATAAAATATGATTAGTCCTGTTGTGGTACAAGCCACATATAGGATGCATACGGACTGAGCAAGATTTCCTGCATCAGAGCAGGAGCCGCCTCTGTATTACCAATGAGTAATTCAGCTGATTTGCCTGCAATATGATCATTCCAGACCACTTCCGGAAGCGAGAATGTGACGTCCCGTTTACTGAAGTTGGATACCACAATCAGGGTTTCACTTCCATTGGTCCGTGCGT
This sequence comes from Paenibacillus sp. JNU01, assembly GCF_059130585.1. Classification (NCBI taxonomy): domain Bacteria; kingdom Bacillati; phylum Bacillota; class Bacilli; order Caryophanales; family Paenibacillaceae; genus Paenibacillus; species Paenibacillus sp. JNU01. Next base: position 6,818,749 of record NZ_CP169723.1, on the reverse strand, counting down.
ATGCGAATACATCCGGGTGTGCATCGTCCAAACGTTCATACAGACCGTCGATCAGCACGTTTACCTGTTTACGCAGGGCAATCAATCTGCGGTAATGGTAGTAGATCGAATCCGGGTCAGCAAGCTGCTGTTCCACGTGAATGGAAGGATACCGCTCATCCACCTTCAGCCAAGGTGTTCCCGTAGTAAAGCCAGCGTTCTGACTTCCATTCCACTGCATCGGTGTGCGGGAGTTGTCCCGGGAACGCTCCTTCACGATCTCGAACGCTTCCTCCGCTGATTTCCCTCGTTCTTCCTGAAGCAAGCGGTACATGTTCGTCGATTCGATATCGCGGAACTCGCTAACGTCATTCCAGACTGGATTCGGCATTCCGATCTCTTCACCCTGGTATACATAAGGCGTACCTTGCATTCCGTGTATCGTTGTCGCGAGCATCTTGGCACTCTCGGCACGATAGTCACCATCATCAGCGAATCGGGACAGTGCTCGCGGCTGATCATGGTTATTCAGGAACAGTGCGTTCCATCCTCCACCCGCCTGCATGCCTGTCTGCCACTCACTGAAGAGCTGCTTCATCGCTTCAAAATCATACGGCATCAGTTCCCACTTTTGACCATTCGGATAATCCACTTTCAGGTGATGGAAGTTGAACGTCATTGAAAACTCCCGGGAAGCCGGGTTCGAATATTGGATACAATGTTCCAGTGTTGTGGAGGACATTTCTCCGACAGTCACCATGTTGTAAGGTCCGAATACTTCGTCGTACATCTCGGTGATATATTCATGTACACGCGGTCCATCCGTGTAGTACTTGCGTCCATCACCAGGTGATACGCTGCCATCGTCATCCGGGAAACGCTGATCTTTGGAGATTAGGTTGATCACGTCCATACGGAAACCATCTACACCCTTTTCAGCCCAAAACTTAATCATATCCCGTACTGCTTTGCGCACTTCCTCATTCTCCCAATTCAGATCTGCCTGCGTTTTATCAAATAAAGTCAGGAAATATTGTCCCGTCTGTTCATCATACTGCCAAGCAGGTCCACCGAACTTGGATTGCCAGTTGTTCGGCACACCGCCATCCGGGGCAGGATCTTTCCAAATATAATAATCCCGATACGGATTATCCTTGGAAGAGCGGGATTGCTGGAACCACTCATGATCGGTCGAAGAGTGATTCACCACGATATCAATCATCAGTTTCATATCGCGAGCCTTCAGACCTTTCAACAGCTCGTCAAAATCCTCCATCGTCCCATAATCCGGATTAATCCGGTAATAGTCCGCTACGTCATATCCATTATCATGTTGCGGGGATACATATACCGGCTGCAACCACACAATATCGATACCCAGATGCTGCAAATAATCAAGCTTCTCGGTTAATCCACGAATATCTCCGGTACCCGATCCGGTTGTATCATTAAAACTCTTCGGATATACCTGATACACCGTTGATGTCTTCCACCAAGATGACGGAGTTGTATTGTTAGAACTCATGTTAACGCCTCCAATAAATTGTAATGCTCTCATGTGATGTTCTCGGTTAACTTCATATCTATATTACATAACTAAACATGTATATACAAGTTGAAACTATAATATGGTTATTCTTCACCTCTTCTACACATTCCCCATAAACCTTTCCTCTGTAACATTTATTTTGGAATCAGCGTTCGTGAACTCCATGATATCTGTATTGGTACAACAAAAAACCGTCTGTTCTCCCTACATGTGGTGTGGGCAACAGACGGTATATCTTGGTTGAACTTGGTTAAACTTTTTAAATGCACTCTGCTGTTTTTTTACTTTTGTAATGGATTGTTATCATAGGGTTGCTGTCACTTGACTTCATCACCACAGCGGAGCCACGCCTCTTATGACATCTTTGGTGAAACGGAAGCTTTCCCTTGTTTGTCCTGCAGATTCAACTTCAGTAAGGAGAGCGCAGCTTGTTCTTCTCTTTCCAGTTCAGCAGCACTGATCTCCCCAGAGAGCACGGCACGCATTCGCTTTTGATCCAACAAACCTTCCCATTTTGCAACCACGAATGCTGCAACACAGTTGCCCATCAGGTTTGTGAAAACACGCATTGTATCCATAAAACGGTCTGCACCAAGCAGCAGAGCAACCGCTGCTACCGGAAAAGCATTGACGGCTACTGCCGTTGCGGACAGGGCCAGAAATGCGGAGCCAGGTACTCCTGCCATACCTTTGGAACTTAACATTAACACCAGCAGAATCGTAATCTGCTGCATCAATGTCAGTTCAATCCCTACGGCTTGAGCAACAAATACCGTTGCCAATGATAAGTAGATTGAAGCGCCATCCAGATTGAACGAGTACCCCGTCGGCACCACAAGACCCACAACCGCACGATCGCATCCCGCCTTGGTTAGTTTGTCCATCATTCGTGGCATCACCACTTCCGATGATCCTGTTCCAATCGCCAGCATAACTTCAGCACGGGTATACTTCACAAATTGCAGGAAATTCAGCCCGGTGATCCACCAGGCAGCGAGTGCCAACATGATGAGAAACAACAGCGCTGCACCGTAACAGGCCAGAATCAACAGACCAAAGGACGACAATGTGGAAGCCCCATAGGCTCCTACCGTGTAGGCCATGGCTCCAAATGCACCAATCGGTGCAAGTTTCATGATATAACCGATGATGCGGAACACAATGCCGAGCAAGTTCTCAATCAGCGTCAGTACATTTTCTTTTGCTTTACTCTCCGTTGCTGCTAGCGCAACACCGAACAGGCACGCTACGAGCAGTACCTGCAGAAGTGCATTCTGTGCGAAGGCATCCACAACACTTGTCGGAATAATATTCATGATAAAGTCGACCGTGTGCGGTAACTCGGAGCCATTGGTTTTCGCTTCAATGCCACTCGCGTCTATGGTTGAAGGGTCTACGTTCATTCCGGCACCTGGGCGAAGCAGATTGGCTGTCCCCAATCCAAGCACCAACGCCACTGTAGTTGCAATCTCGAACCACACGATGGCTTTCAGTCCGATACGACCTACCGACTTCAGATCCCCGATCTTGGCAATGCCTGTGACAATCACCATGAATATCAATGGTGCGATGATCATTTTGATCAATTTGATGAACCCTGTTCCGAGCGGTTGCAGCAAGCTGCCCAGATCCGGCCACAGGATGCCTACCCCAATCCCGATGATTACCGCGACAATAATTTGAAAAAATAGTGATTTCACAAATGACATGAACGCTCCCCCTGTTTGCGGTCAATTCGGATTTCCGTTTGGTTTCCGTGTAACTTTTTATATCATTCCACACCAGAGTTCAACAATGGAATTTCAATGTTTTTGTCATTTGTACCAACTCTATTGGTGAAAATTGAACCTGAAACCGAAAAAAGACGAATATCGCGTCAGTTATCTTGACGTGATATTCGTCTTTATCCAAAAATACAATTATTATTGAACAGGGGTTAAATGTGGTTTACAGGGTAAGAGAATCTCCCGGGGCCAACACACGCCCTTCCAACCCTTTTGCAGCCAGCTGTTGCACGAAGTGTTCCGCATCCTGACGAATCACCGGGAATGTATCATAATGAACCGGAATCGTCAGTTTGGCATTGAACCATTCGGCCGCTTGCAGTGCATCCTCAGGTCCCATGGTGAAATGTCCACCGATCGGCAAGAAAGCTACATCAATGTCATGACGATCACCAATCATTTTCATATCCCCGAAGAGACTCGTGTCTCCTGCATGCAAAATCGTTTTACCACCAATAGTAATGATATATCCAGCAGGCAAACCTGCATACATAATCCGTTGTTCTTCTTCCAGCACAATCCCGGAAGTATGGAACGCCTGAATCATTTTGGCTTGAGCAAAGCCAAGATCCACCGTTCCGCCCATATTCATGCCGAGTGTATCCAGACCTTTCCAGGACATATATGTAGCCAATTCCACAATAGCCACAACTTTGGCGTTATTCGCTTTGGCGATAGGTTCAGCATCGAGGATGTGATCCATATGTGCATGTGTCAACAATACAACATCGGTCTTGATATCTTCAGGCTTCGTGACGGCAAGCTCGTTGCCACGCAGGAAGGGATCAATGATCAGTGACTTTTCTTCTGTGCCCAGCTGTACACTGGAGTGACCATGGAACGTAATATTTAACAACTCGGATTCCTCCCGACATAGTTTTTATTATTTTGAAACCACTATTGATTATAAGTCATAGCTCTTCACCAACGCAAAAATGGATAACTTCCGTCTCACTGCTTCCTACGATATACCCTTGCTTCATATGGTTGAAGCTGAATGGCACCTTCATCGGTAGAATAACGTCTGCTGACATTGCTGATGATCAGCTTGGCATGCTCCGCATCCCACCCTTCAGGCCACTCCATCTCAGGCTCATGCCCACGGAAATTCAGAATGACCAACATCTGCTCATCATCCAGCGTTCGTGTATAGGCATAGATATCCGGATCATCCGGCAGCAGTAGTTCATACGCGCCATAGATCAGCACTTTATGTTGTTTGCGAAGTGCAATCAGCTTTCTGTAATAATGCAAAATGGATTGTGGATCACTTTCGGCATCAGCTACGTTAATCTCAGGATAATTATCATTCACCTGTATCCAGGGCTGACCTTGGGTAAATCCAGCGTGTTCCGTATCATCCCATTGCATTGGCGTACGGGCATTATCGCGACTCTTCAGCCAAATCGCCTGCATGACTTCATGCTTCGACTTACCTTGACCAATGTAATGATTATAATAATTTTTCGTCTCAATATCCCGGTATTGCTCGATATTCGGAAAAGCGACATTGGTCATGCCGATCTCTTCTCCCTGGTAGATATAAGGTGTTCCTTCAAGTGTAAGCATCCACGTGGCCAGCATCTGAGCAGAACGCACTCGATATTTACCGTCATCACCAAAACGGGAGACCGGGCGTGGCTGATCATGATTGCCCATATAATTGGCGTTCCAGCCTCTACCATGCAAAACCGTTTGCCACCGGCTCATGATTTCTTTGAGATCAGTCAATTTCCATTCCTTGTAGTTCCACTTACCAATTCCGGAAGATTTGGCATCGATGAACATATGCTCAAACTGGAATACCATATTAAGTTCATCACGATCAGTCCCCACATAAGCCAGCGCTTGCTCAGGCCCAAGTCCCGAAGTCTCGCCAACCGTCATAGGTCCGTATGGTTTCAGGATCATGTTATTCAGCTTTTTCAGAATCGAATGGACTTGTTCCAGGTTGGAAAAGAGCTGATATGCCGGAACCACTGGCAGATTGTCCGGATTGTGGGCACTTGGCAGCCCCTCTGCCTTGGCGATATGCGCCACTGCATCGAAACGGAATCCGTCTACCCCTTTTTCCAGCCACCAATGAACCATCTCATACATCTCTTCCGCCATCTGTTCATTGTTCCAGTTGAGGTCGGGTTGCTGTTCCGAGTATAGATGAAGATAATACTCATTCGTTTCGGCATCATGCTTCCACACTGAACCTCCAAAATAGGATTCCCAATTATTCGGCACCTGGCCATTTTTGCCTGAACGCCAAATATAATAATCCCGCTTCGGATTAATCTTTGACGACCGCGATTCGGCAAACCAGGCATGTTCATCCGACGTATGATTCAACACCAGATCCATCATGATCTTGAGACCACGCCTATGTGCCTCTGCCAAGAGTCGATCAAAATCCTCCATCGTGCCATACTTGCGCAGAATGGCGTAATAATCACGTATATCGTATCCGTTATCATGTCCTGGTGAATCATAGATGGGACAGAGCCAGATCACATCCACGCCCAAATTCTCTAAATAATCGAGCTTCTCACATATCCCCTGCAAGTCGCCATATCCGTCTCCGTCCAAATCCTTGAAGCTGTTCGGGTAAATCTGGTATACCACACTCTCTTTCCACCAAACGATATCGCCCACCTCGCTTTCATCTTTGTACTATATAAATTGAACTAAAGGATATTTACACTGGACACTCCGATGAGAGAACAACCATCCAATCGCTGTTATCCCCAGATTTTATGAATTACCCCAATAAGGGGAAAATCCAGGTATAGCCTATGCTTCCGATGCAGCTTTCTTTCAGAAAGCTTTTAGGCGAACGCGTTCGCTTCTTCAGGTTATTTCTGTCCTCTCCGTTTCGTGTAAATGTAGTTCAATTTATATATATAATCTCTGTATACGATATAAATAAGCCGTTAATATGTTTTATCCGAAATGATTCCCTTGTAAACATATGAAAGGGTTCTTATGCAAAAAGACTCGGTCATGGACCGCGATCTGCGGCTCAATTCCGAGTCTTTCCTGGTGATAATAAGAATAGCTTAAATCCGGCGTAACCAATCCAGGCACCGACTGTGTTCAGAATAATGTCATCCACATCGAACGAACCTAAACGTGTAATCAATTGGATGACTTCAACACCAAGCAGAAGCAAAACAACTGTGGATGTGAAGATCAGGAACGAACGACACCTCCGAAACAACCAGGGAATCCAGATGCCCAGTGGAATGAACAATACGATATTGCCGAACAAATTCTTGACCCAGGCATCTGTATGGTACCTCTCCCTCTCCAATAGAAGTGGCCGAATGGTCTCAAAGGGGACGAGATTATATTGATAATACAAGCCTTGCGTTCGTCCACTGACAAACAGTAAATTGCCCATAATCAATACGTATAACACTGCCATGAAACCAACCGTTGCAGGTATCCACTTGGAGTGGAGCCACGACTTTTCGTTCATTCCCTCTATCCTCCGACCTTGTTTTCCGCGAAGCGGTAGGTCTATTTTAACGGGATATAGATCTTCATGTCCAATTGTTCAGGAGTTGATTTCCAGACATCCGTCACTTCAAAGTCTGGTCCTTCCCTCCGTTCATAGTTCGACTGTGGCAGCCAACTGCCATAGATCATTTTCCTGATATCCTGCCCTGAGCCTTCCACGGTGAACTCTGCATACAATCCTCCCGGAATTTCAATCGAGGTAAAACCGGGTTCAAGCACCTGAGATGCTCCACTGCTCTCTTCACCCACAATAAAAGAAAATGCTCCATCCTCTTCGAAATGACAAGCCACACCATAAGCCATATCAGGGCGTGTCCTCTCCGGGATCGCCATGAATCTCTGTTCCACACCAAAATCGTGATAAAATCCAGGTATTTCAGCATAATGCTGATTGTCATTCAGGTTGGTCTTATATTCATAGCCGGCAATCCAGTTCGGTTCCCGTGTGACCAGACGGGGTGTGTTCATATGGAATGTTCCATTAAGCGAAGTTCGATAATCATTGAAATCAATGCTCTGTTGCATCTTCAAAAGAGACAACTGATCCGCTTCCAACTTGCGCAGCTTCGCGGGTGTCATTCCAAAGTAGGCTGAAAATGCACGGGTAAACGCCTCCTGAGATCGATAGCCAAAGTTCATCGCAATATCCAATATGCCTTCCGACGAGCCCCGCAGCATCCCGGCAGCTTCCGTTAATCTTCGTCTGCGCACATATTCCAGTACAGTGAATCCGGTGATCGCCTGAAATAAACGCTGAAAATGAAACGCCGAAAAGCTCGCAGCAGCAGACGTCTCTCTGATATTAAAATCATCCTGCAAATGCTGCTCCAGATACTCAATCGCAAGCTGAATTCGTGTGTAATGATCCATAACATCGTGTCCCCTATCTCATTCGAAATATCAAACGATTTCTTATGTAGTATGACTGAGAATCAGATCTTTTTTTTGATTTTGAGTGCGAACTTGTTCGATGAAAGATACGCGAGTTGCGGTTCTCTTCAAGTTGAATGATACTATGAAACACTGTATGCCAAAATCCCCTTGTTCCACAAGGAGATGTTTAACTCTGCTGGTTGATTAACCAGTAGAGATCACTCTTGTGAACAAGGGGACCTATTTGTCTAGAAATCTATGCTCAACCTTTCCAATTTCCGGACACGGGATGAATACCCCAGATATCTGTGGCATACTCACTAATGGTACGGTCACTGGAGAATATACCGGAATGCGCCGTATTTAATATCGCTTTTCGAGTCCAGCCCGGAATATCCCGATACGCCTGGTCAATGGCAGCATGCGCGTCTGCATAAGCAGCAAAATCACGCAATACAAAGTATTCGTCACCATGGGCAAGCAGTGAGTCATAAATATCCCAGAACTCCCCGTCACGATAACAGAATGCACCTGGATGCACCAATTGCTCCACGACCTCGCGAATGCGTTCATCATGCTGCACAATCTCATTCGGACGATAGCTGCCGGAACGATAGTACTCAAGCACTTCGTCTGCACGCAGACCATAGATGAACATATTTTCCTCTCCAACTTGCTCTGCCATCTCCACGTTGGCTCCATCCATCGTGCCAATCGTCAAAGCACCGTTCATCATAAACTTCATGTTGCCCGTACCGGACGCTTCCTTACCTGCGGTTGAGATCTGTTCACTAACATCCGCAGCAGGAATGATTTTCTCTGCAAGAGAGACGGAATAGTTCTCGAGGAAAAATACCTTCAAGCGGTCATTCACGGCCGCATCCCGATTCACCGTATCAGCGACGGTATTGATCAGCTTGATAATTTTCTTGGCAAAATAATAACTCGGCGCTGCCTTGGCACCAAAGATGAACGTACGCGGTACCATATCAAATGAAGCATCATTCTTAAGTCGATTATACAGATGCATGACATGCAGAATGTTTAACAGCTGCCTTTTGTACCCATGCAGTCTCTTCACCTGTACATCAAAAATGGAATCGGGGTTCACTGATGTCCCGGTATGGTCCAGAATATACGCAGCAAGCCGCTCTTTGTTATCCCGCTTAATCAAACGGAACTGCTCCTGGAATGATGCACTATCCGCAAAGCCAGCTAACTGGTCCAGCTTGCCCGGCTCTGTAATCCATTCGTTACCGATGGTATCCGTAATCAGATCCGACAGTTTAGGATTGGCATGCATCAGCCAGCGGCGATGGGTAATCCCATTGGTTTTGTTATTGAAACGCTCTGGATACAGTGCATAGAACGGAGCCATCTCGCGCTCTTTCAAAATCTCGGTATGCAATGCAGCAACACCATTCACGCTATGACTGCCTACAATGGCCAGATGCGCCATCCGAACCTGATCATTCGCAACAATCGCCAGATGCCCTATACGATCCTGATCTCCAGGATGCCGATCCAGCAGCATGCCACAGAAGCGTTTATTGATCTCTTCAATGATCATGTAGATCCGCGGCAGCAGCTTGCTGATCATGGCTACAGGCCATTTCTCAAGCGCCTCACTCAGTGTTGTATGATTGGTATACGATACAGTACGCGTTGTGATGTCCCATGCTTCATCCCAGCCATAACCCTTCACATCAATCAGGATGCGCATCAGTTCCGGTATAACCAAAGTTGGATGTGTGTCATTAATGTGGAAGGCCACTTTATCTGGCAAACGATCATACGGTAGCTCCAGCTTGTTAAACGTACGCAAGGCACTCTGTACGCCTGCTGAACACATGAAGTATTGCTGCTTCAATCGCAGCAGCTTTCCCTCGTACTGGGAATCATCCGGATACAGGAATTCGGAGATCGATTCAACGGAACGGCTATAATCCAGATAACCGTAGTAGTTCGATGGGGTGTCAAGTGAAGTCTCACGCTTCGGTTCAGCACTCCATAGCCGCAATGTGTTCACATGCGTTTGACCATAACCGATGACAGGCACGTCATAGGGAATGGCTACAACCGCTTCGGCATCTTTGGTAACAAATTGATATTCCCCATCTTGCTCGTGAGCTTCTACCCGGCCCCAGAACTGCACTTCCACTTTTTTGTCTGGACGGCGGACTTCCCATTCATTGCCCTTATCCAGCCAATTGTCGGGTAGCTCTACCTGATTGCCATTGATGATTTTTTGCTCAAACAAACCGTATTTGTACCGAATGCCACAACCATGTCCTGCATATCCGAGTGATGCGAGTGAATCCAGGAAACAGGCAGCGAGTCGTCCCAGACCTCCGTTACCGAGTCCTGCATCCGCCTCCTGTTCTTCTACCTCTTCCAAGGAAAAACCCAGCTCCGCCAGACTATCACGGACGAGTTCCAACTCGTTTACATTCAGCAGATTGTTGCCGAGCAGACGTCCAATCAGGAATTCCAGCGAGAAGTAATAGACCTGTTTATCCTGGCGCTGCTTGAACCCCTGATTCGACGCTGCCCAATCCTGTCCTGCATATTCACGGATCATGCTTCCCAGTACATGGTACACGTCTTCCTGTGTGGCTTCTTCAATCGGTTTGCCCAATTTGCTGACCAAATTCCGTGTAAAGATACTCTTGAACGTTTCTTTGTTGTCAAACAAAAGTAGGTTCCTCCCGGGGAAATCCTGCAGGATGATGGCGGTTCATACACTCAACATTTTGGTTTGAGCATGCGCACGTTACGGTTACGAATCGTTCTTTTGATCGCTGTTATCCCTGTATTTTCTTGAATTTATTATTTAGATGTGAAAATACAGGGATAAAGGCGCCCGCTACGCTTCTTCAGAATCGATTTCGTCCCCTTCACTTACTGCTACGCTCTTTACCAAACAACTTTCGTCTACGAACCTTAAATCCATCCTACAGGATTTTTATTTTATATATATTTATAGAAGATATCGGTTACGTGCGGGCTTTAGATAATAGTGCTTTTCGCTAAAATGTATGGATTCGACCGGTCACCGATCAGCGTCTGTCCTCCGGTCAACTTCACGTCTTTATCCAAAATGACGTTCTCAAGCACTGTCCCTTCACCAATGTAACATTTCTGCATGATAATGGAACCTTTGATTTTGGCACCTTTGGCCACCTGTACACCACGGAACAGAATACTGTCCTCCACCTCTCCACCCACAATGCAACCGTTGGCAAGGAGCGAATGTTTAACATTCGCGGTATCCAGGTATTTGGCAGGCGCTTCATATTTGATTTTGGTTTGGATCGGATCTTCCTTGAACAGTTGTTCATATTGCCCTGTGTTCAGCAGATCCATACTGTTGCGATAATAACTGTCAATAGAATTGATGACTGCGTGATAGCCATCATATGCGTACGCAGCGATATTCAATCCATCCGGATTTTTTTGAATCACATCCCGGAAGAAATGGCTCTCGCCATGATCAATGCAGCGCTGCACCTGGCGCAAGAACAATTCTTTTTCCATGATGAAAATTTCTGTATATATATTCGGGTGATTAGCGCTTTGGTGAATGTCCACCACATTACCGTCCCCGTCATGGTCAACTTTGACACAGGCGTCATGCTCAGGCAGCAGTTGATCCACTTTTTTGCAGACCAGTGTAACGTCCGCTCCTTTGCTGATGTGATACCTGTAGACATCCTGAAGGTCTGCTTTGGTCACATGGCGACTACCTGCATGCACAACATACTGTCCTGCACCTCTGTGGAAAAAGTCCAAATTATTATGAAAATGCTGCAAATCCCCCTGTGATGTGTCTGTTGGATCGTTCCAGTCTGGTGGCAAAATAAACATGCCCCCATGCTTACGATCCAGATCCCAAGGCTTCCCATCACCAAGATGGTCCATCAACGAGCGATATTTTCGTCTAACAAATACACCAATACTCTCAATTCCTGCATTCATCATGTTGGATAGAACAAAATCGATCAGACGGTAACGCCCGGCATAAGGCACCGCGGCTCCGCAGCGAAAGTACGTCAATTCCTTCAATTCCTCAAGTTCATGGTCAAGGTTAATAACTCCGATCAATTGTTTCATCGCATGCACCGTCCTTTTGACTTCAATTAGGCCTTGCTGGTTATTCCTTGGCGAAGCTGACGTTCCAGTTCTTCCTGATCCACGAGCAATATATCACTCTCATCTTCCGGTGCAGGCGAAATCTGTGTTCCATCAGGAATAACCAATCCTTCTGCGATAATAGCTCGGTAAATGCGCACATTTTGCCCGATTTTCACTCTTGGCATGATGACCGAATCGATAACAGCGCTGTTCTCCCCAACGTCTACCCCGTAGAAGAGGACGGAATGGTTGACCTCGCCGTGCACAATACTGCCTTCACTAATAATACAATTGCGAACCTTCGCCGAAGGTGAGATGTATTGTGCAGGTTGGTTCGGATTACGTGTAAAGATACGCCAGTCCGGATCATTCAGATTAAACGGTGTGTCTTCGTCCAACAGGTCCATATTGGATTCCCACAGACTGCGAATGGTACCTACGTCTTTCCAGTAACCTTCAAATGGGTATGCATATAAGGATTTTTCGTTTTCAAGCAATAAAGGAATAATATCTTTACCAAAGTCATAGGAGGTGGACGCCTGTTGTTCATCCTGGATCAGGAAACGTTTCAGTACATCCCACTTGAAGAGATAGATACCCATGGAAGCGAGTGTGCTCTTGGGTTCAGGAGGTTTTTCTTCAAATTCATAGATGCTATAGTCATCATTGGTGTTCAGCACCCCGAATCGGCTGGCTTCTTCCAATGAGACATCAATGACCGAAATGGTGCAATCCGCATCTTTATCTTTGTGATACTGGAGCATTTTTTCGTAGTCCATCTTATAGATATGATCCCCTGACAGAATGAGCACGTGCTCAGGATCGAATTGTTCAATAAAGTTCAGGTTACGGAAGATGGCATCTGCTGTACCACGGTACCAACTGCTTCCGTCTTCACGTTCATGGGGAGGAAGTACGTATACTCCGCCATTTTTACGGTCCAGATCCCAGTCACTGCCGATACCAATATAGGAGTGCAGGACAAGTGGTTCATATTGAGTTAATACGCCCACTGTATCAATACCCGAGTTAGAGCAGTTACTTAGCGGAAAATCAATAATTCGGTACGTACCGCCAAAATATACTGCCGGCTTAGCCAGTGATTTCGTTAATCCTTTTAACCTCTTCCCTTGCCCTCCGGCAAGTAGCATCGCTACAACTTCTTTTTTCGCCATCATTACAGCCTCCTCCACGTGCATTCGTTCTGATTCATTTCAGAGCCCATAATCGATATTCTGTTGTGTGGACACTGTTGTCATGATTAGGAGCATGCTGTACAGATGTGTAACCGGATGAGTCTTATTGCAGTTGAACTTGTTTGATTGTGAAGCCTCAGATAGAGATGATGCGGTGTAGAATTGCCTTGACTGACTTACAGAGGTGAATGTTAAATGAAGAACTAAAGATGTAGCTCGTGAGCAATGAAATAGAATACTCCTATTTAACATTAAACACGAAACGGACTGGGGAATCTTACTGGAAAACATCGACATCAAGTTTCGGGTAAGATCACCCTTTCTCGTGCCTCTGTTATTCATATTGTATTCGATAATAGAGAAGCAAAATCCTTTAGTTTTTGTGCAATTATTAAGTGGAAAAATAAGTAAAAATATCGAGTTTACACGACAAAAAAGCCGACTTTCGATCTCGGCTCATTTTGTCTATTATTTTTGAATTGGATAATCCGTGATCCTCAACATCAATAGGATCGTACTTGGATATATCCGTTTCTGAAAAAGTCTATATAATTTTGCGGAATAGCTCCATCACTTCGTCCTTGGACGGTTGATAGGGATTGCCTGGTGCACAGGCATCTTTCATCGCGTTATCGGCAAGCAGTTCCACATCCGGATCTTTCACACCCAGCTCAGACAGTTTCTCAGGGATGCCAACTTCCTTCGATAGCTGACGGATGGCCCCAATAACGTAATCGGAACACTCCTCATCACTTCTACCCTTCACATCCATACCAATCGCTTTGGCAATGTGACGGAATTTGCCCGGTACATGCTTGGCATTCAGCTCCTCCACATAGGGGAGTAACATGGCGTTGCATACCCCATGCGGCAGATCATATACGCCACCCAGTTGATGCGCCATCGCGTGGACATAACCCAGACCCGCATTGTTAAAAGCAATCCCGCCAAGGAAACATGCGTACGTCATATGTTCCCGCGCTTCCAGATCACTGCCGTCTCTCACCGCTCTTGGCAAATATTCAAAGATCAATTCAACAGCTGCTGCAGCTGTCGCACTTGTCACTGTAAATCCACCGGGCGTAACCATCGCTTCCACGGCATGGGTTAAGGCATCCATTCCCGTAGCCGCTGTGAGACTTGCTGGCTTGCTGAGCATCAGCTCCGGATCATTAACCGACAGGGAGACCAGACTATTACGGTCCACCATTACCATCTTTACTTTACGTTCCTCATCTGTAATCACGTAGTTCATTGTCACCTCACTCGATGTGCCAGCCGTTGTGTTAAAAGCCACAAGTGGCACGGACTTATGTTTCGATTGATGCAATCCTTCATATTCACGAATATGCCCACCGTTGGTAGCTACAATGCCAATACCTTTGGCAGCATCCTGCGGTGAACCTCCGCCTATCGATATAATGGCGTCACAGCCATGATCCTGGAATAATTGAAGTCCGTCATGTACATTCTGACATGTTGGATTAGGCTGAACCTCATCATATACGACATAGTCTATCCCTGATTTTCTTAATATAGACAGTACCTGCTCTGCAACGCCTGAAGTTATCAATTGACAATCACTTACGACCAATGCTTTGTAGATACCCATCTGTTCAATCATCTGGCCTGCTTCCTGTAAACATCCTCTACCCATCAAGTTCACGGGCGGAACATAATATGCATGTGTTGCCATCTGAACCAGCCTCCTGTAACCCCTGATTTACTATCTACATTGTAACTGAATCCGTTTTCAGATATAGTGAAATAAATCACAATGAACACGATAAATGTTACACCGAGGTTGATTTTTACCCGTAATGAAAAAAGACGACCCAGGCACCCGAAGGTATCCAAGCCGTCTTGCCTATCAATCTTAAAGCTTTATCCACTACTTATACCTTACGAAGGAACTTTCATAGAGACATCCTTATCCTTACGAAGGCTTAAAGCGCCTTATCGTTCACACCGTCAAGCCATGCCTCAATATCTCCAATTACGGAGGAAACACAACCGTCCTCAAATGGTGAGTTCAATCCAGCCAGTTCAACCAATCCTGTGAAGGACAAACTTCCTCCCGCTTTGCACAATGTCAGGTAATCGGCCCATGCGGACTTCATATCTTCGTTGCTGCGTTTCCAGAACTGGAATGCACAGATCTGTGCCAACGTATAGTCAATGTAATAGAACGGCGATGAGAAAATGTGACCCTGCTTATGCCAGAAACCACCCTGCTCCAGATAAGCATTATCTTTGTAATTGATGTGTGGCAGATAGGTCTTCTCAATGTTACGCCATGCCTGCTTACGCTCCGTTGGTGTCGCATCCGGGTTCGCATATACAAAATGCTGGAATTCATCCACAGCTACACCATACGGAATGAACAACAAACCGGAAGACAGGTGATCAAACTTGTATTTGTCCGTATCTTCCTTGAAGAACAATTGCATCCAAGGCCATGTGAAGAACTCCATACTCATGGAATGAATCTCAGCCGATTCATATGTCGGCCAGTTGTATTCAGGCACTGCAAAATCACGGCTCTCATACACTTGGAAAGCATGACCTGCTTCATGTGTCAATACATCAATATCACCGGATGTACCGTTGAAGTTGGAGAAGATAAACGGCACTTTGTAATCGTTCAGGAACGTACAATATCCGCCCCCTTGTTTACCTTTTTTGCTGACCAGATCCATAAGCTCGTTGTCGGTCATCATCTGGAAAAATGCATCCGTCTCTGGCGATAATTCAGCGTACATTTTTTTACCATTCTCAATAATCCATTCCGCATCACCCTTAGGTGTCGGGTTACCTGTCTTGAAGCTGAAGCCCTGATCGTAATAATACAGTGTATCCACATCAATCCGATTACGCTGGCGCTCTCTGAGCTTGGTCGCTACAGGTACAATATAATCGCGAACTTGGGCCCGGAAGTTGGCTACCATCTCTGCGTTATAATCCGTACGGTTCATGCGATCATAGCCGAGTTCCACATAGCTTGGATATCCCAGTTTTTTCGCAATCTGTGTACGCACTTTAACCAGTTCATCGTAAATACGATCGAATTCAGCCTCATGCTCAGCCATGAACGTGTATCTGGCTTCCGAAGCCCGCTCACGCATGGAGCGATCCGTGGACAGTTCAAATGGATGAAGCTGTGGTAACGTGCGCTCTTCACCTTCGAAAGGAATTTTGGCCGAAGCGGTCAGCTGATTGTATTCTGTGGAAAGTTTGTTCTCCTTCTGGAGTTCTTCAATGATTTCCGGGCTGAATGTTTTCAGTGAAAGATCCGCCAGTTGGAACAGCTGTGAACCCCATTTTTGCTCCAATTCATTGCGGAATTTCGAGTTAACCAGTGCACGGTAAAAATCCGTAATATATTCCTGCACAATGGGTGCATTTTCATCCAGAAATTCGTTCTCCGCTTTGTAAAACTCATCATTGGTATCAATGGAATGACGGATGTAGACCAGTTGGGCTTGCGTCTCAAAATCACTGCGCAGCGCATTAATCTGATCCATGAACCCACTCTGTTCCTCAACCGTTGTCGCAGCTTCAAAACCGCTCAACAGCTCACGGAAAGATGTCTTGATGTGTTCCAGATTCGGACGTGTATACGTATACTCACTAAATTTCATTTATGTACACCCTTTCCTGTTTGGCAGAATCTCGAGAGTATCCCGAGTTAAACTAACCCCTATTATACAAAAGAGCAGCTAAAAAATCCCATCTTTACGAAAAATATTTGTCCATCGGTCAAATTTGTACAACATTGTTGACTACATATATTACGTGCTAATGTAAGATCATTTCTTCAAAAAACTTTCAAACACAAATAAGCCCGCCTCGCATTAGCGAAGCCAGCTTATAGGTTGTCTCTCTTCTTTTCACATTTAAAAAATACTAGCTTTGGTCTTTATCCATAATCTGATAGAACCAGCCCATTCCGACCATGCCCACGACCATAATAACGGCCATAATAATGATATATGTCATGAATGTAACCTCCCTGCTTCCGTATATTCATCACACTACTACTAGTGTACACGGTGAAACACCGTTTGAATTGACCGAACATTGACAAAAATACGAAATCTTCAATTTTAACATATTGATTATTTCCCACAGGGCACTATATCATACGTACCTCACTGCAGGGTTCAAAGTTTCATCCGCCATGTTTACGGTGTATACTATACTTCTATGAAATGGAATTTGGATTTTTACGCAGAAAGGTTGAAAGACATGTCGACTCGCATCCCCTTACGTCAGCTAATGCTTACTGTTCTACTAGTCCTTATGTTATCTATTTTATCCGCCTGTGCGGATGGAGAAGCCCATCTAACGGTGAATATGGACGGATCAACGGATCTGGATCTCAATCTCAACGTAAAGAACTCCGCTCTTGGAAAGATTGGACAAGACAATCTCATGCCTCTGATCGCAGATGCATTGAATCGAAATAACTTCCAGGCAGAGGTTTCGGAACAGGGAGATCAGAAGCAACTCACAGCGACCACCCATTATGAAAAAAGCAATACAACCAACTTTGATACGTCCAAGTTACCACAAGGGATCAAAGTTGAACAATCAACTTCTCCCGGCTTCTTCACTTCCAAGATGCACATTACAGCAGAAGCCGACCTCATGGAATCCATGCCGGATGGTGAGATCAAAAATCAGATTAACAAGGTGCCTAGCTTTCTTAAGAACCTCTTGTTAAAAGATGTTAACTTTGATTTTAAGTTGTCTTTGCCTATCAAGGCAGCTGATTCCAATGCGGATCAGGTAGAGGATGGCGGAAAAACGCTCATTTGGCACGTTTCCCCCCTCCAGATGAATAAACTGGATCTGACTGTACAGGTCCCCAACATTCGGAACATCATCATCGTTGCAGTCATTGGCCTATTATTCATCGTTGCTCTGCTCATTTGGTTTTTGGTTCGTCGCAAACGGGCCAGACAGAGACATAGTGCAGGATCACATCGCGGAAAAAATTAATTCCTTCACACCAATTTTATTTGTGACTTGCCAAACGGTGTTGTGGATAGTAGAATACATCCGTACTGTGTGAACGGTTAATTTTTTATTCAGCAAAGCTAAAGAGGTGACAGGTTTCATGAATATCCGCGAATGCCCACTACCTGGTATTGGAGTTAAGTACCAGTTTGATACAAAGGGCGGCCAGCAGTTAGTCATTATTGTGCATGAGGACGGACGCCGTGAATTATTCTCCGTTGATCCACAAGACAACGAAGAACTCACTCTGATTGCAGATTTGGAAGATGACGAATGCGTAACCCTCTCCGGGTTAATCGGAGGCTGGTCGTAAATGACAGAATAACCTGTACCTTGAATTCAAGGCACAGGTTATTTTTCTGTTACGTTACCCTTTGAGAGCGAATATATGGAACCCATGTATTTAATACACGGCTGATCTCCGCGGAATGGAACGGTTTGCTAATAAAGTCCTGCATCCCGCATTTCAAGCACTCCTCGCGGTCACTCGCACCTGCAAAAGCAGTTATCGCTGCAATAACCGGTATCTCTGGATGGCTCTGTCTGATTCGACAGGTCGCTTCAATCCCATCCATAACGGGCATTTGAATATCCATGAACACCAGGTCATATTGAACCTTGTTCAATGAATCAACGGCCTGTGCACCGTTCTCAACGATATCACATACTCCGCCAAACTTGCGCAGCATCTCCTCCAACAGGTGGCTGTTGACCGCTTGATCTTCAGCAATCAATATTTTGAGGTCATGGGCAAGACTGGCTCGATCCAATTGCAGTTCATCATTCTCAGTAATTTCGATCGGGTCACTACTTTCTTCTTGCCAGCGCTCCACTACGAGGGTGAACTGGAACTCTGCTCCCTCACCGATCTCACTCTGTACGCCAATCGCTCCACCCATTAATTCCACCAGTTTCTTGCTGATCGCAAGCCCCAGTCCTGTCCCGCCAAACTTGCGATTGATGGCCGGATCAAGCTGTGAGAAGGATTGGAACAACTGATGCTGCTTTTCTGTTGGAATACCGATTCCTGTATCTCTTACTTTAAAGGTCAACATCAGATTGTCCCGACCATGCTCATCTGAAAAATCAGCACCAACGCTCACCTGAATACGACCCTGCTCTGTGAATTTAACAGCGTTACCCACCAGATTAATCAGCACCTGCCGAATTCGTGTCTCATCCCCCCGAATTCGCTCAGGAATGTGATCCGACACTTCACAAAAGAGTTCAATATTTTTCTCTGAGGCCTTCAGCGCAAACAGTTCAATCACTCCACCCAGCATCGCCTTAATATCTACAGGTGCGCGCTCAAGATCCATTTTGCCTGCTTCGATTTTGCTGAAATCCAGGATTTCATTCAAAATGTACAAAAGAGATTCGCCGCTATCAATCATGATTTCTGCAAAGCCTTTCTGTTCATCATCCAGCTCGGTTTCCATTAATAGGTGGGCCATGCCCATGATGCCATTCAATGGTGTTCGAAGCTCATGACTCATGATAGCCAGAAACTCGGACTTCGCTCGGTCTGCATGCTCTGCTGCTTCCTTGGCACGTATGATGTCCTTCACAGATGTCATATCACGGAAAACCAAAACGGCTCCACGGGTTCTACCCTGATCCATAATCGGCTTCAATTGGAACTCCGCCAGGAAACTGGACCCATCCTGTCTCCAAAAAACGGATTCGGTACGCGGCAGACCTCGTCCCTCACGAACAGCCTGTAGAATTGGTGTATCCTTGGATGGGTAAGGGATTCCTTCGCTCTGCATCTGAATCATCATCTGTTCAAGAGGTTTGCCGTTCATTTCACTTGGACAGAAGTTCATGATCTCCGCAGCGGCCGGATTAGCAAAGTTCAGATTCCCTTCCAGGTCCAGTCCAATAACACCCTCAGACATGCCATTCAAAATCAATGCCCGTTCATAACTAAGATTCTCGATTTCCTCGACATAACGTTTGGACTCCGTAATGTCACTGGTAATCCCATAGACACCTACAACTTTATCCTCCAGTATAATAGGAACATTAATCACATTGGTTTCAATTCGCTGTCCATTTTTGTGAATCAAGCCTATCTCATAGCTCTGTGCCGTGCCCTTCACCGTTTCCTCAAAATGATATCGTGTCTTCTCCAGATCCACAGGATCAATGAGGTGATCAAAAGGTCGGCTCAGCAGCTCCTCCTTGCTGTGTCCCGTCAACTGTTCCTGACCCACATTGGCTTTCAGCAGATTGCCTTCCAGATCAAGAGAAGCCACGCCCAGGGGATTACAGTCAAATAATGATCTGTACTCCTGCATGCTTAACTGTTGTTGCTGGCTGGCTGTGATATCCCGGGTTACAGCGACGAGTTCTAACAATTCACCTGCACTGTCATAGACATAATGTGTAATGGTATCTGCCCACACCGTAGATCCGTCCTTATGTTGCAGGCGATAACTGAGCCGTTTGGGAGCCAGACCCCTTCTCTGCTCTTCCATATACGCTTCAACCAAGGGCACATCCTCCGGACAGATAACGAATGTTCCAGGCTTACCTATCACTTCTTCCAACTCATAGCCGAGCATGCTCTTGCATGCATTCGAAACATATTTAAATGTACGACTGGAATCGACATCATGTATTGCAATCAGGTCCAGTGAAGACTCTGCCAGCAGCCTCGAGATGCGACTGCTCTCCTCCAATTGCTTACGTTGCACAATAAGGATTTCCTCTGCATCTTTTTGTTTCGTAATATCAGCAGCTTGTACGAGCAGATACAAAGGTTCACCACTCGTTTCATCCCGTACGATGCAAGCTCTAATGGTTGCCCATAATAACGAACCGTCCTTGCGTTTCAGGCGAACCTCCGTCTCGTACATCTCCCTTGTTTTATGGGTCATTTCCCAGAACTTGCTGCGGAATTCCTCCATGTGCAGATCTTCTTCGCAGATCATATGTACGACCGAAGTATCGAGCAGTTCTTCTTCACTATATGCAAGCATCTCGCAAAATGCAGGATTAAGCTGCAACCACTTTCCATTTACATGCGATGCGACAGCAATGCCGATTGGTGCGTGTGTATACAATTGTTCGAACAGAGATCGGCTCTCTGTAATGGATTTCGACATCACGTGTCCTCCTTTATGAGAATCTGATTGTATTCCGTATGAATAGACCCGCTTGAACATAACTTCATCTATAGAGTACTACCCCAAATGCCATGATTTATAAACGAGGTCACACAAAATGTTCACAGGAAACGACATTTTTAAGCTTGGATGCCGGGACATTCAATATGTACATACCAATTCGAACACATCGCGTCATATACTACACAATACCCGTGCTCTACTGATAATACAATGTTGAATATTCAAACAGGAATGGAGGTTATGAATGATGATCATTGTCGCAAATCAACCCGCCCTGCTGAACCGCTCGGAATGGTCTGATTTTGAATGGTACTGGTTACAGCAACTTCAGGATCGTCCAACGAGATATGTTTACCAATCCATGGATCATCTTCGATTTGAATGGGACTTGAGAGGCTCGCTCGTGAATGCAGCAGAAGGACTGGATCGAAGCGGGGTGAATTTTGCATCCTTTGAAAAATCCAGATGTAATCCTGCCTTCTGGAATCGAAATGCAGAGGGTGGATTCGAGCTTAAACCGAACGTAACACCCGCTGACGGCATCCGGGATATTTGGAGGAATGGGCACTTGTATGCCTTTGAATGTGCAACAGCCACGGTCATTGTGCTGTATGGTGGCGTGCTGGGAAGCATTCGTGAAGATGCTTTTAATTCGCTGTTTCGAAATCTGCTGCTCTTTGACTGGCATTATGACAGCGACCTGCGATTGATCGAAAAAAATGGTAGTGAAACCGCGCTTCCAGGAGATGTACTGTATTTCAAAAATCCGGATGTTTCTCCCGAAACCCCCGAATGGCAGGGAGAGAATACGATTATGCTGCGCGAGGACTGGTATTATGGCCATGGGATTGGCATTGCAAGCGGCGGAGAAATAATACGTACCCTGAATCAGTTCCGCGTTCCAGGTAGCCGGGTCTCTGCTTACTTAATGGATATGGTTATTTATCCGGACTTCTTTTATTTATCTCGATTCGCCAAGAACAACCCGAATAATGTTGCCGCTGCTTCTACACCTGTATTACCCGGACAGTTATATGTACGTCTTGGGGGCAGTCGTTATTTACGCAGCTGAATTAATGATACAGAAACGGATTTCGCCTTGAGTTGCATCCCTGATATATCAATCCAAGTGACGATTAACAAGCCCAATGGTACAGCAGTTACCCTGCCATTCATTGGGCTTTTCTCACATTCGAATAATCATTACTGCATTCACATTGGCCTTGCTATGTGTTATCTCAATAATCGTCTGGCAATCTACGCATGGGGGTCCAGTTGCACGACAACCTGTTTACCACTTACCTGGACACCCGTCGTTTTACTACCGAATTCAGCCAGCGATTTGCTCAGTTGCTCTGCCCATTCCTTGCCAGCAGCTCCCTCTTTGGCTCCATGCACCTGGATGACGAGTTTTACCGAATCACCTTTCTTCAGGATGCGTTCCGCCTGAGATTGCTTGGTATCCCGGTCATGATCCTCCATTGCAAGGTTCAAACGAATTTCTTTTACTTTCCGTTTATCAGGGGATTTACTCGCTTTTTTCTTCGCCTGCTGCGCTTCCGCTTTGGCTGCTCCTGCACCGATCAGCTTGCATGGCGGCGGACTGGTCATCAAGGACAAGCACACCAGATCTACTTTATGCTGCTTCGCAAGTAGAAGGGCTTCCTTTGTGGGCATCACGCCCAGATCTTCACCATTCAATCCGGTAAGCTGTACTTCGGCTGCTTTGATTTTTTCATTTTTGATCATGATTCTTCCTCCTCCACATCAAAAGCCTGTCCTGATCATGTACCGATCAGAGCAGGCTAGGATGTCGTTGCTATTATTTGTAATACCTATCAGCGTATGAATACGCCAATCTGTCCGATTTATAACGTGTTGAATGCTTCCGTCAGAACCGGTACAATCTGTGATTTGCGTGATACTACGCCTTTCAAGAGCGCTTTGCTATCAGACAGTGTCACATTGTAGGCTTTCTCCACAGCTTTGGTGGATGCGCCATATGCCAGAGCCACAGAATCGTTGTTCAGAATGTCTGTTACGACAAATACGAACAGGTCGAGACCTTTGCTGGAAATGATCGCTTCAATGGCTGCTTCTAGCTCAGGTTGCTTCACGAGAACATCGTTCACATCTACAGCGTTAACCTGTGCAATTTCCACTTTGGCTTGACCCATTACGAATTCTTTGGCATCCAGGGAAATCAGCTCAGCAATTGTTTTTTGGCTCAGATCCGCGCCGGCTTTCAGCATGTCCAGACCATAGCTGTCTGCATCTACGCCAGCAATGGCAGCCAGTTCACGCGCAGCGGCTACATCCTGCTCTGTGCAAGTCGGGGATTTGAACAACAAGGAATCAGAAATGATTGCAGACAGCATCAGACCAGCAATCGGCGCACTCACTTCGATGCCGTTTTCTTTGTACATTTTATTCAAAATGGTTGCAGTACAACCTACAGGCTCTGCACGGAAATACAGAGGTCCGCTTGTCTCAAAGTTAGCAATACGGTGGTGGTCGATAACTTCCACGACAGTCACTTCCTCAATATCGCTTACGCTTTGCTGACGCTCGTTGTGGTCAACCAGAATAACCTTGTTTACTTCATTTGAAGCTGTTTTAATCAGGCGCGGTGCCTCAATTTTGAAATGATCCAGTGCAAACTGGGTTTCACCATTGACTTCGCCGAGACGAACAGCTTCAACGTCCTGACCCAATTTTGTTTTGAGATCCGCATAGGCGATTGCCGAACAGATCGTATCCGTGTCGGGATTTTTGTGACCGAAGATTAACGCTTTTTCCATATTTATAGCCCTCCGTCAATTCTCATTTATATAAGTTTAACCAAAGAATGTTTACACTTGCCACTCCGATGACAGAATAACCTTCCGGTCGCTGTTATCCCCAGATTTTTTGATTCCCTTTTTAAAGGTTAAATCCGGTGATAAGCATACGCTTCCGATGCAGCTTTCTTTCAGAAAGCTTTTAGGCGAGCGCTCCGCTTCTCCAGCTTTTTTCTGTCCTCTCCGTTCTCGTGTAAAACGTTTAGTTGAACTTATATAGAATAATACATGTCATATTTTAATCATACCCTACTGATTATAGCGCTTATAAGGCTTAATTCCAATCCCGTTACAGCGAATTAATTGCAAATCATTCTCAGGTAAGTCATCTTAGAAAAAAATAATATCCTCTCTGTAATTCTATTTCACAGAGGTCTTGGCCACATTCGCAATCAAGTGTTTCTCCAGTTTCTCGCCTTCGCACAAGGCCTGTACGAGTGCTCTGCCTGAATCCGGTGTCATCTGGCCATACCAGTCACCCTGTGGATACACAATCGACACGCATGCGTTGTCACACTGACCATTACATTTGGTACGAGTCGTATGGATGAATCCTCCCGCCTGCTGTTTAACAATCTCGTCCCGTACCGCCTGAGTTACTTCTTCCCCATCGTTACGCATGCATGTTCCACCATTACAGAGTAAAATGTGATGTTGCAGTTGATCCAGATTATAGATAGCCAAACTTGGTTCATTCCCCTCAAGTCGATATGATATGTATCCTATTTATTCCATCGTACAACCTTATAAATTAGCATATGAATTCCTGATACGCAACGAAAATATTAAATCTCGGACTCTTCCACGCTCTGCCCTTGCCGTACAAAAAAGGTCTGTAGACTGCCATCCTCGTTAATCTCCAGCATGTTCAATTGTGCTCCATAGGCACAACCACCATCAATGCCAATTTTGTCTCCGCTCGGGTCAAACCAAATGCCTGACTCATCATGCAAATGCTTCACGGGTGTGTGTCCAAATACGACCGTCTCTCTAATCGCCGTTGGTCTGGAATAGAATGGTTCCCGAATCCAAATGAAGTCCCGCTCGGACTGGTTTCTCCAATCTTCGATATCCGGGTTGATCCCGGCATGCACAAAAATATAACCCGGTATCTCGTACACCAGCGGAAGCTGATCCAGAAACTGAAGATGATGTTCATAATGTGTACGTATCCACTGTTTGGCTTCAGCATAAGCTTCCCAATCGATCTGTTGCTCATCATATGTAAGCTCCAGATCCAGATAACTTGCCATCGTGTTTAATCCACCATTACGAATCCAATGCTGATCATATTGCTCAACATCCTGAGTCAGCGCCTTGACCATCATGGCATCGTGATTGCCTTTAATCACTATAATATTGTGCCGTTGCTGAAGCTGCATAATCTGTTCGATGACCTGCCTGCTGTTTGGACCGCGATCCACATAATCACCCAGCAAAATCAACTCATCTTGCAAAGGATTATAATCTGCAAGCTTAAGCAATGCATTCATTTCATCGTAACAGCCATGAATATCACTAATGACACATCTGCGCATATGAATCTCTCTCCTCTCCCTGATCAAGCAAGAGTATAACCGGAACCTTGCAAGAGCAAAATTCCGGTCTGTTCAGAGTAGTTATTCCCGCTTGCTGATTATTAGTCCTGCTTGAGTCCAAAGGCTTCTGCAATCAAGCCGAATGAGCGTAGACGTGCTTCGAACGAATGGATCGCTGACGCGATAATGACTTCATCCGCTTCATGACGTTCAGCCATAGCGGTAATTTTGTCTCTCACCTGATCCGGTGTACCCACGATGGAAAAAGAACGACGTTGACGGATCTGTTCCATCTCCATCGCTGTGAATGGATAGTTGTTCACCGTCTCCAGGGATGGGAAGGAACTCTGTTCAAGTCCCCGTCCGAGTCGCAGGAAGAATAGTTCATTGCTGCGCGCCAGTTCAGCCGCTTCTTCCTCTGTCTCTGCACAGAACGCCGAGACAGCGATCATGGAATGGGGTTTGTCATTCAGGATGGACGGCTTGAAATGTCTACGGTAATGTTTCATTGCTTCTTCGCCGCCTGGTGTACCGAAGAATTGGGCAAACGCATACGACGTCCCTTGCGCAGCTGCAATCCTCGCACCTTCGGAGCTGGAACCTAGCAACCACACTTCGGGTACCGTTGGAACCGATGGTCCGGCTACCAGAGACGCAAACCGATGATCCTCAGGCAATTGCTCGTGGAAGTATCCGCCTAGATCCGCAATCTGCTGTGGGAAGAATTGTACATTCGATGATTTGCCTTCGTTCAGCGCTCTGCTGGCAATCGGCATTCCGCCTGGTGCTCTGCCAATTCCAAGGTCAATCCGCCCCGGATGCAACGCTTCCAGCAGACGGAAATTCTCCGCAACCTTATAGGCACTATAATGAGGTAACATGACTCCACCGGAACCTACCCGAATGTGATCCGTATGTGCAGCAACATGTGCAATCATCACTTCAGGACTGGAAAAAGACAGTGCACCACTACCGTGATGCTCCGACATCCAGAAGCGGGAGTATCCCAATTGATCCGCATGTTGCGCGAGTTTCACCGTTTCCTGCAGCGTATCCTGCACACTCCGTCCTTCATTGATATGTCCGTGTTCGAGTACACTTAGTTTCATATATATTCAATCCTCTCATCTGTTAGGTTCTTGATCTCTATGAATATGAGTTCTTGCGGATGTTACACGCTATTGCTCACTTCATTCTTGCTTGTTCCATTGTAACATTAATTATTACAGTTTCAAACTTAGTTATCCTCTTTTATTACCACACTTGTGTAAGAAACATGCAAAAAACGCCACCAGTTTTGAACTGGTGACGTTTGGATGTAGCGTTGAGATCTAATCTCTTTCAGAAAAACTCAGTTATGGCGCACGTTTCGGTAACAACTTCACATACTCGTCAGACAGTTTCATCAGGCTGAGCACATGTTCATAGTCGGCACGATAGGGTTCCAAATCCGTTATCGGCTCATACGTTTTGAGTGAGTAAGCTGTTCCATCATCAAACCCTGCACCCGGAATAAACATGATGTCATTGTTGACAAATGACCCCGTCGGCAAGTAATACCGGATACCGAAGGCATTATGATCCATGTTGAGCAGATCATGTCCGAAGGCAGTGAACTTCTCGTCCTGGAGCGAAACGCCCATCAGATTCATGATTGTTGGCAACATATCCAGCTGACCGCCTGGCTGCTCAATGACTTGCCCTTTGCTCTGTTTCGGTGTGTGAATCATTAACGGAATGTTGAATCGACTTACTTTACCGTCATAAGGGACACCGAGATTAGCCTGAATCTGTTGTGTAATCTCTTCGTCAGCAGGCAGACCGAAGTGGTCTCCGTAGAGCACTAGGGTTGTGTTATCCCATAATCCGTTGGCCTTCAACTCATTAATGAGTTGACCAATGGCATAGTCCGTATAGTTGATCGACTGCAGATAATCGTGAAGCAGTTTGTTTGTGATCGTCGCGGGAATCGTAATTCGTGCACGATCGGCAGGAACCGTAAACGGCGAGTGACTTGATGCCGTGATGAACTGAGCATAGAACGGCTGATTTGCAGCCTGATGCGCAGTCATTTTTTCCACACCTACACGGTACAACTCTTCATCTGATGGTCCAAAATCATTAAACTTGTCATTCTCGAAGCTCGGCTTGTCGAAGTAACGAGTGAATCCGAGGGCCGGATACATCTTGTTCCGGTTCCAGAAGGTAACGTCATTGACGTGGTACGTCTCGGACTCATATCCCTCTTTGCCCAGTAATTTTGGAAGACTTGGCAATTCGCGGTCACTATACCCTGCCGACATGGGGACAACGCCGGTTGGATAGATAGACGTGTTCGACATGAATTCAGCGTCTGATGTGTTTCCCTGTCCAATCTGTTGGAAGAAATGAGAGAAATAATAGCTTTCTTTCGCCAGATCATTCAATACCGGCGTTAATTCCTGACCGTCCAATGAAGCATTAATTGGAAAATTCTGAAAGGACTCCAGTTGCAGTACAATCAGATTACTGCCTTTGGCCTGACCAAAATATTTGGCCTTCACGGCTGAGCCGTCACTCGGTTTATCCTGATATGGATACTTGCTAACCAAGTCATTGATCTTGGCAATCGTTTCGTTAATGTTGCCATTCGCAATGGCCTCATTCTCTTTGCTTGTCATAATAGCAGATGAGACCTGGTAGTTCAGAAAACCGAGATTTTCGGCGCGAACCAGTTCGTTATCAATCGTTTCACCTTTGACAATAAAACTGCCAGACAACACGATGCAGAATGCAGCGGTAAGCGCAACACCGAGCTTGCCCCAGTAACGTCTGCGAACTCTGCCGAACGTCAGACCGCTATCGCGGTAACTGCTGCGGTTACGCCCACCTGCACGTCTGCGCATAATCAACCATATTGGCAGTGCCAATACGATGTCTGCAAAAAACAGAAAGTGCTCCGGTCGTACCAGAGGTCCGATACTGCCCCGCACTTGCGCAACCTGACCTAACTCACTTAGCACGGTATATGTGGGTACCGAACTGAAATGAACGTTATACAGCGTTGCCGCGAACAGAAGCAGAGAAAACAAAATATTGAATCCCCCATAAACGGTTCTCTTCCAGCCTTTGGGCACAATCAGATCCAGTATGCATACCAACGCTAATGCACCTAATGCGTCAGTCAACAGACCAATGCCGGACAGACCCTGGAAAAAGAAACACCTCAACAGTGACAGCTTCAACAACATAAGAATGAATAACACGGCGAATAAAGTCCGTGATGAAGTTCGTTCATTATTGGAATTATACATGGTCGCTTTCAACCCTTACCCTGAAATTTTACGTTCCCTTTACAAAACGCATATTTCAGTATAACAGTTTTCTGTTTGCTATTCCATGGAAGTTCCGTGCAAGATAGGCTGCGTGTTTACGCAATGGTGGATATATCTGCATTCTGTGTGTTCGTAACCTCTCTCTGTTCCTCAATGGCTGCTTGTGCAGCTGCAATTCGTGCATAAGGGATCTGTTCAGGCAGACAGCTTACGTAATCCATTCCAATACGGTGGCAGAACGTAATCGATTCCAGATCCGCCATATTTTCTCCGCAGATCCCTGTTTTCAAATGAGGTTTTCGAATTCGCCCTTGGACTACCGCCATCTCTATCAGTTGCCCGACTCCTTCAATATCGAGCACATGAAATGGGTTATTCGTTACTGTACGAGAATCCGTATCACGTTGAAGGAATCGCTTCTCGGCTTCTTGACGACTATATCCAAACGTCATCTCTGTCAGCTCATCCGTGCCAAATGTGAAAAAGTCTGCATGGCGAGCGATGTGAGTCGCCGTCAGCGCCGTTCTCGGAGCAACGATCACCGCCCCAACTCTATAGTGACAATGCCGTCTCTCCTCACCTAGCACTTGGTCAGCCACATGATCCACCAAATCTCTCATCACCTGAAGTTCATGCACATGACCGATCTGCGGGATCATAATCTCGGGGCGTACCCACCAGCCTTGACGGATGCCTTTCACCGCTGCACGGAATATTGCTTCAAGTTGCATATCCATAATTTCAGGGAACACGGTACTCAGACGACAAGACTGTTGCCCAAGTGCCGGATTGAGTTCGTGCAATTCACTGACTCTGCGAATGACGCGCTCCAGTTCCTCCAGTTCACTCTGGGGGTCTTCTTGCTTCTGCGGCTCCTCGGCTTGTAACCATTCACGTCGTTTCTCCAACACGCCCAGATCCGGTAGCAATTCATGCAGCGGCGAATCGAGCAAACGTATAGTTACCGGGAATCCATCCATCGCTTCGAACAGCTGTTCAAAATCAGACTGTTGCATCGGTAACAGACGCTCCAACCCTCTCCTACGCTCGGATTCACTATCAGCCAGAATCATTTTCTGTACAAAAGGTAGCCGCGCAGGTGACAACAGCATGTGCTCCGTCCTGCACAACCCGATTCCCTCCGCCCCCAGCTTCCGTGCTGTTATGGCATCCTGCGGTCGATCCGCATTGGAAAGTATCGTCAACTCTTTCACTTCATTAGCCCATTCGAGCAGCAGTTGCAGATCGGATGAAGAAGGTGAAGCTGAGTTATTCTCAGAGGCTGCATGCTCGTCATTCGTTCCTAGCTGGATCTGTGTGGGAAGATTTCCAATGCTCTCTTCTCTGCCCGAATCTGTATAATGCTTCAGCACTTCCGTGATATGCCCAGGTTGGATACGCAACAGTGCTTCCTCCCTGGTAATGAGTCCTTTATGGACAAAATCCACAGCACTTCTCAGTAAGGCTGTAGAAGATAATCGAGCGGGCTGGGTGTACACAACATACAACGCGCCGGAATCAACTACAAAGGTAATCTCCTGCACTTCTCCCTCACGTCTCTCCAACTGGCTGCCTATCTCCAACAAACGTGTATAAAGCTCAGATTGGTCATCTCTTAGCCGCTCCAGACCGTGATCCGTTTGATCGGTGTTTCCCGTTGAAACGTACTGTCCAATAATTCCCTTCTCTCCTGTAAGTGGGTTACGCGTATATATTGTTCCGGTCCCGCTTGAGTCTCCACATTTCCCATGCATCATGGTCTGTATAAGAACAGGAGCGCCTGGCTCCGAAGAAAAGTAAGTTGGTTTACGCATGATCTCATTCTGAGATCTGGATGCTTGAACACGCTGTGAATGATATACCGCACGTACAGCTTCATTGAATTGAAGTTGGACATCCTGTGGAAAAGGGCTGCGACCCTTCGCTTCAATTAAATATTTAAATTCGGTAATGATTAATTCAAGCTCCGCTTCATCCCCATCCTTGACGTTGCTCGATATTTCTGTGAAAAATTCAGACGGAATTCCATGTATCAACTGTCCATATTCCTTTAAGTAATGAAGGTAACATTGGAGTGCATACAACCGATTACCGGTATGACGTGCGAGTCCTTCCACAGTGACATCGTTTAGACCCACACTTAACAATGGATGTATGGCAGCATCTGATGATTGATCACGATCAGTACGTACCGCAAGCAGAAGCGGATTCTCCGAATGTCCGAAGAATTTCCCGGTTTGCTGTTCCAGGTGCCGGATCGCGTTCACAATCTCTTCCTCTCCTTCACCGGAAAGATGTCCAAGACGGGTACAGAACTCGCGACAGCATTCCGTTGTGACTACAAATCCGGCCGGGACAGACCAACCTGCATGCTTTAGCTCCGCAAGATCAGCCCCTATACTGCCCATTAGCCCCTTCATCTCTGCCGTACCTTCTTCCAACAGAATTACCCGTTTTGTCATTACAGCTCTCCCATCCGCCATTCATGGCTATGCTTGAAGACTTCATCCTGCCTTACAGATCAGCCTTCACTCTAATGGTATGTCGTAATCTTTCAGTCAAGGACATCCGCTTTTGCATTTTGTGCTCGTTATCCTGTTTTTTTGTAAACGCTACACTAAAATGAGATGAATCAAGCCTTTTGAGTCGTTGTATTGGTTCATTTATCAAAGCGAACAAAAAGAAGCCCCTTCAGCTATGCTGATGGAACTTCATATTTTTTAGTATTCACTTACCTCAAACGTCATATGTTTTATTCCCATTCACCTTTTTTGACGTAAGTTGCTTCATAAGCAACAATTACATTTGTTTTATCTGTTACCTTTTGTAAATCATCGACTACAACCTCTTCTTCACCATAGTCTATTAAACTCGAATCAACTTTCTCGTAGACCCCACAATCCTTCACATAAATTACATCTGGATGCTCGGAATCATATCTTAAGCTTTCCGGAAGATCTTCAGGCAAGATTTCATGCGATTCGGCAACCGTAGTCCTCGGTACCTCTGTAACAGGAACCGTTCCAATAACAGCTACTACTAAAAGCGATGCCCAGATATTTTTCTGCATGTGATGTCTATTCTCCTATTCATTTTTCTTCGAGTTTAATTTAATTATTGAAACCAGCTTGTTTGTAGTTTTAGCTCCCATTCCTCAAGCCATAAACCGCAATACATCCTCAATCTTCTTCCCATGAGAGATCACACCGTAGTTCATCCAAGTCATGAAATCCACCTCATACACATTGCCGCTCTTCACCGCAGGCAGACGTTTCCATTCATCCCGGTCGAGCAGTTCGCGCTCAATTCCTGGTTCAGCAGAATCCCCAGTATCAAAAGTAATCAACAAGTGATCCGCATCAAGTTGGCTTAACTGCTCCAATCCAATGGAAATCCTGCGCTCATGTCTTGTCCATTGCTGCACACGGGAATGCGGAGTTAGTCCAAGATCCTGATAAATTACAGGGCCCACGTAACCTTGCTGATTCCCATAGAGAGTAATATCCGACGCAGATATACGCAAAAACGCCACCGTTTGACCACGCATATAACGTGTTAAACGTCCTTTAGCTTCCAATGCCTTGTCCTCATACGCACCAATTACATCTTGAACCCGATTCACCTTTCCCAACACATCGGCCGTTGATCTAAGAATGGAACGCCAATCCTCTCCCAGATGATCTACGTAAAACGTAGGTGCTACTTGCTCAAAGCGGTCCAGATTCCATCGATCATATCCCTTGTTCAGCATGATAAAGTCAGGTACAATACCCGCACTGAATTGAGCATCCTGCTGGCTTACATCGAATTCGGGCACATCATCCAATCCCAAATAATGCTGTCTACCCCAGGAGTGATGCGAATATTGCAACACAGGCTTTACGCCCAGGGCCAACACAAAGTCTTCCAGATACGGAGCAAAGACACGAACCTCTTGACGGTGATGACGACGATATAAACCGGGGGAAATACCAGCATACTGCTTGAAACGACGACCAAAATAATACTCGCTGCTGAATCCCACATTCTGTGCAATCTCATGGATGCGATCATCCGTTAGCTGCAATAGTTGCTTCGAGCGCTCCAGCCGAACCGTATTCACATAATCAAGCGGAAGCTTGCCTGTTATCCTTTTGAATTGCCGAGTGTAGCTGGCTCTGGTTAGACCAATATCTGCCGCGAGCTCGTCCACGGTTATAGTCAGATCATAGTGGTCGTCAATATAACGAATTGAACTTTGAAGACGGGCACGGTCATCTGGTGCATCAGTTTCGGGATCACTCTGGCGAAGCAAGGCACGGAACCACTCTTGGAAACGAAGCTGTACCTCCCATTGCTTCAGCCAATCGCCAGTGACCTGTTGTCGCAGTATTTGTTCCAAGGCCTCCAGACAGGAACTCCACGGACTGTAACTCAGCTGAATAAGAGGGGGCGCTTCTTGATCTTCAATCCCTTTAAGAAACTCTTGCTGCTCAGTCGTGATTATCGTAGGCGAATGGCCTGAAATATCTTCTTTCACCTCAGCCACGACCAGATCAAGCTTATAATATTGCAAATTACTTTCTGTGCAAGGAAAGTCTTCTATCTTAATCGGTGTTCCCGCTGGAACAAACATAATCAGTCCTTTTTCCAAATGAAATTCCCGATCGGTGTAAACCATCAAACCCTTTCCAGACGTAACAACAAATATGGAGTGTGAAGACGATTTTTTATGTAGCAAACGTTTATCGATCTCAGATTTACCGTGGTTTATATATTCCATCTGCTGAATCGTGCACAGCCAGGGCTTGGGAATCCATTGTATTATCGTGGGGTACATGTTCATCGTCCTTAACTGAGAATTATTATCATTTGAAATAGTGTATACGAAAAAAGAAAGCTCTTCAACCCTCGCTGAAGAACTTTCTTTCTTATAGGGTTATACTATGGAGTCATCTTTTCCAAGAGATCATCAATTTTCATGGAATTCGCTGTAATTGCACCTGATTGCCAATGTGATCTTTCCATGATGTACACCTGATTGTTTTTAACCGCTGGAAGGGATTGCCATAACTTGCTGTCAAGCACCTTCAAAGCTTCCTTGTTCTCGGGAGATGACCATTCTCCATTGGAAGGGAAAATGATAAGATGATCCGCATCAAGCTGCGGGATGGCTTCCTCAGACAGAATTTCCTGATATTCCTCCATCTTGCTAACCAGAGGATGCGGTGTTAGACCGAGCTCTGAATAAATAAATCCGGTCAATCGATTTTTCACACCGAACAGTGCCAGTGTGTCATCGTTAACATTTAGCCGGACCACTGCGACGCTCTCGTCCCCGACCGCTTCCTTCAGTTTCGATTTGGCATCTGCAATCTTGGCCTCAAATGCCGCAGCAACTTCTTCACCCTTGTCTGATTTACCTACAACATCGGCAATGGTTTTTAACATTTGATCGGCGTCCTGCAGTACTTCCTCAGGTAAACGATATGTTGGTGCCACCTTGGAATACATCTCATATTTCTCCATGTCCGCTCCCCCATCCACAATGATGAGATCCGGATCATATTGCAACAAGGCCTCAATGCTGCCTGTAGTATCAAATTGCGGCACATCCAGTCCTAAATACTCCTGCACACCCCACATCGGATTATACCACTGCACGACAGGTGTAATATCGAGCGCCTTCAGATAATCTTCTACATAGATTCCAGCAATTCGTTGTGGCTGAACCGGAATCGTTACATCTCCAAATTCATCCTGTACAACTCGTGTCGCAGGCTCTGTCTCGGTTACGGATGTATTTTCTCCCGAAGCTGCACTTTCAGTTGCAGGAGTCTGTTCCGCATTGGTAGCGGTGTTTGTACTACATCCCGAAATCACCAGACCCATGAGCAGTAATGTGATCGTCCACCCTTTTATACCTTTAATAAAACCTACCATGATACCCTTCACCCCTATATGATCTGTTGATATAATCGTGAGAATGATATACACATAACGTATAATGATTATCATTCTCATCTAGTGCTTAGGTGAATTGTAACTCATGCTTCAACCGACTCACAATGTACATTTGATGCTATTTTTTTATACAAACGAGAAGAGCCAACATGGCTCACCCCCGCTTATCGCAGGGGCAACCTACCTTGACGATAACTTTCCAGCAGCTTGTTCACAAAGATATCATTCACCATATCCTGTAACAGTGCAGCGCCAATTAAACCCAGATCATCACTCACATACCCCGCTAACTCAGGTTCGCCAGTGAGTGCTAACGTTTGTTTGAACGCCTGTTCCCTGCATGCGCGCAGCACCTCTTCTTCAGCCACAGCAGTAGCTTGAGCCCATCGTTCAAAGGATTGCATCCACTCGTCAGCAAACGTTGAGGCATCCCTGTCATCCAGATAAACCTCTACATCCAATCCTTCGAATGTCTGCTGAGTCAGAATCCGTCCTTCGTTAAGTTCCGACAGCAGCTTCTCCACATCTGTTCTGCTCATCGATCTCCCCTCCAGTTCTTCATTATGTCAGATACATCTCAGGTATAACAAAACGCTTCATCATGCGCTTGGGATCAGCTGTAAAATGATTCAATTGAAGTTCCTCGTATTCACTAAGGATACATTCAAAGATACCAGCGATCACACCACAGTCTGCCAGAGCATTGTGCCTGTGAACTCCATCTGTATTCAGATCGTAATACCGAATCAGAAAATCCGTAGAGACGACCTCGTTAATCTCAGGATGAATGTACGTGAACATCGCTTTTGTATCCAATACCAGATTAGTGAACATCGGGAGACCATACTCATCACAATGTCGCTTCAAGATGGGCAGATCATATTCATATCCGGCTTGGGTCACAAGAACGCTATCACCAATGAATTCCTGAAAGGACTGAAATGCTTCTACAAACGACGGAGCCTCTACCATATCCTCATTCGAAATGCCTGTTAATTTGGCCACGGCTTCTGGTATAGGTTTGTCCGCCCGTGTAAGTGAAGAAAATGTTGTATTACATTGTTGACCTCTTTGGTAATGCATCGCACCGAATTGTGTCACACTCTCCACCACAGGATTAATGCCCGTACCTTCGAGATCAAATATGCAGTACATTCTATCCTGTAATGGGGATACGCTTAGATTTTCAATAAAGTATGTATCAGGTAACAGCGTCATTTTCATCCGTTCAACTCACACCTCTCTATTCTCATCACGCTTAATGTATTTCTCATGTATTAACCTGTCACTCCCACAATCTTGTTACCTGGATCAACTTGTGCATTTCGTCAAACTGCAACTTATAGATATCCGGCATCGTAGTCTTCTCCCAGAAATCATAACCGTAGGAAGCATCATAGTGTTGAAAAATAAGCGTCATCACGTCTCCATGGGTTCCGATGAGTACCTTGTGACCCGCATGTTTATCCAGAATTCTATCGATCACCGCTACCGCCCTTGAGCGAGCCTGTTCACCAGACTCTCCTCCAGGATATGCATACGTAGGGTCGCGGTACAATCGCTGCTTGGCTTCACGAAAATTATCATGCTTCACATCCGAACTCGACAACTGGCGTTCACGCAGATCTTCCTCTGTCACCACAATTCCACCTGACCGATCTGCCAGAATCTGAATTGTATCCACCGCTCGCCTATACGGGCTGGAATAGAACAGTTGAATCTGCTCCCCTTGGAGCAGACTGGCAACCGTCCCTGCATCTTGATGACCTTGTTCTGTCAGCCCACGCTCGCGCTCTTGTCCTTCAACATACCTAGACTCCGCATGTCTGACAAAATACAAAAACGTACTGGCCTCGCTCATCATCCGTCCGCCAACCCCTTCTTCTCAATGACAATCAGGCAGGTACTGTCCGGCAAAGGCGCAGGGGAACCATCTTCCTTCATGAAGATCATTCGTTCTCCAAGTGCTTCCGTATAACCCTCCTGAAGGAAATGTTCGAAGGTGATCATTTCGGCTTGTTCGCCCAGCGCTTCTAGAATACAGTTCTTATAGTCGGTCGGCGTAAAGATACCGAACTGTTCCTGTATCTCATGTACATATGCCTCTTCCCCCCACGTATAGGTGTAGAGAAATTCCATCGCATCGTTGATTGGCATGACGACCTCGTTGTCTGATATTCGTTCATATTGAATTGCACGTCCCTGAAAATCCTCTGCATACCGCTCCAGCCATCGCATCCCATCCGGTTCCAGGAAACGAATCCGGCGCTTTTGCGCCTCGGGTTCACTCATGATGCCATCCCGAATCAGAATTCTTCCTCCAGGTGACAGTACACGGAATGAACTTCTCAGCGCTGCTACAACCGTATCGGAATTAAATCTTCGACCGTCCAGTTCAATATATGAATATAACTCATGCAGAATGGATGAGAAAATGACCGTATCCACGGAGCCTGGCTGCACATATTGCTCCAGTTGCAGTGCATCGCCCTTCATCACTTGCCAGCGATGTCCCTCACGCTGCTTTTTGCGCTCCAGCGCTTCAATGACATTGGCTGAGATATCGATACCGATCGGCTCCACTTCCGGTTTTTCCTGCTCAATCAGATCCAGCAGAATCCCTCCACCTGGACCAATATCAAGTACCCGTTTACCGACAATATAGTCGAGCAGTACTTTTTTATAATCACCGGAGCTGTTCATATCGGACAAATACGTTTCTTCGTTGTGGAACCGGTCATAGGCATCCCGCCGCAATCCGAACAGGTCAAATAACAGCAGCACAGCCTTCTCATATAATGGTGACTTTTCCGCTTCAATACAGAATGCGATGAGCTTCTCGGCAGCGGGGGAAAATTCGAAGGTCACGAATAATGTATCCGGCAGATCCACATGACGCTCCATGCGATGGGTTAGATGGGGATAGACGATCTGCTCCCCTGCCGCAATCTGTTCCCACGTGTATTGTTCCAAATATTTTTCAATCATTCGTTTCTTGTAAATATTGAGCTTTTTGACCCCTTTGTAGTCGTAATACATCGTATTCATCAATGGTTCGAAGCTGATATGGCGGACTATATCAGACTGTTTCTCGATGGATGTTGGAGTCATACTCTCGCTACGTAGCGTCAATAGGAACACTTTCACCATCTCCTGCAACGAGAAATCCTGCATGGCCGACTCTACATACCACAGCGTACGATGGGCCAGCGGAGCCAGTATCTGTTCCACATCCAGTTCCGTCTGAAGTTTGGCATAAGCCGTATCCATAGCTTCTCCCTTCCGGATGGATGAACTTCTTAATCGGGATAACCGTTCCTTCACGCTCCAGTCCTCATGATCCGGTCCAGCAATAATCCAGCCTACAATTCGCTGTACCTCAGCCTGAACCTGAAACCATAACGCTGGATCAACGCCTGCAATAATGCACTCATTTAATGCCAACAGTATGGTGTGCAGTTCTTCTGTAGTAAGCCATCCTTTGGCGATCAAGTCGTGCAGCGGAGCATTCTCGGCAAATGGAATCTCCCCGCGTATGTATTGACCAATAAGTCCATGCGTAGCAATTAGAGTACGAATAACCTCATGCCTTGGTGTGTGTGAAGTCAACACAGCATGCTTGCTTATATCCGCGTTCTTACTTAAGGCATCGCTCAGAGAACCAGGTTGATTTATACTCGTTCCCCCGCTCTTACTGATGTCATTATCCAAGTGGTTTGCCCCTATGTAT
Source organism: Paenibacillus sp. JNU01 (assembly GCF_059130585.1). Classification (NCBI taxonomy): domain Bacteria; kingdom Bacillati; phylum Bacillota; class Bacilli; order Caryophanales; family Paenibacillaceae; genus Paenibacillus; species Paenibacillus sp. JNU01. Next base: position 6,780,203 of record NZ_CP169723.1, on the reverse strand, counting down.
AGATCGTATAACTGGGCGGACCCCACATTGTGCACAAACAGATTAACGCCCTGCTTCTGCCATACACGCCGCTGCTCACGTGATCCGGCCTTTGCTGTCTCTGACCAGATTAGAACCTCCTCCAGAATTTCTCGCACCCAAAAAGAAACCTGAAGCTTCTCCAGCACACGCAGTGTACGCTCGGTGTAATCCAGCACCGGATTCGTTCCCTCAAGTTCCGCGATGGAATGAATGCGTTCGAGGTTAATATGGGGTTTCTCTGCTGCTGCCAGCAGTTGCAGCCACGGCTGCTGGGCCTCCGGCGTGTTACCTGACTTGTATGATTGTATGGCCATTAATGATTGCAGCATGAATTCGTCCCCTCTCGTTCTCTACCCTACCTATATTATATCGTTATTCGTCCAACAGACGAAGCCGTTCCTGAACCAACTTAAGCAGATGTTCCACCTCTTGAGGAGGCAGATCCTCATCAAGACGCGCGGCAGCAACGGGAAGCATCCAGGATTCGATTGATTCACGTGTAATCCCGGACAGTTGCATATAATGATGCATGTAATATTCAATCAGCGACTCACGAGCCGTTTCAAACCCCATTCGTACAGCAGGCTCTGTATTCTCCGGCAAAGTGCTGCTCATTAATATTACCCAGCTTCGAGCCGCATCACCCGCAGGATCTCCTGACATACCAGTCATCCAATCGATAACCCAGTATTGATCGCCAGCATCACTGAGCATAACATTATCGGGGTGAAAATCGCCATGACAGATTTGCTGTTGATCAGGCAATATTGTTAAGTATGAGAGGATTCGCGCTTGATCACCCTCTGATAATAATCGAACATTGCGAATTGCTCCGGATAGAATCTGCTTTTGGGAGGGCAGTGCTCCTTCATCATCTCGTTCGCAATGAAGTCTGTAATGGCAGTCAGCCATTTTAAACGCCAGCTGCTCTAGTAACTCCGGTTGCTGAATGATAAGGGATAACAGGGTAATCCCCTGGATTCGCTCAAAAACAATGCCAGCACGCGACGTAGTATGTTCTATCAAGGATATTGCTTGTGGGACGGGTAGTCCTTTTTTGTAAGCCAACTCACTTATTCTAAATTCATTTTGGACTGCTTCGAATGGAAAATCCATTCGATATAGCTTCATAATGTGCTCGTTCGAATACGCATAGATTTCCGCAGTTCTTCCCTGACCAATTCGCTCCATATCTACCCGCCCTTTTACTCGAACTCAATTCCTCTGACTTTAGAGAAAACCATATAATCGACCAAAGTACCTGTACTATTCCGCCGCATCTTGCGTAGTGTGCCTTCCAGTGTATAACCCGCCCTTTCAGCTACTTTGGCACTTCGCACATTACGCGCATCACAGCGTATCTCCAGACGGTTCGCCTCCAGATGCGTAATGGCAAATTGCTCAATGCCTTTCACCGCTTCCGTCATCAACCCCTCACCAGCTCGTGAAGTTCGAATCCAGTAACCAATCTCGAAACAACGTGCATTCCAGTCGATGCGATGTAACCCGCTGCTGCCTACCAATTCATCCGTGTGTCTGTCTCGCAGATGAAGCATCAGGTCGGTACGTTCCAGATATTTCAGTCTTGCTCTGCGAACAGTCATCTCGGACTCTTCCAATGACGGGATCTTCTCCGCAAAAGGTAACCACAACCGCAGCTGCTCCGCACTTTCACGGACCGCTTCATTGACTGCCGCACCGTCCCCCCACTGCGGGGCACGAATCGTGAGGCGTTCCGTTTGGAAGCTCTCGGGAATCGTTAGCATAATTGGATTAAATGAAGACGATTCTGTCATGGTTAGATCTACTCCTCTACTTGAAATATGGAGTCAATGATCAAGGGCAAATTGTCCCTAACAGATACGGCACCAAATACCGAACGAGCATGTACACCCTGATCCCCGAATACCTCCATCATCAGATCGGAGAATCCATTCAGGACTTTATGATGTTCCTGGTATGAAGCGGACGCATTGATAAAGCCCTGCACTTTAACCACTCTCTTCACCTGATCCAGTGAACCCAGCACATCTCGAACGACAGCGAGCACTTCCAGTCCGGCATTCCGGGCAAAATCATATCCCTGCTCAGTTGTGAAGTCTGATCCCAGTTTGCCACGTTCCGAGGTATCAGGTCCTTTCCCGGATACATACATGATGCCATTAACAATAACAGCATTGGCATATTTCGCCGCAGGGGCACTGGCCTGTGGCAAAGTGATCCCCAGTTCATTTAATCTCGCTTCAATCATCATATACTCGCTCCCTCTCATAAGGTCCTCACGGAACCCGATTCCTTGTTTTCCTGCCTGTAAACTCTTGGTGATACCTGTACGGTTCGCTTAAACATCTTGCCAAAATGAGAGAAGTTACTGAAGCCGGCAAGCCAAGCAATATCCGTAATAGATTCCTCACTTTCCCGCAGCAAACGCTGTGCTTCCTTCACCCGTAACAGATTCAGATAATCACTGAAGGTAAAGCCCGTCGTTTGTTTGAACAATCGACTCAGATAATGCGGACTAATGCGAAACATCCCCGCCACCTCCGGTAGTGTCAGTGGCTTCTGATAATTCTCATTCAGGTAACGAACAACGGCCTGTGTCTTGGGATGAAGAACCGGCTCACGATCATCGGAGCATAACCTGCCCAGATGCTGATTACGATGGGCATGAAGCAACAATTCAATAGCCCGGTGACGAAGTAACAGAATGCTTCCCGGTTGAGGACGAAGCATCTCATCGACCATTTCGCTAACCATCCGCTGCAATACCTCCGTGACCTGTGAAGGAAACCTTACAATAGGAATCTCCCAGCAGAAGGGCTCCTTCAAGGCTTCGACTAACTCCGCTGAAATAGCCATGGCTGCAAAAAGCTCAGGCTTCAAATACAATACCATGCGTTCATGGTCGGGCATGCCACTCTCCAAGGTTTTATGAACCGTATTGCGGTCAACAAACACCAGGTCACCAGCCTTTACCCGGTAGGTCCGATCCTTGATGAAATAGATACGCTCGCCAGACAACAGGTAATACAACTCATAATGATCATGCAGGTGGTCATCCGTCATCGAGAAATATCCAATGCGACGATCATATTCAATATGTAATAAATCCGTGGGATCATGAAAATCTGCACTGAAAGGTTCTGTCATGTCGGCCTCTCTCCTTTCCATAAATTATAGCAAAATATGCGGCATTTGAAAGCGGTTACGCATAAAATGCGGCGAAAGAAGTACTCCCTTGTTATAGTCTAAAGCTATATTCAAGGAGGCGATAGACATGAGTAACAAGAAACGTTATGTATTAGTCGGAACCGGCGGCCGCGCCGAATTCTTTTATGGTGCATTAACCCGGGATTACAGGGATACTTCCGAGCTTGTCGGCTTTTGTGATATAAATCAAGTCCGCATGAACTACGCGAATCAATTGCTGAAGGAAAAGTACGATTATCCAGAGGTACCCACCTATCCTGCGGATCAGTTTGATCAGATGATTGAGAACGAGAAGCCTGACTATGTCATCGTAACCAGCGTTGACCGTACCCATCACAAGTACATCATTCGCGCGATGGAACTGGGTTGTGACGTTGTCACCGAGAAACCAATGACGATCGATGAGGAGAAATGCCAGGACATTCTGGATGCAGTCAAGCGCACTGGCCAGAACGTCAGAGTTACCTTTAACTACCGTTATGCGCCGCACCATACGAAGATTCGGGAACTTATTCTGAATGATACCATCGGAAAAGTCACGTCCGTTCACTTTGAATGGCTGCTGAATACACGCCACGGGGCAGATTATTTCCGCCGTTGGCATCGGGACAAGCGTAATAGCGGCGGACTGCTCGTGCACAAATCCACCCATCACTTCGATTTGGTGAATTTCTGGATCGGCTCGCAGCCAGAGACCGTGTTTGCATTCGGTGATCTGATGTTTTACGGCAGAGAAAACGCAGAAGAACGCGGTGTAACACAGTTCTACAATCGAGCAACCGGTAACCCAATCGCGAAGGAAGATCCTTTTGCACTGCATTTGGATTCGGATGCTCATATGAAGTCCATGTATCTGGATGCCGAATCGGAAGATGGTTATCAGCGGGATCAAAGCGTATTTGGGGATGGCATTAACATTGAGGATACGATGGGTGTGCTTGTGAAGTATCGGAGCAAAGCCATTCTGACGTACTCCCTCGTTGCCTATCAGCCATGGGAAGGTTACCGCATTGCCATTAACGGCACCAAAGGCCGGATTGAGATGAACATTGTGGAGCAATCCTATGTCAATTCATTAGGTGACAAAAGTAAGGAAGGTGCTCTGATCGGTAAAACGTTGCGGGTCCTTCCGATGTTTGGTGCGCCATATGAGGTTGAAGTGGAGGAAAAAGCAGGTGGACACGGCGGTGGTGACCCGGTGCTGCTGAATGATCTGTTCGGAGAGCCTGTAGAAGATCCGTTCCATCGCGCAGCTAATCATGTGGACGGTGCCAGATCCATTCTGACGGGCATTGCGGCCAATCGCGCCATCGCCACGGGCTTGCCTGTCAACGTCAACAATCTGGTTCGTTTCTAAGTCTCCCAGGTCTTCACTACATTATTAATTTTTTTTAAAGGCTGCGCATATCACGCAGTCTTTTTTATATTTTTATAATTACTCTGCGCTCAAGTCGACTCGGTAGAAGGAGGAAATCCATGTTCTTCTCTTTAAAAAACCGCCTGATTGCCTTTATCGTTGTCCTGTTTGTCCTCGCTTTTGGCACACTCTCCTACCTGCTCTTCAAGGAATCACGCACGGTCATTCGCTCTTATATCGAATCCTCTGCTCTTGAGAAAATGGAGGAATACGGTTCATACGTAGACATGGTACAGATGCAGATCTATGATGTTGCCTCACTTGTTTTCAATAGTGATATGGGCAAGAACTGGGATAACGCGATCAGTGATCCTAACCTTCCGGAAGGAGAAAAGATGCTGGCCAACCTCGCGATGAGCCGTTTCCTCACTCAGGCAACCAACAGTTACACCAGTATCTCGGATGTATCCATCTATCGACGGAATGGACTGCGAATTGGCAGCGAGAATCAGGTAACATATGACCCTGCCTTTGTACAAGAATCCTGGTACACGAATTTCTATACATTGGGGGAACGCTGGTTACCTGCACACACCGATCAGCATGAACGTGTCATAGATCATGGCAATCCGGTGGTCAGTCTGCTGATGCCTATTGGCACCTTTCATCATGCTACAGCGCAGAATGTCATGAAGGTGAATGTCAGTGAATCCTACTTTCTGGAGCCGCTCCGGCGTATCCACCTAGCGGAGAATAGCACTATTTTTCTACTGGGCGAGCAAGGAAATCCCATTCTGTCACAGCAGGTAGACACGTTAGGTGCTGTAGCTACCGCAGAGATCGATCGATTTCGAAACAGCCCGCTCAAATCCGGTGTGGCATACCTCACCAACCAGGAAGGACAGCGAGACATCCTTGTATTCAAGAAACTGGGCCGCACCGGCTGGATGTTGGCAGGTCTGGCACCTGAAAAGGAAATGTATCTCTCTCTCCATAAGCTCCAAAGCACGATTGTGGTGGTGACAATTGTCCTAATTCTGGTCTCCCTCTTGGCGGCCGCATGGTTATCCCACGGCGTAACCAAACCTTTGACCAGACTGGTGCTGGCGATGAGACAGGTGCAACGAGGTGCTTTTGACCAAGCGGATTCACTTCTGCCTCCAGATAAAAATGTAAAGAGTGAGATCAGTTATGTCATCTTTACCTTCCGTTATATGATCAGTCAGCTGCGGCAGCATATCCAGAATGAATTCGAGCTGAAGCTGCTTCGCCAACAAGCAGAGTATAAAGCACTTCTCATACAGATTAATCCACATTTTATGTTCAATACCTTGGAACTGGTAAGCAGTCTTGCCATTCAGCGTAGAACAGAAGATACGGTTCAGGTCATTGAGGATTTGGGTAAAATGATGCGCTTTTCCATTAACACCAATGACGATCTTGTTCCCCTAACCGAAGAACTGGATTATGTGCAGCGTTATATCTCCATCTTACAGACTCGTTTCGGTCATAAGCTCAACATTTCGATAACAAAGGAAGGCACACTGAACGCCTTGGTCATCATCAAGTTTATATTACAGCCACTTATTGAAAATGCAGTGAAATACAGCTTCCAGCATCAGACAACAGCTCAGGTTCAGATTCGAATCAATCGGCTAGATGATCGTCTGCATATCCGCGTTTCCGACAACGGACCGGGTATTCCAGCAGAGATAATCCATAACATGCATCACCCTGATGCTTCCCCCTCATTGGAATCCATTTTGCTTAATGAAGGCTGGCATATTGGACTGGGCAATGTGATTGCTCGTTGCCGCCTACATTACGGTGCCTTGTTCACGGTTCATATGAAGAACGATGAGAGCAGTGGTGCATGTATTGAACTGACTCTACCCGTACAGGAGGAATATGATGTACAACGTATTAATCGCAGATGACGAGATCGAAGTTCGCGAAGGATTAAAATTGAAAGTCGATTGGCACGGCATGGGCTTTGTCATAACAGGGGAAGCGTCTAACGGGATCGAAGCGGATGAACTTTTACAATCTGAACATTTTGACTTGCTGATTACCGATATGAATATGCCTGTCATGGATGGCATCAGACTTTTGGATGCCTGCCGCAGTTATAACCCTTCCATTCAGATTATCATTATCACGGGTTATGAAGATTTTCAATATGCCAGAGCGGGGGTCCGCAGCCAGGTGATCGATTATTTACTGAAGCCAGTAACCCGGGATGAATTGAAAGCCACATTAGGCAAAATCAAAGCGGAACTGGATGAACAACGTAAAATTCGAGTCGACTCCGAATTGCTGCATTGGCGACTCTCTCAGTATTACCGGGAAATGAAGGAACGTTTCCTTCTTGATCTCGTCAAAGGTAATCGCCTACCGCCTTCCTCCATGCCAGAACGACTCCGATTGTTCCATCTCGAATCATGGCAGGATCAGAAGGTCTGTTTCATCACCGCGAGTATAAGTCACTCGGACAAGCCGGATATTCGAAAAGATCGATTACCCGAGCAGATGCATCTTCCTTTCGAGATGGTATGTTATGAAATCGCCCGGTCTGATTCAGACAATGTCCAGGTATTTCATGATTCGGTACACGCAGGCATCATGCATTTCATGGTACAAGATGGTATGCAGCATGAATTCATCCAACAGCTCACGGAACATACGGCATCCGTTTTTTCCATGGAACTCAAGATTGGGATGGGACTTTCTGTATCCGGACTTGAGCACTGGAAAGAAGGTTATATCCATTCCCTTTTGGCATGGAATTCAGCTGAACGGGCTGTCAGCGGGCTGAACCCTCAGGCTGGAACAGACTATAGTCCATTACTGCCTGAAGAAACGACACGCACGCTGCATCGTTGCCTCATTCGTGGAGAACTGGACTCCTTCCGCAGCATCATCCATAAGGAAATTCACGAGGCATTCCAGCTCTCTCCTTCTCGAATGACAAGAACTATTTTTCAAATTTCACTGTTGATGGATTTTCCAATGGCCCCGGAATGGATACTGTGGCTTAAGACGCCAGATCAAGCAGAACGCTTATTAATGCAATGGGCTCAAGACTTCCTGGGTCAACAACTTCCTTCGGAAAATGGGGATGGGACGGTTATAGAGTTAGCCAAGCGATATATCGAAGAGAACTACATGCAGGAGCTCACGTTGACGTTACTCGCTGAACGATTCAACTATTACCCTACCTATTTCTCCGAATTGTTTAAGGAAGGGGCAGGTACCTCTTTCGTTCAATATGTGACGGGTGTTCGGATGAAACATGCTTTGCAACTGCTGAAGGATACTCAATTAACGGTATGGGATATTACTGAACTGACAGGTTTCAGTTCGCCAAGTTATTTCAGTTCGAAATTCAAAAGAATGTTCAACATGAGTCCTTCAGACTATCGGTTGCAGCATTCCGAAAAAATCGATAATCATGATCCGAAGAAATAAGATTCAAGCTTCTCTCCTTCCCCGGTATGATGTGGTTACCCATAGAACGACACATGTTGTAAGCGGATTCACAGGGGTTAACCATGAATTTTATCGATTCAGAAGGGAGGCACATGATGAAAAAACAGACCAAGCCCTTATACGGTCAGCAGAATACCACAGCCTACTTGTTTCTTCTGCCCTGGCTGATCGGACTCTTCTGTCTGACACTGGGACCGATGATTGCGTCCCTATACTTATCCATGACCAAATTCAATCTGCTGTCATCACCAACTTGGACTGGACTTAGCAACTATGTTCACATCTTTACCGAGGACGATACCTTTCGCAGGTCCCTCGGGCTGACATTTTATTATGTCTTTTTATCCGTTCCTCTAAGGCTTGCCTTTGCTCTAATGGTGGCAATGGCGCTGAACAAAGGAATTCGAGCCCTCGGCATCTACCGGACCGTATATTACATCCCTTCCCTCTTGGGCGGTAGCGTCGCAATCGCAATCGTCTGGCGTCAACTTTTTGAGGGGAACGGACTGGTCAACCAGTTTCTAAGCTGGTTTGGCATCTCTGGTCCGTCCTGGATTGCACATCCGGATTATGTGGTTTATACCATCATCACGCTATCCGTGTGGCAATTTGGGTCTGCCATGGTCATCTTTCTTGCGGGTCTGAAACAGATCCCGGCAGACTTGTATGAAGCTTCCGATGTCGATGGAGCGGGAAAGATACGTCAATTTTTCGGAATCACCCTGCCCATGCTCTCCCCCGTTATCTTTTTTAACCTGATCATGAGCATGATCAATTCATTCCAGGCGTTTACACCCGCTTACGTGATCGGAGATGGCCGCGGGGGTCCACTCGACGCAACAATGTTCTATACCTTGTACCTGTATCTGAAAGGTTTCTCGTTCTTTGATATGGGTTATGCTTCGGCTCTGGCTTGGATCATGTTGGTCATTATCGGCGTATTCACCGCAATCGTCTTTGTTACATCCCGATTTTGGGTGTTCTACGGGGATAATCAGGAAGGGAGGTAATGCATATGCCAATCAAACGACAACTGGTTCAGGCCGGGAGGCATGCCGCCATTATACTTTTCGGTCTGCTGATGTTATATCCTGTACTATGGTTAATTCTCAGTTCGTTTAAACCGAACCATCTCATTTTCACCAGTGGCAGTCTTTTGCCAACCAGCTTCACGCTTGAGCACTATATTAATGGCTGGAAAGGTCTGCAGGGCATCTCCTTTGGCCGTTTCTTCGGCAACTCCGTGCTGATCTCGGTCATGAGTGTGCTGGGTAATGTGATCTCCTGTTCCCTTGCAGCCTTTGCTTTCTCCAGATTGAAGTTCAGATTCAAAGGCCTGTGGTTCAGCATGATGTTGATCACAATTATGTTGCCTTACCATGTTACTCTGGTGCCCCAGTACATTCTCTATAATGAGCTTCAATGGATTAATACGTATTTCCCGCTGATTCTGCCCAAGTGGCTCGCGCAGGATTCCTTCTTCATCTTGCTCATGGTTCAATTCATACGCGGTATACCGCGGGAACTGGACGAGAGTGCAACCATTGACGGTTGCGGACAATCACAGATCTTTTTCAGAATCGTAGTGCCCCTGCTCATTCCGGCACTGATTACAACAGCGATTTTCACCTTCCTGTGGAGCTGGGATGACTTTTTCAGCCAGATGATCTATCTGAGCAAAATTGATCTGTTCACCGTGCAGCTGGGCATCCGGTCTCTCTTTGATCCCTCAGGACAATCCGATTGGGGAGCATTGCTCGCCATGTCTACCCTGTCACTGCTTCCCGTGACCATCATCTTTTTACTGTTTCAACGATATTTCCTTGAAGGCATTGCGACAACAGGTCTGAAGTAACAACACGTTTCTCATTATCCATAGTCAGGGGGATTCACCATGTTCAAACGTTTCATGATCGGTATAATCACTTCACTTTTGTTATTCGTAACAGCTTGCTCTGGAACAGACCATACAGGTGCTACTAATAATACAGGCGACGGTAATAACAATGGAACTACCGAGGGCGGACAGGTCGAACTTCGCATCATGTGGTGGGGTGACCAGAAACGGGCAGATATTACGAATGAAGCCCTGAAGATCTTTCAGGCAAAACATCCGGATATTAAAATTTCAGGTGAATTTGCACCCTCCTCTGGATATTTCGACAAGCTAAATACCCAGTTGGCATCAGGCACAGCACCGGATATCTTTTTCCTCGGTGGAAATGTCGTTGATTATGCCCAAAAAGATGTCCTGCTTAACCTGGACCCCTATGTTGGCAACGAACTGAATCTCGACGGTATGGATGAAACGATGATCGAATACGGACGTCTCGACGGGAAGTTGCAACATATCTCTGCCGGTGCGAACGCACGGGGAATTGTTGTTAACAAGGCACTCTTTGAGAAAGCCGGCATGCCTTTGCCAGCTGCGGATTGGGACTGGGCGGACTATGCCACCATCAGCAAGGCGTTATCCGACAAACTCGGGGACGGCTTCTATGGAACCTATAATTTCACCGTCGACGGGATGGATATTTTTCTCAAACAAAGGGGTAAACAACTATATGACATGAAAAACGGTACACTCGGATTCGCCAAGGAAGACATTCTTGAATGGTTCCAGTATTGGGAGAAGACTTCTGCATCCGGCGGTGTAGTCACACCGGAATTGCAGGTTTCTAACCCGCATGATGATACCAGTAAATCCCTGTTGATCACAGGCAAAGCAGCCATGACTCTCCTACCATCCAACCAGCTCGCTGCATTCCAGAGCTTGACGGAAGATCCTTTGGTTCTTCTCCCTGTACCACGAGGTCCTAAAGGAACGGGAGTTGTATTTGAATCCAGTCAGGGATTATCAGGTTACGCGAATACCAAACATCCGAAGGAAGTGGCAATGTTAATGGACTTCTGGATTCATGATCCGGAAGCAGCCAAAATCCTCGGTAATGACCGCGGCGTGCCCGTTACGGAAGCCAATCGTACTCTTCTTCAGGAAGGTGCAGGCCCTGTGGAGGAGATTGTCTATAACTATACAAATCTTGTCTCTGAAGCTACGAAGACTGAACCTTTTGACGTAAGCTACAACCCGCCGGGATTTGCAGAGTTCTCCAAGTTAGCTCAAACGACGAATCAGGAGATCGGATTTGGACGAAAAAGTGTGGAGCAGGCTGTCTCCGACTTCTATAACGGGACCGTTCGCATCTTTGAGTCGAATCAATAAGCAGAGGCTGTGAGGAGGAACATATGACAGAAGAGATACTGAATCGTCTACGGAACATGTCGATCATGGATCAAATACAGCCTGTTAAACCGGAAGATCAGCAGTTATTACAGGAATGGCATGCGTCGGGTGTCCGGTTTGCAGCATCGGGCGGACGAATGGAAGCTACGTATTATGCGGCAGTGGAGAAATTGCTTGCTTGCATCCTGCCCATGGGAGACAGCGATCCCATTTTACAAGAAGGCGGCATCTATCTGGGATGTTGGTTAGAGAGCACAGGTACCATCAATGCGGAGTTACTGTCTCGCCTGCTGCCTTCCGTATCCGAAACAACGTACCTCGCATTAGCCGAGCAGCAAAGAGATGATGGATTGCTTCCGTATAAACTCACGGCTACCGGGCCTTCTTTCCGGCAAATTCAGTTGGTCACTCCACTGGCACGCAGTGTGTGGAACCACTATCAGCTTCATGATAATGATGGCAAGCAGTCACCTTTCCTGAGCACCATGTACAAGGCTATGGTTCGTTACGATGAATGGATTGCACGAAACCGTAATACACGAGGAACCGGCTGTGTAGAGGCCTTCAGTACGTTTGACACTGGACATGACTTATCCCCCCGATTCTGGCATGTTCCGGATACACCTTATATGAATGAAGCTTCTGCCTACCACCCGGATTCTCCGATTCTGCCCTTTCTGGCACCGGATCTGACTGCTAATATTTATTGTCAGCGCATGTATCTATCCCGCATATCTGAGGAGCTGGGGGAGTCCGGAACGGATTGGAAAGCCAAAGCCGAGTCCAGCCTGGAAAGTCTCTTTCGCTATTGTTACGACGAACAGGATATGTTCTTCTATGATCGGGATCGCAATGACGAATTCGTCAGAGTGCAATCCGATGTGCTGCTCCGCGTGTTGGCCTGCGAGGTGGGCAACCGTGAATTGTTCGATAACCTACTACGGCGGTACCTGTTGAATACAAGCAAGTTTTTCGCTAAATACCCATTTACATCGATCTCAATGGATGATCCCCGATTCGATCCGTTTTCCTCCTATAACAGCTGGGGAGGCGCATCCAATTTTCTGAGTCTAATCCGGGCACCACACGCATTTGAGTATCATCATCGATATGTGGAGCTAACCTGGGTTATGCAGCCTATCTTGTCTGCTCTGTCCAAAGATAAGCGTTTTGGTCAGGTACTCAGCCCGTGGACCGGAGAACAAGGTTTTACCGAGACATACTCACCTTCCATCCTCTGTCTCCTTGATTATGTCGAGCGATTATGCGGAATTATGCCTGTTGGATCGAATCAGCTCTGGTTTACCGGACTGCTCCCCATCGATATGGATCATGGTGAGGTCGTATCTGGCAACACGGCTTATAGCCGTAAGGTCTGTGGAATAGGATATGAATTGGTGAACACCCCGGATCGCATGACCGTATATAAGGAGGGCAATATTCATCTGGACGGCCCGTCAGGAATTCGCCTTGTAACCGACAGTAGTGGACATCTGGAAGCCGTCATCGGAATGACCGTTCGCACCGTCGAGGGAGAGCTTTTCTACCAAGGAGAATGCATCCCAATTCGGATCAAAGGAAATGAAATGCAGCGTTACGTTGACGGAGGGTTCAGAACCGAGCGCGATATTGGCATCATCCATCCTGCGTATCGTTAATTGTTGTTATGCAAAAAGCGCAAGTTGCGGAGGCTTACTGCCCAGCACTTGCGCTCTTGTATTTCTTTATTTCTACACTTTCCGGTTCCACGCCGGGTGACGATAAAATTCTATCGTATCAATATAATTTACCGTGAAATGCTGTTCTACATCCGACAGGTTCAACAGTTTGCGGTCGATTTGCTTCATCCCCATGACCACATCGTGTCTTAACAGGTCCATCGCAATTTTGCCTACAAACCCGCCTTCCATCTCCTTATGCTTGGTACGAAACTCTTCATTGTAGATCATTTCAGGCGTGAATGCTGCTTCGACGAATGCATTAACAAGCGTAAGCTCATTGCCATCCATCTGTACTGCCAGATAATAATTGCCACGCTCATCCTGAATGAGGTCTTTATACATCTCAACGATCACTTGAATCACTCCTCTATTATAAAATGAAACCCCGTTAGCCGTAACGAACATGGGCTATCAAACGTACACCTTCCTACCCCTTGCCTTCATATACTAGGTACAAATGGCGAACGGAGGAATTCTTATGAGCTGGCAGCATCTCCATACTGGCAAAACACTTCAACAGCGTCTGGCAGAACTTCAGGGGCACCTTGCAGAACTGAATACTCCACTCTCCGGGTTGGAACCGGGACGTATTCGTCGTGTCTATCCAAGGCAGTTTATCAAAGTAAACCGTCAGTTATTCATTCCGCTCAGTCTGAATTCCATTCGGGTATTTGATATTCCTCGAACACGGCGAGGCGTCAGAGTGGGAATCCGCACGACGTTCCCTTCCTGGAATGCATTTAACAATATCAGACTGGTAGGCGTGGGACTGGATTATCTTGAACTCCAGGGAAAAGGCAGAGTCCCTTCCCGTATTCTATTCCCTCTCTCCAGCGTCGAGTCGATCTATCGACCAACCACTGGAAGAAAAAAACTCAGACGACCTTGTAGGCGGAAATAAAGCTGGTTCTTTTCGCAAACCATACAATGGTTCCCGAACGCCTACCATACGGGTGCTCCCTTCCAATATTTCATTATAACCCATGCAACCACTTCTCTGCTGAAGAATCATTTTATGTCAAAAAGCGGTGAGCACAGAACTGCTTCTGTATCTCACCGCTCAGCCAGTTACGGATCAAACTGATCCTTCACATGTGTACATCAGATGCCTGTCCATACATCCTTGGCATAACGACCTTCCTGCTGAAGGTGATCAAGCCAATCTGCTGCTTCCTGCGCGGATTTGCCATGAAGTTCAGCGTATGCCTGCTGGAGTGTAGCTTCCACATCAGGTGCCATCTTGCTGCCATCACCGCAGATATACAGATGCGCACCCTTTTCAAGTAAAGGAATCAGATGCCGGGCATCGTCTCTCATCAGATGCTGTACATAACATTTCTCTTCTCCGTCCACTCGGGAGAACGCCGTATGAAGCTCGACAAGCCCTTCTTGCTGGGCTGCTTCCAATTCATTTTTGTATAGATAATCATGCTCGGGATTCCGACATCCAAAGTATAGATGTGCTTCGCCAAGCTCTTGACCTTGTTCCTTCAACACATGTCTTGCTTGTATAAAACCACGGAATGGGGCAACGCCTGTACCCGGCCCTACCATGATGACGGGAACCTGTGTATCTTCCGGCAGTTGGAAACCGGATTCCGGTGTCCGCGTGAACATGACGATCTCGTCACCCGGTTTCAGGTTAGCCAGATAGTTGGACGCAATGCCTTTGTATTCTCCCTGTCCACTCCATGCCGGAGCACGCACCACACTCACCGTAATACTCGCTTGATCGGGCTGAACACGCGGTGAACTGGAGATCGAATAATATCTGGCTTTCAGTGAAGGCAGTAATTCAAGGAAGCGCTCAAACGGCAGTTCACATGCCTCATATTTCACCAGATAATCCAGCATGGAGATCCGTTTATTCCGAACTTCATCCATATACACAGATTCATCAAGCAGCGCTTCAAGCTCCTTCTTATGCGGTGGACATACCGTGTATGCTGCCATTTCTCTGAGCTGAGCACGAGTTGCGGCTTCTTGAAGCTCAACGCTGTGACTAAGCAGGTCATACAGGTTAACCGGTTGATGCAGCGGCAGATGTGCGGCACTTCTACCCGATGCATCGAGAACCAGATGCTCCGTTCCCGTGAATCCATACCGACGGAGTACACGTTCCACCAACTCCGGTGGGTTTTGTGGCAGAATGCCAAGATGATCCCCTTCCATGTAGGTGATGCCTTCAGGCAATTTGATCTCGAGGTGACGTGTACTCCGTTCACTACCCGCGTCGTGAAGCTCTCTGTTCTCGAGTACTTCTGCCACATGAGCATCATACGTATCCGCAAGCGGTGTTACGGCGAGCCCACTGACAAACTGTACTGATAGTGAGCTGCGTTCGCTATTGGAACTTGTGTTTAGCTTCAGTCCCATTGTTCGTGCGAGATCCGGCCATAATTGCTCTGTCCAATCCCCCACCTGTTTCTCAAAATCTCCGCTTGCATCGGACTCACCCAAGGGCGATAACCGCTCTGCTCCTCTAGAAGATAACTGTTCATCGATTAGACGCGGAATACGCTGATAGGTGCTGGCCCAGTTGTGGTCACCGCATCC
The DNA here is from genome assembly GCF_059130585.1 of Paenibacillus sp. JNU01. Classification (NCBI taxonomy): domain Bacteria; kingdom Bacillati; phylum Bacillota; class Bacilli; order Caryophanales; family Paenibacillaceae; genus Paenibacillus; species Paenibacillus sp. JNU01. The sequence goes on along the minus strand of NZ_CP169723.1, from coordinate 6,764,605 downwards.
CAGAACGGCGAAACGCACCCCATTGAATTCATTGGCATCCGCGTGTTCGATCCACTCGACAAACATCTTCGCATTGCTAGGCGGCTGACCGTTATAGGATGCACTGACAATAATAACGGCGCCATCCTTCGGCAGTTGGCCAACACGATCATCAAGCGCAGCAACCTCGCTCCGGAAACCTTGATATCTGGCAGTATCCGCAATCTCACGTGCTATGCCTTCCGCCGTTCCCAGATTGGAACCGTATAGAACAAGCATCGGTGTGTGGTGAGCATTCGCAGCATCCGGTTCTGTTCTTTTGGCAACTGGCTTCGGTTCTTCGACCGCTACACCTGGCACGGCCATGACGGGCTGGCCTCCACGCGCACGTACCCGAATGGTGAAGTTATCCGGTTTGAGCGTCAGCGTTTCTTTCACCTTTAATTGATAATCGGAATGATCGATGAAGTCAAAATGCTTGAGCACCATGCCCAGCACCAGCGTTGCTTCCTGAAGTGCAAACTGCTGACCAATGCAGGCCCGTTGACCATTACCGAAAGGTTTGTAGGCATCATGCGGCACTTTGCTCGGATCTTCGAACCGTTCCGGGCGGAAGTCCTCTACGTCATCTCCCCATGCTTCGCGGTCGCGATGCAGCTTGGGAATAAGTACACTGACGCTGTCGCCTTTTTGCAAAGGATATTGACCCGCAAGTACCGTATCCTCTTTGGCATACAGAGAAAATGCCGGGGCCGTCGGCCATAACCGCAAGGCTTCGTTCAAAACCATGCGAACGTACTTCAGATTGCGAACCTGGTTGTACGTTGGAACCGGATCTTTCAGAATCTGATCCACTTCTGCTTGGGCCTTAGCCAGTGTATCCGGGTTCTTCATCAGATAATAAACAGCGAAGGATAACAGTCCACTTGTGGTCTCATGTCCAGCAATCAGGAATGTAATAATCTGATAACGGATGTTCTCATCATCCAGTGTTTCTCCCGTTTCCGGGTCCTTGCCGCTGAGCATGTGGGACAATAGATCATCCGCGCCTTCCTGTGGTTTCTCTTTGCGCTCGGCAATAATGTGATCCACCAAAGAGAACATGGAACGGATATCCTGTTCAAACTGTTTCTTTTTGGTGATCATCAACTTGTCTTGCAGACGCAGTCGCTGCAATGAACTCATGGATTCGTCCAGTGCACGAACCATGCTGGTAATGAATGGATGTGGTTCTTCCCGATAGAAGCTGTTAAACCGATAGTTGAACCCACAGAGTCCAATCGTATCGAGTGTAAGACGTGTCATATCATCCGGAACGTTAACCGTTTCATCCGGATTTAATCGTGACCATTTCTGAACCAGCTGTACCGCCAGATCAATCATTTTGTTGTGATATCCCTGCATGGCACGTTGACTGAAACTTGGCAGCAGTACGTTATGAGCTTTTTTCCAATTCGGTTCCTCGGTCCAACTCGTGAATAGTCCATCTCCTGCAAAAGCACGAACCTTGGCAAGGGGTGCCCATACACGTTTGTCAAACTTGGATTCATCCGTTACCTCGGCGACCAGTTCGTGACCTGAAATATACAATTCACTTCGTCCCGGATACTCCATACGAAAGATCGGTCCGTATTCTTCAGCCAGTTTCACCAGCGATTGCACCGGCTCTTCAAAGTTCAATTGCGGCAAATTGCCCAGTGGGCCAAATGTTTTCGGTTGAGGCACTGAAATTGGTGGCATGACGCTCACTCCTTCTTTCCAAGTTAAGAGTTTTGACAACTAAAAAATAATGACTTGATTCCATGAGGAATTGCACTTTACCTTCGGATCGCACTTAACCTTCAATTCAACAGACTTAAGTTATTTTTTGCACAATTTCATATTTCATCCAGATAACTGTTAAACCCAAAAAAGAACTGACTGACCGAAATGGTATATTGGTCATTTTTGATTAAAAAAAATGGAGAACTCGTTATCTCCTTTTACCCTAACATTTCCAGTTCCAATCTTCAACCGTCCCAAAGTCATAGGACCTCAGGACAGGGATTACATTATAACTAGGAATTCTTCAACAGAATCTGAATAGCAGACTCCACCTCCAATGGGGCAACTGTCGTTTCATACCGGCCATGAACATTGCCACTGCGGTCAATCAGGAATTTGGTGAAATTCCATTTGATCCCGTTCCCTTGATACAATTCGGGATGCTTCTCTTTCACAAAAGTGTCCATCCACTTTCCTTCTTGGGTATCCAGATCATAGCCTTGAAACGGCGCTTTTTCTGTCAGGTAACGGAACAACGGATGCATCGATTGCCCTGCAACTTCAACTTTCTCCAAGATCGGAAAGGAAATCTGAAACTGACTTCTGCAATATTCTGCAACCTCAGCGCTACTACCAGGTTCTTTCTCGTTAAACTGGTTACATGGGGAAGCCAGAATCTCCAGCCCCTGTTCACGATATTTCTCGTATATCTGTTGAAGTTCATTGAATTGCCGGGAGTAGCTACACCGACTTGCTGTATTCACAATAAGCAGTACTTTCCCTTTAAAAGCAGACAAATCACCCGCGTGGCCATCCATAAACGGAACCTGGTAAGAAAATATACTCATTCACAACGCCTCCTCTTTCTCTCTCATATCTCACATCAATTCTATCTTGAGAAGAATTATACACCCACCCTATTAATAGGTGAAATATATAATAAGTATATGTTTAATAGATTTCGACTATAAAAACTCAACAAAAAAACTGTCCTCAGCAGCTACGTGCTACCTCTTGGACAGTCTTCCAAATCATGTTGCGCCATCACGCTCAACTCACCGTTACCCCATAATCAAACCATATACAATACCTGGTCCGTGTACCCCAATGGTCAGATCATTTTCAATATCGGACGATCGGCTTGGGCCTGAAATAAAGTGGATACCTGCGGGAAGATTCTCTCTTCCCACCTCGTCAAATCGATCCAGCGTCTCACCCAGTCTGGTGTACAGCCGATCTACTGGAATAATGATGATAAGTACGGTAGGCAGCAGACTGACGGAACGACCTTTTTCGGGTGAAGAAAGTACAGTAACCGAACCTGTATATGCAGTCGCATAATCCGCTATGACCACACCGATATCAGCCTCAGCTGCCCGAGCCTTCCAGTTCTCATCCGCTTGACTATTCCAGACGGAGATCTGTACCTCCGGTAACTGTTCTTCCAATCCGAGATCTTTTAGCGCCTGTTCATTCTGACGAATGATATATCTGGCACTCAGTTCATGCGATTTGTTAGCAATGAATTGAGATACTTCTTCCATGTTCTGAACCCGTGCAATGTGTGCGCCTACACTTACAAAGTTATCCGTAAATGCTTGAATACGCTTCTCTTCATCCCATTCCAATTCCGTCCAAAAGTCGGGTGCTCCCCGAAAGGGTTGGGTCGGCGCTTGGCGTTGCCTTGGTCTTCTCAATTTCGAAGCAATGTCATTCATGAACTGCTCCTGTTTCTCAATGGACTTCTTCTCCAATTGTGCAAGCCATTGCTCATGTTCAGTGACCATGCTTCTTCCCCTCCCCTTCTTCTCGTTCACGAATAATCTGCTCCATACGGCTGCGAACGGAAGAATCCATAGCTTGTTGCTTCTCGTTCAGTTCCTGATCCAGCTTGTTCCATTGTTGCCGGAAGGATTTCTTGGCGAGACTTGGCGCAACCCGATAATTGTTCCAGCCTTTAAGTGGACCCAGCTTGAGAGAAATGCCGTTGTTGCGCACAACTGCCTTCTGCCCGATCTGTCCCAGACGTATGGCCGCACTGAAGCGTTTGGAATTGGAAACAACGGCAGCAAAGCCCTTCATGCCCATGCTCTCCATTTTGTTGCCATGACCGTCTTCCACTTTACGCCTGCGTAGATAAACAAGCATATCATGTAGCGGAATTTTAACTGGACATGCTTCATAACAGGCTCCACACAGACTCGAAGCACCCGCAATATCATTCCATTCATCAATGTTGCCATTGAGTGCAGGTGTCAATACCGCTCCAATCGGTCCGCTATAGGTACCACCATAGGCATGGCCCCCAATATGACGATATACCGGGCAAGCATTCAAACAAGCACCACAGCGAATACAATTCAGCAGTTCTTGAAACTCGGGATCACCGAGTTGAAGGGATCGACCGTTATCCACGATAATGATGTGCATTTCATCCGGTCCATCCGCATCCGCTGTACGGCGAGGACCTGTGATGCCTGACATATACATCGTCAGTTTCTGACCTGTTGCAGAGCGTGGCAACAAGGTTGCCATGACCTCCAGATCCGTCCACGATGGAATGATCCGCTCCATGCCCATGAGTGTAATCTGCGTTCTGGGAACAGTGGATACCATACGGGCATTGCCTTCATTTTCGAACAAAACCATGGAACCTGTCTCTGCAATTGCAAAATTACAGCCCGTCATGCCGATATCCGCCTCTAGGAACTTCTCGCGTAGCTTTTTGCGAACAAATCCGGCAAGTACCGTCGTATCCGGCTCCAGAATTTCACCCGCTTCCTTCGATAACAACTCTGCAATCTGATAGCGGTTCTTATGGATGGCTGGAATGACAATATGAGAGGGGGCCTCGCCTGCCAACTGTATGATGTATTCACCCAGGTCGGTCTCGATCGCTTCAATGCCCGCTGACTCCAGCACATGATTCAGATGTACTTCCTCCGACACCATCGATTTGGACTTTACCACCGTAGACGCCTGCTTGTGAGCCGCAATATCGAGTGCAATCGCCGCTGCTTCCACCGATGTATCTGCAAAATGAATATGAACCCCGTTCGCACGGGCGTTATTCACAAATTCATTCAGATAATAATCCAGGTGCGCAATGGTATGCAGACGAATCTGACGTCCACGTTCCCGCCATTCATCCCAGTTTCCATGTTCTTCTGAGGCCGACTTCTTACCGTTACGCAATCGTTCTGTTGTGAATTTGACCGCCTTACGCAGAAAATCATCATTCAAGGCCAGTCCGGCACGTTCTTTGACCGTCGTATCCATAACTCCCGGTTGGCTCATCCAGTTCGCACCCCCTCATACAATAGTTCCGCCAGATGCATCACACGCACCGGTTCATTCCGATAACGCAGATTACCTGCGATATTCATCAGACAAGCCATGTCTAGCCCCACCAGTACTTCGGCTTGGGTCTCTTTGACATGATCAACCTTCTCCGTCACCATCGCTCCTGAAATATCGGACATTTTGATGGCAAAGGTACCTCCAAACCCGCAGCAATCCTCAGCAAACGGCAGGGGAACCAATTCCAGTCCCTTTACTTGGGATAGTAATGCCATCGGCTCATCCTTTACACCCAACAGACGACTGCCGTGGCAGGATGGATGATAGGTTACTTTGTGTGGAAAATGTGCGCCCAGATCGGTTATCCCGAGTACCTGAACGAGGAATTGAGTGAATTCATAGGCTTTGGCTTCCAATCGTTTTGCCTTCTCTAACCACACCGGTTCATCCGCGAACAGTTCGGGATAATGATGAATCATATACGTACACGATCCCGAAGGACAGACTACAAAATCACTGTCGTCAAACGCTTCAAGAATCGTCTTGGCCGCTACCCGAGTCTCATCCCAGTACCCGCTATTGTAGGATGGCTGACCGCAGCAGGTCTGAACCGGCGGAAAATCCAACCGAACGCCATGAGCGGCGAGCAATCTGACCATGGCCTCCCCCACTCGGGGATAGATAGCATCGCTGAGGCAGGTAATGAATAAGGAGACCTTCATAAGTACACGCTCCTATTAACTGATTAGTAAGTAGATGAATTCACTTAGAATATTTACACTGGACACTCCGATGACAGAATAAGCTTCCCATCGCTGTTTAAACTGTGATAATCTCGATGTCGTATCCGCTCAAACGGTCTGTCTGTTCAGCCTCCAATGGCTGATCGGTAACGATCGTATGGACTGCATCTAATCCGGATACCCGAGCAAAAGCACGGACACCAAATTTACTGGCATCGGCAAGTAAGATGACCTGATCGGATATGCCAACCATTCTTTGCTTCAGCCTTGCCTGAAGTTCATTGGATTCACTGATTCCGCCACCTTCAAGATGTACGCCTTTGCAGGACAAAAACAATTTGTCCACATGATACGTCTCCAGAGAACGCTCCGCGAGTGGCCCTACAAAAGACAACGAGCGAGATGCCAACTGGCCTCCCGTTGAGATGACCTCAACCTTGTCACGACTGCTAAGTTCAGTCGCTACCTGAATGGAATTAGTCAAGACGGTCAGCGGAAAATCAGGCATGTTTGCTGCCATATAACCTGCCGTTGTACTGGCATCCAACAGAATGCGATCACCCGGATTAATCATCGCCAGAGCCGCTTGTGCAATCCGTTTTTTCTCTTCCGCATGGGTTGTCTCCCTGATCCGATAAGGGATCTCGGGCTGATCTTCTTTCACACTCACGGCACCACCGTGAGAGCGACGCAGTCGTCCTGCCTGTTCCAAACGATCCAGATCTCGCCGGATGGTTTCCTCCGTCACCCGGCAGCGTTCACTAAGCTCGGATACACGCATACTGCCCTTGACATTCACCATCTCCACAATCCGGTCATACCGCTCGGCTGCCAACATGTTTACATCTCACTCCCCGCTTGTGAAGTGGATGAAGCCGTCACACGCAAAAATCTGCCGTAAGCCTCTTCCCAGATTGATCCGTCCTGCGGCTCATACGCAATTACAGGAAATGAATCACGAATGGCCTTGCGAGCTTCCCAGATATCCTTAAACGCTCCGCTCGCCATCCATTGCACAACCATATTCCCGATAGCACTTCCCTCTGCCGGACCCGCCCATACCGGCTTGCCAATGGAATTCGCAGTCCACTGACATAGCAGGCGGTTTTGGATACCTCCACCGACCATATGCAATCCGTTGAACGACTGTCCCGATAATTGTTCCGTCCATCCCAGAACTCTTCTATACTTCAATGCAAGACTCTCCAGAATTGCCCGGGCAATAGCCCCCTGATCCTCTGGTATCACTTGTCCTGTATCACGGCAATACTGGCGTATTCGGGTTGTCATATCTCCTGCTGGCATGAACAGTTCATCATCCGGATCAAATAAACTGGCAAATGGAGGTGCCTGCTCCGCCTTTGCCAATAACGCACTGTAGCTAATTTCCTGCCCCTGACGCTCCCACTCCCGCATGCTTTCCTGCAAAATCCACAGACCCATAATGTTCTTGAGCAGACGGAATGTTCCGCCCGCCCCGCCTTCATTCGTGAAGTTCAATGCCAGACTCTCGGTACTAATCGCAGGATGATCTATCTCGGTACCCATCAGGGACCAGGTTCCACAGCTCAGGTAAGCAAATGAACGTTCCGTTGCAGGAACAGCCACAACGGCTGAACCCGTATCATGCTCCGCAACGGCGATCACAGGGATAGAAGAAAGACCAAGGTCGTTACAGATGCTGCTGCGCAACTGTCCAACACGGGTGCCTGGCATCACCGCTTCACCGAAGAGTTTCTCCGAAATGCTAATATGCTTCAGCAACTCACCGTCCCATTGACCCTGTGAGGGATTATACAATTGTGTTGTCGTAGCATTGGTAAACTCATTCACGGCTTCTCCCGTCAGAAAGTATCGAAGCAAATCCGGAATCATGAGAAACCGCTCTGCTTCATGAAGAAGCGGAGAACCGCTACGTTGAAGGGTTGCCAACTGATACAGGGTATTAAAGCTAAGAAACTGAATCCCTGTACGTTCAAAGATTCGCTGAGAGCTCAACTCTTGGCGTACCTGATCCATCATGCCGTTAAACTGTGTATCACGGTAATGATACGGGTTACCCAGTAGCTCACCATGACTGCCAAGCAAACCAAAATCAACGCCCCAGGAATCGATCCCCAGGCTCTCCGGCTTTTCTCCCTGCTGTTTCACAAGAGTAAGCCCTTGCAACAATTCATGATGCAATCGCAGAATATCCCAGTGCATCCGCTCGCCAACCTTCACGGGTTCATTCTTGAACCGATGAATTTCGCTTGTTTCGATCCCATGATCATTCAGATGCCCCAGTAGCGCTCTCCCGCTACCAGCCCCCAAATCATAAGCCAGAACACTCACCGCGCTTCACCAACCTTTCGAGCCAATTCTATTTCCATACGATATCTCTTGATTCAGTCCGCACTCTGTACTTTATTCTGTATTTATTGTTTGTTTGTTTTTGTTTAATACTGTTTTACTTTATTTTACGAGTATATCACCATTGTAAGCGTTTGAATACCCTTCGATTTTTCTTTCTTTTGGGCATACCAAAAACGACTCTCTCCCAAGTAGGAGGAGCCGCATTTCTATTTTCACGTATAAAACTGGCCTTTGTTAACGCCCGACTGGGGCTGCACATCTCTCTCAAAATGCTTGAATCGTGTCCCCTGATACGTCAGCATCCCTCGATCATGTTCAGCCAACATGCCATAATGGTTTCCACCAACAATCAGTTCAATGCGCTCGCCATTGTCGAATTCAAATGTAACATAATACCGGGTCGTCGCACTGCTATCCCCGCTTCCACCTGAGACTTCCGTTCGTTTCGCCACCACCGCTGAATGCAGGGTTAACAAGGCCGCAGCGTTATTCGAGGACCACGTGCGTACCCCTGAAATGATGGCATATACAATCACACCCGCAACAATAAGAAATACGGCACCAATAAAAATGGAAACAAACGCACCCATGGCACCAAACTCATTCAATCCCGAAAAGAAACCACCCTGATTGCCTTCAAACCCCGGTACTCCATTCATGTCGTCAAACACACCAAAGCCGTCCACGCTTAATCGGCCCATCGATGAGGACACGCTCGTTAACGCCATTCATCATCGTTCCTTTCCCCTTGCAAAATAAGATGCACCGCCCCTACGCAAGGAGGGCGGTGCATGCAGACAACCCGTTCTGCCTTGTCCGTATACTATATGAACCAGATCAGGAATACAGACGTTCAAGTTCGTCGACCAGACTGCCGACATAAGCAACCGCAGAGCGAATCGGCTCAGGTCCGGACATATCGACACCTGCAAGCTTCATTAACTCCTGCGGAGTGAGACTTCCACCGGCTTTGAGTGCTTCGAGCCAGCGATCTACCGCAGGCTGCCCTTCTTCCCTAATCTGTTGTGCTGCCGTTGTGGAAGCGGTCAAACCTGCCGCATAGGTATATGGATATAGACCCATATAATAATGAGGTTGTCTCATCCACGTGAGCTTGGCTCCTTCATCAATCACCAGATCAGGTCCCCAGAATTCAGAGAGAATGTCCCCTTTGAGCTGACTTAACGTCTTCGCCGTAATCGGCTCATCATTAGTTGCGAGTGCATACACCCTGCGCTGCAATTCACCTTCCAGCAGATGCGTAACGAAGTTATGGTAATACGTATTCAACAGTTGCAAAATGACCCAACGACGCATTCTCGGATTATCGGAACGCTTCAATAGATGATCTGCCAGCAGCATTTCATTCATGGTCGATGGTGCCTCAATGAAATAAAGCGATGGTCTTGTATTCGTGAGCCGTTGGTAACGTCCCGCAAGCATAAAGTGGCCTGCATGTCCCACTTCATGGGCAAGTGTAAATGCTCCGCGCATATTGTTCGCCCATGAGATCAAGATATAGGAGTGTGAACCATATATAGAGGAACAAAATGCCCCTGTAGATTTGCCTGCATTATCTGCGTAATCCACCCAGCGTTCACTGAATGCACGCTCTACGATCTCGCCATACTCCGGCCCAAGCACATCAAGCGCTTCTCGAATGAGTGTGCACGCCTCATCATATGTAATGGCGGGGCTAAATTCAGGATCAAGCGGGGCCTTCAGATCACAGAACATCAGCTTGTCCAGACCAAGCTCACGTTTCTTGAGAGCCGCCAGTCTGCGCATATGTGGTGCGAGTTCCTGCTGGATAATATCCAGAATATTATTGTACATCTCTTTGCTCACTTGCTGTGGGCTAAGAAGCATATCTGTAACATCGTCATAACCCCGCAGCCTGGATAACACAACTTGTTTCTTCACTTCGGTTGCATAACCTTCTGCGAACGTATTTTTGTAATCATTTAATGTCGAGCTGAATGCAGCATAAGCAGAACGGCGCAGCTTGGTATCGGACGACATCTCATAATTATTTTCATAGAAAGACCAGGACAGTGGACGATTATTGTCCTCTCCATCGAGAGCATCGTCAAACGTCATGTCTGCCAGTTTACCGCGTAGATAGATACGGTATGGCGAATCCAGTACCTCTCCGAGTGAAGCGAGTACCTTCTCTGTCTCTGGCGTAAGCCGATGTGCTTTTTCCCGAATCAAACGCTCCAAACTGCGCGCATACGGCTCCAATCCCGGAAGTTCTTGGATATAACGCTCTACAGTTCCATCAGGAAGTTCAACGATCTCCGAATTAACAAAAGACAAGGATGACGACAGATTCGATAGGATATCTCCTGCTTTAGCTGAATTCTCTATGTTCACCGGATTGGTGCTGTCCTCTGACTGCTTCAAGCGGGCATAAGAAGCCGTCTTGCCGATTCGCTCCTGCAAAGCTTCACGAGCATCCAGACAAGCCAGCAATTGTTCAGCGCCTTCGCCCAGACGTCCTTTGAACGTTTCGATCTGGGCAGCAGCCTCAGGAAGTGATCGAAGTTCCTGCTCCCACTCTACATCGGTTACAAACAAATCTCTCAGATCCCATGTGGTTTCCTGATCTACCTCAGCGCGTGTACGTATTTTTTCCATCTTTAGTTGTCATCCTCCTTGCATTTTCCAATATATCTCATCGTATCATAATCGGTTTATGTATACATGACATCTGCAAATAATGAGACTTTTGGTTCAGGGGAATATAGATTGGACTAAAGAATATTCACACTTACCACTCCGATGACAGAACAACCTTCCGATCGCTGTTATCCCCTAATTTTTTGATTCAATTTTATAAAGGTGAAAATCTGGTGATAAAGGCGAACGCTCCGCTTCTTCAGATTCTTTCTGTCCTCTACGTTCTCATGTGAATGTTTAGTTCCATCTATATAAAAGGGGTATCTAGGATAAAAGCCAGTATATGCTTGCGATGTAGCTTTCTTTCAGAAAGCTTTTTAGCTCCGCTTCTTCAAGCTATTTCTGCCCACTGCGTTTGGAGTAAACTATTGATCCTCTGACCAAAATTTAAAAGTAACTAAAAAACCGCTGGTTATGGAAGCATCCATTTAACCAGCGGTTTGTTCAAAATCTTATTATTTAGCTTTCTTTCCAGATTACATTTTCACCGTAATTTTTACCCCAGTTATACATTGCGTGCAGCACAGGCATCAGGCTCTGACCGTGATCTGTCAACGTATATTCCACCCGAGGCGGAACCTCTGCATAGACCTTACGCTCAATCAATTTATCTTCCTCCAGCTCACGCAGCTGGTTGGTCAGCATCTTCTGGGTAATATGAGGGATTAGGCGTTTCAGTTCACTGAAACGTTTGGTGCCTTCCAGACCCAAATGCCACAATATAATCAATTTCCATTTGCCACCGATCACCGCAAGGGTTAATTCCTTCTCACAGTTGATTTCTTTCAGATTAATCCGTTCCTTGACTTCGGCTGCCATGGCTCCGAGCCCCCTCATCTTCAATCTTATATCGCGTATATTACGCATATCACGGGAATACTTCACATAAGGTAAGCTTTCCGCTCCATGCATGATGTAATAAGTACATTCATTCGATACAGCTATCTATTAATTCTACTACAGCCTGGTCGGGATGCAAAGTTTAAGTGAAAATTACGGATAAATCTAAACAAATGAATGCCTATGCATCGCAGAAAAGACCAGAACCCTTCATAATCAAAGGATTCCGGTCTTCCATCTATTTACTATTCCAGGTTAGCGTGGCGGCCAAACATATCCGCTCCGGTCATACCCTTCATTTCCATCATCGTAAGGATGAGAGCATCCATGCCGATTAACAATCCCTGTTCAAACAGCGAGCCCATTGGCTGGATGGTTACTTCCGCTCCGGAAGTCGCTGTGTCCTCTTTGGCTGAAGCCGGAAGGCGCACTACCGTAGTTGCCAATTGACCGATCGTAGACTCTGGCTTGATCGTAATCAGGCCGACAGGTGCTCCTGCTTGATTAGCCTTCTTAGCCATAGCTACGAGACTGCCTGTCTCTCCTGAGCCAGAGCACAGCAAGAGGAAGTCCTTCGAGCTGATCCCGGGTGTAACGGTCTCGCCCACCACATATACACGAAGCCCCATCTGCATCAGTCTCATGGCAAAAGCCTTTCCCATCAATCCTGACCGGCCTGCTCCTGCTACAAAAATCTGTTCTGCAGCCAGAATATGTTCAGCCATCGCTTGCATCTCTGCATCATCGATCTGGCTTAACGTGCGTTCCAGCTCCTTCAAGATGTCCGCTGCATATTGTGTTTTGCTCATTCGCTTACCCTTGTTTAACAAGACGTTGCATTTCAGCTGCAACTGCCGCTTTGTCTGCTTGTCCTGTGATACCGCCGCCTACAATAACCAGATCCGGTTGTGCTTTGATTACTTCTGGCAATGTTTCCAGCTTGATTCCACCAGCGACAGCCGTTTTTGCATTTTTCACAGCAGCTTTGATCGTTTGCAAATCTTCGAACGGGCTTTGTCCTTCAGCTTGCAGGTCATAACCTGTGTGTACACAGATGTAATCTACGCCAAGCGCATCAATTTCACGAGCACGTTGTTCAAGGTTAGGCACGTTGATCATGTCTACAAGAACTTGTTTGTTTTGTTTCTTCGCTTCTGCTACTGCACCTTTAATCGTACTGTCATTGGTTGCCCCAAGCACAGTGATCAGATCCGCACCAGCCTCAGCAGCTTTCATGATTTCATAACCACCAGCGTCCATGATTTTAAGGTCTGCAAGAACTTGCAGATTAGGGAATGCTTCTTTCATCGCTTTTACCGCGTGCAAACCTTCATTAATAACGATTGGTGTACCAATCTCAACGATATCAATATATTGTTCAACCTCTTTAACCAGTGCGATACCTTCAGGGATGTTTACCAAGTCGAGTGCCAATTGCAATTTCATCATTTATTTCTCCTTTGTTGTTCAAGTATGAGTCTTTCCTATAAAATAATAATCAGATATTTAGCCTGCACCAATTCGTCTATTCAGATGCATGCAGGGTTTGTTTTGGCTACTCACTCATTGTAGACCCTGACTATCCATTCAGGAAGTACGCACTTTGAAGTGGGGTAGTTACTTGGGCGATACTATTGATAATTATTCGTTGTTAAACGAATTATATAACAAGATAAATCCTTTGTTCAGATCCGTTTACAGCACTGTTTATAGCAGAACAGCAACCTAATTATCACGTTGGATGTTCAATATAAAAGACCCCGCCACATGGCAGGGTCATTATCATCTCAATCCAGCCAAGGCTGGTATTAGAAATTTATTTTTTACAAGTATACTGGTTTCACACATACCGGCTTGGATACACCTGTGCTGTGACCTGTGTATTTCAGACGTCCGCTCTCCTGATCCACTGTGAAAGACACGATGTTGTTGGTATCGCGGTTGGCTGCGATCAGCAATTTGCCGTTAGGTGTCAGAGCGAAATGACGCGGATGCTCTCCTTCAGCAGATACATGCTCAACCAGTGTCAGATGACCTTTGTCTGCATCTACTGCAAATACAACGATGCTGTCATGTCCACGGTTAGAACCATATACATAACGTCCATCATTGGAAACGGTGATTTCTGCTGTTGTATTCTCTTTGCCATCATATCCATCAGGTAATGTGGATACAGTAGACAATTCAGTCAACGTACCCGCTGCTGCATCATATTGGAACGACGTAATCGAAGAATCCACTTCGTTGATCACATAAGCGAATTGACCATTCGGGTGGAACGCCAAGTGACGTGGACCTGCTCCCGCATGTGTTTTGGTTTCACTGTGCGGCACAAGTTCATTCTTGTCTGCGTCGATGGAATAGATCGCGATTTTGTCCGCACCCAGATCCTGTACCATCATGTATTTGCCATCCGGGCTGAAGAATGCGGAGTGTACGTGTGGCTTGTCCTGACGCTCAGGATGCGCACCCTGGCCTTCATGTTTCTTCTCATCCAGAAGCGCTCCAACTTCACCGTTATCCGTCAAGGCTTGCAGACCTACCAGGCCACCGTGGTAGCTGGAAAGAATCAAGTATTTGCCGGAAGGATCACGCTGGATATGACATGGTGGAGCTGAAATGGAGTCATTCCGGTTCAGCAATGTTAATTTTCCTGTAGAAGGATCAATGCTCAGAGCTACAGCTTCAGACATTTTGTTGCCTTCAGCTGACGCAGTTTCACCAATCGCGTACAGTTTGTTTGTTTCAGCATCCACGTTGACAAACGTTGGGTTTTTCACGCCAGCAATGCCATCAAGCTTGGACAAGCTGCCTGTATCCTCATTCAATTCATATGCGTAAATGCCCTCATTTTCCGCTTCGGCATAAGAGCCAGCAAGTACGAGCAAGCGTTTTGATTCACTCATTACAGTTTCCTCCTCTATGTGTATGTAATCTTGTTGCACCTCTTCTATAATAAATCTGCCATATCAAAATAGCAATCCGCTGACGCTGCACATCAGGGAAATCCTCAGTTAAGCACGGCGATTACTACAACATGATCATCCTGAAATCAATGTATATGAGGTTCATCTTCTGCTATGATAAAATAGGTTTTTCATCCGGAAGGGACTGAACTGCATTGCTTCACTCATTCATACTCACGTTATACCATGTATTCTTGCCGATATCACTTCCCGTGATCGGAGGTATTCTGTTAAAACGCTTCAAGAATTGGGATACCCGGTCGCTCTCGACCTTTTCCCTTTATATTTTGAGCCCTGCGCTCATCTTCAATACATTGCTGCATGCAGAGATCACCTGGACGGACGTAACCAGCACGTTCTGGTTCTCTCTCATCAATCTGATTGCCCTGTGGGCACTCGCCGAGCTGTTAAGCCGGATTTTCCGTCTGGGTGCAAGCGAAAAAGCGGGTCTCACCCTTGTCTCCACATTTACGAACTGCGTGAATTACGGGCTCCCGCTGGTACTGCTGGCCTTTGGTCAGCTCGGACTGGACAAGGCTTCCGTCTACGTTATTGGACAGATGATCATTGTTAATACGGTAGGTATCTTTTTTGCCGCGAGATCCGAATTCACGGTAAAAAATGCGATTCTGTCCGTTTTCCGCATGCCTTCCATCTATGCTGCTGGCATCGCCATTGCGCTGCGTACGTCCAATCTGAGCCTGCCTGAAGCACTGGATGGAGGGATTGCCATGCTGGCTGCGGGCTATTCTCCTGTCGTTCTCGCCATTCTTGGGGCACAGATGCTCAGACCCAAAGGGGCAACGGTGCCTTGGTTGCCCAATGTACGCCGAGCCTTCTGGACCGGACTTGTGGTGCGTCTCGCAGCTGCGCCGATCCTCTCCTGGCTGATTCTTACCGTGCTTCAGGTCGAGGGTACGTTGTTCAGTGTGCTGCTGATCCTCGCATCCATGCCTACCGCAGTGAACGCCGTTATTTTGGCTGAACAGTTCAATGCTTCCCCGCAGTTTGTATCCCGCTGTATTCTGTGGACAACTGCTGCATCCATGTTCATGCTGCCCATTATGATTGTGATGGCTTCCTGATTAACACTGGAGGGGATACCGAAGCGATATCCGCTTGTCGGCGTTTCTCCAGCCGGCGTTCATAACGCCGGTTGAGCGCTCTGACATAGAAAAATTTCACGACAAAGTACGAAATTACACCCAAAATGACACCGAACACGGACATACCTGCCAGAATATCCAGCCCACCAAGCAACAATTCGCTCACGGCCGACCAGTTTCCACGAAACAGCTCCATGAATGCACTCTCATGCACCAGTCCCTGTCCCATGCTGTGAGCAGGCAAAATCCATGAACCAATTTGTTTGGCGAGCGGCATCAGTATAATAGGTAAAAACGTAAGTTTACCAATCACATTACCAACAATCGCTGCGGGCATCGAACCGCCAGACAGTCGTACAATGGGATAAAATATGAGATAGATCAGGGAAGCGGTCGAGATCACGATCAATTCCAATCCGAACCCTATGGCAAATCCGGTGGATACTTTATGGGCACCTCCGGGAGCACGTAATAATTTGAGAAAATTCAGCTTCATAGCACGTGTTAAACGTACCCAGCGGTTAGTCTTGCGCTTCTGTGTGTTCATACCGAATGACTCCTTATTTTACACAAATGACAACTTGAATCGTCTATTCTTCAGTATATCACACCGCCTTAGCTCCTGTTGTAATAATGACCGGTTGTGTCTCCATCTGGACATTACCTGCCACCGCTCGGGAAATCATACAGGATGATTCAGCCTTGTGCGCTAAGCGCTCAGCCTTGGTTATATCCGCCTCTGAAGCATCCTGGCTGAGTACAATCCGGGGTCTATGTACGATCCGTTCGTACGTAAATACGTTATTCGTAACATCTACCGTTGCTTCCGATTCAAGCGTCAATTCATCCGGCGTAATATCCGAACGCTCCAGCATTGCAGCCAGTGTGATCAGATAACAGGTGGAGGCTGCACCCAGCAGCATCTCATCCGGGTTGGTTCCCGTACCGGGTCCGCCCATCTCCTGCGGAATCGATATGACCGTTTTTAATCCACCCGCATCGATTGTTCCCTCACTGTTACGTCCACCATTCCATACTGCTTTCAGATGAAAAGGATGTTTCATGACACTTCATTCCTTTCTGATTTACACACGTATACACGTAATATTTTGCTCGATCAATGCGTTAACTTGCTCTTCATCTACAGCCTGATCTGTAATCACTTTCGCAACACTGCTTATCTCAGCGACTCTGGTAAATGCCTGTATATTAAATTTGCTGGAATCGGCAAGTAATATGACTTCATCCGCAATCTGGATCATTTTCTGCTTCACCAAGGCCTGTAATTCATTCGATTCACTGATGCCTTTAGTCAGATGCACCCCTTTACAAGACAAAAACACTTTATCGACATGATACGCATCAAGCGAACGTTCCGCCAGCGGTCCTACAAAAGACAGTGACTTCGAAGCCAACTGTCCACCTGTGGCAATCACACGAATCTGCTCCTTGTTACTCAGCTCTGCGGCCACTTTAATCGAATTAGTTAATACCGTCAGTGGAATATTCGGCAATCCTGCCGCCATGTACCAAGCCGTTGTACTTGCATCCAGGGCGATCCGGTCGCCGGATTCCACCATGTTCACCGCTTCGCTTGCAATTCTGCGCTTCTCTTCTGCATGGGCTACAGCCCGTTCCGGGTACGGAATCTCCGACTGTAACTCTTCCTTGTATTTTACGCTGACCGCCCCGCCATGGGATCTTCTGAGCCTGCCCGCCTGTTCGAGCTTGTCCAGATCACGACGTATCGTCTCTTCTGTCACCCCGCAGCGCTCACTAAGTTCGGTTACACGCATACTGCCTTGCGTATCCACCCATTCCACTATTTTCTCATACCGTTCAGCTACGAGCATATTTCTTCACTCCAAACCGTTGATTATCCAGTTGATCCTGTTCATCCATCATACCACAGTGCGATGACAAGGAGAATTTGGATCATGTGCAAAAGGAGGGAGCTTTCGCCCCCTCCATTCCAGTTCTGAAGTGTATATTATTTATCTTCTGCCATAGGGAACCAGCCCGGTGTGTGGATGATTGCGTTCCACAACCCGTCAGGGATAACCAGACGTTCCTGATCCGATTTCGTCAGAATCGTTGCAATATCTTCTTCACGTCCGCTCTCGATTTTCTCGACCCAATCCGGTTCAATAATCAGTTCACGTCCAATGGCAAGCAAAGGTACTCCCGTTTGAAGGGCCTCAGCGGCCTCATCAGCCGTATGAATCGCACCTACGCCAATCACAGGCAATTTTCCGTTCACTCGATCCAGGATGAATTCCATTCTTGAACGTGTATCGGCTTCGCCGCGTCTTGGCTTGGACCAGAATTCGTTCAGGGAAACGTGCAGGTAGTCGAGATTTTTATCTTTTAATGTATCCACCAGTGCATACGTATCTTCCATTGTAAGTCCCGGTGTTTCCGGTTCTTCCGGGGAGAAACGGTAACCAATGATGAACGGCAGTTTGGTATGTTCGGCAACTACTTTTTGAATCTCATCCACGACAGCAAGCGGGAAAGTAAGACGTTTCTCCACACTTCCGCCAAAGCGGTCTTCACGTCGGTTGGAATGCGGGGAGAAAAATTGCTGGATCAGATAACCGTTCGCACCGTGAATCTCAACACCATCAAATCCGGCTTCAATTGCACGACGTGTCGCTTCACCAAAGTCTTTGATAATGGAAGTAATCTCGGCATCCGTCAATTCTCTTGGTTCAGGCGAACCTGGACGCTCACTCGCAACCGCACTAGGAGCAACTACTTGACCCGCAGGTACAGCTTGTTCAGGCGTCAGACGGCCCGCATGGAAAATTTGCAATACGGCAACGGAGCCCTGTTGTTTCATGGTTTCAGCCAATTTTTTCAGACCAGGAATGAAGCGATCATCATAGACACCAAATTGAGCGGGGAAACCAATGCCATACTCGGTTACATGCCCTACAGCCGTAATCGACATGCCAGCCCCACCGGTGCGTCGTGCATAATAGGCGAGTTCAGCGTCGGATATGGTACCATCCGCATTCGAGGACATATGAGTCATGGGAGCGAGCACGATACGGTTTTTCAGTGTAATACCAGTCGGCAGTGAAACTTGTTCAAACATCTGGTTAAACTTTGGATTCATTCGTGGTTCCCTCCTGATTATAAATATCTCTTTTAATAGATATATGAATATATGCGTTCACTTACTGTAATGATTATAGTTACGTTTGACTGCAATTGCAACTTTTCATTTTCAGAAAGAAAAAAGAGCAGAGTGTCTCCAGACTCTCGGCCCCTTCATCTTCTTCATTCTATCCCAAGTCCTTCACTCTATCCAATGGATGTTCAGAAACTCCGAACGTAAGCCAGCTTCTGATCCATCTCTTCTACGCACTCGTAACAGTCGTGTTCATCGTTGGCGACCATTGGGGTGACTGGATACAGATTCATCTCTGTACTATTATACGATTTCAATAGCGGTAACAATTGAGTCACCCGTGTATTCGCCGGGTCAAGCCAAGTATTGATCTCTTCTTCGGAGAGGATCGCCGGCATTTTACTGCCAAACTCGCGTGTAACCATGTTCGCGCCTGTCATAAGCATCGTGCAGGTACGAAGCGGCTCTTTACGTGTATCTCTCCACACCTCGTATAACCCAGCAATGCCGAACAGACCGCGATCTGGCATGACAACACGAACTGCATAACTTTTCTTGCCCTCTTGCCGCCAGTAATATAGTCCATTGCAGGGAATAACGCAGCGCTTGGTCTCTACCAGTTTGTAATAGGAAGGATTCTCATGTACCGTCATGAGATTCGCGTTAACGGCATCACGACCCCAAAATGGTATGAACCCCCACCGAAACTCATCCAATACACGCTCGCCATCCTGATGTAAAATAATCGGCGTATGCTGGGTTGGGCTGATATTGTATCGGTTTTTGTAATAATACATCACTCGCTGAATCTTGAAATGATCTCTGACTTCGTCCAAATCGGCTGCCAATGAAAAACGGTTGCACATATTCAAGCACTACCTTTCCCTGTGAGAAGTTGGATGTATTGTTTGTAACTTCAGGGAAATTATGCATGCATATTGAACAGAAAATGACTTATTTTGACACCATTAGGGTCTGAACAAGCGTTATTTCATGTTTTTCACGACAAAAACAATGACCTCGGACTCATTTCAATCTAACTATTCCTTGTTACTATAATAGAGATTAAAATACATTTATTGGAGGTTTTTATTATGAAAAGGAAGTTTTTGATGAGCATCATGTTGTTCTCGGCAATTGCGATGTTCGGCAGTACCATCTATGCAGCGACCTTTCTGACCTACGGTTATCCCAGCACCACCATCCCCATTCGCACGTATAACTACACCTCCGCATGGCAGACCCCTATGGACGCTTCCCTCGCGAACTGGAACAATGCTGGTGCCAAAGTTCAATTCACCAAAACAAGTAATTCCCCTAATACCATCACCGTAGGAAACTTCAATAACACAGCGTATGGTGTCAACTACGCCTCTGTATCCGGCAGTCAAGTCGTAAGCTTCCGCATCGAACTCAATGCATCCACCATCACCCCTGACGCGACCAACTTATCCAACTTCATTCAAAGCGTATTCGTCCACGAACTCGGTCACTCCATCTGGCTCGGTGACAACCCAACAACAACAAGCCCTTCCATTATGTCATACTCCCGCAACCGCAATTCCATGACCAAACCTCAGACTTTTGATATCAATAACGTAAGATCCAAGTACTAATCCATTACGATCTCATCCCAAAATCCAAGGAGGATACCTGTCCATGAACAAAAATCGAGTATTAATACTGCTTCTCTCTTCCATTTTCATTCTGTCTGCTGTTGGATGTTCTTCTGTTACACCTACTGCTTCCTCGTCGAATGCACCCATGACCATTATTGCTTCTGAAGATTACCCGAGTTATGCCAGCATTGGCGACCTGTCCGAGAGAGCAAACACCATTGTTAAGGGTAGTGTTATTGAGACTCGTGTGGAGGCTATGAACGATATCGTACACGTTACCGATGCTGTGAATGAAAACGAGTTGACCCCCGCGTCCGATCCGGGTGGAGAGCCGTCTTCTTTTGACAAAATCTATACGATCCATACCATTCAGATTGTCGAATCCTATAAGGGCATTTACAAGGCCGGGGAGAACATTGAAGTGAAGCAACTTGGCGGACAATTGGGCAACACCGAAATTATTAATGATGACAACCTCAAGCTGATCCCTGCCAAAGACTATGTACTTTTCTTAGAAACGTATGAAGACACCCCCGCCAGCCTGCTCAACTCTGTTCAGAGTCTCTACGTGATCAAACCTGCCGGCAAGTCGAATCAACCCGGCCAGCAACAATCTCAGTCAGAAGTCATTGTGAGCGCAAACCCAGAGAATGACCTTTCACTACAACTTACGGATCTGCAAGAAATTCAGAATGAACAAAAGAACCAATAACTCTTATACGGCAAACACAACGCTATTTCATCTGCGTCAGGCAGCTAATCCCCTCTACTGTTCAGTCATACATAAGCATAAGAGAACCGTGCCGCTCAGCATACTGGGCAGCACGGTTTTTGAGTTTAATGTGGATTCAGTCCTCTGCTGATATGGCGTCTGCCTCTCCACTACCTGATCTATAGAGCAGCCTGAATTGCTGCGGCGTCATTCCAATGTAAGTACGGAACATACGAATAAAGTAACTGCTGTGCGTGAATCCGCATTGGGAAGCAATCTGCTTCACTGTCAGATCTGAATCGGCCAGACTTTTCTTAGCCGCCAGCATACGGCAATCCAGCAGATATCGTCCCGGTGGAACCCCCATGATGCTTTTGAACATGCGATTAAAATAATACACGCTGTATCCCGCGGTATTTGCCATGTCGGCAAGACTGAGCGGTTGCGTACAATGACGACGGATGTAATCGGCCGTTGAACGAATCGTATCCTGATGACTCAGTATAGAAGTCCCCGCCAGCGACTCCGAATTTCTTGTAAGTTCCACCAGTAACTCATATAGTACAGCAGATAATCTGGGTTCATGTACACTCTCATAATGTCTACCAAGCTGGCATAATTGTTCATGCAGCGCCTCGAAGCGTTCGAATCCTGAAAATGAAAACAGCCAAACCTTGTCTGGACTGCGGAGGTCCAGCAATCGCTCCAGATCATAGGCTTGTAGATGAATCCATCTGACATCCCAAGGATCCGAGGGATCAGCATAATAATGTTGAGCTTGTCCTGGTGCATATAGAAAACCTTGTCCAGCCACCAACCGCACGTTTCCCTGTTCTGTTCTGACATATCCCTGTCCACTGAAAATCAGATGCAGATTGTATTCCCGTATCCCGTCTGGACGATGCTCCTCATGCTCTGGATCGAGATATCTTCCATAGGCCAGCGGATAACAAGTGTACCCGGCGAATCCCGGCTCAGGCATAAACCAATGTGTTCGCATATGTTCAACCCCCTGTTTACGTATAGGATATGGAGATACTGAATAGCAAGATCATGATATCCTGTCGCAACATGTTGTTATATTCCCTTGTTATTATCCAGTATACAATGAAATAGACTCGTGCAAAATTCACCAGATCATGACGCTTATACTAAAGGAGAACAACGATATGAATACATACCTTCCCGTGCAAATGGGCGTGGATTATTATCCAGAACATTGGGATCCTTCCCTGTGGGAACAGGATGCCCGTTTAATGGCTGACAGCGGAGTGCGCATTGTGCGTGTGGGTGAGTTCGCCTGGAGCCGAATGGAACCCACTGATGGACAATTTGAATGGGCATGGCTTGATCAAGCGATTGATACCTTACATCGTCAAGGACTGCAAATTGTAATTGGTACACCAACCATGACACCCCCACGCTGGCTTACGGAAAAATGTCCTGATGTCCTGCCTTTGCTTCCAAATGGTCAACCATATCACGAAGGCATTCGGGGTCATCGCTGTTATAACAGTCCCAGTATGCGAACATACAGTGCAAGAATTGTGCAAAAACTGACTGAGCGCTATGCTGAACATGCGGCAATCATCGGCTGGCAGACCGATAACGAATTCAGCTTCACGGATTGTCAGTGCGCCGCTTGTGCCGAAGCTTTTCGTGAATGGGTTCGTGTTCGCTACCACAGTCTGGATCAGCTAAACCAAGCTTGGGGGACTGTCGTCTGGAGTGGTGAATATAGCGATTGGGAACAGGTTACGCCGCCGTATGGAGGCTCCTCGTTCCAGAACCCTTCATTCCTGCTGGACTACTCCCGTTTTCAATCGGATTCCATTGTGGAATTTCAACATATTCAGGTCGAGATTATTCGTCGCAATTGTCCTGCGCATTTGGTCACCCATAATTTTCACAGTTATCCGCAAAAGGCGGATCAGTATAAAATCGGTCAGGAGCTGGACTTCGCTTCTTTTGATTATTATCCGAACCCTTCACCGAACAAAACAGATACCGCACCATACAGCGGCGCGCTCTCTTTGGATCTGACACGCGGCATTAAACACCGCAACTTCTGGATCATGGAGCAGCTGAGCGGCCCTCCGGGATGCTGGTTTCCGATGTGGCGTACACCGCAGCCCGGCTTCCTGCGTGCTTACGCTTGGCAGACGATTGCTCGTGGAGCCGATGCGGTTGTGCATTTCCGCTGGCGGAGTGCACCTGTGGGAGCGGAGCAGTTCTGGCATGGGCTGATTGATCACAGCAATGTTCCGGGGCGACGTTTCAAGGAGTTTCAACAGCTATGTACCGAAGTGAACAGACTCAGTGAGCGACTACAGGGTTCAACATTGCATAATGAAGTTGCGATTCTGCATTCGCATGATCAATTGAACGCCCTTCGAATTCAGCCGCAAGCCGAAGGACTGGAATACTACGAAAATATGAAGGTCTGGCATCGCGCGTTGACCAAATTGGGCATCAGTACGGATGTTATACACCCTTCGGAGCCACTGGATGGCTATAAAATCATCATTGCTCCGCATCTGTACCTGCTGGATGAGACTACAGCAGAATGTCTGCAATCCTTTGCAGCAGCCGGAGGCATCTTGGTCTTAACCCATCGCACGGGTGTCAAGAACGACAATAACGTCTGTGTCATGGCACCGCTCCCAGGTCTGTTATCTAACTGTAGTGGTGTGCGGGTTACGGAGTATGATCCTGTTGGCGGGGATACCGTTCAGATTCGTGACGAACAAGGCCGTCTATATAACGCTTCCCAATGGGTGGATGTACTGGAACTGGACACTGCACAGCCGGTCGCTGTGTATGCCGATCAATTTTATGCCGAAAGTGCCGCTGTGACCCGGAATCACTGGGGTAAAGGTGAGGTTTACTATGTGGCAACCCAGCCGGAAGAAGCGTACTTGAGCCAGTTATTGCGAAGCATCGCAGAAGGTTGTGACCTTTCCGGAATTCAGACTTTGTCACATGGCGTACAGGTGACCACCCGCTCGGGTCCGAATGGAACGTTCCGTTTTATTCTGAATCTGAGCCCCGAACCTGCCTCCATTGAACTCCATGCTTCATATACCAGTGCACTGGACGGGAAACCGAAAGGACCTCATCTCGAGCTGGACGGTTATGCGATCGAGATCCTGGAAATTCAATAAATCAAGATTTCAAGATTCCATGATTCCAAACAATAAGCATCATGAATTAAAAATACATGGTTTCATGAAACGAAAAAGGCCCGCTGTGCATTTGCGTTGCACTCGGGCCTTTAACTGTGGGCAGGACGACCGTTCCTCACTTAGACGGTGTATGAAGTCCAATAATCCATTCAGCCAGATCCTGTGTCTGTTTCAGCAAGGCGATGGGGTCACGGAACCAGGATTGTTCTTCTGTCCATATGTACACTCTTCCATTTTTGACAGCAGGTAATGAACCCCAGACTGGATCTGCCTGAAGGTCTTTCAGTTGAGAATTGCTGGTCAGAACAATGTAATCTCCCGCGTATTTGGAGAGCAATTCTATCGAAAATTCATGATAAGCGCCCTGCATCAACTCGGATGGAATGTTCTTTGGTGCCTGCAAACCAAGCAATTCATAGATATTACGTCCTCCCCGGCCTGACTGATTGCCAAAAATGAAAACTTGGCGATCATATTCCTGCATTACGGAGAATGTAACGCCAGCTGGGACAACGCTCTGAACCTTCTGCTTGATTTTGGCAATCTCCTCATCGAAATCAGCCAGCCATTTCTCTGCTTCCGCTTCTTTGCCCAGGACTTCACCGAAATAGTTCACTTCGTCCTTCAGTGTGGGGAAAGTGATGGATGCAATCGAAACCGTTGGTGCAATCTTGCTGTATTTCTCATACGCGGCCTTGTCGGGATTCAATGTAATAATGAGATCCGGTTCCAGCTCCATCAATTGTTCAACGGAATCCCCTATCGTTGCAAGACCATCCATGTGACCTTCCAGATAGGGACTGTTCATCAGAAATTGCCCCCCACCGATCGGTTTGACACCAAGAGCAAGCACAGTTCCCAGATAATCGATAGCCGCCACTCGCTCTGGATGTGCAGGGATCTCCACCTCACCAAAGGTCGTTTTGACCATTTTGGTTTCTACTACTGCCGGTTGTTCGGGTTCAGCCGCGACCTCGGATGTTTCTGCCCCCTGCTGGGCTGTTCCACAAGCACTCAATGTGAGTACAAGCGCAAGCGACATAATCGCTGATTTGAAATGGTTAAACATATGGATTTCCTCATCTCCAATATATTGATAATGATTATCATCATCAATTAAAGGATAACGTTCCTCCCGGCCTGTTACAATGGATTCATTTGTTGCATATAATGCACTTTTTGAAACTGATTTCGAATGCTCCTGTTGCTTCAACCGATATTGTCCCGGTGTAATGCCGGTCTCTTTTTTAAATATGCGATTGAAATAGAACGGGTCCATATAACCCACGTACGCAGCAATCTCCTGTAATGAAGCTTCCGTGGATGCAAGCAAACTCCTTGCCTCACCCATTCGTAACCGAATCACATATTCTGTCGGTGTACATCCCGTCTGCTCCTTGAATTTGCGTGATACATATTGCGGACTGTAACTCAAGGACTGGGCAAGCGAATCAAGCGAGATCGATTCCCGATAATGAGCTTTGATATATCGCAAAACCTGATCGGTAAGCGAAGGTTGCTGAACTTCGTTAAGCATGCGACTCCGCTGTAACAATGCAATCTGTACCAGTTGAAAGAAGTACACTTTGACCTGAATTTTGCCCACTTGCTCCTGCTCTGACCAGCATTCATGTATATTCCGAACAAGCTCGCGCAGCTCAAGTGCATGATCCGGGGCTGTCGCCCAGGACTCTTCGAACGGATTGCGCTGGTTCAGCATCATTCGGTACTCCACCAGCACGTTGGATGGCAGCGTGGATTTGTATAAAATCAGATGCACCTCTGTAACCCCGGTCGCTTCAAGGGTCAGACGCCTTCCTTTTCCTCCGTGCAGCAGCAAGAACTGGCTTGTGGTCCATACCTCTTCATCCAGCCACACCTGCCCCCTGCCTTGAACATACACAAATGCACTGGTCGGTAACACATAATTACGTATGAACTCGTTGGTTTCCAGTGATATAAGACGCACATCAAGCACGCGAACCTGTACCTGATCCCACAGCTTGATGTCATTCTGAATTCCCATATAGACTCCCTTTCCTAAGTGCCAATCATGTACAATTCATAGCATTGTGACTACAAACCCACTTATTAATTGATAATGATTATCAATTATAGCAATGATGGCATCATCTTTGAAGCCTACCTCCGTTTTTGCTGGATGCCGCAAAATAAAAACGGTCGAAATCCCTCTTATGAGAGATCTCAACCGTCCTGATGTTAAGCCTGATTATCGTTTGATAAAGTCAGCCATGGAACGAACCTGAATGAGTCCTGTATTGGAAGCCGCATCGGCAGATTGCAGCCCTTCTCTGGAAGTAAACTGCACCTTCACCGGGATGCCAGGAATGAGATCGAAGAAGTTGTCCGAGAATACACCTTCCGCTTCTGAAGCGATCCATACCTGTTTGGCAAGCACATCACTTTCCAGCACCAGATGGGCACCAGCCTCATCCGAGACTTCAGTTACTTTAATGTGTGCAGGATTCAACGCAAGATCTTTGGATGGTGCAAAGTAATGCTCCTGCACAATGTCTGCTGCGTCATTCTGCTTCAGATCAATCCGCAGCAACGTTGTTGCTGCATCATGTCCTTCCAGCCATTCAGCCTGGCTTAGGGATAACACCTGCTGACCCGAGTTCGAAGCCACTGTTACTTCATGATTTTCTTCACGATACACCGTGCCATCGAATCCAATCAGTCTAACCTGCAATTGACCCTTCACTGGCTCAAGTAGATCCGAGATGATATATATATCTGTCGTATCTTCCTTGGTTCCATCTACGGATACCAACACATCGCTGAAGCTGCGTTTCGCATAATATTGCAATGCTTTCCAACGACCAAGATAGTCCATTCCTGCCCATGATGCCACCGGCCAACAGTCATTCATCTGCCAGTAAAGTGTGCCCATACAGAATGGTTTACGGCGACGATGCGCCTCAATCGCGGTCTTCATCGCTTCCGCTTGAAGTACCTGACTCATATACAGGAACGATGGGAAATCCTTCGATTCATGCATGTACATATCCATGTATTGTTTGATCAGACGATTGCCTGCCCCATTCTTCTGATGGGCGAGCATGACTTCTGATTCCAGCGCCAGATCCTCTTCTTCCGCGTACGTGCGGACTGATTTGTACTCCGGGAACGACTGGAATCCGTATTCGCTCATGAAACGACCCACATGCACGTTGTAGTTTTCGAACGGTTCTACATTGTGCCATACACCCCAATAGTGAATATCACCTTCGGCTGTGGACGGGTGAGCATGCTGCTTCTCATCCCCTGACAGGGATACAAGTGGCGAAGAAGGCCAGTAATCCACACCTGGAGCATACGCTTCAACGACTTCTGGCAGCAGATCATGGAAGATGGCTTCGTAATCGGCCCAGATGCTCTCACGCTGCTCGGCAGTAAATTCCTTTTTCCAACCCCAGCCACCATTCTCAACATAGTGAGCCCAAGCCGAATCAATCTCGTTGTTCCCACACCAAAGTGCAATACTTGGATGGTTGCGCAGACGTTTCACATTATCAATCGCCTCATGTCTCACACTGTTTAGGAACGCTTCGTCTCCCGGGTACATGCTGCATGCAAACATGAAGTCTTGCCATACCAGAATGCCGTATTCATCACACAGTTCATAGAAGTCATCTTGCTCATAGATCCCGCCGCCCCATACACGAAGCATGTTCATATTGGACTCGGCTGCGGATACGATCTCATGACGATAACGTTCACGGGTTATTTCGGTTATGAAACTATCATTCGGAATATGGTTCGCCCCTTTGGCAAAGACCGCAACGCCGTTTAATTCAAAGTAAAAGGAGGCTCCCGCTTCATCTTTGTCACGTACCAGCCGAATGGATCGAAGCCCTGTCTTCACTGTAGATTCAGCAACAGCCCGTTCACCTTGAAGCACTTCAGCAAGGAAAGTATACAGATGTGGATCACCAAGCCCACGGCTCCACCACAGTTTCGGTTCATCAATGGAGATTGGAATCTCCACAGTCTGAGTTCCGGGTTGTAGCGATACGGATCTTTCCCATCTCTGTCCATCTGCGCCGATACGAATAATCGTATCTACCGCTTGTGATGTCTCGACTTCCACAACAGCCGTTAATGAAGCTGAGGTAGCGCTTACTTCGTTTTGCTGGATATACACATCATTGATTCGTACCTGTGTCCAACCTTCAAGGCGTGCTTCACGCCAGATCCCACTCGTTACAAAACGCGGACCCCAGTCCCAACCATAGTGATACGGCGCTTTACGGGCAAAAATACTTACTCTCTTATCGCCAAGTCCGCCAACATCGGACTGATCATTGGATGCAGGCAACGCATATCCGAGCTTCTCCAGCTTCGGCAGGTCTTCCTGAATCGGCGACCGAAAGCGTATTCGAAGGTTATTGCCGTTCTCCTTTAATACAGCTTTTACATCTGCCTTCCATACTCGGAACATATTATCTGCGGACAACACATGCACCTCATTCACATACACATCCGCATATGTATCCAGGCCATCAAACACCAGTTCCAGATGTTCCTGGGAGAACAACGCTTCGGCCACGTCAAATTCCGTCTGATATTCCCAATCTATCTTATCAATCCACTGTACTTCCTTCTCGTTTGTTCCATAAAAAGGATCTGGAATCTTGCCCAGTTTCAGCAAATCTGTATGCACACAGCCGGGCACCTGAGCCGGCATCCACTCTTGATCTTCGCAAGCCTTGAATGTCCAATTCTGAAAAACATGTGATTGTATTGTGCTCATGACAGCCTCCATTGTTGTTAGAGTTGTTAACCAATATTTTGTTAGGTTTTGTTAGTATAAAAACAAATAACTTACAAAACAAAATTAACACGATATGGTTCTTATAGTCAATCTGTTTTGTTATTTAATTTGTTAAATAGTTTCTGCATAACAAAAAAGACATGAAGCTCTAATGCTCCATGTCCCTTCACTTAACTTATTTACCTGGATGCTTGTTTTTACAATGACTCAATACGTCCTACCATATCACTCTAAACTGGCGTTATATTCATCTCGAATAATTAATTCCGAATAGATCAACTTGCGTTCATAAGGTTCGTCCCGATGCTGAATCCGCCACAACAGCTGATCTACCGCTCTGGTGCCCAGATTCTCTTTGTTGATATGCACTGAAGCAAGGATGGGTTCATCTGTCTGCGTATTGTCAAACCCGGTCACGGCACAGCGTTCAGGAACCTGAATGCCTCGGCTTCGGAGTGCCTCAAGCACGATAACAGCCGTATGATCATTCGCACACACAATGACTTCAGGGATGTCCTCCAGCTTCATTTCGGCAATGGAGCCCCGAATCTGTTCGTATTCCGCGCCCAGCAAACCTTCTTGCTGTTTCCCTGCCACCTGCTTCTCTTCCAGCACCGTACGATATCCAAGCCAGCGTTCTCGAAAACTTGCCGCATCGGGCAGTTGCCCGGCAAACTGGAACCTTCTGTACCCTTTTCCAACAAGCATGAGAACGAGTTCTTTCATACATTTCATATTGTCCGTAAAAACCGAGTCTGCGTATACGGCGGGGTCTTCATGATCTACCATGACCAGTGGAATACGCAGTCTGTAAATTTCCAGCAATACCGATGTCGAGATGGTGCCCACGGTAATGACTCCACTGATTGCTTCGGGATTAAGAACCGAGAACATTCGATCTGAAGAGGGTTCCGTCAGTGTTAAAATATCCATTCCCTTCTCATTCAACCTCTCAGAAATGCCGTCAAAAACAGGCCCCCAGTACAAGGAGGATCGATTCTGAGAACGAATGTTAGGAAACAAAATCAATATGGTGCCTTGCCGCTTCGCTTCTGGCTTCATCTCCAATGACATCTGTGTCTCCAGTGCATAACGCTTCGGTTCAGTTCTGAAATACCCGAGCTGACCCGCCGTTCTGACGATCATCTCGCGTGTATGCTCACTCACACCAGGCTTGCCTGTCAGCGCACGGGACACTGCAAATTTGGACACCCCCGCAGCATCCGCAATTTGCTGCATCGTTACTCTTTTGGCCATACTACTCACCCGTTTTTCCTAATTTTCATTCAGTGTAGCATAAAAAACAAAAATCAACAAAACAAGGTTATGTTATTCTGTTTTTTGTTAGGTCGTTAATTATCTCTTACGCAACGTGAACGACATAACCAAAAAAAGCCCTCTCCCCAACTTCTGTAGAAGATGAAGAAAGAACCTTGTCCCTTAATTATATGCCTGGTGCTCCCTGATCGCCGAGTTCCGATTGTAAAACCGGGCGTTTTCGGCGCCAGAAGACAGGCTGTGGAAGTTTGATCTCTGTGATCAGAACACCGACCAACATCAGCGCTGCTCCTGCATATCCTTGCAACGTTAACGATTCTCCTTGAAAGGTAAATGCAAAGGCCGCTGCGAACAGTGGTTCGAGTGAAAAAATCAGACTTGTTCTTGTCGGTGAAGCATGACGCTGTGCGAGCGTCTGCAAAATATACCCCAAGCCACTACATAATACACCTAAGCCGAGAATCGCTGCCCAGGATTCAGCCGTATCGGGCATACGTGGCGTCTCCAGCATGAATGTAGCTGCAATTCCCCACATCGCTGCAACGCCCAATTGGACGGTTCCCAACGTTAACGGATCATACTTCGGTGTGTACTTGCCAGCAATCATAATATAGATGGCATACACCAGTGCTGCAAGTATACACAGAATATCTCCCGTGTGCAGACTCAGCTCATGTTGAAGCGTCAGCAAGCCAAGCCCGGTAACTGCCACGAGGATGCTGAGCGTCAATCGTTTGTCCGGCATACGGCGATGCTGGATCGTTGTCAGAATAGGCACAAAAATAACCGCCAAACTTATGAGGAATCCCGCTTGGGATGTCGTTGTACGTTGTACACCATAGGTGATAAATACAAATGCAGCGAATAACGCTGTCCCCATAACGGCCCCTGCCACAAGTGTGCCACGATTCATATTATACAACCGCCGATGAAACAGAAGCCCTGCCGCAATAAAGGCAATTCCAAAACGAAATGCGACCAGATTCAATTCTTGCATGGACTCCAGGCCCGATTTCATAAACAGATAGGAAGATCCCCATATGACCGTTGCGAGCAGCATCTGGATGTCCGCTCTTCTTGTTGCCTGACCTTGATTAACCTGTACACCATTCATCTTGCTTCAACCTTCATTCTATGTATTCTGAGCTGTGTGATCGTGCGTCAAACTAACTCGCCTTGGCAAGTATATACGATCTCTTTGCATTATAAAAATGAATATTTATAATAGATTATATGAAATAAACTCATGTATTCAAAATGGGAAGGAACGGAACTATTCATGTCACTCATCAAATATGAAATATTGAATACCGTCGTGGAATATGGCAGTCTCACCAAAGCAGCAGAAGCGCTGAATGTCACCCAATCCGCAGTCAGCCATGCCATCACAAGTCTCGAGACTGAATGTGGTTTTTCACTCCTCCATCGCGGCCGCTCCGGCGTACGGGTTACCGCTGAAGGTGAACGCATTCTGGGATATACACGTGAGATTCTGCGCTGGACGGAACTGATGAACCAGGAAATCTCCCTCATTCGCGGCGCAGAGATTGGTACCGTGCGTATTGGTACGTTCGCCAGTGTCTCCACGCAATGGTTGCCAGGCATCCTGAAACAATTTCGCCTGCGTTATCCAGGAATTGAGATCAAGCTGTGGGAGGGCGATTATGCTGAGATTGAGGGTTGGCTGGCTGGAGGTGCCATCGACCTTGGATTCCTGTCCCTTGGCGATTCCTCCCCTTTTGAGACGATCCCATTACAAAAAGACAGGATGATGTGCATCCTGCCTCTCGATCATCCTCTCGCCTCAGAGGAGTCTGTTTCGTTTGATGTTCTGCTGGAGCAACCCTTTATTCTGCCCAAGTGGGGCGGGGATAACGAGATTGAACGACTGATCCGGCAGCATGCAGCCAAACTCAATGTTGTCTATGAAGTCGCAGAAGATCAAGCCATCATGGCGATGGTCCGTAATGGTCTCGGCATCAGCCTTCTGCCGGAAATGGTACTTCAAAATCATACTGATGCGCTCGCACTCGTGCCGCTCGCAGGAGATCCGTACCGCACGATCGGCATGGCCTGCCCCGCTTTGGGCAATCTATCACCAGCTACGCGGCGTTTCATTGAAGAGGTGCAGCTATGGCTCGGTACGACTATGTAAGTAGTACATTCAGAAAATCATTACGTTTTTCGTTAAAATCAATTGCTCCTATCCATTACTCACAAATTGGATAACACCGAGGATTAGTAGCAGTACAAATATCACCACAATCGTGATGCCAAAGCCACTCAGGAAGCGTACGCCAGGTGAGCGTTTGTTCTGCTGGCTGCCTTCCAGGTGATCCAGCTTCTGCTCAATTTGATCTAACCTTTCATGTACCTGTTTCAGATCTTGATTGGAGTTCATATTCATCCATCTCCTTCTCTGCGTATTCGATCTATTCCCACACCCGATCCAGCTGATCTGCGTAGTAACGGATTGCTCGGTTATAGTCATTGATTCTCTTATCACTAGATGTATCTGCAAGTTGCACGAGCAATCTTTGCATCGCTTCTGCATGTTCACCCAGATTGTAGAGCACCATCGCATAGAACACCTCAAATTCCCGGTACGCCGGGAATTCTTTCAGCCCTTTTTCAAACCAAGCCTTTGCCTGCTCGTATTGTCCAAGCGTTCTGTATGTACTGCCTAGTCCGAGTATTGCACCCGCTCTATCCTCACCAGAAAGCCCAAGACTCAGTGACTTCTCATAATGCGGGACAGCTTCTCGCTCTAACCCAAGTGAATCATGTGCCCAAGCCAACTGATACCAAACATTTGCATTCTCGGGTTCCTGCCCTGTAATCTCTTGCAGAAGCTCAATCGCTTCCTGCACCTTGCCTTCTTGCCTCCATCGTACGGCTTGCTCCAAATCACTCATGATGTCACTTCCCATCTTGCATTATAATTTCCACATATGTGATTCAATTGTTTTATTATACCAAAAAAGCACACTTAAGAATATGTTTCAACAACTGAAGGTTGTCCAAAACCTATTCCATCGTGTGCTTTTTCATCCGGTGCAGGCTGTTATATAAAATGAACTAAAGCATATTTCCGCTGGACACTCCGATGACAGAACAACCAGGTTCAGTTCAATTTATATAGCTTAAGGTGAAATTTTTCTCAAAACGTTCTGTTCAGCACTTGATTATGACCAAGTCGTGTTCGCGACCATCACAATAAATACAAGCATGAGATAGTTCACTGAGATCAGAAAGTTTACTTTTGCCCACTTCTCGTCATCCTGTGTCTTCAGTCCGCTAAGTGTATGCACGAACCAGATCAGTCCACCGAGCAGAGATACAATCAGAAATACCAGACCAACATAGTCGTAGTAATACAACAGGAACACAGCAGGAAGCAGCAGAAAAACATAAGGAATCATCTGAAACTTGGTGCGTTTCACCCCTTTAACGACAGGCAACAAGGGGAACCCCGCAGAACGATATTCCTCTACCCGGCGAATACCCAATGACCAGAAATGTGGTGGTTGCCAGAGGAACAATAGCGCGAACAGTAACCAGGCTCCCGCATCAATTTCATTGGTTACAGATGTATAACCAATGACAGGTGGCATCGCTCCCGCAATTCCACCGAGCGACGTGCTCCACGTTGAACTGCGTTTCAACCACATCGTGTAAATCACGATGTAAGCGAACCATCCAAGCAATGCCATCCAGCCTGATAACGGATTCACCAGAAGATACAGCACTGCTAGTCCAACAACACCAAGGACAAGGCCATACCCAAGTACAAACCCTGGCTTCAGATGGTTAATGTAATCCATCCTTTTTTTGGTGCGTTCCATCTTTTGGTCCAATTCACGGTCCCAATAATTGTTGATTACACAAGCTGAAGCAATAACCAAGGTTGATCCAATCACGACCAAGAGCAGAGATAACCATGCGATATCCCATTTTGAAGCTACCCAGAACCCTACCGCCACCGCAAACACATTTAGCCGTAGAAGTCCGGGTTTAGTTAATGCAATCATGTCTTTAAGCATGAGGCTCCTCCTGAACTATGTAAAAACGCCATTCCAATAATGATACATGTACCTACCATTAATTACAATCGCTTTCATGAATTTGTCATAACCAAAAAGCATCCCTCACCGTTCCAATGAACCGGAGGAATGCTTGAATGATGAATTTCTTCTCATTTTATGGGATGTACTGCTGTACAATTTTGGTCACTTTTCCGTCCTGCACCGTCAGATGATATGGGAATACGGACAGGTCAAGAATACGGGTATTCTCATACAACGATTCGAACTTGGATAATGTCACAGGTTCATTCCATTGAATGTCTGCGCCCTGCATCGTGCCGTCTCGATCATACAACTGCATCAACACTTCAGCATTGGCACTAACCTCAACCTGTTCCTGCTCTTTGTTATCATTAACAATATAGTAACCATCAGGAGCACCATCTATACCCGCTTCCGGATTGCGCTGTGCAAAAATCGCATCAGCTTCTTCACCCTGATACCAGCCAATCTTGTCCACTGTCATAAACAATTTGCCGGTTTCCATGTGCATACCTTCAACATAAGCTGTAAACATCTCGGAGTTCGCAACCTGTGCTTCTTTGTCAGAAGGCTGTTGGGCATCTGCACTTTCTTGAGCATTCGCAGGGGTAAGCAAATATGTAGTCAGCACAATCATGCCAAGTAAAGCAACAACTGCACCGATCATTCGTAGTTTCCATTGTTTTGCCGCGTTCTTCATAGGTAACATCTCTCCTTAATATGAACGTTACTATTCCTTAACCGGAAGTCTTCCTTATCAAACGCTCAAGTGAACTATTAATTCCAACATTCTCTCTTTTCCTATCATACTTGGAACAGCAAATATAAAAGTATCAGCCAGATTAAAAATAGTTACAATGAACGTCATTACTCCTGTCTGCAGTTTCCGAAAAGGATAAGAACCCCTGAAGTCTCGTCATTCAGGGGTTCTTGACTAGTACAAGATTATTATGTTTATTCATGAATATGCTGAAGCATGTATATTAATCTTAATGATTGGTTGTGGAGTCTTGCGCCAAACGAACGAGCATATGAGCCAGCATGTGACGTTCATCTTCCTTGCCGACATTCCAGAGTTCCTGAAGCAACTTTTCTTCACGGTTACGAGGCTCTTCGTTCGCAGCCAGATGGTCAGCTACTTTCTGGGCAATTTTAGCCATCTGTTCTTCACTTAATCCGATAGACTCGCCCATCGCAATTCGTTTACCCAGATATTCTTTGAATGCATCAAAATTCTGTAAAATCTGTTCTCTCTCTTCCGGTGCAATCTTTTCGATTGCATTGTCCACCTTGTCCGTTGAAACCTGACCATCTTTATGGATTACATGATTTTGTTCATTCATCTGAATAACCTCCTGTATATTAGTTGTTTATTGGTTTTAACCTTTAGACTCTATAATCAACTGGTTATCTATAATATAAACGTATTGCAGAAGTTTAATCAGCACGTTCACTTTTGTATATATCTTCTATGATAAGAGCAAGTACGCGTTTCAAAAGAACTACAGCGGTTAATCGTTTACATATGTGTAACGGTGTTTGGATATGTTAAAGAACACCTTACACCTTATATAATATCGAACCAGGAGGGATTTCCCATGCGTGATAAAACCAAACCTGAGAAAACAAAGGATGAACTTGAACCAGGCGTGAATACCGTTATCCATCCAGACAAACATAATCCCGGACCAACCGACATGATCGAAGGTGTGGTTGGCGATATCGTGGACAACATTCGGAAGGATTTCTCCCATGAATCGAAGGACGAGAAGGCTTCTTCCAAGTCAACAGATTCATCGGATAAATGATTGTCCTTTTTCCAGATGAAGTTAACCCAAAAAGACCTCCCGCCTATTCATGGCTTGGGAGGTCTTTTTGGGTTATGGAAAAATGATATTCTAATTATCCAAACTGAAATTTTATTTTGATAATGAAATCCACATTTAATCGTTTGCCATCTGCTGTAACGCCTTATGAATCCAGATCGCGGCAATGGAACCCTCACCCATCGCAACGGTTGCTTGTTCTGCGTGCAGTCCCAGATCCCCGGCTATCCACACATTCGTCGCTGCCTGCAAGCTGCGCGGATCAGCTTCTACATGTTTATTATCTGCGATCACAGCTCCAAGCTGCTCCGCCAGTTCATAGTGTACCCGATTGCCTCCAAAAGCGATAAAGCCTCGCTCAGACTCAAAGATCTGTCCATCTTCTGTCAGAACACCAGTGATATGACCATCCTCAATCTGTTGCACTTCCTGAACAGCCGCTTCCAGATAACGAACGCCCGCCTCTTTCATGCTGCGATGAAGCTCAGCAGATATGGCGGTCTGCTCATGATTGATATATAACAGATCATTTGTACGCTGAATTAAGATCATCGCCATATGGGCACCTGCTTCACCAGACCCCAATAGCACCGTACGTTGATCCTGAATCTCATAACCATCACAATCAGGGCAGACATAGACTGTTCGGCCAAGGGTCGGGGTTAATCCCGGAATATCCGGAACTCGATCCGATAGCCCCGTTGCCAATAACACCGTTTTGCTCCTATATTCAACGCCGGATGTACCTAACAATTGAATCTTCTCTCCATGACGGCCTGCTTGCACAATACGATCTTTCTCAAAAGATACACCTGTCCGCTCTGCCTGCATTCTGCCTCGGGCTCTGAGCTCTTCACCGGATATCCCATCGGGGAAACCCAGGATATTATGGTACGTCCGACACAGGGTTGATCTGCCTTCTCCCGCGTCGATGACCAACACCTGATGAGCTGAATAACGCCCAAGCTGAATGGCTGCCTGAAGCCCTGCGAGCCCTCCACCTACAATTATGCAATCAACCTCTCGCATGCTCCTTCTCCTCCTAAACTATATCTATATTTTGTCCTTATATACATTAAACCGTTCAGCCAAGCTTAAACGATTCCTCATATTGCTTATCTTATACCAAAACAAACAGACCCAAACCATCCGCCTGTATCACGGTTCGTTTGAGTCTATGCAATTCATAATGGTCAGAAGTTATATGATTCAAATCGCGAAGCATTCGAAATAGCGTTCCACACATCGGCTGTTTCGCCGCCCATATACCAGTAAGCCAGACCGGCAATCTGACGTTGTTCACTCATCAACACTTTGGCTGATAAAGAACGACTGTCCTCTGCCCATATATATCTTGGCATTCCGTTGCTGTTGTACCCAATCATATATTGAACCAGACTTGCATCCCATCGTCTTACAGATCCTATAGCATGCGCGCGCGTTCCCTGTTCTGACAATGTAATGTCCCAAGAACTGGTTGCCGGGTTCACCGAGGACCAGTCTCGTGTGTACAACGGAAGGGCCAAAATGGTTTTGGCACGTACCACCTCGGAGAGCATAGTATCCAGTGCCTTTTCCACCCATGGAAGAGACGCCACAGATCCTGCTATCGGATCACCGTTCCAGTGTTCCTCGTATCCCATTAGCACCATATAATCCGATACAGCGCCCAGTTTGGCATAATCAAATGCCTCCGTCCAATCTGTACCCAGATCCGGTGATACATCCACAGACACCACTGCACCCAATGCGTGCAACGTAGCCGTCAAGGAGGTCACAAATGCCGTTAACCCTTCACGATCCGCAGGATCAACATTCTCGAAGTCCACATTAATGCCGTCCAATTTATAGGTTTTGACATAAGCAGCTACCTGTGAGATCACTGCCGCTCGGTTCGTTGAGCTGGATAACATCTGATGGGTAAGTGCCGAATCAGAACGATTCCCAAGCAATGGCCATAACTGCCTGTCAGTGGCGGATGCCCAGGAGATCAATGCAGGGTCCGTGTGATCCGTTACTTTCATACTGCTATTCAGGAAAAACCAGCGTGGGACGAGCGTATTCACTTCAGACTGTTCCACCTGCTTCTTGAATTCAGCGGTAGTGGAATTATATTGCCAGCCCAACTGAACGCCGAGTTCATCTCCACGCTGTAACTGTTCAGACCATGTTTTCTTTTGTAAGATCGCATCAAGCATGACCGCAGCTTCTTCGCGCGTTACTTGATCATGCGGTCGGAACATGCCTCCACTTCCCCGCATCAATCCAAGTTGATACACCGTCTGCACATAAGGACGTGCCCAGTCCGAGATATCCGCTGCGTCGAAATACGTTGAAGATAAAAGTGACGTCTCTACGGGCTGTTGTTTTAACATCCGAACAAGAAGAGCAGCCGCTTCTTCGCGCGTAATGGACGCATTAGGCTGGAACGTTCCCTGACCCTTTCCCTCCAAAATGAAAAGATTCGTCATGGCAGCAACGTTGCCGTAATACCAGGCATTTATGCTAATATCCTGATAAGGATTGATATTATTTTTAACGGGCTTCAAACCTAGCAATCTCACCGCAAACGTCGCAAATTCTGCACGAGTGACGGCTTTCTTCGGTTCAAATGTAGTCTCTGACGTACCGGCAGCAATGCCTTTGTTCACCAAATGTGTAATGGCATCCTTGGCATAACTCGTACGGGTATCCTGAAACTGTTGCTGCACGGCTGCAGCCTGAACGCCCGAACTGTACCCAGCCACCGACCCAAGTGTTAATAACCCACATACAGCTATCTTCCACACACGTTGATTCGTCATGTCTTTTAATCTATTATTCACATCAAAAAGCCTCGCTTCATTGGATTACGATCAACTAACATCGTATCAAATTGAAGCGAGGCCGTATGTGGTTAAATGTTGGGAAATGCGAAGCTTACTTAAATCAATTTCATAACTCATTAAAATGAATTTATGTAACTAGATATAGACAAATTGAAACGTTTTGATCTATATCTAGCCTTGATTGAAGCAGCTAAAGGTATTATGAAATTGATTTACTTGTGTACTTTTACGCGCTCTTCAATCGGTTGGAATTGTTTCTCACCCGGTGCTGCCGTTGGTTTACCAAATGGCATCTGAGCGATCAATCTCCAGTTCTCAGGAATGTTCCACTCTTGCTTCACTTTTTCGTCAATCAACGGATTGTAGTGCTGCAAAGATGCACCCAGACCTTCTTGTTCCAGAGCCGTCCAGATTACCAGTTGCAACATACCGTTGGATTGGTTCGCCCAGATCGGGAAGTTATCTGCATAAGCTGCAAAATTCTGTTGAAGCTGTGCGATCGCATTGTTATCTTCGAAGAAGAGAACCGTACCATATCCGCTGCGGAATCCAGTCATTTTCTCTGCTGTGGATTTGAAAGCTTCTTCATTACCTACCACTTCACGCAAAATTTCTTCTGTGTGATTCCACAATTTATCATGTTGTTCGCCGAGCAGTACAACCGCACGGGATGTTTGTGAGTTAAAGGAAGTTGGTGTATACTTCACTGCTTCTTCTACGATTTCTTGGATTTTAGCATCCGAAATTGTAGATTCCTTGCTGATTCCGTAATAAGATCTTCTGTTTTTCAACGCATCAAAAAAAGTAGTCATTCTTATTCGCCTCCCAAATTTTTTTCATTTGCCAACATAGTAACTATAATATAGTAACATACATTAGTCAACAAACTAATTTATTTTCACCAAATATACAATCACTGAAAATACTTCACCATTTTTTCCTCAAACAGCCATTAACGTTATGCTTCACTCGCCTTTTTTGCGATAATCCGCCCGGTATTTCTCTTCGGTCGACGAGTTGCTTTTGGTTTGATCCTTGTTCTTCTCTTCCTGAGCCTCCATATTCAGATCTTCCATCGGAATTGGATCTACAGTCTGTTCTTCTTCATAACGGTCAAGCAGACTTTCGTGCTCTGTCTTATATTGTTCAGGGTTGTCACGGGATTGTTCCTGATGGGTATCGTTGTTATTCTGGTCCGGTGTGCGCTGTTTCATTCATAATCGCCTCCTGTGGTTTCATTACCTTTCTTTACCTGTTCTGCGTGTGCTCTAAACACAGTGATACGCATTCCGCGAACGAAAATCAACAAAAAAAGCCAACCAGACAAGCCGGTCAGCTTACAGAAGACTTCTATGATTGACGATGCAATTGGGTACGGTACAGATCAGGCGAACATCCCACACTTTGTTTGAACATCCGGCTAAAATGCGAAAGTCGTTTGAAACCGGACAATCGACTTGCTTCTGTCACCGTGATCTCTGGTTGGAACTGAAACAAAAGCTTGGCCTGATTGATACGACGGTCATACAGATATTTGAATACCGTCAAACCTGTCATTTCCTTAAACATGCCTGCCAGATATGGCTTGGAAAGATGTAATTCCAGTGCCAAATCATCCAGACCAATATCCTTCATATAATGTGTATCGACATAACGAATAATATGCTGGACATGCCGCTCCTTCTCCGATGAGGGAAGTTGTTCTTCGACATCACCCTGGCAGATCTCTGCTACAAAATATAACAGATCACACAGTCTGACATTCATGCGCTCTTGTCTGAAATGGCTCTGACTCTGAGACAGACGATGAAGATCATGCAATAGAGCTTCAAATTCAGAACGGCTATCCCCCGTCAGATTGACCCGGCAATTTCTGAGTTCTTCAAATGGCCTCAGGACCTCAACTATGCGGTCAGCATGCAGACTACTTCGTATGGCAGACGGATCAAAATGCAATGTGCTTCGCTCATAAGTACTGCCAGGCTTCGGATGTGGTCGATGAAGCGTCAAGCCGTGCATTAACACCAGATCACCTGGCTTCAGGTTGTATACCCGGTCTCCTATAATGTAAGTACATTCTCCATCATGAAAATAATAAATCTCATAATGTGGATGTGAATGGAATCCATCTGACTTGCCCGGATTAAATACACTGGTGGAACGATAACTATACTCCAGTGAAGCACTAAATTGCATCATGCTCGGCATATTCATGCACCTCCTGTTCGGAAGAGGGAAACGATTCTTGTCATGCCCCTGTATGAGATATCAAAGTGAAATTATAGAAGCTGCTTAATACTCTCTTGAATCTCGTCAATGGAGTCGATCGGTTCGAAGCGTCTAACCACACGACCTTCTGCATCAATCAGGAATTTCGTGAAATTCCATTTGATTGCATCTCCATGTAACCATTCTGGCGCTTTATCAGCCACCATCAATTTCAATAGTTTGGCCTGAATATCCGTTTCATCAAAGCCAGCAAAAGGTCCAGATCTTTTCAAAAAGTCGTAGAGCGGGTGCGCCGCTTCTCCATTCACATCCAATTTGGAGAACATCGGAAATTTCACACCATAGTTAATCTGGCAGAAGGATTCTGCTTCCGAACTGCTTCCAGGCTCTTGCTCTGCAAACTGGTTGCATGGGAAACCAATAATCTGAAGTCCTTGATCCTTGTACTGATCATACAGCTTCTGCATGTCATCAAACTGGTGCGTATATTTACATTTACTTGCCGTGTTTACGATGAGCACAGGTTTTCCTTCATATTGATAGAGTGGGAAACGCTCTCCACTGGTTCTGGTTACGGTAAAGTCGTAGATGGTTGGCATAAGTCTAGTGCACCTCGCGATAGTTATGTAGTCATTCAGCATCATAGTTCATTGTTAATTATATACGAAGTTTGAACTATTGTATTGCGGAAGATATGGATCGTTCAGATTAGACTCAACAATATCTAAAAACATATCTATTACTCAACTGCTCTAATACTCATAACATATTTGGTTCTCGGCAGATACTTTATCTCCAACGTTTTATCTCGATTTTCCCAATCGATATCTCGAGTGTTAATCAATTCCATTTGATTTATTTCGATGGTTTGTTCCCTCCATTTCCTGCCCATGGACCCTATGTAGTTCGGTTTACCTGTTATTGTTTCGTAATCTTGGGAAAGATAAGGACCGATATCCTGAATACCCGACACTGTCTTAGGAACAAAAAGTAATATCGAGCCGATACCAAAAATGATGCAACAACACTTGAGAGATATTCGTTTTACGATGTTTTTTGTTTGCTTCATGCCATGAAACAACCCCATACCAAGTGTAAATACTCCCGCTACTACTCCAAATAAATTTAAAAAGATCCAACTAGGAAAAAAGGTTAGAAAGAACGAAGAAATACCACACAATATAAAAACAATAAATATGATTATACTCAGCTTCAACAACATCCTCTTCCTTC
This sequence comes from Paenibacillus sp. JNU01, assembly GCF_059130585.1. NCBI lineage: Bacteria > Bacillati > Bacillota > Bacilli > Caryophanales > Paenibacillaceae > Paenibacillus > Paenibacillus sp. JNU01. Next base: position 6,721,959 of record NZ_CP169723.1, on the reverse strand, counting down.
ATTTAAATGTGTCCCATCAATCCCGATAGCATCACTGCAAAGCTACATATATATCTATTTCATTATTGGGACTTTCCGGTTGGTAGCGCTCATCCCAGATTTCAAAATCATAACACTTCGGTTCATGTCCCGTCTCACCAAGATACTGTCCGTATATATAATCATATGTATCACCAATCTCTGACTCATTCCCTCGATGCGTACACGTCGCATACTGGCTGACAGGGACGTCATGACTTATCATCTCGGACGGGAAGTTATCCAGACTAGTTACCTCATAACCTATCAGATGTGTGAACTTATCAACCTTTGCGTTAAAATCCTCATTCATCGGATAGATCTGCATCAACATGACGTTTTCATTTTTTCGATGATGAATTTCCTTCTTTCTCTCCACTAGCTTATCGTAGTGGCTCTTGCCCAGCCCCGATTCGAATTCTTCTACAGTCGCTTCCAGTGAATAACCTACAACATGAAAAGCAGGCAAAGTAACAATTTTCATTTCCAAAAGAATCAGCTCCAATGGGTAAACTCAGATCATGGATTAATTCTCCTTTTCAACAGAAAACCCTTCTGCCGCGAAAATTTACTCGTTCAGCAAAAGGGTTATATTAAGGGATAACATTAAACATTGGTAGCAACTTCAGCCCTTCACGGCACTTCCAGCCACGCCTTGAATAATGTAATGCTGGCCTACCAAAAAGACGATAATCATCGGTATAATACCTGCCGTGGCAGCGGCCATCATGCCGTTGTAATCCACGTTGTTCTCCAGAATAAAGTTCTGCAGACCAAGCGGCACGGTATACAGGTCTTTGTCGATGAGAAACACAAGCGCATTCTCATAGTCATTCCAGTGCCAGGAGAAATCAATGATCGCAAGTGTAGCCAGCGCTGGCTTCGCCAAGGGCAGAATCAATCTAAAGAATATGCGTAGGTGACCTGCACCGTCGATGAATGCCGCTTCCGAAATCTCCGATGGCACCGACAGGAAGAATTGCCGAAGCATAAACACCCCAAAGATCGTGAACATTCCAGGCAGGATCAGGGCCCAATGCGTATTATAGATGCCGACCCATTCGAACATGAGGAACTTGGGCACAAAGAGCACCTGCGGGGGCACCATCATCATCGAGAGATAGATGAGGAACAGTGTCTCCCGTCCTTTGAATTGAATTCTTGCGAAGCCATAAGCTGCAAACGCCGATAGAAATACAGCTCCGATCGTGCTAATTAGTGATATTTTCAACGAGTTCAGATAATACGTAGCAAAGGTATCCGCTCCGCTCCAGACCTTAATGTGATGCTCCCAGTTCAGGCTGGAGGGTATCCATTGGATGGGATAGGTGAATACGTCCGCAGGAGATTTGAACGACGTGCTAATCATCCAGATGAACGGCATAATCATCAGCAAAGCAAACCCGGACATCAGAAGTGTCAGTATGATTCTTCGAATCTGGGTTAAGGACTCCATGCGGAATTTACCTTCAGGTGCATGCGGAGCTGTGGGCTTCGCGTTTGCGGCAATTGATTTCTCCATAACGATCCCTTCCCTCCTTAATAGTGAACCCAACGTTTCTGTCCAACCCACTGCAATACTGTGAAGACCATGATGATGGCAAAGAGCGCCCAGCTAATGGCAGCAGCGTATCCCATCTCGTAATAGCGGAAGGCATTCTGGTAGATAAAAAGCGACAACACTGTTGTACTGTTTCCCGGCCCACCCTGAGTAATCGCCTGAATAATGCCAAAGTTTTTGATCGTCATAATCAGTCCTGTTATCAGCAGTAAAAAGGTCGTTGGGCTCACAAGCGGCCAGATCACTTGACGAATGGTCTGCCAAGGGCGGGCTCCATCAATCTTAGCAGCCTCAACTAATTCCTCCGGAATCTCCTGCAGAGCTGCTAAATAAATAATCATGTTGTACCCCAGCATGAACCAGATCCAGATGATATCAATCGCATACATGGACCATTCAGTTGTCGATAACCAGCCAGGTGGGTTTGTAATACCGATCCCCCGCAAAAAACCGTTAATCGGCCCCGATGTTGGCTGGAACAGCAGCATCCAGACAAAGGCGATCGCAACGCCGCTGGTGATATAGGGCATGAAATAGAGGGCACGCAGTGTTTTTTGCCAGTACACCGACTTGTTCAATGCAACAGCCACGATAAATGCCAACCCCATCGATACTGGAACCGCTAACAGAAATACAAATGTATTTCGCAGTGCTACCCCAAACAGATCATCATTCAACATACGGCGGATATTGTCCAGCCCCACAAAATGTGTCTCCGGGCTCATGAATTTGTAATCGGTGAACATGAGATAGAATGAATAGACAGCCGGTATAATAAAAAACAACAGCACACCAATCATATTGGGCCCAATAAACAAATACCCGAGCCTGCTCTGCCGTTTCATCCAGGATTTATGCATACGCTCCCCCACTCCTTAACATCTGTTCTGAAATAAGCATAACAAGATGTCCTTTCACTTTTAAGGAACATAACCTCTTTCCTGGTATCACAGAACTATGTATTTTGGCAGTGACCTTCGAGATGAAAATAACATGGAATTGTTCTATTCCTTTAGTCCGGATAGCCCTGGCTCATGTCATACCTCTAATGCTCTTTTGGGTCTATTCATCTATTCGTCCAGTGCTTATATAGAAAAGAAAAAAACCGCCCCATTGGGGACGGCCTTCGGACTCATTGCTTTTGCCTTTTATTGATTCTGCTTCAGCCAGTCATTATGGCGTTTGACCATGTTCTGTACCGTAACTTCAGCAGTCTGGTTACCAAGGAAGAACTTTTCATACTCCTGTGCACGCAGATCGACTACCTCTTGCGCAATGCTGCGGACAAATGTAGGGGTCTTGTCACCGTACAACACAAACTCCAGTGACTCTTTGTCATAAGAATCGGCATAATCACCGAGCAGATGATCGATAGCCGTCTGTTGATCAACCGCATTCGAGGACGGCAGACGTCCACCGGCAGCCATCGGCATCATTCCACCATCGGCGTACCATTTCAGGAACTCCCATGCGGCTTCTTTATTTTTCGACTTGGAATTGATCGCGATAAAGTCACCAAGCCCTCCACTCTTCACCATATCTGCTTCCTGTGCAACCAGTCTCGGTACCGGAGCAAAGGCGATTTTCCAATCCCGTGGAAACTCGGTCATGTTGTTCGACGTGCGAATCAACCACTCCCCAATGTTAATCATGGCGGACTCACCACCAAGGAACATGTTCTCCACCGGCATTTTGGAAGTCAGCTGTTCGCCGAGTGGAGGTGTAGTTGCATCCTCCTTCATCATTCCATTCAAAGTCTCCAGCCATTTGGTAACAAGCGGATCGTCGAGATTGGAAGTTCCGTCCGCCTTAACATAACCGTTCTTGACCAGTACAGAATCGAGCGGGTCCACATAGGAAGCGGTATGCTGTACCAAACCGTACTTGAAACCAACATTCTTCAGCTTGAGTGCATATTCTCGGGCTTCATCCCAAGTCCAGGCTGTGGGTACGCTCAGCCCCGCTTGATCAAGCGCTTTCATATTTAAGGCGAAAAAGGCCGCATTTTTCTTGGTTGGCATACCGTAATATTTACCGTCTACTTTCCATGAAGCCGCGTCTTCTCCCATTTTCTCGTCAATGTTGTAGTCCTTGAACTCACCGAGATCCAATGCTGTCCCGCCCTTAATACGTTTATCGAGATTCGTCAGGGTGTAATTGACATATAGGTCAACGTTCTGACCGGTGGACAGTGCCGTATCCAGCTTCAGATTACCGTCGTCGTCATTCACAAACCGCACATATTCCACCTGAATCTCAGGATGCTCTGCATTCCAGGTATCCACAACTTCCTGCGGACCATTCTCCGGCGGCACTGCGCCCCACATGGTAAGCTTCACTTTTCCTGCTGCTGCTCCACCCCCGTTATCTCCACCGTTCGTCTCATTTTTACCAACACAGCCAGCAAGCAAGCCCAGCATCAGCACACCAACGATGAACCCTGTTAATCCTTTTTTGATTCTCATCTGGTCACATGACCTCCCTGAATTGAAGTGATACCTTCCATAACATCGTAGCAGGGACCTTGCTGGGTTCATAAGATACATATCCATGATTCGAATGGAACAAAAATACGGATTTACCCTACCTTATCTAAACACTCGAGTACACATATTCCTTCTATTCATCCTGTGAGTCACGAGCGATGGCGATACTGACTGGGCGTGCAACCGGTCCAACGCTTGAATATTTTGATAAAATAATTATCGCTTCCGAACCCTACCCGGTAACCAATTTCCTGTACGGGGAGGTCTGTCTCACGCAAGTATTCCGCCGCTTTCTCCATCCGTACCCCATGCAGATAATGAATCAGGGTATGGCCAGTTTTCTTTTTGAACAAAGCACTCACATAATTCTCCCCCATCATCACGTACCGCGACATGGATTTGACGGTAATGTCCTGATCGTAATGCTGCCCGATATACTCAATTATTTTGCTAATCTCCGGATGTTTCACAACCGGCTCACGAACAGGTGTAAATGGAAGATCGATTGCAGACGGCGGCGCGGAAGAGACGGTTAGCGAATCAGTCGATGCAGGCGTAGATGTTAGAACTGGTGTGGATGATGGCTCTTCATGATGCGTTGTCTCTGTCCGGGCTTCAGCTGAGGCTCCCAGTTCCGCACTTACCTTACGGAGTGTATCACGCAACGAATTCACACTCATCGACAGCTTCAGAATATAATTCGAAGCCCCGTACTCCATTGCACGGCGTACATACTCGAACTCCCCCATACAGGTGAGCATCACAAACTTGGTTTTTAACCCGGCCTGACGCGTCTGTTTGAGTAATTCCAGACCATCCATACCCGGCATCACAATATCGGTCAGTACAAGATCAGGTGCCTCCTGTATGATCATGGCAAGCGCCTCGGTTCCATTACCGGATTCTCCGATGACCGTGAAGCCCAGCTCTTCCCAGGAAATAATCTCTCGCACCGACTCTCGTACAAATACCTCATCCTCTACAAGTAATACCTTCCACATGCCAGATTCCCCTCTCCAGTGCGCTAGTCTGAACGCTTCTGTACATAAGGTGTCGACAATAAAAAAGGAATGCTGAACCTGACCAACGTCCCCGGCTTGGTATCGATCACTTCAAGTTCACTTTGGCCTTTGAACAGTAATCGCAATCGTTCCCTGAGGTTGGACAGACCAATCCCCGGACGCGTGCGGGTTGTCTGCTGACGCCGGGATTCCTCCATACCAATTCCGTTGTCTGCTACCTCCAGCATCAGCATTCCTGTGTCTTGCCTATATATCCCGATGCGGATCTGTCCAAGTTGCTCCATTGGTCCCACACCATGATGAATGGCATTCTCCACAAGGGGCTGCAAGCTCAGCTTGGGTACCAGCGCATACTCCAGCTTGTCGTCAAAGTCACAAGTCACCTCAAAGCTATCGCGGTATCGAATCCGCTGGATATGAAGGTAAGCTTGAACCAGTTCAATCTCGTCCCTCAGGTATACCAATTCGACCTGTGAATTCAGGCTGACCTCCAGTAGTTTGCCCAAGGAAACACACATCTCGGAGATCTCCTCATTCCCGCTGCGTATCGCACTCCATTTCATTGTATTCAATGTATTTAGGAGAAAGTGCGGATTCATCTGGGCGAGGAGCATGTGAAAATGTACCGCTTCCTTCTGGCGTTCTTCTGCCTTAAGTCTGTTAATCATCTGATTGGCATCATCCAGCATCGTATTGAAGGTACGCGTCAGCTCCAGTACTTCCCCACGACTGCGACCTTCGGGAATACGAATCTTGAGGTTTTTGCGGACAACCTCTCTCATCTTATTCTGTAAGTGCGACAAGGGGCGCGTGAACGTTGCCGAGATCATAAAGGCCATCACTACAAATGCGCCTGTGAAGCCAAAAAAGGTCAAAAAGTAACGCTGTTTAAGCTCAGATATCTCTGTAAACAGAATGGACAGCGGAATGCGATTCACCATATACCAGTCCAGTGATTCAATGTACACGTAGTTAATCAGCGTATCCGAGGCTGGGTCAGTCAGATAAGCCTGTGCCGGATGCAGAGCTATTTCACGTGTAACTTCCGGGGACAGCGCCGCTGTTTTGGATGATCTGGCTATGGTCTCTCCACTTCCTGTAATAAGATAATACTCCTGATTAGTTTGTGAATCTTTCAACATCGTTTGGAACCAGTACGAGTAATCAATGCTGATCCGAGCCAACCCGTACCGTTTCCCACCGCTATCTTTCATATAGGAATACAGCGACAACAGATACGGGCTGGAGGATAACTCCCGGAGCACAGGATTGGTATCCCGGGCATCCCAGCGATAGAAAAGTTCTTCCGGTTGAAGCGGGTGCGAATCTTTACCCCCTTTTGGAATGGATATTTCTCCAAGACGTTCGCGGAATTGCTCCAGATAAGGGCCATAAGCCAATGCTGTTTTTGGCAAATACGAAGTGTAAACGCTATCATAAAAATCCAGCAGAGTGAAGTACACCGAGGGATTATATAGAAAGAAACTGTTGTTAATCATCTTGAACTTTTCTTCCACCAGTGACTTGTTCTCCAGCGGCGTACGACTGTCCGGGGAAGTTAGCACACTTCTTACCGCAGAATCCTGTTCCAGAAAAATGAGCGTTTTGAACGCAATGCTCATCTGGTCCTCCAGAGAGCGGTACATCTGCACCAGCTGCTCATGGCTCTGTTCACTGATTTTCTGCTCAACCAGGGATTCAATCTGCTGATAATTGTAGACATTCAATGCACTGAACGGCAAGAGAATCAACACCACAAATGCACCAAACAGACGGTATCTGAGCCGCTGTGGCAACCAACGCTTCCAGTTTGGCTTCTTCATTCTTATGTGCTCGCTCCCCTGTAATTAATGACCCCATTATAGCACCTGCCTGCCATTTACAGCCGGAGTCGAATGATTTGCATGGATATGTGTTATTCGTTGCTTGTATCCAAGTGAAATGCACAGATATGTTCTATTGGTGAAAGAACGAATGAATCGATGGTTGATTGGTTGGTTGGTTCATTGGAACCCTCATCTCACACTTGATGTCGTCTCCGGTACTCCGAGGGGCTGATTCCTATGGTGGACGAAAATACACGGCTCAGATAAAATCCGTTCTCATATCCACATCTCTCGGCGATCTGCGTAAGGGTCAGACGGCTATCTGCCAGTAAGGCTTTTGCCTTTTTGAGACGAATCGCCTTCAGATAATCGGAGGGTGTCTCTTGAAAGGCCTCCCGGAACCTTCGGGTGAGCTGGACTGGACTCAATGCCAGATGTTCGGCCAACGTTCGCAGGCTAACTGCCTCTCCTGCCCACTCTTCCAACAATGCTGCCGCTTCAGCCATCAGAGCATCCTCCGTGAACTTCGTTTCCATTAGCCCACTCTGTCTGCGCTCCCATTGATATAGCCGCCACAAATCCAACATCAAATGGGTTTTCCATCCTGTTGAAGCCTCATCGTTGTCCTCACTCGCCTGACGAAGGTAGGCATATGTTGAAGCCAGACGCTTTGTATCATTAATTAGAGATTTTCCAATTGGCGGCAGAAGGTTCTCCCCGTCTGTGGTGTTACAAGAGAACTGCATATAGTGAAACGTCAGCGGGGTTACCGTCTGTCTGCGAAAAGCAACGTGGGGTGGGCACAACACCAGATCAGCAAACCCCGCCTCTCCTGTCAGTCCATCAATCTCGTAACGGAATACTCCCTCTTCAACGGCAAAGACCACCCAAGCATCGTAGATATCTTCTGCGAGCGCAAATGTAGCTTTCTTCTTCCAGTAGATGTGATTAAGAAGCTCCATGACACACCTGCCTTTGTTATGAAATAAAGTATATGCTCGATGATAATATAGTGTATTTGAAAAGTAAATATATAGAACTAATATGAAATTATAGATATGAAATATGAAATCTAAGCTTAGGCTCATCCATATTCATGAGAGAGGTGTTTGTATGAAGCACGAACTCGTTAAACCGGATATCACCGTCATCGGAGGCGGGCTTGCGGGCGTATGTGCTGCGATATCTGCTGCCCGGCTGGGCCAACAGGTCGCACTGATACAGAATCGCCCCGTACTTGGCGGCAATTCCAGCAGCGAAGTACGCGTATGGGTCTGTGGCGCTACCGCCCACGGGATTAACCGTTATGCCCGCGAGACAGGCATCATGGGGGAACTATTTGTAGAGAATCAATATCGTAATCCGGAGGGCAATCCTTATCTCTGGGACTTGGTCATTCTGGAAGCCGTCCGAGCTGAATCCAACATCAGCCTGTATCTGAACACGGATGTCCATGAAGTTGAGGCCACAGGGGATGGCGAAGAACGTATGATCACCTCTGTTACCGGGTGGATGATGGGCTCTGAGCGCAAAATCCGATTTGAGAGTCAGATCTATCTGGACTGTACAGGCGATGGACTGGTTGGTTTTCTCGCAGGTGCCAAGTTTGCGCTCGGCCGGGAAGCCCGCAGCGAATATGGTGAAGAATGGGCACCTGAGGTTGCCGATCAGATCACGCTGGGCAGTACACTGCTCTTTTACACCAAGGATACCGGTGCACCCGTCCGTTATATCCCGCCTTCTTTTGCCAAGGATATCACACAGACGAGTATTCCAATTCGCCGGGTCATTCGCAGCGGGGATTCCGGTTGTCATTACTGGTGGATTGAATGGGGCGGTGAACATGATACCGTACACGACAATGAGCTGATCCGTGATGAGTTGTCGTCCGTGATCTACGGGATCTGGGACTATATCAAGAACACCGGGAAATTCGATGCCGATCATATGACGCTGGAGTGGATCGGTTCTCTTCCTGGCAAAAGGGAGTACCGCCGCTTCACGGGTGACTATGTGCTCACCCAGAACGATATTATCAGCCAACAGGAGTTCCCGGATGCCGTAGCTTTTGGCGGCTGGTCCATCGACCTGCATCCCCCGCAGGGCATGTATGCCGAAGCGAGCGGCTCGAAGCATATGCATGCCGATGGCGTGTATCACGTGCCGTTCCGCTCCCTGTATTCCGCAAATGTGCGGAATATGCTCATGGCCGGTCGCGACATCAGCGCATCGCATGTCGCCTTCGGCACAACGCGCGTCATGGCCACATGCGCGGTCATCGGCGAAGCCGCGGGTACGGGCGCAGCGCTCTGCGCGGCCATGGGGGTGTCGCCGCGCGAGTTGTACGCGAGGCATCTGGCGGCGCTGCAGCAGACGTTGCTGCGGCAGGACGCTTCCATCATCGGGGTGCGCAGCCGCGATGAGCTGGATCTAGCCCGGCGTGCCAAGGCTTCAGCCTCCAGCACGCTGACGGGCATCGCTCTTGAGCAGCCTGGGGAGACGTACCCGCTGGGTGCGGATGTTGCCCTGCTGCTGCCCGTGCAGCCAATGCTCAGCGGCCTGGAGCTGCTGCTGGATGCATCCAGCGATACCGTGCTGACGGTAGAGCTGTGGGATACGGGGCGTAAGGAGAATTACGTCCCCCATACGTTACAAGTTACGGCAACCGTTAATGTTGCAACGGGAACCAGGCAGTGGGTGAAGCTTCCGCTTGAATGGCAACCGGAAGAACCGCAGAATGCATTTATTATTATCCGGGCGAATGAAGACGTCACCCTCTACCATTCCACGGAGGCACACAGCGGGGTGCTGATTTTCTTCCGAACAGAAGAGAACCATGTGTCCAAAAATCTGGAGGATCATGCCACGGATCAGCCCGTTGTATTATGGTCCATGCAGGGGTTGGCGCGTCAGCCATTCTGCTGTCGTACCCTTTCTGAGACGACGGCCTATTTACCAGAAAACACAGTCAACGGTTACCATCGCCCTTACGGCGGGCCACAGCAGTGGATGTCCCAGCCGATGCAGTCTGGCAAGCCGGAATGGGTGCAACTCACATGGGAAGAGCCTCAAGCCTTGGCTGAACTGCACTTGACCTTTAATGATGATGTGAACGAGGATCTGGTTAATCTGCATCACCATCAGACAACATTCCGCGTCATGCCTGAACTTGTACGTGATTATCGGGTAGAGGTATTGAGTCGGTCTGGGGAATGGATTGAGATCGTAAGTGCAGCGGAGAACCGCAAAAGGAAAGTCATTCATCGTCTGGATACAGCTGTGCATACACAAGCGCTTAGGGTAAACATTGACACCACCAATGGCAGCAAGTATGCGGAGTTGATCGAGATTCGGGCCTATGGGGAGTCAACGTTGACAGGCAAGAGCTAAACGCAAAACACATTAAAATAACCCCCTGGTATTCTTATGAATTCCAGGGGGTTATTTTAATGCCTTTAAAGTAGAGAATATTCATAGGATGATAGAACAAATAAGTGCCCTTTCAAGCAAAGGAGGATAGAGGAATCGGTATCCCTATCCTCCACACAAGCCCGACTTATTTTATTCGGTGGCTGGAACCCGCAACCCCTCAATCAGAATAAACAACGTAAGAGCTTGTCCATAGCCCATCGGACTAATCGGTATATCTTTATAGAACTGGGCATCCTGTCCCACAGGGGTCCCGTAGGATACCTGTTGTACAACTCCGTTATCATCAATTTGCCGCAGCACTGCTTCAAGTGCTCTCGTGCCGGTATCGCGATAGGACTCGTCCAAGTATCCGTACCGGATTCCCTTGAGAATCCCGTATCCCATCGCAGCCGTTGCGGAAGTTTCTTGGTAAGAGTGCGGATCATCCAGTACGGTGTGCCACATCCCGTTCTCACTCTGAAGCTTGCTAAGCGCTCTAATTTGAGCGGTCGCTGTATCCAACAGATAGGCCTTCAGCCCATCTTCAATGGGGATGATATTCAGAAAATCCATAACCCCCGCCGTATACCATGCATTGCCTCTTCCCCAGTGAACTGCGCCATAATTATGATTTTCGTTGAAATCCCAGCCGTGATAGAACAGCCCGGTTTGTTTATTGTACAGGTATTTAATATGCACAAGGAATTGCCGCTTGGCTTCTTCCACATAGGCTGTTTTCTTAAAATACACCCCAGCTTTGGCCAGAAATAATACCGTCATAAAAAGGGTGTCGATCAGAATCTGGCCATCGTTGGCGTCTCCTGTGATCATATGCTGGAATGCACCGTCTCCGGTTCGTAACAGTTCGTCCATAATCCAGCTACTCCATTCTTCACAGACACGTTCATATTCCTTGTTTCCGGTCAGTTCGCATAGTGAAATCAACGTAAGCAGCGGAGCACAGGTATTCACATTTTTTTCTGGTAACCCCTCCAGCAGCCTTGCATTGTACCATGATTCGAGAAATTCCAGCACCTCGGCATCCTTCGTTGCTTCATAGAGCTGAAGCAGACCATAAAGGCCGACACCTTGTGGCCATTCCCATAGATGGATGTCGATTAGTCCAATGGGGAACTGTTCGTTGATGCTTGTATTTTTCATCGATTTCATCGCATCGGATACCCTGCTTATTTTCTCCAGAAGCACTTCTTGATTCGGCATGATTGTTTTCACTCCCTAGATTTATTGCTCAGCATCAACGTTTGATGTCCTGTAACTGCAACTGTCCCCTTACGCCATATCCGTCATGTACCATTTCCTCTCCTTGAATAAGAAAAGGCTTGTTCATTCCCCACTGAATGGAACCGTATACCGAGTCGATCAGGCTAAGCGTCAGGGATGTACTGTCGAAGTGCGGGCTGGAGGAACGAACTGAATTTATAAAATGGCTAAATGATCCGAATTGCAGTTCGTTTCCTGCTCTGATGATCCAGGCATTACGCAATCCAGGAGAAATAAGCTCACGATCTTTTGTCACCCCGTTGGTCTCCATACTCGTCCCGTTGGCTGCATATAGCGCCACATATCCTTTATTCAGACGGGCAAAATACCAGTTCTCATGCTGCACCCATTCTGTGAAAAAGCTCGCAGGAAAATAAGCATGTGTCCAATCCGCAGTCTGGTCTGCCGGGATATCAAACATCATCAGAGCGATCCCCTCATGCTGAACAACATCAGGCAATATCCCGTTTCCAGCCCAAAAGCAAGGCCGTCCATCCCCATGCTTGTATATTTCTGCCGGATGATTCACCCATATCTGCGCTTCAGGAGACAGAGACAGATGGTTGACATGCTCCTGATAACCTGGCTTGCCTGGACGAAAGCGAATGATGGAGGAAAGAGCGTACTCCTCTGTCCGATGATGATAGAGCTTGGCGTAACCTCCCTTGCCCTGCTCATTGGCGAACACCAATTGCTGATTTTCCCCGAGCAACAGATGCTCCTGATAAGCTGCTGGTGGATTGTAATCCGATAAACTCAAAGCAACATTGCTGATTGAATAATTGTTAACATTGCCGATACCATAACCGATCCAGCACATGGAAGTCGTTCCCGCTGCATAACTACCCAGCAGTTCCTTCTCATAGCTGCGGCCAAACGTTGTGGACATGACGCCTTGATGCATCTGAACGGTAATATAATAAAATAGCAGGTCCATTGCCTTTTTCGCTTGCTGCCTGAGCTGCTCATTATGGGCAAATTCATAGATATGTAGCAGCCCCACTGCATCAATAGGAATGTATGCACTTGAATTCCATTCTGCCAATCCTTCATCCAAAAAGCGCTCAAACCATAAGCTAAGCCGCTGCTCCGCTTTTTGACGGTGAACTTCACCGGACTCACCACTGTTGCTGAACGTTTCAGTCCCGAACAGTTGTCCGGCTAACAGCTCATTGGTATGGAATAACAGAGCATGGTTCTCACTGAAGAACCACATCACATCATCACCAGGTTCATCAATCCAATATCGATAGCCCAGAATACTTGCTTTTACCCGATCCCAGAACAATTCACTGAACAGACCGCTATTTCGTTCATCTCTCCAGAGACGAAACAGCCCCACCAGATAGAAGTCACTGCAATCCTTTCGTTGCTCGATCCCCTCCACGCCTTCAAGCAACATATTTTCCGCTTCTTGCAGATTGCCATTTGTTTTTAACATGGCTATAGCCGTATGAATGTTACGACTGCCCTTCTCAGCAATACATTGCAGAGCCAGAGATTTGCGTGCTTCCATATTCGTAGCTTGCTGAGCAGCTTCATCATAACTGGTATCGTAGGATTGACAGCCGAACTTCTTCGTCAATGCTACGTTTGAAACTGAAATCGTCAGCGTGAAGTATACGTAATGATGGCCAATTTCGTTGGTGTGTGCCAGAACTAGATCCGTTTCCTTTTCGGCTATGTGTATTGTCTTGTTTTCGGTGCCATCAAAGAAATTGCCATACTGGATATCAACTTCTCTAACGATGTCTGGTAAGGGAAGCGGCAGCTTGAGCTTAATCTGCTCCCCTCTAAAGAGATCCGAAGGAAAATAAGCCTGTTCAAGGGCTTGTTCTGCGTATTTCACGTTTTCTGCCAAATGAGGAGCAATAGGCAAGGAAATTTCCAATTCTTCGTCTCCCAGGTATTCCACCGCAAAAGCATACATGGTATCCCGCTCAGCGAGATCCTCCCAGCAGACATAGATCTCATTCATTCCGGCTACAAGTTCAGCTTTGATAACGATTTCCTGCTCCTTGTTACGCATGAGTGGCGCAAAATCCGTTACCACTTCCCCATTCACCCACAATGTCAGACTGCCATAGGTCTTGATCCGCAAAGAGGCGGTATGAGCAGTCGCAGAAATCAACCTTGTCGCGGCATAACTGCGCAGATGTGTCGGTACAAACCAAAATCCGGATTGCTCCACCCGTGGATTATTCCAGGGAGAATACAGTGTCCACGGCTTCCCGTTTTCTTCTCCAACGAAGCTGTCTCCCGGGCTAGGAAACTCACTCCATTGGTCAAAAAATCGGTTCACAGGCTGCGTTCTCCTATGTTCTACAAATTCTTTTCTGCATGGATTCTCATGGATGGCAAAGCCATCGATAAGCCAATCATTAATATCTCCCTCCATCGTTGTTGGAACAAAGGCAACAGGCTTCGTATATATGCCGCTGATGATCCAATGATTAATGACCTGATGGTGGCCTAATTTCATAGGTTTATAATTCAAGGTATCCGTCCCGTCACGGGTAATATCTGACATTCAACTCATCCTTTCATTCCTGAAGTAATCATACCGCTGACAAAATAACGCTGGAAAACCATAAAAACAATCAGTACCGGAAGCATCGTGATTACGGACATGGCCAGGAGGCTGCCCCAATCTACGTTGTATTCACCAATAAAATTAGAGAGCGCAAGCTGAATCGTATATTTCGATGGATCACTAATAGCAATTAACGGCCATACAAAATCATCCCATCTCCACATGAAGGAGAAGATCGCAAGCACGGCCAGAATCGGCTTCGCTATGGGAAGAATAATGCTCCAGTAAATTTTCCATTCACCGGCTCCATCCATCCGGGCAGCTTCCAGCAGTTCGTCCGGTACGCTTAGCAAGTACTGCCGCATAAGGAACACACCTGTTGGAGTTGCTGCTGGTGGTATAATAATCGCGAGCAGGCTATTATACATCCCAAGTGCACTCAGTACCTTGAAGATAGGGATCATAATGACCTCAATCGGAATCATGAGGGTTGAGATAAAAGCGATTAATATGATCGAGCTTCCGCGGAAGCGGTACTTCGCGAGGGCAAAGCCTGCCATGGAGTTGATCAGCAATAACAGCAGCGTTGAGCTCAAAGTTACGATTGTACTATTCATAAAATACAAGCCAAAATTACCTTTTTTGAATGCCTCCCTGAAATGCTCGAAGGTGACTGGATCGGGCCACAACTTTGGAGGAAAGCTGTACAGATCGCTATTCGTTTTCAGGGCAGAAATTACGACCCACAGAACAGGCAGGAGCCACACTACTGCGGCAACACTTAACATACTGTAAATGACGATTTTGACCATAGGTTTCATTACCATCACGTAGCCCCTCCTTTCGATAGACGGAATTGCAGAGCTGAGAATCCGCCAATAAGGATAAACAGTATCACCGACATGGCGCTGGCTAGCCCAAGCTCCTGCCTGTTAAAGCCAATCTCATAGATATATTGAACAATATAGGTGGTTTCCTTGCCCGGCCCACCGCCTGTAAGCGCAAACATAAGTGGGAAGGCTTTGAACGCGTCAATCAGACATAGCATAACAACGAGTAAGCTGGTAGGCTTCAAAAGTGGGAGGGTAATATAGCGAAATACCTTTGTTCCCGTTGCGCCGTCCAAGCGGGCAGCTTCATAATAATCCGTAGGTATGGCCTGCAAGCCTGCGATAAAAATGACCATGAAAAAGCCTGCACGAGACCAAACCGTTGCGATAATCACAGCCGTATTTGCCCAAAAGGGAGAGGTCAGAAAGCCTACAGGTTCCACACCAACCACCGTTAACAGATGATTCAAGATGCCGAATGAATCTCCAAAAATCCACTTCCAGGTCAAACCTACGATAATGTAAGAAATCATGGTCGGCCAGTAAAATACGGCCCTGAAGAACCCCCGCATTCGTATCTCGCGCGCAAGCAACAAAGCAATGCCCAATGCTGCTGCATAGATCAGCGGGACAACAATTGCTGCATAAATCCCCGTTCGTCCGATGGTCGACCAAAATTCCCGATCCCCTATGATTTTGATATAATTCTCCAGCCCGTTGTACTTCATTGGGTTCAATCCATCGTAGACATGGAAAGAATAATATAGACCCAATAAAGAGGGAAATACGATAAACGTTCCAAAGATCAGGAGGTTGGGAAGTATAAACAGATAAGGAGCAATAACGAGCTTCCTGTTCTGTTTTGCCAGCGTATTCCTGTTTAATCGTTGTCCTTCACCCATCTGCTTGCCCCTTCCTTATGTGTTCATTCGAAAGGGAGGCTCACAGGAATCGTTAAGCCCCCGTTATGCGAATTGTCGTAATGAATTTAGGTTTATTGACTGCCAATAGCCTCGTTAATCAGTTGGGCTGTTTGATCCAAAGCCTCCTGCGGAGTTGCCTTGTCTGACAGAACGTCCATAATATTATTTTTCAAATCCGTTGAAATTTTGGATATAAGCGTTTGCTTAGACCAGTCATTCGCGGCAAGAGGTGAACTGTTCTTCAGTTCATCCGAGAAAATTTCAAACATCTCCTTGCCAAATTCATAATTTAATACGGAGCTGTCCTTCCGTGGACTCATAAACAATGATTCCTGATTATATTTGGAATTCACTTCTTTGGAGGTTAAATATTCAATGAATTCTGCTGCCTCCTGCTCATAACCACTGCCTTTGAAAGCCATGAGAAACTTCCCGCCGGGCACGGATGAACGTTGTGTTCCTTTCGGCATATAGGTGACGCCCCATTCGAAATCGGTGATATCCTTGTAATTGCTAATCATCCAGTTGCCAGCCCAGTGGGTAGCTACCGTCCCGGAACGGAACAGGTTGTTCGGGTTCTCCCCTCCGAGCCATACCGATTCAGGCATAATTCCATCTTGATGAAGTTGCTTGAACATCTCCATCGAACGGATTCCGGCTTGACTGTTAATGGCCGCCGCACTGCCATCCTCTGTTAAGATACTTCCACCATTCTGGTACAAAAGAGTGGACCATCTATGCGGAGTGACATCCCATACCATGCCATATCGTGCTCCACCTTTGTCCATAACCTCTTTTAATGCAGCGATATATTCTTCCCACGTCCATACCTGATCGGGTGAAGTAGGTACCTTGACGCCCGCTTTATCAAATAAGGTTTTATTATAAATAAGTCCATTCGCTGTGACGTCCATAGGCGCAGCCACCAGCTTGTCATTCATAACATAGTAAGGTTTAAGAGAGTCGATAAATTGATCCTCGAATTGACTGGCACTGTCCACGTAGGGTGTAAGATCAACGGCCTGATTAGCAAATGATCCGGTATCCGTGACCCGGCTAAGGGCAGGTGGCTTTCCACCCGATAACATTGTTTTTAATTTGGTTTGCATGTCCTTGAAACCAACTTCAATCAGATTGATCTTAACCTTGGTATTCGTCTGCTCATATTCTTTAATGATTTCCTTAATGACTTCTCCTTCTTTCCCATCAGAGAACCACAGAAAATCCAGCGTTGATTGTTTCGAATCAGCATTGTTACCTGTATTTCCGCAAGCAGTCAGCACGATGAGTAACATGACCATTACCAGGCTAGTGATGAGCTTAAACGTTGTTCTTCTCGTCATATCAACATCTCCTTGGAAGGGTTTAATGAATTTTGGCTTCGTTGAGCAATTCATTTTTGCGGAACAACTGTGGCGATACACCCACATACTGTTTAAATGCCCTACTAAAATATACAGGTGTATTAAAGCCTAACGTCTCAGATATGGACAAAATCGGTGCATCTGTAGACAGTAATAATTTTTTGGCCTCTGCAACTCTTTTCCGTATTACATAATTGCTTATCGTATATCCCGTCGTCTCTTTGAAAGAGTGACATATATAGTATTTATTCAAATGGAGTGTTTTGGACAGATCATCCAGTGAAACATTCTCCGTGTAGTTCTGGTTTAAATAATGAAGAACCCGGCTTACACTTGTCTGCTTCTGGGAAGAAAATAAAATAGGATCTGCGGATTGCTCACTGGTCGTTTTCCGGTAAATCCGCAACAACAATTGGGTAAGACTTAATTTGATCATTGTTTTGTGTCCTGTATTTCCTGCATCCATCTCCTCCTTGATCCCCTTAAATATACCTGTGATGTGTTCACGCTCCTCCAGGGACCAATGCACCAGCAATCCATTGGGATGCCGGAATATGGACATCAGATTCTCCAATTGACTCACAGCAAGCATGTCCAGTAACAATAATTCCGTAAAATTGACGAAACTTCGCTTGTATACGATTTCTCTTGAAGGATTGATCCGATGGGGCACACCCCCTCTGAATATAAACATATCTCCAGGCAGCGGCTTATATATTCGATCACCGATTAAAAAGGTCGCATCTCCTTGGATAAAATAATGAATCTCATACCCGTTGTGCGTATGAACAGGCCATTCATCCTGAAAGTTATCTGCTTCTGATCGCACGTAAACTTCATTTTCCTGTAAAGCAATATTCGTCGGGGTGTGTATGGTTAGCATCAATAAAGATCTCCCTTCCCAGAATATAAATAGCAATATAGTTTAATAATTTACAATGATAGCGCTTTACAATGAATTGTATCACAGTTATTTCAATCTAATCCGAACAATATTGCTGTATTGTTGATCACAATTGTTGAAAATGATTAGAAAGGAATTCATAGGGAACGGACGTAGACGACAAAAAAACCGCTGACAGCCCATAGGCTATCACGCGGTCCATTAGCGTTAATTTTCAAATCCATTCATCCCAATGTTTTTCCAGAAAAATAACTTCTTTCTCGTAGTGGGACAGATGGCCCTCTTCAACCATCTTCAGAAAAGCGACATCTCCGTCAGCCGCACGATTAGCCAATGTCTCACACAAGAAACGAATACGAGACAACACCCATTGCTTCAAATCCGGCGGTACAGCCACTCCGTATGTGCTCATGAATAATTCAATGCGTTCCTTCCGAACGGTTGCGTGCACTTCACTGCAATAAGGGATAACCTCCTTACCACGCATCTGAGTTGGGGGTGAAAAACTCGCCAGCGGAACGCAAGTATATAATGTATAGGCAACATCCCACAGACGTGGACCCGGGCCGACCATATCGAAATCGATAATCCCCTGTGGCACGCCATCCTTAAATACCACGTTATATAATGCAAAATCGTTATGACACACGACCTCATGTTGCTCCATATCAGAATAGGCATTGCTGGATTGAGCGGCAGTTAGATATGAAACAGTCGCATCATGATAGGTTCTCAAAAGTCTTGCAACTCCCTTAAGCGATTCATCTGACCACATGTACGCTTCAATCTCGGGATAATCATTGCCAGGAACGTGTCCATCAAGATACGAGAGCATTTCTCTTCCTTCCGCATCAACACCAAGATATCGTGGAGCCTGATAAAAGCCTTCTTTTTCAAGATGCACCAGCAACTCCTGCACATAAGGATCAGGTCTGGAACTCCTGCGAACCGTCTCTCCGATTCTGACAACCTGATTCACATTACCTCCCGATAACACTTCCTCCTGTTCAGCCACTCTCATCCCTCCTAATACTATCTTTCTTGGGTATGGTTGCGATTACGACTCTTCTTATAACTCCCCGGAAATCCCGCGACTAATAGTATAAAACCAACCAAAAACATGAAATATACGAGTAAACCTGTTGGATGCTCGTTCATCTGAGCAAACTGGGGTACGTTGGTCCCTCCTGAAGCGTATCCTGCTTCTACTATAGCAACAGATACTCGTACTGAAATTCTCTCCATCGTCGAAATAAACACACTGCCAAGCATGAGGATTACACCCAGAATCTTGTTGATATTGTTCATTTCATGCCTCCTTTTATGATCCGTCCATCATGTTACATCCGCACGATCTACTCCATGTCTTTCGATTCTCCATTCCATATTCCTGCATTTTACCTTCAAGTGTTTTCCAACTTCACTCTCATCATAGCAAATAGCGCCGTCATCACTGACGCCGCTGTAGTAAACTCTCTGAATATGTTAAGTCGCCACTACATGGTGCAGATCCATATGATGTTCAAAAAAAGCCGATCGTTCCACATGATACAGATCATAAATCTGTTCCTTGGCATTAATGAATTGGTATACATCGGGATACACATCATTGGCTAGTTTCACATAAGGCAGTTTTTCTACCGCTTTTCTGGATCTTATATTTTGCTTTCGAATTTTCATAAATACCGTTTCAATCGCATGTTCCAGGAACAGTTCAACCAAAAAGGCTGATTTCGCTCTTTGGCTGTATCCATTACCAAAATACGGGGCTCCAATCCATGTGGCCAAGAAACCCGTTTGCTGCTCGATATGATATAGATCAATGGTACCAATCGGCTGTCCTGTCTCATTCAAGATCGTTCGGGAAATCACTGTTTTTTGCTCTTCTTCGGCCATCAATTGTTTCGTGAGAAACAGATATTCTTCATATGATTGACATAGATAACGAACATAAGGCGAAACTGCGGGGTCCATCATCAAACTGTACAATGAATGGCATTCCTGCAAATCACGTTTTTTTAACATTCTGTCTACCACCTAGTCCTTTGAGTACGCTATATCGAGCAAATTAAGTATATAAAAGGTATTGTGGGATTTGATGAATTCTATATATGGCTTATGTAAAATGCATTGGGAAATATTGTGGATATCACCTCCCGCAACAAAAAAACGGCATGTCCCTTTTTCAGGAACACGCCGTTTGCTTGCATGGATTAAGCTAGTTCGTCTATTATTGCATACCTTGCATGATTGCATTAATGATGTTTTGTTGCGTCACGGTATTATTCTGACGGTTAAACAAGGCGAATCCATGTTGACCGTTATGCCCGTTGTCCCAATAAACCGGAACCATTTTGTATTTCTTGGCTTTTGCTGTAACTGCTTTGGCATATGCTGCACGATATACATTGTTGGTTGAATCATACGATGTTTTGTCAATTGAACCGAATTCACCAATCACTACAGGATAGCCTTGAGTGACAAATTTATCGTACATGGACTTGAACTGCGATTCCAAGTAATCCTCTTGTCCCCAAGTAGACTTCTTCGCAGGATTCGTAGCCGTTGCACCCCACTGCGTGATATTACCGTTTTCCTCACCAGCGAAATCCCATGGAGAGTAATAGTGTGCCGAGATCATAATTCTTTTCTGCGAACTAGGAATGGCCGAGGATCTGAAATTATCTGTCGGGAGAACAAAGCCATAATTACCAACGGTGAAGTCAATATTGGTATTCCAGCCTGGAATCAGCAACCATCTGGCATTATTGTTGCCTCCGGTCTGCCTTACCGTGTCCACAAAAATTTGATTGTAGGCGTTCAGATTAGCGTAATACGCCGAATTCGGATTACCATAGTTGCCATCGAACACTTCGTTCATGGATTCGAAAATAAGACGATCATTGTAGTTGCTAAACTTGGTAGCCACCTGCTGCCACACTTTTTTATACTTTTCCTTAATGGCAGTCTGATTGCCACTATTCACGAGCAACCATCCACCCTGTACAGAATTGTAACCATCGCCGTGAATATTGATGATGACATACAGACCTTCATTGTAGGCATAATCTACAACTTGCTGAATTCGATTCAACCATGCCGCATTAATTGTATAATTGGGAGCGCTTCCAATGTTGTTCAAATAGGAGATGGGAATACGAATCGACTTGAAGCCCGCAGCTTTCACTTTTTGGATCAGCGCCGGAGTCACCGTAGGATTGCCCCAAGCTGTCTCACTCGGTGTGCCATTTATCGCTGCTTCCAGCTGATTGCCCAGATTCCAACCTGCACCCATTTCAGCCACCACTTGCGAAGCGTCCGCTGCTGATGCTTTTGGGCTCCATCCGGTAAAGGCCACGGCAGCCACTAACACAAGCGCCAAGCTGCTGATGCTGAATTTCTTCCATTTTTTGAACATAACCATACCTCCGCTTATTCTATTATTTTTAACAAGCAGTGCAGTTAATCTATTGATTCAGATTGAATGATTCGAGAATTCGCGCCTCCTTCCCTATCGATCAAACAAATGAAATTTTCGTCTTCCACCAACATAATAACACATTTATGGAAAATAAAGATATATCTTTATTGCTCTTTTTTGACGATTTACTACAAAATAATCCATCTATCCGTTTCATTTAATTGCTTGAATATGTTCTTGATCAAAATCAACCATCGAAATATGATCTTGCTGCTCTCCATGCATCTTAAAATAGCTCAATTAACCAATTTAAGAATTTATCTTTCTCTTCAAACTGTGGGTAATGCGCCGATTCGTTAAATACAACGAAATCTTTGATCGGTGCATCGAGTACTTTGAAATAATCACGTGCTGCATTCGCAGTGGTCATATAATCATATTTACCCATCACAAAATAAATAGGAATATCCAGATGATCCACAATATCGGGTAAATTTTGATCAAATACTTCCCTTAGTAAGATGTCTTGCGAACTGAACATCCCTGAATAAAAGCAAATCATATCCAATCCATTGTATTCGGGATTCAAAAGGAATCCTGAGATATAATCTCTATTCTCATTGATAAGTCTGGCAGCGCCGCCATACTTTTGCAAAAGAATTCTAGGTGTAAGATCATTTCCTTGCTCAATCGACCCACGAACTAGCTCCAGTTTTTCAACATCCGCTTCATTACCGGCTTGTTTCGCTTGTTCTAACGTGTACTCCATGCTCTCCAGTTCGCTCTGAAGCGTATCTGCCATCTGCCCAATGCCAATATACGCGTGAAACTGAGCTGGCGCCTTAGCCGCAGCTTTCATCCCGATGTATGTACCAAATGAATGACCGATTAATATAACCTTTTCTTGATTTAACTCCTTAGATACAACATCACTTAACGCTAACAAATCATCTACTAATACATCTGTTGTCAGATTCGAATAATCCTCAAAAAAGTGATAGGACTTTCCGCTCCCACGTTGATCATAATGGACTACAGTGAAGTGTTGCTCAAGCTCCTTCTGATACTTCCTAACGTAAGGAATCTCCGAGCATCCCGGCCCCCCATGCACAAAAATCAGGATAGGATTACTCCGGTCAACTCCCCTGATCATGACCTCGTGACCTGCACCGTTGATTTCGATCTGCTCTAACATGCTGATGCTGTTCTCCCCTTTAATTTGGGGTGTCCATGTGGGAAATATCAAAGCAACTATAATCATTAAAATGATACTCGATAAGCTGTACTTAAGTGTTTTACGGATTTTTTTGCACATATAATGATCCTTAATTACGGGCTTAAATCTATTTATACTGACGCTTTCTCTAGCGTAGCGGATACAACAATTCAATAGAGTCGTTCATCAGTTCTTCTTGGAAAATGTAATTATGATCGGCTCCTATGATACAGAGGATTCGTTTCCCTGGATGAGCTTCAATTGTATTTTTGACTCTCTGAACCATAATCTGATTACGGACAACCCAGCGAAAGTTCTGTGCCTTCGGGTTAATCTGCCCTAACCATACATATTTTTGTTTGGTTATACGATCGAACTCCTTTGAATTAAAAGGAATTTCCCCAAACCGATACGTGTCCATTTGTTCCGCAAACCAGTCATCATCCCGCTGTTCGAGTTCTTTGCGCTCCTCACTCGAATAACCTTTAAATGGATCAAATGCATTCCACACATCCAATTCAAACCAATCAATAGGCACAAATGGAATGTCCTGCTCTTCGCACAAAGGAAATACCATATCCCAAAACTCGCTTGCCGGTTCTCCCCAGTATCCTCTATCATTTTGGTCCTTCTGATATCTCAACCAACTCTGTGGATGAACTTCACCACAAATGAGATCTGGCTTAAACTCAGTTATCACATTCTTGTAAAGAGAAAGCGAACAATGATAACGCTCCCTGAGTTCAGGATTATGAATCGTGCCAAGTATGCCTACTGTTGTTGTCATGTGCCTAGCTCCTTTATCATGTGTATATCTTTCGGCTCTTTGTCATAAAGTTCCTGATCCATTTCACTAGTAATCTGGCTGCCCTGGCTTCTGTAAAAGGATACCGCTGATCTCGTTTCTGTGGATGAGATGTACAGATACTGTGCCCCACGTTTCTTAGCCTCTTCACCTAATTGGTTTAGAATACGTTTTCCAACGCCTTGTCTTCTGTAGCCGCGTGAGACATACATCAAGTCAACTTGTAATTGATTTTGCTCACTTCCTCTAAGTTGATGTGCCAGCACTCCAAATCCAATTAACCGCTCCTCAGCAAATGCGCCATATGCCATGCCACCTTGTTCTAATTCGAAGACGTATCGATTTTGAATTTCCTCCAAAAGCTTTTCATCCCAGTTGGAGCACTCATGATTTTGTTTTAGCTCTACCAATTCGTTCTCTCTCATTTCATAGATGAGATCAATATGTTCCGAACGGTCTATATCCCCCAACTGGTTGACATCTTCAAGGGTCAAAGTCCTATATGTTATCATGGTCTTTGCCATCTCCTTTAGTTTCAGTTCCTACAGTATAAATCAGCTTATTTTAATTACAGGCAATTCATTTAAATGATTTATTTGGATGGTGTACTTTTTTAACTCATGGTTATCAAGTCCATCCCATCTATCCAAGAAATGATAAAACATATCTCCGAAGCTCATCCCTTCAGGCAATACGTCCACAAGTTTTATTTCATCAATCTCCGACTCGGGTAAGCTATCAAGCCAACTAACCTCAGCATAAGAGACCATACCAAAGCTCCCATTCCATTCATATACGCCATAAGGTGTCAATTCAAAATGCACTGCACCTGTCTCTTCATAGAGTTCTCGACTCGCCGTATGTAAAATGGTTTCCCCAATTTCTTTGTTGCCTCCTGGGATCTCCCAACCTCCTCTTTTCCTATTTTTGATAATGATGAATTTATGGTTATATTTAGCGATTATCACTGCAAATTTGATTAACTCTGGATCAAGTTCATCTAGATCAAACCATTGACTCATGGTATCCCTCCAATTACAACATGACTACTCTTTCAAAATATATTGGTTAAACCACTGAAGCGGTAACAAACAATCATCAGATATAATTGTTGTGAATACCGCAACCAATCCTCGCTTTTGGTTAACAAAGATATACTGCCCTCGTCCAACACCCATACCCAAAGCATAAAACGTTTTATTTTCAGCTTCTTCTTCCTCGATGCTTTTCATTATGCGCCAGTGGTAGCTATATAAGGTGTTCGAAGTAAGAGAAGGACTTACACTTCTAGCAATCCAGGCAGCAGAGATGAGTTGTTTCAAGTTCCACTCCCCATTCTGAGCGCCATCCTTTTGTTTCTACAAAGTCACCCTGCGTTACGTCCAATGCCACGTTAAGTTTTCGTCTTACAATCTTTTCTTTAGGAAGTATTGAACAATTCCATCAGGATACTCATCAATTAATCCAAAGACTTTATATCCCATCGTCTTGTAGAATTCAGGAGATTGATATGAAAATGTGCTTGTGTGTGCAAGCTTACATCCTAATTCAGAAGCCATGCTTTCTGCTTGCATGATTAAAGATCTTCCGTATCCTTTCTTTCTGTGTTCCACATCTATCCAAAAATTATCAATATATAATGTTTCACAATATGTAGCACAGAAGATCCCACCCACTGCCTTACCTGTCTCGTCGCGTAAAAAAAGATTTATAGTTTGTCCAGGCTTGTTTAATAACCCATTTGTTTCAGAGACATTATAGTTATATAAGTTATTACAAACGGTTTTATAGTCTTCTTCATGATTACCAAATACGATTTGTAATTCACCCTCATGATTGATATTATTCAATGTTTAAGTCACCTCATTTAGAAAATCATCACATGTATTCTTTGCACGATTAGAATTTTTCACCTTATTGCCAACCTGTAGATCACTTCATCATCTAAATTGGTTCTATTCTCACTAATGAAGGACATACTCTTATACAAATTTTGTGCTAATTCGTTATCACGTGCAACCGTTAATGAAATAACCTTGCATAACGGATGCTGTTTCGTAATGTAGTCTAGAATGGCTCTTATAGCGCGCTTTCCCATTCCTTTGCCCTGATAAGATTTATCGATTTGAAAACCACCAATCCAATAATTATCCGTACTATCTGGAGTATAACTCAGATAAAAGAAACCCAATATCTTCCCATTGATCTCAAGTACGTAAGGATCAAATGCTTCATCCCACGGTTTTATATAGGCGTAAGCGATCCCCTCAATAACAGATGGAACTAATGAGATTTGGTGTTCATACAAAGATATCTTCAGCGCCTCTTCCCAATTCTCTCGTGTAACGGGTTGAACTTTTATATTCACCTCTGAATCTCCTCTTTCGACACGCTTTGATTCATTCTAAAGTTCTTTTCACTCTCACTTAAAATCACTTCCAAATAATCTTCAATCAACTGTATAACTGTTTTTTATTCTTAGTGATCATTGCTGTCTTGTTATTTTCGTTAATCACATCTATCGCTGCATCTATATTATATTGATGATTCCACTTCACAATCATCTTGCATAAGTCCTTGAATGACTGCTTGTAATTCCACGTTCGCAAGCCCATTCTGGAGAATACAAACCTCTTTATAATCCGATAATCTCTAATGAACACATTTGGGTTTAATACAAAAATTAAATCTGCTTCTTGTATGGATGGTAAAGTCCAATCTTTGTACTGTACTCCTTCCATGATCCAAGCCTCTGAACTGACAATAGATTGGACGGATTCATCCCTCACACTTTCAGGGTATCTCAGATTTTCGGCGCTTCTGTCCCAGATTAGATTATCTAATTCATAGGAAGGAATACCGTATTTATCCGATAATTCTTTGGCTAATGTTGATTTCCCACTACCGCAAGATCCAATAATTCGAATTCTCATACATAATCTTTCTTCAACAATGCATAGATGTGACCATTTTGGAATCGTTCATTAGAAAAAATATGAAAAATGTCTTGGGAATCACTCTGTTTAATTTCTCTTAACAACAATCTTTTAGTTTCCATTT
Source organism: Paenibacillus sp. JNU01 (assembly GCF_059130585.1). Classification (NCBI taxonomy): domain Bacteria; kingdom Bacillati; phylum Bacillota; class Bacilli; order Caryophanales; family Paenibacillaceae; genus Paenibacillus; species Paenibacillus sp. JNU01. The sequence goes on along the minus strand of NZ_CP169723.1, from coordinate 6,695,298 downwards.
CAGGAAAAGGAGTCATTTTCAATTCACCTCAATCGAGTACACCGCTACTTTTTTTCCTATGATGTCTACGTCCTTCTCGTGTTTCATGCCATTCTTTTGCGCGACTTTCATAGAACCCACATTGCCATGTTGAATCAACGATATCAACCGTCTCTGTTTCAAGTGACCCATGCCATATTCCTTCCATGCTTTAGCTTGTTCATATCCGTAACCCATTCCCCAGTATTGCTCCATAACCCAGTAACCAACTTCAAGCTCGTCCGTGCCTTCAATGAGCTGCGGAATCAGTCCAGAGGTTCCAATACACTTGTTATCCTCTTTATTGAATGCAAGGAACAGCCCCTTATCGTTTTTATTCCAGTTGATGAACTTTTCCAGGCTTTGCATCGTTTCTTCCTTCGTCCAGGGTCCTCCATGTCTTATAAATTTCATCATCTTTGGCTCACGTGTCATCTCAAAAAGTAAATCAAAATCATTTTTGGTATATTTCCGAAATATAAGTCTTTCTGTCTCCATCTTCTCTCATCTCCTTCTTCATTTTTTCACTTCAAAATTGTTTGTTCGCGATCCACTGTCGATGTGAAAAATGCTTGCCTAATTTCTTCTAGAAAAACTTCTTTATACCGATGTCTTCCGATCTGATCAAAACGAGCTTGAACGCGCTTTACGTGTTCTGTATCTGATTTTATATTTTTCTCAATCTCTTCGTATTGTTCAAAGGTATCGTATTCCCACATCGCAAAAATCTCACTGGTTTCATCATCTATGGGTGTATGCCATCTTCCAATTAGTCTTGATCCGTATTTCAATTGGGATGGCAGCAAAATATCATTAAATAGAGCATTAAACTCTTCTACAAAAGAAGTAGCAATAACATAGGTTTTTCTCCTATATATCATCCTCTGTACCTCCTTATGAGTATTAGAAACTATAGGCTTATCTCGTTACAATTCCCGATGTAATTTTCATGTTCGGAGCGTAGGTTAACCATGAGCTCTCATTAAACTCCCTAGCAAACACATCCTCTGCTTCATATTGTCTATTCGCTTCGTCTGAATGAAGTCCTCTTTCAACCAATTGAGTAACAACTTCATGCCTGGCATTGTTTTTTTGTCCCAGCCCTTCTTCCTTTAATGCTTGAAAAAGCTTTTGCTTATCTGAACCTGGCATGTTTTGATCTAAGAAGTTAACCTTGTCACTCACCCGGCATTCTACATTTCTCAACCCAAGTTGGCTAAGCAGGATTGGAAGCTTCATACCGATATTTCCGTCTTTACCATTCCGTTTGCTATCCTCCTCGAATAATTTTTGGAGAATACCTAACTGGATAATATTGGATTGATCAAGTCCATGTAATTCATAGTTTGACATATTAGCGATCCAATGGGGTTCAAAACATATCATTCTACCCTCATCTACTACACTTTCGATCATCTTCTGAAGAACGGTGATAGGCTCTGTCATATGTAATAAGAAGGCATGACTTATTGCAACATCGTATTGACGTTTCACTTTTACTGTTTCAATGTCATCTACAATAAAAGTCGTTTGATAAGAGGTCTTTGAGAAAATCTCTCTGGCCTGTTTAATCAATTCCTTGCCTTTGTCTAATCCGGTATAGGTTGATCCTTCGGGTAATAAAGGAAGCAGTTTCAACCCAAGATAGCCATAACCACACCCATAGTCGATAAGATCTACTGGATTTTCAATCTTCCATACACGTTGAACCAAAAATTCGAGATAATCATCGTTATAATATAACCAACGCGTATTTCTCAGATATTCCATTTGGTCATCCCAATAGTAATCAGACAAGGTGAGATTCCTCCTTCATAAGATGTAATCGTATTCATAAACAGTCAAATATCATTGAGGAAAATGATTAGAGTGTGTCTTCAAGTTCAAGCAATTTTCTAAGGAACACAGGACATCTTATTGAGCCTTCAGGTCCTCTTTGAAAATTATAAGGAACTTGAGACATCTTTTTTCCCAAAATCACCTGACAACAACGCTACAAAAGGCTATTTATACGGATATAACGTGTCTCAGATTCCTTAGATTTCGGAGGGCTTATCAAATTCCCGAATAAGACGTGTCAGGTTCGTTAGCGCTTGCTCACATTCATGATGTAACTATGTTAATGCATATCAACGTATGTAGTGATAATATTATCCTCTCCTCTACACAGTTGCTCCAAAACCAGTTATTCCTTCACCAGACCGATAGTGTTGTCCTCATATCATTCTCATCCGTTACATATTCCAGAGATTTAAATCCCTGTCTATTTATATGATTATATATTTCCTCGATTTTTTCCGGGTCTTTACAATAAACCGTGACGTAGATACTATCCACTACAAGAAGAACCAGCTGACAGTCACTCAACATATAATCTTCATAGGTAATTACATCTGTGATTTTTGCACCTTTTGGAAATGATTTTAAATTCGCAAATATTAAATAATACTCGTTGTTATCAATAATCTTTTGTAATTCTTCTCCATTCATACCCATAATCATATCCGGAAAAAGATCATCCCCTAATGTATCGTCCTCAATGAAATAGGATTCTTCTCCACCAATAAACCAATCGAAATTAGATACTCCTATTGGTTTTAAAATCTCCCCAAGAAAGCAACCATAGGCATTTGGTATTCTAAAACGTATTCCTCTGTTCAATGGTTCACCCTCTTATCACTTTTACAATTTGCAGCCTAGTAAAAAGCGCTGTTATCTCACCCGATACTTCTCATTATTTATAATTTCATTTATTATTTCAGGTAGTTGATCTTCTGTAAAATGATGAGTATACAGTTTGTTATCTGCGCTCAAATTCAGATGATTTTCAAACTCATCCAGCAGAAGCACACTTCTTTCTTTCATTTGATGTTCTTCTGCTCTTAGACAGTCTCTATGAATAATGGTTTGATGATCCACCATCAATACAACATAGGTTATGCGAACAATATAGTCTGCCAGTTCTGTCATTAATCCATTAACGTCCTCCGGAAAGGAAACATAGTCCAAAACTACATCGTAGTTATAGTCCAATAAATTTTTCACTAGACTGGATATATTTTTCCACGTTAAGTCATTTGTATCTTTATCAAGCCAAGGTTTACCTCGTCCTTTGACCGGCAAGTGACTAACCGCATCTCCAGAAATGTATGCACTTCTCTCTAAAGTCTGCACCAGCAGCTTGGAAGTTGTAGATTTCCCTACTCCAGGGGGGCCAGATATAATATATAGGTTGTTAACCATTTAATAATCTCCTTACAGTATCTTTTGGAAACTTCCAATATCCAGTTTTCTATCAAACTTATATCCGATCTCTTTAAACAGAGCACATTGTTCATACCCATTTCTCTCAAATAATGATTTACTTCTTGTATTCTCCATGCAAATTGTCGCAATCAAGGTATGGAATCCTTGTTCTTTTGCAACCTTCTCAATATAACGAAGGGCTTGTTTGCCCAAGCCTTTTCCCAAAATATCGGGCTTCAAATATATAGTGACTTCTCCGCAGATGTCATAAGCCTGTTTACTCTTATATTGGGTGATCAGAACATAGCCCACCATTTGATTATTTTCAAAAATTACGTAAGTTTTATACCGCGCATCCTGGTTCATCACAGAGGATTTAATCTGATTAAGATCTAATTCCTCCGTATGAAACGAAATTGTTGTATTCCTTACATAATAGTTATAAATCACTCTAATTTCAGGAAGATGCTGTTCGGTTACCTCTTCAAAAGTCACTGTCGTCAATTACCATCCATCCTCTTCTGTTCGTTATACAGATCTTCCCATACAACTTCGCATTTTATTTTAGGACCTTCTTCAATATGAGTTCTATGATTTCACTGGTCTCCAGATGATCGGTAACAATGTAGGTTTGGAATTGTTCATCCTTGAAAGCTTCAACACACTTGGGCGCTTGTTGATACTGCCAGCCTCCATATTCATCTCCTCGTTTCGCCAAACGATGATATATCGTCTCTTCTGTAGCCGTTAGGCAAAAATGATGAATGTCCTGATCAATCTCTCTCAACCCGTTATAGATGTACTGAAAGTTTTCCTCTTTATAGATGGTCATGGGGATAATCAAGTGTTTGTTATATTTCTGTTTAACCTCTTTTGCTGTCTTTACGGTTAGTATTCTCCACAGCTCGATATCTTGAAAGTCATCCGTCCGTTCATTCTCCTCTCTATAATTCTCCGGGAGAAGTTTTCTGAGCATATAACCAATTTCTTCAGGATCATAGATCATACTGTTGAAAATTAAAGGTTGAAGTGCTTTTGCTGCCGAAGTTTTCCCCGAACCAAACGCGCCGTTAATCATAATGATCATTGGATCAATCCACTCCTAATAAACAAATGGTTTCAATACACACCAAATTTTCCCTGTCCACATTTCATCCATTATAAATGTTTCCCTTCCACTTTTGTATTACAAAATGTCCAAAAACACGATGAAATCCCATTGGGCTTCCAATGGGATTTCATCTCTGTACATTTTTTAATTAACCCTGTGATAATTAGTTTATTTCCAAGTAATCAATGTACACGTCCCATGTCCCGTCATCTGCGGTTACAACCAGCTGAATCTCTTGGTTTCCTGTGCCATGAGTAACATTATTGAGCGTATACACCGCAGGGCTGTTTCCTCCAAAGTAAAAGGTCCCCTTGGTCTGTCCGCCAATCTTCAAATCCACTCTAGCCATATTGGCATTGTTTGAAGACCCACGAAGTGAAAAATTGTGAGTGCCCGTTGCAAAATACTGCGTGTATTTAACCAAATCATTGTTAGCATACAGCACTACTCCATTGAAAGGAGAGCTTATATTCCCGGTGTACTGACCACCTTTGGTCATATTCTCAGCTTCCACTTTTGTTGAAGTACCTGGAGGATTGGTGGTGCCTCCATCAGGTGCGACTGCCCGACCTGTCGCCGGTGAGATCATGCCGGAGCAAAGGCCGCGATTCTTCAGATTTTGTGCAATCTGCGGAATGGCCTGAAGTGTTGTCTGGTACTGATCATGCATTAGAATGACATCACCACTTTTCATGGTGTTCACAGCCGCTACAATCTGGTTTGCACTGGCGCCATTCCAGTCTTGGGAATCTACGTTCCACAGCACTTCAGTCAAGCCATTTTGGCTCACAACGGATTTCAAGGTTGCATTAGTCGCACCGTAAGGAGGTCTGAACAATTTAGGTGAACTTCCAGTAATGGACTGAATCGTTTGCTGTGTCCGTGTAATCTCTGACGACATCTGAGAACTGTTTAACGTAGTCATATTCGGATGTGTATAGGAATGATTGCCGATCCACATGCCAGCTGCCACCTGTGCAGTAACCAGAGATTGATTGTTTTGCGCATTTTGTCCAACATTGAACATCGTTGCCCGTAAACCAGCCTGCTTCAATGCGTTAAGCATGTTTGTTGTATTTCCAGATGGGCCATCATCAAACGTCAAGCCTACATAACCATTTGGACAGGCTGCGTCCGCAGCACGAGCATCAGGCACTGCAGGAATGGAGAACAATGTACTGAAGAGTGCGAGAGATATTACCGCTTTTGCCAGCTTTCCTTTGAACATAATATTACCTCCTCATATTTATTCACAGCATAATACCTTACTACACTCCCTCTCTTTATCAACGTTCAACCCTCGAAAAAAAGCGCTTTCAATTAAAGATAAACCACAGCCTCCTTTCTCATAGATAAGACTTTAGTTCAAGGTGAGTTTAGTATAAACGATAAGGTGATTTAAAGTAAATTCTATTTTATCCAAAATATTCTATTTTTCTACGTACTCTAAAATCGCCGATTGTACATCTCCCGTTTAGCACTCTCCTGTGTAAAAATGTCCTCCGGGGGGACCATGCGCTTCGGAAGTGTACGTCCTGCGATAATTTCTTTGGTAGCCTGCATAAGCTGAGGACCAAGCAGTGGGTTACATTCCACGACAGCGTTGATTTTCCCACTCGCCAGAATTTCAAGTGCTTTGCGGGAGCCGTCCACCGAGACAATGATGATGTCCTCTCCCGGCTTCAGCCCAGCTTCTTCGATCGCTTGAATGGCGCCAAAAGCCATTTCGTCATTATGGGCAAAAAGAACCTGCGGTCTTTCTTCTTCCGGAACCTGAAGGAAACCTTTCATAACTTGTTTCCCATTGGCCTCCGTAAAATCGGCAGGAGCACTTTGTGAGAAGATGATGTCTGTTCTGGTGTCGAAAATGCTTCTAAATCCCTCGCCACGCTGGATGGAAGGCGTAGAACCACTTGTGCCTTGCAGTTCGGCAATTCGTATCGTACCCGGATGATTTCGCATCCGATCCTGAATGTACTTCCCCGCCTTCACACCTTCCTCATAAAAGTCAGATCCAATCGTTGTCACAAAAAGTGAAGTGTCTTGGACATCGACTGACCGGTCTACGATGATCACGGGTATGCCTGCATCCTTGGCCTCCTGAAGAATACTCTCCCAGCCCGATTCCACGACAGGTGCAATGGCAATGACGTCTACCTTTTGCCTGATGAACGACCGAACAGCCTCGAACTGTTTCGTCTGAGACTGTTCTGCATTTTTTATCACAAGGGAAATTCCCGATTCAGCCGCAGCAGTACGAATAGACATGGAGTTAGCCAGACGCCAGGCACTCTCTCTCCCCAGTTGTGAAAAACCCAAGACAATTGGTTTCGTAGAGGTATCCCTTGCTACCGCTGATTCCATCCATTCCTCAACAGATGGGAGAGTTTCCAAGTTGTTAGACGAGATGGGCGGAGGCACAGATTCAGACTCAGGTGTTGTACAGCCGACAAGCAGCAGCAGTATGAACAAGCACAACCCGTTCACATGTCTTCTCATTCACGCATCCCCCATCTCCATGTTAGTTTCCGCAGCCACCGATGCAGAGCACATATGGTCATTTCATTGTTCGGTATTTGCGTCCAATATCATATCATTTCATTCGATCCACTTAATGCAGTGATTTCGAGGATACTCGCCGCCCGCTAAGCAGTCGTTGGAACAAAATAAAAACAAACAGCATTAGGCCAATCACAATCTTGGTCCACCACGAGCTGAGCGTGCCTTCGAAGCTAATTATAGTTTGGATAGCTCCCTGGATCAATACACCAATAAAGGTTCCCGCCACGTACCCCACACCACCTGTTAACAAGGTACCTCCGATGACAACAGCCGCGATGGTATCGAGTTCAAGACCCATGGCGTGTAATCCATAACCCGATAACATATAGAAGGTGAAGACGACACCGGCAAGCGCGGAGCACAAACCGCTGAACGTGTACACCAGGATTTTGGTACGTGCAACCGGCAATCCCATGAGCAGCGCAGATTGTTCACTTCCACCAAGGGCGTAAACGTTGCGCCCGAACCGGGTATAATGTGCCAGGTAGATCGCGAGCAGTAGAATGATCAGAGCAATAATCACATTAATGGAGACAAAGCTGCCCCCTGGCAGGGATATTTTCGCCTGTGCTACCTGTGTATAAAATGGATTCGTAATCGTAATGGTGTCGAGACTGATGACATAACACAGCCCCCGCGCCAAAAACATGCCGGCCAGCGTCACAATGAAGGGCTGAATTTTAAAATAGTGGATGATCGCCCCCATAACTGTGCCAAACAATGCACCCATCACAAGCACCAACGGTATAACAATGGCAGGTGACCAGCCCTGCTTCTCCACCAGACTTGCGCTAATAATGGTTGTCAGCGCTATGACTGAACCAACCGACAAGTCGATTCCCCCCGATACAATGACAAAGGTCATGCCAATTGCCGTGATAATCAGAAATGCGTTATCAATGAGAAGATTAAGCAGCACCTGTGTGGAGAAGAATCCCGTGTACCTGAAAGACCCTATGGCAAACATCACGGCCAGCAAGCCGAAAGTGACAAAGACCGGGAGATACTTACGATTAAGAAACATGGCGGTTAACCCCCTGTTCGGCTGGATATTTCCGTTTTTTCCAACGGATCACCATGGAATTGCGGAATGAATCAGATTGAATCAAACATACGGCTAATACAACAAAAGCTTTAACAACCAACGTAACTTCTGGCGGAACGCCAATCATATAGATCGTTGTTGTTAAGGTTTGAATAATCAACGCTCCAACGACGGTACCCATGAGATAGAAACGTCCTCCATTGAGCGAAGTACCCCCGATGACTACCGCAAGAATGGCATCGAGTTCATACCACAGACCCGCGTTATTTCCATCCGCACTGGATACATTCGAGCTGAGAATAAGCCCGGCAATACCGGCACACAGTCCACAGAACACATAAACTGTGAGAATAACCGTTTTGGAACGAATACCTGCCAGTCGGCTCGCGCTCGCGTTACTTCCGACCGATTCGATAAACAGTCCCAGTGCCGTTTTTCTCGTCAACAGAGTGGCCACAATCAGGACAGTTAATACGATGAAGATGGAAAAAGGCAATGCTGCAAGCGAACCGGCTCCGATATAGGCGTAGTTGGCATTGGATACCGTAATAATCTGTCCACTCGTAATCAATTGTGCAATCCCACGTCCGGCCACCATTAGAATAAGCGTCGCAATAATGGGCTGAATTCGGGCAACCGAAACAAGCGCCCCGTTCCATACACCCAAGATCAGGGAAAGCCCCATTGATAATCCAAGCGCACCCAGTACAAGCCCCAAGGAACTCTGGTCTACTCCTCTGCTGATACTCATACAAGCCACGGCACCGGAGATCGCGACAATGGAGCCCACGGACAAATCGATGCCTCCGGTCGCAATGACCAGTGTCATGCCGATGGATACCAGAATCAAAGGCGCTCCAAAGTTGAGAATATCAATCAAGCTGCCATACAGATTTCCTTCACGCATGACAAGGGAGAAGAAATCCGGAGAGTACAGCAAATTAAAGATTAAAAGTAAACCAAGCATACATAACGGCCAAAACAAATGATGTTTACGCATCTTGCCCGCCATCTCTTTAACCTCCTGCCATTGCTTTCATAATTTGCTGCTGATGGATCTGTTCCCCGCTGAGTTCTTTCACTTTTTTGCGGTCCCGAAGTACGGCAATCCGTTGGCTGACACGAATCACTTCTTCCAACTCAGAAGAAATGAACAGCACGGCCATGCCCTGCTTCGACAGAGAGAGCACCAGCTTCTGTATTTCAGTCTTTGCACCAATATCAATGCCACGCGTAGGTTCATCGAGAATCAACAGATCCGGGTTCATCAGCAGCCACCGGGCAAGCAACACCTTTTGCTGATTACCGCCGCTCAGATTTTTAATTAAATGCTCCGGATTTTTGGGATGGATATTTAACAGGTTGATGTACTTTTCGGCAATCTCATCCTGCTTCTTGCGTGAGATCGGTTTAGACCAGCCGCGTGTCGCCTGTAAAGCCAGAATAATGTTCTCCCGGATGGTCAAATCATCGATGATGCCTTCGGTTTTACGGTTCTCGGAGCAAAAGGCAATATTCTGATCAATCGCATGACGTGGCGATTTGACCATGCTTCCTGTATCCACAACAAGCAGCTTGCCTTCGTCCGATCGATCTGCACCAAAGAAGAGGCGAGCGATCTCGGTCCGACCAGACCCCAATAATCCAGCCAAGCCCAGGACTTCTCCCTTACGGATATCCAGATCGAACGGCTCAATTGCGCCTTTCCGTCCAAGCCCCTTGGCGGTAATTAACAGTTCGCCCGACTCCGCCTGGGCAGCATCCGTTTCCTTCGGAAGCTCCTCTAACACTTCAAGCTCCTTGCCGATCATCTTGAGCACTAGTTCCATGCGTGGAAGTTCTGCGGCTATGTACTCTCCTTCCAATTCCCCATTACGGAGCACCGTTAGACGATCCGACATTTCGTATACCTGATCTAGAAAATGAGTAACAAAAAGAATGGCGAGACCTTCACTCTTTAATTTGTGCATAATTCGAAACAGTTGCTGAACTTCGTTTTTGTCCAAACTGGATGTAGGCTCATCCAGTATGAGCACTTTGGCTGAGATGCTGAGTGCTCTTGCAATCGCAATCAGTTGTTGAATCGCGACTGAGTAATTCTGTAAAGGGGCCTTAACATCGATGGACAGATGTAATCTGTCTCGCAGCAGGTTCTCCGCATCTTGGTTCATTTGCTTCCAATTGATTTTGCCAAATCGCATCGGCTCCCGCCCGATAAAAATATTCTCAGCAACTGTTAAGTTCGGGCAGAGATTAACCTCCTGGTAAACGGTACTGATTCCCGCCTTCTGTGCTTCGAGCGGACCGGAAATGGAAAGTTCGCGATGACCCATCGTTACCGTTCCCTCATCAATGGAATACACGCCAGTCAGAACTTTAATAAGTGTCGACTTTCCCGCTCCGTTCTCACCCATCAAGGCATGAATCTCGCCCGGAAACAAACGAAAGCTGACGCTGGATAGCGCTTTAACGCCGGGAAATTGTTTGGTGATACCTGTCATTTGCAAAATGGGTGCTTGCTCGGCCATATAACCCTCTCCTTTGTTATGGAAAAAAGTCATTTAGCGACAGCCTGGTCGAAAAATGACTTTTCGGTGTTATACGAATCTGCGTTTAGTATTCGCGTGTTGGCAATGCTTCTTTGGCTTGCTCCGATGTGAACGTTGTCTCATCTGTCACGATTCGGGGTTCGATGTCTTTCCCGTCCACTACCGCTTGAACCGCTTCCATTAATTGAGGTCCTAACAACGGATTACATTCCACGATAAAGTTGATTTTGCCATCAGCAGCAGCCTGCATCCCATCTTTCACGGCATCAACCGAGATAATGGTGATATCTACGCCTGGTTTCAGTCCTGCCGCTTCAATGGCCTGAATTGCACCAAGTGCCATATCGTCATTATGTGCGTAGAGAACATCGATTTTTTTATGTGCTTTGAGGAAAGCCTGCATGACTTCTTTGCCTTTGGCACGTGTAAAGTCTCCCGATTGTGAAGCGATCACTTTAAGCTTTGGATTGGAAGCAATCAATTCCATAAAGCCCTCTTGACGGTCATTCGCTGGTGCGGAGCCAGTTGTGCCCTGCAATTCTACGATATTGATCTCGTCTTGTGTGTCCTTATATTGGTCATTAAGCCACTGACCTGCTTTGCGTCCTTCTTCTACGAAGTCGGAGCCAATAAAGGTTTTGTAGAGGGTTTTATCCGGGGAATCCACAGCACGGTCCGTCAAAATTACGGGAATGCCTGCATCCTTCGCTTCCTTCAATACGGTATCCCAACCGGATTCCACAACAGGAGAAAAAGCTATCACCGTCACCTTCTGCTGGATGAAGGATCGCAAGGCTTTAATCTGATTTTCCTGCTTCTGCTGCGCATCCGAAAACTTCAAATCATAGCCTGCTTCTTTGGCTGACTCCTGGATCGACTTGGTATTCGCCGAACGCCAGCCACTCTCCGCACCAACCTGCGAAAAACCGAGCGTAATTGTTTTGGCGCTGGCAGGTGTACCCCCATTGCCATTTGTTGAAGTTTCATTATCGGAGCCTGCTCCTCCATTGGTACTGCTGCATGCCGTGCTAACCAGCATCACCATAGCCAATGTTATGGCAAGTCCCCACTTTTTTTTGGTTCGCATGTTGTGATCCTCCCTTTTTCATTTCACCTTGTGGTGTGATCACATTATAGAACGCTTTCATTTCAAGCTTATATGGAGTATCTTGTTTTTTTAATGTAATAATTTAGCAATTTCAAAAACAGAGATCCAAAATGTGTAATTTCTTTGTTTAATGGTGTAGTATTTAGCGATTCTCTTAAATATCTAAAAATCATGTTATACTAATGGTACATTTTCGATCCCTTCAGATGGAGTGGAATACGTTGAAACTCATTCAGTGGATTGCTTCAAGCCTAAGGCTTAAATTACTCAGCATGTTTATCATCCTCAGTTCAGTACCACTGATCGTGGTTGGATTGATTTCTTACCACAAATCCTATACGGTCGTATCCAATCATAACAAGGCCTCGACACAATTGGTCGCCGACCAGCTTGCCAGGAACATTGATATCTTGTTTGAGGATACGGAACGATTGCTCGAACTGGGCAAGAATCCACAAGTGCTTCAATACCTTTATTCTCAATCGGAGTCCTACCCGGAAGCCAAAGCCATCCTTCAGACCTACAATCTATATCGGGAAACTTACAAGTATGACAAGGTACTTAATATCTCATTTGTGAATTTCTATGGAAAAGGCATAAGTGAACGAAAAGGCGTGTTCAAGCTGGAACGGAATCCGCTACGTAACCCGTACTTCAAGTATCTGATACAGTATCCGGATGCCATTCTACGCATCCCTCATTCTGCAGCCCATGCCGAATATAACAGGCTGGATGGATTTGCTTACCCTAAACAGAATGCGCTTTCAATTATAACCACCGTCAAGGAACGAATCACGCATGAGGTCATCGGATTTATCGTAATTGATTTGAATGATTCGTTTATTGATGATTTTTTGACGAGCACCCCCATTAAGGATTCAGGTTTTTTCTACATCAGTGATCAACACGGAAATACTCTTTTCAGACCGGATGCCACCCCGGCATCCATAAGCATGATGGATCAGATCCGATCAATCCCCTTACATTTGCAACATGACAGCTTTATCCTGTCCGCAGGATCCAAGCCGCAATTCGTTGTATACAGCACCTCCAAACAGACCGGATGGAAAATGATCGGGGTAGCCCCTTATCAGGAAATCATTGCAGAGGCCAATAGCATTCGCCAATTGATCATCATCACGGTTTTATTAAGTGCCTTCTTTGCAATATCATTATATTTTTTCCTGAATAATCGACTGATTCTTCCCATCCGGATTCTGATGAACAAGATGCGTAAAGCTGCAAACGGTTACTTGGAGGCCAAAGTCACACCACACGGCTCAGACGAAATTGCTGATCTGGGCAAAAGCTTCAATGTGATGCTGGATAAGCTCAAAACATTAATCGAAAAGAGTATTCGAGAGAATGAACAGGTGAAAATAGCTGAACTACGTACGCTGCAAGCTCAGATCAACCCTCACTTCCTCTATAACACGTTGGAATCCATTCTATGGATGGCTGAAGCAGAGAAAAAAGAAAATGTAATCAAACTTGTGCAGGCCCTCTCGAAGTTCTTTCGTTTGAGTCTAAACAAAGGATTCGACTGGGTATCGATTCAAACCGAGCTTGAACATGCGCGGAGTTACTTGGTCATTCAACAGATGAGGTATCACGATATTCTCACCTACGAGATCAGCGTTGACCGTGAGCTTCAGGATTATCCCATTCTGAAAATGACCTTGCAGCCCCTAGTTGAAAACGCGCTCTACCATGGAATCAAAAACAAACGCGGTCAAGGGCGTATATCCATCCACGGATATATTGAGGAAAATAGCATCATTCTCACCGTACAAGACAACGGAATCGGCATGTCTGCGGATCGATTGGCTCAATTACGTGAAGAGCTGGAGAAACCGGCGGGTTCTCGTTCCCCCCAAGATGACGAGCAGGAAGGCGGATTCGGTCTGCTCAATGTACATCACCGGATTCGGCTCTATTTCGGACCAGCTTATGGCGTTGAAATGGACAGTACGTATATGGAAGGAAGCACATTTATGATTCGTATCCCCAAAAGCAAGGAGGTTAACCGTTGAAAAAAGTCATGATTGTGGATGACGAAATTGGGATTCGGGAGAATATACGGAGCTGCATTGATTGGGAAAAGGAAGGTTTTCGCTATTGCGGGGATGCACCCGATGGCGAGCTTGCATTACCTTTAATTCATGAATGGGCACCGGACATTCTGATTACGGATATTAAAATGCCATTTATGAACGGACTGGAACTGACCTCCATCGTTCGCAATCAGCAACCTGATATCAAAATCATTATCATGAGCGGTCATGATGAATTCAGCTATGCCCAGGAGGCCATCCGACTCGGTGTAACTGAGTACTGTCTAAAGCCCATTAGCGCAGCAGAGCTGATTCAGATGCTTCATAAGGTCAGCAAACAAATGGATGAAGAACAACAGCGCATGACAAGCCGAACGATCACCAAAGAAAAACTGCTAGCCGATCTGTGTGGGGGACTCATCGGTACAACCGATGCGATTGAATCAGCCAAACAACTCGCACTTCCTCTCTCAGCCAGGTATTACACCATTGTCATTATCGACGTTCGATTAACAGAGGATTCCCCGGATTCGGAATCCATGATGAAGAAGCTGATTCCCGTACTGGAGGAAACTTGTGATCCCCACGTAGAACTTCTTCCTTATATTCGAAGCCGGACGGAGATCGTGCTTCTGCTCAAGTATAATGACGCTGAGAACATATCCGCATATCTGGAGCAGCTTCGTGGGCGGGTTCGTATGCAGCTAGAGCATATGTTCAAATGTAATATTATTCTGGGTATTGGCAGTCAACAAGAGCGGCTGCAAGGCATTCATGTCTCGTATCTGGAAGCGGAGGAGGATAAATATATTACCCGGCTTACCCTTCAGAACAGAGCTACTCTAACTGAAATTAACCTGGATGAGCAAACGACTCTATTTCTCGACAGGAATTCGTTTCTTGAATTTCTCAAAATCGGTAGCCCCAATCTGCGTGACCCTTTTGTGCAGGAGTTTGCCGCTCCATTACAGTCCTTCGACTGGAAGTCCTCATCGTATGGCTTCTATCTGTTGAATGATCTTACGCTCGAGTCGTTTCGGCTTGCGAATCAGCTGTTCCGCATGAGTGACCATTCGGATGAGAACATCACTTCCCTGCAGCAGACGATCCGGAAAATTACGTGCTGGGAGGATTGCACCCAATATCTATGTTCCCTGCTTAACCTGTTATGGCAGAGAAGAGCAGCCTGCTCCGGAAAATACAGTGATGTCATCGATCAGGTAAAAGCCTATGTATCCCGGGAATACAGTAACGAACAAGTCTCGCTGAAGCTGATCTCTGCACACGTCAGAATCAGTCCAAGTCATCTAAGCAAGATTTTCAGTCAGGAAACGGGTCAAACGATAACGGAGTATCTAACCCGGATTCGAATCGGTAAAGCCAAAGAGCTGCTAAAAACGACCAGCAACAAAACCTTTGAGATTGCTTACAAAGTCGGTTACAACGATTCTCACTATTTTTCTAATATATTCAAGAAAACAACAGGTTTTACACCAAGAGAATACCGAACGCAAGGGACCGAGGAATCGCAGGCCAGACCATCAGATATGAGAAAAGAGCCGATGTATGAATAAAATTAAATTTGCACTTTTACTTACACTCATACTGCTGTTCCCGATGATCATTTCATCCGGTTCGGCACACATTCGCCCACAGCAAATGGCCGCATCACTTCCTGCAACTTCACCTGTCGAGAAATCTGCCGCGAGTAAAACTTTCGGTATTATTTATCCAATGACCTATCCAACCTATGAGATGATCACGAAGGATGCAACGGAGTATGCAGGCAAACACAATATCAAATTAATTGTAAACGCACCTGATGAAGCCAATACTGAACAACAGATCCGTATCATGGAGAATATGATCAAACAGCATGTGGACGGAATAGCTATATCTCCTGTGGATGCTGCTGCACTTACACCCGTAATTGATGCAGCCCAAGCTGCGGGTATTCCTGTCATTACATTCGAGTCAGATGTCCCATCCAGTCATCGAATCGCTTATGTGGGCGCTGATAACTATCGCACTGGCCAGCAGTTCGCGATGACGACTACAGAACTTCTGCATAATCAAGGCATGATTCTTGTCGAGAATGGTTTGGAGGAGATGCAAGGTTTGCAGCAGCGACTTAATGGATTCATCGACTACATCCGCAGTGAAACAGACATCGAAATCTTGGAGGTTCGTTATCATCAAGGGAATGAAGATCGCGCCATGTCCGATATGGAGAACATGATTCAAGCTCATCCTCACTTCAATGCGATTATCGGACTCGATTTTGTTTCCGTCTCTGCCTCTACCCTGATCTGGAAAGCGAAAGGACTTAACCGGCATTTGATCGCGTTCGGAGACAGCCCGACCAGTGAAAACGGGTTGCTCAACGGTCAATTGTCTGCCGTTATTTCACAGAATGAGGGAGTCTGGGGTGCCAAAATGATGGAGACCTTGTTACTCGCAAGCGACGGTTTGCCCGTGCAGGAATTTATTGATACGGGGATCATTGTAATCAATCAGGAAGGAAGTAAATAATTAAGGGGATGTCTGCCTGTCATTCAGATGACAAGCGAACATCCCCCATTTAAATTTTCGTACACGTAGTTATTACATCCGTTCATCAAGTGTTCCTCAAGAAAGATGACCTCTGCCTGAGAGTTGTTCATATCTACCTATTACGCTTAAGCTTCATAATGACCCGATCGAGGATGAACCCCGCTCCTCCCCAAAAAATCAAATGGAATAAGTATATTAATGGCCTGAAAAATGAAGTCGTCTCTGGATTTGTATTTATTTTGGTTAACCAGTCATTCAGCAACGGATTTATAGGATTCGTTAAATAAATCAGAATATTCTTATCATCGTTCCCTGATAGATTAATGAAACATACGGTTAGCGAGAAAATAACAAACCAAAAAGTCAGCTTTTTCAGTATGTTCAGCATGACGGGTGGGTAAACCTCCTCTCAAGTACGATGAGTCCTTTTGAGAAGCTATTTCTTCCATTCGTCCTCTAATATGCTCATCTCGATCAGATTCCAGAAGGTATCTTCATGTCTTCTCGCATCACGAATAAGTCCTTCTCGTACAAAGCCCGCTTTTTCATAACATCGGATGGCTGAGACATTAAAATCAAATACACCCAGACTGATCCGGTGTAACTTCTCCTCTTCAAATCCAATTCGAAGTGCCTCATCGATCATTTGCTTTCCATAGCCTTTACCCTGATAGGGCTTGCCAAGAAGCACCTTACCGATACGTCCTGAACGGTTATATCGATCGATACCGCCAAGAGCGATATGGCCCACAATCTCCTGAGTCGTTTCATCCATCACTTTATAAATGAACTTATTCGAAGTGTTCTTATCATTCGCACCATGCAAATAATCTGCTAGCTGTTCCTTGGAAAGTGGATAATGGAACTGCGGGCCAGCCCACTGGAGCAGATACGCTTCATCTCCACTCCATTCGATTAGTTGATCAAAATCTTCCGGTTCAAAGTATTGGAATGTAATCATGTTGATCTGCCCTTTCTTCTTTTATGTCATATCATAACTTATTTCAGTTCTCTTGTGTCATCCTTCCTAATGATGAGTTTCATCAAACTCTTTGTTTCTTGCATTCATTTCACGAATGGAGTTCTGAACCCAATTCATTCTAGCTACTATACAGATAACTCCACCCAAAATGCATATCGCACCTATCCAATAATTCAGTTCAAAATTCACTTGATAATCACTCGGAGTATAACTACCCGCTGCTGCTGACTGGAATGCTGCATACCCTAGCTTCGGAATCACCTCTTCAATCATTTTCGAGATTGTAATAATCACAATGCCTAACATGATAAAGAGTAATGAGAAAATACTCTGTAAATGCTTCAAAGACCTACCTCCTCTACAATCCGAATCGCATGTATTTTGGCACTACCTGCATCTTAGAAGACGAACAACTTCGCCACCAATCAGACCTTCACTTACTCGGTGAAAACCAAATGATTCATACAGCTTCCCGGCAATATCATTTTCCGGCCTGTGTCCAATCATGATGCGTTTGCATTTCAGCGATTCTTTCATTAGATCAATCAACTTCCTAAGGGCTTCTCTTCCATAACCTCTGCCCTGATATTTGGTATCTATCATTAGAGCAAGAAGCCAATAGTTATCCTCATGATCCGGCCGATCTGAGTACACCGCAAATCCAACTAATTCCGAATCAAAATAGATGGCCATGGGTTGAAAGTCTTCAACTACCTTGGATTCAGCAATCCAATATACAACCGGCGCGGGGAAACTTTTTTTCTGTTGTTCAGTTACATTCAGTTGGGTACATGGATACCAATTATCTACCGAGACACGTTTTAAATGAATCATAGTTTGAAATTCCTCCTTGTGAAAATTACACAGAGGAATCCCTCGGAACGCTTCCTTGATTCCTCTGTGCTAGACAAAAACACCTCTGGCAACTCCGTTTCTTCTACTCAGATTCGTATTGTTTCTCATATCACATCACTCCTTTCACATTGTTATGCAAACCTCTTACCACTTCAATCACCTCATGCTAAACCTTTGATCTCTGATAGTTCAGGAGTATGTTTGACGAGGTCAGCTAGTTCATAAGATGCATTAGCTGATAATGCATCTTTAACTGCCTCAGTCCCTCTTGTTTTCCAGATCGAATATATCCATTTGGAAGAACCATATGCATTCATGCGATGATCACGTTCCTGTATCTGCATGAACAATTTCATACTTTCCTCATACCTTTCAATATCCGTTAAAATACAGGCCAGATTGTTCAACGCAATGTTGATATCTCTCTGTGAATTTCTGGAGACATTAATATTCTCCCAGCTACCGACCACTTCGTCTTTTCTTGAAATGGGCAGTGCTCCAACATTGATGTCATCAATCGAATCCATCGTTTCGTTCACAAGAGCTTGAACTCCGACAACATCCCCAGCATGATAAAGCCTAGTCAGACGCTGTTTGTTGTATGTAATTCGGGCAAAAAGAGTATTGGACCATGTCTCATCTTCTTGTATGAGCTCGTTCATATTTTCAAGCACACTGTCCATTTCACTGTACCTCTCCAAAACCCAAAGCGAACCGCCCAAAGCCCGATGGCTCTCGAATCGAACACCTCGGTTGGTATCCAGCTTGGGTGCATGATCACAAGCATAATGGTACCACTCGATCCAATGATCAAAATAGTTTCCCAAGGATAATGATAACGCTTGTGTCGAATCCGAAACGATCCAGTGTAATTGCTCAGGGGCGAGGTTTTCTTTCCCCCATTCGAAGAATTCCCGGTGATTCGCAAAAAGCAGTTCCGACTTTCTTAACAAGGCATAACCATCAGAAATATTCCAGTAGACCCAGCCTCGTTCATGGACAGACAATCTTCTGGATTGTTCATATTTTTTCAGCAAATCAATCATGCCTTGATGATCATCTTGAACTACAAACTCCTGGAAAGCTTGAGCGATATTCATTCCCATCCTCCGTCTCTTAGGAAGCTTATTCTGTCATAGACAGTACTAATGCACCGAGCAGGTAAACCTTATTTCGAACGTACACAGCTCTTACAGAGGCTTCGTGCCGCAAGCTGTAATGAAATTCATCATGGCATAGGCTTCCGGCGAATGATTTATCGCATCAGAGGCTTGTTGCAGTTGGGCAAACTCCTCCGAACTGATCACACCTTTTTCAGCAAAATGGACAAACCGATTGAGATTAAACTGCTGCTTAAACCCTTCTATGCCTAACAGATCACTATGTTGAAGCACGGAGTCAATGTCAACATCGATGTATCCGCTCTCAGAAAGGAGACGTGGCAGGCTTCTGCCAATTAAACGATTACCGCCGTGTTGTGCCACATAGTCCGAAATTTTCATTAATACCGTATGCAATGCAGGGACATCAGGATTCACTGCACCAAAAACACCATCATCTACATCAATAATGGCAAGGCGGCCGCCAGGCTTCAGTACACGATATATCTCTTGTGCGGCTTCGTTAGGATTGTTCAAATGAAGAAAGATCAATCTTGCCACGACAAAATCAAAAGAGTCATCCGGCAGATCCATTCCGTATATAGACGATTCCACAAATTTTAACCGCATGGAAGGGATGTCTTTCAGCCGTTCTTTGGCTTGTGCTTGCAGTGAACGATCAATCTCAAGCGAGGTAAGCTCGCTGTCAGGCAGACTGTTCAATAGCTACTCTGTAATGTACCCTGGTCCGCTTCCGACCTCCAATACACGCATCCCGTTTTTCAAACCATACCATTCCAGATTGCGGAACTCTTTGCTCCACCCCATGACCGCCTGAACCCTTAACCGCTCCAACTCCTCTTGAAAACTTAACACCGCCGTTTGAATATTATATGTTGAACGCAAGTCACTCATATTTTATTCCTCCTGTTTGCAATGGAATGATAAAGATATATCCTTAGACACAAATATCCTTAGACCTTTTTCTTCCCTAGATAAAGAGCAACCTTATGTTGTTTTTCTATCGTTCCACCTGCAGCATCAATGGAGTGTTTGATGCGTTCCAGAAGTGAACGCCGCACATCCTCAGCCAGCTGTTGATGCTTGGAATTTGTATTTAACAACGCGACATATTCTTCGCTGGAACAAGTCTGGATCCAGTTATACTCCTTCACCTCAATATCCGTGAACAAGCCGGATTGTTCTGTTATTTCTTTACGCTCCTGGATAACTTCATCTGGGGAAGGATAGTGAGAATCATCCAGATGAGGGGCTAATGCGATGTAATGGGAACGAATTTCAGTATGTAGCGGTTCAAAGTTCGGAACATGAATCGTCCAAAAAAGGCCGATGCCACCTCGATCCTCTAACAGCTCCCAAGCCCGACGGTAACCGATTTCCGGTCTGATAAAATGAAAGGCGGTTCCCGACACGATTAAGGAATAGCGTTCTCCTTCGTCATCCCAGTCCTCAAAAGGAGTGTTGATCACTTGAATCGAGGGATAGGACTTGAATTTGTCTACGGTGAACTGAGCCAGATTACTGCCTAATTCAATACACGTGATATTGGTATATTCCTTGCTCACCAATCCACTGGTCGCCTGTCCTGTTCCGCACCCAATCTCCAGAACGGGATCTTCTTTGTTGATCTGTAAATATGTAAAAATATCTTCAAACATTTCACTTGGATAGACGGGTCTATATCGATCATATTCTTGAACTACAAGATTAAATGTTTCCTTATTTTCCATGTCGTATCCTCCGATTTCTATTGTCATTCTCCCGATATACATTGACTAAACTATTCCCCTCTTTTTTCAGATGAAGAGATTTGGTTACAATACATATTGAATGCTACCTTGTCCTGATATGAATTATGGACTGAGCGTCTTTGTTTTTCCCGGTTAATAGAGCCAATAATCCATCTGGTACCAGCTTGATGTCCTCTTTTCCTTCATTAAAATCGCCAATGGACTTCCACACGGCTCGGTAGGATTCCTTTCCTTCTATGCCTTGAAGCTCTATCTTACTGTACATGTCAGTGTTCTTGAATTTTGCTTCATAGATAAAATCAATTTCATGCCCCGTCTCTTCTACCTGAAAAATATTCTCGATTACAGCAATCAGCTGTGGAGGTTCAATCTCTTGATGCAACTCTTCTCTTATTTCTCGCATTAATGTGTACTGACTGTTTTCTCCGAATTCAACTGTACCACCCACAGGACGATAGAACGTGGTTGAACTTCCTGGGGATCGAAATGCTTGCACAAGGATCTGATCCTCATTACATGTAAAAATGGCCAACGCGACCGTGCGAATATTCATTTTTTTCTCCTCTTATCGTGCATTTGCAGGCTGTAAAAAAAGCCCATGACAGAATTTAGCTTAATAACACATTTCTGCATGTATCAAACCTCATTATATCATGGGCGATATTGAGTGAAACCTCACAATTTATTTTTTCGCTGTTTACTCCACACCTCCCGTAAAGGTCACAACTGATTTCCCTGGAATGGTAAGGATAAATGACTGCATCTCTTCTCCGGCTATAACCGTCTCCTGACAGGCTAAATCCAGTTCAGCACTGGTCACATAAGACTTCATTGTGGTAATTGGACCATTTAAGCCGAGTTCCTGAAGACTCACTTGAATGCACTTGTCATATTGACCATGGTTTACAAAAACAGCCGTTACCGTTTGCTCTTCCTCATGAATATAGGCAGAACCGAGTAGTCCGCTGTCGGCTTCCTCTCCAAGCCCGGTGAGTTCAATTCGCTTCGCTCCAGGCCGAATAAATCTGCTGTAGTTGCCGAGTACCCACAGCATTTTCGAGGTCAGAATATTTTGCTCATCGCCAGCTTCACTATAATCCGTATAGATCAGCCCATCCTTATAATCCACCTTGGAGACAGCCGTCCACCATTGCCAGGCCGCAGCATGAGCCTCAACTAGATCAAAATGAATTGTTCTCGCTACATGCAGAGCGGGTTCAATGCCTAAATCACGTCCAGGTCCGTAGTCTCCGAGTATGCAGTATTCAGTAACCCAATATTTGCTGTCTGGATCATAATGGTTCAGGTTGTGATGAAGCAGCTGCCTGAGTCTCACCAGACGATCATCTCCGGGATTACTGTAATCAGACCAATAGGAATGCGAAGCGATTTTATTGCCCACCGCTTCCTTCATCTGAGGATCGCCAATCAGGTCTTTTATGTATTCCCGGTACTTGCCCGTGCCGAGCTGATTAGCACCGCTGGAATAGGTTCCGCTGCCCGCAAACTGGCGATAATATTCATCATCCAGCAGTGAAGTGATCTCCACACCGTCCGGTGCGCTGATTCGCGTGTGCAGATCGCTCTGCTGTAGCTGACGATATAATTCGAGAATGACTTGTTTTAGATCATCGTTATTGTAGCGATTGCCCTCCTGCCAAGCCTGATTCCAGTCCCAGGTCGGCTCGTTGATCGGACTGATATAATTAAAAAGAAATCCTTTCTGCTCGAAATGCGTTAATACATCCATAAGATAGGCTGCAAATTTGCCTTCATACCCTGTTCTCAGGTTGGTCGAACCAACTCCAGGATCAGGCTGAGCATGACCATTCTTGGTCATCCATACCGGAGGACTGTTCACAAAAGCGATAAGTGTCTCCACTCCCCGATCATGAGCGGCCTCAAGAAACCACTGTTGACCTGATTGCTTGCTCCAATCATATTCACCGTCCTCCGACGTTTTGAAAGCTTCCGCTCGTCTCCACGGGTCGGGAATCCGATCTTGATCTGTTTCCGCCGAGCCTGCACCAATGTTGAAACGCCATGCAGATAATCCGATTCCTTGTTCTCTGGAAAATAAAAGATCGGCTACCCGGGCTTTGTTCTCTTCACTCCAATACTTCCCGAGCGGCTCCATCGACCACGCATCCGAAGCCCCGAAGTTGTCTATACCCTGATAACGTATCTCCCCGTCAATCGTTACCCTCTTATCCAGTTTCGTTTGTGTTTCTCTTGTATTGATCTGCATTCTTCTTCCCCTCTTCCTGACCTGTACAGCCAACTGTATTGCCAACAATACCAATAGTAGACTGCCCGTTTAGCCGGGCAGCCCCCACTTCCCCGTTATCCTACAAGACCAGAACGTTCCACACTCTCTACGAAATGACGCTGAACGAACAGATAAATAATAATTAGCGGTAGAATCGCCATCAGCACACTCGTGTTCATCATCATCGACATGAAAAACGGATCTTGCGTATATGAGGCAGCAGCCTGACCGCCACCCGTCAAATAAGTTGCAATGGTGAACCCGGACGATGACATCATCGACGACATCACCTTAGGTTCGTTCAGATACATATTTGTGAAAAATGAATCGTTCCACTGCCATACAAACGAAAACAGCATGACGGTAACCATGGATGGGATCGCATTTGGCAGGATAATTCGGCCAAACGTTCTAAAGTATCCTGCTCCATCCACATAAGCTGCCTCTTCGATCTCCCGTGGAATGCCTCTGAAAAATTGGCGGAAAATGTACACATACAGTCCGGTCTTGACACCCATACCCAGGGCAGCCGAGATCAGGAACGGCCAGTACGTATTGATCAGATTGGCAGGACTGCCTCGAAACAGCTCAATCAGCCCCATCACATCAAAGTTTTTGAAATTCAGATACAGCGGGATCATAATCGTCTGTGTCGGTACCAGAATGGTAAAAATCACCGCAGCAAACAACAACCCGCTGCCTTTAAATCTGATTCGTGCAAACCCGTAGCCAGCCAGGACACAGGTTATTGTCTGCAGCAGCATCACCGCTGACGATAACCACAAGGTATTCATCAGCACGCTAGGGTAATTCATAGCTGTAAAGACCAGCTTGAAGTTCTCTAGCGTAAAGGTTCGCGGAATCCAGATCACCATTGGGTCGTACAAATCGGACATGCTTTTGAATGATATGGATATCTTCAATAAAATGGGATAGAGAATGACAAATGATATGCCAAAGATCAGAACAAACCGGATCAGAATCCATGCCCACTTTTTGATCGCTTCAAACCAGTACGCCGCGGAGCCCAAGCGCTGTAGCCATTCCTTTTTCACAGACGGCTGCCCTGTTGCGGTTTCTGTCTTCATGTCAGACCTCCTTTTCCTTTTTTCCAGCATTGCTAATTCTGATAAAAGACCTTGCGGGATACAATTGCGGTGGTTACCCACAGAATCAGTGCAATGACGGCAAAATAGATCCAGGACATCGCCGCACTGAGTCCAAAATTAAAGCTCTTGAAGGCCGTATCCACCACAAGTCGGCTCGTCTGATCACGGATAAAGCTGTCCACAATGGTATAGACCAGATTCGTGAGAATCAGAGGGCTTAGCATGGGAAATGTAATTTTCCAGAAGGCTTCATATCCCGTTGATCCTTCGATCTTGGCGGCTTCATACAATGAAGGTGAGATCGACTGCAAGCCAGCAAGGAAGATCAGAATCTGGACACCAGACTGGCTGACGATTTCGTATATCCGGCTTACTGCACCTGTCAAATATTCAACAAGAATCGGACTCATACCGGACTCTAGCAGCATAATGGTGAGATCCAGATTTTTCATGACGGATAGACCACCGCCAGTCATATCGTTTGCATTACGTACGACAGACTGCATCAGATCGCCGTTTTCGATGCTTGCAATAATGCCCGAAGCCAAAATCACGGGCAGAAAAAAGATTGCTCTTGCCAGCACCCTGCCATGGAACTTCTGATTCAGAATAACGGCAAAGAACAGGCTGAAAATGATGATTAACGGTGTATTTACCACGATATCCAGCACCGATTCCGTCAACATGCGTACATAGGATTCATGTGAGAATAATGCCTCACGGAAATTGCCCAGACCAATATACTCCAGACTGAAACCTTCATTAGACACCTGCAGATTGCTCAGACTGTAACGGAACGATGAGATCAGCGGCACCATGAACAGAAACAGGAAACCGAGGAACCAGGGCAGGATGAAGTACAAACCGTAATATCTGTTTTTTTGCTCCAATGATAATTTTTTGATTTTCATTCCGGTGTGTCACCTCCTACCTGGTAACTCTGCGCTGCCACACTTACACCGTTCACCTTCACAGCAGCATCGTTGTAATTCACAATGACCGTTTTTCCTTTTTCAAAAGTGGTCTGATAGACACCATTGCTCAGCTTTTCATGTTTAACAATGGATTGATTCTGCACGTCATGCAGCACCTCGTTCAGCTCGGCATACCGCTTAGCCGACTCCTGAATCCAGCGTCGATAATCGGCCGAATATAACTCGTCGAAGCCCGTCAGCTTGATCGCGGACGGATCAGCGTGGAACCACGTATAATACGGCGCTGAGCCGGTTTCAATCGCTCGCAGCATCTGCTTGAGAGAATCCTGATCCTCTGCCATATTCCATGCTTGGCCTGTGTATTTAATGTAGCCGTGATAGACCAGCTGGAAAAAGGGAACCGTCTCGTCCGTGATATTAAAGCCACTGCTGCTCATCGGTGCATCCACAATATGTCTGGCATAGGGACTTGCGTACACATTGCCTCCTTCCAGGAGAAGGGATACATCTGAGGAACCCTTCACCTGCTCAAGCTGCTGCACAACAACCTGCTTGGCTTGCTCACGGTTGATCACGTTGGCCCGGTTGTAATCGGAATTAAGCTGATCGCCCAAATCGCGAAGAGAAATGGCATTGAGCCCGAGCAGTGCATAGTCCTGCATAAATCCGTTTACAATGCCCGGTACGGCCTCGGGAGTAATAACATAGCCCGGAGTAGACTCTTCATCCCGCATAAACGTGGACATGCGATACGGAAAAACTTGCGCAAGTTTGCCCGTAATTTGACGTGATGCGTACGATTTCTTGAAAGCGTCAGCCTCCGGGAACACCTCCAGAAACGATACATCCGGGTATAAACCAAAGCCATTTTCTTGCATGTACGCCTGAAGGCTTTGCAAACCCTTTGCACCTCCAAGTTTCTTGTCAACCTGGATGGATTTGGGCAGATCGTGATGCACCCCTCCGTTGAACCATCCGGTGTATTGCAGCTGAATATCCTGCACACCTAGATCTTGCATCTCTTTTACAATCTCCTGTGCCTCTTCAAATGTGGTCAGCGGCTCGTAGGCATTGTACGGGATCCCGAGAAAAAACTTTTTCTTGGGAATGCCACCGATCAGTTCCACGTAGAAAGGCAGTGTGGTATCATCCGCCAGACGTGTGAGTTTCTTTTGCCCGATGAGATAATCCCGATACTTGGAAGCCATTCCCGAATAACTCGCATCGTCGGAATCCAGGAAATCATAAACGACAGCTATTTCGTTGTGAAAAGGCTGCGCCTGAAACCGTTTGACTGTGCTGGAACGCCAGCCATTCGTAAGGGTAACTTCCTCCATACTGCTCAGCGCAAAGCTTGGATACACGGTGTTGTACTGATTCAATCTGCCGCTAATATCCGCCTCCACGGATGCAACAGCATCCCCTTTATCAATGACAGCGAGATATCCTTTGTCTCCGTAACTCATACCAAATACGGGCATTCTCGCCTTCTGCTCCTTCTGAATCTGTGTAAGCTGGTTGATCGCATGATCACTGCCGTACAGCGCTGTACTGTAAGGTGATGCATACGTCTTTTTGTTATTAAAATAAATCAAGGAACCCGACCCGTCAGGCACCAGGCTGTAGCCTTCTTCCTTAGGACCGCTGGCTCCGAAAAAAGGCAGCAAGGACAAGGATTGAATTTTCATCGCTTCCGGATATTCAATGCCATTCTCAGGTATGGATACCCTCAAGTGTGCATCTTCGAGCCGATAGTGAACGGGAACAACTACATTGGCACTCCCGCTCTCTTCCTGCCCGTAAGCGGCTTTGTCGATCGTAATCTGAGCCTCATCGTAGCCGATGGATTCAAAAATCCGGGTAACCTTTGACAAGCCCACGCCCTTCAGAGAGGAGTCCCGTCTCTCAAAACGTTTGTTCTGCTCATCATGACGAAAGCGCTTCTCAATCTCCTTCTGGTCCTTCTCCTCCAGCTTAGCGAGAATCAATGTGTTAAAGCGCTCCTCGCTAATATATTTGGGGATCGCTTCGAGATCACTTTTGACTTCGCCAAGCGTATATACGATGTTGAGTCCTTGCTCTACTTTTTCAATCTCAAACTGACCACTCTGTACACTATGCGTAAAATTATCGTATTTCAGCGCATTGCCCGTATTATCGTAATACGTCAGCTCAAACTGCACATTCAACTGAGACTTGTTATACCCCGTGGCAATGGCGTCCTGCTCGCGATCCTGCGGATTGGAAAACCATATTGCCCCGTTCTGCTTATCCTTGACTGCAATTTCAGTCGTCTCCGGGTGCAAATACAGAATCATCTGCTCGTTCTCAGCAACCATTTCCATGCCCTCAGGGACCGTCATCTCGCTAGGGTTGGACTTGTTCGCAGCCTCTGCATCTGGAGCATTTGGCGTAGCTGCCACGTCTGATGCGCTGCTCTTTGCCTGATCTGTACTGTCAGGTGTATCAGTTCCAGCACGTTGAGAATCTGCCGTTTGCTGCTCTGAAGTTGTTTGTTGCTCCGAAGTCGCTGGTCTTTCGCCCTCCGCATAATTCACACTTTGTGTGATTAAAAGACTGCTTATGAGCATGACCGCTACGATAGCGGTACGTCTTCTTTTCATCTCCGGCACCTCCTTCCTCCTATTCGCGCAGCGTGATCTCTTGATAGAGGGTGTAGCCAAAACTGATGATCTGCTGGATCAAGCTAAAGAAAAGCAGGCCCAGAAATATAACGACGCCCATCACGACGAGTGTGAGCAGCATCGTACTAATGGTTTTGAACACAGAGTATTGATGTACCGTCTTCGTTCCGATAAACAGCAGCCACACAAACCAGAGCATACCGAACGAATCCAGCAAATAATAAAAGGAGGATTCACGCAGCGTAATAACATTACTCAGCAAAATATTCGGAATGTTGACCAGAATAAGCGGAAGCATCGCATATCCGGTCGCAATCAGAATATCTTTGAACTTGCCCTCCCCATCCATCAGCGTGGTCAGCGACCAATTGGCAATACACCAGAGCAAAAAAGGAAGCACGATATACTTGAACTCATTGATACTGTTCAGCGAAAGCGGATAATTGTCATTCACGACATACCCCGCGTACTGACGTTTTACAATCATCGTTACGGTGACTGCAAACAGTACCAGGAGTGCCACACGCAGCCTGCCTTTATTTTCATATTTCAAATCCCAGTATCCGTCAAAAGGGCGTACCGCGACATGCAGAGAATACCTGAGTTCCTTAATTAGCGACATCTCCGATCCTCCTCTCATTTTTTGCTCTAGTGATGCGGCGCCATGCGATTACTCCGATCAGCAATCCGATGGCTATTGTCATATACATGCCGAAATATTCTCGCATATATTCCCTGCGATACTTCGCGAGTGCCTTGGAGTAATACTCCCGATCATTACCGAGCTTCAGATACGTCATCGCTTCCTTGTATTTCCCTTCCCGCAGCATCGACTTGCCGATCCCGACATAGGCCATTTCATAATTGGCATCCAGACGTAATACTTCTTCCCAGAGCTTAGCGGCTTCTGTATGTTTCCCCGAACTGTATAGACGGTTCGCTTCGTTCACCAGGCTTCCGAAGGTGGTAGCCTTGAACTCGGTGATCCGGCCCAGGTCACGATCCAGCACATAGATGGCATCACCGTAGCTTTCAACCGCCACCGGATTTTTGAACGTGCCTACCTGATTGCCCAGTTGACCAATGACATACAGCAAATTGCCGTCTTCGTTATACGTGAACACACGCCCACGCGTGGAGTCCAGTGCACGGTAGACCCCATTGCTCGACACTTTGATATCAATGAAAGAGGAACGATTCATGCTCAAGTCCCCAACCGGCGCAAATTCTCCGTTAACCCGGAGCACATCGATTCCGGATGGATTCAGCCTTTTGACCGCAGACGTTGTATTTTTATCCGCTGTTGTTGTGTAGATAAAACCGCCATCATCCACATCGGCGTTGTTGAATTCCAGCGGAATAAAACGAATCATTTTCTCCCGTTGCTCCTTGGTGGATACCGTTTTCCAGAATAGATCGACCGGATCAAACTGCACACGGTTTGTACCCATGAATCCGGTAAAACGCCCGTCACTATCAAACTCAATCAAGCCTTCGTAGACACCCCGGCCAACCACATAGATTCGCCCGGCTTTGTCCACAATGACTTTTCGCGGGAAATATTCAAACGTCTCGCTGAGCACATCCGATTCCGGTGCACCGATGGCACGCACAAATGTACCGTCCTGATTCAGCTCCACAATTCGTTTGTTTTCGGTATCCGCTACGTAGATTTGGCCCGCATCCGTAACAAAAAGCCCTTCTGGATTCAGGAAGCTATCCTGTTTGCCTCCATGCTCGAACTGCTGAATGACTCGTACCGTCTCCCATTTATCGTTTAACACAACGATTCGCGCATTTCCTGAATCCAGCACGTAGAGCAGGCCATCCTTCGCAGCATATATATCCAGGGGGGACTGCCACGTCCCAGTTCCGGCCTCCTCACCTGTAATGACTCTGGAAGGGAGAAAAGCAATCGGTGACTTTACTGCATTCCCCCAGTAGTTATAGGTATATCCCTCATACGGTGCCGCATGAGCCTGGTTAGTTCCGAGTCCGGCAATCAGCAGGGAAGCTGCCAGAACGATCAGCCATGATTTCACTCTCATCTCTAACACCCTCTCCCTTAATCCTTCATGCCGGATGATGCCATCGTTTGAATGACATTGCTCTGTGACAATACAAATGTAACAATCGGCACCGTCATCATGATGACAGCTACAGCAGCCCCTACTCCTGCTCGGGCAATTCCGCCTTGCACAATCTGTCCCATGGCGTAATGCATCGTTTTAAGCTGTTCACTGTAGATAAAGCTTCCACCGTCCGTACCCCACAACATCTGCATCATCAGAATGAGCAGTGTAAGCCAGGCCGGTTTGACGAGCGGCATAACCACCTGGAAGAAAATCCGATACTCGCTTGCGCCATCCATTTTTGCCGCCTCCAGCAGCGCATCCGGAATCTGCTCCATAAACTGTTTCATCAGATACAAGCCAAGCGGATAAGCAAAGGCCGGAATAATGATCGCTTGGTAGGAGTCGAGCCATCCGAGAGTTGACATAATCATATAGTTCGGGATCGCTGTTACATGTGGCGAGAACATCAGCGACAGCACAATAACGGTGAACAAAACTTTATGACCGCGAAACTTGTGTTTCGCCAGCGGATATGCCGCTGCCGAAGCCAGGATTATATGGCCAAACGTACCCGCTGCTGTAATAAATACGGTGTTGAAAATGTATCTCGAAAAGGGAACCCATGAATTTTTCATGACCTGAAACAGATCGGAGAAGTTTTCAAACGTCGGGTTCCGTACAAACAAGGTTGGCGGGAAAATGAACAGTTCATCCAACGGTTTAAAGGCATTATTGATGACATAGATGAGCGGAACCGCCATAAATGCGCCAAATCCGCCAAGCAACAGGAACAGCAGAATATCGACCTGCCAGGATCGATTGATTTTTCGTTTCATAAGCAGGGCTATCTTCATCGGCTATTCCCCCACTCTCTTCAAAAGCTTTTGAACAAGCAGGTTGGAGCCCAGCATCAGACCAAACAGCACCGTTGCGATGGCCGATGCATAACCCATTTCAAAACGAATCGTTCCGTAATCCATTAAGTGCGTAACAATCGTATGTGCCCCATACTGCACACTCGGGAAACCGGCGAGTGCAGTGGCCACTTCGGCAACCGCTAGAGATGCAGTAATCTGAATAACGGCGCCAAACATAAGCTGAGGGCGCATCGAAGGAAGCGTAATATACCACAGCTCCTGCCAGCGATTCTGCACCCCATCGATGGCTCCCGCTTCATATAACGTACGATCCACCGTTTGCAGACCGGCAATAAATGCAAGGAAGCTCGTTCCCAGACTAAGCCATAGCTGCACAAGCATGATAATGGCAAGCATATATTTCGGATCCTGAAGCCACAGGATCGGCTCATACAGAATGCCCGTTTTCATTAGAAAACCGTTCATAATGCCGTAGGAGTCCCCGGAGAAAATAATCTGCCAAATAAAAAACACATTGCCCGAAATTGAAGGCGCAAAAAATATTAGTGTCATAAACGCTCTTACCTTCGGATTCAGCTCATTGATGAGCCACGCAAATACAAAGCAGGCTATGTAGCTGATCGGGCCAGTAACCACTGAGAAAATAATCGTATTTTTGAGACCTATCAAGAACACATCATCATTCCAGAGCAGCTTGGAATAGTTCTCCCAGCCGACCCATTGCGGAAACTCCAGCATGTTGAAGTTGGTAAAACTGAAAAAGATCGAAATGATGACTGGAAACACGGTGAATAGCAGAAATAACAGCATATATGGCGATAAAAGAATATAAAGATGTTTATCCCGCTTCATATCTCTGACAAAGAGCTCCCATCTTCCCGGCATGCCGGCAGGCGTGCGCTTGGGCTGAGAACCGGGTTCGGTCACGATGTTTACCTTCTGCAAAAGAGTCCCTCCCTAGCGCATTCCGTCCAATTTAAACTCTTTTCGTTTCTGCTGAATTTCGTAATTAATTTCCTGAACGTAATCATATAAAGCATCGGTTGAGTTCGTACCGTTATTGACGACCTCACGTAATGCGTTATCCAGATGGCGACCTGTAAAGTAACCTCCGGGAACCTCAGGTACCCCTTGTACCCACTCCCACTGTTCTTCCAGACTGCGATAATCACGGATCGGCCAAGGCAGCTCCTGTAAAGCTTCGATGTTCGCCGTTGGATAGCGCGCAGCAGCACCCATCAGACCTTCCATTTCCCGTCCAAAGCGAACCTGGGCATCCTTGCTTACCCACCACTTCATGAATTCCCATGCCGCATCTTTATGTTTCGACTGCTTGAGCATCACCGTCGCCGTACCACCGCTTGCCACATCACGTTTGATGCTTCCATCGGGCTGCTTGAGGCCTGGAACCGGGATGAATTCCCACATACCTTTAATCTCTGGCGCAGATACAGACAAGTAGTTATAGAAGGTATAGTCCATGATGCCCACAGGCATTTCCCCCGTTCTGAAGCGCATGGGAAAATCAAAGGTCAGTGGCAGCTTGTAACTGGTATAGAAATCCGTCCATTCCTTGAACGCCTCCAGTCCAGTCTCCGTATCCATACCACTTCTGGCACCCTTGTCTAAGTAGAAGGAGCCGCCCATCTGATACAGCAGCATGGCATACGCCCGATTAACTTCCAACACGGGTACGCCAGTTGTCTGAGCCAACGGCAGCGCCATCTCCATGTTGTGCTTCTGCAGCACCGGGATCATGGCATACACGTCATCCCACGTCTGCGGCGGCTCCAGATCAAGCTGCTCCAGAATATCTTTACGATAAAATAACATGTTAAAAATCTGCTGTTCCGGAAGCGCGAATACCTGGTCTTCAAACTGATATGGAACCATTGCACTGTCCCTGAACTGCTTGATTAACTCGTTATAGCCTGGATATGTGGACAAATCCTCCGCCGCGTGTCGCATCCCGAAGTTCACCGGCACATCATTGCCAACCTGCATGGCTACATCCGGACCTTCTCCTGCAAGCGAGGCACGAAGCAACACGTCTGCATTAACCAGCTTGAGATTAACGCTAATGCCTGTCAGCGGTGTAAACGTATCATCAATCATCGCTTTCAGTACCTGTGCCTGGTCGCGGCCCGTTCCAATCCAGACGGTCACCGACTTGTCTTCATCGGCGGTGCTGCCAATGGTGTCATAATCTTCGAAAAAGGAATGAAGGAAGGATGACACCTCATGTCCTGTTTTACTGAACACAGACCCATTCGCTTTGGGCAGTTTCTCACCAGGTGAGGCAAGCAGTAGATAGTCAATCTCAAGCGGCTGCTCACGCACTTCAAGAAGCCAGGAGCCGACGCTGCCGACATTGATTTTGAATTGACCAAGCCGCTTCTGAACGGTTTCGGGTTTATCGGCCAGATCAGCAAGCTGATAGGCGGTTTTATTTAAAATGGCTGTTTTGTCGCTTTTCTCCCCTGTCAAACGAATTAACTCTTCAGAGACTGCAGTTAAAATATCACTCTGTTCCCGAAACACATCCACCATATCCGGAATCTGTTTGTCTAATTGATAATCACGATACGGGTCCGGTACATTGCCCGTGATCATCAGAATTTTTCGATACATCGCATTGATCTCGAGCACACTGGCTTCAACCTGACGAATTAGCGGTGCGATGGCCCCGAGACTGACCTCAAGCTGCAGTTCGTGTTGTCCCTTCGTTAAATAAAACAAATAAGGCTCTTCTTCATTGCCCAACACATTCATCTGCCAATCGGCGTCATAGAAAAAAGGAATTTGCATCATTTCCTGGAAAGGAACCTTGTCATCAATCTGCAATGAGCGAGTTGAATATATGCCTCTCAGCAGTTCTTGTCGGCCCTTGATCGCTATCTTGTATAAACCGTCTTCTGGTACATCCATCTCCCATGCAATCCATTGTCCTGGCACCCGCCAGTTGTTTCCACCAATCGTGTTCATTCTGATTTTGGAAACATCATACGGCTCTGTCGATGTACTGGAGCGATCTGTGATGGGATATAGTGTCGGCGATGACTTATATGAAGCCTTCTCCCCTTGAACCTTGATCAAATGCCCGGTTGTTTCCTTGTATCCTTTAGTCTCATACTCCTGCTTGAGTTCTGCATAGGATGGCGGAGCTTCGTAATGATGCAGTTTGATGGTATCAATCACCACCGGCTCACGTGTAGAGACCAACTTGATGGAATGATTCCCCTCTGAAAAATAAAACTGATAAGGCTCTTCATAATAGCCTTCTTTATCTCTCAGGATCGACTCCTGCCACATTGGCTCTTCAACCTGGCGCGGACGTAGGTCATTGCCTCTGTTGTCCTGTTCGATTTCCGGTTTTTCGTTGACCCATACCCGGTGGAAGCTCATGTTACGAGCACTGCTGAACGGCAGCTTTCCATCAATCCACAATTCCCGTTCGATAGCAGAACTTTTCCCTTGAATTGGGTAATAGCGTAATGACATATGATACATTCCTGATTCAGGAACATTCACTTTCCACTCCACCGATCCACTTTCCTCTGTCCTTATGAACTCGCCTACCTCGCCGCCAAGCTCCGTGATCATCTGCGGGTTCATGCCTTCGGCAGCTGAGTAATCAGCCCCATGGAT
Organism: Paenibacillus sp. JNU01; assembly: GCF_059130585.1. Taxonomy (NCBI): domain Bacteria; kingdom Bacillati; phylum Bacillota; class Bacilli; order Caryophanales; family Paenibacillaceae; genus Paenibacillus; species Paenibacillus sp. JNU01. Next base: position 6,660,784 of record NZ_CP169723.1, on the reverse strand, counting down.
GACAATGTCCCTCGCAGGCCGCTTCTCGTTCTGAAATTGCTTCAGATACATATCATAGCTATCCTCAGCAGCAGATTCAGATATCGGCATGACACGACTCGGATCTGATGATCGACTTCCGGTCTTGGCATTGCCACTCGCACCGGAACTGGATATCGCATACACCACGACGAGCATTAGTGTGACGACAACGATCGTCACTCGGGATAATGTGAACTTCACCCAATGCCCCCCTTTAGATGACTTTCGTGAAAGCAATGAGGTGCGGCTTGTATATTGTGCTTCGACTAACCCCACTCGAAAACAATCATCAGGCCGCCCTATTGCTGTTTAACTACCAAGCGTTATTTTTTCTTTTCCTGCTCTCCACTTAACACTTTTTTCACCGCAGCCTCAGCTTTGGAGATCACTTGAGCAACACCCGTCGAAGGCGTAATCTCACCTTTAACAAACTTCTCAGTCACGCTATCCAGTTGATCCTTGATACCCAGACCACCGAAGCGTCCGCCAAACAAACGCTGCACTTTGCCATCATCGTTCATGGCATTGGCAATGGACGTTTCATCCGGCAAAATATTTTCTAGGGAGAGTCTGCGATTGTCCTGCCAGTTATCGAAGTCCTGCAGATCTTCCCAAATCTTTACGATGACATCTGCATCCTTCACCCCTTTTGGAATGACATAAGCTGCGGTCTGACCAAAAGGTTCATGGTAAGACTGGGCTTGTGGACCTTTTGGCATATACACATAACCCCACTCATCCTTGAGCTTATCAAGAATGCGGCCTTCAATCTCCCACAGCCCGCCTGGATACATCGCAATCGTGCCCTCCCCAAAATATTTGGCGGGATCTTCCCAGTCGTTTCCTCCATTCGCTTTAACTACTTTATGCTCCGTGTACAAGCTGTGCAAAAAGTTAAGCGCTTCCATAGCTTCCGGTGAATTAAACGTGACTTTACCCGTCTGCTCATCATATAACTTGCCACCATTACTCGCGATCAGCATCTCGGACAGCACATAATGCGCGCCAGCGAGGCCGTATTGATCCATTTTGCCGTCACCATTGTTGTCTACGGTCAGCTTTTTTGCCGCGTCCAGCATCGAATTCCAGTTCCAGTTATCCTCATCCATCAATTGCTGAGGGTCCTTCAATCCAGCTTCCTTAAAAATCCGTTTGTTATAGAACATGCCGCTATCATTTGGCGAATACCAGCTCTCCAGGCCATAGATTTTGTCACCCCCAAAGCGCATCGAATCAATGACATCCTGCTCTACCCGTGTATCCTTGAGATATTCGTCCAGCGGTGTCAGAAACCCGCCATGCATGAGTCCCCAGATGAATCCATCTGGAATTCGGACAATCTCCGCAAAAGGCTCGTTAGCGAGCACGGAGGAAGACAGCTTTTCAGAAGTGGACCAGTATTCTGTGTTCAGATATTTGATCTTCACGTTATACTTTTCTTCCACCATTTTGATCCGTTCCCGCGCAAGCTCATCGGATTCCGAATCACCTTTTGGTGTCGCATCCCACCAGTGAGAGATTCGAATGACACGTCCGTTCAGGTTCGGGGCTGGCTCAGCCTCCTCCACTTGTTCTTCCTTCACTGGTGTTGTGCTCGTCTCGACTTCAGCTGGCTGAGCAACCGGCTCGGCTGGCTTCTCACTTGTACCCGTGCATGCAGACAAAAGAGTAATGAATGCGGCAAACAAAACAAACAACATGATTTTGCTGATCATCATTTTTTTCAACATGGGCTGCCTCCCTCAAGTAAATGATCCTGCTTTGCTTACGCCTTACTTGCTCTTCTCTCCCTTTAACACCTTCTGGATGCCAGCCTGTGCAGGTCCAATAATCTGTGCAACGCCTGTGGATGGTGTAACCTCACCTTTCACAAACTTTTCAGTTACACTGCCAAGAGCTTCCTTCACACCCAATCCCCCGGCACGTGCGCCATAAACCCGTTCAACCTCTCCGTTGTCATTCATGGCATTCGCAATAGAAGCTTCATCTGGCAAAATGTTCTCCAACCATAGACGATGATTCTCCTGCCAGTTATCGAAGTCCTGAAGCTCCTCCCAAATTTTCACAATGACGTCTGCATCCTTAACACCTTTGGGGATTACAAAACTCTCTGTGCTATTTACCGTATCGAGATAAGTAGATGCTTTGGGCCCTTTAGGCATGTATATATACCCCCAGTCATCCTTTAACTTGTCAAGAATGCGCCCTTCCACTTCCCATAAACCGCCAGGATACATCGCAATGTTGCCCTCTGAGAAATATTTGGACGGGTCCTCCCAGTCATTGCCTGCGTTAGCCTTCACGATTTTGTGATCGTTATACAGGCTGTACAGAAAGTTAAGCGCTTCCAAAGATGCGGGTGAGTCAAACGCTGCCTTCTGCGTTGCCTCATCGTACATCTTGCCGCCATTGCTTCCGATGAGCATTTCATGCAGCACATAATACGCACCTGACAGACCATACTGATCCATCTTGCCATCCCCGTTTTTGTCTACGGTCAGCTTCTTGGCCGCTTCCAGCATCGTATCCCAGTTCCAGTTATCCTCTTCCATTAGCTGTTGCGGGTCCTTCAATCCAGCTTCTTTAAACAGACGTTTGTTATAAAACATGCCGCTGTCATTCGGGGTATACCACCCTGTCAAACCAAATACGTTATCACTGCCAAACCGCATGGAATCAATGACATCCGGCTGGATTTTCGTATCCTTCAAATCGTCATCCAGCGGTGTCAGAAATCCGCCTTGCATCAACCCCCAGATATTACCGTCAGGCACACGCACAATTTCAGCAAAAGGCTCATTCGCCATCACGGATGAAGATATTTTCTCCGACGTTGCTCCATAGTCTGTATTTAGATAAGAGATTTTGACGTTGTATTTCTTCTCTACATTTTGGATTCGTTCACGGGCACGTTCATCTGCCTCCGAGTCTCCTTTGGGGGCCGCATCCCACCAATTGGATATTCGAACAGCTCTGCCCTTCAGATCGACGGCCGGCTCCTGCTTCTCTTCAGCAGGCTCAGCTGCGACTTGCTTGTTTTCTTCTGCTGGCGACTTGTTAACAACCTCAGCTGGTGTACCCGCTCCACCGCTACAGCCAGCGATTACGGTTACCACCAAGGTAAGCATCACCAAAAAGGTAAACCGCTTCTGTCTCATAAACTTCATCTTACACACACTCCCCCTTAAAGTTAGATAAAGATGAATCGGGAACTTGAAAACCTGCAAGCACGCTTCAAATAGAAAGCGCTTACTAAGTTGTCTGAGTGATAATGAAACGGCTTTCATGAAACCCATTTCATTATAGTATTGGGAAAAGCCTATGGTCAATACTATTTATGTTATTATTTAGTTTAATTTGATTATTAAGGTTAATATAATTACAATTTAAGGATATTAAAACATTTAAAGGAGGTTAATATTAAAACCCTATGCTATAAAATTGAATTTTATTGCATAGGGCTCCAGATGGGATATTAAATTCTATTTTTTCGAAGGCTAAGCTTCTTAATTCCTATGCAGAAGTGAAAATTGCATCCTGTTCCTCCTAGATTAGCAATGACTCAACTTCATTAACCCAATCTCCTTCTTCGTCAGCCAGTAGAGTCTTCCAACCAAGTAGCTTAGCCGAATGTAAATTTTTCTCTTGATCATCTACAAATAGAACCTCTTCTCCAGCTGCCAGGAAGGTTTGGACCCGTTGGTATATCTCAATCTCAGGTTTGCATAAACCCACTTGATTAGAGATGGTTACACTTTTGGTGAATGAGCTTAAACGGCTAAGATTCGGCTCAATCCACTCCTTACAATGATTGCTGAGCAGATGGATATCGGCAAACTCACTCCATCGCTCAAGGTATCGAGCCGCTGGTAAAGGAACAATTGAGCTATACAAGATCTCCTTCGCTCGGCTTATTGATAATTCGGGATACGCCTCCTTCAACGATTGCCAGAACTCTTCTTCTCGCATTATTCCTGTCCAGAGCTGCCGCTTGATTCCTGTAAAATGTACTTTCAGGGATTCTGCCGATAGGTTGGTTTCCTGAATCATATCTTTCCAGCACGTCAATGACATATTACTTAACAAAACACCTGCGATATCTAGAACGATCTGTGGTCTGCCTCTCATTTTATCGACTCCCAAGTTCATCTAATACGACGTATAACAGACTTCAAGTTATTGAAAAGCATCATGGGGAAGGACAGCATGCACACCCTTCACGCCATTCACAATTTGCGTGATACGCAGGTCGATTACCGCGCTTCCAAGTGCAATCGCTTCCACTCGTTCTAATCCGTACAACTCACCCATCAGATTTAACATGCCGTCTAATGCTTGAACGGTAGCCTCATTCAGATCTTCATGAAAACCGAAGGTAATCCAGCCGGATGGCGTATGTGCACGAGGATTGGTCAGAGCTAGATTATCAATTACGTTGATGGTGATATCCACAAGTTCCATTGGACATTCAATCGCCTGACAGCTGACTTCACCATCTCCCTGGCGTGCATGACCATCACCAATCGCGAGATAACCTCCGTCTACGGGGATAGGTAAGTATAATTTGCTTCCCTGCACCAGTTCCTTGCAGTCGATGTTCCCTCCACAATAACGAGGCGGCCAAGTCGTATGAATTCCTTTTGACTCTGGTGGCATGCCCACGACTCCCATGAACGGTGAGAGAGATACCGTGAAGGGTTTCCCATTTATTTCACAGGTTCCACTCATCGTGTGGAGATCAAGTGTCCAATTTAGCGACAGTTCTTCAACCTCTGTTAGATGTAATTTCTGGTTCTGCCAGTTCGGATATCCGCCGGCGGAAGTAAACCCGTATTGACCGGGTACAATCTCATTGAAAACAATCTCCAACGTCTGTCCTTTCTTGGCATCATCGATATAGATCGGACCGATTAAGGCATGCCCTCCATCTTTTTCACCTTGTCGATCAAAAGGTTTCATGCGTTCCGCATAACTCACACCCGTTCCCCAGCCCGCATCCAGTGTCTGAAACCAAATGGAATCCCCAGATTTCACGCTCAACATGGGAGTTACCTCATCGGTAAATGAACCGATTAGATTTCCCTGAGTTAATTCAATCTTATAAATGGTCATCATGTCCCTCCCTGGTTTGGGATACATATTATATTCAAAGCACGCCACATGCTGTATTCCATGCCGCCCACCGCTTGCTAAATCCTTTACGCTTCAAGGCTGGCAACATACTTTTTCAACGGTTCCATATGATGCTGGTCATGCCATATAAAATCTTTAAGATATTGGGGAATATAAAATACGTTACCCTCTGCATCCAAATACGTCTGATGAAGCTGTTCCTCCGATAACCCTCGAATGTCATTCATAATTTTATAGCGGTACGTGATAGCCTTATTTACGATTTCAGATGTCTCTGTGCGTTTCCCGTACTCAATAGCTTTGCGATTAAACTCATCAAAATCCAGATGTTTCAACATAACAGGCTGCCTCAGAGCAATCTTCTCAATCGCTTCCTTGTAAAAATATCGATCCCATAACATGATATGACTTACGATTGATTTTATCGTCCACTTCCCTTCTTCCAAGCTGGAATTCCAGATCTTTTCTTCAAGATTAGTCAACGTTCTGACAAAGAGCGTCCATTCTTCAAAAGTTTGAAGCAAAAGTTCAATCTCTTTGGTCATGATTACATTTCCCCCTTCTTCAAATAGTCAAAAAGCTGGAACACCATGCTCATGAATGTCCAGCCTTGTAATAGCATCTTTACATATTTTTCAATGGTTCATGATGGGACTTGAACAACGCTGCAATAATTTTCTCTGCACATTCTTCCGGTGTGTTCATACTTGTATCAATGGAGTACCTGTAGTTAATGTTTTTGGCCATGATCTGATGCTGCTCATCCGATTGCTCTTCTCTGCGATCCCCACGTTCAATGTTCCGCTGACGGCAGATGTCGAGGGGGCAATATAACTCCACAATATCCAGTGGATAGCCTTCAAATATCTGTTTGACTTGTTCATAATGCGGCGCGAGCTCCGGTCTTTCCACAAGTATGCCATCGATCAGAACATGCTTGCCATGGTCTGAGAATACTTTTGCCGTATGATACATCATTACAATCGCTTCACTCAGATACTTCCAGTAATCCGTCTGAAGATGTTTATCACCGATCGTATTTTCAAAAAGATCATTAGCGACAACATAGAAAAACGGATCATCGTATGATTGCATCGCCTCTACAATTGAAGTTTTACCAGAGCTGGTTACACCGTTCAAAAATATAATTTTGCCTTTTTCCATGATAGTCATCTTCCTTTGCTTAAGTATAATTTTATAAATGTAATACAGCGTGTATTACGTGTGTTTCATTGATTTTTTGAGCAGCATGATCTGGCCAATATGATAGGCATTATGAATACATAGATTCGATACAACTCCCCACCATGGCGCGTTAAAATAGGAAGGGATTTCACGGGTCAGTTTATGTTCTTCGCTATCTTCGAGTGCCCTGTTCCAATCACCAAAGACGGTTTTCAGTCTATGTAATGTCTTGCGCCACTCCACATCGTTCAGGTTAGACGGATCTATGTCAAATGTATCCTCATTATTCACTGAATGCTGCCCGTCGACCTGTTCGGCAATATATCTCTCAAGCCACCTCTCATTCCAGAAAATAAGATGATTGACGATCGCCCAAATGGAATGCTCTCCCTCATTCTTTGAATAAGCGGCCTGCGCTGCATTGAGGTTTATCAATATATCATGAAGCGGAATAAACCAGCTCTTGTCATGATAACAGGCGTTCATTTGGTCTATGAGAATAGCTTTGTAACTCATCACTTCACCTCATTCAGATTAAACTTTGAATCAGCAGTTGTGTAAGAACCATTTTCGTGAATTAAAGCATTTAATTGCATTCCATAGGCACATCCACCATCAATGCCTATTTTATCTTCACCAAACCAAACATCCGAAGTTTCATGAATGTCTATTGTCCTTGTATGTCCAAAGATGATCTTTTGGTGTAGATTTGTGAACGTATGATCAATAAATTTATCTTTGATATACATAAAATCATGCTCTGGTTGATTCCTCCATTCTATGTAATCAGGGTTTAATCCGGCATGAACGTAAATATGTGTCTCATCCTCATGGTATAGAGGTAATTCACTCAAAAAATTAATATGATGACCATAGTCCATTTTTATTGTCTCTCTGGCTAGTTCCAACATTTCATCAGAAATTGCGCCTTCAATATTACAATAGCTCTGAAGTGTTTGAAGCCCTCCATGTTCAATAAACTTGGCTTTAATTAATGAACTTCCCTCAATTATAAAATCAACGAATCGTTGATCGTGATTGCCTCTTAATGCGATCGCATGATGTTCTTTTACTAATTTAATCACCTTATTAACAACCTCTTTGCTATTGGGCCCCCGATCTACGTAGTCTCCAAGCAGAATCAATTGATCATTTGTGGAATTGTAATTGATATCATGCAATAACTGATTAAATGGATCAATGCAGCCATGGATATCGCTAACCATTATCGTCCGATTCATAGAAACTCCTTTTAGAGCAGCTTTAATATAAAATTTATCCGTTCATTGATTTCGCAATCTTCATCACAAGATCTTCTGACATATTTCTTCCATTGATTTCGTATTGTAATGCCTTCCCCTGCACATCCTCTTCGATCCATATCAATTGGGAAGTTTCGTTATTGACAATAAAAAATGCTTGGACGCCACGTATGGCTGCTTGTTTAACCGTAGCACCACCATGATCAGGCAATGCGATTCGGCTCTTTGTAGTCCCGAAAATATTAAGTGTATAACCACCGTATTCTTGATACGTGATGCTGATGCCCACAACCTTCTTATTGGGTTTCAAATCTCGTATCACTACATTGCTGCCTGACCTGTTACTTTCCTCAACCATTTCTTCGATTTCTTGCGGAGTTAGATTATCAAATCCATAAAATACATGAATGGCACCGATATCAGAATCAATCGGAAATTTCGGCTGCCATGGAGAATAAAGTTTCTGCAATTGTTCCAACCCGTCTTCCCATGGAATGGCTGCATAATTGGTCTGTTGCGTGAATTGGTTCTCTGAAGCATCTGCGGTATAAATCGCCTTCCCCTCACCAGGCTTTAAGTCAATGACGATCCGGTCAATCGCACGATCTTTGCGTAAGGATTCAATTTGAATTTTTCCAAGCACATCTCCGCTTTTGTTTTTGATATCCATTGGTCTTTCACTCCTTTTCTTTCAAAATACCTTTCGATCTTCACACAATAGAACCTAAGCCCTGCAGAAGATAAAGCGATCATGAGGACTCCAAATATGCAAATGGTCCGCAAGATATCCTCGTAACCATAACTTGTCGTTTATTCGTCTGAGATAAAAACCTTTTGGAAAATCTATATCCTCCGTAAGGGCTTCAGAGGCTATGGTAAGGGAGCCAGACGGAGCCTTTTTCTCCTCTGAAATGTTGGTAGAACCTATCTCGGGCTGATCCAAATATTGCAGTCTTAGATAAGGTCCTAACTCAACCGGACAAGATTCCAATCCAAGTTCATTTGCTATTCGAAATAACTGGAGAGTTGTAGCACCCTCCGAAAATCCAAGTTGTCTGACGGTCAACTCAACCGTTTGCAAGCTTTGCTTTACACTCGAAACTATAAATCTCTCATCATGTAACAACTGTTCTCCATATTTATTCAATAAAATAGAGTGTTGGTCCAGTTTCTGAATAAGCTGTGGCTTTGTTAAGCCGCCAACTTCTACTATTCTTATTTCAACTGAACAGTCAGGATATATTTTCTCGTCTTCAATCAACATTCGTATCCCCCAAATCCCTCGGTTAATGATAGCAGCTGACCAAAGTTCCTCATTAAAAATTCAATTCACAATCATGGTGTTCCCACACATCAAATAAGTTGCCGTCCAGATCTTCTAACACAAAAAACTTCCCATAGTGTCCCTCATCACTAATAGCCCCTACTTTCACATTCTCTGATGTTAGATAGTTATGTAAAGAACCAATGTCGTCGGTGAAAAATGTAATGACCCATCTCTTTTTCTGATGCACTTCAAATGTCGCTCGTGTTTCATGATCGCTTTGGATCAAATCCAAAATTGGTCGATTCCCCCGAAATAAACTCAAATATCCTTCGCGTTGGTGGCGAATGTTAAATGCAAAATGTTTTACAAACCAAGCGGCTGATACATCAAGGTCTTTCACTGGAATTACATTATATGCTATGCCCAGAATCCTTCCATTCCCATATATTACCTCCAAACTTGAGATATGTATAAGACCCTACCACCCTTGCGATGTTACACAAGATTTAATTTGAGCAATATGATGCTGCCCGTGCCATACAAATCTTTGAATTGCGATATCCAGTGTAATTGTACCTAACACTTCTGTTCCGAGTTTTCGTCTAAACTGATCCCGATGTAAACCATACAGTAGAGCGAGAAATCGCTTGTGCAGTATCTCCATCAGCAAAATTGATTCTTCGATGGGCGTACTCCTGTAATCATGTAATGATGCCCATAAATCCTCTCGATACGAGCTTGCCATCGGTTCCTCTTCAGTTAATGCTCTCTTGAACCTGATATAAGCGTTCATGTCATTGTCCGCAAGGTGGTGCACAATCTGTGTGATTGTCCAACCGCCTTCACGATAAGGAGTAGAGAGTTGATCATCATTGAGATGTTGTGTAATCTCTTTTAAGGTCTTCGTAATTCCGGGAATTTGACCTATGATGTGAATTCGGTCCTCATTAGAGAAGTTAAGACTTGGCTCAAAGTGTCCTATCGGAAAGCGTATATTTTCATCCAAAGTTGAGTACCTCCAATTTCCTACTACAGAACCAAATCATATCCAATATAACCCACAATGTTCCATTTGCGAAGTGTAAAAGCGAAAAAGAAGCAACCCTTATTATCAGGCTGCTTCTTCTATTGAACTTCTCTCATATCTGTACCCTTAACCATTTCACCTGATACGAAGAGTTCCAAACTCAGTTCAAATTCGATGGCATTTCAAGCTCTTTGATAAACTTATAGTCTGCTGTATAGGTACCTTTGGCGAGTACTTTTAAAAATGTGCCTTGATCGAGTCTGGTACTAGTGCTGAATACCACTCGTTTCATCTCACCACTTTCGGTGACCCCCTGCTCCTTATACTTATATCTGCCGTCATCATCTACAGGTTCAGCTTGGACCTTAACATATACATATTCCTCTTTCATCATTGGATTAAAACGATCAAATGGCTCACGCATGAAGAAATAGAGACCAGTAATCATAACAATAGCAACGAAACATGAAATAAGAATTCTTTTTTTCATCAATCTCTTCCTTTCTATAGAGCATGGATAACCATATTTTTATAATACCGAATCGTAACAATCATAAACACTAAATAGATGACGATATACGCTGCCATACTGAGGAGGATTGGGTTAAGCATGCTTGCAGCAATGAGTATAGTACCCACCTTCAAGGCAAAAGCAGCATGAGTTAGCCCAATGACCAGAGGGATCAAATAAACAAAGAGCTGTTTACGGATGATGCCTTTCATGATGTCGTCGATTTGAAAACCGAGTTGTCGCAATGTTCTGTACTGAGGTTTCTCTTGCTGGGCCTCGGTCATTTGTTTAAAGTACAAAATACTTCCTGTTGAAAGGATAAATACCAAACCTAAAAATCCAGCAATAAAAATGAGCAGCCCGAAGTTTTGACGTGATCCCTCGTATGTTGAATAAAAGTCCCTGAGTAACAGATCACTGTCTACGCTCGTTCGAAAGATATTCGACGCGATATCTGTTTTCTCCGTATCCAATACGTTAAACACCTCAAATGTCACTAATTCTTTGGACTCATTCTCCTGAATGCTGTCTCTCATTCGCGCGAAGGTATCTTCAGAGACAACTAATTGGTCGCCATGAAGGATGTAATTCATCACATTATTAAGCTCAGACTTGGAGACAGGTAGCAGATTGGTTTCATCATTTGATGCGTACTGTACTTCCCAGGGAGATGAAATCTCCATTCCTTCTAAAATGGCTCGCTTGCTATGATAGATGGCTTCACCGTCTTGGGGACGTTCCAGATCTAATCCAGCCTGTGCCATCTGCTCTGCTGAGAAAAGCAAAAATGGTCTGTTACGATGGCTCGGTTTTGAATTCTGATTCTGATCCACCCATGCGCCATCAAATCGAATGGCATGTACTTGATGAGACTCAAATTCAATCTGCGCATCTTCTAACTTATTTGTGATCACAGCGGCTTCCTCCGGCATATTTTCCATTGCAAAATCAAAAGGCATCGCCAATCTTACATCCTTTTCCATGGAATAATATAAGGAATAGGACAGGGAAATCATCGTAATGGTCATCGCTGACAAGATTGTGATTAACGTTAATGAATTGGCGTGACCTTTCATTCTGTGCATTAGAGATGCTACCGAAAGGCTATTCATTAAGCCCAGGTTCCCCTTCTGCCTTTTCCGATAGACATAGAATATCCAGCTTATGGTTGTATGGAAGACCAAATAGGTTCCAAGTATGGTACTGACGAGAACAATTAACATTATCAAAATTAGCGCATCTGCATTGTATCCAATAAAGGTGGACACATAATAACCAAACCCGATCAGAACTATTCCCGCTCCCCCTAAAATGGCTGACACACTGCTTGGACGTTTGACAAAACTTTCATTTTGATGATTAGCCTGAAACAATTGCAGCAATGTACTGCGATATACTGTCCATATGTTTTGTAAGGTTGTAACCGCCAGCAAGCAGGTAAATACAGCAATCGTTTGAATAAGAGCCTGGCCTGAGAAGGTTAAGCCAAACTTGGCATCTAGCCCCAACAGGTTCATTAATAGCAAGAGAAAGAGTCGTGAGAGCATAGTTCCAACGAATGTTCCGATCAAGAGAGCCCCTAGGCCAAGTATAGTGTGCTCCAAGATGAGTACTCGAGCGACCCAAGCCTTGGACAAGCCAATGAACTGATACAATCCAATTTCTTGACTTCGCCTTCTGATAAAGATATGTGTCGTATACATCGTAAAAACAATGGTGATGAGGATAAGCAGTATGCCTGCGATCTGAAAAGCCGTTGAGAAGTTTACACTGGTTTGAACGGTTTCCATAACGGTTTGATCATTTTGCAGAGTAGAAAAAATAAAGTACAAGCTGATGCTGAAAATCATCGCAAAAAAATAAAGATAATACATCTTGATGTTTTTCCGCATGCTGCGCATCACCAGTTTCCGTATGTTCATTTCGGGCTACCCCCTCCAAGGACAGCCTGCATATCCAGAATGTCTTTGAAGAAAGATTCTCTCGTTTTCTCTCCCCGGTACAATTCAGCAAAAACCTTGCCATCCTTCAGAAAAACGACCCGGCTACAATAGCTTGATGCCAGCGGGTCATGTGTAACCATAACAATGGTCACCTGCCGTAACTGGTTGATCTCATGTAAATTCTCTAATAGATTAGAGGCTGCTTTGGAATCCAGAGCACCGGTAGGCTCATCCGCAAAAACAAGCGAAGGCGAATGAATCAACGCTCGTGCCGCAGAGGTACGCTGCTTTTGACCGCCTGAGATTTCAGTAGGATACTTATCCGCTAATTCCTTAATGCCTAAAATCTCTGCAATCTCATTAAACTCATGTTCAGCTTCCATTTTACTGATTTTGGTTAAAGACACCGGCAGTAATATATTTTCTTTGACCGTTAACGTATCAAGCAAATTGTAATCCTGAAAGATAAAACCTAAATGCTGACGACGAATATCTGAAAGCTGTCTGTCCTTCATTTTGGAAATATCGTACGCTTGTATGAAAATTTCGCCATCCGTGGGACGGTCAATAGTAGCCAATGTATTGAGAAGCGTGGTTTTGCCTGAGCCAGATGGTCCCATAATGCCAACAAACTCTCCTTCTGTCACGCGAAGGTTGATGCCTTGTAACACCTGTTGATCATTTCCTTTTGAACCATATGATTTTCGTAGTCCCTCAGCAAGTAAAACGGTCTTCGGTGTGATCTGATCTTTCATTCCATACACTCCAATCCAGTTGTTCTATACACAGTGTAATTCTTTTATGTCTCTTGGTCGTAAGCTTTAGGTGATAAAATAAGATCTAATGTGATATTTTTGTCACTTTGCCAAAATAAAAAGCAGTCAGGTTTACATCTCCTAACTGCTTCATTGCTTATTAAATCGGTGATCGTCTAATTCGTTCGAATGGATTGTCACTAGAAAATACCATCCCAATCGACGTACCTTCGCCAACAGCCGTAGCAACCTCAAGTCGAATGCGTAACTTCTTGCTTATTTCTTTGGCAAGATAGAGCCCCATACCGGTGGCTGTGTGCTGAACCCTTCCATTTTCTCCAGTAAAGCCTTTATCAAATATACGTGGCAGGTCATGTACTTGAATGCCGGGCCCTTCATCTTTAACGGAGACAGTGACATATTTATTATCTTGGAAATCAATATGGATAGATACTTTTCCATCGGTTGGACTGTATTTAATCGCATTTGTTAAAAGCTGCCTCATCACAAATCCGCACCACTTTTTATCCGTATACACGGCAGCACCGGTATTCCCCATAACCTCGATGGTTATATTTTTTTCCATACACCATGTGGATAGCTCACGCACCTCTTCTCTTATCAAATCTTGCACTTTCAACTTGTCCGGGAGCAAGTCTGAGTCCAAGTTAGCTAATCGTGAAATATATAGCTGCCGGTCGATCAATAAATGCATTCTCAACCAGGGTGAATTTAACCTTTGTGCTAACTCATTAGAACGGTGGCCATCAAGGATAATCTTCATTGCGGTAAGCGGCGTTTTCACTTCATGAACCCATGAGGAAAGGTCATCATGTTCCATTCGTTGGGTTAACTGATCCGCACGACGTTTGTTCAGATCATGCTCATGAATATTTTGCAGAAAGGTATACATCACCTCGTCAGGAAAACGACTTTGGGGTTGGGGAATGTTTTCAAACCAGTCATCTCCCACATCGTTAGTAAGGGTATGTAAAGACTTATAGTAGGCTGTTTCCTTCTTATATCTCCAGATCAAAAAAACAATACAGATGGTTAGAAACAACGTATTCAAATAGATAAGTGAATGCGGCTCCACATCTATACCGGCGTCAAATTGTATCAAAGCATTGGTGAGCAGCAGCAGTAACCCAATTAAGCCGATCCAACTTTTTTTATAAACAAGATAAGCGATGAACAATGAGAAACCTCCTAAAGCGTAACGGCCATATACCCCAGACCTTTTTTAGTTACAATCCCTTCGGCTAAATGGAGAGAAGCGAGCTGTTGCCGTAATCTTGTGATGTTGGCAGTGAGTGTATTGTCATTCACATATTGATCATCATCCCAGAGCCTTTTCATCAGTTCATGACGTGAGATGATCTTATTATTGGACCTTACTAGAATCGAAAGAATAAAAAACTCATTTCTTGTCAGGCCAATCGTCTTCCCATCCTTATGTATTTCACAACTTTTCAAATCAATAATTGCTTGGTTCCATTCCATTACATCGGAGGACACTTCTTCATACGTATACGCTCGACGAAGAATAGCCTGAACCTTGGCTAGAAGTACATCCATATGAAAAGGCTTCTGAACGTAATCGTCCGCCCCTAGGTTCATGGCCATCACCATATCTGTCGGATGATCTCTGGATGAAAGAAAGATAATCGGAACTTTGGACACGGCACGTATTTCTCTACACCAATGAAAACCGTCAAACTTGGGAAGCTGTATATCAATAATCACTAAGTGTGGCGAATGATCAACAAAGGAATCCATCACATGAGAAAAATCACTTGGGTAACTTACTTCATATGACCACTGACTTAACGCTTCTCGAAGTGCTTCCAGGAGAAGAAGGTCATCCTCAATAATGAAGATATTCATATTCATGTATTACCTCCTTATCTTATATCGCAGTAGCCCCGATCTTGGGTCGAATGGTGTTTATCTAAAACATCACCAACCAAGAAAGGAGCGAGTTTAAGGTGAGTCTTTACGTCAGCCCTCACAACCTATAATTGAATGTCACATCCATCAAGAGGTTTGCCACTTTCAATACGATTTACCGTTTCAATAATAGCATTCTTTTGACTATCATTAAGATTCTCTTCATTCCCATCCCAATTGGTAAGCCACCAAAAGAAGGAACTAATATTTCTATATTCCATAAACAAAGGGATCCTCTGGATCCATTCTTGCTCTATGTTATTCTGTTTGATATAACCTTCTAGAAACTCATTTAAGAAATGCTTTGCAAATTCATCTTTCGATCTCCAGGCCTTGAAATGAGAACCCCACCAAACAGCGTGAGTAGCGGCGATTCCAATATCAAGTGCAAACCATCCATACAACGAATCATCAAAATCAAAAACAGTTATTTCTCCTTGATCGATAAGAAAATTATAAGGATGAAAATCATAATGAATCAGACCATATGATTCTTTGCCCTTAGGCAGATTTTTCATTTCTGTTTCAATTGTTCTGAGTTTGTTGAGGAGTACTTGATAATTACCAAAATGTAAATGTGGATTGTTTATTTCCGCTACATCCCATTCCATCCTTTTGTATTTCAAATCGCCAGGATCATAAGATTTGGTCAACCGATGCATTGCCCCCATTGTTTCGCCCCATGTTTTAAACAAGCTTGGTCCCCATAATTCTGGATTGCTATCGAAAAAAATGCCAGGGGCTCCCTCGAACACAGTCGCAATATAGCACTTTTCATAGTGCTTACATACAGCAGTTAATTCACCTTCAAAAGTCTGGATTGGCAATGATGCATGAATGCCTCTTTCAACTAAATACCGTACCCAATGGACTTCTGCCTTAATATTAAGTTCAAATTCAACTGGTTTTTCTGATAAACGTAAAAAATATTCCTTATCCCCTCTATTAAACCTGTATACTTCATTACAAGAATTGCTTACGAACTTTAACGAATTAGTATCAAATCCAAATGAATTAGCTGATTGAGAAAGTATTTCATTACCGAGCAAAATGATTCTCCTTTTCTATTGCCGGACCGAGGGAGCAAACCCGATACGTTTAATGTATTGAGATCTTATGGATGCCCTTATTCTGAAAATTCAATCAAAAATGGATGGCTTTTCTCATCTAATGCATTATGAATTCTGTCATAGAAATTTCCCCATGTTATCATTTGCCCAGCTTCTTCTAAAGTAAAGTAACCCACCTCTTCACTTTCATCACTCGTAGTTAAAGCTCCACCAATCGGTTTTCCAGTAAATATATTGTTGCATACGCCGCGCGTTATGTTCTGATACAACCCACAAAATTTAATTAATTCAATGTCAATCCCTGTCTCCTCTTTCACTTCGCGAACTGCTGCCTGCCTAATAGTCTCTCCTTCTTCAACACAACCTTGAGGCATTTCCCAGCCTCTTCGACCTTTCATGAGTAAAATCTCATTATGTTCATTGAGAACGATTACACTTGCAGACACGATAAATTTCATTCTAATTCCTCCTATCAAATTCATCTTTTAAAATACTCATACAAATAACATCCCAATATTTACCTTTCTTATATATCTTATTTCTAGATCTCCCTTCTTCCTTAAACCCACATTTAACATAACTTTTATATGCTCTCTCGTTATATTCGTATACCTCAAGCTCTAACCTATTTAAGTTTAATTCCTCGAAGACAAATTTCTGTAGTACTTTTATTGCTTCACTACCATAACCTTTTCCCAATTGATCTTTTTTCCCTATAACGATAGCCAAATATGCAAATCGATTCTTCCAATCTATCCTATATAGATCTATTTGACCCAAATATTCGAGTGATTCTCTAAACGCTATAATAAAACTTCTATTACTCGACTTACCTTCAACCATTGTTCTAAAAAAGGACTCCGTCTCATTCCTCGAATGAGGATATAAAAATTGATCAGATAAGGTATGGGTAATATCCGGATCGTTTACCCATCCTCGAATATGTTCTAAGTCTTCATTTTGATAATCTCTAAGTGTTATCCTGTCACCAAAAATATATGACAACATTAATCATCCTTTCCATGATTTTCTGTTGTAGATGGACTTCTGCGAATTACTTACATTATCCATGATTTAAAAAGCCCATCGATGCTCCTCTGGCAAACACTCATCACAAAGTAATTGCCCTTCAATAACTGCTCCATTATTAAGTTCATCCATATGATTTGGTTTCTCTCTATCCGTTGCCCATGAATTACATTTTGCACACCTTCCGCAATTCATTACTTCTGGATCGAGATACACAGAGGAACTACTCTCCCATTGTAATTTCAGATCTTTCCTTGTTGTAATTTCGTTCTCTAGTACAGGAGTCAAATCCCCATCGATTTCTTTATGTTCATCTTTACGAGGCTAGTCATCTAACCGCCTGGTAGCAGAGACCAATAGCTCCCGACTTGAAAGTTTTATTTTCAATAAGCTTAAGATTGGTCTTCTCTTGGAGTCCTTGAAACAATGGCAACCCGCTACCGATCAGGACAGGAGACACTGTGATTTTGTACTCATCGATTAGATCAAGACCCATCACGTGGTGTGCAAACCTTGGACTGCCGAGGATTACCATATCCTTGCCTGGCTGCTGTTTGAGGTTCCTAATCTCTTCCTCGACATCTTCTTTCACCAGTCTGGAATTGTTCCATTCCACGTTCTCCAGCGTTGTGGAAAATACGATTTTGGCTGTCTTTTCGATCCACTCTGCATGATTCCGTTCATACGGTGAAGCTGATGGGTCTGAAGACACAGATGGCCAGTAATTATACATCATCTGATAAGTTCCACGTCCCCAAAGGACAGTGTCGGCAGTACTCAAAACTTCTTGTGCGTGTTTCTCCAAATCAGCATCGTAGGAAACCCAGCCAATGTCCATTTCACCGTTCGGCCCTTCTACAAACCCATCAAGTGAAGCGTGCAGAAATAAAACGAGTTTTCTCATTTTCAGATCTCCTTTATTAATATGATGTAATGTATTGAATACAAGATACCATGTTTTTTTATTCTTGTACTGATTTCATCTAACATTCCTGCATTCACGACCCAAGCCGACTTAGATAGCTCTTATCTTAGGGAATAGATGTATATATACCTCATTCATCTTCAATATACTTCTGCCAGATCAAGAACCCAATGGCTTGTAGTGCGAATGTTGTGTTAGATGATGATACCTAAAGTTTCCGTTTCTCACACAATCCTTCTAAGATTATTGCTACTCCATCGTTATCATTAGTTTCTGTTATTTCATCTGCAATATCTTTCAATTCAACTACTGCATTCCTCATTGCTATTGAATATGCAGCTGACTTGAACAATCCTACATCATTGTGATCATCACCAAATACAATCAATGAATCCAGTTCTTCATTGTATATATTGCAAAGCCTAGTAATTGCTAACTCTTTCGATGCTTGAATTGGCATTATTTGAATCAGTTGATTTTTATCCGTAATCAGTATATTTACTTGCTGTCCAAACTTAGAAATAAGTCCTGGAATCTGATGTTCGCCTGAGAGCAATATCTTTGTAGCTTCATATTGTTTTAATTCTCTCCATGATTTAACTATTGGGTTAGACCTTGCATTCATTGTGGTAGTATAGTCATATTGGCGTAAGCCAAACCATTCATCTTTTACTTCCATTGTCATATCGAGTTGCGGATAATGATGTAAGCAATAATCGATGATTTCGGAAGTTAAATCAGATGGAATTGATTCATAAAATTCGGTCCTGGATTTATTACATATTGTTTGTGCTCCGTTATAATACACAAACGCTCCAATATCCAACAACTCTTTAGGAAGAAAAAACTTTACAGCTCTAGGAGGGCGTGCTGTTGCAAAAATTATTCTCATCCCGCTCTCATAACAGGAAAGTACGGCTTCAAAGTTTCTTTCAGAGACTTGATTTTTAGAATTTAAAAATGTACCATCCAAATCTAAGACAACTGTTGAATAATTCAATGAAACGCCTCCTCTACATAATTCATCGGGTTTTCATCTAATGTTTGTGCATTCCTGACGTTCAAGCGGCTTAAAAAAACTCAAGGGAACGGGTAGATAGACTTAGCCCGTTGAATGTATCGCCTTATACCGATTTCATCTACATTCCTGCATTCACGACCCGAGCCGACCTTAGATAGCTCTTATCTTAGGTCGGCTCGGATGTCATCAGAAATATCTCCTATAATTATACATCGGAATGATCAAGGGGTGTAAGCCCCGAAACGTGGATATAATATTAGATGAAGTCAGTTGTTTGTAACATTAACTCAATCCTTCTCTTACAATTTTCAATAATTCCTCTTTATGGTTCGGGTGACATGCAATTAAATAAGGTTCTTCTTTCATTCCATTAAATTTATTTCCTTCAAAATCTATAACAAGTCCCCCCGCTTCCTTGACCATTAAGATACCTGAATACAAGTCATCACCTTCAGAATTGTACAGAACAATCCCATCAATATCTCCTTTGGCCAACATACACCATTGAAGCGTTGGAGCCCATAATCTTAACATTCGCTTGAATCTGATATCAATGTATTGTCTTAGTTTTACTGCTAGTGGGTCGTTTTGTACTCTGTGACCTTGGATCCAACCTATATTTCCTTTGAGCATATTCGGGTTACTCTTCAATTGTATTCGTCGATTATTACAGCTTGTCCCTTCACCAATAACAGATACAAATAAACGTTCTGTTAGAGGTTCATAGACTACTCCAAGAACAGGCTCTCTTTTATACATTAAGGTAATGGATATCGAAAAAACAGGTAAACCAATTGCAAAATTATTAGTTCCATCTAAAGGATCAATTAACCATAACCAATCGTGCTCAGTTCCGATAAGCCCTGCCTCTTCACTGTGTATCTGATGATCTGGAAATACGTTCTGTATTTGTTTGATCATGATTTCTTCACAGATATGATCAACTTCAGTAACTACATCCCCAAATTCATCTTTAGATCTCAGTTCAATAAAGTTATCAAACTTCTCCTTAGAGATTAAACCTGCTTCGCGAATAATTGTTATTGCAATCTCTTTTGCGGTTTGAATAATCTTACGATCCATTATGCACCCCTTATTGATTTTGATTTTTCTCTTTGAATTCACCCATAACTTCTGCTGGAACGAGGGTAGCCCGATGAATGAACATTTTTTTATGTGGATTCATTCATTTCGTTGAATTGCTTACAAATTGATTTTGAAATCTTTCTTAAAATTATGCTTATAACTTCTTCTGTTTCTTTATTATCGGTGTCAATATGTTCTTGAAAATTAGTATCTTTAAATGCAATTAGAGCCGCGTTTGTTTGCTCCTGATACCAAAAATCAAATTTGTCTCCACGTTTTTCAATTCGTTTTTTGATCGTCTTTTCAGATGCTAAGAGGCAAAAATGAAAAGTATCTCGATCGATACTTCTAAATCCATTTAATATGTAGTTGAAATTTTCGGGCTTATAAATGGTCATTGGAACAATAAGATGTTTCTTATACCTATTCATTAATTCTTGAGCTGTCTGTACTACAAGTATTCTCCATAGTGCTATATCCTGAAAATCATCCGTTCGTTCTTCCTCAAAGTAGATCTCTTCTGTTAAGAGTTTTCTCAGCATATATCCAATTTCTTCAGGATCATAAATCATACTATTAGGTATTAAAGGCTGCAGCTTTTGAGAAGTCGAGGTTTTGCCGGATCCAAATGATCCATTAATCATAATAATCAAATGATCACTCCTTCTGGTTTAGTTTTACGTTTTGTGCGGAGCACTAACGACGATGCGTGAACATTTGGTTAAGCAATGTCGTTGCCCTCCATGATTCCCCTTACATACTCATCCCAATCCTTACCGTCTGTATTGATTTCGATTGTTGGGACTCTTGAGATTTGAGCTTGATGTCTTAATACATTTTGGACTTTTAATAATTCATTTACCGACGATCTTACTTCTTCTTCTGTTTTATAGATCCATTCTTCGGGTTGTCTGCTTTTAATTCTTTCTTCTACGACTTCGGGCGAGATTGTAAGCAAAATACACTTGGCGTTTAAAGACTCGAGCTGTTCTTCTATTTTATTGATCTCATCCACATCCGAATCTGCAAATGCAGCTCTATGATTTAAGTGAAATCTCTCCAGCACATAAAATAGTCCCCTAGATGCTCTAGATGCAGGACCAAGTTGAATTGCCCAATCGTTAAGTTTCTTTAGCATTTCAACCCGCTCTTTAAGTAACTCAATGTGTTCTTCTCGCGTTAGACTCACATATTCTCCATGTTTATTATTCAAAATTTGAGAATAATGTTCTCCAAGAATAACTACGCTCCGTTCTGAGGTTTCTTCTTGTGATTGATATCGTTTAATCGCTTTTAATACTGAAGTCTTCCCGGCATTTGAGTACCCCTCAAGAATTACTCCTCTAATATGCATTTCATTCTCCTCTCACTAACCATTATTTTACCTAACGTTCCTGTATTCATAACGTTCAACATTAGTTGAATGGTTTTTATAAAGCGCTTTCAATATATATATAGCAGACCAAGGCTCCGTGAGGAGCCGCTGCTTGAATATTATGTTATACGACGAAATAGCCTCTCAGAGTGACCAATATCGTCAAAATGTTGTTAACCCGAGGAAGCCCTGGAAGCAGCCATTGTATTTAAGGCGTTCTCAAAGTAGCTATATACTTCATCTGCAATTTCCAGAAACTCTTTAACAGATACATCGCTATCCAAGTAACAAGCATACAGATACTCAACTAAAGCGCCGTCAATCGAGCAATAGTTTATTATGGCATCCTTCATCTTAAAGATTTCATCTTCCCATATCCCGGTATCTTCTAAAATCAAAGAGTATAATGCACGAATTAATCTTTTAGAGTAACCTTTAATATATCTAGTTTTCAATGAGTGATCACTAACATTAGAAAGTGAACGACGTACACGATCTACTTCATCCTTGGTATCTGTATTCAAGTCTACAATGAATTCTGGAGAAATTATGATCGGGGGTACTTTTTCACCAATGTCCTCCCCATGTATGCAAACACAAATGATCTTAATCCAAAACCCCCAATCATTTGGTCTTCTTAATACATCATCAATCGAGCAAATGATCGTATCCATCTTAGTGACGAATGGATATTCTTCCAAAAGCCTGTCTTTGATCATTGACAATCTTTCGTAATCAATATCTTCGGGATTTGCACATACAATAGTAAAGTCTGCATCTGACTTAAAAGGTTGAGCTGTTCCTTTGGGAATCGAGCCACACATATAAATGCTATGAATCTTATCTTTGAATTCGTTAAGGATACGATCCACATACTTATCAACCAAATCCTTATATTCACTTTGTATTTCAATTCTATTGATAACTTTTTCTAATATCATATAGACTCCTCCTAAACAATGGGCTCCTTCGAGCTACTTATATTGAATTTACGACTTTCAATGTTCTTATTTTATTAAGATTGAGATATATTCTTCATCTTTAAGCCTTGTCACCTTACAGTTCTCATTGGCTTCAAATTCTACTATTCTCTCTTCAATTGTTTTATTAGTACTATCTTTAAATAGGTCATCTCGATCATAGTGAGGAAAAATAAGCTTGTCGGTTACTCCTAATGCCTTAAAATCCGTTAAATTCATTGTGTTCATCTGTGGAGTAAAGCAATCCACTAACTTAATATTCGGCCCCAATAATAGTGTTCCTGCACTTACTCCAACGATAATTACATTCTGTGCGGCCAGTGTTCTGATAATTTCATCAGCACCACTTTTCTTAGCGTAATACAATAATGTATATGGATTTCCACCATTGATATATATAACATCGCTATGTAGGAGAATTTGTGGATCATCAAATTCAATATCTACAAAATGGATATGCTGAAATCCCATGTCCTTAAACTCTTGCAATGCTCTTTGTGCATATCTATTAGTTTCTTTTGAAGGGGATCCTGTTGTAATAATTGAGACTCTTAATTTAGAAATATCTCCATCAATAAACTCCAAAAATTGATTTTTAATATCTTCAGTATAAAAACCACAAGAGGTTAGTAACAATCTACTCATAGAAATCCCCATCCTTTAATAATAGTATACGCAGCAGCCTCTTCTACGAACAAACTATTCGCTATCTGTTTTTTAGCTTATCCGATAATTCTACCCCCTCTTCCTCTGAAAGTTGTTCTTCCTCTCTTGTTTTTGTTTCATCTATCTTTCGTACATTTAATCCTCTTTTGATGAGCCATTCTTCACCAGGATTCATTGTAGTTGCTGGATGTGGGTATACATCCTCACTTGTAATTTCTTCATCAAGTATGTAAATGTATCCACATAACTTACCATTATGGAGTCTTGTGCCGTGCTCATCCAAAGCAACAATAGATGGTTTGTGTGAAAAGATTCTTGCTAACTCTCGATCCTGAGTTATTGTGCTTCCGACTAGTAGTTCATCTAAGAGCATTGGAGAACCATGGAACCAAGGCTTACTGTAGTCCCATTCTTTCATAATTATCACCTTCAATAAGTTTTATTATCTTTCTTCTTTATACTTATTCTTTAATTTCTTCGGTTTTGGCTTTTAGGGTATTGTCAATATCTTATACCGCACTGCTCATTAATCCCTTTTTATATAATTCGAAAGAATATTTACTTATTGTTTTTAAAATAATCATCTACTAGCTTTATATATTTAGCATACATATTTTCGATTTGAGTATTTACCTTTATAAATTCTGGTGAAGTTTGATCTAACAGTTCTTCTTTTACTTCATCTTGCATATTTACTATGTCTTTACTAATCAGCATGACGGCGTTATTCATATCGGTTATCAATTTTGAAGCTTCTTCTTTATTTAAAGTACTTTGGCCAAGTGATAAATCGGCAAACAACGGATCATAAGCAAGTGCCAGAAGATTTTTCAAGTCTTTTGATAAGAGAGTTGAAACATTGTGAGTTGTTTGATTGACCAATAATCGATATTTACTAGCTTCTCGGAAATCATTTTTTATATAGTATTGGTCTATTGTTTTACATAAATTATAGATTTCATTGTATTCAGTAGTCAGATTTTGTACAGCATCTTTCTTTAACTCATTGATATGCTTGTATAAAAAAACATTATGCACTCCAAGAATAAGCGCTATAATACTCACAAATATAAATAAAAATTCCAATTTTCTATTTTTCAGTTTCTCCATCAATCTCCCTCCAAATATACAAAAAACTATACTTCCAAAAAAATTATTGAAATACTTTATTGCTTGTAGTGATTTAATCTTTATACAATGATACTACCTTCTTCGATTCCACTAATAATATCTCTTACTTCTTTTAGATCTCTACATATAAAGTTGGGTTCTGCAATATCTGTTTTAATCTTATTTAATCGATTTAACCAGACTGTGGCTATTCCTAAATTACCTGCTCCACCGACATCACTCATTAAAGAATCCCCGATATGTAACACCTCTTTAGGAGACAGATTGTGTCTTTCTAGGGCTTCAATAAATAATTCTGGTCTTGGTTTATATGATTTAACGTCTTCACTTGTAATTATTTCATTTACCTTTATGCCATGATAAGCTATTGCGGCTTTTACATCAGCTGTGTCAATATTCGATAAAATGTAGACTTCATATCCTTGAAGAGATTCTAGAAATGGAAATGTATCACTAAATATTTTAGGCTTAATCCAGTGATCGAATTGCTTCTGGATGATCTCATTTACATCACAGGTTGAACTATATTTAGAAATCGTCTCATATAAAGATAGGATCCCGAGTTCGCGCTGAGATTTAAATGTCTTACCATAGCTGTTTTTAAACATACTCGAAAACATCTTCCACCAGTACTTCCCTATATCACTGACTTCACATTCTTCCACACTATTTTCTTGTATTTCCTTACAGATCAATGGGATGATATCGTCATCCTCATGAACCAAGGTTCCATAAAAGTCCAAAAATATTGCTTTAATACTCATCAGCTCATCTCCTTTGGTTAAACTCTCTAAGCCTATTCTGTAGTAGTATTGTCGTGTACGTTCCTGGTTTCACGACCCAACGAATGCCGGGCCAAAGACGAATGTCCGCAACGTGAATATTATATTATGTTATGCAATGATACTGCCTTCGAAAGATATCTACAAATGAGTTTCTTTATTCAACCAATCATCAATAGATCTATGTCTCCCTAATCGAACTGTATCAAATTCATCTTTTTCTTCAGTCTCATTACTCCTAGTATTTCTAGTGACTTATTGATTGCATTATTGCTTAAGGTCTCTTCAAAAATCACTTCTCCCATTTCCCAAACAATACCATTTTGCGACCCGACTCCACCAAAATATTCTGCTTCAACATAAGTTGTCCTACTAGACTGTGATATTTCTGAACAGAACTTTCCGATCGAGTCTGTTAAATATTCTTATATATGTTTCTATATAAATCAATAAAATCAACTGATGTAATAATTCCACGAAAGTCATAAGCCATAATTTTTATTTTTCCTCTTTGACTTTTTATGATTTAATAGTATTTTGCACTACTTCTACATAACGTTCCTGTATTCATGAACCACACTCATAACTTAATCAGCTTCATATTCATTTTTATCTATCACCATTCTTGCACTTATCCATTCTTCAAATGAATCATATATTTTAGTCCTTGGCCATTTCATATTTTGTTCAGTTTTTCCATTCCAAGTCAGATGGACTTGAGCATATTTTTCAGGTTTATTTAGTAGTTGAAATAAAACTTCATCGCAGTCAATTCGTCGTGCGATAATTTTGACTTTCTCATCCTTAAGAAGATGCGAGCTTGATAACTCTTTATACAATTCACTTACATAGATATCAGATTGTTCTTCAACCCAAGGTTCTGAAAATTTATATATTCCAGTCATAATGATCTTCTCTTAGTGTGTATATTTTTTGCTTTTGCAGAAGTTTCCTAGACCGGAGATTTCCGATGGCTTCAATCAGATTCCTGCTCACGTGGGACACCCTGTCTCAAACTATGGTTTACTTTTACGCTCAACATTCGGAAGATAATCCTTAATATAGAATACATGCTGAACGCACAATCAAAATTTAAGAGGATTGTTATCCTCCCTTTAATTCGCAATAGACAAATATGTATTAATGACATGCACAATACCAAAAAGTACTGTTGGTATAATAGCCAGATAATTTTGAAGCCAAATCTCAGCTAATATAAAATATACTACCGGGAGAACGGCCATCCCCAAAAAAATAATCGAGTTTGCGTTGCCTGTAAAATACAATATCCATAGCCCATAATAAAAAATCAACATTATTGCCATACCAATTATACATGGACATCGCATTTCCGATGCTTGTTCTCTTACAACAAATATCAGAAGAAAGAAAAATATCGCCTGACTTCCGTGCTCCAAAACATCTAAAATCAAATGGCTAATTGCATTATTTCCTAATATATCTGACGTAGGAATTAAAAAATAAAAAATATTTGGTATCATTGGCAATAGAAAGATTAGCAGACCCTTCCACGAAAAACCAAAATGATAATTCATTTGATCCTCTCTTTCGCATAATCAAAATATTCTTTAGTTTGCACCCTTATTATGAGTCCGCATCTCTGGAATTCCAATTGATGACCGGGGAGCATAACTAACGATGTGGAAATTTATTGTTATATGTTACACCTTCTAATATTCCGTTCATCCTGGTTTTCAACTGCTACGTTGTAAATGTATTCTTTCACCTATATTTATGATTTGTTGTTAATTGGTTGCATGGTTTAACATTCTTCAGAGGTTGCGTATAAAGTTCCTGTATTCACGAACCCCAGAGGGATTGTCTGCTGAAATGCCTCTCCGAAATCCATCAGCAGATCAAGGCTCCAAAGGAGCCTTTACTTGAATATTATGTTATACGACGGAATCACTTCACGAAAATACTTTCACTATTTTTCTTCTTCAGGTACATATTCAATTAAATCAGATAATTTGCAGTTAAATGTATCGCATAGTTTGAATAAGGTTTCCAGCTTTGTTGTTTCTATATTCGTTTCCCTATATAACTTGTTGATTGAGTTCCGACTTAAGCCAGATCTCAGCATCAATTCGGTTATATCATCTATTCGATGTTCTGCCATGAGTTCTCGTATATTGCACTTGATTATGTTCATCTTCTCCCCTCCATAGTTCTATCTTATCTTCCATATTAGTAATCATCAATGAAAAGCGAATTTTTAACTCTATAAAGTCAAATTTTCACCTTGTAATTAACTTTACGAGGTTATATAATAACTCTATAGAGTTAATTAAAGGAGGAATAAGATATGGTTAATACAGTAGAATCGCTAACAGAACCACTTATAAGAATACGTCTGGAATTACTCTATACTGAGCTTTTGGAGTGTCATGCGGAATACACTCAATTTTCTTCTGAGTCAGAACAATACTTTAAAACACTTCGTGATGCTTTACCCGATCAACTTCAACATACGGTTTTTCTTTACGAAGACGCTCAAATTTCTCTTCAATCCATCTTAGAAAGAAGTATCTACATACAAGGTTTCAAAGATGCTCTACACCTCTTTAGTGAATTGCAAAACTCTAGTATTTAGAGGATCATATGATCCTCTTTTCTATTATATTTAATCCTGTCGTATAACGTTTCCGTGTTCACAAGGTCCTAGCACCCTAAACTGCTCGCCGAACGACTAGTTCGATCAACTGGCCACGACCGCGGTTGGGTGGTAGGATGTGTCGCCTGAATCCACTTCCCTGACTTATCTCCTGGCGATCGAGGCGGCTTGTCCGCCAATGCGTAAACACCTTGTTATATGATGAGGACGCCTTCCTCGACTACGCTAACTTAGAAAATCGATCTTTTATTAAGTCATTAATTAATTTGTGTTTGACTTTACTTGTATATAGTATTGTAAGATTCTGACCATCATTAAAATGAATAAAGTAATTTTCCTTGTCATTTCTGATAGCTAGTTCCCCTATCTTCATCAGCAAATTAAAGTCAATCCAATCATCTTCAAAATGTATTTCCCATTCATATTTCTGATCATCTAAAATAAACGATACTTTAGCATCTTCATTATCAAAATCTACATGGCTGTTTACCTGTTGTATTTGCAATATACCACCAGTTAAACTTACGAGTTCATTAATGATTTTCGAATAAATCTCTTCGTTCTCAACGCATTCGGTATCAAAGCTCCAAACATCCTTCGACAATCTAACTTCATTGTCATTTTCATCAATAAGATCTGAACCCATCATCGAAAGTAAGAGAGAATAGGGATCGTCTTCGTAAGTTTCTCGATCAAAATGATACAACAACTCTTTCACAACACCATCATCACTAGTTGTGAAAGATATACCAATATCTTTGAGAACCTCTATTTGGTTTTCTAATGAGATCTTTGTTTCTTTCGATTTCTTACCAAAAAAGTTAAACATCCTTGATCCCCCTTAATATTAGCTAGCGCCCCTTTCTTACAACGTTCCTATATTCACGAATCGATGCATGTCGAGTGTCCGGCGACTGCCGGATCAAGGACGTATGTCCGCAGCGTGAATATTATGTTATACGGAGTCATCTTCTTCACGAGAAACATACACTAATGTCCATGCACTTCTTGAAAAAGCATTATCAATAGCTATGATATTTATTAAGTTATCTATTTCCATCGGAGGAGAATACAATTCCATAAATTTATTAACTTTAATAGGCAAGAAATTCTTAGTAGATGCGTGCCACGACCACATATTCCTATCTTTAAATTCTTTCATAATATTCGCTTGAGTTTCGTATATAAACCTGTATGAGTCTCCCCTCCACTCTTGCGGAAGATGAGTTAATATTTCATTTAATCCAGCAGCAATCCAAATCAAAGCTTGTTTCTCAGTATCATCTTTAGCGTCCCATAACATTTCAGCAGTTCGGTTAAATCCTACTACTGTGTCCCAATCAGCACCTAGGATACCTCTATCATTCAACTTTTTAGTTCTATATTTAATTTCATTGGTCGGCCACCAATCTATGATTTCAGTTCCAATACTAAGATTAGGATTCGAATGTGATCCTATTTGAACTTGTTTAAAGATTGGGTCTTCGATAGATTTATGATTGTAGTCTTCAATAAAATATTTCCAAGATAAATAGACATCTTTCCATAAGAAGCCTTTAGAATTCAAACTCATTTTGAATCTCCTTTTAGTGAAATATTTTCTTCTGTGGGATGATTTCGTATAACGTTCCCGTATTCACGACCCAACGCATGTCCGGTGGCCGGCGAATGCCGGGCAAGGGCGTATGCCCGCAGCGTGAATATTATGTTATAAGATGTTGGCGCCTTCTTGAATTACTCACACTTACTATAAATTAAATTCATCTTTAATTAATCTTGCGACTTCATTTGCACTTAAATTTGTATTATTGATTCTCAAATAGTTCTCTCTAGTAATTTCTCCCTCTTTAGAATTGAGTCGATGTTCTTCCATTGTTTTGATTAAGTCCATTTCAGAATATTCAATATTTCTTTTTGTTGGTTTTTGATCAAGTCTAAACGCCGTTTTATTTCGTTTTAATCGTTCTTCTATATCTGACTCTAATTCAACAAAATAAATTTCTGCCCCTTTCGATTCAAACAAGTTACATGTTTGCTTGACGAATTCCCAGTCCTTCTGAAGATCAAACCCCCAAAGGTAAGTAAAAATAAGTCCATACTGGTTGCTGCTTGCGAACGATTCAAAAAGCTCTCTTCTTACGATACTTGATAACCTCCAAGTTTCACTACCAAAACCAAAAAAGGGATGAAATAGCTCGATCGACATGTGATTGTGAAACAATTTCAATTCCGTTATTTTCGTTAATTCATGACCAACCGTCATCTTTCCAACGGCCTGTGGGCCAAATATCAATATGAACTTCATAGGTATCACCCCGGTTCTTAATATCTTGCGCCAATGTCTTATAACGTTGTTGTATCCACGAACTCCAACGGGGTTGTCTGCTGATATGCCTCTTCGAAATTCACCTCGCAGACCAAGGCTCCAAAGGAGCCGCAGCGTGAATATTTTGTTATAGGATTTCAGCTTCTTCTTTGAAACACTAAATATAAATTGTTATTGCTCATTCACAACCACAAACAAACAATTAAGTGGTTCTATCTAAATTCTTTAATTCCGTCTTCAAAAGCTTCTGCATCATTATGATCTATCCCATGTAGAGCTTCCTGTAAAGCAAAGGTACTTCTATAAAAATGGACTCTTTCTGAAATTTGTCTTCCATTTGGGTATAACTTCGTGCAGATTTCGAAAAATTCTTCTCCGTAGCTAGAAAGAATTCCTGCTAAGTCATAGGCTGGATCCCCAAGTCCTGAGCCTCCGAAGTCAATAATGCCTGCAATTCTTTTATCTTTTGGATTCCATATAATATTGCTTGCTCCAAAGTCTCCATGAATCAAAGTTTTCTTCAAACTCTGATTATCAATATTATTTAAAAATGCATTAAAGTTCTCTACTACTTTTTCTCGCGCATCTAACCGCATAAATGGAAATAGTTTTTCTTTTATTCTAGTAAACAAAACTTCTATAATTCCATGTATACTTTCATACTGTTTTTGCAATCTTATCGCTTTCGGTATGTCTATGGAATGGAGTTCAATAAGAAACATAACAAGTTGTGAGGCAATTTCATTTATAAATTTTTGGCTTTTGATAGTTATTAATTCGTCCTTCCATAAAGGAGCGCCTTCAATCAGTGAATAACCCATGAAGGTCTTACCCACCTCCAACTCATCGAATGATTGATAGGCTGGATAGGGAATCTGCAGAGTTACAGTCTTTCTAATTGTTTCTAACAATCCTGTTTCTCGCTTAAATTTTTCTAATCCTTGCTTATACTTAGGAAACCTAAAGACGAGAGATCGATTAATAATAAATACGTCATTATTCTGACCGATCTCATTTCGTTTTACATCTTGAATATGTAAATCTGGATAAACTTCTTTAATGCGTTGAACGTAAGTAGAGATCATGTATACAAGCTCCTTTGATAATAACTGTTTTACATTCATGAATTTTAGCTGATTTCCTATAACATCATATCTACGAACTTCGTAAATACCTCTCTTTTTAACGAATATCCGAACTACATATAATATAACCCATAATAATCCATCTGCGAAGTCACCAACGTACTCAAAAAAGCAGCCCGAGTAAACTGTCCCACATGTTAGCCATAACTAACATTTTGGATGCAGTTCACACCAGGGCTGCTCTTTCCTCACTCAACAATAGAAGAATCACCGATAGTCTTCAGTGATCTGACTTTGCTACCTTTGCTGCCTTCACACAAAGCATTTACTTCGCTCCACCACTCCAAACCACACGCTCGCTCATGGCTTTATGTTGTGCAATCAGGCAGAGTTCTGCCGCTTTGAAGGCATGTTCCTGTGTCATGGCTGTCTCGGTGCGATCCAGACAATCGCGAATGAGTTGGCCGAAGAACGGGTAACCGACCTTTCCTTTTACATTGTAGCGGTACTCTCCTTCATGATTGACCAAGTACACTTGATCCCCCTGAGATTCCCTTGCGATGTCGATATACTTCCGCAGCTCGATATAACCGTCCGTTCCCAGAATAACGGTACGTCCATCGCCCCATGTGCCCAGACCATCCGGTGTGAACCAGTCCACTCGGAAGTAACCGGAAGCACCGTTATCCCCGATCAGCGAAGCTTCGCCGAAGTCTTCCAATTCCGGGAACTGTGGGTGATTGAAGTTATGCACCCGGCTGAACCCTACCTCAGCGTCCGTACATGATGCAAACGTCAGAAATTGTTCGATCTGGTGACTTCCGATATCGCAGAGAATGCCGCCGTACTGCTCATGCTTGAAAAACCAGTCAGGTCTTCCTCCTGCATTCAGTCGATGCGGGCCTGTACCCATAACTTGCACGACTTTGCCGATTGCCCCTTGTTCAATGAGTTGTCCGGCATAGATCGCACTTTCTACATGCAGTCGTTCACTGTAATACACCATGTACTTTTTGCCTGTTCGCTTCACTTCTTCTCGTGCAAGCTTTAATTGCTCCAGCGTGGTAAACGGGGCTTTGTCTGTAAAATAGTCCTTGCCTGCGGTTAGCACTCTCATGCCAAGCGGCGCACGATCTGAAGTGATCGCTGCACTCGCCACCAATAATACCTCATCATCTGCAAGCACTTCCGCTTCAGATCCAGCGACTTGAGCCTGTGGGAACTGCTTTCGAAATGCCTCTACCTTCTTCGGGTCCGGATCATATACCCATTTGAGGGTAGCCCCTGCTTCTAACAATCCCCCAACCATGCCGTAGATGTGTCCATGATCCAGCGCAACAGCAGCAATCGTGAACTCACCCGGACCACATACGACCTCTTTGGTAACACTTTTCGGTGCATAGAACATTCCGTCTTTAGCCATGTCATCCCATCCTTATTATAAAATGTTGTTTACAATGAACTCGCCTATATAAGCTGAACTAAGGATTATCTACACTGATACTACGACGACAGAATTACCTTCCAATCGCTGTTATCCCCAGTTTTTTCGATTCTCTTTTCCAGAGGGGAAAATTCGGGGATAAGCGTATGCTTCCGATGTAGCTTTCTTTCAGAAAGCTTTTAGGCGAACGCTTCGCTTTTTCAGGTATTTTCTGTCCTCTCCGTTACGTGTAAATGATTAGTTCAACTTATATAACAAATCTTCTTCATTTAAACGTCTGACTCAGATCAGCAGGTTGACTGCCGCTTATTGCTTTGTCTTTCTTCGTCGTTGAACTAGCAATGCGTTCCTGCAGATGCTCGTAGAACAGATCCTCATCGATCGGCAGATCCACCCAGTTATCCGTCCAGGTAGACAACAACATCGCATTCGATAATGTTAATCCGTGAATCCCATCCTCACCGGGAGCAATAAGGGGTGCACCTGTGCGAATCGCATCCACCCAGTTACGAATCAGACCCGGGTGCCCCGTTTCCACACCTGTAAGTGGAATCTCGCATTTCCAGCATTCCGGCTGTCCAAAACCTCCGGTAAACCGCTGATTGAATTCAGGCTCAGATTCGCGAAGTCGCCAGAACGTCAGCTTTCCATCTTCGATGACGATTTTACCCCGGTCTCCGTTAACCTCAAATCGGTTCGTACCTGGTGCTTCGCCCGTAGTCGTTACGAAGACACCTGTTGCTCCATTTTCATACTCCACATAAGCGGTTACATCATCTTCCACTTCAATATTCCGATACTTGCCAAACGAACAGAACGCACGCATTCTTACCGGCATCATGCCGATGGTCCACTGCCACAGATCCAGTTGGTGCGGGTCCTGATTAATCAGTACACCTCCACCTTCGCCTGCCCAAGTTGCCCGCCAGCCGCCGGAATCATAGTAACTCTGGGATCGGTACCAGTTCGTAATAATCCAGTTGGTACGCCGTACCTCACCCAGCTCCCCCGAAGCGATCAAATCTCTTAGTTTAATGTAGAGTGGGTTGGTCCGCTGGTTGTACATCATGGAAAAGACTTTACCGCTGGCTGCGGCCGCTTCATTCATCTTGCGTACCTGTTTCGTATACACACCGGCCGGCTTCTCGATCATGACATGCAAACCATGCTGGAAAGCCTGAATCGCCTGTTCGGGATGATCGTAGTGCGGCGTTGCAATAATGACCGCATCAATCGTACCCGAAGCCATCATCTGCTCTGCATCCTGCCAATAGGTGACCGTAGCCGGAAGATGACTCGAAACCCAGCTCTCCATTTCTCTTCTTACATCACATACAGCGACCAATTCTGCACCCGGTACTTCTCCGGCAACCAATGTTCTGGCATGAGCTGCCCCCATGTTGCCTATACCAATCACCGCTACTCGTACGATACTCATGACTGCTCCTCCTCGTCCACACGACGCTCAATTTCGGCGAAAACGTCTGCAAAATGCTGTAACATCGCCTTGGATTTCAAGGCCCCACTAAAGTCTTCAATTCCGTAATATCCGTCATACCCGACGGCACGAAGATCCCGCACCATCTGTACCCAATCGACCATGCCTTCAGTCAGGGGGGTCCATTGACATTTCCATGCTGTATTCAGAGTCAATCCGCTATTCTTCTCAGTTACATTATCCTTTTGCGTATCCTTAACTTCGGGTTCAAACCACCCGGCATTCTTCACATGCACATGAGCGAGATACGGACCTAGCAACTCAAGCCCCATCCGATGATTCTCATAGCCTTCATGCACCATGTTGCCTGGATCGTACAGCACACCCACATGCTGTGGGTCGAGCGACTCAACAAGACGATAGGCAAGCGATGCCGTCGGTGCAATCGTCTGATGATGTGTCTCTACAATTGCCTTGATGTTGTACTGTTTGGCCAAATCCTGTACTTCACTCAGGTAATCAACGGCTTTGCGATACAACTCAGAATAATGGGTCTTGCGATCATATCCAGGAACACCCACACGCATCATGGATGCTCCCAACCCAGCCGCAGCCTGAAACGCCTGCTCGGTGGCAGAAATATCTCCGCAGTTCAGATACGGTACGAGTGCAATAGATTTCCTGCCTTGCCCTACCGCCGCTTCACGAAAAACAGGAACCTGTTCCTGCCAACGGCTTGGATCTACCGAGCATCGATTATTTCTCCAATAAGACGGCTCTTCGGACATGGCATCCTCAGGAATTCCGCGGAAACGCCACTCTATTCCATCAATCCCCGCTATTGCCGCAGCAGATGCCAGTTCTTCTGCATTCAGATCAGGGGTAGCCACAGTGAATACAGACAGTTTCATCATGCTCCATCTCCTTATGTAAACGTATTCATTTTATGTCGTAAAGGCATTGTATCACTCCACTGAACGTCACCATAGGGGAAAACCGCAACAGATGAATGACAGATAACGAACAGAGCACATTCCCCATTCAGAGATAACTTCCAAGAGAATGATGTGATCGCATATCAAAAAGACATCCCTGAAACAGAATTCAATTCTGTTCAAAGATGCCTTGTACCATAACTATATATAGGATGAAATCCTCTCTCTCTATTCCCGATCAAAAAAAACGTGCTCAGCCTGTAATTTACCCTGATCTATTGTCATGATGCCAAATGAATATTGCTTCTGAAAACGTTTATCCGTAGGCGACCCAGGATTAAATATTAGTGTATTGTCCACGGTATGCATCACCGGGATGTGCGAGTGTCCGTAGATCACAGCATCCACATGCTGACCTGCAAAGGTATGAATTGCATTCTGCTCCGTACCTTTTGATCCCAGATGCCCATGCACAAGACCCAGACGAAGACCTTCCAATTCAACAATACGGGAATACCCCAGTTTTTCAGCAATTTCGGACGGGTCCGTATTGCCAGCTACCCCTTCAACAGGCGCATACTCGCTAAGCAATGGGTATACGCTCCAATCCGACCAGTCACCCGCATGAAGAATGAGATCGGCACTCGCAAGTACATCAACGAGCCTGGCAGGTAACTTCTGTGATTTACGTGAACAATGCGTATCAGAAATGACAACAATTTTTTTCATATCACAACCCACCTTTCCTTTAAGAGGTTGTTCAAAAAGTCCGCTTTTGATTACGTAGGATGCCTAATGACATCGTAGCATCGAATATGGAATTCAGCCGAAATGTCCTTTCCTCAAGTAGTTTACGCTCCGCTACTCCATTTCTAGCTTCATCCCATCTTCACGGTACTGAAAACCGCCCTTTTCGAACATGTACTTTAAGTCCTGATTACACTCTACTCTGTCTGCGATGACACAGCTTGCATCTGGGAACTGGAACGTTCCATATCTTCAAGTGTAATCGATGCAAAGAATTGCTCCACCTTCTCCTCGGCAACCTGATACAGATTGGTCAGCAAGCTGTCTATATGCAAGCCCACTTCACAATCCGGGTTACAGTTGCCGTGAATCGGAAATAATGGACCTTCGTCCTTGGCAGCCTGATAGATCATGGCTAACGTAATTTCACTTGCCGGCTTGGCCAGATAGAAACCTCTTGTTCCAGGAGAAGAGTTCACTAATCCCGCTTTTTTCAGCCCGCCCAGAATACGTCTGACGACGACCGGGTTGGTATTCACGCTACCTGCAATATGTGCAGACGTGATTCGTTCAGGCGCGCTGAGTGACAATAACAACAAACAATGCACACTGACCGAAAAATGAGTACTCATGATTAACCACCTTTATTTAATATAATCCTAGAGTTGCTGAGCTTATTCAGAGAACAGATCCTTCTCGGGACGTGCTCTGATCTTGAGCTGCCGCACACTGTATTCCAGTTGTTTCACAATATCATCCAGCTGTTTGCGATCAATCTTGGTTGGATCTTCCACCGGCTTCGTGGATGATTTGAGATCTCGAATCGTTAACTGCTGTTCTTGCCATTTGTCCATCAGATCTGCAATATTGGCATAAAAACGTTCGTAATCTTTGATGACCAAGTCGAGATAAGCATCTACCTCATCCGGATCATAACCACGAAGTTTATAATTAAATTGTTTTTCATGAATCGATAACGCATCAAGCTGTACTCCCAATTGTTTGAACAATTGTTTCTGTTTATCCAATCTTCGTTTCATATGTTCATCCATATTGACAACCTCCATTATAAGCCAAGCCGTGGTTCCTTTATCCAGTGAAGAACATGCGGCATTTTCTCTCTCTATTTTTTATAACACATTATTCGTCAGATATAAAACGCTACGGCCCTATTCCTCTCGAAAATGATTGCTTTTCATGCAATTGGGGTAAAGACTCACTACAACCCACAACGGGAAAAGGAGCGTGTTTTTTATGAGTACATTAACCAAAGATCAACACCAAGAATTGAAAAAGGCCCTTTTGGAGCAACGTGAAAACTTGCAGCGCCATTTTGAATCCAGCATGGAAGACGGTGCTCCGGCCCAGTCGCTGAAAGATTCAACTGGTGAGCTGTCCTCCTATGATAATCATCCGGCAGATGCCGGTACGGAAACATTTGAACGCAGCCGTGATCTGGCGATCGACGATACATTAACAGACGAATTCAATCAAGTGAACGATGCATTGGAACGTATGGAACAAGGTACATACGGAACCTGTGTAACGTGCGGAGAAGATATTCCTTTTGAACGCCTTGAAGCTATCCCATATACCGCTTACTGTATTGATGACACGCCTAACCGGGAGACCAGCAACGATCGGCCCATTGAAGAAGAAGTCATGACCATGCCTCCGAGTGGTGCTGGCGAAGGAAGACAGCAGAACGCCGGCAAGTTCGACAACGCAGATGCTTGGGAAGCGGTCGAAGAATACGGTACTTCCAATTCACCCGCAACCGCTGCCAAACGTGATGTAAAAGACTATGATGAGAATATGTAACATGATAGCGAACTGAAACGGTTATGCGTCTTCATGAAATTAATGTTGTAATGAATTCAATACAATACACAACATACGACCGTTTCTCCCTCGTATCATGCGATAAAAAGCCGCCTATGGCGGCTTTTTCTTGTTATCTCCAACATGTCTGACACATAAGCCTTACTTGTCTTCAAGGTATAACTAACACTGAACTCATGCATACCGTCTGTTTATTCTTCTGACTCACGATCAGATGATGCAGATTTCTGCCCCTTAGCAACAGAGCGAGACGTTTTCGAAGTTGATTTGCCCTTACCCGACGCAGATTTCTTATTCTGTTTCGTATCTGTCTTGGAAGCAGGTGTCTGCATTATAGGTTTAGAGAGGGCAGAAAAT
Source organism: Paenibacillus sp. JNU01 (assembly GCF_059130585.1). Taxonomy (NCBI): domain Bacteria; kingdom Bacillati; phylum Bacillota; class Bacilli; order Caryophanales; family Paenibacillaceae; genus Paenibacillus; species Paenibacillus sp. JNU01. The sequence continues at coordinate 6,622,856 of NZ_CP169723.1, read as the reverse complement.
AATTGAAAGACCTCTTGCTCCCCTTGTTGATTCTCTTTCGTTGTATAGGGTTCACAGAGTTTTATGATGTTTTTATATAACTCCTCTACTTCCTCACGAGTTGCATACAGCGTCATGTCCGAGAGAAACATCCGATCTTCGTTTTCCGCCTGATGCATAAATCGCTGACGACTCTGTTCGAACATCTCATTTAATAATTTGAGTGTTTCAGACCGAAACACCTGTTTCAGTGGTGAGCTCTGATTGTCTTCATCTTCATGACGAAGATGGATTTCTCCAGAGAATGGTTCGTAGTATTTTGCGATAATGCCATTAATCTCACGCGTAGAAACGATCGTCAGCAGACCAATTTTCTCCAGCTTTTTTACATGATAATGAACTTTGGCTGGCACCTCACCCATCTGGTCGGCGATTTCTTTGACAGTGGATGGTCTGCCCTGCCTGTTAAACATATTCATAATCTGTATCCGATACGGATCGGAGTAGATCTTAATTTCTTCAATGGTTGAAAGAACCTTGTGCTCCATTCCTGTATCCTCATTTCCGGGGTACCTATTGTCCATCGATATCTCTATTATACCGCTGCGTCAGGACTTCGGTCAAAGCAAGCCGGCGATGACATGTTATCACATAATCAGATCAGGTTCTTTCTAAATATCCTTCACATCGCACTCCGAAAGCTTTTGCTAAATAACAGCATACCTGCGGACATGGCAAGCATAATCCCAAAGACGATAAACAGAACAGGCATGCTCATCCAATCTGCAAGTGCTCCCGAAACCAGACTCCCAAGTGGTGCGACACTCACGACGAGCATACTCTGAAGAGCATACACTCTGCCTAGCATCTCCGAAGGAGTAACTTCCATTAGATAGGTACCTAGAGGGGTCGTAGCCAGTGGAATCCCCATCCCCATCAGAAGACAAAAGGCAGCCGCAACGGGCAATTGGAAGGACGTCATATAGGCGGGTAGTGCCGTCATGGCATAACTGAGACCCAGCATGACAATACCGCTGATCACAAGCACACTTTTACGATAATGTGCCCCTTTTTGGGTCAACCACACACCACTTAACAGCATGCCTCCCACCATCAGCCCACTAAGCAGACTTAATCCCCAAGCGCCAGCGTGCAACGTTTCAATTACATAGGGTGTACGGAGAACATTGAATGGCATCAGACAGAAATTAACGAATGCAAACAGGAAGGAAACGATTAACAATAAGGTATGTTTACGGAGAAAATGAAAAGCTTCCGCCATTTCGGAGAATATACTACGTTTATTGGATGGAACAGAATCCTTTTCAGATAATAATTTATCTTCATTGTTAGCGGATGATGAACCTTGAGGATAGCCCACTCGGCTCATTATTAACGCACTTAGCGCAAACAACCCCGCATCAATCAGGATCGTCCAAGCAATACCTATTGTGGCAATTAACGCACCAGCCAATGCAAGTCCTGCAAGTTCAGCCACTCTGGTTGCGGAAGAGGACATGGCATTACCCGAGAGCAACATCGATTTGGGAAGCAATCTGGGGACACTGGACACTTCTGCAGGAACAGTGAAGCATTCCAGCAAAGAATTCAGAATGGTAATGACAAACAGATGCCAGACTTCAAGTTGACCCAATCCAAACAGCAGCGCTGTAATCCCTACGAACAACCCGCGACCGGTATTCGTAATCACGATTACTTTTTTGAGAGACATGCGATCTACCAAAGCCCCGGCGAACAGACCAAGAAAGATACTCGGCAAAAAATTCACCGCCAGCAATGTCCCCATCAGCACTTTTGAACCGGTCAGAATGTACACCATCCAGCTGTATGCAATCGAATCAATGGAATCACCAAATCTGGATACTACTTTACTAAGCATAAACTGCATATACGGTCTGATTCGTATTAACTCACCCATACCTTGTTTGCCAACTGCTGTGTTATCGTTCATGACTTCCCACTCCCTAACGTTAAAATATTTTTCATGTTAATTTTATTTTAACGTAAGTTATGCAGAAATCAATACCTCCGTGAAAATAATTTTAACGTTAGGTGAGCAAAGTAAAATCTCACTCTGCTTTCAGATCAATCGTAATCAACACAAGGGCTTTTTGAACAACCTTTTTGAACAATCTGCTACAACACAAAAAAACAGACCACATATGGTCTGCCTGCTGGAATGAATGTATCTGAAACTCCTTTATTTGCTGCTACTTCTCAACACGCAATATAAATCCAGACTGTTCCGCCTGTACCTCCATCATCAGATCACGCACCTGTCCTGCTTCATACTCCATGCGTTCCTCGCTGATTCGGTAGTTGGTCCATCCTCAATTCAGAATCACGGTGTTCACGACTGCTCCTTCCTCTATTTCATGCGTGTGAATGATGCATAGTGATCTGTCGTTTTGTAGATAAGTCCATCATTGGAGTACACAATCCGATCGGAATTACGGAAGCCGGATGTATAGTTAATATCCGCTTCGCGCCATGTACGTCCGCTGGCCGAAGGCAGTAGCCCCTCCCGATTGCCGAATACGTCTCCGCCGATGCTTTTCCCAGGAGCCACTACAGCCAAGTTCCCTTGTGACGCTACCCAGCCGAGTCCTGTGGCCTGTGATTTGGTAATAAAGTTACATGGCAACGTTCCGTTTGCACTCAAATAGTTGGCCACACCGGTAAACGTATTGATGATGGTACATGTTGCAGCAGATGCTTTCTGCTGTGGGGCTGGGGTGAACTGTGAACCTGTGAAGAAAACAAATGTTAACAAGAATGCCAGTAAAGCGGTCGATAACAACTTTTTCATTAATCCGGCCTCCCAAACCTTCAAAGTAGATGAACATTGTCTCGATATGCGTACTGCAAACGGTAACTGTCTAGTTGCACGTTCTGCTAGATTATAGTAAACAAGTCATCTCATGACTATTTATATCACACCAATTTGGTAGAAATATCAAATTCAAGCGTTTAAATTGTAAAATATTATAATTATAACATTTTGTGACATAAAAAAAGACTCTCATCCCTAAAGATGGAGCCTGCACGTTCTGATATATTTAAACGGACCTGACCTAATCGATCAGTTGAACACGTTGACGAGTCCGAGCCGATTCCAGGCACGCATCAATTACCCGCATGTTTTGAATGGTATTTTCCGGACTGAAAGGTAGTGCTGCTCCTTCAAGCACAGCCGTTGCAAACGTCTCCACCTGAAGCACATAGGAATTCGATACCGACACACGCTCCTCACGACTGACTGAATCGGTATGAATGATAATCTGAGGTGGAATATCACTGTTCTCCCAGCCAAACACTTTGGGCAGTTCAATCCGCCCCTCCGTCCCGAGAATCTCCATCTCCGCTCGTCCTGAAGCCCACATGCCACAGTCAAAAGTTAAAGCGACCGAATTCGGAAATTCTACCAGTCCCGACGCCATCATATCGACGCCATCATGTTCGTCCGAGAATAGAGCGTGCACCGTCACCGCTTCGGGTTCCTGTCCCAGATACATCCGGGCTGCAGAGATCGGATATACGCCTAGATCGAATAAGGATCCGCCGCCCATCTCTCTTTTGAACCTTACATTTTCCTTGTCATCAGCGGTATTACAGGTAAAGTTGCCATGGATGGCTCTGACGATACCAATCTCTCCACTGGCTATAATCTCTTGCACACGTCTGTGCTTGGGATGATATCGATACATAATCGCTTCTGCAAAAAGAACGCCATGCTGCTCACACGCCTCAATCATTTCTGCCGATTCATCAGCATTCAGGGCAGCTGGTTTCTCACACAACACGTGTTTGCCAGCCTGTGCCGCTTTGATGGTCCATTCTTTGTGCATATGGTTAGGCAAAGGAATATAGACGGCTTCGATATCGGGATCTGCGATGAGCTCTTCATAACTGCCATACGATCTGGCAATGTCGAGTTCTTTGGCAAGGGACTCCGCTTTTTCTTTGCTGCGGCTGGCAATCGCTAACACCTCACCGCGTTCGGACTGCTGGATCGCCGGAATGACTGCATTTTTGGCAATGGTTGACGTACCGAGTACCCCCCACTGTAACTGTCTGTTCATGCTCATCTTCCTTTCGTACCGTAATTGTCCTCTTCTGCCTTGTGTAACATGCCGAGACAACGATCCAGATCCGTTTTGACCTGTTTCTTGTATAACTCAGCTTTCTCCGCACCATCATCCGTGAAATGATATAGAACGATTTCCTGAAAATCGACCTTCGGATCATTGCCCTTCAGCTTCTTCGTTCGATAAAATACCCCCTGCTGTACCAGTTCATGCAGTGCCCGATATACCTCGCTCTGGGGTGGAACATAACCGTAGTCTTTGAACTCCTGCTTCATCGCCTCCAGCATCTCATAACCATATCCCCTGTGCTGTTCAACCATCGTAATTAAATACAGCTTGATAAATGCCCGCTGTGCAATCATAAAGGCCACGTTCATTTCCCTCCTATCAGAACCTATATATCTAGTATTATAAAACTTATGTTCGGGTTCTGCCATCTTTCTCCGCTTGGTCTCCCCTTTATCCATCTTCATAGAGGACGAGCAAGAAATCGTGAGAATACGGAATGACTTGTGGGAGCAGGAAAAAAGGTTTTCTATTGTGAATTTTTCATGCATTGAAATTTTAATTCATACTCAAAAGTTTGTTTTATTTCAGGAACTTAGCGATTCGTTCAATCGAATTTTAATCATAAGACTGAGCAAAGGCTGTTACATACATAGTTACTCCTGAATCCTTTATCCTGCATACGTGAATCCTGAGTGGCCTGTATTACTGAGTTTCTCTGTTGTCTTTATTATTGAATCCTGTGTAGCCTGCATTAATGGGTTCTCTGTTGCCTATATTACTGAGTTCTTTATTTCTGTACCGGCATATATCCTGTACAATCTGTACTGCTGCGATTCTGTTGAGAATTTTTCATATGATGATATATTCATTTTTTGTGGACAGATTTTGGCACGGCTCCCACAATCCATTTCCCCCAGCTTACGCGAGAGATGAGCCATGTCAGTACACAGGATAATGCAAGAGCGAGCAACCAAGTAATGATCATGCGAACGACAGGGTTCCAGCCCATCGCAACATAGAACAATTCATCTGGAATATAGCTATACCGAAGCATCAACATATGCATCAGATAACCGCCATACGATACACCACCAATCCACCCTAGCAATCGTGTAGCCCTAAGGTTGTGCAGTTTCCCGGCTAGCTGGTACATGACCATAATGGACGCAATCAGAAAGAGTGCCATATCAGGGCGGATCAGGCTGACCGTGTAAAACGTAATTTTGATGCCCTCCGGCTTTTGAAACTCCAGCATTAATAAATAAGTAAACCGAAGACCCAGAACAATAAACACAGTCCAGTATATCCAGCGCAATCGATAAATCCATTCATTCCAGTGCTGAACGGATAACCCCGCTGCTGCACCGAGCACAAAATAAATAAAGAAATAGAGGAAATTGCGATCTGCATACGTTGTAAAAGCATCTGTCAGTACCGGGATATTCAGTCGTTCCATGAACTTGGCGATGTTTCTTAATTGATCCGCAAGCACAAGATACACCACACCCGAAATCAATAATGCGATCATGCGTCCCTTGGCCTCATATCGGTTATATACATAACGAATTGCACGCAAGAAGAGCGGAAATAACAGATAAAACTGGATCAGCATAATGATGTACCAGAAGTGTGAAGTCGTTTTGCCCGTAATCAGCTTCAATCCTAGATCGGGGATATCATTCCATCCGAAACCGGTCCAGCTTCGTGGTGCAAGTGTAAAGTAAATGAGTGACCAGATCAGGTAAGGCACGATAACATCATTTACTCTTTTTCTCATAAACTTGCCATAATGCAGCTTGTCTCCCGTGTTATAAAAAAGCACCATACCTGTTATGAATATGAATAAAGGAACTGCAAATTTGGAGAGCATCAGCAGTATGGCCAGCAACACGCCATCCTCCAGTCTCGTTTCCGGGACCAAAGAGTAATGTGCAATGGAGTGCTGGAGAACCACCGCTCCAAAGGCGATTCCCCGCAAGCTCTCTATTTCTGTAATTCGTTCTTTGCGAGGCATACATTCAGCCGTCCTTTCTTGCTTGGTTTTACAATAAAAACAAAGTACAATGAAGCCGTATATCTTAATGAGCGGGGTGATTCACATTTCTAGAACAGACACAGACATAACCACCATCGATTCCAAATATGTCCAACAGCACCTGGCTAACGAGCGAACTTTTCTGGCCTGGGTACGCACGGGTATTGCCATGGCAGGCATCGGCTTTCTTGCAGCTGGATTCGGCTTCAACTCCTCGGCGTATGATCGACTAGCACATATTGCCGCGATTATTACAGGTATCACATCTCTGATTGGCGGTATATCCATCATTCTGTATTCGGCAGCAGCCTATCATCGGAAGCGTACTCAAATTAATGAGCAGACGTTTGAAGCATCGACCGGCTTAATTCGGTTTCTCACATTGATGCTACTGGTCATAGGACTCGCTTTGGCTGTACTGTTATATGTATTGTTATTCCCTGCTTGACTGGGTAAAAACACCAACCGCCATTATTGACTCAAACATGCAACACAGGGACAAAAGCCGGCTTCCCTTAAGGAAACCGGCTAATGACCATCTTGTGGATCATCTATTTCATTCCATTTTGCAGGTATTAACTCATTAGGTTCGATCTCTTATCAACCAGCTCAGCAGGAAGATTACAAGAATGTATTGTTACCCAATCGAGCGGCCTTGCTCTGGGCATCCAATCTGCGTTCTTCCATATCCAGATCTGGACGTTCAGCAGGTACTTCTGTACCATGAACTTGAGCTCTGTCCCGATTAAGTTGGCTGTTGCTGCTAAACACATCGTACACATCGGTGTCCCGATCCGTGGAGTCTACGAGAAGCAGAATTTTGCCGTTCTGTACATACTCCTCATACTGTTTAGCGTCCTCTTCCGGGATACCAAGACCTACCAGGCCACCAACCAGTCCTCCAGCTCCTGCACCCACAGCTGCACCGGTAAATGCTGCTGCGATAGGGCCTGCGGCCAGAATGGGTCCTATGCCGGGTATGGCTAGTGCACCGATACCTGCGAGCAGACCGGCTACGCCACCAAGTACACCACCTGTTGCTGCACCCGCAGCCACGCCTTCAGGGGCTTTTGTACCTGTCTCTTCCCGAATCGCCTTCAGTTCATCCCGATCCTGAGTAACAACGGAGATTTCGTCTGAAGTAAATCCTTGTGCTTTCAGACCCTCGATAGCCTGCGATGCTTCACGTTCTGTATTAAACACACCTACGATTTTCTTTTGCATAATGAATCCCTCCTCATCTGATTGAGTGGTTCGCTATGTTATTACCCGCCTTATTTTCTTTCAAACGCTTGCAAGGCAATATAGTATGTGTTAATAGCAATGAACGGCTCGTTATTCAACCAACTATAGAGTGTCAACGATAGCGAGTTTCAGATTCCTTAGAATGTTACGGGCATTTCCAATCGCAGAATAAGATGTCACAGGTTCATTAGCGCTCCAATCCATGTTCTGGTGATACATTGCAGAATATGACCGGGGCCAAATCATATTGAAGTAGAGGCTGTGTAATCCTGCCAGTTATCAGTTATCCAGACGATTTTTTATGGAGATTTTCTAAGGGATGTTCTACGGAAATTTTCTAAGGAACTGAGGACGTCTTATTTGGCCTTTCGGTCCTATTTTATTTTGTAACGAACATGAGACACGTTATTTATCAAAATCACCTGGAAAAGACGCTCTAAATGGCTTGTTGTTCAACTATAACGTGTTTCAGATTCCTTAGAATGTTGCGGGCGCTTCAAATCACTGAATAAGACGTCACAGGTTCGTTAGCCTCCGATTCATGGTCGATCGATCATAGGTTGAAGGATGGCGGTTCCAAAACATCTTATCCATCCAGTGCCCCTCCCGACTCTCTTTAGGTTTGAAAACACACCGGGACGTGCTTCAACCTCTAAAAAAGCAGTTTTTGCCCGAATTTCGTCCCATGCCGGGAGTTTGCCACAAGCGAACCGAGGGCACGCCAAGCCTAAAAACGCAGCAGTCGAAAAGGCAAAGTGACGCAGCAAGTGGCGAAAAGGAAAATTGACGTAACACGGTACGAAAAGACAGTTCACTATGCGGTCAGCGAGTTTGGAGACACATCCTGATTAGAAGGTGATTACTTAGTTAAGGTAGAGTATGATTCGATCAGTTACAATACGGATTGTTGTGGTTCATCCGAATCTAAGCCTGATGTAATGCACCCTTCGGGAACCTGGTGTTGATATCTAAAAAAAACGAAATCATTCATCTATTTCCCCCGTGGTTTGGCCCGATTAGTGGCCACGGCTTCAAGTGGATTATCCGGCCAATAATGCTTCGGATAACGTCCTTTCAGATCTTTTTTGACGTCAAAGTAGGTCTCACGCCAGAAATTGGCCAAATCTCGTGTGACCTGTACAGGTCGCTGAGCCGGCGATAACAAATGAATGGTCACTGGGACTCGCCCACCAGCTATACGCGGTGTCTCCTGTTGTCCAAACATCTCCTGTAATCTCACCGCCAGAGCAGGAGCCTCGGGACGGCTATAGTCCACGGGAATACGCGATCCACTGGGCACCTGTATATGCGTCGGAGCTTCATCGTCCAGTTGTTGTCGTTGCCCCCAGCTCAGACCACCAAGCAATACATCTTGCATCGACAATCTCTTGAGGTCGGCTGCCGATCGCATGCCTGTCAGATAAGGTGTAAGATGCTCAGCCAACTCTTCGGTCAGATCATCTTCGATCAGGTCGGGCCACTCAGGTAGATGGAGATGCAGGAACCGCAGCCTGTCCGCAAGTTGTCTGGACGTTTTAGTCCATGGCAGACAATCCAGCCCTTCCATCCGTATTCCGGCCAACAATGCTTCCAGCACCTGATCTTCAGGTGGCTGTGCAATACTGCTCTCTTTCATCACAAGGGCTCCAATACGAAGTCTCTTATGGGCTCGCACGCTGCGGGTATTGGAATCCCAGGCCACTTGCACTTCATCGTGCAGCAGGTGCTGAGCTGCCTGTAACAATGTTTGCTCCTGCAACGGCGCAGCCAGCAGGATACGCGCATCTGCGCCCTGGTCGTCTGCCTCGGCTGCGACCAGATACGCTGAACGGCTCAGCGATTCTGTCGCTGCGAGCCGTACGCCGCGGCCGCTGCTCAGCAGATAGCGGCCGTCTTCCCGGCGTTGCCCGATCCGGTCCGGATAGGCGAAGGACAGCAGCAATCCGCAGCTGTCTTCATCCGGCCGTACCGGATCGGCCGCCGGGCCGAGCGCCGAGCGCAGCTGGCGGCTCTCCTGGAGCATGCGCCGCACGGCCGCGCCGTCTAGGGCAGCCGCTGCCGCTTGCGGCATGCCGCTGCTGTCCGCGGTCAGCAGCGCCTCTACGCGCGGGCGCAGGTCCGTGCCCGCGCCTGCACTGCTGCGGAGGCCGGCAGGCTCCTGCAGCAGTACCGCCAGCATGCTGGCGTAGCTGGCCAGCCCAAGCTCCGCCGCGCGGAGCAACATGCTGGCCAGTCGCGGATGCACGCCGAGCATGTTCATCCGCCGCCCGAAGGGCGTGACGCGGCCTGCGTCATCCAGGCCGCCCAGCTGGCGCAGCAGCGCCTGTGCCTGGCCGTAGGCGGCGTCAGGCGGGGTGTCCAGCCATTGCAGCTCTGCTGGGGACTGGACACCCCAGACGGCAAGCTCCAGCACCAACGGCGCAAGATCCGCGGAGGTGATCTCCGGGCGAGCTGCCTCAGGCAGCCCCCCATGAACCTCTTCGCTCCATAGCCGGTAACACACCCCCGGGGCAATTCGCCCCGCACGACCCCGCCGTTGATCGGCTGACGCCTTGGACACCGGCAGGGTGACAAGCCGGCTCATACCCGTGCGCGGCGAGAATGCCGATGCTCTGCTCAGCCCTGCATCCACCACAATCTTCACTCCAGCGAGAGTAAGGCTGGATTCCGCAATCGAGGTGGACAAGACCACCTTGCGTGAACCCTCAGCCGCAGGACGTATGGCCTCATCCTGTTGTTCCACGGGCATGCTGCCGTAAAGAGAATAGACGTTCACATGTGCAGGCAGAGAAGCATTCGATAGCTCCCGTTCTGTACGATGTATCTCTATTGCGCCAGGAAGGAAAACAAGCACATCCCCCTCCTGTTCGGCTAATGCTCTCTTGACCGTCTGAGCCGTGAACTGTTCCAGTGGCATAGATACCGGTCTTGGCACATATCGTGTATCCACTAGAAACGTACGTCCCGGACAATGAATCGATCTTGTACCTTCGCCCAGTAATGCACAGACAGGATCTGGATCTAAAGTAGCCGACATGACCAGCAATTTCAGATCCGGACGTAACATCGCTCGGGATTCCAGTGCCAGAGCCAAACCCAAATCTCCATGTAAGTGACGCTCATGGAATTCATCGAATATAATCATGGCCGTATCCTCAAGACCCTGGTCCTGCTGCAACATTCGGGTCAATACCCCTTCCGTCACAACTTCGATACGTGTCCCTTGGCTCACCCGGGTATCCATGCGCACACGATATCCTACAGTCTGCCCCGCTTTTTCCCCAAGCGTAGCTGCCAGTCTTGATGCAGCCGAACGCGCGGCGAGTCTTCGGGGTTCCAGCATGATGATTTTCCGTCCCGCGACCCATGGCTCCTCCAGCAAAGCCAGCGGTACAACAGTTGTTTTTCCCGCTCCGGGCTCTGCAATTAACACCCCTGTATCTTGATCCCGAAATAATTGTCTTAACTCCGGAATAACCTCTTGTATCGGTAACTCTATATGCATATAATCGCTCCTAATGAATGTACCCTACTGCTTTTCAGTATCTCTATTCGAATGTTAGCATTATAACAAAAAAAGCCGTTCCAGAGGAACGACTATCGCAGACACACCCTAAGACACGCCTTAGTAAAAATGAAATTTATCCCGTATGCTCACTTAGCTGAGCAATGACTCTGCACCATCAATGACGATCTCTGCTCCGGTAATATGTCTGGATTCGGACGATGCAAGGAAACTTACCAGATCGGCAACATGTTCCGGCTGACCCGGTCCGTCCGCAAGCGGCTGCTGTCCCTCCGGGAACTCCATCGGGATAATGATCTGTTGCAGATCATCCGTTTTGACCGTACTTTGATCAATATTCGTCGCAATCGCTCCTGGGCAGATCACGTTCACACGTATCTTGAACTTCGCCAGCTCAAGCGCAGCCATCTTTGCAAAAGCAACCTGTCCTGCCTTGGATGTGCTGTACGCCGACATGCCAAAGCTTGAGAAGCGTTGATTGCCGTTAATCGAACTTGTAATGATAATGCTGCCGCCACCCCGTTTCTTCACGTGAGGCAAAGCATATTTTACGGTGAAAAATGTGCCGTTCAAGTTGGTTGTGATAATTTGCTGCCAATCTTCAACCGAAATTTCCTCAATAGGTGCTGATACACCATTAATGCCCGCATTGGCAAAAACAATATCCAAACCGCCGAATAACTCAACGGTTTCCAGCACAGCCTTTTCCACACGTGCCGGGTCGGAGATGTCAACATCAAATGCTCTTGCCGCACCCGGGTGCTGCGCATTAATCTCTGCTTCCGTTTCCGAGATCCGATCATTCACCAGATCAAACAATGCAACATGTGCACCCTCTTTTGCCAGCTTGACCGCAGTCGCCTTCCCAATACCTGAGCCTGCTCCGGTAATAATCGCAACCTTGCCTTGAAACCGTGACTTGCCGTTATGTTGTGTCATTATCCATTCCACTCCTTCATTTTAGCAATTATGTAAGAATGTACATTGAAGCTATCATTAGCCAATTCTTCACAAGATTACCCAAAAAGAGTGTCTTTTAAATCAACACCAACAAGTTTTTTCACGTTTGGACTTCAACAAAGTCACAGCATCACTCGGATCAATGCACAATTTGATATCCGGCGCTCACCATTCCAGCTCAATGAAAGCGGCATCATCTTCAAGACCGCCGGTATGTGTAGCATCCAGCAGTACCTGAATGTGTTCATCGGGGACATAGGCCTGAATCGCATCCAAGTCGTTTAATCCATCCGTATATAACTGAAGACGCAGTGAATCGTTGGCGGACCCTTTGGTCTCGTAAATGTGCGGCTTACCACCAAGAGGGCCTTCAAGTGTAGACCAACGCTCATTGGTCTTGCAGTGAGTCTGAAATAATTCAGAATCTTCCTGGCCGTTCCGCCACAGGCGAATACGGGAATCTCCTTGCCAAGCAAGCCACACCCGACTTTTGCGACCGCCTCCCGTAAGCTCAATCCGTCCACACACATACATGGCCTGGCTGCCTCGACTTCGCTTTTCCATCAACACTTCACGCAGCAACAAAGGAGAGCTTTCCAGCGGCTGTAATTTCTCCAGCTGCTCAGATGCAGGAAGGGTCAGATCCCGAAGCAGTCGCTCAACGCCCTCTTCTGTCGGGTGTTGCGTCGCTTCCAACCAATCCAGTAAAGCATTCCCCAGAAAACGCGCTGCAAAGTCTCCCAGATAACTCATGCCTACCCCATCACACAGTACGAAATTACATATATTCCCTTTCATACGCACCGCAGCAAAGTCCTGTCCGGTATCTCCCTGATGTACCGTCTCAGCCGCTCTGCCATAACCATATCTGCACTTAAATGTGCCCTGATAGCGGGTTAGTGGCTGTTCTCCCGTCTGTACACTCACATAGCGAAAGTTGCCATGCCGCTGCTCGGCATGGCCCCCCTTATCTCCAGCAGACAATGTTGCCAAACGCATTGCTCTCATGATTCCCCTCCTATCTCACAGGCGTAGCAGCGGACATCTGGAATCCAATCGATACCAATTCTGCACATGTACCTGGCAGCATCATGAGTGCACCGGGTGCAAGCAAATAATCAGCTTCAACAAGCATTTCCCGATAACTTTCGGGCAGAACGGAAGACATATTCCGCAGCTTCTCTCCATGCTCATCCTGTAGATTTGTTTCAGAAGAGATTCCCTTCCATCTTCTAGGTTCAGCAATCGGCCCTTCCAGCAGATGATCGGATATAAAAATATTCTCCACCAGCACATTGCCATCTGGTACACTCATGCCCATGATTCTTTTCGCAATAGGCTCGGGATCTTCACCTGTGGCTACCCCGTCGGTCATATGGCACACAAGTGGAGCAGGACAATCCTGCATATTCGGAATTTCGGCCTGGAGAATCTTTTCCGCCTGCAGAAAAGCCTTTGCCGAGTCCGAGAACCGTTTCGGGGTCAGGTCAGGCAAAGATCCAACTGCAGCGATCTCGTCGATTCCTTTGATGCCGTTCAACAGGTCATATACATCATCGCTGTAAGCCAATATGGCTATGCGATAGCGAGGTGTCAGACGATTTCCCTTGGTGGACCGAAATACCATTTGGCGTATCGCGAGAGATAAGGCATCATAGACGACGTCAATCCGCCGACGATTTTCCAGAACCATGTTCATGGAGGCGCTAATATCAATTAAATAGATAATGAGTGCAGGTGTACGCTGTGATGCTTGAATTGTGTAGTTCATCTAGGATGAGTCACCTCCGTCAATTACTTTATAAGTTAGGCAACGTATAACTGGTGTTGCTCAGGAATTTGTTAATGGCACTCATTCGAGCGGCCACTTTGCCGACTCCTTTGAAATAAGCAGCATCGGTATTGTATAGATTTTTAAAATCACGGGCATACGCTTCGGCATTTTCAATTTTTCTGCCTTTTTGTGCGTTATACGTTTTATTGTAATGAGCAATCAACGTGACCACATTCTCGGCACGTTTTTTCTTGAGCGCGGCTTTCTGAGCAATCTCCTGTTGACGTTTAGCTTCAGCTGCCGCTTTACGCTCCGCTTCCTGTCTTGCAAGCTTGGCATCATTCTCTTTTTTCCAGACCAGATAAGCTTCATATTTTGCCTGTTTATCGTACTTCTCCTGCTGTGCTCTCTTGGCAGCTTCTTTCTTCTGCTGTTCCTGCTTCACCAGATAGGCCTCATATTTCGCCTGTTTGTCGTACTTGGCCTGTAATGCCTTGCGTTCTTCTTCTTTTTTCTTCGCTTCTGCTTCCTTCTGTTTGGCTTCAGCAAGCTTTTTCTTTTCCTCAGCATCCAGTTTTGCAGCTTCTGCGGCCTTTTGCTTCTCTTGCTCTTCCTGCTGCTTGATCGCAGCTGCCTTTGTAGCTTCAGCCTCTTCCGCAGCCTTGACCTCTGCCAGTCGTGTAGCTTCCTGCTGTTCTTTCTGCTTCACTTCTGCCTGATCGGCCAGTATTTTGACCGTTGGAACACCACCTGCCAGCAATACAATAAGCACAGCGGAAGAAATCATGAACTTCTTGGATCGGTAGAATGGCACAGGTACAGGCTTATCTGTGTCTTCTTTTGGATTAAGCTTGGCGTCCAGTTCCTTGATTGCAGCCTCCACTTCCATCTGCATCGCGCTGTTATGAGGAATGAAATGATACAGCGAACGATACACTTCCAGTGCAGCAGCTGGTTTATCTTCATCCTCCAAGGATCTTGCCTGTAAGAACAGACGGTTCACAATCGCTTCCTGATCGGGAGAGTGCGGCGTTTGGGGAATGTCCCCCTCTTGCGTATTCCCAGGTTCACTTACCGGTTCTGAGCTCTCCTTCAGAATCCCATCCGCTTCGGACGGATTGCCAGCTTCTTCTTCCGACGATGCAGCAGCTGCCGCATTGGCCTGATCCACGTCTACCGCAGCCAATGCAACATACCACTCACCAAACGTTGGACAACTGCTCAGATCGTGACTTTCCCAAGCTCGAATAAACAGATCGGACAGTTTGGAACCCCAACGCTTCTCAAGGGACTCCCGCATTGCATAATACCGTTCACTCACCGTCTGCATTTCATGCTGGTCAAAATAACTTTCGCCCCACGCTTTCTCTACAATCACAGGGTCCGACCAGCTTAACATTTCAGCAATGATAACAGCTCCGGCAAATCGGTCAGCATATGAACTCCACAAACCGCTGTGCACTGTGCGATGGGCTGCATAACCGGGTGACCCGGCAAGCAGGGCATCCGGACGATCCATCTTGGAACCGTACATCTGCTCGACATCCACAAGTTCTACCGCAGACGTCTTCCCCAGGTTCTCCACTTCGGAAAAAAACGGAATCATTACATTGGGAGCGGACATATCGCAATGAGCTAGTCCACGTTGTTCCATGGCCGAACCCGTCCCAGCAAGCGCTCTGGCCAGCTTCAGGCTCTCCTCAGCCGTCAACTGTCTCTGATCACTGATCACATCGAACCAGGTCTGACCTTGCACCCATGGCATCAACACCGCATATAACAGATCGGGATGTTTTCCAATGAGCGCTCCGTTTCTTTCCGGAGTGAGCACATCACGCTTGCATACTTGCAAACCTGGCAGTTCACTATAAGACTCCATATGCTCAGACTGATATACCATAGCTGGAATACGGAATTTAGGAAAAAATACTTTTAGTGCTTTGGCCCCATGAAGGGAACCGTTTCGGGGTAACAACTGATAAACAATCCCCTGCCTTCCAGCTTGGGCATAAGCTAGACCCGGCGCAGCCGGATGTTGCCCAATCGTATAGGCAATGTCGTTAATCACCACTTCATCCCCGGGATTCGGTTGAAAAGACATGCTTATCCCTCTCTCTGTCCTAGTGTCATAGTTGCAGCAAAAACCGGGTGTTGTGACAACGCCCGGTTTTTGCTGTAGTTATACATCTTCAGCTTGCTACCCGCCAATGATTCAGGGCGAATTCAGACTTCAACTCGGCCTGATCTATGTAAAGCAGATTAACGAGCTTGGTCAGCTGTACGGAATTTGTTAGCAATAGCTGTAAGTTCAGCGCTGATGCTGTTCAGCGTTTGAACGAACGATTGCATTTGTTTGCTAGCTTCTTGGAACTCCTGGAAGAAGCGTTGCTTTGTCATACCTTCCCATTGTCCTTCCATGCTTGTGATGGATTGAGTCAATGTGGATACGATTTGCTGACTTTGCTCACCGCTTTGTTTAAATTGGTTGGAAACCTGATCAAGCTGCTCTGGGGTAACTAAAATACGTCCTGCCATTGGTAAATTCCTCCTTGGTTTGTGCAATTAAATTTTGACTTGTTCAAATTGTACTATACCAGGATCGATCGAACAAAAGTCGAAGGACCTAATCCTATTTACCCCATTTTCAGTCCTTGAAACTTCTCCTAACAGCCTATTTACAAAAAAATTCACTTCCTGCTGTTACTTTTATTCACCCTTTTCAGGAAACCACAGGCTCGGTTCCTCTTCTTCCCCGAAAGGAAGGATCAGTGAATCTCCATGCTACCGGCTCAGGCTGCATGGCCTGAACCAATGTAGCAGGGGAGCCATCAGGCGGTGCGGCATCCTGTACACGATATACGGCCGCCATTGCGGAAAGGGGATCGGATACTACAGCTACAGTTGCAGAATGTGCAGGCATGATTTCTCCTGTACGATTGTTCTGAAGAACATTCAGCATATTGACCGCATTACCATAGGCTGTGTTCACATGACTCAGCACGGAACGATACTCCATGTCTGCCTGCTGGAATAACAATGCTTTGCGTCCCAGCTGTACGCTTAAGTCCATTAATCGACGAAGCGCATCCTCGCCCAGTCGTTTACTGTGATTCCATTCACTCATCACCGCTGCGCGGGATTCAACCTCCCACTCCAGCGAATGAATCGCCTGATCCAACACTGTCATCTTTTGCTGTATTTGCTCCGCTGCATACTGAATCTGCTTGCTCAGTGCCCGAAGCACATCCGGTTCCACACGAATGCGCATTTACCATCACCTTTCCTCTTCCCCTGCAGGCTGTTTAAGCCAGTCCAGCAGCATCTCGTGAAACTGTTCTCTAGTCGTCAGTGCTGCAACTAGCCAATCATCTGAAGCCGCAGTGCTCATCCGGAACAACCAATTGGATACCGCACTTGCAGCAAATGCTGCAGACTGCGACTTCCACCCGTCTTCATTCCATACGAGCAAACGAAGCTCCCCATCTGACTCCTTACCCACCAGACAGCGTGCCAGCGCAAGCGAGCCCTCAGGATCACTTGTCTCCTGTGCGAGTTCATCTGCTACGGTCTGTACCCCGCTGTTCTCAAGCTCATTCATGACATCATAAAATTTTTTCTTGGAGCACATTAGTGCCGGTTTCTCCGCAGGAGAATGGCCGCTCCATTTCATCCGCTCTATCAGAACATCAATGGCTTCACGAACACTTCCCAGATCGCTAAGCCGGAACGAGTCCGGTACGTCGTCAACACGGGAAACTTCAACGACCCGCTCATCCGTGCAATGTATATAACTTTCATACGACTTGCCGTTGATCGTGTATCGAATCCAACAAGCTCTGTCGGACAATCCGGCAATGGCTACCCTGGAGAAAACGGTCGGTGTCATGATCAGCTCATCGGTATCCTGATCCCGAATCAGATATCCTTTGTCAAGCAGGGAGGTTTTCACACGCTCCCACTCCATCGCGATATCCTCCGCCATATAGCCGCGAAACGGATCTTCCACACCAAGCAGTCGGTCTGAACCGAGAATACCCGCCAGGAAAAAAAGTTCTTTTGTTTGCAACGTGACTACCTTTTGCTTAGAATCATGAACCGTCAACATTATGAGCCACCTCCCCTCAAACTACAACATGCCATCGGTCACGAATTTCAGAAATCCAATCGGTCATTTTCCAGCTGTCATCACATGGAACTGCACCTTTAACCCTGGAATATTTACGTTTTACATAATAACCTTGACCTGGAGGCAGTACCTTCAGCCCACCTGAACTACCTCCGGATTCCGAATAAGGTATACGGAAGAACGAGAGATCGTTAGGGTCTAAAGTCCCGAACAGCATTCCGCTCTGGGAAGCCTTCACATCCGTTACCCAATCCGAACCGAAGGTCGGGAAGTCTGCCGGAACCCCGGACAGAATCACGTGTACACCACGATCCCTTCCTTGACGAACAATCGCTCCCAATTGATCTTTTACATTAAAATCGTTTAGCTGTTTGGACAAGGTGTCCGCATCATCGATAACAAGCACAAGTTCCGGTCCACCGGAAATCTCGCCTCTTTTCAGAACTTCATCGTACAACTGTTGAATCACAGGTGCAAGCTGTTCTTCTCGCGATACATGTCCACGGACATGGGGCAAACTGCTGATTTCCCCCAGCCCACCTGCGCCATAACGCATATCTACTGTGTATATTTGTACATCTTCCGGAGAAGCATGATAAGCCAGTGATAACATCCATGTCAACAAAAATGTCGTTTTTCCGCCTTCCATCGGACTCGTCACCATGAAATGTGGACCTTCACGCAGATTAAGCTGGAATGGTTCAAGATCATCCGTAAGCAGTCCTACAGGGACAGTTACAGATGATGTATCCCATGCCTGACCATATGATCCTATCTGAATGAGCAGATCCTTGAGTTTGATCTCTTCCGGAAGCGGAGCAATTTGAGGTGCTTCTTCCCCTGTCCAGCCTTGGCGAATCTCAGCGATCGTGCGGCGCAATGCCGATGAACGTTTGCCTTCATCTGCCCCGGAAGAAGGTAATGCCGCCTGGAACATCAACGGAGGCACTTGCCCTTTGACCAGACCTCTTCCTGGCGGAAGTTGGCTTGGTGCTTTGGAAGGTCTTCCCACGGCATAATAATAATCACTTGGATCAGATAACTCAAATGAAACCGCATTGGGAATATTGCTTCTGAATTTCTCAAATACATCTGTTACCCGATTCGCAGTAAGTACAAAGGTAATCCCCAGACTTCCGCCTTCACGCAGGATCGTCTCCAGAAGTTCATTTTCTTCCGGATAGGCATTGCGGAATGAAAGATAACCATCGATAACCACCACAACCTGCGGGACAGCCGCATGAGCTGTCCGTCGGTAGGCCGAGATCGTTTTAACACCCGCCTCCGAGATGATATCTTTGCGTTGTGCTGACAGCTTGAGGATATAACGGAATAACCGTTTGATCCGGTCTTCCTCCTCCGCCATCATCACGCCACCGATCTGTGGTAGTCCTGCAAAGTCCTTCATCATGCGGCCCATATCGATAATGTAACCATGCCAAGGCTCAGTTCTGTGAGAACGGGCCAGAGACATAAGCAAGGTCTGAACAAATGTTGTTTTTCCCAGTCCCGGCATGCCGTAAACGACCAGATGGCCTTGATCCACAGGCAATGCGAGCGGTTGTTGGCGCTGATTGGGGAGATCATCCAGCAAACCAACCAGGGGTTTCAGACCACTTGCCCCACCATCAAGCAGCAGATCCCGATTCTCTTCTTCCTGCCATTCCTGAAGACCTTCCCATTCCAGTGTTTCTGGTAAAGGTGGCAACCATGGTCCTGGCAACCGACGGATGCCCGCATCCGCTGCAGACTGAGCAACATAATCAATAAATACTTGAAGCTGTTTCGGAACATCTTCACCTTTGAGAACGGCTCTGCGCTCTCCCGTTAACAGGGGCTCCCGCTTACCGTTTAGGCGTACTTCCATGACAGGCAATACCGTCGTTGAATCCTCCTGTTGGTTATACGGTGCACCACTCCAGGCGAATTGCATTTCTTCAAATACTTCATCACTACCCACCTGAAAATATCCACGACCAGGCTTCGTAATCCAGGCAGCATTTGGAATCTTGATCATGTCCCTGCTATCTCCCTCACTCTGTACGCGAAGGCAGATCCGGAAGCGCGAATTACTCCATATTTTATCGTCCACAACACCGGCTGGCTTCTGGGTTGCCAGAATTAGATGAACCCCAAGTGTTCGGCCAATGGCCGCGATACTAATCAGTTCATCCATGAACTCTGGCTGGTCCCGTTTCAATTGAGCAAACTCATCAATGATAATGACGAGATGCGGGAGCGGTTGCTCATGTCTGGAACGCAGAATTTTATAGTATTCATCAATGTGCTGGAGATTTCCCGCATCATTTAATATTTTTTGCCTTCTGACCAGTTCGGCACGAAGTGAGATATTCGCCCGCTCGATCAGATTTCCATCCAGATTGGTGATTGTCCCTACCACATGAGGTAGATCAACAAATGTATTGGACATACCGCCACCTTTGTAGTCAATCAGCATGAAGGCCAGATCATGCGGATGGAATTCAGCAGCCAGTGAAGCTACGATGGACTGGATGACTTCACTTTTACCTGAACCGGTTGTACCTGCAATCAGACCATGGGGACCATGACCCTGACGTTCAATTTTGTCATGCAGGTTTATCGCTATTTTTTTGCCTCCAGCTCGTACACCCATTGGTACGGGCAGCGTGTCCGGATATCTCGTCTGCCCCCATCTGGATACCACATCCAGATCTTCCACGCGTGATGTGCTCAGCATATCGAATAACGGAAGCACTTGCGGGATATCTGATGCAGATGACCGTTTTAACCGGATCGGTGACATATAACGGGAAAGCGCCTCTGCCATTTCCTTCGAGATCACATCAGGCTTGTACGTTTGTTGAATAACATCCGCATCTTCCGTTTTTTTGATATATACCCCTTTGCCTTTGGAGGCTTCCATAATCAACTGACAATGCATTGGTAGAGACTCCTTGCGATTAGCCAGTATGATGGTGCATACATCGATGTCCTGAGCCGATTCCAGTAGCAGTGGGAGCAACGGTTCTTCTTCAATTAATTGCGTATCGGAGAGAATCACAACGTAACACGGCGTTTGTATGCTTTTCTTGTAGCGGTCTTCCTTATTGTTGCGGCGCCGGTTCAACACGGAAAACAAGCTGTCCGCCAATTGATGCGCACCGCTGTGCCTGTCGGCCATATAGCGTTGTCCCTGGTCTTCATCCCAGATATGGGGCATCCAGCGAAGCCAATCCCATTCCTTGCTGTCCTTTTCTTCATAGAAAGCAGCAAGCTTCAGTTCATCCGGGGAGTGACGTACCGTCAGTTGTGAGATGATGACTCGCAGGGAAGCAAGCACTTCCTCTCGATCACCGACCAGTCCCATAACCTTCGATTGGAACAAAGGCAATGTAATGGAAGCATCCGGTACCGTCTGAAATTCACCCGCAAGTTCATGGGCGGCTTCAATTAGCTCATCCTTCTCATAACCATCAATCCGTGGAACCTGAAGTTTGATACGGAATGGAATCTCTCCCGTACCAATGCGCACCTGAAGGAAATCATCATCCTCTGGTGAACGCTCCCACAAGGAACTGTTCCGGTTCTTCACCACTTGAAGGCACACACCCGGATCCCCATGAATTTCATACAGGCTCTTCACTTGCTCCGCCTGAGCTTCTTTCAGTTCTTCCCGGTGTTTGTCCAGTTGGGCAAGATACATTGTTTTTCGTTCTTCCAATTTTTTGCGATATGATTTCTTGTTGCTCAGATACACGAAGAATGGAATGGTGTAAGAAGTAAGCATCATCATGACCGTCATCATCTGAAACATCATATAATTGCTGTTGCCCATTTTGCCGGTCATATTGATATATACGTAGAAACCAATGCTGACCATGGTCATCATGATCGGCACAATAATGGATATCATGGAAAACGTGGGTTTGCTCGGTTCTGTTGGAGGCCTGAGTATTTCGAGTCCTTCTTCCTTGAGAACCGGTGTCATTCTTGGAGAACGCTGATATAACACATTCACGAAGAGAAGACCTCCTTTAGTTCGTTCAATAGAATGTATACGTTCAAAAGCCCTATTCGTTGCTGTCCTTTTGAAATAATGAACGTCTCCCATATACAGGCGCTTCTTCCGAAGTCGTTGAAAAAGCCCGCTGGACACGTACGCAACTGCCTTGCCGCAGCCCTGTTTCCATTAACTGCTGTGCGTTCTGCGGAGAGAACCACAGCCCCTCCGGAAACTTGGCTTCAAGGATGTACTGAATGCCGTCTCCCGGTGCCTGTCCGAAAATGCGAACGCCAAGTAATGTCTTCAAATGTTCAATGGTGCATTCATCCGGAACATCGATGTCGAACCATTCTCCTTCCTCGCGGCCGGAATACACGGTTAGAATCATCCGAATCCCTCCCATGGTCTCATATGTAAATTGTCCTAATGTCAGATTAAATCAAAAAAAAGAGAATGAATCGTTATATCAACCCTATTTTCTTACATAAACACCCTGTTTGCAATGTGCCACCTGTAATTTTGTTACATATGACCCACGTATATATTAAAATATCGTACATTTGACTCAGAACTTTCGTGGCAGTTATGCTTTTGAATATTGCGAGGATACGAAAATTTTCATTTTCTATTCCATTTAAATGGTAATTAGGTTTTGTTTTTCGGGACTTTTATTCCTTCGCTCACAATTGAATTGTGAACACTTTTCAAACATTACCCACCTTTATGTTTTCATAAGCTGATTTTAAGGTAATTTTAAGCATTGGAATTTAATATTACCTGTATGAAATAACAACCGTGAGGTGATTTCAAGTGAGAACCCTAATAACCTTTCAAAACAAATCAATCCCTGTATACTTTAATCAAGAAAACAAACAGCCCATGCAGAAGACATTAAGATTGCTTAGCAGTGCTCTTGAGCATAAAATTAGCAACGGTAAACGTGCCATTCAAAAATGTCTGCATTCTTTAATTAGTATTGAGATTGTTAATGGAGAAGCGATTCTCCACAGTCGAAGTGAAAACGACTCCCTTGCTTTATCATTATATTAAAAGGAGTCTACCAAGCCACATTTATGACAAGACATGAAAAAGGAAGCTGTCGTTATAGACAAGCTTCCTTTTTGAGGTGTATACACGTTAACAGCGGATTGCAGTTATGATCAGCCATCACTCAGTGCACTTTGCTAAGGACATAGGCGGCATCATGCTCTTCCGCAATCTCGGCTTTACGAATACGAATGACAAACAGCCGAACCAAATTGGCACGTGTATGTTCTTCCTGACAGGTATTCAGTTTCCTCAGAATAAAGCGGTCAATGGACATGAATTTAAAGCCCCTTTGCCATTGGATTTACGGATCGATTCTTCCGTGTATCCATAAATAACCAGATAGCGTCAGAGCCAAACAGCTTTTCCACTCTTATATTAAGTCGTATTTTGCTGTGGTGTAAAATTCTGCAAAAAGCCCGTCCCACCAAGCTGGGACGGGCTTTCGCATGATTTGTCGATCTTTTTGCAACTCACTCTAATCGTTCATAAACGACCCTGCTAGTTCATCCTTTTTCGACTTATTTCACTCCTGGATATTCCCGATATTGGTGCTGAATGCTGATCCAACGAGTACGTGTAAACTTCTCAATTGCCCAATCACCACCGAAACGTCCAATCCCTGAAGCCTTTTCACCGCCAAACATCACATGCGCTTCATCGTTCACGGACTGATCATTTACATGCACCATACCAGATTCAATGCGCTGGGCAACCAGATATCCTCGATTCAGATCTTTGGTGAATACGGAACCACTAAGTCCATAAGGAGTATCATTCGCCAAACGCACAGCTTCATGCTCATCATGAGCCTTCATGATCACTGCCACCGGGCCAAACAATTCCTGCTGCACAATATCTTGTTCAGGTTTAACATCAGCAAGTACAGTAGGAGACAGCACACTGCCTTTGTTGATCCCACCAAGCAATAGACGTGCGCCTTCGTCCTTGGCTTTGTTCACAAGATCCTGCAACCGTGTTACCTCTTTTTCACGAATGAGAGGACCTACGAGTGTTTTGGCATTAGCCGGGTCACCTGCCTGCACATTCTTCGTTTTGGCAACAAATGAATCAACGAATCTGTCGTAAATATCAGCATGCACAATGATACGATTCAGAGCCATGCAGATCTGTCCCTGATGCAAAAACTTGCCAAAGACCGCGGCTTCGGCAGCACGTTCAATATCCGCATCTTCCAGCACAACCATGGCGTTGTTGCCGCCTAGCTCCAGTGCCGTTTCTTTTAAATGTTCACCCGCCAGTTTACCGATTCCCTGTCCAACTTCTGTGGAACCCGTGAATGAAATTACTTTGGGAATCGGATGAGCCACAAAGTAATCCCCGATCTCACTGCCACTTCCGGCAACGACATTTAGCACGCCCCCAGGCAGACCGGCTTGTTCGAACAAATCAGCAATGAGCCAACCTGCCGTAATCGGAGTGTCTGATGCCGGTTTAATTACCACCCCATTGCCGAGAGCAATCGCCGGAGCTACGGATCGAAGACATAGATGTAAAGGGAAATTCCACGGCCCGATCACACCGACCACACCCTTCGGCTCCCGAATTACACGATTCTCTTTACCAGGAGTATTGGACGGAATAATCTCACCCTTCATACGATAAGGAAAAGATGCTGACTCATCCACAATGCGTTTAGCCGCTGCAAACTCCGCCTCCGATTTGATTCGGGTACTCCCGGATTCTATGATCAACAGTTGAATGATCTCCTCTTTTCGCTCTGCCATCAGAGATGAAACTTTCCGCAGTACCTCTTCTTTCACAGCAGGTAATGACTTCGCCCACTCAATCGAATTTTTATGAGCAGACTCATACGCCTTATCTATGTCTTCTTTATTGGAAGAGCGCCATGTGGCAATAACTTCTCCCGTATAAGGGTTGATATTCTCCATTGTTTTCTCACCGGAGCCATCTACCCATTCGCCATTAATATATTGTTTCGTCCATGTTTTATGTTCGGTTTCCATTAAAGTCATGTGAATACGCCTCCTGATCAAAATTGAATGTCACACCTGCACAACGGTGTAATACATCATTAACCTTGTTCAGAATTACGCAAACGTGCAGACCTGAATTAGCTATTCCATTCTTTAAGTTTAAGGAAACAATACAACCCGAGTATTCTGTCCCCCATCTGTACCTCTTTCATCAATCGGGCAGGCTCTTCTCTCCAAAGAGGCTCAATTCTTCCCATCCGTAGCCAACCTCAATCAGATCTTGACCACCAATACGGATAGACTGTGTGTGGACGGGAGTGCCTCCCATCTTCTCATAGAAGCGACAAGCTGAATTACGTTCCAAAGCCCATATGATCAAACGTTTCATATTGAAGGACTGCAGATGATTAACGACATGTGTTGCCAGTTGCCCACCTATCCCCAGTTGTTGCACTTCCTTCAGCAAATATATAGCGTACAACTCTCCATCATAAGGTAATTTGCCTTCACGCTCCTTACCCCCACAAGCAAATCCGACAATGTTCCCATGATCCTGTTCAGCTACCACCAAGATCTGATCTTTTTCGCCAGAACGAATGGTCCTCTCCCACTGCGACAATCTTGATTCTATAGTCAAATGATCCAAAAAATCGTCGGGCACAATTCCTCGATACGTTGTTTTCCAACTCTCTGTATGTACATGGGCTATTCCTTGCGCATCCCCTTCGCGCGCCGGCCGGATTAACATCGCTATCACTCGCTTTCTCTCATAACTGCCATAGCTTTACCATATTATATGTTCATCTTTCTATAATTCCAAATTCATCCACTCCAGTTCTGGTTGTAAGAACTTATTTGGTAACTGGCTATCTTAACCTTATAATACGTGTTCAAAAAGTCTGGTTTTAAGTACCAAGAAGATGGAATGAAGCTAGAAATGGAGTAGCGGAGCGTAGATAGAGCTACGTGAGCAACCACAATGTTTCCTCAGGAAACATACTTCGAAAGCCACCCGCTTATTTCGGTTGAGTTTCATATTCGATGCTGATCATGCCGCTAGGTATGATTCGTAATCAAAAGCGGACTTTTTGAACTACCTCCCATAAAGTGAAATCCGGCCCTAGGGCCGGATCGTTACTCTAGTGCCTACAGAAACCTTGGACGACAGATCCAGTACATCCGAGTTGTACATGCGTATACAACCATGGGAGACGGATTTGCCAATAGACCAAGGCTCATTGGTTCCGTGTATCCCATAATGGGGAGCAGACAGCCCCATCCACAACACGCCAAATGGCCCACCTGGATTGGATTGCTTGTTAATAATCGTGAACTCCCCGTTTGGCGTCTGCGTGAGCATCTTGCCTGTGGCTACGGGATAGCCCTTAATCACCTGATTGCCATCAAGAAGATATAACATGTGGTCAGACAGATCTACAATAATCCTGTAATCTGGCATAATGACATCCCTCCTGACCTATCTTATGCAAGGTAACAGATGATGCCCGCCTGATTTCAGACTTCCTCCCACTCTTTCACACTGCGGGAGTGCTTGGGTTTGCGACTAGTGGCCGGTTTGCTGGAAGCGGTACGCTTTCTGGATGCCACTTCTTCCTTGCGTTGCTGATATTGCAATTCCTTCTGCATTTTCAGATAATTATTCAGTCTTTTTTCATCTAATGAACCATCCTGTATGGCCTCTTTCACTGCACATCCTGCTTCCCGTGTATGACTGCAGTCCAGGAATCTGCACGTTGCCGCAAGTTCTTCAATTTCTCCAAACGCATGCGACAGCCCATCATTCCCCTCATCCCATAGGTTAAGCTCACGCATTCCTGGAGTATCGATCAATACGGCTCCCTGTGGAAGTACAAACATCTCCCGGTGTGTTGTGGTATGTCTCCCTCGGCTGTCGCCCTCACGAACAGACTGTGTAAGTTGCACATCCTCACCCATCATCCAGTTCACCAGCGTAGACTTGCCACTGCCCGAAGATCCTGTGAGCGCAACAGTCAACCCTGGCTGCAAATATCGTTCCAGTAAAGATTTGCCTTGGTCCTCCACTGCAGATATCGCAAGCACTTCAACACCTGGAGCGATTCCTTCTACATTTCGGATCTGTTCTTCCACATTGTTGCACAGATCACTTTTGCTCAAGACAATGACTGGCCTTACGCCACCATTCCAAGCCATCATCACGTATCTTTCGAGTCGTCTAAGGTTGAAATCATGATTAAGTGCAGCCACGATTAACAGTGTATCCACGTTTGCAGCGATTAATTGTTCTTTGGTCACTGGACCTGCCGCCTGTCTCGATACCCTGCTCTGACGTGGCACCAGATGATGAATAATTGCTTCTTCACCTGCCTGGCCTGTAATCGCCACCCAATCTCCAACTGCTGGTACCAAACTCGTTTCCAGACTATCATGACGCATTCGGCCCGAAATTCTCCCCCAGCGTTCGCCCTCTTCTGTAATCAAACGTTGCAGGTGTCCATGATCTGCGATAATTCTGGCTGGCTTTCTATCCTGCTCTTCCATTCCTGTCACTTGCCACAGTTCCTGCCACTTTGCAGACCAGCCGTACTTTTCAATATGGTTATCTAAAATATAAATTCCTCCCAAAATAAGTTTGTTTACTTCGTTCAAGACCAGTGAACAATCATCTCCGGTTCAGATCAAAACAAAAAACCACGAGTAGAAATACACCCGCGGCAATAAGTAGTTAGACGAATTAAAGATCATCCCTTCTCGTAGATATACCGGATATCATACTTTACCATCCGCTATATTCAATTCAGGAACACCCTTTTATCGGCAAACCAAAAAGCCACGGGTGCGTCACCCGTGGCTTCATCTGAGCATGACATACTCCACGTTACAATGGATACTGCTATCCAACTAACGCAAAATTACATGCTTTGATCCGTTCCGGAGACGCTGTTCATATTCAAATTAACGTATACTGCATTTAACTTTGTCATAAACAATCGCCTCCCTTGTAGAATTATCCATTATGTTACACACTGGGCTTTGCATTTGTCAAGCCCAAACTTTTTTTCCAGCCTACTCTATTTGACCTGATCCCAGCGCGTCCACATTTCCTTCGGATTCAGTTCATAGATCCCTTCTTCCCGATACATGAACTGATGCATGATAAATTCCCGCCGAATGGTAGCGAAATCTTCATGATACTTCTGTATAAATGTATTCATTTCTTTCTCGGTATACTTCCGACCGAACTCAAGCTGCTCGACCAGATGACCAAGTACAATCAGCTTTTTCTTGTATTGAGCGGGAATCTGCCGCAGTCGTCCATCTTTGGAGAAAAAATTTCTCATGACCGACGCTTTCAGTGTTTCGTTCACATCACTCATATCCGTAACCTCCTCTCGCTTAAAGATAAAGTCAACCGAAGCCTGCGCATTCTCGCGGATAAACGAAGGATTCAGTGTGAAGTACACTGTATTTTTCTCCCGTCGTTCCTTAATCAGCGCCGCCTCTCTCAGCTTGGATGCATGATGTGTCACGGTGGGCTGTGACAGATTCAGCCGCTCGGCAAGTGCCTGTCCGTGCAGTTCACCCTGTGCCAACAACAGCAGCATGCGAAGCCGGGTCGGGTCAGCCAACGCTTTATGATAAGCCACAATTTTCTCCAGCTGCATCATCGTTCATCTCGCTTTCATTTAGATAAATATCTAATTTGATATTAGTCTTTTCCTCTCTCCACGTCAACTCCTTTGGATTCAAGTAAGCTTGTCTGGGTTTAACTCTCTCTTGAACTGGCATTAGCTCGCTTTTTACGGTAGGATTATATTGCTTGAAATAAGGAGGATTAAGAACATGGAAGATGTCATTATTATCGGCGGAGGCCCATGCGGTCTGTCTGCTGCCATTGAATGTGAGCGGCTGGGACTGTCCGCTGTGATCGTTGAGAAATACAATATCGTTCAATCTATTTATCTGTATCCAACCCATATGCAGTTTTTCAGCACAGCGCCGCTGCTTGAGATCGGAAACGTTCCGTTCAGCACACCTAATGATAAGCCGTTTCGTTATGAAGCACTTGCCTATTATCGCAGGGTAGCCGAACATTTTGGTCTGCGTGTTCATAACTATGAAGAAGCCCGTGAAATCATACGCAAGGATGATGGTACGTTTGAGGTACATACGCTCAATCGCCGCGGGGAAGCCATCGTTCATGTTGGACGCAATGTCGTTGTAGCTACCGGTTATTTTGACCATCCTAACTATCTGGGCATCCCTGGAGAAGATAAAGATAAGGTAACCCACTACTTCCGGGAAGCCCACCCTTATACCCGTACACGTGTCGCCATTATTGGCGGAAGCAACTCAGCCGTAGACGCGGCCATGGAACTGGTTCGGGTCGGAGCACATATTGATATGGTGTATCGCGGCAGTGGTTTGTCCCAGCATATTAAACCATGGGTACGCCCGCTATTCGAGAGCATGGTGACAAAAGGTCATATCACACTGCACCTGGAATCACGCGTGAATGAAATACTCGATGATTCAATTCGTCTGATACACACGGATGGTTCCACTCGGGAACTGGATAATGACTTCGTACTGGCAATGACCGGTTTCCGTCCAGATCGTCAACTACTCACGTCGGTAGGTGTGGAGATGTCTGATGATATGGATAAACCTCTATATGATGAACAAACGATGGAAAGCAGCGTACCTGGTGTATATGTGGGCGGAGTCATCGCTTCGGGGCGTAATGCCAATGAAGTCTTTATTGAATCCGGGCGCTGGCATGGACGGTACATTGCGGAACATATCGTTAGCAAACAACGTGGACAGACTGAAGGGAAATGAAAACCATGGATATGACTTCCCTGCTGCTACTTGTTTTTGCGGCTCTCGGGATTATCAGCAGCAACACACCTGTGACCGTAGCGATGGTATTTCTGTTGTTGCTACGAGTCCTGAACCTGAATCAGGCATTTCCATGGCTTGAAAAATACGGACTTACACTGGGCATCATCATTCTGACCATTGGCGTGATGGCACCTCTTGCCAGTGGCAAGATGAGTCTGCAGACGATCGGTGAGTCTTTCCTGCACTGGAAATCACTGCTCGCCATTGGCGTAGGATTACTGGTGGCATATCTCGGAGGACGTGGCGCTACGCTGATGAGTACACAGCCAACTGTCGTTGCAGGGCTGTTAATCGGAACGGTACTTGGGGTTGCCCTATTCAAGGGTGTACCTGTGGGTCCATTGATTGCTGCAGGAATACTGTCACTGCTACTGGGCAAATCCTGATTCGGTTGTGATCGTTGTGACCTGACATGCTCTGCAGATTGGCTGTATTTCCCACCGTTGTGTGATATACTTCTATTCATGCAAATTATGTACACAAGTCTACAGCAGAATAACCCATATTATGGTTATGCTGTTGCATAAGATATAGATTCACTTTGCAACTATTAATGGCCCAGGAGGAATAAGGAACCATGTCACGTCAGTTTATTACAGAAGCCGTGATGGTGGCTATTTACGGTCAATTGCTAGCGCCGCCCGCGCCTGTTGAATATATTTTTCCTTATACCACCATCCTTGAGCTATATGAATTCCAGACCAGTCCTGATCCCATGATGGATAACCCGGCAGATGATCAGCATGTAAAATCCAAAATCAATGAAATGATTTCTTATTTCGAGGAACCACTGAATAAGAAAAAAATAGAGCGTGCGTTACTTGTTCCATGGGCCAAAAGCCCCTCCATTTTATTTGGTGACCAAGTATCCATTGCCATTATCAATGCAATAGATACGGCACAGTACGGGGAGTATTTCGATCCCATTGAGACAGAATTGCTGCTGACATCTCAGCGCCTGAGTATCCCGATTCTCACCGATCAGGTTGAATTGATCGCACGCATCATTGAGTCTGAATCACCTGTACAGGTATTCGATATCGATGATTTTGATTTTGCGATGGATGATGAATCACTGGATCAGGTGTAATTCATGATTAGAGCACGTGAATCCGATTTTCAAAAAAATGACCTTGTCACCCATTTTACGTGGATGCCAAGGTCATTTTTGCGTCAACTTATTTTATTCTACATTATCCCGAGCTAACAGAATTCGGCTAATTTCATTCAGAGGTGGTAACGACTCCTGTGCGTAAAACTTAAGACCCGCATCACTATTGACACGTGACTCCACAAGATCATCCTGAATGATCACTGTCCGGAACAGGGCAATGACATAATACTCTTCATCTCCGCTCGAATGCAGAGACCGAAGATCAGGCCCTGAATACAGACCTTCCAGTGTCATGGTATCAACGGTCCAACCTGTCTCTTCCCATAACTCCCGATGCGCAGCATCTTCTATGGCTTCCCCAGGGCGCATCTCACCAGCTGGCAACCGCCATTGACCGTGTTCCGCATGCTGAATCAGCAGTAATTCACCTTGTTCGTTCTCAGCCCGCACCGCCGCTTTTACAACAATATGAGAGCGTTTTGCGATATACTGGGCCAAATCTCGTGCTGGCAGATTCACTGCTTATCCCCTCCTCCTATTCGGAAGCCGGTGGCGACCTGTGATTCATTTATTGCCTAGCAGAATACTTCAAGGATTAGATATTTCAGTGTAACGATATTCGATATCCTGACCTTCATCAACGATATCTACATGCAGTTGGTGCCCTTTCAGATACCAATAATCGTGATCTTCCATAAAGAATTGAATTCCCGATACTTCGGTTTGATCGGCAGGATGTCTTGGTTTTTCCACAGCAATACCTAGCGAAAATCCAGGGTGAAGACCTCCGCCTGAGCTATAACGGGCAAAAAATCGAATGCTGTCTCCCTCGCTCAAATTCAGTTCTTCCTTGTACCAGCGAGCAGCTTGATCGGATACATGTATGGTACTCATTTGGTGTCAGCTCCTTCTGTATATATATGTTCCATCATATCTCTACAGGGACTTGAATACAAACCCGAGTGCTCCTATAAAGACAAAATAAATTGTGAAAAATGTTTGACA
Organism: Paenibacillus sp. JNU01; assembly: GCF_059130585.1. NCBI lineage: Bacteria > Bacillati > Bacillota > Bacilli > Caryophanales > Paenibacillaceae > Paenibacillus > Paenibacillus sp. JNU01. The sequence continues at coordinate 6,591,079 of NZ_CP169723.1, read as the reverse complement.
GATTGTAAAAGCCGGTGTTAAGATGCAAACATACGAGGTCTACATTGTATTTATTTCCAAAAAAGAAAGGGTGATTACGGTGTTTAACAAACATATGATTGTTCAATTCAACACACAATTAAATACCGGAGCACACCCGAAATCATTATTCCGTTCATAAGTCGGCATTACAGGCGGTCTTACATTAGAACCTCTGTGATGTTTACTCACAATCGAACTTATATATGGTGGCGGCTCTGTTCTCTGAGCCATGCTGCCGTATGATGATATGAAGACATACCGCCTGCGTGCGGTATGTCTTTTTTTGTGGGTACATTTCGGCATACATGAACGGAATCTGCATTTTTCGGATATCGAAAGGAAGGGATAACACTTGTTCTCTGTACTTAAAAACCTGGCCTGGTTCTTCCGGCTGGAACGCAAACGATACCTAACCGGTGTCATCTTGCTTATTCTGGTGGGCATTGCCGAACTGCTGCCTCCTCGTCTTCTTGGCAATGCCATCGACGAGATTGTGCGCGGTTCCATTACCGGCACCTCACTTACGCGTTATATCTTGCTTATTCTAGGAACGGTCATCATTATCTATCTGGTTACATACGTTTGGATGCACAAACTGTTTGGTGGTGCCAATCTGGTGGAACGGCTTCTTCGTTCGCGCTTTATGGACCACTTGCTGCGGATGACTCCTCCCTTTTTTGAGAAAAACAGAACTGGCGATCTGATGGCTCGGGCCACCAATGATCTTCGTTCCATTGCCACTACAGCAGGCTTCGGCATGCTGACTTTAACAGACTCTACAGCCTTTCTGGCCACCGTACTGTTCGCTATGGGTTTTCTGGTTAGTTGGAAACTGACCCTGGCGGCAATCCTGCCATTACCTTTTATCGCCATTGCCATGATGATCTATGGTAAAGCTGTACATCAACGTTACACCCTCGCACAGGATGCATTCGGAGATATGAATGACCAGGTGCTGGAATCCATTGCCGGTATCCGTGTCGTGCGTGCCTATGTGCAGGAACGTCTGGACGAAAAACGGTTCGCCGATGTGACCGAAGATGTGTATCGCAAAAACCTCGCTGTTGCCAGAATGGATGCCCTATTCGAACCCACCATCCGGCTCTTCGTTGGACTCAGTTATGTGATTGCACTGGCCTACGGCATATATCTTGTATTCCATAATGAAATTACTCTGGGTGATCTCGTATCATTCAATATGTACCTGGGGATGATGATCTGGCCTATGTTCGCCATCGGCGAATTGATTAACCTGATGCAGCGCGGTAGCGCTTCACTTGATCGGGTCAACGAGACATTATCGGTTGAACCTGCTGTACAGGATGTGGAGCAACCTGCTCACGTTACGAATCCGGAAGAAATTGCGATGCAAGATGTTACATTCCGTTATCCTAGCTCCACTGTCGACAATCTCAGTCATATCAGCTTTTCGCTGCGAAGGGGTCAAACCTTGGGTGTTGTGGGTCGTACGGGTAGCGGTAAGTCTACTTTGCTCAAACAACTGCTTCATGAATACCCTGCTGGTTCGGGTACATTAAGCATCTCGGGTCATCCGATTCAGGATATCGCCAAAGATGACTTGCATAGCTGGATCGGCTATGTACCACAGGAACAAGTGCTGTTCTCCAAGTCCGTTCGTCAGAACATTCAATTTGGTAAACCTGGGGCCAGTGATGAAGTCATCATGGAAGCCATCCGTACCGCCGCTTTTGACGGGGATCTGGGAACCTTATCGGATGGACTGGATACACTCGTTGGTGAAAAAGGAATCTCTCTGTCCGGTGGACAGAAACAGCGGGTATCGCTGGCACGTGCCTTTATTGCTAATCCTGATATTCTGATCCTTGATGATGCTTTATCTGCTGTCGATGCACGTACTGAAGCTAAAATCATTGAAAATATACGCAACAAACGCTCGGGCAAAACCACGCTGATCTCGACTCATCGCCTGTCTGCTATTGAACATGCTGACCGAATCATCGTACTGGAGCACGGGAAAATTACGGAAGAAGGCACTCACCAGGAACTGTTAGCCATGAACGGCTGGTACCGTGAACAGTATGAACGGCAACAGGTCGAGTCCAATCTGTCCACGTAGGAGGTCAATACATTGAAGTCTAATACAGGCAAAAGGCTGCTTGATTACGCCTTGAAAGCCAAAGGAACATTTATCGCTGCATTAATTATGCTTACCATTGGTGTTGCGGCCGAGCTTGCCGGGCCGTTCATCGCCAAATCCATGATCGACAATCACTTGCTCGCGATTGAGCAGCCTTTCTATGAGACCACAGCTTCAGATGAAGCCGCAGTCTACAACGGTAAGAACTACAAACGCGAAGGCTTGTTCGAACCGGATGAAAACAAAGGTTCCGAAGTGCGGGTATTACAGGCCGGCAAAAGTTTTTATTTTGTAAACGAACCGGTCAATGCCCCTGACGGAGACCGCACATATGCGGATGGAATCCTCACGGTTACACGCGCAGGTGAAGTAACAGGCCAATATGCGGCAGCCCCCCTGTCCGCCGGTGAACTGTTTGCTTTTTACAAACCGGAGATGCCCAGCATCTATCAATTAATTGTGTACTACATGATCTTCCTCGTGATCTCGGTCATTATGGAGTTTGGTAAAACATTCTGGCTGCAGTCCTCAGCCAACAAGGTCATTCAAAGACTGCGTAACGATGTGTATGCCCACATTCAGCGACTGCCAGTGCACTTTTTTGATAACCTGCCCGCAGGTAAAGTTGTATCTCGGGTCACAAACGATACAGAAGCCGTCAAGGATCTGTTCGTTGCCGTTCTTTCGAACTTTTTCTCAGGAATCATCACGATTACAGGTGTGTATGTCGCACTCTTCCTGCTCGATGTTCGTCTGGGCCTGATCTCATTATTCGTCGTGCCGATGCTTATTACATGGATTGTGCTCTATCGCAAGTTCGCCACTCGCTACAACACGATCATTCGGTCAAGGCTGAGTGAGATCAATGCGATCATTAACGAGTCCATTCAGGGGATGTCCATTATCCGCGTATTCCGCCATCAGAAACAAACCAAGCAGGAATTCGAAGATCTGAATGATGACTATATGAAACACCAGAACAAAATGCTCAACCTGAATGCCTTCACCTCACACAACCTGGTTAACGTATTACGGAATATCGCCTTTGCAGTGGTCCTGTGGTACTTCGGTTCCAGTGTGCTGGATGGCACAAGTATTATTTCCCTGGGTGTTCTGTATGCCTTCGTCGATGTCCTGGGCCGTTTGTTCCAGCCGATCACCGGTATGGTGAATCAGCTCGCCAACCTGGACTCCTCCCTCGTATCTGCTGGTCGCGTCTTTGAGCTGATGGATGAAAAAGGAGAACCCGTAACCGATGGCTCCATGCCAAGATACAAAGGGAATGTTGTCTTCGACGATGTATCCTTTGCCTATAAAAAGGACTATGTGCTCAACAATATCTCGTTCAAAGCATCACAAGGTCAGACGGTGGCTCTGGTCGGCCACACCGGTTCGGGTAAAAGCTCCATCATCAACTTGCTGTTCCGGTTCTATGATCCGCAAAAGGGCAAGATCACGATCGATGGTCAGAACGTTAAGGATCTGCCTAAACAGTGGATTCGTGAGCATATGGGGATTGTACTTCAGGACCCGTATCTGTTCACCGGCACCATTGCTTCCAACGTCAGTCTAGGCGATGAGAAGATCTCCCGTGAACGCATTGAACAGGCGCTGCGTGATGTAGGCGCTGAGCGTATACTGGCTCATTTGCCTCAAGGCTTTGACGAACCTGTAATCGAGAAAGGAAGCACATTGTCTGCTGGTCAGCGTCAGTTAATCTCCTTCGCTCGTGCGCTGGCATTTGATCCGGCCATCCTCATTCTGGATGAAGCGACTGCCAATATCGATACGGAAACGGAAGCACTTATTCAGAACGCACTCGAAGTCCTCAAAAAAGGACGTACCACCTTCATCATTGCTCACCGTCTCTCCACCATTCGTTCCGCAGATCAGATTCTGGTTCTGCATCGTGGGCGAATCGTTGAGCAGGGTGCACATGATGAACTGATGGAGCTTAAAGGCCGCTATTATAAGATGTACCAGCTTCAGCAAGGTGCGCAAGCAGCAGCGGTCGCGACACTCGAGAATCCATCGGGCGACACCGTCCGAACATCAGCCTCCTTTGCAGGAGGAAATGCATAATATAATAAAACAGGCAACACAAAAACCGATCTACACAGCTACCCTAGGGGATTGCGGTGTAGATCGGTTTTTAGTTTCATCAGGAGCCATGTTCCTCTACTGCTTATTTCCCCCAGACAAAAAACAATCCGCGCGCAACCTCACGGCTGCTGCGGATTGTCTATCCATCCTTTGATCGTATATCCCATGTACATTACGGTCTCCCTTGCGAGAAAAGGAAACTTGCTGCGCCAGGTTCGATAAGCCGTTGTTCGTGTCGGAGAGGGTACGGCATCCATGCCCAGCCCGACAGCCAGCTTCATGGCCCGTTTCATATGCAGCGGATCACTCACAATTGTATAGGTGTGATAACCGGCCTGTTCACCAATTGGAATTGAATTGACCAGATTCTCCTCGGTAATTCTGGATTTGGTCTCTATGCGAATGTCCGCAGGATCTACTCCATGTGCGATGGCATACTTCTGACCCACTTCAGCTTCCGTATGTTCTCCATCATCAGCCGACCCGCCTGTGAAAAGCAGATTACGAACTGTACCCTGACGGTATAATTCAATCCCGTGTTCGATGCGTTCACGAAATACAGGTGAAGGATTATCTCCCTCCACTGCTGCACCCAGAATGATTGCTGCATCCGATACCCTCGATGAATCCTCATCCGTATAAGCAGATATGCGTACTGCCGTAACCACGGTCCATAGGATTCCAACGAATACTACAGTCAGAGCCATAATTAATATCCAGCGTTTCGTTATCCGTCTGCTTGTCATTCATCCTCTTCCAAAACCCTTGCTTGCATACTCTCGGTATGCATACGCTCCAGCGTTTGCAGAGCTGCTGCAGATTCGGCATCCAGACCAAGCTCTGCAATCCAGGCACCCGTATATTGCTGAAGACGGATCTCCAACTCCTGTGCGCGGTCTTTGAAATCCTCCAATTCCTTAATCATGCGGGATCGTCCTTCCGGACTGAATGTCTCATGAATGCGTTCCTTGAAGTAATGATGTACGATACGGTTACGTTGCTGCCATAATTCATTCAATTGGCGTGTCTCTTCCTCAGAGAATGTAAAATGATGACGTACTTCGTGAATGAGCTGCCCCAGTGAACTGCTCATCTTTCGTTCGTACAGATCTTCCAGGTCTTCTTCAGACACAGCCTTGCCCTGAGACATTTTCATTAATAAAATTAGATTGACCAGCTGCTGTTCAAGCGCCTGCCCGTAGTACACGGCCAATCCGTAATAGGCAAACAATTCCCTGGAGTGTTCGCTGTCCAGCATGTCACCATTCTGGATATCTGTATTTTGCATATGCGAGCGCCTCCTTCAACCGTACGATGTTATCCATTCTATGTCCCTCTATCCTAACCAAACCAAGAGCAACATTCAAGTTATCGGGAAGCGCGTCTTCTAACCCCGCAGATCTCTTCTTCCGGACAGCCACACATGGATAATCAGTAACCCCATTGCGTAGAGCACAGTCCAAAGCATAACCGAAACAAACGAGTCCATCTTTGATTCATCAAATAACATCATCTCACGAACCAGATAAAAGGCTGGTGGAAGTATGCGACCAAGCCATTCTAACGATTCAGGCAAACGTTCGCTTAACGAGCCTTGGATAAACGATAGTAATAATACAATAATGAGGGCAGGCATACTGCGACTAAGCAAGGGAATGTACGATTTTTGAAAGAATACACTGATGCCTAATCCCAGCAGCGATAATCCCAGATGTCCTAACCAGGTCATCATCCACTCCTCACCTGTGGGTTGTCTTTCGAACATTCCAGCGAACACGGGATATAGCACAGTAATTGCGGTAAGCATGAATTGCATAATCCAGGCACAGATGAGTTGACTTGTTACAACCTTACGCCTGCTTCCTGCATGAAGGACCAGTAATTGAAACTGCTTCGCAGGTTCGGTATTCATCACCATGACTCCATGCCAAGCTGCTGCCAGAAATAACAACATAGCCGTGACACTGTAACTGTCCGCAATTGGGTTGGGTTTGTAAGAATAGATCAGTAACATGGCAATGATATAAAAGATAACCGGTGCAAAATATTTCTGTGAGCGAATGTGATGCCTTAACAAATATCGGGTCAGATAGATCATTCGGCTTCTCCCCCCGCACCATCCATGGAAGAGCTTAAGTCCACAGATTCTGTGACACCTCCACGACTCGCATGTACAGCTGAATGTTGTCCTCCAAGCAGACTTTCCATATGTAATTGACTTTCCTCCTGTTGTACAGACACTACCGAACCTCCGGAAGCCAGAATCATTCGGAGGACATCATCTGTGGATTGTTGAACCACTTTCCAATCCCACAACCAAGATTTTGCGTTCCCCAAGCTCGTATCACGATCTAAAGACAACACTCCCGGTTGATGTGAAATGGATGGATCATTAGCCAGATCCTCTCCAGCAGGAGCCAGACTTTGAATACATACAACCGGTTCGCCAGCTTGCAGTATATCCTCACGATTCCAGTAGCGGAGCACACTGCCTTTCTTCAACACAATCACCTGGTCTGCCAAAAGTTCAATAAGCAAGGGTTCATGACAAGCTGTAACAATGCATGTCCCTTCATCCTTCCATTCCCCCAATAGGGATACGACTGCCTCTTGCGCTGGAATATCCAAGCCTGATAACGGTTCATCCAGCAACAAAAGACCACCCGGTCCAGCTAAAAGGGCCTGAATCAAATTTACTTTTTGCAATGTGCCCTTGGACAATAGGAGTAACTTCTGATCGATCGCGGTATCAAGATATAAAAGTTCGCTAAGTTCTCTTATCCGCCCACGTAGTTCTTCGGGGCGAATGCCCCGAATCCGTCCCATCTCCCACAAGTACTCCCTAGATGTAAAGGGTACACGTGGCAGGCCATCTACTGCATACTTTGCAGAACCCTTCAATGTGCGATGAATCGATCCTTTGTCAGGTAACAGAATACCCGCCATCATACGAAGCAATGTGCTTTTGCCCGAGCCATTTCTGCCAACAATCACAGCGCATTCGCCCTGTTTTACTTCCAGATTAATTTGATTCAATACTTGAGCAGTACCTAATCGTTTGCTCACTTGTTGAAGCAATATACCTCGGACTGATGAGTCTGGTGAAGCTTGATCCGACTTCCTGAAAAGACCACGTGTACTCCATGTCATTGGGATCACATCCGTTCTGGAGCTTGCACACCTAGCAAATGTAAACTGTAAGCGAGGCGTTCGGCAGTCCGTTTGGCCAATGCCACCCGGAAGGATCTTACATCAGATGACGCATCCGCAATCCGTTCGGCGTGATAGAAGCGGTTGAACGCCTGAGCGACATCTATTGTATATTTGGCAATGACCGAAGGCTCATTCCGATGAATTGCTTTTGCCAGATATTCGGGATATTCACCGAGCAGTTTCAGTAATGCCCAAGCGGTATCTCCGATACCGGATGAAGTGGTCACTTTTTCATTCTCACCATCCGCAAGGCTGGCGTTAGTCAGATGGTTTTCATTTTCTACACGTATCGCTTCTTCTGCCTTGGCAAGCACACTTTGAATCCGAGCATGGGTATATTGCACATAAGGTCCGGTCTCTCCTTCAAAACTCACCGCATCTTCCAGTGAGAAGTCCACATCGTTTAACCGATTATTGCGCAGATCACCGAAGATAATAGCACCTACACCAACAGCCTCAGCTACCTTCTGAGGGTTCTCCAGATTCGGGTTTTTCTCTTGAATAATCTGCAAAGCACGAGCGACTGCCTCATCCAACACTTCCTGCAAGAAGACGACTTTACCGCGACGTGTAGACATTTTCCGTCCCTCAAAACGCATTAATCCAAACGGGATATGTTCACATTTCGCAGACCATTCATGCCCCATCCGGGAAAGGACCGCAAATACCTGCCGGAAATGCAGCTTCTGCTCGCCTCCGACCACGTATAACAAGCGATCTGCCTTCATCACCTCATGACGATACACCGCCGTAGCCAAATCCCGTGTAGGATAGATGGTTGTTCCGTCTTTTTTGATAATCAGGCACGGGGGCATGTTCTCGTCCTCCAGACGTACCACGAGTGCTCCATCACTCTCTTCAAGTAAACCTTTCGCCTTGAGTTCTTCAACCACCGCGCCCATCTTGTCATTGTAAAAGCTCTCCCCCAACGTATGGTCGAACTGTACATTCAGACGTTCATACATCCGGTTGAATTCCTTCATGCTGACTTCCACAAAGAACGCCCATAACCGCTGCGCTTCTTCATCCCCTTGCTCTAGCTTGCGGAACCACTCCCGTGCCTCCATCTCCAGGGAAGGATCGTTCTCTGCCTCATCGTGGAAGCGCACATACAGTTCCAGGGACGTACGGATCGGATCTGCCTGCAATGCTTCATCATTGCCCCATCTTTTGTATGCTGCAATCTGCTTACCAAACTGGGTTCCCCAGTCTCCCAGATGATTCACACTTACAGAGGTATAACCCGCTTCGTTATACAACCGATACAGTGCTGCACCAATGACAGTAGAACGCAAATGTCCGATACCAAAGGGTTTCGCGATGTTAGGAGAAGACATATCAATCACGACACGCGAACCCTGACCAAGCTGAAGCTTACCGAATGCGGCATCTCCCAGTTCTTTTAGCAGATTCGGCGCGAGCGCCTCCCGATTAAAGCGGATATTTACATACGGCCCGGCCGGAGTCGCTTCAATTCCAGATGCCTGTAATCCCGTTGCGAGCTCAGTTGCAATGACTGCCGGTGCTTTTTTTAATGACTTCGCTAATGCAAAACAAGGGAATGCTGCATCCCCCATCTCCGCTTGTGGTGGAACCTCCAGTAATCTCATAACTTCTTCTTCAGTCAATCCCGTTAAAGGCGCAATATCGGCCGCAGCCTGCTTCATCAACATGTCAAACACTCCTTATCCATTCATTAGTGGCTGAAAATTAACACAAAAAAGCTCCCGTCTCTACATAAGAGACGAGAGCTGACTTAACAGTTCCCGCGGTACCACTCTAAGTGAACAGGTTGCTCTTCATATGCATCAACATGCATACCCGCAGAACCTGTTCCGCTCGATGCGTATAACGGTCGCAAGCCGAGTTACCCTCAGACAGATCTGGCCTATCCCCAATCGGGATACGTACATCTTTTCGGATAACCATCTCACGGGTGCGGTTCACACAGGTCATGTCATACCGGCTCCCACCTCTCCCGGCTCGCTGTCATGTATGGATCTGGCTACTCTCCCGATCATTGATATTCTTCGTTTCAATTCATTCCCATCATTATACATACCACGTTTAGACTTGGCAACCTGCATTAAAAATCCCCTACAGAAAGGCAATACACATAGGCACATCGTCTCAGATGCCTGTGTTTCACTACCTTCCCTTAGGGGACCAAGGTCATTATCGGTTTTTATTATATGTTCCAGTGAAATAGTAATTATGCTACTGCTGCCATCAACCGGCAAGCTTCTGCACATCTGCGGCAAGCCTCTGCACATGCTTGGCAGTGATCGTGGTTGTGTTTGCCACACTCTGCGGCGCAAGCTTCACAAGCTTTCACACACAATTCGCATATTTCAGCAATGAAATCACTTCCACGTGTCATCGCTTGTGCAGCAAAACTGCAGATCTCCGCACATTCCCGATTCAAACGGATACAATCACGCAGCATCGCCAGATCATATTCTTTCAGACTCGATATGTAACATACGTTGCAAGCATTCATGCACTCCAGGCAAGCATCGATACATTGTTGATATTGTTGTTGTGTCATTTAAAGTTACCTCCCAGGCAAAGTTTGCTATGCTTCTTAATACCCAGTTGGGAGGAATATTGAATCATCTAACTTACTTTATCGCTTCCAATTCCAGTAATTGGTCACGAATGACAGTTTGGTCAAAATGTTCACCTATAAACACAGCAACATTAGGGACATTTCCCTGAGGTGTGATCTTCATGTAGTCCGATTCACGGTAGGCATACTGGAACCAGAAGCGGCTCGCCGTGTCACTAAATGATAAAATACCTTTTGCTCGATACACATCACGTGGCAATGCGGATACAAATTGTTCAAACGCCTCGCTGTTCACCGGTTGACTGAAATAATGCGTATAAACCATGACATGTTCGTGTGATGCATGAGGAACAGCATGCTCGTGACTGTGGTCATGAACATGGCTATAGGATGCGTCATTATTCGTAGCATCGCCTTGAACCGACTGATGTTCATGTCCATGATTGCATCCATGTGTACCACAGGTTTCCGTATGCTCATGGTGAGCCGGCTTATCTGCTTCAGAAGCTGAATCATGCACATGCACGTCTGCCCCACTGCGAAGCAACAGATCCATCTCCACCTCACATTTGACTGTAGGAATTACAGGTGCGAAGCCATTCCATTTTGCCAAGAGCTGTTCCAGATCCTTCAGCTCCTGTGCACTCACCCGATCCGTTTTGTTTAAGAGAAGCACAGACGCACAACGAATCTGCTCCTGCATTAGTTTGAAGGTCTGCCCCTTCTGCTCCTGATACAGACCAGATAGATGTGCTGCATCCACAACCGTGATGAGACTTTTCAGTTCCAGTCGCATGTAGAGTGAGGTCTCCGTTACCGCATCCAGAATCTCCATTGGATTCGCCGCACCGGTTGCTTCAATAACGATCACATCAGGTGATTCCTCCTGAACGAGATCAGCAAGTTGCAATCCCAAGTCACCACGAACGGTACAACAGATGCATCCACCTAACATCTCTGTCATGGGAACGGTGGAATCCACAATCTGACCATCCAGATTGACTTCGCCTAACTCATTCATAACCACTGCGGGACGCAAACCCTGCTGTTGCCAATGTTCGATCAACTGAACAAGCAGTGTTGTTTTGCCACTCCCCAAAAAACCTGACAGTATATATACAGGTATGGATTGTTCTTTTAAAATTGTTTCATTCATGCGTATACACCTCTCTGATTGTCCTTCTTGTAACCTGATCTATCTGTATCTAGCGAGTGTACACCATCCCGCATTCGTTATGCAATCATGTTCAATTCTTCCCCAGTACATTGCCTGATGCTAACGGATGGTCTATGCTATGAGGACATGTTGATTGAAGGAGGAAGTTTCATGACTAGTTCAGTGGAACAACATCGCCAGGAAGCTCCGACCACGGTATCGTGCATGATTGTTACAGTGTCAGACACGCGCACCAAAGACACGGACACCAGTGGCCAGCTCATGCATCAGCTTCTGAATGAAGCAGGGTATCAGATTGTTGAATACATCATTACACCAGACGAAACGGAGAACATTCGAAGCATCCTGCAGGATGCAGCTGTTCGTGATGATATTGAAGCCGTGCTGCTTAGCGGCGGAACAGGAATTGCTCCCCGAGATACGACATACGAAGCGGTATCCTCATTGCTCGACAAGGAACTTCCAGGTTTCGGTGAGATCTTCCGATTTCTCAGTTACACCGAAGATATCGGTTCAGCTGCCATCCTGAGCAGAGCCGTCGCTGGTACGATTGGACGCACTGCGGTATTCTCCATGCCAGGTTCCAGAGGTGCCGTCAAATTGGCCATGGAAAAACTCATTTTGCCTGAACTGCGGCATGTCATGCGTGAAATATATAAACCCGTCTGAAAGATCAGACGGGTTTTCGGGTTTATTTTCAGCTGTAAGTTATAGTACGACGGGTATCTCACTCTACTTACCTTAGTTGCCCCAGCACATGTTGGAACACCTGCATGACATCCTGTTCATACTTGTCCTTTTCCCCACCCGAAGCTGTATACACGAGTGAGACGTATCCTTTGCTGCGAATCGTTGTCCGGCCAAGCGCATTCTCCAAGACAGCCTCATCAGCATTCTCACTATACATTTGTTTCATGCCGGCAGCACGGGTTGCTGCATCACTGAAAATGTGGACTTTCACGATATGTCTACTACTTCCATTCAACAAGTACATATAAGAGATCCCACCATGGCCATCATCTTCAAACATGTTATTCATCAGCTGAATGCTTTTTGCTTCAAAACTCTTACTGATCTCACTTACCAATTCACCGTTTAATCCGTGTCCTTGACTCTGTGCCCGCACATTCCCTTCATCTGTCGCTTCACGGGTGTAGACCTTCCGCTCCTGCTCAATGGATGATGCCGAACATGCCACCAGGGTCCAGACACTTGTGATCAACACTCCACTTATAAGTATCGACTTCATTGTTCTTCGAACCAGACTTCGTTTTTTTCTATCAAAACACATGCCAATCCTTCCTTTCCAGCCACATGTACTGTGACCCAATCAGGTAGAATTAGCATGTCTTAGGACTTGGAAACTTATGCGGATGGCAGATCTGATATTGTATTGACCACAGTCCGACCTACTGCACCACCTTGGAGTATCGTCTCAAGTGTATGCGGCAACTGGTCTAGAGAAATTTCGCGGATTCCCAGTTCCAGCGCACGCTCCGGTTTCCATTCTCCGCCGAGCAGTTCCCACAGCCGTTCCCGACGTTCCATCGGACAATATACAGAGTCTATACCAATAAGCTGGATACCACGCAATATAAACGGAAGTACCGTGGATTCAAAAGCTGTGCCTCCCGTTAACCCGGAGACCGCTGCCGCTCCTCCGTATTGAATCTGTTTTAATCGCTCCGCGAGTGCAGGTCCTCCTGTTGGATCAACAACTCCCGCCCATAGCTGTTTCCCCATGGCTCCTTTAGCTGGAGCATCAGCTTCTTCACGAGTAATAACCTCCGAAGCTCCCAAGTTCCGGAGCAATGACTCCTCCTGATCCTTCTTGCCTGTGCTGGCTGTTACTTGGAAGCCAAGTTTCGCCAGAATCGCCACGGCCATACTTCCAACGCCCCCCGTTGCACCCGTAACCAGAATCTTGCCCATCGCCGGGGTTACTCCAGCCTGTAACAGCGCATCTACCGAAAGTGCAGCCGTAAATCCTGCGGTTCCAATCGCCATGGCTTCTTTCTCACTGAGACCCGGTGGAAGAGGCACTAGCCATTCACTGCGCAGACGAGCATACTCGCTGTACCCTCCGTAATGAGATACGCCAGGTTCGAATCCTGTACTGATTACCCGATCTCCTGGTGCAAAACGTCCACTCACGGACTCTTCTACCGTTCCGGCCAGATCGATTCCCGGTACCATCGGGTATTCACGAACGACGCCACCCTTCTCAAGAGTCGCAAGTCCGTCTTTATAATTGACACTGGAATATTGCACCTGTACCGTTACATCTCCATTCGGAAGATCTTCCTTCTTCAGTTGCTCTATTTCCGCTTTCACTCCGCCCTGCTCTTCTTTACGAACAACATATGCGTTAAAATGGTTTTTCATCGATAGCCACTCCTTTTTCGGATTTTATATATTTTTCCATTAAGCACATGAATTGTTCGCATTCAGGCTTAACGTAATCATCAAGCTCTATCTCTCCTGAGCGTCAACAGATAAATTAGCGGACCCACAATAGGGATGATGCCTGCCGCGGCCCAAGCTGGTGAACGTCGACTACCTTTGGCGTCCCTGTATATTGCAATTACGGAAAGCAAGGTCAACAGTACAAAATCAATCGTCATAATATGTACAAAGGATGATTGCTTGAACGCCTCCACATATACATCCGGATGACCTTGCGTCACGGCGTAGAATGCGGTCCCCAGCGTCAACAGCAGAAGGACTACATGCGTCAACTTGTGAGCTGCCACTCTTCCAATTCCCGACTCCCGCTGACGACCAAAATGCAAGCTTGTATAACCCGAAGCTCTATTTGCGGATGATGACCACACATAGTAGGGAAGCAGGGCAAAAGCACCTAGTCCAAAAGAAAGCAGAACAAAAGGCCAAGCCGGTACACGGCCACTTCGTTCTTTCACCGATGTTCTTAACAGCATACAGGCATAAACTGCCGGGAAAATACCTAACCACGAAAACACAGTAAGCAACCAAGGCTCTTTGCTTTGCATGGTGATCAGTTCTTTGAATATTGGATCACTTCCAGGTGACTGCCCCGGTGCCAGCATCAATGCATAGGCAATAAAAGCGATCCAGACCAGTCCTAATATCCATCTCATGTCTGCACCTCCTCTTACTTTCATCCCCTACAGCTGCGGGATTGAATCAATAGATGCAGAATTTGGCGTCTCCTGCGCTTTCCCGAGAAATAATTACTGCGTTCTCCAGAATAACTTCTTGAATTGCGCATGACCATTTCCAGTATAGCCTGCTACCTTGGCAGTCTGTCCATGAGATTTCTTACATACGGGTCCGAGTTAATCGGATCATATAAAAAACGTCTATCGACATACTTTCTGAAGACAGACCGCGTTTAGCTGAAATTTTGCTTGTAAGCGTCGAATCGTTCAACCTTCGCTAAACACGTATACATTCCATGACCATCAAAAAGGCATAGCCAGTATTCTTACCTGGTTATGCCTTTTTGTCATTCTTAAGTTTAGATCATTCCTCTGTGGATTTCACATGTTCCGCAATAAGCTTCTGCTTCATATTCCATGCCGCAGGGCTAATGTTTACACGGTAGATCTCCGGGTTGAGCTTCCGTTGGTATTCAGGCCAGAACAGATTCATCTGTTCCCGGTGATACGCCCGAATCTCATCCAGATTAGGCAGCTCATACACTTTGCGTCCGTTCACAAAGATCGGCTCCAGCATATTGACCGCTTCGTAGCGGGTAACGGTTTTTTTCAGGTAAGGGTGTAGCGGGTTGAACAGCTTGAGCGGTCCGCCTTGGAGCGGCTGCTCTTCATCTGGATAGCAGATATAATCCGCAATCGCTTTGCCATGTTTCGGATCAATGATCCGGAACACTTCCTTTTTACCTGGAGTGGACACCTTTTCAGGATTGGCAGAAATTTTGATCGTAGGCAGCATGGCACCGTCCACTTCACGTTCTACCAATTTGTACACCCCACCCAAAGATGGCTGGTCAGAAGCGGTAATCAACTGTGTGCCGACACCCCATGTATCAATCCGTGCTCCTTGTGCCTTCAGGTTGAAAATCGTGTTTTCATCCAAATCATTGGATGCTACAATTTTCACATAATCCAGGCCAGCCTCATCCAGCATCTGACGTGCCTGAATGGACAAGTACGCAAGGTCACCGCTGTCCAGACGAATCGCATTCATCTTTTTGCCTTGGCTCTCTAGCTTCTTGGCTGTCTTGATGGCGTGAGGTACTCCACTGTTCAATGTGTCAAAGGTATCAACCAATAACGTAACCTGATCAGGCAAGACCTTGGCATACACGTCAAACGCCTCCTGTTCACTCATAAAGCTCTGTACCCAGGAATGGGCGTGTGTACCTGCTGTTGGGATTCCGAAGCGCTCTCCGGCCAGCATGTTGGAGGTTGCATGGAAGCCTGCTACATACGAAGCACGTGCGCCCCAGATCGCCGCATCCGCTTCCTGTGCACGCCGTGTACCGAATTCGAGCAACGTATCCTGTTGGGCTACCTGTTTGATCCGCGAAGCCTTGGTTGCAATCAACGTCTGATAATTCATGAAGTTAAGTATTGCCGTCTCCACCAATTGTGTCTCCATAATGGAGCCTTCTACCCGAATGAGCGGTTCGTCAGGGAAAACAATTGCTCCCTCCTTCATGGAATGAATCGTGCCCTGAAATGAAAACTGGAGCAACTCTTCCAGAAAGACCGGATCGTAATTTTCCTCTTGTTTGGATAAAAATTTGATGTCGTCCATTGTAAACCGAAGCTGGCTGATGTAGTTCACAATCCGTTCCAATCCGGCGAATACCGCATATCCGTTGCCAAAAGGAAGCTTACGGAAATAGGCTTCAAATACCGCCTTCCGCTTGTGAGTACCATTCACCCAATGGGCGTACATCATATTGATCTGATATTTATCCGTATGTAAAGCCAGGCTAGTTGTCTGCATTTGTCTCATCCTCTCTGACTTCCGCTCGTGCCCCCAGATTTCAATTGAGGACACGGGTTAACATATGGAGACTCATTCTTCATGATTCTGTTCATCCGCATTAAACAAACAAGTCTCCCGTAAAACTCTATACACCATTCACCACATTCATCCGGTTCTTAACAGGCAGAACCAAACAGAATTATCGATTAAATTACGCAAGGACTGTCTCACTCGCCTTAACCACCGAAGCACCCAGGCTGGAACGAAAATGTCCTAGCGCCCATTCATGTCCTGCAGGATTAAAGCTGGCAACAGCATCTTCATACACCGTAATATGAAATCCTTTATTGTAAGCGTCCACTGCGGTATGCAATATGCAAATATCCGTGCATACCCCTATGAGTGCAATATCCGTAATTCCACGTGCACGCAGTCTGAGTTCCAGATCGGTTCCACAGAATGCACTATATCTCGTCTTATCCATCCACCGAATATCGTTTTTCCGTACTTCCATCACTTGGGCAAGACGTCCATATAACTGTCTCCCCGCTGTATCTCTGATGTTGTGAGGTGGGAAAAGTACCGTCTCCGGGTGATACGGATCATTTTCTTCGTGCAGGTCCACGGCCATGATTACCTCATGTTTGTTATTACAATAAGCCTCGGTTACAGCTGCAATCGTCTCTTCGATCTCTACCGCCGGCTGACCTACAGGTAAAGAACCTGTCACAAAATCATTCGTAAAATCAATCACAATCAGTGCTTTCATCGTCAACACTCCCTTAGCTCAGAAATGGTTGATCCTGATTCAATCCAATTGACACATCTGCACCTTTTTACGTGTAGATGGAAAGGCGTGGCACGAGTTCTGTAAAACGATATAGCTGCGCCGGACGCTGCGAGTACTGGTTGGAACTCACCAAGTTCCCCTCTTCATCCCGAACTTCTTCCACAATGCCTTTGCGACTGCGGGTAGACGTAATCTTGCGAATGAAGTTTGGTTCTTCAAAATCCGGTACAACACTTTGAATAACCTGATATAATTCACTTAATGTAAAATCACGTGGCAGGAACTGACGAGCAATCGTCGTCTCCAGCATCTGTTGTTGAATGCGTCGATATGCATCTTCAATGATTGTTCTGTGATCAAAGGCGAGTTCCAATTCTTGCAACGCCTCCTGAATCGTGAACAATCCAACGTCCTCAGCATCATCTGCTGCTTGACGTTGATCCAGCATCCATTCCTCCACAAGCGCGAAAAATGCGTGAGATATAATCCAGCCCCTCGGGTCACGACCCGGCTGACTGTATACATTCAAGTACTCCAGATGTCCACCGTCTACACCTGTCTCTTCCATCAACTCACGTTTTGCTGCACCGTAGATGGATTCATTCTCCTGACAAAAACCACCGGGTAATGCCCATCTACCTGCAAAAGGCCAGCCTTTGCGCTTAATCAGCATCACTTTCAATTCCCGAATGGGAAGTGTCTTGGTCACCGTCTTGCGCTCCCGCTTGGTCAAGGTGAACATAACGATATCCGCAGGAACTCCATCGGGGGTACGATATTTCTTGGAACTATAGGCACGTGCTGCTTGTTCGTCGCTCTCTGAATTGAAGTGTTCGTAGTTTTCGTTCATGGGCACCACCGACTATTTTCATTTTGATAATTTCATTATGACATAATAATATCTTTTGTCAACAGCGGGATTCATACTTTACGTTCTCGGACGTGCTATACGGAAAGTAGCCGTAGCCATGCATCCCAACGTGCCAGATGCATCACGAACCTCTGATTGAGTCGTAACACTGCGTCCAGCCTGATGTAACACTGTAGCCGTCACCGTTAATTCCCCTTGTTTCATGGGTGCGAGAAAATGTACATTCAGATTGGTTGTCACACAGCCATCTACTTCCATTGCTGCTGTTGCAACCATCCCCATCGCCTGATCCATCAGTGAAGTTAATACACCCCCATGAATAATCCCCATGGAGTTGGTATGATGTTCGCCTGCTGTCAACGCGATCTGTACTTCTTTGCCATCTCCTTTAATATATCGACATCCGAGAAATCCCCAGAATCGTTCGGCTCCGTCTTCTACCATTTTGTCCAAAATGCTCATTATTCATTTCTCCTTTTTCACTGTACGTATCATGCTCTCTTGATGTCATGTGCCTTTAACATTAAAAAATCAGCGCGCCACACAAAATAACCCCACAACGTGGAGCTTTGCTTGGAATGATATTCCGAGTACTTGGCGACAGCCACTCCACGTTAAGAGTTATGCAATGTAAGAAAAACTTCTGATTGAAGCCTTATCGATGATGCCACATTCGTGGTTTGGCAGTTGCTTTTCTTGCGATTATCGAATCCTTCAGCTCCGCTGAAAACTTATAATTCTATAATCGTCAAAAAAGGCGCGGACAGCGTCCGCACCCTTCCGTCATTTAACCGCAACTTGTCGGAGGTGAATCCGTTCCAGCCTCCACGTTTACTTTTTCGGAAACCGTATCCCGGATTACAGAGATCACTAACTGAAGCAAGTAGTTGATGTCGCTCTGGCTCTGCTGGAATTCCGTAACCAATGGAATACTGTCCAGTTCGCTTTGCAGATCTTCAATTTCCTGTTCAATTTTGCTAACCATCTCCACATTTTTGAAGCTCTCAAAAGCAACGATTTCTTTTTGTTTCTTCTTGATCGTTGCGATCAACTGCTGGATGCGCTCATGATCACGAATTTTGGTTTCAGCCTGTTGGAACTGTCTAACTTCCTCACTCGTTCCGAGCATATCAGCCAATTCTTTGGCTTTTCCCATAATGTCGTCGCGTATGACCAGATTGCGCGTATCGTAGGTAGGCATTCCGTAATGGTTGTACTGCACTTCTTCCTGCGCCACTGAAATCGCTCCATTCTATGAGATGATATAAGATGAGAACCTGGGCTCAAATGAGTTCAAACGTCTGCTCCATGACCGCTACGAGTACGGATCGTTCTTTTGATCGCTGTTGTCTCCGGTTTTTTCTAATTACACTTTTTCAAGGTTAAAATCCGGAGACAAAGGCGAACGCTTCGCTTCTACAGACCGATTCCGTCCCTCCGC
The DNA here is from genome assembly GCF_059130585.1 of Paenibacillus sp. JNU01. NCBI lineage: Bacteria > Bacillati > Bacillota > Bacilli > Caryophanales > Paenibacillaceae > Paenibacillus > Paenibacillus sp. JNU01. The sequence goes on along the minus strand of NZ_CP169723.1, from coordinate 6,571,834 downwards.
TACTTGGGCGAATGTCCGAACCTGATATTGAACCCCAAAGTTCTCATCTTATTGGTGTGTGTATTACTGATTGGCAGCTACCGGCTCAGAGAGCAGGTTGCCCCGAATATAAAAAGTCATCGGATCGGTGATTTCCACTTGTACGAAAGTACCGATCAACTCTTTGGGTCCTTCAAAATGCACCAGCTTGTTGCTGCGCGTACGTCCTGCCAGAACTTCGGAATTCCGCTTGCTCTCACCTTCAACGAGCACTTCAACAACTTTGCCACGTTGTTCTTCATTGCTTCGATGGCTATATACGTTGATTGTTTCGTTCAAGCGCTTCAAACGTTCCTTCTTCACTTCCATCGGTACGTTGTCTTCCATCACCGCAGCCGGTGTACCTTCCCGTGGGGAATAAATAAAGGTATAGGCAAAATCATACCCTACTTCACGGACAAGGGAAAGTGTATCTTCAAACTGTTCTTCCGTTTCCCCCGGAAAACCAACAATAATATCCGTTGTCAACACAACATTCGGGATGGCTTTCTTAATTTTGTCAGCCAGTTTCAGATAGTGTTCCCGGCTATACTTGCGGCTCATGCGTTTAAGTACTTCCGAACTGCCAGATTGCACTGGTAGATGAATGTGCTCTACGAGATTTCCGCCCTTGGCCAGCACTTCAATCAAGTGGTCATCGAAGTCACGTGGGTGACTGGTTGTAAACCGCACTCGCGGAATATCAATTTGACGAATGGCATCCATCAAGTCCCCAAAGCTGTACTTCAGGTCGGTGAAGTCCTTGCCGTACGCATTCACATTTTGACCAAGTAGAGTGATCTCCTTAAAGCCTTGTCGTGCCAAATCCCTAACTTCGGCAATGACATCTTCAGGACGACGGCTGCGTTCTTTGCCCCTCGTAAACGGGACGATGCAATATGTACAGAACTTGTCGCAACCATACATAATGTTCACCCAGCCGCGCATACCCTCACGTTTCTTCGGCAGGTTCTCAATAATGTCGCCTTCCTTGGACCACACCTCAACAACCATTTCTTTGCTGAACAGCGCTTCCTGGATTAGATGTGGCAGTCGATGCACATTATGTGTACCAAAGATCATATCCACAAAGCCATGCTTCTGCATGATTCGGTTGACGACGCCTTCTTCTTGGGACATACACCCGCATACACCAAGTAACAATCCCGGGCGTTCAAGTTTTAGCGTTTTCAGGTGACCAAGCTCACCAAATACTTTATCTTCCGCATTTTCTCGTATGGCACATGTATTGAGCAGGATAATATCAGCTTCTTTGCGATCCTCTGTAGCCTGATATCCCATTGATTCAAGAAGTCCTTTGATGGTCTCTGAGTCATGCTCATTCATCTGACATCCATACGTATATACAATATAGTGTTTGCCTTTCCCTATGTTTTTCAGTTCATCGGGAACGGCATTTTCGTATAACACCTGGACGTCTTCCTTGCCCCGCTGTTTCTCCTGACGATGATTAGGTTCCGATTTGATGTTAATCTCACGACCCCGGATTCTTATCTTTTTGCTGAATTCATCTTGCGAAATTACTTTGGCATCGGAGAAATCAAAATATTGGGAGTAATCCTTTTTTGAGTCTTTAGCCATTTCCTTCGGTCACTCCTTACAGCCTCAATTAATAAAAAATCGTTCATTCATCCCTGTTCCACGTGAATTTCTTGCCGGGAACATTAAAAGAGCATTACAGCAAATTATAGCATGAATTGGGCTGTAGTTCCACATGCAAACCGCACGTCCCTTCGCCTAATCCGAGACATGCCATGCTCTAATGAACACTTAGAAAACAGAAAAACCTGAGCTTTGCCAACAGGGCTGGAATTAACCGGCCCTTAATGGCTGTGCTCAGGTTTATACGTTATTCAGACTGCCCTAGTAGGCTGCTGAAGCTATTCCATGGTATTAATCGATGATTTCAGCAGTGTCGCCATTACGAGCGCCAGCAGCGTTAGCCTCATCTGTATCAATATGCATGTCCAGTGCGAAAGAATCAGATACACGAGCCAGTACATTTTCCAGTACCAGACCGCGATCTCCGCCGAGGCGAACTTTCAGCATTTGTTTGTCCTCGATCCCCCATTTAGCAGCATCCGAAGTATGGAAGTGAATGTGACGAGCAGCTACGATGACACCTTTATCGATCGTTACTTCGCCAGCAGGACCTTTAATCGTGATTCCTGGTGTACCTTCAATGCTTCCAGATTCACGAACAGGTGCTTTAACACCAATCGCAAATGAATCTGTCATGGAGATCTCCAGTTGCGTTTCAGGGCGAACAGGTCCAAGGATACGCACTTTATCAAACTGTCCTTTCGAACCAATAACCGCTACCGTTTCGTTAGCAGCGTATTGGCCAGGCTGGGACAGAGGTTTAAATTCAGTCAGTTCATAACCTTTGCCAAACAAAATTTCAACGTGCTCTTGGGATACATGAATGTGACGGGCAGATACGCCCACAGGTACTGTTTTACTCATTGTAAATTTCACTCCTTGTTTATCTATGGCCTGAACTCAGGCTCTTAACAATCCAATGGTATTATACCCCTTTTTGGAGTGAAATGAAAACGAACTGGTGAAAATTCATGAAATACACTTATTTCACCATCATTCCCCTCCTTTATTTGGAAAACAAGCTTTATTCAACCCATTCTGTCCCACAGACCACTTTACTATTTCACGGAAGCCCCCTTTATTTTTGGATTTCCCTCTGGCAAGTGTTCCCTCAGATAACTCATCGCATTCCCCCACAACCAGCCGCGCACTAAATGTTCATCATAATGTTTGAGCAGGATTTCCGTCAGTCTTGGATAATGCCCCGAGTGTTCAAGTCTCTGAATATACGTTGAGATTCCGTCAAAATCAGACCCCATCATCAGATGGTTGTGTCCGCCCTGAGAACAGATCTGCTCGATATGAGGCAGCAGGTCTTCTATGAGCACTTCCCCCTCCTGTTTAACAAACCAGGGTACAAACGTCAGTCCGATCCGCCCTTCCCGGGCAATGATGGCCTGGATCTGATCATCTTTCAGATTGCGCACATGGGGACATACGCTATAGCTGTTGGAATGGGAGGCGATAAAAGGACGCTTACTCAAGTCAGCCAGTTCCCAGAACCCTTTCTCCGTCAGATGCGACACATCCAACAGCATTCCGATTTCATTACACTGGCGCACCAGTTCTTTCCCTTTCTCGGTCAGACCCGCCCCACGCTTCTCCATGACTCCGTCAGCCGCCCAATTGGCATAATTCCACGTTAGTCCAATGATTCGAACGCCCATCTGATAACATAACTCCAGATAGAACAAGTTGCCCTCCAGACCATCCACACCCTCCAGTGTGATTAATCCCCACGTACCCTCTGTTTGCTCCACCTGAGCCACCTGCTCACGCCATAACAACGTCTGTGTGCCGCCCGGCCGACCCTGACTTCTCTCTACACGACTACGATAAATCTCCAACTGCCCCATCACATGTTCAAACTTGCCTCTGCCAAGTACTTCGGGTAAATAGATGGCGAACGCCTGCAACCCTACCTTCCCTTCTTTCAAGCGTTGCAAATTCACATCCAGTTCTGGAGCATCTTCAAAAGAAAGAGCAGGCTGCATCAAAATTTTGCTCAGTGCATCACAGTGAAAATCAGCTACACGCCAATCAGACATGGACAAACCCTCCTCAATATTTTATTGCGAAGAAAACGCAAAAAAACCTGTCTACATCCATCGTAAACAGGTTCAATGCATACTGCATGTATTATCTGGGCTCCACAATCAGCTTAATGGCCGTTCGGTCCTCGCCGTCGATCACAATGTCTGTAAAAGCTGGAATACAAATCAGGTCAACTCCGCTTGGTGCTACAAATCCCCGGGCTATCGCTACCGCTTTAATGGCTTGGTTCAGTGCTCCCGCTCCAATTGCCTGCAGTTCAGCATTTCCACGTTCACGAAGAACCCCTGCAAGAGCGCCGGCTACAGAATTAGGATTGGACTTTGCTGAAACTTTTAATACATCCATGGTAAGTACCTCCCTGGGAATGTTGAAAGTTTGTTTCCACTTACTAGATGTTATTCGCGGGAGGCAAAAAAATTCCTTCTTTTTAGACGGGTTTCCCTGCAAAATGGGACAATACCCCTATTCCATGCGCCACTCGTCCTCCATCAGACGAATTTTTTCGATGCGTGTTGCCGCACCTGTAGCTTCATCAATTTCAACAAACACACCATGGAAATGCCATTTGCCATCATCCACAACGAAACGTACCGGGAGCTGGGTGTAGAACTTGCGCAGCACGGCCTCACGCTCCATGCCCAATATGCCGTCACGCGGCCCTACCATACCCGCATCCGTCAAGTATGCCGTTCCTCCAGGCAAAATCCGATCATCGTTACTCTGTACATGTGTATGTGTACCTACAACGAGAGACGCACGTCCATCCAGATGCCATCCCATGGCAATTTTCTCTGACGTCGCTTCAGCATGCATATCGACCAGAATACATTTATAGTCCTGACGCAGCTCATCAACAATCTCATCAGCTACACGGAACGGGCAATCCAGAGCAGGCAGGAACGTTCTTCCTTGCAGATTGACAATCGCCAGCTCTTTCCCTTCACCTTTGACAACCGTGTATCCTCGTCCTGGTGTGCCTGGTGGAAAGTTCGCTGGACGAATCATGCGAGGCTCATCATCTATAAAATCAAAAATATCCTTATTGTCCCAAGTATGATTACCAAGTGTAATACCATGTACACCCCAGTTGAAAAATTCATTTGCAATTGCCCCGGTAATGCCGCGACCTGCTGCCGCATTTTCACCATTCACAATCACCACATGTGGCTTATACTTCGATTTCAGGTACGGTAAATTTTCCTTTAATGCCTTACGTCCCACGTTGCCTACAATGTCACCAATAAACAAAACTTTCACTGATTACTGCCTCCTCAATTCCTGCAAAGTTCTCTTTTTCGAATGTTGAACCTGCAGGACTCTATCTCTTGTTCCATGATCTGTATTTATACAAAAAGCCTTTGATTGAATATGGAATTCAGTCGAAAAAGCCTAGCCTCTTTTTGAAAACACACTTTAAGAGGCTATCAAAAGGAAAAGTGGCCCATTACCGCGGCCACTTTTCCGTATTGCTCTATTTTGCGTATTCAACCGCACGGGTTTCCCGGATGACGGTGACTTTGATGTGACCCGGATAGTCGAGTTCATTCTCAATCATCTTCGTGATGTCACGGGCGAGACGGAAGGCTTCAGCATCATCGATCTTCTCAGGCTGTACCATAACACGAACTTCGCGTCCGGCCTGAATGGCGTACGATTTCTCGACACCTTCGAAGGATTCCGAAATCTCTTCCAGCTTCTCCAGTCGTTTGATATACGTTTCCAGCGTTTCGCGGCGTGCGCCTGGTCTTGCTGCGGAGAGTGCATCTGCTGCACCAACCAACATGGCAATGACCGAAGTCGCTTCGCAATCTCCGTGATGGGACGCGATACTGTTGATTACAACCGGATGTTCTTTGTATTTCTTCGCCAGTTCCACGCCAATTTCGACGTGTGATCCTTCCACTTCGTGATCCAGCGCTTTACCGATGTCATGCAATAGACCTGCACGTCTTGCCAGAGTTACGTCTTCTCCGAGTTCGCCAGCCATCAATCCAGCCAGATAAGCGACTTCCATCGAATGTTTCAAGACGTTCTGACCATAACTTGTACGGAACTTCAACCGGCCCAAAATTTTGATCAGATCCGGATGCAGACCATGCACGCCAACTTCAAAGGTAGCTTGCTCACCGTATTCACGGATGCGCTCATCCACTTCTTTGCGGGATTTCTCAACCATCTCTTCAATCCGTGCCGGGTGAATACGTCCGTCAGCCACCAGTTTCTCCAGGGCAGTACGGGCAATCTCACGGCGAATCGGGTCAAAGCCCGACAGAATAACAGCTTCTGGCGTATCATCGATAATGAGGTCAATCCCTGTAAGGGTTTCAAGCGCACGGATGTTACGTCCTTCACGACCGATAATCCGGCCTTTCATTTCTTCATTCGGCAGGGTAACAACAGATACCGTTGTTTCCGCTACGTGGTCAGCCGCACAACGTTGGATGGCGAGTGTAATAATCTCGCGGGACTTTTTGTCCGCTTCTTCCTTCGCTTGTTGTTCAATGTCCTTGATCATTTGAGCCGTCTCATGACGAACTTCCTGTTCTACGTTGGACAGTATGATACTGCGTGCGTCTTCCATAGTGAGGTTGGATATACGTTCCAACTCTGTCACCTGGTTTTTGTAGATCATTTCGATCTGCTGCTGAGTCTCATCAATTCGTTTCTCTTTGTTAGCCACTTGCTCTTCTTTACGTTCGAGTGATTCCAATTTTTTATCCAGCGACTCTTCTTTTTGCAACAATCGTCTTTCTTGTCGTTGAATTTCATTCCGACGTTCACGAGTGTCTTTTTCAGCTTCAGCGCGAATGCGATGGATTTCATCCTTCGCTTCCAGCACTGTTTCTTTCTTCAGTGCTTCTGCCTCTTTCTTCGCGTTCTCCACGATTTGTACGGCAGCTTGTTCCGCACTAGAGATTTTAGCCTCTGCAAGAGATTTGCGAATAAAATATCCTACTCCGAACCCAATGAATAGCGCGGCTGCAACGAGAGCGATCGTGATTGCAATTTCCATACTGTTCACCTCCTCGTTGGTTCCTCCAAGGCATTCCTTGGGTCAATTTGCAGTTTTCAAACCTTACATATTTTTGGGAATAACGAATACTCACGGCGATCCCCCGCCGATTTTCATTTCACATGTACATGTTTCCACGTACTATTCACTGTTTCCAGCGAACCCATAATTAAGAATGGTATAAATCTTAAGAAACCGAAACCGCTTTTTTGGAAGGAAAAAGGGTTGTCCATTTCTTACAGACTCATGTCCATTTTAGTATTTGACGAAAGAAATTGTCAAGAGAATGCAGTATAGAGACTCTAGTCTGCTAATCCCATAACAACGCTTCGTCATCTTCGGCGTCTTCAGCCTCATCTTCTTCAATTAAACAATTCACGACCCGGCGCACCATATCCATTGAAAAACCACGTCTCATTAAGAAGGGAAGCGTTTTATTTTTCTTCTCTTTGACGTCCCCTTTGACCTGATTCCATTTTTTTCGTCCGGCACTCAATGCAGTCTCAAATTCCGCATCCGCACTGACACCTTCCAGCGCTTCAACAATAAGATCATTGGCAATGCCCTTTTGACGGAGCTCTTGCCTTATCCACAGTTTTCCCTTCCGCTTGCCCTCCATACGCTGTCTTGTCCATTCCTTCGCAAATAGGTCATCATCCACCAAATTCTCGCGCTCAAGTCGATCCAGCGTCTCTTCAATTAAAGGAGCAGCAAACTCTTTTTGACGAAGTTTCTGACTCAACTCATGTCGTGTACGCGGCTTATGCTCCAAAAAACGCAGAGACTGTGTATACGTCCGCTGTCGCTCGTCAGCTACAATGATTTCTTCCAGATCCTTCTTCATAAACGAATTGCCTTGAGTCATCCTGTATTTAATCATTACATCTTCAAGAACCGTTATGGAGTGGATGCCAAAAGTGATTCGATAACGAGCTTGCCTGTGCTTTGTCCGTTCTACACGTGTAATTATAAGTTCTTCGTTGTCCGGAAATTGGGATAGGCCATCCTGTTCTGCTTCTTCATATAAATCCTCGTCATGTTGATCCATTCAGGTCTCCCCTTTCACATCATTTTTATTCTGACTACGTCAAGCACATCTTCACATAAAGAATGCTAATACAAAAGGCCGGGAACTCAGCCCGGCCTTTATCTACACAGTAGCGTGCCAACAGCCCCTGTCCACTGGGACAGGGGCTGTTGGACAGCAAGAGCAGTCCCACTACAATCAACTTATCCAGATTGATCCAAGCTCAATCAGATAAGTTTATGGAGCCCAGTGGGAAACACCCTCAGGGCCTCCCAGTAAGGGAGGCTTTGAGAGATTACTCGTTGATTTCAAACAATTCTTGTTCTTCTTCTGCTTCTTTTTGTTGCTCTTCACTCGTTGGCGCAGGAACTGCGGTAGTCAAGTTACTAGCTACCCGAATTTTTTGTTCAATGATTTCAGCAATATCTTTATGCTCTTTCATGAACTGCTTCGCGTTCTCACGGCCTTGTCCTAAACGCTCACCTTCGTAAGAGTACCAAGCACCACTTTTATTAACGATGTCCAGCTCAGTACCAATATCAATGATACTGCCTTCTCTCGAAATACCCTCACCATACATGATATCCACTTCCGCTTGTTTAAACGGAGGTGCCACTTTGTTTTTCACAACTTTAATACGAGTACGGTTACCAATCATGTCATTGCCTGATTTGATACTCTCAATACGACGTACATCCAGACGTACCGTAGAATAAAACTTCAGAGCACGACCCCCAGGTGTTGTTTCCGGGTTACCAAACATAACGCCGACTTTCTCACGAAGCTGGTTGATGAAGATTGCGATTGTTTTGGATTTGCTGATTGCACCAGACAATTTACGCAACGCCTGAGACATCAAACGCGCTTGCAAACCAACGTGTGAATCACCCATTTCGCCTTCAATCTCTGCTTTTGGAACCAATGCAGCTACAGAGTCAATAACGACGATATCTACTGCACCACTGCGTACAAGAGCTTCTGCAATTTCCAGCCCTTGCTCACCCGTATCTGGCTGAGATAGAAGCAATTCGTCAATGTTAACGCCCAATTTACTTGCATATTGAGGATCAAGAGCATGCTCAGCATCGATAAAGGCTGCTTGTCCACCAACACGTTGTACTTCAGCAATCGCATGCAATGCGACAGTTGTTTTACCTGAAGATTCAGGTCCATATATTTCAACAATACGGCCTTTAGGCAAGCCGCCTGTTCCTAATGCAATATCCAAAGCCAAGGAACCACTGGGAATAATTTCCACATTCATATGAGTGGACTCACCCAGTTTCATGATGGATCCTTTACCAAATTGCTTCTCTATTTGACGGAGCGCCATATCAAGCGCGGCACGACGGTCTGACAATAAGCTCACACCCTTTACTGTTTATAAGATAATGATACCTTGTTTTAACACGTTTGCCAAGCTTTTTTTCGAACATACATTCGTTTTTTTTTTGTAAAGGCCGAGGCGCCTCTTCCTCAAAGAAACTTTCCATTAAACAGAAAAAAGAACCGTAAACAAGGCTGTAAAGCCTAATTCTGCGGTTCTTCCGTCTTCCTTAATTATACTTCTTTAGAGCTTCAAATGCAATCGAAGCTATTAACTAATCAATCCATCGCCACAAGTTTTTGCCATAGGCGATAGAGAATCGCTTTGGCTGAACGAATGCGGACAGTCTCGCGATTACCATTAATACGCAGCTCATGAATTTCCGTCTCTTTTCCACGTTCAGCCAGAGCGATGAAGACAAGTCCGGGTGGCTTGCGTTCCGAATATCCCGGTCCAGCTACACCGGTAACAGCCAAGCCAAAATCAGCATCGCCAATCATGCGAATCTGCTCAGCAAGCACTTTTGCAACCTCAGGACTTACCGCTCCAGGTGCATCTTCACCTTCCAGATAATCATGAGGCACATTCAGCAGCTTTTCCTTAATCTCATTGGAGTAACATACGATTCCACCTTTGAGCATTGAGGCACTTCCCGGTACAGAAGTCAAACTTTGCATGACAAGACCTCCTGTACAGCTCTCAGCAGCGCTAAGCGTCAGCCCCATGTCAGACATCATGGTTACAATTGTGTACTCTATAGGCACATCCTCATTCGCGTAGAGATGTTCTGTCAAACGCTCCCGAATCTGAACCTCCATCGCATCCAGCTTCAGCTTCGCCTCTCCTTCACTCGCAGCCTTAGTGGAGACACGTACCGTAACTTCGCCTTCGCTCGCGTAAGGAGCAATTGTAGGGTCTGTCTGCGCGTCAATCAGATCCAGCAGTCGATCCTCCAGAGCAGATTCACCGATACCTGCGAATTTGAGCATTCGGGAATAGATCGGCATTTCTTCTGTAAGCACATGCTGGAACAGCCAAGGCTTGACTTCCTGTTCGAACATTGGAATTAGCTCTTTGGGTGGTCCAGGCATCACAACATAATGTTTATCATTATCAGAAATCGCATTTCCTGCCGCAAGACCCGTTTCATTGGCCAGAGGTGTCCCACCCTCAATAACAATTGCCTGACGTCGGTTATTCTCTGTCATGTCCACATTACGATCTCTGAAAAAGCTCTCAATTTTATCCATCGCCATTCGATCCGTATGCAGTTTTCGGTTAAGAACAGCTGCGAGCGCATCCTTGGTCAGATCATCTTGAGTGGGTCCGATGCCACCGGAAAATAAAATAACGTCAGCACGGCCCTGTGCAATGCGAATAGCTTCACTAAGTCGGTTCAGGTTATCCCCAACCACCGTTTGGAAATATACATCGATCCCCATCGCAGCCAATTCACGGGATAGGTATCTGGCATTGGTATTGACGATTTGTCCAAGCAGTAGCTCTGTGCCAACTGCAATGATTTCTGCCTTCATTGAGCATCCTCCTGTACATGTGGTGAGTGATCAAAGGGCAATAGGATAATTTCCTATTGCCCCTGACCCAATGCTTCCTTCATGATTACCCATTTTTAGAACCAACTATTATGCTTTTGTTAAATGAAGCAGGTTTTTGTTTTTGATAAAGTAATCGATACCCGACCAGATGGTAATAAGCGCTGCTGCCCATACTGCGATAATATCGACGTGAATACCCGTGTATGAGAACGGGAAATTGTTCAACAGCAACAACACAATTGCCACAATCTGCACTACCGTCTTCAGCTTGCCCCAGGCACTCGCAGCAACAACCGAACCATCCAGCAATGCGATTTGGCGCAAGCCGGTAACTGCAAATTCACGACTAATAATAACCACTGCAATCCAAGAATCCAGCTTGCCCATCTCCACGAGCGAGATCAAAACTGCAGTAACCAACAGCTTGTCTGCGAGCGGATCAAGCAGTTTTCCCAGATTGGTAACCATGTTATTTTTCCGCGCAAGGTATCCGTCGATTCCATCTGTGCTTGCGGCGATGATAAAAATAACAGCAGCAATCAGTTGATTATACGGAAGCGAAAAGCTTCCAAGCTGCAACGGCTCTGGATAAAATGGAAAATCCACGAGCAGGAACACCATCAAAAAAGGGATTAAGCAAATTCGTGCAAGCGTAATCCGGTTGGGTAAATTCACAAGACGCCCTCCCTCATATCCTCCATTACTCCAAACAATCATCATAATCCCGTTATCATCATCCGGAACATGAAATGTACAGTTTCAATGTCAATCCATATTAACATGATCCCACTATGTAGAAACGCAAAAAATAAAGTCAACCGCTCAAAAGCAAAACCGCTTTAAACGTTCCGGTGACTTCCAGAAGATGTACTGCTTTTCACAAAGTCAGCAAACGATGAGGACTGGACTTGATGCATGACTGCCAGCAATGCACACTTAGTATAATATACGCCTAATACCATGTCAAAAAACACTTCTGCTACAAGAAGGTCTTATTACTTGAAATTTGTATATTGCAAATCCAGAGGCAGGTTGGCACCATTTAACAGCTGCATGACTGCTTGCAAATCATTTTTACTCTTACCCGTTACCCGTAGCTGGTCTCCCTGAATCTGACTCTTCACTTTCAACTTGGAATCCCGAATCAGAATATTGATTTTTTTGGCGATGTCCTGATCAATCCCCTGTTTAAAATTCAAGCGCTGGCGGACAGTACCAGAAGATGCTGGCTCTACCTTTGCGTAATCAATGTTTTTCAATGGTAGACCACGCTTCGCCATTTTGGATTGAAGTACGTCAATGACAGCCTTAAGTTTGGTCTCATCATCAGATACGATTGTTAACGCATCCTTATCCAGTTTCAGGCTGCTCTTGCTGCCCTTGAAGTCATAACGAGTGCCAATTTCCTTCTCGGTTTGTGTAACAGCATTTGTCAGTTCCTGCAAGTCCATTTTGGACACGATATCAAATGAATTTTCTGAACTCAAAACAGTCACCCTTTCAGTTAATCATATGTTCTGTAACATTATAGAGGATACCCCAAGCAAAAGTCTAATTTCAAGATGTTCTATACAAAGAAAAAAGCATTTTTGGCTTCCACCTGAAGTGGCTGCCAAAAATGCTTACTGGTCCAGCTTCCAACTAATAGCGGCTGCGGTTGGGCTGTCTGAACATATCGAGCACACCCAAAAGCACATGTGCAAGTCCAAACCCCAATATTCCGTAACCCCAAGCACTTGGAGTCAGATAATAACCCAGGAGGCTGACAATGATCCCTAAACCCGTTACGATCCAGCTGACTGTCACAGCCATCCACCTCACTTCACCAAAAGTTAACTGCAAGTTAAGACACAGTTATTGTCTCCTGCAGTTGACCGGGTTATTCGCTACCAGTGGTACCCTCTGTACTGTCCGTTGAACCATTTTCAGCACCTGTGGAAGTAGCAGTATTGCCAGTGTCTTCACCAAGCTTCAAACGGATCCGATTGGTTGCCTTACCATCCGTTACAACTTGCCCGCCAACCTCAATCGTGGTCGCTGCAGCGTAACCGGACTTAATGTACATGCCTGCACTATCCAGCTCAAAAGTATAGCTGTCGCCTTCGGCTGTGTTACCATACTCCAACTTCTCTCCGCTGGAGTTCTCGCCCTTGTATACTTCCAGCCAGCTATGACCTGTGGCTTTGATCGTAACCGTTACAGGTTTGCCTGCACTTCCGTTAACTTTAAAGTTCGTAATATTGCCTGACTTCCCATCTTCTGCAACCGTTACAGCAGACGATGAATTATCTGTCGGTTCTTCCTGATTTTCTCCCGTCTGACCGTCTGTTTGGCCATCAGTTTGGCCATCAGTTTGACCATCAGTTTGACCATCCGTCTGTCCTTCCGTGTCTGTTCCGCCACCGTTACCGCCAGCGTCGCCTTCACCCTTACCATCAGTGCCTGAGTCTGTTGCAGGCGGATTAGATGCCTGTCCGTTATCGGCAGGCTGATCCGGTTTATCTTCAGGCTGTTGTTGACTGTCTGTAATTTTGACCGAATCAAGTCCTTGATTATCCGTTTCATCACCATTGTTATACACCACGTATACATACAACAGTACTACGATCAAAACAGGGAATGTCCACATCAGTGCGACAGACATCCATCGATTACTACGCTCAACCGGACGGCTGGAACGCTTCTGTATTACCGGTTCCATCGTTGCTTCCGCCTCTTCTGCCGGTACGTCTTTTTTGTGTCCCTCCAGCAGCTCATCAGGGTTCAGTCCAACGGTCTCCGCATAGGTTTTAATGAAAGCACGCACATAGAAGCTACCCGGCAGCACTTTATAGTCTCCTGCTTCTATGGCCTCCAGATACCTCTTGCGAATTTTTGTCATTTCCTGTACATCGTCAAGACTCATCCCTTTTTGCAGCCGGGCCTCTCTTAACTGCTGACCCAGTTCAGACATGCCATCTCCTCCTTATGTTTATCTCATGAGTTGTTGCTAATCTATTCCATGATTCCGTACGGAGCCTTATAGTTCGTCGGTATAGCTTGCCGTAAACGTATCATAAATAATTTCTTCATTTGGAATATTGCGCAATTCAATAATAATATCAAAATCATTAAAATCATATTCGGATTCCTGCACAAAAATATCCGGATGTTCGATAACCTTTGTACTTGGCATCGACATAATATCCTGCAACAAATTGTAATGCCGCTCACTGGAACGAATCGTACTTACAATTCCATCAATGATGAAAACATTGTTCGGGTTCAATTCGTCTTCGGACATTTGACTTCTTATCGTCTGACGAAGAAGTGTGGAGGAAACAAAAGTCCATCGCTTCATCGCACATACGCTGCCCGCAATAATGGACTCCGTTTTACCAACACGAGGCATTCCGCGCAAACCGATGACCTGATTGCCTTCCCTCTTAAATACTTCACCCAAAAAGTCCACAAGTAACCCAAGTTCATCTCGTGTGAAACGAAATGTCTTGCGATCATCCGAGTCACGGTCAATATATCTGCCATGACGCACAGCCAAAATATCCACCAATTTAGGTTGACGCAAAGCCGATACGGTGATGCTGTTGACTTTGCCAAGCATTTCACCAAGCAAACGGATTTTCTCATCATCATCCGATTCAAGTAGCATACCTCGCGTTTTGCCTTCCACACCGTTAATGGTCAATATATTCACTTCAAGCATCCCCAGCATAGAGGCAATATCGCCTAACAAACCGGGTCTGTTCTTATGTATTTTATATTCCATGTACCATTGTTTAGATTCCATTTCAACACCCCGTAATGCATTATTCCACATTATTCGACAGCAACAGAACGTGTCCACTGGACAGCAAACTGAGACATCTTCTAAAAATGGGTCACGTTAATGATATATAAAATGAAAATGAATTACAAGAACAGCTCTGTAATCCGTTTGTAATCATTAGAGAAAAGCCCCCTTGCGGGAGCTCTTCATCTGTAATCTTATGCGTTTTGTTTGGCCAATTTGACCATCAGGCACGCGATCGTACGACGCTCATCTGCATCGCCGACATCCCATAACTCTTTCAATGCCCGGTTGGAATGGTTCGCCGGATCGACTTTCTCATCAAGGAAATCGCCGATTTCATACGCAAGTTTGTTGATGGTTTCTTCACTCATCCCCATCTTCTCTGCTTGCAGTACGCGGTCACCCAGGAACTTCTTCCATGTGTCAAAGCTGGAGAGCACTGTTTTTTCTGTTGACATGATAAATCCTCCTTAGATGACGCATGAGATTTAAAATCAACAGTTGTAATATGTGCTTTCGAAGCATTTTATATACGAGCATTTTGAAAATAATCCGGAAGACGGATGCTTCTCGGCCAACCTTCACTTGTTTCGTTCATAGCAACTCAAGTTTACTTGCTGCTTACGTTAACCAACCGCCATTTGGACTGATAATCTGCCCATTGATATACCCCGATTCAGGGAGGGCCAGAAAATAAACCAGTGATGAGATTTCATCAGGTTGAGCAAGTCTTCCTGCCGGAATTTCCTCTTCCAGCATCTTCAGTTCACTCTGATCCAGATGGTTCAACATGGATGTCTGAACGGCGCCAGGAGCCACAGCATTTACGGTTACTCCGGAAGGTGCGAGTTCTTTTGCAAGTGCCTTGGTGAATGCATTCACCCCGCCCTTGGTTGTGGAATACAGCACCTCGCAAGAGGCACCAGACAGCCCCCAGATCGACGATACATTAATGATTCGACCATACCTTTGGGAGATCATGTGAGGCATCATTTCCTGTGTACACATAAACGTGCCTTTGAGATTAATGGCCATCACTTCATCCCAGATCTCCTCTGTAACATCAGACAACATCCCATAGTGCGAGATTCCTGCATTGTTCACGAGGATATCTGGCATGAGATTGTGTGACTCCAGCTTCTCACGCATACGTTCAATCTGTTCCCGGCTGCGAAGATCCGCAGACACCGTCATGATTCTCCCACTGCCCTGTTCCATGCACCGTCTGGCAGCTTCATTCGCTGCCTCATGCGATTTCATATAGTGTATAACAACATTCATTCCCACTCTGGCGAAACGTTCTGCGATAGCGGCTCCGATGCCACCGCTTGCTCCAGTCACCAGTACAGTCATTTCCCCAATTGCCTTCAATTGTCCTGTTCCCCTCTCCATATCAAGGACTCACGACTAGCGATACAGCCAGTTGATCCCAGCGAATATGCTCTCTCAGTCTGAAATTTACATCTTCCAGTGTAATCGATTCATAGAGCGGAAGCATATTGAAGAAATCACCGCCACGGAATTGCTGACGTGTAAATTCATGCGCAATGTTCTCCGGAGAATTGAGCATACGCAAATATCCGCCTATTTTCTTTTTGCGTGCACGTTCAAAATCCGTGGATTCGAACCCCTTTTCTACAATGGCATCCACTTCTTCACGTATACGTGCCAGCAGTTGATCCGGATCTTTCGTGTCACCACCAATAGCTGAAAACGCATATTGCGGCGAACTGTTATACTCATGTCCAAAGCTGTCCGAGATCAGATCTTCATCATAGAGCTTCTGAAATAATCGTGTGCTTGAACCAAACAAAAGATCCATCATCAGCTGCGTTGTCATATCCCGCCGCAACAATTTTTCTCCAGTAAGTCCAATGTCCGTCTCCTTGAATCCAAAGAGACATTTTGGCAGTGAAACAGCCAGTTTTGCTTCCCGTCTGGCTTCTCCTACTTGCTCTGGCTCCGGTTCGAAGAAACGTTCGATACTCCCCTGTGGCTTATAATCCTTCTGTTCTTGGTTCGAACGAACCATATCAATCACTTCCTGTGGATCTACACCACCTACCACGAATAAGAGCATATTACTGGGGTGATAGAAGGTGTTATAGCACTCATACAACATCTCTTTGGTAATCGTACGAATGGATTCCACCGTTCCTGCAATATCGATATGCACCGGATGTTTCTGATACATGGCTTCGATCAATCCAAAATAAACTCGCCAATCCGGATTGTCAGCATACATATCAATTTCCTGCCCAATAATGCCTTTTTCCTTTTCCACATTTTGATCCGTAAAGTAAGGATTTTGCACAAAGTCAACTAATGTTTGTATATTTTCATTCACATATTCGGTCGCTGAAAACAAATAAACCGTCTGATCGAAGCTCGTAAATGCGTTAGCTGAGGCACCGTGAGACGCAAATGTTGCAAAAATATCGCCTGTGGGTTCTTCAAACATTTTGTGTTCCAGAAAATGGGCAATTCCATCCGGAACCTTGACTGCTTCCTGTCCCTCAACCTGAAAATGATTATCCACCGATCCATACTTGGTTGCAAACGTAGCATACGTTTTCTGGAATCCCGGTTTAGGCAAAATATAGACATGCAGTCCGTTATCCATTACTTCGTAATATAGTGTCTCCTGCAAATGTTCATACCGAATGCTCTCCACCGACTATTCCTCCTTCTCGTCCCGCAAGAAATAAATCGTATCCAGACGGAACTGTTCTGCCGCCTCACGAACATCTTCCTTGCTAATATGTTCTACCTGAGCTAGCAGTTCTTCAGCCGTTCTCTCTTTGCCAGACAACTGTCGATTGAAATCATAAGCGATCATCTCAAAAGCAGAATCCTGCATCTCCTTAAGCAGGTTACGAATCATTGCTTTGGTCTGGGACATTTCCAGATCACTGATTGTACCGCTTTTCATTTCCTCCAGCTGCTGCTTGATGATGGTGACAGCCTTCTCATAATTAGGGATTTCAATTCCGGATTGAATCGTGGCAATGCCCTTATGTCCGTCATATCGCGAAGAAGCGTAATACGCCAGGCTTTCTTTTTCACGAACATTAACAAACAGTTTGGAATGAGGATACCCACCGAGAATCCCGTTGTACATGAGTGCCGCTGCATACTGAGGATCTCCATAAGTAATCGATGTACGGAGTCCCATATTGAGTTTTCCCTGACTCACATTCAGTCGCTCAACAACGGTCTCTACTTCCTTATCTCCTCGAACCGCGGCCTGTGTCTGGTAATCGGAGGAGGACGTTCGATCTACATTGAAATGACGCTGAACAAGGTTCTCCACCTCCTCCAGTGTCGTATCCCCTACCACATACAGATCCATACTCGCCTGTTGCAGCCACTCCTGATAAGACGCAGTCAGTATGTCAGGCTCAATCCCGGGCAGATCCTTTCGCTCACCCAGGGGGTGAAGACGGTACGGCTCGTTCTTGCACATTTCCTCGATACTGCGTTCAGCGGCATACCGCATTTTATCATTAACGATGGACTCCAGCTTTTTCCGAACCGTCTCTCGCTCTGCTTGTACATACGACGTCCTGAAATGTCCATTCTCCTGTGCAGGTCGGGTAAGAACCTCTCCCAGGAAGGCAAATGACCGATCCAGCAGCTGCTCATCGCCTCCAACAAAGGAGTCATTAATGGTATCCATCCGAAACTGTACTATCTGATAATCCCCGCGTTTATAGACGTCAAAACCAAAACCGGCTCCATACAGATGCTCCAGCTGTTCACGAAATTGCGTTGTTTCCGGATAGGACTCCGTCCCCCGTCGTAGTACAAAAGGTGTCAGCGCTACTTTGGTTACTGTATCTTCTCGTAAGGGAACGCCTGCATATAGCGATATAGCAAACGTTTTGAAACGTTTAGTCGGAAGCACATGTATACGAAACTCTCTCTTGCTGCCTCGTTCGAATCCTGATGTATTCAAATGTCAAAACCCCTTTACGGCGTCATTTGTCATGCAATCGTATTACGCTAAATGTAACAACCATTTTAACCCATTCAAAAGGCAAGAAGCAACCGAAGTCACGCCTTCTGGTTGCTTCCAACATCATCACATACAAAAAATATGCTGCCCGATTGTTTTCACCTGTGGACGGGTCCAGATCCATTTGGATGTTGCTGTCTTGGGATTAAAATAATAGAGACAACCACCGGATGGGTCCCAGCCATTCAGGGCCTGCTCAACTGCCTTCTTGGCTTGTGCGTTTGGTTCTAGATAGATCTGTCCGTCCGCTACAGCTGTAAATGCACCGGGTTGAAAAATTACCCCTGAGGGTGTACTCGGAAAGCTTGGGGATTTTACGCGATTCAGAATAACTGCCGCTACTGCGACTTGACCTTCAAACGGTTCACCCCGGGCTTCACCATATACGGCGTTAGCCATAATCTTGAGTTCATTCTCGGAGAGACCGAGTGCATTGGCAGATCCCATATTGTCTTGCTCTTTATCTGCCGTATTGTTGTTGCTTCCTCCACCCCCACCTGAGGATTCCTTGTGTAGCGGCGGTTCTGTTGGCGACCATTTGGTTGACGCATTGTACAGCTTGAGCTTGGTTTCAGCTCCAACCACCCCATCTGCCTTCATGCCAAACTCGGATTGAAACCATTTGACGGATTTCAGTGTGCTGCTGCCAAAATTACTGTCGATTTTACCATTGTAAAATCCCAGATACTTCAGACGTCCCTGAAGCTCATATACATCCTGACCGTAACTTCCATATTTCACTGTATTGCTGCTAAACGTAGGCAAGGCCTTTTCTTCTACCTGCGGTGTACGCTCGGCTGAACTTTCCGTTGCTGTATTCCCAGGAAGCAAATAACGGATTCCCAATGCGGATATCAGCAAAATAGCAGTGAAAAGCCATAGGTTCATTTTTCGCATCGACTGTGCTCTACCTTTCTCTTGTGGGATTAACAGAATCGCTAAGGTTATTATGACAAGCCTGCTTGTTTCCTATGCACCAAATCATCCGATCTTTGGAGTAGATGGCAAAACTTCAGTCTGCAGAGCATACAAAAAGCCCCCAACCAATAGGTTGAGGGCTTAAACGACCGATGCTCCAAGTCACTATGAGCTTATTTTATTCTGTTGATACTGTTCAAGTGATACCAGCACTTCCCGTGGTTTGCTACCCTCGTAAGGACCGATGACCCCCCGGGCTTCCATGGAGTCAATTAAACGCGCCGCACGTGTGTAACCAACCCGCATACGACGTTGCAATAGGGAGACTGACGCTTGTTTTGCCTCCAAAATAATCTGTACCGCTTGCTCATATAACTCATCCTGTACTTCATCTGCCGCCTGAATGGAATCATCCACTTCAGGTACAATGGACTCATCATACTGCGCTTCACCTTGACCCCGTACATAGTTTACAATATTCTCGACTTCTTCATCGCTCATAAAGGCACCTTGTACACGAACCGGTTTGGATGCACCCATAGGCATGAACAACATGTCTCCACGACCCAACAGCTTCTCAGCCCCACCCATATCCAGAATCGTTCGGGAATCCACTTGTGAAGATACGCCGAAGGCAATTCGCGATGGAATGTTGGCCTTGATTACCCCGGTAATAACGTCAACAGACGGACGTTGTGTGGCAATAATCAGATGGATTCCGGCTGCACGAGCCATTTGAGCGAGTCTTGCAATGGCATCCTCGACATCTCCGGCTGCAACCATCATGAGATCTGCAAGCTCATCCACAATGACAACAATATAAGGCAGAACAGCCGCAGGATTGTCTTTCATCAGATTGTTGTAACCCTCGACGTTACGTGTACCTGATTTGGAGAACAGTTCATATCGTTTCTCCATCTCGACCACAATCTTTTTGAGAGCAAGTGACGCTCGTTTGGGATCAGTTACAACTGGCGCCATCAGATGAGGAATGCCGTTATATACGTTCAACTCAACCATCTTGGGATCGACCATCAGGAACTTCACTTCATCCGGCTTTGCTTTGTACAATATGCTGGTAATAATTCCGTTAATACACACAGACTTACCGGAACCTGTCGCACCCGCGACCAGCAAATGGGGCATGCGAGCCAAGTTACCAATGATTGTCTGTCCGGAAATATCCCGGCCAAATGCAATGGTCACTTTGGATTCTGCATCCTGGAATGTTGCCGTCTCCATTACTTCACGCATCGTTACAACCGACACCTCGCCATTAGGAACCTCGATACCTATAGCGGACTTCCCGGGAATCGGCGCTTCCATCCGAATATCTTTTGCAGCCAGAGCCAACGCAATGTCATCAGTCAGACTGACAATTCTGCTGACCTTGACACCGATATCAGGCTGAATTTCATATCTTGTAACAGCAGGACCCCGAACCACTTCAAGTACTTTGGCACGAACACCGAAGCTTTCCAGTGTAGCTTCCAGCTTACGCGCTGTCTGCATATAATCCTTCTGGTCGCCTGCCTTACCCGCATTGTTAGGCTTGGCAAGAAGACGGAAGGATGGCAGCTTGTACGGCTTCGGAGGAGGGGGTGGTGGTTTCACTGGTTGTGTGTCCTGCCCTTCAGGAGTTGGAGTATCTGCTCCCAACATTGCATCATTAGGCACTTCTTCTCCACTCTGAAGCCCATCCTCAGCATTCAGCTCGTCCATACCTGCACCGGATGCTGACCACTCTGTCTCTACAAGTTCATCCGTTATTTTAATGTCATGTTCGCCCTGTTGAACTACGTTTGGATCAGCGAGATCATCAGGGAAAGGATAAGCATCGTCCAAATCATCTTCAATGCCTGCATCTTCGGCTCTGACATGCTCAAAAAAGTCTCGAATGATCGGCGCTGAGTTAGGTTTGGCCTGAACCGGAACATGTGATGAAGCTGATTTGTTCGCTACGTCTTCGGTTGCATCCTGCCACGTCTCTACATTGTGATCTTGCTCGGCGCGGTATACAACCTGTTCTGTTTCAACTGAATCGACCTCATCCATTTCACGTCCTGATGTCTCTTGCTCTCGATTAGCTCCCCATTTTCCAAAAAGCTGAAAGAATATTGGGGCTTTTCGTTTTGGCAAATGTTGTTCCTCTAATTCATCCTCGTACTCGTCTTCATCATCTTCAACAGGGACAGGTACCACTTTACGAGCGTTACCTTTTTTCCTTCCATCAGAAGTTACAGCTGATCGTGCAGAAGACCGCGATTCCATCTTCTTGTACATCGAACTCCCGGCATCCCAAATCTTGGTTCGGAATATTCGAATCAGATCCACATAAGATAGACTCGTAATCAACATAAAACTGATGACAAACATGACAATCATGATGAGTCTCGCACCCAGACTGCCGAACAGCCACAGGAAAAGAGCGAATTGCCCAGCTCCGAGATAACCACCGCTGATATCCTTGTTAAGCATGGAGTCCCTCTCCCCTGGTACAACAGGGGTTAACAACTCGGTTTGCATATCATTATGTACCTGTGTAATCACAGCACCAGGCTCAAGCGCACCAACCGGAATGAGCTTCTGGTGCATTGCGGAGACGGTACTCATCAGGGTTAAGGCAAAGACCAGCAATACCAGTCCTGTTTTGCGTGTGGTCCAGCCACTCGGCCATTTCCGGTGAATCATCACCATGAGACCATAATAAATACCAACAAGCGGAATCGCAAAATAAAACTTACCAAGCATCAGTCCGAACATCTTGGAAAGCGAACGTCCAACGGTGGCTTCACCCGATAATGCTATGACAGCAAGGGTAATAAGCACAATTCCGTAAATTTCATATTTTAAAACGCCACTAAAACCAGCGCCCTTTTTTTTCCTCTTTTTTCTTCTGGCCAAAATCAGGTCACCCCCAGAAGAATATTATACCATACAAATATAATCCGTACATATGTTCTTTTTCTGCTCAATTTGTCTGAATTCGTCGCGTTATGCTGATCCCAAGTTACCCGAAAGCGGAATGGTCGAACCGGGCATATTGGCAGGATTAAGATAGGCTTCGAGTGGACAATCCAGCAAACGTACAATAACGGCTTCATTGTCATTTACAGGCCTCACCTGCATTAATAAACCATTCATCTTGATTTCTCTTGTATCTTCGCCCTCTTTCCACATTCCTGACCAGAGTTGTTCAGGGGGCATCACTGTATATAACGTCATTGGGTATAACCTCCCGCTTGCAGCGTCTGTCTCTTGTCTCCTATGAGCTGATTTAACTGAGCAATAGCTTGTCCAATTCCGCCTACCGCATCCATCAATCCATATTTCACTGCATCCGCGCTTCCTACAGCTGTGCCGATGTCCCGGTTCAACTCACCGGTCTTAAACATCAGTTCTTTGAACATCTCTTCCGAGATATTCGAATGAGACGTCACGAACCGTACAACCCGCTCCTGCATTTTCTCCATATACTCAAACGTCTGAGGTACACCAATGACAAGGCCGTTCATCCGTATGGGATGGATTGTCATCGTTGCACTTCCGGCAATCAGAGAATACGTTGAAGCTACAGCAATCGGCACTCCAATGCTATGTCCGCCTCCAATGACCACAGTGACCGTAGGTTTGCTTAGAGAAGCAATCATCTCTGCAATGGCCAGACCGGCCTCTACATCTCCACCTACCGTGTTCAAAATGATGAGTATACCTTCAATACGCTGATTCTGCTCTGCAGCCACCAGCTGTGGAATGATATGCTCATACTTTGTTGTTTTATTTTGTGGCGGCAAAATCAGATGCCCTTCGACCTGTCCAATAATGGTCATACAGAAAATATTTGATTCACCTGCCGGCGACTGTGTCTGCCCGAATTGCTGAATCGTCTCTGTCACGGGCGAGATGTTCTTGTCCTCTTGAATCGGAATCTCTGGCGCTTCAACTTCCGGTTGATTGGATTTTGACGCCTGCTTGCCATTCATACGTTCATTCATTTCATTAATCCCCTTCTCCAGAAACATTTAATGTATTCCTTAGTATGGGGATTTTTCCAGCCGCCTTATACCCGCTACATCCAAATTGCTTACATATTGACCATATTGCGGATCTTCCTGAAAAACGCAAAAAAAGCCCCTTCTCTACGAGGAACCGTCCAATATTACTCGTAGAGAAGGGGCGACTGTGTGCCTGAATATATGTTTTTGTTTAGCCTATTTTAAACTTCCATAATGATTGGCAAAATCATCGGTCTACGACGAGTTTGCTCATACAGGAAGCGTCCCAAAGCATCTTTAACATTTGTTTTGAGTGAAGCCCACTCGTTAACGTTCTCACTCATCAACTTCTGCAATGTGCTGCTAACGATCCGGTTGGCCTCATCAAGAAGTCCTTCCGATTCACGTACATACACAAATCCGCGAGAGATGATGTCAGGACCGGAAACAATTTTTCCATCCTGTTTGCTCAGTGTTACCACGACAACAAGGATACCATCTTGTGACAACAATTTGCGGTCACGCAGTACAATGTTACCCACATCGCCTACACCCAAGCCGTCGATCAATACGTTACCTGCAGTGACTTTACCTGCTCTACGTGCTGCTCCACCTTGAATTTCAATCACTTCACCGATGTCCGTGATGAAAATGTTTTCCGGTTCAACGCCTACAGATTCAGCAAGAACCGCGTGGCGACGCTGCATACGGAATTCACCGTGAATTGGCAAGAAGAATTTCGGTTTCATCAGGTTGAGCATCAGTTTCAACTCTTCCTGGCTACCGTGACCAGATACGTGAACACCACTGTTAGCACCGCTGTAATGCACGTTAGCGCCCAGACGGAACAGTTCATCAATCGTACGGCCTACATATTTTTCGTTACCTGGAACCGGTGTTGCAGCGATAATGACAGTGTCGCCTGGCAGGATGTCCACTTTACGGTGCGTGGAACGAGCCATACGTGTCAGTGCTGACATTGGCTCTCCTTGACTTCCTGTGCAGAGAATCACGACACGATCTGCAGCCATCTTGCCTACTTCTTCAGGTTCAATGATCATGCCATCCGGAATCTCAAGGTAACCCAGTTCAGAAGCAATACCCACCACATTCACCATGCTGCGTCCAATAACTGCAACTTTACGTCCAGTCACTTCTGCAGCATTGATCACCTGTTGGATACGGTGTACGTTGGAAGCAAATGTCGCTACGACAACACGTTGACTTGCTTTACGGAAGATATCTTCCAGAACGATACCCACATTTTTCTCCGATGGTGTGAATCCAGGTTTCTCAGCGTTCGTACTGTCAGACAAAAGCGCAAGCACGCCATTTGTTCCGATCTGTGCCATACGCTGAAGATCTGCATATTGACCATTGACTGGCGTGTGGTCGAATTTGAAGTCACCTGTGTGAACAACTGCACCTTCCGGTGTTTCGACACATACACCAACAGAATCCGGAATACTATGATTAGTAGCGAAGAACGAAGCTTTCAATGCAGTTCCAAGTTGAATCTCGGAATCCGCATCAATCAGAATACGTTTTGTTTCACCTAGCAAATTCGCTTCTTTCAACTTGTTCTCTACAAGTCCAAGCGTAAGTCTTGTTCCGTATACAGGAACATTCAGATGTTTGAGAACATATGGCAGACCACCAATGTGATCCTCATGTCCGTGAGTAAGGATAATTCCTCTTACTTTGTCACGGTTCTCAGTCAGGTAAGAAATGTCAGGGATGACAATATCAATACCAAGCATATCTTCTTCAGGGAATTTCAGACCAGCATCTACGACTACAATGTCGTTGGCGTATTGGATGACGTACATGTTTTTACCAATCTCGCCTACGCCGCCCAAAGCAAAAATCATCAGTTTATCGTTATTATTTTTCTTAGACAAATGAATCTAAACCTCCTATGGTAGTTGGACGTCGTACCTTATTATTTATTGTAAGTTAAGAAAAGTAGTCCATACATCACATGCCCATCTATTGGGATGAATGCAAAAGAACACCTTTATTCACGATATTTGGAAGAAGTTCTTCGAAGTTATTCCCTTTTACCAACAAGTTGGAGTTGAAAATTCCCTCTTAGCCGTTCCTTCCTTTTTCACCGCAAAGCCACACCACGAAACGATGTCGCTTTCAATTTCAAAAAAATACCGCACCCAGTCACTTGACATCATTATACATGATTAAAAACAAAAAAAACAAGTCACTCTCTCGTTAACCTGTAGGTTTCCCCTTAGCAATGGAAAAGAAACCTCACATTACTCGTAAAAAAAGAACCGCTGCCTCTATGAAGAGGAGCGGTTCTTTTCCTGATCTGAAGATATTCCCATGATTAATAAAATAGTTCCATATACAACCAAAATGTTTACAAATTAAGCAGACCTTTGATATACACCTGCTCCTCTTCCGTTGGCGGAATAAGAGGCAAACGTACAGAGCCAACGTTCAAACCACGCAATGTCAGTGCATATTTTACCGCTACCGGGTTCGGTAGAGGCTGTGGACACTCGAACAGGCCTTTAAACACAGGGAACAGCTGTTGATGAATCTGAGCGGCCTGAAGAGGTGCACCGCCATAGAAGGCGTCAATCATTTTCTTCATTTCTGCCCCTACGACATGACTCGCCACGCTGACAATTCCATGTGCTCCAACCGCAATCGCCGGCAAGCCTGAAGCATCGTCACCGGAATAGACTCTGAAATGTTCTGGAGCACTTGCTGCAATCAGCGTAACCTGCTCTGTAGAGGCACATTCCTTCGTAGCGACGATATTCGGGATTTCTGCAAGACGAAGCGTTGTTGCTGCTGACAGGCTGGTTACTGTACGCCCAGGCACGTTGTACAGCATAATTGGCAGCTTGGTAGAGCCAGCAATCGCTTCAAAATGTCTGAACAAGCCTTCTTGGCTTGGTTTGTTGTAATACGGAACAACCAACAATATGCCATCCACTCCGGCACGTTCAGCTTCCTGTGTCAAATGGATGGAATGTGCCGTGTTATTGCTTCCCGTTCCGGCTATAATTTTGCACCGGCCGGCTGCATGTTTCACTGCAAATTCGAATAATTGAACTTTCTCAGTATCACTAAGTGTTGGAGACTCCCCTGTTGTTCCGGAAACTACGAGCGTCTCCGACTTTTGATCTACAATCAGATAGTCGATTAGACGTGCCGTTTCCTCCCAATGAATCTCTCCTTGTTCATTGAACGGAGTGACCATTGCTGTAATCAATCTTCCAAAGTCCAATTCGATTCCTCCTTCAAAACAGGTTTGGCTCCTCTAACTTCAGTTATTTACAAATGAAGTTCGAATGAGGCGTGAAGTGCCCTCAGGGCCTGAACCATATCTTCTTTTTTTACGAGTACCCAGATCGTTGTATTCGAATCTGCTGATTGCAGGATCTGAATGTCAGCCAGTGTCAAGGACTCGACGATTCGAGCCATAATTCCGGGTACACCATTAATGCCTCCGCCGATGACGGACACTTTGGCACAACCGGACAGGCTTTGTGGCTTGAGACCTATCTCCTGCAATACTTGTATGGCTTTCTCGGAATCACTGTCAAAAACCGTATAGACAACTCCCGAGGGGGTAACATTAATAAAATCAACGCTGATCGAATTCTCAGCCATGGTTTTGAACACTTTTAGTTGCAGCCGATCTGCACCACCAGGTACATCCACCGTAATTTGCGTGACATTGCTCACGTAGGCGATACCTGTTACATAACGGTCAACAATGCCTGTCTGCACATCCCGAAATCCTTCCGGATGCGTGACCAGCGTTCCTTCCGTGTCTGCAAAAGTAGATCTTACCCGCACTGGAATCTGGGATTGCATGGCAATCTCGACCGCACGTGGATGGATTACCTTGGCCCCGTGGTGGGCCATATTACAGATCTCGGCATAACTCACAACAGTCAGCGGACGCGCATCTTCAACAATTCGCGGATCGGCTGTGAGTATCCCGTTCACATCGGTGTAGATATCCACCATTTCAGCACGTAACGCTGCACCAAGCGCTGTCGCAGATGTATCACTTCCCCCACGACCCAATGTCGTGAAGTCTCCATTCTCCGTCTGCCCCTGGAATCCGGTTACAATAACGACACGCCCGAGCTGCAGCTGCTCCAACACACGAACAGGACGGACATCCAATATCCGGGCATTCCCGAAATTGTCGTCCGTCACAAAACCTGCTTGTGCACCGGTCAGCACTGTAGTTGGAATGCCTTCATGTTCGAGTAAACTGCTCAAAGTTGTCGCCGATATGATTTCACCACAGCACAGCAGTAAATCCTTTTCGCGTGCGGATAGTGCGTTTCCGTTCTGTGCAGCCCAGTCCAGCAACGTATCGGTCGCATATGGCTCGCCTCGGCGTCCCATCGCAGACACAACAATGACTATACTCAATCCTGCCTCAAGTTCACGTTTAACGTGACGGAGCACATGCTCTCTCGCCTGAACAGTGGAGAGAGACGTGCCTCCGAATTTCTGTACCATGATACGCATCTTTATTCCTCCATTTGTGTACGCAAGAAGACTGGACACGGGTCAAATCAACAAATGGATCACTCTAGGGAGCGTTCTGATGCGATAATTTCAGCATTTTATACGGCATTCCATGCCACTCTTTGTTTTTTGTAATTGTCTTAGACAATCACAACTCAAAGGTGGCGGTTGTTATCGAGATCCTGACGCATACATTCACAATAGACCTCTCCCGCTTGCTTAACCTTTACTGCCCGCAAGCAGGAATGCCTTATAGACAGGAACGTGGACACAAGTAGCTGTTCAATCCAGCATATCGTCCCCCATGATTTTCTTTGTCTCTCAAACCCTTCATTTCTCCAAGCGCATAAACGTTGTCACCGAATCATTGATCTCTTAAGCTTGTGAAGAACGCTCCACAATCATCGGCTGCAACTGTTTGCCCTCAAGGGCACTCCAGCAAGCCTCTGGAATCAATTCCATTTTGGCGACTAACGAGTTTGGTTTCTTCACTGGATCGTCCTGCCCAAATGGCACAAAATACAAGTATTTGGCCACGAGCAATTTGGCGATATTCGCAGCATTCAAGCCCAGACCGTCATTCGTGGAAATGGCAAGTACAAGCGGACGCTGATTGCGCATCTGCGCTTTGGCTGCCATCAGCACTGGACTGTCGGTCATCGCATTAGCCAGCTTGCTTGTTGTATTCCCTGTGCATGGAGCAATCACCAGCACATCAAGCAGCTTGGAAGGCCCTAATGGCTCCGCTTCAACAATTGTAGAAATGATATCATTACCTGTTATATCTTTCAACTGTTTTTGCCAATTTTGCGCCGTACCGAAGCGTGTATCGGTCGTCAGCACCGAATTCGAAATAATCGGAATGACATTGGCACCTTCAGCCACGAAGCGGCTAATAACCGGCATAACCTCTTCAAACGTACAATGAGAACCCGTAATTGCATAACCTACCGTTTTTCCCTGCCAGTTCATGATTTAACCTCCCGTGCGTTCTGTTCTTCCAAAAGTAAACGGATCAACGCGTCGGCAATAATGCCGCCAGCCGTTTTGGGAGCAACAATGCCGGGGAGGCCAGGCGCAAGTAGCGCTTTGATACCGCGTTTGTCTGCATACCTGAAATCACAGCCGCCAGGAGCGGATGCAAGGTCGATAATAACAGCCTTTTGCGGCATTCTGGACAGGATTTGTGCTGTGATTATCATAGTCGGTATCGTATTAAAAAGCAAGTCAACTTCCCCGGTTTGAGCGGCCAAATCCGTTGTCATGAAAGGCTTCCAGCCCATTATTGTAGCGCGGGCAGCATCCTCTTCCCGCCTGATTCCCACCCGTACATTTGCTCCAAGTCCCTGCAGTGTTTTGGCCATTGTGAATCCTGTTCGACCAAGGCCAAGCACAATGCATTCCGAACCATGGATTGTGAAGTCCGTCTCCCGAATAGCTATGGCGATGGCTCCCTCAGCTGTTGGAATGGAGTTGTACAGTGCAATATCATCACGATCAAGTACTTCAACAAGTCGCAGCCCATTTTCAAGACAAAGTTCGCGCAAAAATGGCTTAGCCATACCTGTGAACACAATACAATGCTCCGGTAATGCTGCAATATGTTCCTTTTTCAAATAGATCGGCGTGTCACTAAATGAAGTACTCACTTTTCCCTGGTCATCGCAACCGACAACAGGCAGTACCAGTACATCTGCGGAAGCAAATACTTCGTCCTCCAGTTCCTGATGCTCAATCCCCGGAATGGAACGCTCTATTTTATCGAAACCCACCACACTTACCGTTGCATCCAGCTCTGCGCACTTTTGAATGACTTCAAGCTGCCGCGCATCTCCGCCCAGGACTACAATCCGGACTCCGGTCAGCATCGGGACGTCACTCCTTTCACCACATGTATGCCTTATCGTATGCAGGGGCCCACAGCGGGGTGAAAACAATAATTGCATTCAACCGTCCGTTTCTCAAATGTAAAAAAGAGCCGCCCCTGTCAGGGACGACTCTAAAGAATGGGTATATATACGCTGTTTATTTCCCGGTATGACCAAATCCACCTTCGCCACGTACCGTTTCTGAAAGTTCCGTCACTTCCGTCAATTCAACCGCAGGCACCGTCTGGAAGACGATCTGTGCGATGCGCTCTCCCCGTACAATCGTGAACGGTTCCTGACCCAGATTGATCAACAGTACTTTGACTTCTCCGCGATAGTCCGCATCAATGGTACCCGGTGTGTTGAGGCAGGTAATTCCATGTTTGAAAGCCAGTCCGCTCCGAGGACGAATCTGTGCTTCCAATCCAGCCGGCATTGCCATTGCCAGTCCTGTTGGAATCAGCGTACGCTGACCCGGCTGCAATACAACATCTTCCTGAAGTGCAGCTACGACATCAAAGCCGGATGCCAGCTCCGACATTTTTTGAGGCAGTTTAATATCTTCATTGCCCGGCAGTTTCTGTATTTGAACGTAATGCAACAAAATCATCCCTTCTCAATCCAGCGATCGTCTTATCTGAAGCGCCAACCATGGCAAGTGCAAAAGGCTCAGCAAACATCAGATCAAGCACCGCGTTAATATCGTCCATGGTTACTTGCTCAATTTTGGTGATCATCTCATCTAGCGTATGGTGTCTGCCCAGCATCAGCTCGTTTTTACCCAGACGGTTCATGCGACTGCCTGTGCTTTCCAAGCTGAGAATCAGGCTTCCCTTCAGCTGTTCTTTTCCTTTGCGGAGTTCATCTTCGGACAAGCCGTTTACAGCCAGGTCGCCTAGAACCTCTTTGGTGAGGTCGAGCACTTCTTTCGTCTGTTTCGGCGCTGTACCCGCGTATATCGTGAACAGTCCGCTGTCTGCATGAGAACTATGATAGGAATACACGGAGTATGCAAGTCCCCGTTTCTCACGAATTTCCTGGAACAGTCTGGAGCTCATGCCTCCACCAATAGCGTTATTCAGAACAACCATAGCGAATTGAAGCGGATCTCCAATTTTACAGCCTGGGAACGAGATACAGATATGATTCTGCTCCGTTTTCTTTTTGTGGAAGAGCTGTCCGCTTTGGAACGCCGGCATCGTCACTGCTTCTGTTACTCCATTAACATCAAAAGCACCAAAATGCTTCTCCATCAGATCAATTACACTGTCGTCAATATTACCCGCAATACTAATGACCGTGTTCTCAATTGTGTAGTGCTCCTTCATATATGCACGCAGATGGCTGGAATCCATCGCTTTGAGACGTTCTTCCGTACCCAGGATAGGGTATGCGAGCGGATGCTCACCATAAGCGGCCAAGGCCATCAGATCATGAACCATATCATCAGGCGTATCTTCATACATTGAGATTTCTTCCAGGATGACGTTTTTCTCCTTGATCAATTCACCATCATCCATTTTGGAACGGAAAAACATATCAGATAACACATCAACGGCAATCGGTAAATGTTCATCCAACACTTTTGCATAATAACACGTGTATTCTTTGGAAGTGAACGCATTCACGTTACCACCAATCGCATCGAACTGTTCCGCAATCGCCTTGGCATCATAACGATCTGTTCCCTTAAATAACATGTGTTCAATAAAATGTGATACTCCGTTACTTGCAGGTTGCTCATTACGCGAACCTGTCTTGACCCATATTCCGAAAGACACAGAACGGCAGGTCGGTATCTGTTCCATGACAACTCTGAGGCCATTGCCCAGCTGAATTTTTTTCATGGTTGGCCCTCCTACATCTCTATAATTGCCTTGATCTCAACCTTGAAATTGAAATCGACATTTGGTTCCAACTTTTTGATATTAACAAAAAAACAACGTTCACTCAACCGCAGGGGTATTTACACGCTCCGAAGACAACGTCTCACTTACCGTTCCGAGCACGAGACCTTTGGCCCGAATGGATTGAATCATACCCTTTAAAGCTCCCGAAGAAGCAGCTGTAGGGTGCATTAGAATTAACGTGCCTGCTTCGGTATTTTTCGCAATTTTGGCAACAACGGCATCCGGGCTTGGTTTACGCCAATCTACAGTATCTACTGTCCATAACACGGTCTGCAATCCCATGGAAGAAGCAATATCAACGGTCTTCTGATTAAAGTCACCTGAAGGCGGAGCAAACCAGCGATTCTCTACCCCCAGTGTTTTATGGAGCAGATCCTGCGTTTTACTAATTTCCAGCTTGGCTCGTTCTGCGCTCAATCGACTCATATTCGGGTGAGAATACGCATGATTGGACAGCTCATGCCCTCGTTTCTGAATTTCCTTGGCCAGTTCAACGTTTTTGCTTAACCAACTTCCATCCAGAAAAAAAGTGGCTTTCACTTTCTCTGCATCGAGCGTATCCAGCATCGGTATGATATATTCGTTCCCCCACGCGACATTAATCATAAAAGAAACCATCGGTTTGTTCGCATTTCCCCGATAGATCGGATGTGCACCCAAATCTTTAAGCTGAATCGCCGGTTCAATCTGACGGTAGATATAAGCAATTTTGGTATTCAACGTTCCACTCAGTGCCTTACGGTATGTCGCTTCCACATCAATCTCCATGCCATTATAGCCAGGAATCGCTTTCCATACCCGATCTACCCTGGCATTTACCGGAGCAATTTTTGTCTCAGCCGCTTTATCCCGAATCGCCGACAACAGCGCATCTTCTCCCGTTGCTTCCTTGAACATGTCAAAAGCATTTTGCGTACCTGGCCCATCACGGATCTCCGTAATGTATGTACGTACACTGCCAACTTGTCCGATCAACATGACCGCAGTCACACCTGCCAGAACAGCCGCCAGCTTTTTGGATTGGTTTCCCACAGCTCCATCCTCCCGCCGTCTTTGTCCCCATCATATGAAGACAAGGGCAGGAATATGAATACTAAGCCATGGTTTCATCCTTGTTTTTCGTATTTAAACGTTAAAAAAAGAGCCAGAAATTCACATTCTGTCTCTTCATTCAATCTATCCATTTATAACCTGTTGCTTCGGTATCCTAGGATTGAGCCGGAGCTTCAGCAGTCAAAACCGCTTTACGGGACAAGTTGATTCGACCTTGTGGGTCAATTTCCGTTACTTTTACCGTAATGGAATCACCGATGGCTACAACATCTTCCACTTTGGCAACACGTTCTGTTGACAGTTGTGAGATGTGCACCAGACCTTCTTTGTTTGGAAGTACTTCAACGAATGCACCGAATTTCTCAACGCGTTTTACTTTACCGACATAAATCTCGCCGACCAATACTTCGCGTACAATACCTTCGATAATCGCTTTGGCTTTATCATTCATCTCCTGGTTGGAAGAAGCGATAAAGACACGTCCATCCTGTTCAATATCAATTTTAACACCGGTTTCTTCGATGATTTTATTGATAATTTTACCACCTGCACCAATAACATCACGGATTTTGTCCGGATTGATATGCATCGTTGTAATTTTAGGCGCATATTGTGATAACTGCTCACGTGGTGTATTCATCACTTCAGTCATTTTGCTCAAGATGTGCAAACGACCTTCTTTGGCTTGAGCCAATGCTTCAGACAAAATTTGACGATCAATTCCATCAATTTTGATGTCCATTTGAATCGCAGTTACACCTTCAGGTGTTCCGGCTACTTTGAAGTCCATGTCGCCGAGGTGATCTTCCATACCTTGAATATCACTCAGAATGGATACATGATCTCCGTCTTTGATCAGACCCATAGCTACACCCGCAACTGGAGCTTTGATAGGTACACCTGCATCCATCATAGCTAGTGTGCTGGCACAGATACTTGCCTGGGAAGTTGAACCGTTGGATTCCAGAACTTCTGATACCAGACGAATCGTGTATGGGAAGTCTGTTTCGGAAGGGATTACTTTGGAAAGCGCACGCTCACCCAGAGCACCATGTCCGATTTCGCGACGGCCTGGAGCACGCAATGGACGAGCTTCACCTACGCTGAATGGTGGGAAGTTATAATGATGCATGAAACGTTTCGTTTCTTCAAGGCTAATTCCGTCCAAAATTTGAACATCGCCAAGTGCACCAAGTGTACAGATGCTAAGTGCTTGCGTTTGACCACGTGTGAACAAACCTGAACCATGCGTACGTGGCAGCAGGGAAGTATCACATTCGATTGGACGAATCTCAGCAAGACCACGTCCATCTGGACGAACTTTATCATGCGTAATCAGACGGCGCACTTCTTCTTTAACGATATCGTGCAGAACTTCCTTCACGTCTTTAAGCAATTCAGGACTTTCAATATATTTCTCTTCAAAGTGAGCAACCGTTTCGTCATTCACTACATCGATTGCATCTTGACGAGCATGCTTCTCAGCAATTTTAACAGCTTCAACCAGACGAGCACTTGCAAAATCACGCACACTGCTGTTGACTTCAGTATTAACGGCATGCAACTTAACAGCCATTTTTTCCTTACCGGCAACTTGCACGAGTTGTTCGATTACCGCAACAATGTTTTTGATCTCGTCATGTCCGAACATGATTGCTTCGAGCATCACTTCTTCAGGTAATTCGTTTGCTTCAGCCTCAACCATCATGATGGCATCCTTAGTTCCTGCAACCACCAGTTCAAGTTCACTGATTTCAAGCTGTGCAATCGTTGGATTAATGATGAATTGGCCATCAATGCGTCCAACTTTTACGCCACCAATCGGTCCGCTGAATGGAACATCCGAAATGCTCAATGCTGCTGATGTACCAATCATTGCAGCGATTTGCGGTTCGCAATCCTGATCCACACTCATAACAATATTCAGAACTTGTACATCATTCCGGAAGCCTTCCGGGAACAATGGACGAATTGGACGGTCTGTCAGACGGCTTGAAAGAATTGCTTTCTCACTCGGTCTGCCTTCACGTTTAATAAATCCACCCGGGATTTTACCTACGGCGTACAATCTTTCTTCATAGTTCACCGTTAATGGGAAAAAGTCCAGATCTTTCGGCTCACTTGATGCTGTCACGGTACACAATACAACGGTATCCCCGTATGTTACCTTAACGGCAGCATTAGCCTGCTTGGCCAAACGCCCAGTCTCAAGCGTAAGCTTTCTTCCACCAAGCTGCATTTCAACACGCTGTTCCATGAAACCCCTCCTTTTATTCGTTCCTAATTCAATGGATTCTGCATATTCACAGTATTTCCTGCTTGTCCTGCATTCATTAGCTATGTATGGATCTTTCAACATGCTAACCTGCACAACAAAAGCTCCTCACGGAGCCCCATCTACAAATATATGGCAACATGTTCATCTACAAAACAACCCGGCTGTAAGTTCCGCTTGTCCTTTTAGACAAAAGAATGACGGATAACAGCCAGGTTGGTTTTGAAAACATGTACGATAATTAACGACGCAATCCGAGTTTTTCGATCAGTGCGCTGTAACGTTTAACATCTTTGTTTTTCACGTAAGCCAAAAGCTTACGACGTTGACCTACCATTTTCAAAAGTCCACGACGTGAGTGGTGGTCTTTCTTATGCGTACGCAAGTGGTCTGTCAAACTTCTGATGTTTTCCGTAAGGATAGCAACTTGCACCTCTGGAGATCCTGTATCGGACTCGTGAGTTTTGTGCTCGTCGATCAGTTGTTGTTTACGTTCTTGAGTCAATGCCATCCTGTTCACCTCCTTCAATATAATCGCCATTAGCCTCGTCACCGCCGGTGAGAGCAAGCAACCAAGCCAAGGTTAATGTTGTCTCAATCGACAACGTAGTACAGTATATCATAATTGCCTAGTCAAAGTAAATGTAAACATGCATTTAATCCAGAACCTTTAAGATAACAGGCGACCGGCGGTTAATGCATCTTCACGAATCTGACTAATCAATGCATCAATAGAGTCGAACTTTCGTTCTGCACGAATATAGTGAACGAGCTCAACCTTTAGTTCCTGGTCATACAAGTGTCCGTCAAAATCAAGCAGGTGCACTTCAAACGTAGGTTTCATCCCGCTTTCGTGAAACGTAGGTTTCACACCGAGATTCATTACGCCATGCAGTTCCTGTTCGCCATACTGCACACGAACAGCGTAAACACCCTTCGATGGAGTAACGTAATGATCCGTGAGTTCAAGGTTGGCTGTGGGAAATCCAATCGTTCGTCCACGCTTCTCCCCGTGAATGACGGTTCCTCTGATGCTGTAAGGTCTGCCAAGCCACTGACTGGCCTCATCCATCTCCCCACGCTTCAACAGGCCACGAATGAGAGAACTGCTCACTTTTTCACCATTTAACAAGAAAGGAGGAACGGTTTCCACCGTCATCTCTCCTTCTCCCAACGTACGAAGAAGCTGTTCGTCCCCTGCCCCCTTATGACCAAAACGGAAGTCAAAACCCACAACCGCTGTTCGTGTTTGAAGAGGAATCAACAGGTCGTGTACAAATTGCTGTGGAGTCAAACGTGAGAACTCTTCATTGAACTCCACCACATAAAGTACATCAACGCCCATTCCTGCCAGGATGTCTTCTTTATCTCTCAAGGGAGTTAGATAACCCTCGTAATCCCCTTTGCGCATAACTTCCTTCGGATGTGGATGAAAGGTCATGACCGCTGCCTGCATGCCCGTTTCCCGCGCAATGCGGACAGCTGATAAAATGACACTTGCATGTCCGAGATGCAGTCCGTCGAATTGACCAATTGCAAGCACTTGGGGAAGTGCGCCCAGCTCAGTCGAATGTAACGTCTGCGGATAGGTTAGCATTACGGTTTTCACAATCATTCACCTGCATTTCACTAGATAGGCCAGGCTTGAGCATTACCACTTCAACTCCAAGCCCGATACCTCTTTATTCCGGCAAAAAGACTTTAACTGCCCTCACCGTTGGTTTTAGTTCATCCCGTTCAAATATCCCCAGGAACGTACCATCCTGAGCATACAACCGTAATAAACCTGGTTGCTCTACTGGCGGTTCCAGAAGACGTGCAGACAGCTTCTGACCTTGAAGTGCTCCTTTGGCCTGTTCATCGCCAACCTTGTGGGCCGGAATCGAAGCAATAGCCTCGTCAACAGGAATCAGCGCCTCCGCCAAAGTTCCCTCAGCCATAAGTTGTTCCACTTCTTCAATACGAAGACAATGATCTGCAGTGATACCTGCCGATATCGTACGCTCCAGTCGAACCATGGTCGATGGATATCCGAGTTGTCGACCGATGTCTACACACAATGTACGTATGTAGGTACCTTTTGAACACAAGGCGCGGAAAGATATATCGGTCGTATCGCCTTGAGTTTCAATCCCTGTAAGCTCAAGCTCATAGATTGTGACCTCACGGCTCTTACGCTCTACCGTCTTCCCTTCACGAGCAAGCTCATAAAGACGTTTGCCGTCTACCTTTACCGCAGAATACATGGGAGGAACCTGAGAGATCGTGCCCAGAAACTGCTCAAGCACCTGTTGAACCTGATCCT
This sequence comes from Paenibacillus sp. JNU01, assembly GCF_059130585.1. NCBI lineage: Bacteria > Bacillati > Bacillota > Bacilli > Caryophanales > Paenibacillaceae > Paenibacillus > Paenibacillus sp. JNU01. The sequence continues at coordinate 6,534,562 of NZ_CP169723.1, read as the reverse complement.
GTGTGGCTTCCACCGGTGTTTCAGCACGCTCAATGACTTCCCCTGTCATGTCCTCTGTGTCAGTAGACAGTCCCAATCTAAGCGTAGCCAGATATTCCTTCGGAAGCTCCTGCATGTATTCTACGACGCGTGTCGCCCGTCCAAGACAGAGCGGCAGGACGCCTGTAACTTGTGGGTCCAGTGTGCCCGTATGACCAATGCGCTTCATCTTGAGAATGCGACGCATCTTGGCTACAACATCATGAGAAGTAAATCCCGCCGGTTTATATACCGGAAGTACACCTTCAAATGGCTTTACCATTGTGAATTCACCTGCTTCAGTACTTTTGCAACAATTTCATCAAGACTGCCTTCGAGACGACATCCGGCTGCGAGCACATGCCCGCCTCCGCCAAAGGTCTGTGCTAATGCAGCAACATCAATCTTGCCAGCCGAACGCAGAGAAACCTTGACGGCGTTCTCGTTGATGACTTTGAAAAAGATACCCACTTCCACGCCTTGAATGTTGCGCGGGTAGTTTACTACCCCTTCAAGATCTTCATTAGCCGCTCCGCAAGCTACCATATCATCAGGTGTAATAACAACCCAGGCTATCTTTCCATCATCTGTCATCTGTAGGCTTGTTAGTGCCTGATTCAAAATTCGAACTTGTGGAAGAGTCACCTGCTCCAGCAAGGTCTGGGCAAGATAAGGTCCATCCACACCATGTTCAAGCAGTCTGGAGGCCGTTGTCATTACATTTGGACTGGTATTGGCATAACGGAAACCACCTGTATCCGTAAGCAATCCTGTATAAACTGCTGTCGCAACATCTTTATCCCATGTTACTTGGAAAAGGTTCAGAAAATCGAATAAAATTTCAGCCGTTGCAGCAGCATCTGACTTAATGATGTTGACAGTACCATAACCGTCATTCGTAGGGTGATGATCGATATTCAAAATAACAGCATCTTCTTCGAAATAATGACGCGTCAAACCTACTCTGGCAAAGTCTGCACAATCCACACAGATAACAGCTTTATATTTTCGCTGCGGTGGTTGTTCGGTCATGTTCACAATGTTGCCTGCTTCCCACAAAAATTGCATGCGATGCGGGATATCGCCTTCATTAATCATCGTGAATGTCTTACCCAGACATGACAGCAGCCAGCCCACCGTTACCGTCGAGCTGACTGCGTCACCGTCCGGCTGTACATGCGACACGACCAGGTAATCATCATGCTCCAGCAGAAATTGCTTTCCGGCCTGGAGCGCCTGTTCATAAGTGTGCATTGCCGTCTCCTCTATTCTGTTACTGGGATTCGTTCTTGTCGGAACCAATATCGCCAAGCAGCTTCTCAATTCGGCTACCATAAGCGATGGATTCGTCAATCTTGAATATCAACTCGGGAACATGACGAAACCGGATACGTTTGCCCAGCTCGGAACGCAAAAATCCATTTGCTTTTGCCAGTGCTTTGAGCGAGTTATCTTTTTGTTCCTGTTCACCGAAGACACTCAGATAAACTTTGGCTTGCGACAAGTCTCCTGTCACTTCGACTCCCGTTACGGTAATAAAGCCGATACGCGGGTCCTTCAGTTCAGACTGGATGAGCAAACTCAATTCTTTCTTGATTTGCTCGCCCACTCTACCTGTACGAATCTTAGCCATTGTTGTTCACCTCATGCTTCCTTGCTTATCGTTGTACTGTCTCCATGATGAAGGCTTCGATAACGTCGCCCTCTTTGAGATCATTATATTTATCCAGTGTGATACCGCACTCATAGCCTTGGGCTACTTCTTTGGCATCATCTTTATAACGTTTCAGGGAATCCAGCTTACCTTCGTAAAGGACGATGCCATCACGAATCAGGCGTGCTTCCGCAGAACGCGTAATTTTACCTGAGGTAACCATACAACCAGCGATGGTACCCACTTTACTGATGGAGAACGTGCTACGAACCTCAGCATGACCAATAACTTTTTCTTTGTAGATCGGATCAAGCATTCCTTTCATCGCTTGTTCAATTTCTTCGATAACACTGTAGATTACGCGATGCAGACGGATGTCTACTTGCTCTTGATCTGCAGTTGCTTTCGCCTGGTTATCAGGACGAACGTTGAAACCAATTACGATGGCATTGGATGCTGCAGCCAAAATGATGTCGGACTCAGTGATTGCACCAGCGCCGCTATGAATGATTTTCACGCGAACACCTTCAACTTCGATCTTAGCAAGGGAACCTTTCAATGCTTCAACCGAACCTTGTACGTCACCTTTGATGATAACGTTCAGATCTTTGATCTCGCCATCTTTAATGTGTTGGAACAGATCATCCAACGTTACGCGAGTATGTGTCCCCAGATCGGATTCACGTTGCGTAATCGCACGTTTGTCAGCGATGGAACGCGCCTTGCGCTCATCTTCAAACACCATGAATGGATCTCCAGCACCTGGAACTTCTGTCAGACCTGTGATTTCGACAGGTGTTGAAGGTCCAGCTTCTTTCAGACGACGACCTTTATCATTGACCATCGCACGGACACGACCGAAGCAGTTACCTGCTACGAAAGCATCTCCGACTTTCAATGTACCGTGCTGTACGAGGATACGGGCAACTGGGCCACGTCCTTTATCCAGCTCGGCTTCGATCACTGTACCACGGGCACGTTTGTCCGGGTTAGCTTTGTATTCGTTCACTTCTGCAACGAGCAGAATCATTTCAAGCAGACCTTCCAGACCCATTCTTTGTTTCGCAGACACGTTAACAAAGATGGTATCTCCGCCCCATTCTTCCGGAACGAGTTCATAGTTAGTCAATTCTTGTTTTACTTTATCCGGATCAGCACCCGGTTTATCGATTTTATTGACAGCTACGATAATTGGAAGCCCAGCAGCTTTGGCATGGTTAATGGCCTCAACCGTTTGTGGCATAACACCGTCATCCGCAGCAACAACAATAATTGTAATATCCGTAACCTGTGCTCCACGCGCACGCATCGCTGTAAACGCTTCGTGACCCGGAGTATCCAGGAACGTAATTTTCTTGTTGTTGATTTCAACTTGATACGCACCGATGTGTTGCGTGATTCCGCCTGCTTCGCCGCCTGTTACATTCGTAGAACGAATCGCGTCAAGCAATGTCGTTTTACCATGGTCAACGTGTCCCATGATGGTTACTACTGGAGGACGAGACTGCAAATCTGCAGGATCATCATTCTCTTCCAGTGTTTCGAAACGGTCATCTTCGAGCACAATCTTCACTTCAACTTCGACACCGAACTCTCCAGAAAGCAGCAGAATTGTTTCGATATCAAGTTCTTGGTTGATTGTTGCCATAACACCCATCGCGATGAGTTTTTTGATAACTTCGGAAGCATCCTTATGGAGCAACTTCGCTGTTTCACCAACGGTCATATCACCACGAACGATGATTTTCTTAGGTGTGTTATCAATTTTCTCACGTTGCTGGTACTGTTGTTGATTTCTGTTGCGATTGTTCTTGCCACCACGGTTACCACGATAGTTGCCACCACGATTGTCATCATAACGACGTCCACCGCCACCGCTGTTTGAACGGTTGCCACTATTGTTATTGTTGCCAGTAGTACCACCTGGGCCACTTCTGCGTTGGCCTTGTCCTTGGCTCTGACCTTGGCCACCGCTACGGTTGCCGCCAGTACCTGTATTACCGCCGCTGTTAGGTCCTGAAGTTCTTACTTGACCGCCACCGCTGTTATTTGGACGTTGACCCGTTCCTTGCGGACGGGATGCAGTACTGCTTTGTCCACCTTGAGCCGGTCTTGGACGGTTAGTTGATTGTCCTCCTTGGCTTGAGCCTTGGGAAGAGTTCGTTCTGTTGCGGCTGTCTTGGCCGCTGGGTCTTTGGGTGCCATTGTTATTGTTGGAATTTGGTCTATTGTTCATACCTACCTGCTTTTCCTGTTGTATTTTTGTTTGTACGGGACTACCGGATGTGTTACTGCTATTCGGCGTGTTCACTCCGCCGGCCGGCTTGTTGCTGTCCACTGGTTTGTCACTGCGTACTGCCGAAGTAGCAACTGGTTTTGCTTCGTTGCCTTTTTTGGAAGCAGCAGTGGATTTTATATCTTTAAAAAATTGTTCCACCTTACCGACTGAACCATTCTCCATGACACTCATATGATTGTTTACGGGAATTTCCAGCTTTTTAAGAATGGTTATAATTTCTTTACTACTCATATTAAGGGACTTCGCATATTCATAAACTCGCAATTTATCCTTGTTTTCCTGTTTACTCAATATACTCCACCTCCGACATTATACCGACTTGCTTGGAGATCATTTTTGCAAACCCTCGATCCGTTACTGCAAGAACAACACGCGTGTCTTTACCGATACTTGAACCCAGACTATCCCGGTCAAATCCGATCAACAGAGGAACCTTATAAGTTCCGCATTTATCGCGAAATTTCTTTTGTGTATTGGCTGAGGCGTCACCCGCAACAATAACCATTTTAGCTTCGGAAGAACGGATCGCTTTAAGTACAATTTCTTCACCTGTTACAAGTTTACCTGCACGCATAGAGAGTCCCAGATAAGACAGCGTTTTAATATTAGTCATTTTCACGCTCCTGTGCTGCTATGAATTCATCCTCAACCGCGATGAAGTCAGCTGCTAGTTGCTCGTAAATTTCAGGTGAGACTTTGCCTTTTAACGCCCGATCCAAAGCCCGGTTTTTGAGTGCGAGCTTAAAACAGGACTCTTTGCCGCATAAATAGGCACCACGTCCGGATTTTTTGCCAGTCAAATCGATCAGCACTTCATCCTCTGGCGTTTTAACGATGCGAATCAGCTGCTTTTTGGGCATCATTTCCTGGCATGCCACACATTTGCGCAGCGGCACTTTTTTTGGTTTCATACGTCAGCGCCCCCCGTACTTTACTTTAGTCGACGGAGACGGAATCCTGATGCATTTCAGAAGAAGAATCTTTTTCTCTGCCGAATTCCTGTTCCGCCTGGCTCTCGCTCTTAATGTCTATTTTCCAGCCAGTTAATTTGGCTGCCAATCTGGCATTTTGGCCTTTGATACCAATTGCGAGCGACAGTTGATAGTCCGGAACGATAACCCGAGCCATCTTTTCTTCCTCAAATACATGAACTTCCAACACTTTGGAAGGACTCAGTGCATTGGCAACATATTCGTCTACCTGATCGGAGAAACGAACGATGTCGATTTTTTCACCGCGCAGCTCACCCACAATGGTCTGCACGCGCATTCCCTTAGGACCTACACAAGATCCAACTGGATCAACTTCCTCGTTGCGGGAATGTACGGCAATCTTGGAGCGGAACCCTGCTTCGCGAGCGACGGAGCGAATTTCAACTACACCGTCAAAGATCTCAGGCACTTCCAGTTCAAAGAGACGTTTCAAGAGACCCGGATGGGTACGGGACAAGATGATTTGCGGCCCTTTGGTCGTATTCTCGACCTTGGTGATATACGCCTTAATACGGTCACCATGAACAAACTTCTCGTTCGGCATCAATTCGGTTAGCGGTAGAGCCGCTTCGATTTTGCCCAGATCGATGTAGATATTGCGCAAATCCTGACGCTGCACCACTCCCGTAACGATATCTTCTTCCTTATCTACGAAAGCGTTGTAGATCAGGCCGCGTTCGGCTTCACGAATCCGCTGGGTCACTACCTGTTTGGCAGTCTGTGCGGCGATACGTCCGAAATCACGCGGCGTAACTTCAATCTCCGCAATATCTTCCAGCTGGAAGTGTGGGTTGATTTCTCGTGCAGCAGGCAATGAAATTTCGGTACGTGAATCCAGGACTTCTTCCACGATCAATTTGCGGGCATACACCCGTATAACTCCCGTATTACGGTTCATGTCAACACGCACATTCTGGGCCGTGTTGAAATTCCGCTTGTAGCTGGAAATTAGTGCAGCCTCGATCGCTTCAAACAGCACATCCTTGCTGATCCCTTTTTCCCGTTCCAATTCATTCATTGCTTCAATAAAATCCATACTCATGAATGTTGATCCCCCTTTCAAACATGGCATCTCATACATAAAACGGCGAAAGGCTCTGAACTCATGAGCACCTTGCCGTTATCGTGAGATGTGTCTTTTTCATTAATAAAGTGAACAAGGCACTTAAAACAAAATAGCTAGGCGCGCACTGGCAACCTTATCATAAGAAATGGCATGCTGTTTTTTACCCGCTTCAATCACGAGTTCCCCGTCATCAAAGGAAAGCAGCTTGCCTTCAAATTCCTTCAATCCGTTCACCGGCTCGTAGGTTGTAACAAAAACATTTTTGCCTACAGCTTTGGTAACGTCCTCAGGTTTTTTCAGTGGACGCTCCGCACCGGGAGAAGACACTTCAAGGAAATAGATGGTTGGAATCGGATCGTTCTCATCCAGCTTGGCGCTCAGCTTTTCGCTGATCAAGACGCAATCGTCGATGTCGATGCCACCCTCTTTGTCGACATACACCCGTAAAAACCAGTTGCTGCCTTCTTTGACGTATTCGATGTCAACCAGCTCGAAGCCTTGTTCGTTCAAGTAGGGTTGGATCATTTCTTCCACGGTAGATTTAATGTTCGTTGTGCTCAAAACCAATAACCTCCAACTTAGGTTACACCAGCAAAAAAGCACTGGCAGATTATTCAATACCCAAGATTCTTGTATACCAAAGACTAAAGAGTGGGTTTCCCCACTCTTTAGAAATTCGTACTATCTCGTTCACTTCAAAAATTATAACATAGTCTGGTAATAGTGACAAGTAAGCGATGATTCAGGCGGTTTACTTACTAATGAAGGAAAAATTACGTTGCTCCCATCAATCACCATTTTAAGATCCAAATTCAGGCCTAGAAAAGAGAAAGCTGATTGCTCTCTGGCAAGCCGCGGAAACATCCCATATTCGACAGCAGTTCAACAATGGTCTTACTTGCTTTCGACTTCTGCTGGAAGTCCTCAACCGACAGAAACTCACCATGATCTCTAGCTGCAGCAATATTACGAGCGGCATTATCACCGATTCCTGCCAGCGCCGAAAATGGAGGGATTAATGAATTTCCGTCAACGATGAACTTCGTTGCTTCCGAACGGTATAAGTCAATGGATTTCAGCGAGAATCCGCGTGCTGTCATTTCCAGACCCATTTCCAAGACAGGCAACATGTTTTTCTCTTTTGGAGGTGCCTGGAAACCCAATTGCTCAATTTCCGTTATTTTTCGATAGATCGCATCATATCCCTGACACATCAGTTCGATATCAATCTCATCCGCCCGCACGGTAAAGTAGGTTGCGTAATATTCAATCGGATGGTATAGCTTGAAGAACGCCGTACGTACTGCTGAAATAACATAAGCGGCCGCGTGAGCCTTCGGGAACATGTACTGGATTTTGAGACAGGAATCAATGTACCATTGAGGCACTTTACAATTCTTCATCTCGTCAATCCATTCCTGTGGCAAACCACGTCCCTTACGAACGCTCTCCGTGATTTTAAAGGCCAGACTGGCGTCCATTCCCGTTTTATAGATCAGGAATAACATGATGTCATCCCGACAACCGATTACAGTCTTAATGTTGCACGTTCCGTTCTTAATCAGATCCTGAGCGTTTCCAAGCCATACCCCTGTACCATGTGACAATCCGGAGATTTGCAGTAAATCGGCAAAAGATGTCGGCTGGGATTCAACAAGCATCTGACGTACAAACTTCGTTCCCATCTCTGGCACACCAAATGTCGCAACTGGCGACCGAAGCTGTTCCGGTGTAACTCCCAGCGCTTCGGTGGAGTTAAACATGCTCATGACTTTGGGATCATTCATCGGAATGGTCGTTGGATCGACCCCTGTCAAATCCTGCAACATCCGCATCATCGTCGGATCATCGTGTCCCAGAATATCAAGTTTCAGCAAGTTTTCTTCAAAAGCATGATAATCAAAGTGTGTCGTTTTCCACTCTGCATTAACGTCATCAGCCGGGAATTGAACAGGTGTAACGTCTTCGACCTCGATGTAATCAGGAACCACCACAATACCGCCGGGGTGTTGTCCAGTGCTCCGTTTTACCCCTGTACATCCCGAAGCCAATCGATTCAATTCAGCTCCGCGCCATTTCTTGTGATGTTCTTCCTCATATTTCTTGGCAAAACCAAATGCTGTTTTCTCAGCCACCGTACCAATGGTCCCGGCACGGAAAACACTCTTCTCACTAAACAGTACTTTCGTATAGTTATGAGCATGAGGCTGATAATCACCAGAGAAGTTCAAGTCAATATCGGGAACTTTATCTCCTTTAAAGCCAAGGAAAGTCTCAAACGGAATATCCTGGCCTTCTCCTTTAAGCGTACCACCACAATTCGGACATTCTTTCTCTGGAAGGTCAAATCCACTCCGAACACTACCATCCAAGAACCACTCGCTGTATTTGCATTCTGAATTCACACAAATATAATGAGCTGGCAGCGGATTAACCTCGGATATACCCAGGAATGTAGCAACGACAGAGGAGCCTACCGATCCCCGCGAACCTACGAGATAACCATCCTGATTCGATTTTTTAACCAAGCGTTCCGAGATCAGATAGTTGGCAGAAAAACCATATTTAATAATTGGAATGAGTTCTTTCTCCAGTCGTGCCACGATTACTTCTGGTAATTCTTCGCCATAGATGGACTTGGCAGTGTTATAGCAGGTATTACGAATTTCTTCGTCCGCACCTTCCAGAATCGGAGTAAACAGTTTGTCCGGGAATAACTTAATTTCCTCAAATCGGTCAGACAACTCCACCGTATTAGTAACAACAACCTCGTATGCTTTGTCTTGACCGAGGAACTGGAACTCTTCCAGCATCTCCTCTGTCGTTCTAAAATGTGCATCCGGTTTACGTTGATCTTTCAGTGGACTAAATCCTGTAATTCCGTGAATGGTGATATCCCGATATAACTTGTCACGCGGCTCCAGATAGTGCACGTTACCTGTGGCTATGACCGGTTTGTTAAGCTTTGCACCTATATCAATGACTTTACGGATCGCTGTTTTGATCTCTTCGGGTGTAGCCACCAGACCTTTATCCACCAAATGCATATACATGGTAAGTGGTTGGATCTCCAGTATGTCGTAGAACTCGGCGATCTCTTCCGCTTCTTCGAGCGATTTGTTAAGTACCGCTTCGAAAAACTCCCCTTTTTCACAGCCCGATATCACAACAAGGCCTTCACGCAAATTAATCAGTTTTGATTTGGGAATGCAAGGTACACGCTTGAAATGTTCCGTATGAGAGAGAGATACCAGCTTATATAGATTTTTCTTACCGATATCATTCAGTGCATAGATTCCACAATGAAAAGGTCTTGTATTCGACAAATCGACACCCACATAATCATTCAAACGATCGAGCCTCGTCAAACCTTTCATCTGTGCAGCATCATTTAGCAGTCCAATCAGGATACCCGCGAGTGCAACCGTATCATCAATGGCACGGTGATGGCTTTCGAGTCCAACCTTATATTTATCCGCCATCGTATTCAGACGGTGGTTTTTATTTTTCGGAAATAACAATCGCGCCAGTTCCAACGTATCAAGAACCGGGTTAGGGAGCTCCGGCAGTCCAATTTGCTTCAGGGAAGCTTGGATAAAGCCCATATCAAAACGTGCATTATGGGCAACAAGTACACCATCTCCCGCAAACTGCACAAAATCACGAATAACAGGCTCAAGTTCAGGTGCGTCTTTTACCATGTCATCATTAATATTCGTCAATTGCTGAATGTTGTAGGGAATACGCTCATGCGGATTGACAAAGGTCGCAAACCGGTCGATTTCTTTGCCATCTTGCATCTTCACGGCAGCAATCTCAATAATTTTGTTCTGCGTAACCGAAAGACCTGTGGTCTCGATATCAAATACGATGTATGTCGCGGTTTGCAGATCCAAAGGCTGCGGAGCCATTACAACTGCGACAGAGTCATTCACGACATTAGCCTCAAGACCGTAGATCATTTTAATTCCATTTTTCTTAGCAGCCTTGGAAGCCTCGGGATATACCTGCACCCCGCCATGATCACTGACAGCAATGGCCTTATGACCCCACTCTGCTGCCATTTTCACGTATGTGTCAATTGAAGTTACAGCATCCATGGTACTCATCGTAGAGTGCAGATGGAACTCCACCCGCTTCTCTGGTGCATTGTCTTTGCGAGAAGGAGGTGCTTTGACTTCAATCAGATCGGATGGAATCATTGCAAGTTCAGGAATTTGCATAAACCGGTCGTACTCTACACGACCACGCACTTTTACCCATTTACCATTAGCAAGCAAACTGAGAATTTTAACATCCTCTTTTGTTTTGGCAAACATCTTCATTTGCATGGAGTCCGTGAAGTCGGTTAGATAGAAGGTAAACAACGTATTGCCGTTTCGCAGTTCTTTGCGATCCAGACCAAACACCGTACCTTGAAGCGTAACCTTTTTCTCTTCATCCTGGATTTCCTGCATAGGCACTGCTGGCTCCTTGATATCGTAACCCATCTGCAAACGCAGATCGCCCTGCTCCTCATCCACCGGGATTTCTGTATCCACTTCACTCATCATCTTTTCGATGACTTCAAGTTCCTCAACACGTTTTTGGGCCTGGAACTGTTCCATGGCCTCTTTATTGCTTCCCACTTCGCCTACTTGCATCTTGATGCGGAGCGGTAGATGAAAATATTTTTCATAGAACGTCTTAATGGCCTGATCAATCTGTTTCTTACGAGCCAATTCCATTGATGTTGCATCACTCATCGTCAGTTGCAGGAGATCTGCTTCACATTCAAACGTAGTCCGGTTCATCCAACCATTCACGGATGGAATCTCACGTGTAACCCACTCCCGAAACAAATTCCAATATTCACTAACGATATCGCCATTCTGTACCTTGTCCGTATATTTAAAGCCAAATGAAATTTTGGCGATATGATTCATCTTCTCTTGAATATGCAGACAAAATGTGCGATAGATTGGAGCCGGTACTAATGTATCCTTCGCAATCAGAATATTCCATTCCCGATTAGTTCGATTGGTCTCTACTTGTTCAATCCATCCATCTAAAAAATAGGGATCTAACAGACCAGATGGAAGCTCTGCCTGTTTCATCAACAACTCAAACCGTTTTCTCTTCTCATCAAATCCGCTCATCGTGTTCCTCCTTGTACCCCCTTAAAGCATGAAAAGCCCCTGCATTCAAAAATGTCACCGATCCGAACTCGCACCGACTCATTTTATCCGACAGAAGCTCCCATTTATTACTCAACTGGTGAAAAAGTGCTCTTCGTCAGGTTATCCTGACTTAATACGCTCTTGCAAACACAACCGTGTGTTCTGCCTTTTCACCACAAGCCAGGCACGTATGCTTTTCTTCCGCAGGCTGGAACGGAATGTTCCGGCTTGTTGCACCAGTGACTTCTCTTACTTTATCTTCGCAAGCTTCTGAACCGCACCATCCAGCCAGAGTAAACCCGCGTTTATTTTCCATCAGTTCTTTCATCTCATCGAGTGTATCCACGGAGTAGAAGTTATCCGACATAAATGTGCGAGCACGCTCTAACATATCTACCTGAATCTGTGTCAGCATAGACTGGATTTCGTCTACCAAGTTCGCTTGTTCTACAACTTTTTTCTCACCTGTGATCCGTGATACGAGTACACAAACGCCATTTTCCATATCACGTGGACCAATCTCCAGACGAATCGGAACACCACGCATCTCGTATTCGTTGAACTTCCAGCCTGGGCGAACGTCGCTGCGATCATCCATTTTCACACGGACTCCAGCTTTTTTCAACTCAGTGAACAGTTCATCTGCACGCCCAACCACAGCATCACGCGTTTTCGGAGGTCCAATTGGGATCATGACCACTTGTGTCGGTGCAACTTTAGGAGGAAGTACGAGACCACGGTCATCCCCGTGAACCATAATTAATGCACCGATCAAACGTGTGCTTACTCCCCATGAAGTAGTGTAGGCCAACTCCAGTACATTGTTCCGGCTAAGATACTGAATTTCAAATGCTTTTGCAAAGTTCGTACCCATGTAGTGAGATGTACCTGCTTGTACAGCCCGTCCATCCTTCATCATGGCTTCAATGGAGTACGTGTCCACCGCACCCGCAAACTTCTCGGATTTGGTTTTTTGACCGACAATTACAGGGATAGCCAAATACTCCTCAACGACTTCACGATAAATCTCAAGCATTTTCATCGTTTCTTCCCGTGCTTCTTCTTCGGTCTCATGCGCAGTATGACCTTCCTGCCACAGGAACTCACTTGTGCGAAGGAAAGGCAACGTTCTTTTTTCCCAACGAACTACGTTAGCCCATTGGTTGATCAGTACTGGAAGATCCCGATACGACTGAATCCACTTGGAATACATGTGACCAATAATCGTTTCGGATGTAGGGCGGATTGCCAGACGTTCTTCCAGCTTCTCTCCCCCAGCTTCCGTAACCCATGGTAATTCAGGGTTAAACCCTTCCACGTGTTCTTTTTCCTTTTGAAAGAAGCTCTCAGGAATGAACATTGGGAAATACGCATTGCGATGACCCGTTTCCCGGAAACGACGATCCAACTCATCCTTAATATGTTCCCAGATTTCAAATCCGTCTGGTTTGAACACAATACAACCGCGTACGGGTGCATAGTCCATGAGATCAGCTTTTTTGATAACATCAATATACCAGCGTGAGAAATCCTCACCCTGTGGTGTGATTTCGGTCACGAACTGTTTATCATTTTCCTTTGACATAAGACTCCAGCGTCCTCCCATAACGACTATACTCTGAAAGAAAAGTTCAGAGCATAGTCCAAACGTAATTATCCGTTAATTAAACGTAATATATCATTATACGTTACTGCCAACATCAAGACGAACAACATCGCAAATCCGATGAAATGAACCATACCTTCCCGATTGGGATCAACTGGTCTGCCGCGCAGCGCTTCAATTCCCAAAAATACCAGGCGGCTGCCGTCCAGTGCAGGTATTGGTAGCAGGTTGAATATCCCAAGATACAGACTCAAAATCGCTGCCCATCTCGTTAACTGCTCAATCCCTTGCTTGGCAATTTGCCCTGTTACTTCAAATGTACGAACCGGACCACCAATATCATCCATGTTGAATTGATTGATCAGATGTTTAAAACCTTCAAATATCACTTTGGTTGTATCAACCATGGCCACACCTGAGACTTTAAATGTCTCTGCAAATCCAACAGATCGGGTTGGTAGCGTAGGTACGATCCCCACTTTACCGCCTTCTTGTCCCTCTACAGCACGTGGAGTAATCGTTATATTAAACGTATCCGAACCCCGGCGCAGTGTCCATTCCATCGGCTTGTCTTTGGAGTCGGCAATCATCGACACCATTTTTTGTGAATCTGTACCAATAGCAGTACCATTAATCGTCTCGATAATATCGCCCTTTTGCAGGTTCGCCTGATCAGCTGCCCCACCTTCAAGCACTTCGCCAATTTGGAGATTTTTAGGGTTCTCCACCGGAACTCCTGCCATTTGCGCATATACAGCGAACAGCACAAAGGCCAAAATAAAGTTCATCAGCGGGCCAGCAAAAATAGCCAACGCACGCTGTCCAACCGTTTTGCTTCCAAATTGACGATCTTTCGGTGCAATCTGCGTTTGTTTACCCCGACTTACCAACATCGCTTGGGGATGTATTCGGTATTCCTGAATTTCACCATCTACATCAAGTTGAAGCTTCAGGGCATTCTCCATGTCAATGGAGATGACTTCACCACGTATTACATTTTTACGGTTATCCAGCTGGTCCAGATAGATCATCTTCACCTGGTCATCCGCTGATCTTACCGCAATGGTCTGTCCTTCTTGGATCTCTACCAGTTCCGGATCTTCCCCTGCCATCCGTGCATATCCACCAAAAGGCAACAAACGCAATGTAAACTGGGTCTCGTTTCTTTTATATGAGAACAATTTGGGACCAAAACCGATCGCAAATTCCCGTACAAGAATACCGGCGCGTTTGGCAAAATAGTAATGCCCCCATTCATGAACCGTCACGATGACAAAGAACATGAGCACCGTTAGAAATACCACTTGTATGGTTTCCAATCCCTATCCATCCTCCTTCACGGCACATACCGCAGTCTGTCCCTCTAGATTATCATTATTCTCTGATGCCGCACAAGAGAATCACTTCTTCCAATTTGTTATGAAAAAAGAGATTACAGACCGGACGCAAGCTTACGGCTCTCCTGATCACAACGGGCGATTTCCTGCAGATCAGGCTCGTCCACATTGTGGTGTGCTTCCAGCACAGAAGCAATAATATCTTCTATTTTAAGGAATGATATCTCTTTACGCAAGAAACGGGCTACGGCAACCTCGTTGGCTGCATTAAACGCCGTTGTTGCGGTTCCTCCCATTTTACCACACTCATATGCCATTCTTAAACATGGGAACCGCTCCATATCCATCTCGCGGAAATGTAATTTCCCAACTTGAGCAAGAGACAGACGCTGTGCTGGCGATGGCAGACGGTCAGGGTAAGTCAATGCATATTGAATTGGAACTCGCATATCCGGATTCCCCAGTTGGGCGATGATGCTGGTGTCATCCAATTCCACATAAGAATGAATCACACTCTCTGGATGAAGCAATACATTAATCTGATCATATTGAAGACCAAATAACCAATGTGCTTCAATCACTTCAAGTCCCTTGTTAACCATGGTTGCCGAGTCTATCGTAATTTTGGAACCCATTGACCAATTCGGATGTTTAAGCGCATCCTCTATAGTCACACTCTTCAACTGTTCACGGGTAAGATCACGGAATGATCCGCCTGAAGCAGTTAGCGTGATACCTGTCAAGCGTTCTCTGTTTTCACCATTCAAGCATTGGAAAATCGCAGAGTGCTCGCTATCGATGGGTAGTAAAGAGACTCCTTTGGCAGTCGCTCTTGTAGTAACAATATGCCCTGCCGTAACCAATGTCTCCTTGTTGGCCAGTCCGATCTGTTTACCTGCATCTATGGCTGCAAGCGTCGACTCCAATCCAACACTTCCCACCACTGCTGTTACAACCATATGCGCATCAGTTCCTGCCGCCACTTCTACAAGTCCTTCTGTGCCATAAAACAGTTGCGTTCCTGCAGGCAAATGTGGAGCAACCTTATCCGCCAATTCCTTGGACCCCACCGATACCTTCTTCGGTCGGTAACGTTTGGTTTGTTCAATCAGCAGGTCTGTATTGCCTCCGGCAGCCAGTCCCTCCACTTGAAAGAGTTCAGGATGCATGTCAACTACATCCAGTGTCTGGGTTCCAATGGAACCGGTCGAGCCGAGAATCGCAATTTTTTTCATGCTGCACCTCATCTTTAATTATCCAATGCCTACGGCGAACAATGCTGTTATCTCAGACTTATGTTCTTCTTTAATAGGGCAGTAGCATTAGTATATGTACGAATGGAAAAACAACAATCCAGCTGTCGCACCGATCAAGAATGCCTCCATGCCCTGGGAGAAGATTACCTGAATCCTTGATATTATATACACGTTTGTAAGCAGACTGGATCAAGTCACCCATCTGACCTACAACTGCACAGGCAATCCCAATCACAATTGCTCTCTGCCAGGAAAGCAAACCATCTGACACTAATGCAAAAATAATAGACGTAACAATTGCAATTACGATGCCACCCAATGCACCCTCCACGGTTTTGTTTGGACTGATGGAAGGCCACAGCTTATTTCTACCAATGAGTTTCCCTACAAAGTAAGCTCCTGCATCACTGGCCCATATGGAGCCCAGCAACAGAAACGTCCAGAACAACCCATGATGCAGATGTCTGGATTCTGCAATGTAATAGAAACCGATTCCTATATACAACACGCCAAGGAAAAGCATGGCCACTGTATTTACGGGCACCTTATTTTTGGTAACAACCGAAGCGGTCATCAGTACAAGCATTACAATCCAGATGACCTGAAATAAGGATAGCGGTCTGGCCTCCCAAAGCATTTCCCAAGGAAACACAATGGCAAAAACACCAGCATATCCAATCAGGGCCACACCTGAAAAAGGCTTCACCCCGGTCATTTTAACAAATTCATAATAACCGATGAGAGCCATAAGCAATACCAAACCATGGTACCAGGGTCCGCCCAGCATGCAAAAACCTAAAAACAACACACCTGCTATGATTCCTGTAGTTAATCGCTGTTTCAACGGCTTCATCCTCCATCTATTTCAAACCGCCGTAACGCCTTGTTCTGCGCTGATATTCGGCTACTGCTTCAAGCAAATGCTTTTTGCCAAATTCGGGCCAGTATATATCCGTAAACCATAATTCACTATATGCAAGTTGCCAAAGCATAAAGTTGCTTAATCTAAGCTCTCCGCTCGTCCGGATCAGCAGATCCGGATCAGGCATATCAACCGTCAGCATATGCCTGTCAATGAGTTCGGGTGTTATGTCCTCTGCAGATAGTTCCCCCGATTTTACTTGCAGAGCAATCTGTTTAACACAGTCCGTCATTTCACGACGACTTCCATAGTTCATTGCAAAGTTCAAAACGAGACCTGTATTATGTTCCGTAAGACGAATGGCTTCCCGCAAGGCATTGATGGTATGAGAAGGTAAATGTTCCTCTTGGCCCATCATGCGAATGCGCACATTTTTTTCTATTAGTTCATCCAGCTCTATGGCCAGAAATTCTTGCGGAAGTCGCATCAGAAAATCCACTTCTTCTTTTGGACGCGTCCAGTTTTCTGTCGAAAAAGCGTACATCGTCAGATATTTGATGCCCAGTTCATCCGCCGCGATGGTCGCACGTTTGACCGCCTTCATGCCATTTTGGTGCCCGGCTATACGCGGGAGTCCCAAACGTTTGGCCCATCGTCCATTGCCGTCCATGATGATGGCGACGTGCTGCGGGATATTGTCCTCGGATATAGTCAGCGTTTCCTGCTTGTCAGCCCCATTCCACCACGACCGAACCCGTTTGATCATTCCTGTTCCTCCAAAATCCCTGAAGTTTCTTCATCTGAAGCTTGGAAAAAGAGACAAAACCCCACCGTATTGGAGGGGCTGCGCTTGTCTTACACTTCCATGATTTCTTTTTCTTTGGCAGCGAGTACCTTATCGACTTCAGCAATAAACTTGTCGGTCGATTTTTGGATATCTTCCTGATGTCTCCGTGATTCATCCTCGGAAATATCGGACTTTTCCATTTTCTTGATATCATCATTCGCATCACGGCGAATGTTACGAATCGCTACTTTACCTTCTTCACCGAACTTCTTAGTCAGCTTCACAAGTTCCGCTCTACGTTCTTCCGTCAATGCCGGAATAGACAAACGAATCATGTTACCATCGTTGGCTGGAGTAAGACCCAGATCGGATTTCATGATGGCACGCTCGATTTCACCCATGGAAGATTTGTCCCAAGGCTGAATCATCAGTGTACGGGAATCCGGAGTACTGATATTAGCGAGTTGATTCAGTGGTGTCATCGCTCCATAATACTCTACCTGAATTCGGTCCAGAAGAGCTGGAGTTGCGCGGCCTGCACGCAAAGTAGCCAGGTCACGACGCAATGCTTGAATTGCTTTTTCCATACGCTCTTCGGCATGTTGTTTAACCGCTTGTGGCATTAATCTACACTCCCTTTAACGATTGTTCCGATACGTTCGCCCAGAACAACACGTTTGATGTTACCTTGTTCCGTAATGGCAAATACGATCAACGGGATGTTGTTGTCCTTACAAAGCGAGGATGCCGTTGAATCCATTACACCAAGGTCTTTGTTAAGAATATCCATGTAAGTCAACTGATCAAACTTCACAGCTGTACTATCTTTAAACGGATCTGCTGAGTATACACCATCAACTTTATTTTTGGCCATCAAGATAACTTCTGCTTCAATCTCCGCTGCGCGCAGTGCTGCTGTTGTATCCGTGGAAAAGAACGGGTTACCTGTACCTGCTGCAAAAATAACGACCCGGCCTTTCTCCAGATGGCGAATAGCTCTACGACGAATATAAGGCTCTGCAATTTGTTGCATTGCAATAGATGTTTGTACACGCGTAGGTACTTCAATCTGTTCCAAAGCATCCTGCAGTGCCAGCGAGTTCATTACTGTCGCCAGCATTCCCATATAATCGGCAGTTGCACGATCGATGCCATTTTCGCTACCTGCAATTCCGCGCCAGATGTTTCCGCCGCCACATACAATAGCAACCTGTACACCAAGTGCAACAACCTCTTTTACCTGTTGGGCAATCGACGAGATCGTATCTGCATCAATACCGTAGCCGTTTTGACCGGAAAGAGACTCTCCGCTGACCTTTAAGACAACACGTTTAAATACTGGCTGTTCCAATTATTCACCCTCCACTTTGAATCGAACACGCTTGGTGTTCAACCAACAAAACTTCTCGCGCATGGCCTCCTGCTTAAAAAGAAAGGAACACAGTTGTGTTCCGCTCTTTTAGGAAAAACGTTTAACCGGTAAGGCACTGTTTTCCTGAGATATAAGGGAGTTTACGCTTCGAAGTATGTTCATTCTTATATCTTCGAAAATCAATCCTGCTCGCCGGTTTAAAAACCGTCTTATTTGTTTACTTGGGACATTACTTCTTCTACGAAGTTGTCTACTTTTTTCTCAAGACCTTCACCCAGTTCGTAACGAACGAAACGACGGATGGAGATATTTTCACCAATTTGGCTGATTTTTTCATTCAACAATTGGGAGATCGTTTTGTCTGGATCTTTAACGAAAGTTTGTTCCATCAGGCAGTACTCTTCGTAGTATTTACCAATACGACCTTCAACCATTTTTTCAATGATTTTCTCTGGTTTGCCTTCGTTAAGAGCTTGAGCTTTCAGAATTTCTTTTTCTTTTTCCAGCTCATCTGCAGGAACTTCTTCACGTGTAACAAATTTAGGATTAGCTGCAGCAATTTGCATAGCTACATCTTTAACGAAATCCTTAAATTGATCCGTTTTACCAACGAAGTCTGTTTCACAGTTAACTTCAACCAATACACCAATACGTCCACCAGCGTGGATGTAAGATTCAACAACACCTTCAGTTGCTGCACGGCCAGCTTTGCTCGCTGCTGCGGAAAGACCTTTCTCACGCAACAATTCAGCTGCTTTGGTTACATCACCGTTTGCTTCTTCCAGTGCTTTTTTACAATCGAGCATACCTGCGCCCGTTCTTTCGCGAAGTTCTTTTACTGCACTCGCATTAACTGCCATTATAAATTCCCTCCAAAATTAAGTATTGTACGTACACTCTAAAAAAAGGGCAGTGAGAGGTTATCCACCTGCCAACCACCCTTTTCATTTAGTTTATAACATATGTTCGAATCTATTAAGCGGAAGTTTCTTCGCCTTGGTTAGCTTCGATTACAGCATCAGCCATTTTACCTGTCAGCAATTTAACAGCGCGAATCGCGTCGTCATTACCTGGGATAACATAATCGATCTCATCCGGATCGCAGTTAGTATCAACGATACCTACAATTGGGATACCCAATTTGCGAGCTTCCGCAACAGCGATACGCTCTTTGCGTGGATCGATGATGAACAGGGCGCTTGGCAGGCCTTTCATATTTTTAATACCGCCCAAGAATTTCTCCAGACGATCTTTTTCTTTGCGAAGCAAGATAACTTCTTTTTTAGGCAATACAGCGAATGTACCGTCTTCTTCCCAAGCTTCCAACTGTTTCAAACGATCGATACGTTTTTGAATAGTTGAGAAGTTAGTCAGGGTACCGCCCAACCAACGTTGGTTGATGTAAAATTGACCAGCGCGTTCAGCTTCTTCTTTAACAGAATCTTGAGCTTGTTTCTTAGTACCCACGAAAAGAATTGTACCATTCTCTCCTGCGATTCCTTTAACGAAGTTGTAAGCCTCTTCGACTTTTTTCACCGTCTTTTGCAAGTCGATAATATAAATTCCGTTTCTTTCAGTGAAGATATAACGATCCATTTTTGGGTTCCAACGACGAGTTTGGTGACCGAAGTGTACCCCAGCTTCGAGAAGCTGCTTCATGGAGATTACTGCCATCTTCACACACCTCCTAATATGGTTTTATTGTGTCCTCCGCCGGCATCATTTTTCGCCAAGACTCTCCATAAGGAAAGCACCCTCAACAAAATTAGCACATGCGTGTGTTTTAACACCGTTATCTAATATAGCACAACTGGAGGTCTGATGCAACAGTATTTGAAGCTAATTCTATTTTTACTTTTTGCTAGTATCGAATCATTTTAACCTTGATATGTAACTCAACACCAAATTATTGTTCAGTTTTGAAATTGCACCGTTCAATAAGCAAAAACCGTCCTGTCCGAGCATGCTCAGTTTGACGGTTCTTTCGTAATTTTTGCGATAATGGATTTAAAACTTTCGCCTTTTTCAAGCGCATAAGTACCCACTTGAATTTTGGTGTTGATTCGCTCAGCTTTGCCAGCTTTTATAAACGCTTGAGCATCATCTACGATTCCCGCGTTTTTTAGATTTGCTGCAACGATCGCCAGACTATTGCCTGAACGTACCTTAAATGATACTGTTGCGCCTTTCGGATTGCTCGGCGTTACAGGTTCTGATGTCTTCGGCTCAGTTATCTCTTTCTGTCCTTCAACTTCATTTGCCGCAGGTTCTTGTGGCTTCTCAGGCTCTGTAGGTGTATCCGTAGAGGTTACTGTCTCAGGCGGTGTTGCTGTATTCCCCTGCAACTCACTGCTCTCCTGCTTTTTCTTCGCCACCCACTCTGCTTCTGTGTATAGCTCCTCTTCAGAACCGACCAACTTCATATCCAGGCTTTTTGCCGCTGTTTCAAGCTGTTCTTTGGTCATATTGGTAGTCTGCTCGGGGGCCAGATTACTATCTGCTAATGCATTTTGTCCAACTGTAGCCAGTTGAAGCAAAACTGCCCCAATAATCATGCCGCTCCCCAGACCAATCCATAAGGATCGCTTGTCCATGACTTAGCTTTCCTCCCGTTCTGCCAATTGCAGTATTAACTGTACCTCACCACGCTGAATACCTGTCAGCTTGGATATGGCATCCATCGACTTGCCCTCAGCATGTAAATTAAAGAGTTCTGCATATCGATCTTTAATTGATTCACGCCCAGGCAAAGTTTCGACCTTGCCGATCTGTGGGTCTGAATCTAACGCCTGCTGGGCCGCCTCTGCTTGTACACTTTTCACGAGCGCTTGTGCTTGCAAACCTTCGGAAGCTTGTACGGGTACATTACCTGAGTGTAGAACAGGCGATGCGACAGGTTCGTTCTTTTTGCTCTGTTCCAGCTGATCCAACCGCTGCTGTAATTCCTGAAGTTGCAATTGCATACGTTGATCGGCTGCTGTCGCTTCTCCCTTCATTTCAGCCACACGTTGAATAAGGGCATCATTATCATTTTCAATCTCGGTCATGTAGTGTTCAAGCGTAGATTCCATCTCCTGCACCAGTTGATGCCCTGGCTCTTGCGCCTTATTTTTCCGAGGCATAATATAAGCGTAGGCGATGGCGCAGGCCCCTAATATGACAATAATGATCCATGGTGACAAATTGGGTTCTCTCCTTCTGATTCAACCATCGGTGCGCAAGACTGCATTGTCTATAACAACCATTTATTATAAAGACAGATCTATATGTTTTCCTTTGTACGGGTGTTCTGCAGGTTTGACAGTTTCTTGAGCCTCAACAGTCTGCTGTCCATCGGAACCACTCTGCTGATTCCCATCATTGGTTTGACCATCACGCACCGAAGTCTGTGAAGTTTCGTCCATTGCTTCACTTCGTTGCCTTGCTTCATTGGCTTCCTTCGTCGTTTGCTCTGCCAGAAGATTCTGATCCGTAATCGGTCGCTGCTGGGCTTCACTTTGATAACGTCCCGCTTCGCTTGTTCGTGGTACCGCAATCTGCAACTCCACTGCTTTGAAACTCATACGCTCACCTCACGGTTTCGAATGGATTTCTTCCTGTGCCTGAATG
Organism: Paenibacillus sp. JNU01; assembly: GCF_059130585.1. Lineage (NCBI taxonomy): Bacteria > Bacillati > Bacillota > Bacilli > Caryophanales > Paenibacillaceae > Paenibacillus > Paenibacillus sp. JNU01. The sequence continues at coordinate 6,512,545 of NZ_CP169723.1, read as the reverse complement.
CTGTACTTAAACGTATGGAACCATCGTAATATCGCCATCATGATAATAAAATGAAATTCGACTCACTGGATCTTTAATAAATTTCGTGTATCTGCCGATAACTATTTTAGAGCCTCCATAAATCATCTTCAGAATATCAACACGAGCCTTACTTGTATCTTCAAGTGCCTTTTCAATTTCAAAGATACGCATTTTCGTTTCTTCGCTAATCCGAAGAGCAGATTTCTGCGTAGCATTCAGCTTGATTCGCATCGACATCTTATCCGGACTTAATTGTCCAGCGGCAGCTAACTGGTCTAACAAAGTCAGAGCCTTCTTCGTTTTGTCCAAGGAGTCCATCTGTTCTCTGGCTTCCTTGCGCAGATCATTCAGTTCGTTACGCAGCCTTGGCAGAACACCCACTTCAATGGAAGTGACCGTCGACATACTGTTACCTACAACACGAGCTGATACATTCTGACCTGCCTGAATTGAACCACCAACGATTAGACCTTTAGTTCCTGCACAGATGACACCATGGCCAGCACGAATATTGGAATGCATTATGCTTTGGGAAACCAGAACATCTTCACCAGCATCCACGTTGCCTTCTTGAATAAACGTACATTTAACATTATGGCCTGCTTGTACAAGTCCTTTGTTATACCCAATAATACCACCGGTAATTTCGATTGAGCCGCCTGCTTCCAGTTCCGCTCCTTCGACACCTCCGACGACACGAATGTCACCTGCTGCTTTTACTTTAAATCCGGTAAGTACATTGCCGCGTATGACAACCGTGCCTACAAAGTCGATATTACCGTTATTGTAGTCAACGTCGCCATTGACTTCATAGACTGGAAACACATTCAGTTTGTTACCGTCCGTTTTGGTAACCAGCCCATCCAGTGCAGCATACATTGCAGAACCATCCGGGTTAATCACAACGTTTTTTCCAACTTTAAACCGAGCTTCTTTTCCCGGACGATAAGGAATTTCCTCACCCGTTACTGCCCTGCCTGGTATGCCCTCGCAAGGAGCGATTCGCTCTGCAATGATCTGACCACTACGGACATTGTTTAACCGGGTCACTTCTTTGTAATCGACGGTTCCATCTTCCGATTCAAGCGGTCGCCGTTCGTTTGTATCGTCCATCCCAACCAGAATTTTGATGAATCCATCTGTTCCCTGGATAGGAGCGATTCCTTCGGCAATCTTATATTTATCTTTTAAATAGGTTTCAGGGTTACTAACAAAAAGAAGTAATGCCTCCCGCAATACACCTTGTTTGATGCCCTTGTTCGCCACGAATTGTTCGAGTTCATCGATCGTGCAGGCAAAGCCCTCTTCCTCTTTGGAAAATTCAAGGTAGGCTATGCATTTGTCGTCCGATAAAACAATGTTTAAACATTGTTCCAAAGCAGTCCGCTGTGTCACTGCAGTTCTTCCCCCTTTTTGACTTTCCACTCCCCAAACTCCAATTATATTACTTATCTCTATTAATCTTTACGCATCAACAAATCTTTCTGTTTGTCCAATGTGCCGCGTAGTCGTAATATTGCCTTGGAATGTAACTGAGATATACGAGACGGAGAAAGAGACATGACTTCCGCAATTTCACTAAGAGAAAGATCTTCGTAATACAAGAGTGATACAACCGTTCTCTCTTTTACCGTCAATTTGTCAAGCCCTTGCACCAAAGCTTCCTTCAAATAAAATTCATTCACTTTATAATCCGGATTTTTAGCTTTTTCATCCACCATCAAAGACAGACGAGTCTCAGACTCTTCTTCACGAATGGGGTCCTCCAGCGAGCAAAGTGACATGACTGCCACTTCCTGAAGCATATGTTGAAAATCTTTGGTAGACACGTCCAGATACTGACTCATTTCCTCATCACTAACGGACCTCAGATAGCTTTGTTCCAGCTGTTGGTAGGCGTCTTCAATACGCTTGGCCTTCTCTCGAACAGAACGCGGAACCCAATCACCTTGACGCAGACCGTCAAGAATGGCTCCGCGGACTCTCCATGATGCATACGTCTCAAATTGCAAACCACGTTCATAGTCGAATTTCTCCAAAGCATCAATTAACCCCATAACGCCGTTACTCTCCAAGTCATCTTTGGGAACATTTTTGGGCAAACCAACAGCCAGTCGACCGGATACATAATTTACAATGTGAAGATACTTTTCAATCAAAGCTTTCTTGGCTTCAAGATCTCCATGTTCTTTCCACTTTTCCCACAGATCAGAATGGTTCAAATGTGAAGCTTTACGCTCGTTCAATTGCTTTCACCCTCCTTATTTGTCTGTCAGGTGACGAACGGCCTGCGCCAATTCCTCCGGATCCTTGGTCCGGACAAGTTTAGGCGGATCCAAAGGAGCGAATCCCGTTGGAGCTTTCGTCTCAGATGGCGGAAGATCGTCCCCAGATGAAGCGTTCTGTCCACTCTTGAGCAAATCATTCAGCTCTTGTCCATCGTCCTCGATTTTAATGTCCACCTGTGAACCTCTTTGATCTTGAGCATTTGGTGAATCATAACCATATCCATTTCCCTCGACCTGAGGGTTCAGCAGCAATCCCAATCCCCAGCGTAAACCGTATGCAAGGACAAACCAGGCTACGAATCCGATCAATCCGCGAATTAAACTGGTCATCAACACATTGCTGCTGTATGCTACAAAAAAAGTAATAATAAACCCAACGATGCCTGCTCCAAGATTAATGCGGTAGTTTCCTATCATAGTCTTATAATTCCTTTACACCCATTTGTACACTTCGAATAGTCAAAAGTCCAGTTTCACAATCCATTTCAATTGTTCGTCCATAATTTCCACCGGTATCTTCTGCAAGAAGAGGGATATTGAGTTTTTGAAGCCACTCTCGACAAGAATCTGCATTACGTGGTCCAATGCGCATGGTATCTCCAGCCCCGGCAAAGGCAAACATCTGAGAGCCTCCGGCCATTTTAGACACAATACGTGAGTGAGAAGCGCCTAGTTTTATCATCTTTTCCAAAAGCTCAGGCAACGCCGTATCCGCATATTTCGCAGTGTTCAGTTTCCCTTCGCGTGCGATCTCTGAAGTAGGAAGCATGACATGCGCCATTCCAGCCAGCTTCAAATGTGGGTCATACATTGTTAATCCCACACACGAACCCAAGCCAGTCGTGCGGATTACACCGGGAAGATGAGCGATGTTTAGATCCGCCATACCGACTTTAACGACGCTTTTGTCCTCAATCATGGCTCAGTGGCACCCCTAGCGATTCAAATATCTTTGCAAAGGATGGTGGGTCCGGAATGAGGAAAAACTGACCCTCAACCTGATCTTCACCTTCAAAGAAAGATGTGTCAATCAACAATGCAGCGTCACCCATCTCGCCAAACTGCAACAAACCATAGCTTAGAATGGCACCCGCCATGTCGATGGCAAGTCCAGGAACGGTTGGATACATGGACAATTTCGTGAAATCTGCCAAAGAAGAAAGATAGGATCCAGCCAAAATATTTCCAATCTCGGAAAGCGCTGATTGCTCCATATCTGTAAAAGCAAGTCCTTCTTTCAAATCAAACCCGGCGAGTCTATTCAACAACATTTTAGCAGCCTCTGGTGTCATCATAAAGAAAAGATTTCCCGGTGCTTCCCCTTCCACACGAAGAAAAACGGTAACAACGATGCGTTCATCTCCGCCCACTTTTTCGGCAACTTCTTCAAAAGGGAGCATTTGTACTTTAGGTACACCCATGTCAATCGGTCTGTTGAGGAGTTGAGACAACGCCGTTGCGGCGTTGCCTGCTCCAATGTTACCGACCTCTTTGAGCACATCCATCTGGAATACCTCAAATCGGTTGAACATCTCCACGGTACTAGCCCTCAACACTTTCCAGCTGTACAATCTCGCTTTTATTTAATACTTCGTTCAAGTTAAGCATAATCAACAGGCGTGAATCTTCCAATTTAGCAACACCTCGCAGGTATCTCGCTTTAACGCCGCCAACCACTTCTGGTGGACTATCGACCGCACTGCTCTTGATATCGATAACATCATTAGCAGAATCTACGATGAAGCCAACTTGCATGTCGTCAACACCTACGATAACAATACGAGTCTGATCCGTGTATTCTGATTCCGGAAGGGAGAAACGACCGCGCAGATCAATGACCGGAATAACAACACCGCGTAGATTGATAACTCCTTTTACAAAGGAAAGTGTCTTGGGAACACGGGTAATTGGCATCATGCGCTCAATCGTCTGAACTTTGTCTACCTCAATACCATACTCTTCGGAACCCAATTTAAAGACGATGACTTTCAACTCTTCTTCCATGTAAAAAACCTCCCTATTAAATGTAAGACTTCGCTCTATGCTTATTTAATAAATGCATTAGGATCAAGAATCAGGGCTACTTGTCCATCTCCGAGTATGGTTGCTCCAGAGATTCCTTCAATAGCAGGAAGATAGGTTCCCATTGATTTGAGAACAATCTCACTTTGTCCAATGAATTCTTCAACAGCTACGGCTGCAAGACGGTCACCTTTGCGAATCACGACAATTTCTGTTTCCTGCTCATCAGCGTCATTAAAGTCCGGTACGGAGAAAACTTCGCTCAAGGACAAGTACGGAATCAGTGACTCACGGAACGTAATCATTTTATTGCCGTGAATATTACGAACTTGTTCCCGTTGTACAATGGCCGTCTCTACAATGGAGGATAACGGAACAGCGTATTTCTCTGAACCAAGTCGTACCAGCATCGCCGCGATAATGGATAGAGTCAACGGAAGCTGAACAGAGAAGTTAGTACCTTTGCCTGGAGTTGAATGAATCGTTACATTACCACCAAGCGAAGTGATCTTCGATTTTACTACATCCAAGCCAACGCCCCGGCCAGAGATATCCGAGATAATATCTGCAGTACTGAAACCAGGTGCGAACAACAGTTGATTCACTTCATCATCACTCATCTTGGCACCTTGTTCTTCGGTTACAACACCACGTTTGATCGCGGTTTTCAAAAGCTTGTCGCGATAGATACCTTTACCATCATCTTCAATTTCAATAAACACGTGATTTCCACTGTGGAAGGCACGCAGGTTTACTGTACCCATCTCTGGCTTACCTGCAGCTACACGCTCTGCAATGGATTCCACACCATGGTCAACCGCGTTACGCAGTAAATGCACAAGCGGATCACCAATCTCATCAATTACCGTACGGTCCAATTCCGTCTCAGCACCTGTAATAACCAAATCGATTTTTTTATCTAGTGTCTTGGCCAGATCACGGATCATACGCGGGAATCGGTTAAATACGGTATCTACCGGTACCATCCGCAATTTCAGTACAATATTTTGCAAATCTGTGCTAACTCGACTTAAATGTGCAACTGTATCGGATAAATCATTGTTGCCTGTCTCACTGGCCAATTGCTCCAGACGTGAACGGTCAATCAACAATTCACTGAACAGGTTCATCAATACGTCGAGACGTTCAATATCCACACGAATGGTACGTGAAGGTGCAGCAGCTTGCTTCGGCGCAGCAGTTTTGGCTGGTGCCGTTTTGGATTCTTCTGCAGGTGCAGAATTGTTATCCGGCGAAGCAACTTCAGCTACAGCTGTTGGTGCGGGTGGCGCTTCAACTGTAGCTGCTACCTGATTAGCCATCTGCTGAAGAGTCTCCTGATCCAGTTGAATCAGCTTTGCACTTTCAATCTCAGAGATACTCATGATGCCTTCTTCCAGTTCGTGCGCCTCTTTAGTTGTTATGTAATACAACGAGAAACTGCGCTCAAACTTCTCTTGCTCAATATCCTGAACGGAAGGGTAAGCCTTTACGACTTCACCTGAACGTTCCAGCATATCAAAGACCATATAAGCCCGTACACCTTTTAACTGGCTATGCTCGCTAACGAGTACATCCACATAGAACACACGATGACCTTCGGCAATCGATTGATCCAGCACCGAATATTGGAATTCATCCAGTTCCACAGCCGAAGCAATTGAAGCGTTAGCTGGCTTTTTTGTTTCCGTAGCAGATGCATCTCCGTTTGTCATTTCACCGTTTTCAATGGCCTGAAGCGAAGCTACGATTGACGAAACATCAGCTTTACCTTGTCCACCTTCGGTAATATCCTGAACCATCGTTTCCAAGGCGTCGAGACTCTTAAACATGGTGTCAAAAATGTAATCCTGCATTTTTAACTTCTCATTACGAACCAGATCCAACACATTTTCCATTTTATGTGTCAGTGATGCCAAATCTTCAAAACCCATTGTTGCTGCCATACCCTTCAAGGTATGAGCAGAGCGGAATATCACCTGAACTATACCCAGATCTTCTGGATTGCCTTCAAGTTGAAGCATGTTTTCGTTAAGCGATTGCAGATGATCATTAGACTCATCAATAAACATGGATAAATATTGGTTCATGTCCATTGTGAGGCACCTCCTCCGTGAGTTACACTCCGTTATTTCACTGCTTGAACAAGTTTAGACGCAATCTCCTGCAGTGGCAAAAGATGACGAACGCATTGCAGCTCTACAGCAGAACGCGGCATACCATATACAACACATGTTTCTTCATTCTCGGCAAAGGTTGATGTAACTCCAGCTTCGTATAATCTCTTCATCATACGTGCTCCATCACTTCCCATTCCTGTCAGCAAAACAAGATGCCTTTGTAAAGATGTAAACGGCAGAAGTGACTCAAACATCGTATCCACTGAAGGTCTATGTCCATTCACTGGCTGATCTTCAGTCAACTTCACGATAAACTTCCCGTCTGCTGTTTTGTTAACTTTCACATGGAATCCGCCGGGTGCTATATAGGCGGTACCTTTTTTCAGGACCATGCCTTCTTCAGCTTCAACCACATGCAGTGGACTGAATGTATTCAATCGTTGAGCCAAAGAACGTGTGAAATTGGGCGGCATATGCTGCACAATAATGACCGGTGCAGGCAAATCAGCAGGCAACTGCTCGAGCAATGTCTTGAGAGCCCTCGGTCCACCCGTGGAACAACCTATTGCCACAAGCTTGTTGAATGTTCCTTCCGGTCCCCCTGCGCCTTTAGGGACAGGATTAGGCTTGATTACTTCCTTGGCTTTTGCAGAGGCTGCTGCTATTTGGTCAGCTGCCAGTCTAGCTGCATTAGGTAGCCGAACTTCCTTCGGAGTCTGCACTGGATTAGCTGACTTCACTACTCTCTCTACATTCGTCTCCAAAGTCCGCTCTGCTTTCGGCAAAGGTTCCGTTTTTTTCTCCAAGCGGCCTGGTTTCGAAGGTAATAATGGCTCAATAGGTTTCTTAGATTTGGCCTGAAAGACGTCAGTCCGCTCTTGAAGAGAGCGTTGACTCGTCTTCGCAGGTTCAATCATTTTTTTCGCAGGCTCTACTCGATCCTTGCCTGGCATTTCTTTGTGTAGCTGCTGAGCTGAAGGGACAACTGTTGCTCGCGAAATCTCTCTATTTTTCAACGATAACTCACGATCAGCTTTTCGCTTGATCTCATTCATCGCAGCACGCATGCGCTCAACCAAGGCCTTACCGACTTGAGCAATATCCTGGTCATGTGAAATAGATGGTTTCCGAATGAAGTCGAAAGCTCCGGCTTCAAGCGCCATAATGGTTTCTTTCATGCCTTGTTCATTGATACCAGAGAGCATAATCACAGGAACGAAGGATTCCTTCATAATTGATTTTAATGCATCCAACCCATTCATTTCGGGCATCTCAACGTCCATTGTAATAATATCAGGTTTCAATTCCAGTGATTTTTGAATCGCTTCTCTACCGTTTGATGCCGTTGCCGTGACCTTGAATTCCGGATCCGCTTGGATCAAATCCGTAACAATCTTACGCATAAAAGCGGAATCATCGACAACCAATACTTGATAGACCGCCATGTTGTGTCACCCCTGTTTCCTTTTTTCAGAAATCATGTTGTCCGTTTAAGCCACTTATTCATAAATCCCCTGATTCCTGTCAAGGTTCCGGATCCCGGAGTTGCAGGTACAGCCAGATAACGAAGAGCAAGTTTCTCTATATCTTTGGAGGCTTTGGCATTGGGATAAGCCAGACTATAGGGCATTTGCCTTTTAACCGCCTTGACTACCTGGGCGTCTTCCGAAATATACCCAAGCAGCGGAATATCCGTCTGCAAAAACCGTCTTGCCACTCCAGCTATTTTATCTGCCACCCGTTCCGCTTCTCGTTCGTCCTCCACCCGGTTAACGATCATCCGAAAGGGCGTAGCATTTTCCTGGCCGTGCATAACTTTGACTAAAGCATAAGCATCGGTTATTGAAGTCGGTTCAGGTGTGGTTATAATCAGGCATTCATCGGCAGCACCGATGAACTTCATATTCTCCCTGGAGAGTCCTGCCCCAGTGTCGAAGATGACATAATCCATTTCCTGGGCAATATCCTCGACTTGACTGGCGAAGAACTCCAGATCACGATCAGACAATGAGAATAACTCTTTCATGCCCGATCCACCAGCAATGTAAGGCAAGCCGCTGGCACCCAGTTGTATGATCTCCCTTATAGATTTTTGTCGGTATAACAGGTGATAAAGATTATAGGAAGAAGACGTACCCATAAGAACATCAATATTAGCCATTCCAATATCGGCATCAAACACAAGTACCTTTTTCCCCAAAGCCTGCAGTGCCAAGGCAAAGTTCAGTGTGAAATTGGATTTACCAACACCTCCCTTACCACTGGCCACAGTAATGATTTTAGAGGATCGAATATCTCGCTCAATACCTTCCAATTCCAATGGCGCGGAGACCATATTTCGAAGTGCAGCTGCCTGATCCTTCATTGTGGCCCTTCTCCCAGCAACTGTTTAGACAATGAATCTGCATCCGGCTTCAACAAATCGTCCGGAACATTTTGTCCATTAGCCACATATGCGAGCTTGAGTGGAAAACGGTGTAACAAATTAAATAACGGACCGCAGCTCCCAGTCTCATCCATTTTGGTGAAAATCACCTTATCCAGGCCATATTTACTGAAATGTTCCGTAATCTGAACCATATCAGCGCTTTTGGAAGTCATACTCATGACCAGAAAGGTTTCGCTATTCTCTACCGGAGCAAGCAAACTTTGCAGTTCCGAAACAAGCAATTCATTTCTGTAGTTTCTACCTGCTGTATCCATAAAAATCAAGTCACAATTCTCTAATCGAGAAATGGCACGTTGTGTATCCCCGGGCGATTGCACCACCTCAAGTGGGACATTCAGTATAGATGCATATGTTCTAAGCTGTTCTACCGCCGAGATCCGATACGTATCTGATGTAATGAATCCAACTTTACGATGTTTTTTGAACATTTGCTCAGCAGCCAATTTTGCGATTGTCGTTGTTTTTCCTACACCTGTTGGTCCAGCAACATAGACGATTCGAGTGGTAGGAAGGATGCCTTCTTCAATACGCTGCTCCAAAAAGTGCATGACCTCAAGCTTCACAACGCGTTCTACATCCTGTTCCTTTAATTCATCCTCAGACAATCTTGCTTGAATTGAATCGAACCAGGCTTCCCAAACTTCAGGCCAAACATCTTGTTCTGTCAGACGTTCTCGGATCGGTTGCAGTTCCTCTGTCAGAGGGTCCGCGGAAGTACCTTGCTTAGAAAGCATGGTCACCATCTGTTTAAGATCCTGCAATTCAGTCATCAACTTATCCTGCTGCAGGTCTGAACCTGTTAGCTTCGTCGCAGTTGTTGAACCCGAAAAATCCGCCCCTTGCGGTCGCGGTTTATGATCCGTGCTCGAAGAACCTGAGCCGCTGTCTATGTCTGAACTGATATTACGCGATTCAAACACAGATGGCGCGGCAGCAGATTGTTCCTGTACACTTTGATCAGCTGTATTCGTTGTCGCCGACTCATCAGAAGCCGCAACAAACGAACGTGCTGTTTGCCGATAAGCCTCAGGTACAAATGCACGAGGTACAGGTGTGAATTGATTTTGTACGGGCTTTGTCGTTTGCTTGTTTTCTTCCTTATCCACTGCAGCTACAACTTCGATCCGTTTTTTGCGAAACATTCCCATCACACCGCCCACCTTAATCTCTTTGGTGGACAGAATGACGGCATCACTTCCCAGGTCTTTGCGAATTTGAAGCATAGCTTCGGGCATGGTCTCAACAACGTATTGTTTTACTCTCATAAGTTCACCACCCCGATACTTTGAATTTCAACATTCGGCTCCAATTCACTGTAGGAAAGCACAGGAATGTCCTGCATAGTACGTTCAATAACCTGACGCAGATACATCCGAATGGTTGGAGAAGTTAATACAACAGGTTGTTGACCTGATTGAATCAAACGGTTCACTTGTTCACTCAGCTTCTGATAAACACTTTGTGTAGAAACAGGATCTAGCGCAAGATAGCTACCTTGATCCGATTGTTGCACACTTTCAGCAATTTTCTTCTCGAGACCAGGTCCAACGGTGATCACCCGAAGTGTCTCACCTTTCTGTGAGAATTGCTGAGTAATTTGACGTGAGAGGGATTGTCTGACGTATTCGGTTAACACATCAGGGTCCTTCGTATATGTACCATAGTCAGCTAGTGTCTCGAAGATGGTAACCATATCACGAATGGATATTTTCTCACGCAATAACTTGGCAAGTACTTTCTGCACATCACCAATGGAAAGCAGTGAAGGGATCAGTTCATCCACCAGGGCAGAATAGTTCTCTCTGAGATTATCCACAAGGGCTTTCGTTTCTTGTCTTCCAAGTAACTCATGCGCATGCTTTTTGATCAATTCCGTCAGATGTGTAGCCACAACGGAAGGCGGGTCTACGACCGTATATCCTGCAAGTTCCGCTCTGTCTTTGGTTACTTCATCAATCCATAGTGCCGGAAGTCCAAAAGCAGGCTCTGTCGTTTCAATACCTGTCACGGACTCCTCATCATAACCTGGACTCATAGCAAGGTAGTGATTCAACAGCAGCTCTCCGCCACCTACCACATTACCCTTGATTTTGATCACATACTCATTGGGTCTGAGCTGGATATTATCTCGAATCCGTATAACCGGAACAACCAACCCCAGTTCAAGAGCACACTGCCTCCGAATCATAATGATCCGATCCAACAAGTCCCCACCCTGCTGATTATCAGCAAGCGGGATTAAACCATAACCAAATTCAAACTCAATAGGGTCCACCTGAAGCAGGTTAATTACACTTTCAGGACTTCTGACCTCTTCAATCTGCTGTTCTTCTTCCAACTGTTCTTCCGCTTCCTGTTTCAAGTTCAAATTATTCTGCATGCGCCACGCGGCATATGCCAACACACCTGCCAGCGGAAGCGTAGTAATAACATGAATTGGCGTAAAGAAACCGAGCATGGCAATAACGAAAGCTACGATATAAATAAGTATTGGATATGTAAACAGTTGCCCCGTAATATCATCTGCCAAGTTTCCTTCTGATGACGCTCTGGTGACAATAAGTCCTGCTGCTGTGGAAATAAGCAGAGCAGGGATTTGGCTTACCAATCCATCTCCAATAGTCAAAACAGAGTACGTTGACATTGCATCTGCGAAAGCCATCCCATGTACAGTCATACCGATAATAAATCCACCGATAAGATTGATCAGGAGGATGATAATACTTGCAATTGCGTCACCTTTTACGAATTTACTTGCTCCATCCATCGCTCCATAGAAATCGGCTTCACGTTCAATTTTGGAACGACGCTCACGAGCTTGTTGCTCGTTGATCAGACCTGCATTCAGATCCGCATCAATACTCATTTGTTTACCAGGCATCGCATCGAGAGTGAATCGAGCAGCAACTTCAGCTACGCGTTCAGAACCCTTGGTAATAACGATAAACTGAACGACAACGAGGATCAAAAACACGATAAATCCAATTGCAATTTGCCCTCCAGCAATCCAACTACCAAAGGTAGCAACTACAGCTCCTGCATCACCATTACCAAGAATCAACTTGGTTGTGGAAATGTTCAGTGCCAGTCGGAATAGTGTAGTGATCAGCAGCAAAGCCGGAAAAATAGAAAACTGCAATGCTTCTTTGCTGTTCATGGCAACAAGGAGTATCATCAGAGCAATTGAAATATTGACGACCAGTAACAAGTCCAACAGCCAGGTCGGGATCGGGAGAATCATCATTAACACAATGCCAATGATACCCGCAAGGACAGCTATATCTTTAATTTTCAATGAATGTACGGCCTCCGATCCCCTTTTATTTCGTTCTGCCCTTTAGTTTATATACATAAGCTAGCACTTCGGCTACCGCTTGGAACAAATCGGCCGGTATGGCGTCACCAATCTCGGCTCTCTGGAACAACGCCCGTGCTAACGGCTTGTTTTCCATCGTAATAACACCGTTTTCTTTGGCAATTTCCTTGATTCGCAAGGCGACATAATCCTGACCTTTGGCAATAATCTGTGGTGCCTCCATCTCGGAACCTTCATACTTTAATGCAACCGCAAAGTGAGTTGGGTTCGTAATGATTACATCCGCATTCGGTACTTCTTGCATCATACGCTGCATAGCCATACGACGCTGACGTTCCCGGATTTTACCTTTGATCAGCGGGTCACCCTCCATTTTTTTGTACTCATCCTTAATGTCCTGCTTGGACATACGGATCTTCTTCTCATGATCATACTTCTGATACATGTAATCAAAGATCGCAAGTACCAACAGAGCTACCGCAATCTTGACTCCAAGACTTAAAGTAATTGAAGCAGCAAAATGTAAAATGGCATCCATTGAAAAATGAGAAAGTGAAGCAATGTCGGACTGGTAACTTGTGATTGTGCTATACACAAGATAACCAATGATGGTCATCTTCAAAATGGATTTAGCAAATTCGACCAACGAACGAAGAGAAAAAATATTTTTGAATCCCTTAATCGGATTCAACTTCTCCAGCTTCGGCTTTAAACCTTCACCTACAAGTAGAAAACCTACCTGCATGTAGTTAACGATCAGAGCAACTAATGCTACACCAAGCAGAACAGGAGCAAGCAACAACATCACTTCTATACCGTATCGCATCATAAGCGACATTACATTTTCATCAGTGACTTCCATGCTCAATCGATTGATGAAGATATCCGTGAAGAGTCGAACCGTACGCTCCTTGTAAAAATCACTGAAAACCATCATGATTAAAAAGGTAAACAGGAGAATCGAGGCACCTGATATCTCCATGCTTTTGACAACCTGTCCCTTTTTACGTGTATCCTGTCTCTTTTTTGGGGTAGCTTTCTCCGTCTTTTCCCCTGAAAACAACTGGAGGTCGAGTTGAAGTTTCATTCGAATCTTGTCCTCCGTTTCACTCATCCCGGCCTTTGCCCAATGGTCCCAAGCAATTTTTCCATGGATCTGAACATCACTTCGAACAATTGACCAAATACAAAGGCGAAGCTGGGAACCAGCAAAAGCAAAATAGCAAGCCCGACGAGCACTTTAAGCGGCATTCCGACAGCAAAAACATTAAATTGAGGAGCTGTTTTTGCCAAAAATCCTAATCCTACATCCGTTAAAAACAACGCAACTACCATAGGTGCAGCCATCTGAAACGCAAGCATAAACGATTCACCTAGCGTACGAATCAAAAATTCAGCAATACTTCCATCGGCCAGCCTTATGAAAAATACATTCGACAACGGGATCCAGCGATAACTGTATACAAGGGCATCCAGGAGATAATGATGTCCATTCATGGTTAGGAATAAAAGCACTGCGAATGCATATTTGAAGTTACCTGTAAGCGGTGCTGAAGCACCTGTCATTGGATCATATACGTTCGCAATACCAAAACCAATTTGTATATCAATAAAAGCACCTGCTGTCTGTACAGCTGTCATCAATAGATACGCAACAAATCCCAAAAGCAAACCTATTAGAATCTCTCTGATGATGAGCAAAATATAACTCAGATCCGTGGGTACTGTCTGGTTTATGCCATATGTCATATATACGGTCAATGTGACAAAAGCAGAGAGTCCAATTTTAACTGAAGCGGGTACATTTCGAGCCGAAAAAACCGGCGCAGTTACAAAAAATGATGTGATTCGACAAAACATAAGCAGAGCGACAGGGAAACTTTGCAATAATGTCTCCATCTGCTAAAGCCTACCCTATGTATCTGTATAGATTATCGAGAATGTTAAACGTAAAATCGACCAAGATATTCAAAATCCAAGGTCCAAACAAAAGTACCGCCAAAAGTACGGCAACAATCTTTGGCACGAAAGCTAATGTTTGTTCCTGAATTTGGGTTGTCGCTTGAAAAATACTGATTGCAAGTCCTACAACCAGAGCTAGTATAAGCATGGGTGCACTGGCCAGCAATGACGTGTATACCGCTTTCCCGGCCAGACCGATAATAAATTCCGAAGTCATGACCGTCCTCCTTTAACTTTCCGGATCAAGTGTTAAAACTCAGTAACAGTGACTTGACAACCAGATACCACCCGTCCACAAGGACAAAGAGCAGTATTTTGAAAGGTAATGAGATCATGACCGGCGGAAGCATCATCATGCCCATTGCCATGAGTGTACTCGCAACAACAATGTCTATAACAAGAAACGGAATAAAAATCATAAATCCCATCTGGAATGCTGTCTTCAACTCACTGATTACATATGCCGGCACCATAACAGTAATTGGGATATCCTGATAAGTCTTGGGTTGTTCAGTCTGATTGTACTTCATAAACAGCAGAAGATCTTTTTCTCTGGTGTGACTAAACATAAATTTCTTTATCGGATCCGCTGCTTTTTCAAGTGCCTCGGTTTGTGTAAGATCTCCCTGGAGATAGGGCTGAAGCGCTACCTGATTTATGGAAGACAACGTTGGCGACATAATGAAAAGTGTCAGAAATAGCGCCAAACCGACCAACACCTGATTGGGTGGCATTTGTTGTGTACCCAAAGATGTACGTACAAAACCTAGTACAATCACAATCCGAGTAAAACTGGTCATCAGCACAAGCATGGCCGGAGCAATACTAAGCACCGTAATTAACAGTATAATGGACAGTGAACTCGTGCTTGGTGTCCCTCCATCTCCGTTCCCAATCTGAATATCAATATTCGGAATAGGTTCGGCAAAGGCAACCGTTACAGATGCCAGACTGATAAGTCCTAATAAACAACACGCTAACCAAATCTTTTTCTTCATGAATCCCTCGACCGATCTGTAGTATTGTCTTTATCCAGGAGCTTTTCCATCTTCTCTTTACGGTTAGGCATCTGCCGAAGTTTGGATTCAAACATTTCGTGAAAAGAAGTTGTGTCCTCTAGTTCCATTTCCCTCGGCGGTTCTTCTCTACGGAAACGTTTTGTCAGCTTGGCAATGAGAGGTGAGAGATTCCCTTGTTGTGAAGCAGCATCCCGTTCGAAGGAATCAATGATTCTTTGCGCCTCTTCCAGGTCCGAAACCTTATCTATCAACTGGATGTCTTCACCTACACCAAGCAGATATACAACGCCACCAATTTCCATAATTTGCAGCGACTTGTTTTGCCCCAGTCCAACCCCGCCCAGGGTACGAATCGTGCCATGACGTAACCACTGCTGATTCCGTTTGTTTAAGAACCGGATCAGATAGACAATAAGGGCCAGGATGACGGCCAGGACAACAATCACCCATACAAGCTGTAAATAATAATTGGTTCCCGCGCCAGCTCCTCCTGGTATATCACCCTGAGCCATCATCATGTCTCTTAAACGCCCAGTGTCTTGCTAATCGCTTCGATAACCCGATCAGATTGGAACGGTTTAACGATAAAGTCTTTGGCACCTGCTTGAATAGCGTCGATTACCATTGCTTGTTGACCCATGGCAGAGCACATAATCACTTTAGCGTTAGCATCAATCTTCTTGATTTCTTTCAAGGCTGCAATGCCATCCATCTCAGGCATCGTAATATCCATTGTGATCAGATCCGGACGTAGCTCTTTAAATTTCTCAATGGCTTGTGAACCATCCTGTGCCTCACCAACAACCTCATATCCATTTTTGGACAAAATGTCCCGGATCATCATTCTCATAAATGCAGCGTCGTCTACGACTAAAATTCGGTTTGCCATCTTGATTCAAGTCCTCCCTAAATTGTGCTTATTGTAATTTCTGAATTCGGTCCCATTGGCTAACGATATCTATAACACGAACACCAAAGTTTTCGTCTATAACGACAACTTCTCCCTTGGCGATCAGTTTGTTATTCACCAAAATATCGACAGGTTCCCCGGCTAACTTATCCAGTTCGACAATCGAACCCTGTGACAGTTCCAAAATATCTTTAATTTGCTTCTGGGTCCTTCCTAATTCTACGGTGACTTTAAGGGGAATGTCCATCAATAAATTCAAATTGTTTTCGTCTACCTGACCGTACGCCCCATTTTGTAAATTGGCGAATTGAACTGGCTGTACGTTAACATTCCTATTTGGCATTCCACCATAATGTTGAGGTGCACCATAAGGTTGCTGCGGTGGCATGCCATACGGCTGCTGTGGCGGCATTCCTTGCGGCATCCCCATCGGAGTCTGTCCATATCCGTTATAGTCCTGAACAGGCTGCTGAGGAGCCTGTGGAGGCTGCTGGTGTTGAACGGGCGGCTGCTCAGCCACTGGTGGTGGCGTTGCGGGTACGGGTGCTGGTGCAGGTTCAGGGGTTGATGCCACTGGTGCGCTGGCAGTTGACTCCTGAGCACCTCCAATCAACATATCTACCATGTTTTTGGCAAAATGCACTGGAAGCAACTGCATCAGATTGGAATCAATCAGATCCCCGATTAACAAACGAAATGAAACTTGGATAAGAGTCTCATCTGCCGGGAGATTACTTACACCTTCTCCACTCTCCAGATTGAGAATATCGATTCCCGGAGGAGAAATATTCACAAAACGATTAAAAATCGTGGACATTGAAGTCGCAGAGGAACCCATCATCTGGTTCATTGCTTCCTGCACTGCACTAATATGGATTTCGTTCAGTTCTTCATCGACCGGATTTCCTTCGCCACCCAGCATCAAATCAGCGATGACTTGAGCATCTCTCTTCTTGATAACAAGCGAGTTAATGCCTTCAAATCCATCCACGTAATTCACATGAACGGCAACATGCGGCTTGGGAAAGGCTTCTTCAAACTGCGTTCGACTAATAATAGAAACTTTAGGTGTTGTAATATCTACTTTGAGGCCCAATAGCGTGGATAAGGCTGTTGCCGCGCTACCAAATGTAATGTTACCAATCTCCCCCAAGGCATCCTGCTCCAGCTCGGTCAAAAAATCATCAACCGTCTTTTCAGCGGGCTCCGAGCTGTTTATCGACTCCGATTGCCTGAGCAAAGCATCGATTTCTTCTTGGGATAAATAATCCTTACTCGTCAAATTCTTCAACTCCTTCGGTGACAATCTCGTCTATTTGCACAGCCACACGGTCCTTGATTGTCCCCGGACTGCCCATGTATTTCAGTTTGTCACCCACTTTAATGGAAAGTCCCTCATCCACTGGTTTGTTCAACGTAATGACATCACCAACGGACAGACCCAGAAATTCTGCAATTGAAATTCTGGATTCTCCCAATTCCGCAACGATGGGTAACTTGGCTTTGTTCACACGCTCTCTTAAAGCATCATATTCTTCCGGAGCTCTGGTTTTCTTCTCCGAAACAAACCACTGATGAGTTGACAACCGTGACATAATAGGTTCAAGAACGACATGCGGTATACATAGATTGATCATGCCTGTCGTGTCACCAATTTTGGTGCTGAGCGAGATCAGAGCAATCGTTTCATTGGGAGATACAATCTGCATAAATTGCGGATTGGTCTCGAGCGCTTCCATCCTTGGGGAAATATCCAACACGGTCTTCCATGCTTCCTGCAAACTTTCAAATGCACGGCTGAATATTCGCTCCATGATAGTCGTTTCAATCTCCGTCATCGATGCAATCTTTGTCGGAGCACTCCCCGTTCCACCAAGCAGGCGATCCAACATCGCATATCCCACGTTCGGATGGACTTCCATCACCATTCTTCCCTGTAGTGGCTCCGCTTCAAAAATGTTCAATATCGTCATCTTAGGAATAGAACGGATAAACTCATCATAAGGCAACTGTTCGACCTGAACGACATTGATTTGAACGAACGTCCGCAGTTGGGCTGAAAAATAAGTGGTGAGAAAGCGTGCAAAGTTTTCATGAATACGAGTCAAGCTTCTGATATGGTCTTTGGAAAAACGCACTGCCCGCTTAAAATCGTACGATCTGATTTTCTTCTGAGTTTCTTCCTTCTTCAATTCTTCCGCATCCATCTCACCAGAAGAAAGGGCTGCTAATAGGGCGTCAATCTCATTTTGTGATAATACATCCACCATGTTCTCACCCCCTTACAGGTCTACAGCGTGTTCTGTTCATTTACATTGGCGCCATTACAAAAGCTGAAAAACTGGTGCTGCTCAACTTACCTTCAGGTAAAGCTTCATTAATTAGTCCGGTCAATCTCTCATTAAATTGTACTCGGCCCTTCGCTGTAGCCAGCTCCTCAGACTTTGTATCCGCAAACGTCTGAATGATAATAGGCTTCACTGTAATTTCTTTAATTTTCTCAAAATCTTCTTTGGCTGTTTTGTCTGACAACTTGAATGAGAAGCTGACAACTACAACATGATCCGTATCAGCCAAGTTGGTTTTAATTTCTCCAAGCTCAGAGGAAACCTCTACAATCTCATCCGCAGTCATCTTCTTTTCTGAAGCTGCCGCCGTATGTGTGTCGTCCTTATTCCCGTTCTGTCCTTGCATAAATACAAACACAACCACCACAATGAGTGTTATTGCAAGCAACATCGTTGCAAGCCAGGGCATCATTTTTTTCATCAGGATTCCTCCGTTTGCTGCACTTTAATAGTGGCTGCCTGAACCCCGATTTCACGGTTGTAATCTTTAATCTTGGAAATAACGTCATTGGCTTTTTCAAGCACAATCAGTCTCTTTCCAGTTACCAGAGTAATATACGTATCCGGCGTCTCTTCCACTATTTCAACCATCAGCGCATTTAACCACATGGGAGAACCATTTAACCGCGTAACCGAAATCATGCTAAGCCCCCTTGATCAGAGTGGGAGGAGCAAGCTCCCCCACATTTTAAAAATTCATTAATCAGCTATTAACGTTTCAGGTTAACAACTTCCTGAAGTATTTCATCCGACGTTGTAATGATCCGGGAGTTGGCCTGGAATCCACGCTGAGCTACGATCATCTCAGTAAATTCACCAGTCAGGTCCACGTTTGACATTTCGAGCTGTCCAGCAATGATCGCTCCTGTTCCGTCCTCAGCACTGTTTGCTGTCAATGGTTCCAGTGCCCCGTCCGGATTCGCGTTAGCTGTCATACGGTACAGGTTACCGCCGATCTTCTCTAAACCTTCCGGATTGACCACTTTTCCGATACCAAGTTGTGCTCCAGCTTCGATCGTTCCGTCTGCCATAGTCTGGTTAATCGTTCCATCCTGACCAATCGTAAAGGAAACGACGTCGTCTGGAATGGTAATATTTCCACCACCGTTATCCAGAACGAACAATCCATCCGATGTCAAAAGGTTACGCGCAGCATCCACGTGGAAGTCCCCAGCACGAGTCAGGTAGGGCACTTCCTGATCTTCACTCAAACGTACCAAGAAGAATCCGTCTCCATTAATCCGAAGATCTGTTGGATTATTCGTTGTCATTGGGCTACCTGCCAGATGCAGCGTATCAATCGAACCTACGGATACACCAAGACCGATTTGTTTCGCATTGACACCACCAGATGCATCTCCAGGGGCAGTCACCCCCGCCGTCGTTTGGCTCATAATATCTTTGAACATAACCCGACTGCCCTTGAAGCCAACCGTGTTTACGTTCGCAATATTGTTACCAATTACGTCGAGTTTTGTTTGAAAACCCCGCATCCCGGAAACGCCTGAGTACATTGATTTCAACATTTTTAAAAATCCTCCCAGTCTTCATTTGGTTACCGCATCAGTCGGTCAGCGGCATTCCGGCTCCCGAGAAGGGCCAGCCGGTCAAGAAATGATTACAGCACTATCAATCTGAGTGAACACATTATCCTTCATGCTTTCACTATCCATAGCTGTAACCACAGTACGATTTTCGACATTGACGATAAAAGCCATATCCTGCATTAAGATCAATGACTCTTTGGCTCCTTTGGCAGCAGCTTTGTCCAAAGCAGAACCAATCTGTTCCATTTGCTCGGTCTTGAGCTCAATACCTCGCTGTTCCAATCGTTTGGCAGCATGATTGCTCAATTTCAGAAGATTGTCTTCCAGCACCTTGGCAAAGGGTTTTTCCGGGACAGCCGAAGATTCTCCCGTTTTGGGTCTTTGAAGCATATTCGGTGTAATCGGGCCTGCATATAATTGTCCAACCGTTATGCGATCACTCATATCGTTTTCCCGCTATCTTCCGTATCACCCGGTTCAGCGGATGATTCAACTTCCTGGCTCTCGTTCGTTTCAGGGGCTACGCCTTGAACGTTCTGTACCGGAGTTTGACTCTCTTCTGCCTGTTTTGGATAATTCACCTGAATGATCTCATCCAGCTTAATCTCGTCGTTGCCCACTTTTGCGTATTGAACACCATCTCTTACAATGATGGAATCCACAATACCCTGACGAAGAGTTCCGTTGTCATCTTTATTAGAAGAAAGCCAACTTACCTCCATGCCAATCATGCCGGATACAGCACCAAGTGACTGGTTCAATGTTTTAAGCTGTGTAGAAATATTGACCAGTTGCTCCACGGAGCTGAACTGTGCCATTTGAGCGATAAATTCCTTATCCTCCATCGGCTGCATAGGATCTTGATTTTGCAGCTGGGTAATCAGGATTTTTAGAAACTGATCTTTGCCCAATTCTTTTGTTGCAGCACTTGTGGTTGCTTTATTGGCTGCCGAATAATTCGGCCAGGTATTATTCATTGAAACAATTTCGTTAGCCATTTGCTCACCTCATTTCTGTTTAAGCCTCTGCACTAAACGTATCTCTCTGTAATTCATTTCCATCGACTTGTTCGCTACGCCAGTTACGCAATTCTTCCTGAATTCCTGCTGTAGCTATAGCATCATCCGATTGTTCCTCACGCTCACGCGAACGGCGTTGTTGCTGAGAATTACTTCCCGGCTGACGGCCTCCGTCCTGATACAACTGTGATCCGATTGAACTGTTCTGGGTAACCTCAAGTCGTTCCACTTGAATTCCCTGGGCTTGAAGTGAAGAACGCAGCTGTGTCATTTGCTGTTCAAGCATGTCTTTGGCCATCGTATGTTCAGTCATAAACCGTGCAACCAACTGCCCATTCTGCAAGGTGATTTGAACATCCAACTTCCCTAGGTGCTCAGGCCGCAGTGAGATGGTCGCCTCGGAAAATCCTTTTTGCTGCACAATATCCAGCTTGTTGACTACAAATTGTGTCATTTCTTTGGCAAACTGTGATGTTTGCATTACAGGTTCAGCCGGTTTCCCTGCTGTTGTACCTGATGAACGCAAGGACAGTTCTCCCGCAGTAATGATCGTTGAGTGTTCGACTTCTCCACCTGCATTCGAAGCAGATGTCGTCTCCGTCTCATCTTTCACCTGGCTTCCAGTGTTTGCCACTGCCGCAACAAGAACCTGAGGTACGACCAAATCCTGTTTGGGTGCTTGAAGTGAAGTACTTGGAGCGACTTGTGCAGTCTGATCCTTAACTGCAGTCAATGTTTCCAGTATGGATTTCAGTTGAGTCCATCCTTTGTTATGGCTAGTATCCACTCCAGCCTCTTGAAGCTGACCCTGCAGAGATTGTAGTAGTTGCTTGAATTCCGGAGCGTTCTTCGCAACGTTACTCTCAGGATCATTCATTCCGGCTACTAATTGTGTAAGCATATCCTGCAGAACAAAACGTACTGCTGCCGGATGTTGGGACAGTTCAATTGCAGGTACTGTATTTATGCTTTCCGCTCCGTTCGAAGGTTCGTCGGAGCCTTCCGCATTAGAACCTGAAGGATTACTTAATTGTGTATACATCTGTTGAATCAGAGTTTGTAAACCTGCAAGTAGAGCTGGATCATTTTCCAAAGCTTCGTCAAGTGAATCCAAGTCCGTGAACAACGAATTCAGTATATCCGTGATTGATGTCGCTTCCCCTTCTTCATTCGCAGCAAAGGAAAACATCAGCGGATTAGCAGTTAAACTTCCAGCAGCGCTTGAACTATCACCTTCTGTGTTTCCTCCAGATAACGATTGTGCAAGAGTTTGGAGAAATTCACCGCTAGCCCCTGCAGCTGAACCTTTCGATTGTGCTCCAGTCGCCTGACCTGTTCCCGTTGCTTTTGCAGATGCTGTGGATGCCATTTGATATACAATCGACATTTATTTTCACCTCCTCTCGGTTAGTTCAGTGTAATGAGATCTATTTGTTGCCCATTAATCTGTTCAAAATTTTTGCAGTTTCAACCGAGTCCTCTGAAGACATGTTCTCAAGCAATTGAGAGCGTGTTGCATCATCTACCGAATTCAGGATGGTCAATGTTTTATCAGGACTTAACTTGTATGTTTCCAATAATAACTTGGCACCACTTGAAGCAGACATCGAAGCAAATGTTTGACTAAGCTGATTTTTATCCAGGTTTTTGCTTGTCGTTGTGGATGCAGTTGAAGTTGCTGCGGTTTCCTTCTTCAATCGGGATTGCAGTGCATCCAGTGCCAGATCGCCGGACGGTTTGGCATCCTTCATCATCATGGTCACATCGGCTGCTGTTTTCGGATCCATCTTTTCAAGCACCTTGGTCCGAGCAGATGATTGCATGGCATTCAATAACAAAACCATTTCTTCATTCGTCATATTTTGCAGGATCGGTGCAGCTTTGCTCGGGCTCATATCAGCATACATCTTTGCCAAATCTTTGATTTGCTTTTGATAATCGGATTCCGTTTCAGGCGCTGCCGCTGTTGCGGTTTCAGCCGCTTTTTCCGCATCATCCAACTTTTTCTGAAGCTCCGTTGCTTTCTTCGCTTCGGTGGTTGTCGCTGCCTGTGCTGCTTTGAGCTCTGTTTCTTTAGCCGTCACCTGGGACTTCAGCTTTTCGATTGTGGCTTCAGCACTTTCAACCTGCTGCTCACTCTTCTCCAGCTTTTCTTTCTCTGGATCCAGTACAGGATCAGGTACCCATTCCTTGACTACCGGTATTTTGTTGGCGAATTCAAACAAGTTATTACGAATATCTACATTAAATAGGGTAAGTAATACACCTAGCAATACTACGGTGAATACAATCGGGATTGAAATCATGAGAAACTTTTCCCAACCGCCTCCCGACTCTTTTTCCATGTCGCTATCATCTTTAACAGCCATCGTTCATTCCTCCTTCACGAGACAACTTCGCGTCCGGCTCACATCAATTCGCGCGTCCGGCTTTGGCAGCGAAGCGTACAGTAGCCATCTCGTCCAGATCGTTCTGTTCCCGGAGGAGCATCTCCTGCTGAAATTTGATTTTGGCCTTGTCTCTCGCTCCAAGCCATACTTTTTCGTCAATCATCTTACCGTTGAGAAATGTCTGATTCCGCTGCACGTTGACCTGAGCATGTTTAACATCACTGTTTTTGCGTGAAATGCACTCGTCAAGGTGATGTACATAACGCTGCATCTCCTGCAGACTGTTTACAGACGCTTTATTTTCCGTAGCAGATTGGATAATGGCGACCAGATTACTTCTGTCATTAAGAAGTTGTATCAGATGTTCTTCCTCCGTCTGAAGTTTACCGATCGCTGTGGATAACATCCATTCTGCCTGTGTTTTTTCATTACTCTTCAAGTCAACAACTTTCTGGAAATGATATCGAAATTTCATCGTTTACCCATTCATCTCCTTGCAAATTCAAGAATCAAACGTTCCTGCACTTCACTTAAGGTGACTTTCTCGTCGACTTTCTGCTTGGTAAAGTTCCATATACTATCAATCTGGTCTATCGATTCATCTATGGCTGCATTTGATCCCCGCTGGTAAGCCCCAATATTGATCAAATCTTCCGATTCTTTGTACACAGCCATCAAACGTTTCATATTATTAACAGCTTCCAACTGCTCTTCCGGAGCAATATCCTTCATAACACGACTTATGCTGGCTAGCACATCAATCGCTGGAAAATGTCCTTTGTTCGCAATGGATCGATTTAACACAATGTGGCCATCCAGAATACCCCTTACCGCATCCGCGATCGGTTCATTCATGTCATCACCATCAACCAGCACCGTATAAAAGGCTGTAATCGAGCCTGTAGGTCCTGTACCCGCTCGTTCAAGCAGTTTGGGCAAACTTGCAAAAACCGATGGCGTATATCCTCTCATTGCCGGAGGTTCACCTACGGCCAGACCAACTTCCCTCTGTGCCATCGCATATCGAGTGACCGAATCCATCATGAGCATCACGTTCATTCCACGATCTCGGAAATACTCTGCAATCGTGGTCGCAATAACTGCTCCCTTGATCCGAATCAGAGCAGGCTGATCTGAAGTTGCAACAATGACTACGGAGCGTTCCAGTCCTTCCGGACCCAGATCCCGTTCAATAAAGTCGCGCACCTCACGTCCACGCTCACCCACAAGCGCGATGACGTTAACATCCGCTGCTGTATTACGAGCAATCATGCCCATCAATGTACTCTTACCAACACCAGAACCAGCAAAAATGCCCACACGCTGTCCCTTACCTACAGTCAGCAATCCATCGATAGCTCTTACACCAACACCCATCGTTTCAAGTACACGTGGACGATCCATTGGATTGACCGGAGTATTGGAGGTGGAGTACATTGGCATTCTTGATGGAAGGAGTGAGCCGTCCAGCGGTTGTCCAAGTCCGTCCAATACTTTACCGAGCAATTCGGAGCCCACCTGAACACCCAGTGGCTTGCCCGTACCTACTACATCGCAACCAGGACCAATGGATTGAAGTTCACCCAGCGGCATAAGCAACACTTTGTTATCCCGAAACCCAACGACTTCGGCTTGAAGAGGCTTGGCCGATTTACCTGGATAGATATAACATACGTCACCGATACTTGCATCTGGCCCTTCTGACTCCACCATAAGACCAATGACCTGAGTAACTTTGCCGTTAATACGAACAGGATCGAATTGCTTCAAATGTTCCATATATCGCTGTGAACTAAGAACCTTCATGTTGATTTCTTCGCTCCTCATCCTCAAGTGCTATGCGGACCAGTTCTTTTTTAATCTCAGCAAGCTGTGTATCAATTCTCGCATCTACACTTCCGAACGAAGAACGAATGACACATCCCTTATCTTTGACTGTTGAATCAGGCAAAATCTGCAGTTCTGCCTGAGAGTCAATAGACAGAGACAATTCTTCACGAGCTGCCTGTACAAATGTAAACTGATCGGGCGCCACACAAAGTGTGATTAACCCCTGCTCCCGTTTACGTGACAAACTCTGACGAATCAATTCCAGTGTATGATCAGGTTCAATGGTAAGTTGCTTATCAATGACTTTCTCAGCAATCCCGCAAGCGAGATCCACAAGGAACGGTTCGGCTTCCTGAATGATCTGATCTTTAGCTACATAAGCTTCCTTGAGTACTTCCTGAGCTTCAATCATCATCTTATCGATCTGCACCTGGAGATCTACTTCAGCTTGTACTTTTCCTTCTTCAAAACCCTGTTGGAAACCTTGTGAACGAAGCGCTTCGGTCAGATGTTCATCCTGTTGTCGTTGTTCCTGCCACCAGCTGTCGATCTGTTCACGGGCTTCTTGAAGCATGCGCTCTGCCTCTTCTGAAGCTTCACGTACTTGCTTTTCTGCAAACTCCTTGGCATCTTCCAGCATTTCTGCGGTAAGACGTTGTGTTTCTTCGTCCACGCGTGCTTGAAGCGTCTCTGCTTCAGAACCTTCAGCACGATCACCGGATAATTCCGTCTCAGACTCTTCGTCACCACCATAATGATGATGGTTTTCAAGTTTTTTGTGGTCATCAACGGGTACATACTGGAAAGATTTAATCAAATTAGACAATGATATCATCTCCTCCACCGCGTGCGATAATGATCTCACCGGCTTCTTCCAATCTGCGTATCGTGCCTACAATGCGTGTCTGAGCTTCCTCAACATCACGCAATCGCACAGGACCCATGAACTCCATCTCTTCTTTGAATGTTTCGGACATCCGCTTCGACATGTTCCGGAACACCGCATCCCGAACTTCTTCGCTTGCCACCTTGAGTGCGAGTTGCAGATCAGCGTTGTCGATATCACGAATAATACGCTGGATAGAACGATCATCCACATTGACGATATCTTCGAATACA
Source organism: Paenibacillus sp. JNU01 (assembly GCF_059130585.1). NCBI lineage: Bacteria > Bacillati > Bacillota > Bacilli > Caryophanales > Paenibacillaceae > Paenibacillus > Paenibacillus sp. JNU01. The sequence goes on along the minus strand of NZ_CP169723.1, from coordinate 6,486,185 downwards.
AACATGCGTTTTTTGATTTCCTCTGCAAGCTCCGGATCCTGAATTTCAAGCGAGTCCAAAATGGTACGCTCTGTACCACGATCGACTCCGTTCAGAATCTGTACAATCGATTCAATACCACCCGCATTGGTGTAATCCTGGGTTACGGTAGAAGATAACTTCTGTTCCAGAACTCGCTCCACTTGAGAGATGACTTCTGGCGAAGTACTATCCATAACCGCCACTCGGCGAGCAACATCTGCCTGCTTCTCTTGTGGCAAAGATGATAGAATCGCTGCAGCCTGTTCGAACTGAAGATAAGAGAGAACCAGCGCGATCGTTTGCGGACTTTCATTCTGAATAAAGTTCAAAATTTGATTCGGATCCGCTTTGCGTGCAAAGTCAAACGGTCTGACTTGCAGTGTAGCTGTCAAACGGTTAATGACTTCAAGTGCTTTTGATGAACCCAGAGCTTTCTCCAAGATTTCTCTCGCATAGTTGATACCGCCCTGAGAGATATATTCCTGCGCCAGACAGATCTGGTGAAACTCGGCCATAATCATGTCCTTTTCAGAAGAATCAACCTTGCGAACGTTGGCAATCTCCAACGTTAATTGCTCAATCTCTTCGTCACGCAGATGTTTGAAGATCTGAGCCGACACTTCCGGACCTAATGTAATCAACAAAATTGCTGCTTTTTGTCTTCCAGTCAAACCTTGACTGCTTGCCTTCGCCAATGCGTTCACCTCTATTCGTCAGCCAGCCATGTACGCAGCAGATTGACGAATTCGTCTGGCTTTTTCTTGGCCAAACTCTCCAATTGTTTGCGCACCTGACTTTCGTTCGTTACACTGTCCAGCGTAATGGACGGGAACTCTGTTGCTATTGGAAGAGGAATCTCTTCTTCTTCGACTTCGTTTTGTTTGCGGCGACGGCGTACTAACAAAATAACAACCGCTGCGATCAATGCCGCTATGAGTGCGCCTCCGCCCCACATCATGGCTGGGGACAACTGGAAGCCTGTATTTGCTGTTGATGCAGCCTGGAACCCTTGTGACATGACTGAAACTTTCTTTGTCAGATCAGCGTCACTTATTACAGTGCCTGAGTCTGCCAATGAAGCGCGCACAATGTTAACCAGAATGTTCTCAATCGCGTCTTGAACAGGTCCCTGTAATTCTGTTTCTCCATCCGGTGGTTCAACTGCAACGTTAATGGTTAAGTCTTTTACAGTATACGGACTGGAAATAATATCCTTGGCGATTCGATTAACATCGTAGTTAATAGTACTTGATGATTCTTCTGAGGTGGAGTTACCTGTTGCATCAGATGATGGATAACCAGGAACTTCCTCTTGTCCTGTGCCAGCAACACCACCAGTTGGGTTGCTTGCCCCAGTGTAGCTCTTTTGAATCTCCTGCACACTGATCTCGATGCCTTTCATATTCTCTACATCAACAGGTGTGACCAGATTTTCTTTGCGTGTTTCTTTATCAAAATTAAGCTTGGAGGCTACCAACACATTAACTTTGTCTTCGCCTACAATCTGGGAAAGAAATTGCTTTACGTTATTGCGGACATCGTTTTCAAACTTTTTCTGTAAAGCCATGTTTTCTTGAACTTCGGAAGACAACCCGCCACTGCCACCACGGGCAGTTGGAATCAATTCTGCTTCATCTGTGTTTGTAATGGTGATGTTCTCAATAGGCAGATTAGGAATTGCAGTCTTAACCAAGTTAAAGTAGCCATCTACTGCTGCCTGATTTGGGTGATACCCCGGTTTAAATTGGAGAGCTACCGATGCTGATGCTTTGTCCTGTTCTTCTAAACCGGCAAAAATGTTATCTTTCGGCATATTCACCAGTACTTTAGCATCCTGTATGCCTTGCATCCGCTGAAGTAACTGTTCTACTTCTCCGTTTATAGCGTTGTTGTATTTTACATCAAACTCTTTATCCGTCATCCCAATGGGGGATGATGACTCCTCGAATGACTTATACCCCAATGAACCATTCTGAATAATCCCTTGAGATCCGACATTCACCTTTGCAATTGCAACACTTGTACTTGGTACGGATATGGTCTTGCCATCTGAACTTAATTTGTATGGAATGCTGGATGAATCGAGATAACTGATAACGCCCGCTGAATCACTTGCATTCAAGTCTGTAAAAGCAACTTCATATTCGGTCTTGGACAATTGCATCGTGAGTACAACTGCAGCCAAAATCAGAAACAGGAAGGTGGATATAAATAATACTTTTTGCTTTTTGCTAAAACTATTCCAATACTGGGATGCCTTATCCCTGTACTGGGCAATTCTCTCATTCACTCTGTCACCCCATCCGAAACTTTGCTTAGTCTGTCCTTACTCAACCTTAGCCGTTCCACAGGTTGAGGATCAGGAGCAGCATCGCAGCTGCTTTGTTGTAATGATCAGCGCTATTATCGAAGCGCAAGTAGGTTATCTTATAATTGCGTTCGCATAACTTCCTGGTATGCTTCGACCACTTTGTTTCGGACTTGAGTTGTGAGTTGTAGACTTAACAAGGCCTGCTCTGAAGCAATCATCACCTGATCCACATTCGCTTTGCCGACCAAAAATTGATTCGACATTTCATGCGATTGAGTCTCTTGTGCGGCGACGGACCCTAATGCATTCTGTAAGTATGTACCGAAGCTCTGAATGGTTTCGGCTGGTGTAGAAGGCTTACTTTCGGTTGCATTCTTCATCTGTAGCGGTTGTATACCTTGTGTGCTAAACATGTTGTTCTGAATCATTAATGTCCCTCCCCTTCATCCCTGGTTTGTATCTTTCTTATTTTTATTTCGAAGTAAATTATCTTCCAATCTCCAAAGCTTTGGAGATCATCGCTTTGGTTGAGTTCAGTGCTGTCACGTTTGCTTCATAGGAACGCGAAGCAGAGATCATGTCGACCATTTCTTTTGCAATATCCACATTAGGCATAAATACATATCCTTCAGCGTTGGCATCTGGATGAGTAGGGTCATACACAGGCTTCAATGGTGACTGATCCTCACGAATCTCGGTTACTCTAACACCATCTCCTGAGCCGCTACCTCTCATCTGATTTTGCAGCATCGTACCGAATGACGTTTTATTCGGCTCAAGTACGACCATTTTGCGTTTGTAAGGAACCGCTTCACCATTGGATACGCTCGCGCGCGTCGTCTCTGCGTTGGCAATGTTAGAAGATATAACGTCCATTCGCAACCGTTGGGCCGTCAATGCTGAGCTGCTAATACTAAAGCTATTACTAATGTTCAATTTAGGTTATCTCCCTTCCACGCCAACACGCATCATTTTAATTTGTTCGCTCACTTGCTGAATATAAGCGTTATAACGCAACTGATTCTCCGCCAGAAGACTCATTTCTCTGTCGATATCGACATTATTCTGGTTGTTATTCATGGATGTTGACTGGTCCATATTAACTACTGGCGTTGGTACGGAAGAGGAAGGACCTATGACAAAATGCCTTGCATCAGTGACTTTACCTTTAAGAACAGGCATATCTCCATTCATTTGCCCTTGCAACATTTCTTCAAAAGAAACGTCTGAGCGCTTGAAATACGGGGTATCGGCATTCGCGATGTTGTCAGCAATCGTTCGTTGTCTGATATTGGACGCATCGAGTGCACCCTGCAATCTTTTAAAGCTGATATCATTTAAAAGATTCACAATCCCCCTCCTCTCTTTAGAAGTTATGGAAAAACATTGAATATTTCCCCTTGAAAATTCTTATGTTTTTTCGACAAAAACATTCGTCTTTACACGGTTTTCTAGGACTTAAGTAGAATTAACTCTGATGTTGTCGTATAACATAAGTTTCTTCGAGTTTGGGATTTATTACAATAAGAAAAAAGCCCTATCTTTTCTGAAAGACAGGGCTTTTTGTGTATTTTCTGCAAATTATGAATTTTTTCGTAAATGTTCAGTCCCAAAACAAAAGTCTGTTAATACTCTTCCTTATTGTCCTTAAACATTCTTAAAATAAAAAAATACTTTCAAGTCCCTACAAGAGCGTATAGCGCTCGTTATTATGTATATTTCCGAATATTTCATCGTTGTTAATGTTAGAATTTTTTGCCGTTATACTAAGGGTTTACGTGCATTATCATAGGTATGCATATAAAGCTGTATCTTAATCAATTGACAAGTTATGTTTCAACAATTAAGAAAACTCGACTTTCCCACACAACACTTTCTTAACAATTAAGCAGAGTCTATATATTTTAATCTCAAGAAAATAAATTGTAACTTCACAGTTTTCTATAATTCATCATTTTGCGCATTTACGCAACATTTACCAATCTATCGACTAAACCGATAACCAGACTTGGAATAAGTAGAATTCTTTTAATGGTAATCATTGGATACAGATACGACGAATAACGACCACTCCGATAGGTTTTAATGCCGTATACATGCGGCACAAGTCCTAGGTTTTGTCGATCCGTTAACAACCCCACCTCTTTTATCGGTTGTAACACTCAAATCCTTTAGATGGAAATAAAAATAAACGATATGCATACAGTAAGAGACTCTTGTGATTCGTAAAAGGATTGCTACCCTTTGTCGATCTCGCAAATGTACTCTACTCTCGTGCATACCGTTCATATATAGCATCATTTTAACATTTCATTGTTAAACCCTTGTCACAGGATATACTGACTTAAATCACGATCAAGCGCAATATCATTCAATTTCTCCCGGACATACTCTGGAGTGATCACCATACGTTCCAGTGTAAGCTCGGGTGCCTCAAAGGACAGATCCTCCAAAAGCTTTTCAAGAATCGTATGCAATCGACGAGCACCTATATTTTCTGTATTTTGATTCACGGATTCAGCCAATTTGGCAATCTCGCGAATCGCTTCATCCGAGAATTCAATCTCAATATTTTCGGTGCGCAGCAGATCAACATACTGCTTGGTCAGTGCATTTTGAGGCTCAGTCAGAATGGATACAAACTCCTCCAATGTAAGACTGCTCAATTCTACACGAATCGGGAAGCGTCCCTGAAGCTCGGGAATCAGATCAGAGGGTTTGGCCACATGGAATGCGCCAGCTGCCATAAACAGAATATAGTCCGTTTTAACAGGGCCATATTTCGTCATCACTGTAGAACCTTCCACAATAGGCAGAATGTCCCGTTGAACCCCCTCCCGGGATACATCAGGTCCGCTACCGCGTCCTTGACTGGCAACCTTGTCAATTTCATCAATGAATATGATGCCTGTCTGCTCGGCCCGGCGAATGGATTCCTGGGTAACATCGTCCATGTCAATCAATTTTCCTGCTTCTTCCTGAGTCAACACTTTGCGTGCTTCTTTAATAGCGAGTTTACGTTTTTTTGTACGACGAGGTAACAAACTACCAAACATTTCCTGCATGTTCATGCCCATCTGATCATTACCTTGACCAGCAAACATGTCCATCATGTTAGGTGCAGTGTCTTCGACATCAATTTCAATGATGTCATCCTCCAACTTGCCAGATAACAGATCAAACTTGATCTTACGCCGACGCTCCGCAATCCCAGTATCGGGTGCTGGATCATCCTGTTCCTGAGCGTTGTTCCCATTATTACCAAAGATCATCTCAAAAGGATTGCGCTGATTCTTGGACTTGGACTGTGAAGGAGCCAAAATATGTACAATTCGTTCATTTGCAGCTTCTTCAGCTTTGTCCTTCACTTTTTCAGTCCGCTCCAGTTTCACCATGCGCAGGGATGTCTCAATTAGATCACGCACCATGGACTCAACGTCACGACCAACATAACCTACTTCCGTGAACTTGGTAGCTTCCACTTTCACAAATGGTGCACCTACCAGTTTAGCAAGGCGACGGGCGATTTCCGTTTTACCCACACCGGTAGGTCCAATCATCAGGATATTTTTAGGTACAATATCGTCCTGAGTATGCTCAGGCAAAAGGCTCCGCCGATAACGATTACGAAGGGCTACAGCTACCGATTTTTTAGCTTTCTTTTGACCTACAATATACTTGTCAAGCTCTGCAACAATCTGTCTCGGTGTTAGCGCTTGAGTATTCATATTGCTTCCCTCCTACCAGTATGTTGAATTAATTTTACCTAACAAGGACAAAGAATCCCCTAGACGTCCTGGAGCAGATTATGTAATCATGCTCCACTACGGGAGATTTCTTTGGCTTATAACTCTTCTACAATAATATTACTGTTAGTATATACACATAGCTCCGAGGCAATCTGAAGCGATTCACGCGCAATGTCTTTTGCTTCCAGGTTCACAGCGTGACGTTTCAACGCTCGTGCAGCAGATAAAGCAAAATTCCCACCTGATCCGATCGCAATAACGTCATCATCAGGTTCAATAATCTCTCCACCGCCTGAAATGAGCAACATACCTGATTTGTCCATTACAATCAACAATGCCTCAAGCTTACGCAAGATCCGATCCTGACGCCAATCCTTGGCAAGCTCCACAGCAGCACGCTGCAAGTTACCATGATGCTCCTCCAGCTTACCTTCGAATTTCTCAAACAAGGTGATCGCATCCGCCACAGAACCAGCAAAGCCAGCAACAACCTGTCCGCGGTATAAACGTCTTACCTTCTTGGCTGTATTTTTCATCACAACACTTTGGCCCATGGTCACCTGACCATCTCCGGCGATTGCTGCCTTACCATTATGACGAACAGCACAGATCGTTGTAGCATGAAATGACATATCCATGATATCAGCCTCCTCCCACGAATAATTTATACGCGTTCCGGAACAGTTAGACCTTCTGCCGCAGCAAAACTAGTGATACCATCCAGTGCACGCTGTGCAAGAGCTTCATTTTTTTCCTTTTTGTTACGGATTTTCGTTTCAAGCTTCGGCAATAAACCAAAGTTTGCATTCATGGGTTGGAAGTGCTTGAAGTCAGCAGTTGTAATATACTGAGCCATACTGCCAAGTGTTGTTTCTACCGGCAGTACCACCAGTTCCTGCCCAAGCGCTGCTTTGGCTGCGTTCATACCGGCAATAAGCCCTGATGCAGCAGATTCCACATATCCTTCTACACCGGTCATCTGACCTGCAAAGAACAGGTTTGGACGCTCTTTAAACTGGTATGTCGGAAGAAGAAGTTTAGGAGAATTAATAAATGTATTACGGTGCATTACACCATAACGGACAAACTCTGCATTTTCAAGTCCCGGAATAAGCGAGAAGACACGTTTTTGTTCTCCCCATTTCAGATGCGTCTGGAAGCCCACCAGATTATACAGGGTTCCAGCTGCGTTGTCCTGTCTAAGCTGAACAACCGCATGTGGTAACTCTCCTGTATGCGGGTTAACCAGACCTACCGGTTTCATAGGACCAAACAGAGCCGTCTGTTTTCCGCGTTTCATCATCACTTCGATTGGCATACAGCCTTCAAAGTAGATTTCTTTCTCAAACTCTTTTAATTGAGCGACTTCAGCAGTGATGAGAGCTTCATAGAAGACATCAAACTCTTCTTCTGTCATCGGACAGTTCAGATATGCCGCTTCACCCTTATCATAACGGGAAGCCAGATACACCTTGTTCATATCAATTGAATCTTTTTCGATAATCGGTGCAGCTGCGTCATAGAAGTAGAAATACTCTTCCCCCATTAGTGCCTTAATTTGCTCAGACAATGCAGGTGAAGTCAGCGGCCCTGTTGCAACAACAACGATGCCATCTTCCGGCAGAGATGTTAGTTCCTCATTCACCACTTCGATGAGCGGATGCTGATGCAACTTGGATGTAATCTCGCCTGAAAATCCATCCCGGTCCACAGCAAGTGCTCCACCTGCGGGAACCGCATGTTTGTCTGCTGCTGACAATACAAGAGAATTGAGCATTCTCATTTCTTCTTTTAACACACCCACTGCATTGGTCAATCCATTCGCACGCAGCGAATTGCTGCATACCAGTTCTGCAAATTTATCCGTATGATGAGCTGGCGTTTTCACAACAGGTCTCATCTCGTATAATTTTACGCGTACGCCGCGACTTGCAATCTGCCAGGCCGCTTCTGTTCCTGCCAGCCCGGCACCAATAACGGTTACTTGTTGTTCATTCGTCAAAATCATTTACCCCCATAAAGCAATTTCATATTTCACTATAATTGATTTGATTCACATATATGTTAATCCGCTGATTCGTCATCCGGTTCATCCACCGGCTCCTGATGATCACATGAAGTACACTGCAATCGTGCTCCCTTTTTGTTCCGCTTTTCAATCATTAACGATCCACAACTTGGACATGGTTTGGCTGAAGGTCTGTCCCATGAGACAAAATCACATTCAGGATACTTGTCACATCCGTAGAAAATACGTCCCTTTTTACTACGACGCTCAACAACATGACCTTCCTTACATTTCGGACAAGTTACACCGATGTCCTTAATAATCGGTTTGGTATTCCGACAATCAGGGAAGCCAGAGCACGCGAGAAACTTGCCAAATCGTCCAAGCTTGTAAACGAGCGGTTTGCCGCACTTCTCACAGATCTCATCCGATACTTCATCTTCAATCTCGATTTCTTTCATTTCTTCTTCCGCAAACTCAAGCCGTTTCTCAAAAGATTCGTAGAATTCTGCGAGTACTTTAACCCAATCCTCCGAACCTTCTTCCACATGGTCAAGGTCACCTTCCATGTTTGCGGTAAATTCAACATTCAGAATTTCCGGGAAGAACTCTTCCATCTGCTCAATGACCAGTTCACCCAGCTCGGTCGGCATGAATTTCTTTTCCTCTATCGCAACATATCCGCGCTTCTGAATGGTCTCCAGTGTTGGCGCATATGTACTCGGACGCCCTATACCCAATTCCTCAAGCGTTTTAACCAACCTTGCCTCCGTATATCGGGGTGGCGGTTGTGTAAAATGCTGTTTTGGCTCAATTTCCTGCTTCTCCAGCACATCTCCACTTTTCAGCGGAGGCAGCAGACGATCTTCATCAGTTGTACCATCATCGTTCCCTTCAACATATACCTTCATGAAGCCCTGGAACCGCACCTTCGAACCTGCTGCACGGAAAATCGTGTCTCCCGCAGCAATATCTACAGAAAGTGTATCCAAAATGGCTGAAGACATCTGGCTCGCCACAAAACGTTCCCAAACTAGTTTATACAGACGGAACTGATCGCGACTCATGAATGACTTGATTGAATCGGGATCACGCAAAATTGAAGTTGGACGTATTGCTTCATGCGCATCTTGAGCATTAGTAGCTTTTTTGGAATAATTCCGTGGTGTCTCAGGCGCAAATGACTCCCCGTACTTCCCAACGATATATTCTTTGGCTTCTTCTTGTGCAGATGCCGCAATTCGTGTGGAGTCCGTACGCATATACGTGATGAGACCTACTGTGCCTTCTTTTCCAAGGTCTACACCTTCATATAGTTGTTGGGCGACCGACATCGTCTTGGAAGCTCTGAAATTCAATTTACGAGCTGCTTCCTGTTGCAAAGAACTCGTTGTAAACGGAGCGGAAGGGTTACGACTGCGTTCTTTCTCTTTCACTTCCTTGATCGTAAAGTCTGCACCTTCGATCTGTTTCAAGATCGCTTGCACTTCCGCTTCACTACCCAGTTCTGTTTTGGCCCCGTTCAGTTTATGAAACTTAGCTTCAAACGGATTGCCGTCTGCTGTCAGTTTAGCGGTAATGCTCCAGTATTCTTCCGGTTCAAAATCATCAATTTCATTTTCACGATCTAAAATGATTTTGACAGCTACGGACTGAACCCGGCCTGCAGATAAGCCTTTTTTAACTTTTTTCCATAACAATGGACTAATTTTATATCCAACAAGCCGATCCAGAATACGTCTTGCCTGCTGCGCGTTCACCAAATCCATATTGATTTTCCGCGGCGTTTTGAACGCATCCTTGACAGCCTGTTTAGTAATTTCATTAAATACTACACGGCAATCTGCCGTATCGTCCAATTCGAGAGCATGGGCCAAGTGCCATGCAATAGCTTCACCTTCGCGATCCGGGTCAGCTGCGAGATACACTTTTTTCACTTTCTTTCGTGCATCCTTCAGTTCTTTCAAAATTGAACCTTTGCCGCGGATCGTAATATATTTCGGATTAAAATCATTCTCCACCTCAACGCCGATCTGACTCTTTGGCAAATCGCGAACATGTCCCATCGAAGCTTTCACGATGAACTTGCTGCCTAAATATTTGCCTATCGTCTTCGCCTTTGAGGGCGACTCCACGATTACGAGTGCATCCGCCATAGGTTCATCCTCCTCTCAGTCATGAAACTGTCATGTAACTGTTTCTGTATGCTTATGCATAGGTAATAACTTCAGCTAATTATATATTTCCACACGCTGCTTAGATTGCAGCATCATCATACCCTCGCATATTTAGTGCCTGGTAATTGGCTAATCTGCTTTTTTATGATTAAAGATAACAGAACTGAATGCAAATGTCCAAAATCCCAACCTAGCTGTTCAACCAATTGATCAAGGGATTGCTTCTCCTGTTCCAACAGATAAATCACACGTTGTTCATCGGGAGAGACCTTAACCTCAGTGAATATCCCCTGCCTGGAAGGCTCCGTTGTTTCAGTCGAACGTCCTCTATTGTAAGGAAGTTGATCTGCATTTGGCAAGCCCAAACGATACTCTTCCAATATATCTGCTGCACAAGTAACCAATTTGGCCCCTTGACGGATTAGATTATGTGCTCCCCTACTCTTCGGTGAGGTGATGGGTCCAGGCACTGCAAATACATCCCTTCCTGCTTCAAGCGCAGCATCTGCTGTGATAAGTGAACCACTGCGAATGTCAGCCTCAACAACCAATGTTCCCAAAGTCAGTCCGGCTATGATGCGATTCCGTTCCGGAAATAGTCCCTGACGTGCTCTCGTACCTGGTGGATATTCTGACAAAAGCAGACCCGTCTCCGCAATTCGCTCGGCAAGGCTTGTATTTTCAGGCGGGTATATATTATCAATCCCTGTTCCGAATACTGCAATCGTTTTGCCCTTAGCACGTAATACTGCATCATGACATGCACTATCAATACCACGGGCAAGTCCGCTTACGATCGTCAGTCCTGCATTGCATAATTGTTCTGCCAGCTTCTCACCAACTTTGCGCCCATACACGGTCGGCATACGAGTTCCCACCATTGCCATCGAAGGGGTATGTAACAAACTAACATCTCCTCGACCATACATTACCCAAGGAGGCTGAACGGTTTCCTTCATTAATATGGGATAATTCTGATCCAGATAAGTAATAACCTCTATTCCCTGATTGTAAACGTGTTCTCTTCTACACTCAATCCAGTTCTGGTTAAATTGACTAGCCAAACGGGCAGCCTGATCTTTACGCAAGCCAGCCGTAGCCCAATCCCCTTCTTCATAATTCAAGAGATCGGACAATTCATGTTGTCCCTGAACTAGTTTCGAGATTGTTTTCTTGCCTATCCCTTCCATCTCATGCAAACCAAACAAGATCCATCGTTCTTTCATACCATAAACCTCCCAGAGCGGGAAGAGAATCTTCCCTCATATTGTGTGTGATGTGGTCACGGATTGCAAGCGTTTACGTAGATAAGAAGTAACTTCACTTTCTTTTTCTCGTAAAAAAACGCAAAAAAGCAACCCTTCGCCCTGTTTAAGGACAAAAGGTTGCTTACCTTTTCCGTATCCATAATAGTCGGCTTACCAAAAATACATCATTTCTGAGCCGTTTCTTCTATTATAACGAAAAGGAATTAATGTGTCGTGCACAAATTCAAAATACCACGCTCTTCAAGTACACTCACCAAAGTCGAGCCCATCTCAGCAGGTGTTGGGGCTACTTTGATACCGCAAGATTCCAGCTTGGCAATCTTCTCTTTGGCTGTACCTTTACCACCAGAGATAATAGCGCCAGCATGGCCCATACGTTTGCCTGGAGGCGCTGTTACGCCACCAATAAAGCCCACAACCGGTTTGGTCATGTTTTCGCGAACCCAATCAGCAGCATCTTCTTCAGCTGTACCACCAATCTCACCAATCATGATGACCGCATGAGTCTGTGGATCTTCATTGAACCGTTTGAGGATATCAATGAACTCGGAGCCTTTTACAGGGTCTCCCCCGATTCCTACAGCAGAAGATTGTCCAATGCCACGCGTCGTCAGTTGATGAACGGCTTCATAGGTAAGTGTTCCACTACGGGAAACAACGCCCACGTGCCCTGCCATATGGATATAACCAGGCATGATACCGATTTTACATTCGCCTGGTGTAATGACACCTGGACAGTTCGGTCCGATCAGGACGGTATTTTTACCTTCCATGAAGCGGTCAACCTTAATCATGTCAAGAACCGGAATACCTTCTGTAATACAGATTACGAGGTCCAGCTCTGCGTCAACAGCTTCCATAATAGAATCTGCTGCAAATGCAGGAGGAACGTAAATGACGCTCGCTGTTGCGCCTGTAGCTTCCTTCGCTTCCTGCACAGTGTTGAACACCGGCAGACTGGCTACTGTACCGTCTTCCAGCGTGATATCCACATTAGTTCCGCCTTTACCCGGTGTAACTCCGCCTACCATCTGGGTTCCGTAGTCCAATGCGCCCTTCGTGTGGAACATTCCCGTTGAACCCGTAATGCCTTGCGTAATGACTTTTGTATTTTTATCGATCAAAATACTCACGTTGCTTCACATCCTTACGGTTATTTTTCAATTCCCGGACAGCTCCGGTACTAAGGAATGAACTTATTTTACGAGGGCAACAATTTTCTGTGCACCATCGGCCATGGAATCAGCAGGAACGATATTCAGGCCAGATTCACCCAAAATACGTTTGCCAAGCTCCACGTTAGTTCCTTCAAGACGAACAACCAGCGGTTTGGTCAGGCCAAGCTGCTTCGCGGCTTCAACAACACCATTGGCGATAACATCACAGCGCATGATACCACCGAAAATGTTAACAAAGATCCCCGCTACTTTGGCATCGGACAAGATGATTTTGAATGCTTCTGTCACCTTCTCCGTTGTAGCACCGCCCCCAACGTCAAGGAAGTTGGCCGGGTCTCCACCGTAGTATTTGATAATGTCCATCGTTGCCATCGCAAGTCCCGCACCATTGACCATACAGCCGATGTTGCCATCAAGTGCTATGTAGCTGAGGTCGTATTTGGAAGCTTCGATTTCTTTTTCATCCTCTTCATCCAGATCACGCAGTTCCATAATGTCTTTGTGACGGAACAAGGCGTTGGAGTCAAAGTTTAATTTCGCATCTAGAGCGATAACGTTTCCATCTCCGGTAACAACGAGAGGATTGATCTCAGCAATAGAGCAATCTTTTTCGACAAATGCAGTGTACAGCGCGAGCATGAACTTAACGGCTTTGTTCACCAATTCATTCGGAATCTTAATGCTGTAAGCCAGTTTACGCGCCTGGAACACTTGCAATCCAATGGCAGGGTCAATAATTTCTTTGAAAATTTTCTCAGGTGTAGCTTCAGCTACTTCTTCAATCTCAGTACCGCCTTCTTCGGAAGCCATCATAACTACACGGCCTGTGGCACGGTCCACAACAACACCCACATAATACTCTTTGCGGATATCGCATCCTTCTTCAATCAGAAGACGTTTCACTTCTTTGCCTTCTGGTCCAGTTTGGTGTGTTACCAATACTTTACCCAGAATTTCGGAAGCATAGGCACGAACTTCATCCGTACTCTTCGCCACTTTTACGCCGCCGGCTTTACCCCGGCCACCTGCGTGAATTTGCGCTTTAACAACAGTCACCGGACTGCCCAGTGCCTCTGCGGCCGCAACCGCTTCATCGACTGTATAAGCAACCTTTCCGTTTGGAACGGTAACTCCATACTGTTTCAGTACTTCTTTTCCTTGATATTCATGGATATTCATTCTCGAATCCTCCTATCAACATGACTGCAACAAGGCGGGTTGGTAGACTAACAAAAGACAAATGTTGACTATTTTCACTTAAACCCAATTCATTGTAACACGTTTTTAAAACGCTTTCCTTAAAAAATTAATGGTTAATAGACAGTATTTTGATATGAGTATGATCCCATATTGTGAATGCTTGGGTATATATGGAAAAAAACCTCAGCTATAAGCTAAGGTTTCCTTGATGTAAAACTACATTTTATTTTTTGGCTGCGTTCGTGTTGGTTTCGTGAACTTTTTCCAGCAACCCTTTGAACTGACCCAATAAAGCTTCAAACTCTGTACTGTTCAAACACGCGTCTCCCTGAATGGCTGCAGGTATGGACAATGCCTTGTTCCGCAACTCACGGCCGGAGTCTGTTAGTGTAATTAATACTTTTCGTTCATCCTGAGCCGAGCGTTCGCGATTAATAAGTCCTGCTGACTGCAACCGTTTGAGAAGTGGTGTCAATGTTCCCGAATCGAGATAGAGCGCCTCCCCGATCTCCTTAACCGTACATTCTTCACGTTCCCACAATACCATCAAGACCAGATACTGGGAGTATGTTACGCCAAGTACCTCCAAATAAGGTTGGTACATCTTCGTAATCTCACGTGAACAAGCATATATGGCAAAGCATAATTGGTTATCCAGCTTCAAACTGTCAGTCTGCATATGTCTTTCTCACCTGCCTATTGTGCATTCTATTCCTTATAGAAAGGAACTATAAATCTATCTTATCACAAATTAGAAAAAAAACAGAATAATTGAGCACAAATGATTTTACTATTCAATTTAATTATGTTAAATTAGATTGTGTAAAATAGAAATAAATATACATCATCATGATTCAATAAAAATAAAAGATAAGTCCATGGAATAAATCCACGCTTTCTCCGGCTCAATTTGATAACCATTAATGACATTTTATACGTAGGCCATTTTCGCCAAAGCTATTGAATGATTTCCTTCCAAAAATAAAATTCAGGGATCAGGAATGATGTTTACAGCTATGATAATGACAGGTTGACTCCATGATTCCTTTTATATAAAATGCTTAATAGAAGCTGAGGAAGCACCTTAATTCGTAGACTGGCCCGTGTTATGCGGAGTCAAGAATCGAGTGAGGTGTTTCTTTGTCATGTACGGAAAATTACACAGTGCGTGTTTGTACGGAATCGATGGCGTTCTGATTGAGGTGGAAACCGATTTATCCAATGGTCTGCCACAGACCTCCATCATCGGCTTACCGGATTCAGCCATTCGTGAGGCTGTTGAACGTGTTCGTGCAGCGATTAAAAACTGCGGATATCAGTATCCTTTACAGCGGATCACAATCAATCTGGCCCCTGCCGATCTGCGCAAGGAAGGATCTTCCTTTGATCTAGCCATTGCTATTGGTTTACTTATGACAAGCGGCCAGCTTGTACTTCCTCCCCAGGAACGGACACTCGTGGTTGGCGAACTGGCATTGGACGGTTCGATCAGATCCGTACCCGGCATTTTATCCATGGTGGATCTGGCCAAAAGACAAGGCTTTACGTCCATGCTCCTCCCTTATGATAACGTGGAGGAAGCGTCACTGATTCGAGGTATCCAGGTGTATGGCATTCGGCATTTGCAGGATATAGCTCCGGTAAACCCAGATCAATCAACTAGTTCAGTGGGAACACCACATCATTCAAATTCAGGACCCATTGTGTTGAAAAACTATGCTCACCTCGTTGCTCCTATAACAGATAAAACTTACAAGAAGGCGGATGGAAATGCGAGTCAAATACCATCATTTGCAGATGACTATAGTGATGTTCTGGGACAGCATCATGTCAAACGCGCGCTTATGATTGCTGCAGCCGGCATGCATAATATACTGCTCGTTGGACCACCAGGCACGGGCAAAACGATGTTAATCAAACGTTTGCCTACCATCCTTCCACCACTGTCAGAAGATGAAGCGTTAGAAGTAACCAAAGTATTAAGTGCCGCAGGCAAGTTAAAAGAAGCGCCTCAAGGCCTGATTGCAGACAGACCTTTTCGCTCCCCTCACCACACGATATCCACCTCTGGTCTGATTGGAGGCGGTGGTATACCAAAACCGGGTGAAGTTAGCCTTGCCCACCGGGGCATACTTTTTCTGGATGAATTACCTGAGTTCCAGCGTCAAGTGCTGGAGGTATTAAGGCAGCCGTTAGAGGATCGCACAGTGACGATTAGCCGGGCGCGGGCAGCATTCACCTTCCCAGCCCAGTTCATGCTCGCATGTTCCATGAATCCCTGCCCCTGCGGATATTTGTCCGCTCATTCGGAGGAGCAGCGCTGTATATGCAGTCCCGCTCGTGTTGCGGCGTATCGGGCCAAAATTTCAGGGCCATTGCTGGACCGTATTGATCTTCAGGTTGAGGTTCCTCCACCAGGCGAGTGGCGCAAGTCTGCTGCTTCCCCTTCCTCTGAAGAAATGCAGTCAAAAGTCATCCATGCTCATCACATTCAGGCGACCCGTTATGCCCAAAGTTTGGTTCGCTGGAATAGCCAGCTTTCGGGCACACTTTTGCGACGAACGATCCATCTCCCCCATGAGGCAGAGCAACTGTTAGAGCAAACACTGCAAACCTTGAACCTGAGCATGCGTGCACATGATCGGATTATCAAGATGGCACAGACCATTGCCGACCTGGACCATGATGGTGAAATTGTGACAGCTCATGTGGCTGAAGCCATACAGTATCGTCAATTGGATCTTAATTTATTTTGAGAAGTATACGAAGGAAGAACAAGTTCACCAAAAATCATAACCCGATATCATCAACCTGTAGGCTGAATAGCATGGTCAAGACGAATATATCATTGAATTTTTAATATAGGGATATGTCATCACAACAAAAAAACGTACAAGTGGCTCTCTTTTGAGGAGAGGTACTTGTACGTCAATTTTTCATCACTCAAAAAGAGTCAGTTTGTCCTTCGCAGGTGTACGTTCTTTGGCAGAAGGAATAACATCGGGGTATCCCATGTAAACCATGCCTATAATCTTCTCACCCGCCTCTATGCCAAGAGGTTTGCGGAATTTGGGAGCGTAAAGGAATGGCTTGGTCACCCAGAATGTACCAATATCTTCACTCCAGGCTGCAAGCATAAAGTTCTGAACCAATGCACTTACCGCAGCGAAGTCTTCGTCCCAGATATTCTGTCTTGGATCTTCCTCCAGAACAACAAGCATAACGGATGGAACTTGCATAATATTCGCTGAAAATTTATTGTCTTCTCCCATTTCTGCGTCAATGGCCTCAGCCAGTTTCTTCCGCCCATTCCCGGTAAATAACAGGAACCTCCAAGGTTCACGCAGTTTATGGTTAGGAGCCCAGACTGCAGTGTCCAGCAATTCTATAATTTGCTGTGTAGGAACAGCTTCTTTTTTAAATTTTTTCACCGTGCGACGATTTTGAATCGCTTCTCTGACTACATTACTTGTTTTTGTAACTTTACTCATCGGCCGTACCTCCCTGATTATAATATCACTTGTAACCGTAACAAAGACTTACGGTCTTGTATAACTCGTTTATGACTAATCAAAAGATTATAACTCCAGATTACATCCTTGATTATACACCCTTCTGTTCAGGAGATTCAAAGGGATGGCTCCGAAAACTATGACTACAGGCGCAAGAATGAAAAAGACGACTCCGAATCCTGATCCACTAATGGCGATCATCAAGTCAGAGCCGTCTATTTTGAACCAGCCAATTTGCACCGTCAGGAAATTACGATCACGTCAACGCTCGAATCAGTATGGACCTGCTCCTTCAAAAGTACCTTTAACAAAATCCATTTTGTTGTACTTCTCCTGGTTACCAGCAACATCAGTACTGTAATACTCTACCACCTTGACCTCGGGAGCAAAAAATTGGACAGGCCCTTCATAGTTCTTCCACGCTCCTCCATTGATTCGATATTGCGTTGTTTTTACACCTGATCCTTTGACTTCGTCGGTAGCCTGGAGTCTAAACGTAAATCCTTTGATGTATGTCTTCCCATTTACGGTGTCTGTGATTGGAACTAATCTGTACTTGGTTACTGGTGGAGTAACATCTGCATCTTTCTTAAGTACGATATTAAACGTATTATGATCCCCTTGTACAAGGGTAACGTTAAGGCTAGTTTTTAAGTATCCTGATGCTTCCCCCGTTATTGTTCTGGCGCCTGTTGGCACGCGTTTTATAAAATAGTTGCCTTGAGCATCCGTTGTTGCCGAGACTCCAGCATTCACTTTAGCTCCAGTGACTGGGTTGCCCTCCTCATCTACTACTTTTCCGCGGACGTGTGCTGCTTCTGTCAAAACAACATCTACGATTAAGGTTTTTCCAGCTTGAACATTCAAACGATCCTGTTCATAAAGCATATAATCCGCAGAATCTACCCAGATTGCAATGTTCGGATTATAGTCAAAATCAAGCCCAGTAACGGCATACCGGCCTTGCTCATTCGTTTTAACCGGGCGATCCGACGCCCCTGTTACTTTGACCAGGGCATCTGGAATCGGCTTGCCTGTTTGATCGGTTACAGATCCTACAATCGTAGAAGGTTCGTAAAGCTCAAAATTAACCAAAATCTGTTCCCCTTCTGACAAATAGTAGGTATTACGATGCCTGTCTGTCACATATCCTTCTGCTTCAATTATAAAACTGATTTCCGTATAATCCTGAACAGACTCCAGGATGGAATAACTTCCAGTGGCATCTGTCTTCACGCTTTTTTCAGTATTTTCCCCTTGGTATCTAAGAGAATACTTAATTGTTGCATCCTGGATAGGAAATCCTTCAGGATCCGTAACTTTACCTGATACCTTTGCCTGTGTAGACGGATCAGCTGCATAAGAAACGCCAGAATACATGATTCCAAACATAATGAAACATAAAGATAGTGTACTTAGTCGAATTATCCATTTGATACTTGTCTTCATCTTCTCACTACACCTCACGATATATTTATGAATCTAACGTTACCCTCTAACCTCTTTTAACTTTCTAAAAGCTCAAGCTTCCAGAACTCCCCGTCCCAAACATATTGCCAAATGCCTTGCCCACCGTTCATGGTCTCGCTGATATCCAGCACTTCCATCCGAGGGCACTCCCATACTCGTTTTCCTGTGTTGTTCGACGTATTCTGAAGCTCTTTCATACATCCCACCAACCTCTCTTTAATTTTCAACTTTTTTAGTTTATAACAAATGATACATTTTGTATCTATATTTTTAGAAAATACAATGATTTTATTATCAGTGTTTGTCTCCTCTGTTTTATCATTTCATCGTAAAATTAAAAAAAGCCACAGTTCCTGCATGATGAGGAACTGCGGCTTAAGTATAATAACTAATTTCAAGACTTCAAGGAATGCAATAATAAGACATAATTAAACTTGGAGTTTGAAATAAACGAACTTCCATATCAATATGATACATTTTGTATCTTGAGATACAGCAATGATTTTACGTGACATGCTTAAAATGCATTAACAATATGATTCACAGAGATCGTCTCTCCTGCTTGATCAAGCATTACGGCAATTACATCGAAACGGATCTGATGTTCCGTCTCTCCCGTCATTTGCAAATAAACGGATGCAGTTGAGCGCACCTGCTGCATTTTACGCATATCAACCGATTCCTGAGGTGTACCATACTGAGCGGCTCCACTTCTGCTCCTTACTTCTACAAAAACAATCAGTCCCTCGTAAGAAGCAATGATGTCAATCTCACCGCTACGGCAACGCCAGTTCTGTCTAATGATCCGATAATCATTCTCTCGCAACCATTGACGGGCGGCCTCTTCACCTAATCGGCCCTTTTGCTGTCGTGTGAGCTTCAGACTCAGCCCCTGTCCCAATTTACGTTCTACCATGACTCATTTTCCTCACGTCCTGAGGCTATTCGATCTGCACGGTAGACATACGTTAGTACTTCCGCGACCAGTTGATACAGTTCAGCCGGAATCTGTTCATCCAGATCCAACTTGGAGAGCACCTCCACAAGTGCTGCATCCTCCTGAACAGCGACGCCGTTTTCTCTGGCTTTATCTAATATAGCTTCTGCCACTTTCCCGCGCCCCTTGGCCACAACAACAGGCGCTTCGCTCTCTCCAGGGACATATTTTAGGGCAACCGCCTTTTTGGAGAGCAGGTCCGGTTGTGACGACTCGTCTTTCATACTTTCAAGTCCACCCCTTTGTATCGTTCAGGACTATAGTCCGAGGCCTTCATTTTTCGTTCTGCACCCGGTTCCTGGCCCACAGGCCACGGTTCTGACTTGAAAGTCAGCAGTTGATAACCCAGCTTATCCAACGCCTGATGGATTACCTCTCGTCCGCTCTCCAGAAGCGGTCCCATTCCTTCGCGATCATTTAATACACGTAAGCTGACAATGTTGTTAACCACATGTACATCTACCAGCGTTGGCCCAAGACTTTTCATGTCCAGATCGAACCATAGACGGCAGTTGGACGCATCCAGCTCTCCACGTGGTCCACGGCGTGACTGAATCTGAACAGATGCCGTTTCTTCCCCGTCCGGTCCAGTGATCGGAATAAACCAGTGCATCTGTGCAAATGTAGCACTGCGATCTGTCGTCAGCAATAACTGCTGACCTGTCAGATATTGCACGGCCTGTCCGGCGGCATCCTTAAGCGCCGCCGGTGCACCTTCGCTGCTGGCAAGCTGCAGCAGCAAACCCTTCAGCGTGTCCGCATTCGCCGGACTCGCCGCTTCCCCCACGCGCGGCTGCGCTGCCGCGCCGTGAACGGCCTGCTGCTCGTGCTCCGCACCGAGCAGCTTCAGCACGCGCCCCACCCACGGGTCCCCCTCGTGGGTGACAGGCGCGTGCACTGCCGCAGCTCCCGCAGGTGCTGCGGCACTACCGCCAGCCGGCGGCGCATCAGCGCCGGCTGGCGTTGGCTGCGGCACGCCTCCGGCAGCCGCAGCCGCCTGGCCGCCCTGCGATGCAGGGGCGGCCTGTGCTGCCGCACCAGGCTGTGCCGGTGCGGCAGTGGACGCGCTGCGCAAGACGTCCAGCAGCGCCAGCAGCTTGGGCGCCAGCTGCGCTGCCGTAGGCGCTGCTGGCGCCGCCTGGCCTGCTGCGGACGGCGTCCCCGCAGCAGCAGGCGTTTCAGCGCGGCCATCAGTCCGGCCGGCCGCGCTTGCTTCAGACTGGCCTGCACTTGCACGGCCAGCCATAGATTCAGCTGCCGCCCCTGGTGTACCCGGGCGGCTACCACCCATTTCACCCGCGTCAGTCCCACGCGGGCTCTCTCCAGGTATTCCGGTTCCCGACGGAATACTCGTACCACCTTTGCCAGCCAATTCAACGTTGTTGGCAACTGGCTTCGCCGCAGCTTCAGCACTTCCTGTGCCTCCAGCCATCTGTATGTTTCCTTTCACAGCAGCCCCTACAACCTCTGCCCCATCATCCGTCATGGGTGTTGCTCCTGCCAATGCCGCTTGTCCTTGCTGCGTCGACAGAACAGGTGCTCCAGTTCCAGTCCCTGTTACCTGACGACCATTGCCTGATGAAGCCAACCCTTCTTCCAACTGCGCTGCATTCGGCAATACAGGTGCACCAGCCATGGCTGCTGGCTTCAGCGTAGCAGATTGTTCCCCAGTCAGTACCGGTTTACCTGTAGCTTGAGTCAGCATCGTTTCCAACTGATCAGCCAACCCGCTTAATAACTGGTGAAGGGGGGGACCAAACACCGTCTGGTGTAATCCTTTTACCGTTTCGGCCGTAACCGGAAGACCACGCTGAAAAGCAATTCCCGTCGCCTGCACCCATTCTTCCACAGGGACCTGTGCGGGTTTGGCATTCATCATATTCTGAACCATAGCCACATTATCCTTCGTGAGCGGCAAACCGCTACGCTGCATGGCAAGCAACAGTTCCCGGTTCCCTTTTGTATCCGGTAGCCCTACATCCTGTAGCAGGTTGTTCAACGAAGCTTGTGGCAGCTCAGCAAGTGTACCCGACATTGGCTTCATGACCGTAATGCCGTTTTCACCTGGAGGCTGTACTTGGAGCAATGTGGTCTCACCCGGACGGAGTGGAGTCTCCAATTTGGCGCGCACCTGCACACCTTGAATCTGTAGAACCGCATCCCCTCCATCATCGGATACACTTACCACGGAGCCACGAACTACCTGACCTTCCTTTAATTCAAGCGGCTTGGCATTCCCTGGCTTGCTGTCTCCCAATAATCCCTTGATCACGGAACCGATATTCAAATCTCTCCCCCTCCTTCCTTCAAGCCTGTATTAAAACAACGATTGCTGCTCACCAAGCAGATTGCCCAGAAAACTGCGGCGATGCATCGGGGTTGCCCCCAAAGCCATAATTTGCTCCCGATGAACTTTTGTTGCGTATCCTTTATGTATCGACAGACCATATTCCGGATATAACGTATCCCATTCTTCCTTACAGAGTCGATCTCGCGTTACCTTGGCAATGATAGATGCCGCTGCAATCGATTGACTATTGGCATCCCCTTTAATAATGGACAGTTGAGGCACATTCACATCCACCTTCTCGGCATCCACCAGCATATAATCAGGCGTTTCTCCCAACGCTTCAACAGCCCGTTTCATCGCAAGTCTCGCAGCCTGCTTGATGTTTAGCCGATCAATCGTCTCTGCATCCGCGTACCCGATACCTACCGCCAGTGCCTTTTCCATAATAACGTCATATAGTGCATCACGTTTTTTCTCCGTCAATTTCTTGGAGTCATTCACACCTTCCAGAATGAGGTCCTTGGGTAAAATAACCGCCGCTGCGACAACATCCCCAAACAAACATCCCCGACCTACCTCATCAATACCAGCAATCCGTTCAAATCCACTGTCCCAATACTCTCGTTCGTAGAGCAACAGATCCCGCGGTTCACTGGCTTCTTTTTTCTTCTTTGTTCCAATCGGGGGATCCAGTAAATTGAAACCGATCTCTTCATTCTTTTCAACCATAATACTCATCTCCTCTACCCACGCTTCTTCAGCATGCGTATCACTTACAACTTTTTTATAATATAGACGTAGATCCTTTGTCTTTGTTCTGTACAACCTGTCATCTCAGCAAAACTTTTCCTTGAGGTTTACAATAATAAAGATAGTGATGTCTTCATTTATCGGTATTTGATGGTTTAAATTGAATATATCAGACCTCGTCTAATCTAAATTGCACCACCATTCATCATAGCACGATTTAGATGCACCTGATATATGGGTCAGTCAATTCCATAAAGCGCTCTTTTCTTCAATCCTCTTCCATTTTTATCGTTTTGGACGTAAGTCCAGCTCCAATTTCGAGTTTTATACACAAAAAAAAGACCGTTCCCGGTAATCCGGTCACGGCCGCTTCTTTCGGCACTTGGATATATGAAATGAACAGATCAAGATAATGTTCTTCATCGTGTAGAGTCCCTATTTTTAATAAGGGGCTTCCATAGAGAACCGTCCCATTTTACCCGCTCGCAATTCACGCAGAAATGCTCGCGATGCCTTTTCCAAGTCAATACGTCCACCGCTTACAACACAACCACGTATACGGCCGACTTGTTCCATAATCGCAATAACACTGTCTGAATCATCTGCATCCTTGGAGAACTCCTGAAGTCCGTATCTCTCTTCCAGAGCGTCCCAGTAATAACGCATCAGGTAACTGATTCCAAAAAAGGCGATATCCTCTGCATTCAGAATTTCCTCTTTGATAGCACCCGTTACGGCAAGACGATAACCTACATTCTGATCTTCGAACTTGGGCCAAAGAATACCCGGAGTATCCAATAACTCCATTTCTTTGCCTACCTTAATCCACTGTTGCCCCTTCGTCACACCAGGACGATCTCCTGTCAACGCAATACTCCGTCCAGCCAGTCGGTTAATCAATGTTGATTTCCCCACATTTGGAATACCCACAATCAATCCGCGAACCGCACGAGGGTTAATTCCTTTGGCCAGTTGACGATCAATTTTTTCTTTCAGAAGAAGCTTCGCCTGTACCGGAATGTCTTTTACATTGGTGCCTGTTGAGGCATCCACGGGAAAGGCGGTAATTCCTTCTTTTTTGAAATATTCAATCCACTCTTGCGTCACTTTGGCATCTGCCAAATCCGCTTTGTTTAACAAAATCATCCGGGGTTTATCCAGCAATATTTCGTCAATCATCGGATTACGGCTGGAGACAGGCAGACGGGCATCCAATAGTTCGATGACCACGTCGATGAGCTTTAACTTATCCTGAATCTGGCGTCTGGCTCGAGTCATATGACCTGGAAACCATTGTATCGTCAACTTGTCTTCACCTCATTGTTTACTTCAATTTCAGTGGTTAATCCACTTAATCTGCCCGATCGGCCAGAAAATAACATCTGCACGACCAATAATATCTTCTAACGAAACGTAACCGATCATACGGCTGTCTGTACTATTTGGACGGTTGTCTCCCATGACAAACACATGACCTGCAGGCACTTTGCCATCAGGGAACTGCTCATTCGGGAAATCCTTCACGTTATATGTTCCACCATTGGCTTCAGCTGCATCAATGGCACCTTGAATATAGGTTTCATCAACCTTTTTGCCGTTAACCATCACCGTATCGTCCTGAACCTCAACCGTATCACCTTCAACAGCAATAACACGTTTGATGAAATCCCGACCTTCGGAAGGTACGTGGAAGACGATAACTTCACCGCGCTTCGGTTCTCGGATATCATATAAGATTTCGTTGACGATTACACGTTCGCCCGTTTCGAAGTTCGGCTGCATGGACGGTCCATCCACAACAAACGGTTTGAAGAGCAACCACCGAATCAGAATGACGAGAACTAATGCAATAACAATGGCTTTGAGCCATTCAACAATTTCATTTTTGGCTTTTTTGGATCGACTGTTTTTCTCTTCGGCAGGATTGCCCTGGTCCTGTTGAACTTCTTGTTCCATTCAAGATCTTCCTCTCTTCACAGTACATGATTATAGCAGTACACATATCCAGCATTTTGTATCGTTCCAATAACTCTAGGGATGGATACAAAACATTCACATCAGTTATGTAATCTTACACCAAGCATTACAATACATTTAATCCACAATTCAAATGTCTTCAGAGGTTGTTCAAAAAGTCGGTACTGAAAACCGGTCTTTTCGAACACGCACTTCGATAACTGATTTTACAAGCCTCCCGGACTATCCCACGCATGTGTTGCCATACCATTTTACTCGGAAGTGTACCTCCGGTTCAACTTTTCCCGGACAAAAACGAAAAGGGCTTGTCTCCAAGCCCTTCCCGGTATCCGTTATATTAACGAATTTCTTTAATTCTCGCTGCTTTACCGCGTAGTTCACGAAGATAATAAAGCTTCGCACGACGCACTTTACCACGGCGAGCCACTTCGATTCTATCGATTTTTGGGGAATGAAGCGGGAAAGCTCTTTCCACACCTACACCGTAAGAAATTTTACGAACTGTAAAAGTCTCACTGATTCCACCACCACGGCGTTTAATCACAACACCTTCGAACAATTGGATACGCTCACGAGTTCCCTCGATTACCTTAACGTGCACTTTCAAAGTGTCACCAGGACGAAAACTCGGAATATCCTTACGAAGTTGTTCTTGTGTAATCGCTTGAACGATATTCATCTATGACTCCCTCCTTCCGTACAGGCGTTCATACTTCTTCCAGAGATCACCTTGTCTCCTTCATTATCCATAGAGGACCGCCGTATTCCACATAACAGACTTATTGTATCACGCAGCATATCAAAACACAAGAGAAATTAAACAAAATGTCTATGGAGCCATCAGCAACACTGGAACTCCCTATCATTCCCCTAAAGCATATTCATGGACAGCAGAACGTTGAACTATTTTAATTTTTACAACTAGCTAGGGGTTCAGATATGCCGTCTCCTCTTTCTCCACGCTCTCATCTGCAAGTCAACCTGATATAGGAAAAAATACTGTAACTTCCCCTATTGAAATATCGTCTATGATATAACTTATTGATCACTTTAAAAGGAGAACCCAAAGACTCATGAAATATTGGAAAAAGATCACACTTGCCCTACTCGCCATGCTCATATGCTCCATTACACTGTATGCCTATGCCGTAACCCATCCTACAAATGCCATGTCACACAAAGCCTGTACCTCCTGGGACATCGTTAAACGCAAAGCATTCCAGCTGTCACACACTGACTACACCCGTCAAAATGCACTGGATCGTTCCACCTTCAAGATAGAAACAGGTACGGCTACAGAAGTTCCTGTACTCATGTATCATTACATAGAGCCCGAACTGAACGATCACCAGATAGATAACAAATCCATCATTAGTCTGGAAGATTTCAAGCAAAACATGAAATACCTGCACGACGAAGGCTACCACACGATTACATTGGATCAGCTTGAACAGTATGTAAACGGGAAGCTCTCCCTGCCAAAGAAGTCCATTGTAATTACCTTTGATGATGGATATCAGAACAATTATACGTTAGCTTACCCTGTGCTTCAAAAATATAATTTTCATGCCTCACTGTTTGTCATTGGTAGTAAAATTCAAGATCAGCCTTCAGAATCTGCTCCCGCAATTGACAGTTTCATCTCCAAGCCAGAAATGCAGGCGGCAACTGACGTATTTGAATTTAACAGCCATACCTATAACCTGCATCACAAGGGATTTATGCGCTGTGGAAACAGTGTACCTGTCGGTCTTGACACCAGTCTTCTGGATGATGATATTCAGCAAATGAAGCAAACCGGAATAGACACACCTTATCTGGCCTATCCTTTTGGGTATACCAGTACACAGATGATTTACAAGTTACAGCAGCACGGATATCGCATGGCCTTTACTGTAAAGTCTGGATTTGTGCATCCAGGAGATGATCTCATGAAGCTACCTCGCTTGACGGTCACGACAGGTACTGATTTGGCAACCTTGCTTCAACCCGAATCCAGTCCGCAGAATGAATTACCCCCATCGGAGAATGACCGATAAAACCTAGAGTTTAACTTCACCGCCCGGATACAGAGTCGAGCTATACAGCCTTTTGAGCTGTGGCTTGGCTCTTTTTGCATCGGTTAGTGATAATGTCATCGGAGAGCTGGCGTAAACCAACGCTTCTTGTGCGTCATAGATGATGATCTGTTCCAGTCCACTCTGAACCAGATCTGCATGTACGGCATATCCCTCTTTCGGAAATTCGGTAACCGTTTTCATGTTTCCATCGACCAAAGAAGGCAAGACATCACCACCTCGACGATAAGCCAAAATATAATCAAGTCCACCCTCATCCCAGTTACTTACAGGCTCTATAATAGTTAACCAGCCACGAGTTGTGCGATTTTCTTTCCATATTTCTTGCCCATCATTGTTCAGCATGAACATTCCATCCTTACCACGCTCATCGCCCCGGACGATCCGGTCCAGACCTGCAATCTGTAAACCTTCCATTTCAGCAATAAAATGGCCCAGCGCAATATGCTGTGATTCAATCGAATCTTCATAACGCCATTTCTCATTGCCATAACGGTCCATCATAACCGTGACACTGCCACCGATAACAACCTCAACTTCCCCATCACCATCAACGTCTCCAAACCATATACAGTCGGCATGATCATCCAAGTTCTCACAAGACCATAATACCGTCCCATCATGGTCCAGCATGTCATATCCGGCCATCACTTCATCCTTTCCATCTCCATCAATATCAAACACCCACGGAAAATGTCCCGGATTCCCCTCATGCTTCCATAACAAATTAAAATCATGGTCAAGTGCCCATAACGTCTTATAGCGGTCTTTCAGTATAATGTCCATTTTGGATTGGTTACCAGTCAGGTTGGCAAGAATAATACAGTCATGCGCTTCATCACCTGGCAGATCACGTGTTTCTTTGATCTCTCCTGTCCGGCCATCTAACACGAGAAATTGTTTATTCATAACACATAGTACTTCATTATGCCCATCACCATCCCAATCTGCGATCTGTGCAGGGTAGTCTGAGCCCGGCCCACCTGCATGGGGATCAGCAGTTCCTACCTGCCATATTAAAGTCCCTTCCAGATCAAATGCAGTCAAACAGCATACCTGATGCGGAACATATCGATCATCTATGTCCCCATCTGCCTGTATCAACAACATCTCGAGTCTGCCATCTCCATTCAGATCTCCCAAGAGCATTTTGCAGCGTTCTCCGGCTTGGCTAATATCTATTTTGGCAATTTCATAGGGTTGATGATTCATAACCTTCCTCCTCAGTTGTGATTCAGTTCCAACTGAGTTCACCATATAGAAAATTCCTTTCTTTTACAACCCTGTCTAGTGCTTATGCAAAAAAGTTCAAAGTTGCAAAACTGTACATGTCAACATGAACGATTTTTTAACGAATGATTTAAACCCATTCCAAGAACTCAAGACGATTGCCAAAAGGGTCATTGATATAAAAACGCCTTACCCCCTCCTCTTCCCTTGCTTCGTCATCGACAATATAAATATGATTATCAATCAAATGATTACGCAGCTGATCCAAATGCTGTACTTGAAATGCTGGATGAGCTTTTGTTGCTGGAACGAAATCTTTTTGTATTCCAACATGTACTTGATGTCTGCCACACTCGAACCATACACCACCCCGTTTTCTTAGAATTTCAGGTTTAGGAATCTCTGTCCATCCCAATACTTCATTGAAAAAATGACGTGCTTCCGATTCACAACCTTCCGGTGCTGCGAGCTGAATATGATCTAGACCAATAATTCTATACGTCATTCATACACCACCTTTAGTTTCACTTAATGAAACCTAGTTTCAATAAGTGTACTTCCATTTTATAGAATAAACCAATCAAAATCCAGCTTCTTTTCTATATACAAAAAAAGCCAACCTTTGGTATCAAGGTCGACCTTTTGGAATGGCGAAAATTATATTAATGTGCATATAGATTATGATACGTCTATTTACTCTGTATTATTTTTACGGTTTGAGCGTATCTTTTTCAACCAAATTCGCTCTTTGTCCGTCAAATCAGCCGTTTCCAACATTTCCGGTCTGCGCTCTAATGTACGAAGCAACGACTGTTCCCTGCGCCACGCCTCAATATTCAGATGATGCCCAGACAATAGCATATCCGGTACTTTCATGCCCCTGAACTCGGGTGGACGTGTGTAGTGCGGATATTCCAGGAGTCCAGTACTGAATGAATCCGTTACGGCGCTTGTCTCATTTCCAAGCACACCTGGGATCAGACGTACGATGCTGTCAATCGCAACCATGGCAGGTAGCTCCCCACCCGTGAGTACGTAATCCCCAATGGATAGTTCATCCGTCACGAGAAATTCGCGAATTCGCTCATCGTAACCTTCATAATGTCCGCATATAAAAATCAGATGATCTTCCTGTACAAGTTCTTCTGCTTTTTTCTGTGTAAACGTCTCACCTTGCGGACACATTAGAATGATACGTGGAGGTTTCATCGTTGACGCAGCTTCTCCGCGTTGCTCCAGAACATCTTCTACAGCAGCAAAGATCGGATCTGGTTTGAGCACCATGCCTCCACCCCCACCATAAGGAGCATCATCTACTGTATTATGTTTATTAGTCGCATAATTACGGAAGTTGGTTGCACCGAGGGTTACTAGACCCTTCGTTTGAGCTTTTCCCAGAATGCTTGCTCCGAACACACCGTCAAACATCTCAGGGAATAGCGTTAATACATCCACTTTCATGTTACAGCAGCCCTTCCATCAGGTGAATCTTCACTTGCTTCTGTTCGATGTCCACATCAAGCACGACATCATCAATAACAGGAATCAGCACTTCTTTGCCAGCCGGCGTTTTGACAACCCATACATCATTCGCACCAGGAGTCAGGATTTCAGAGATGGTTCCGAGCGCTTCACCCTCTTCGGTGATGACAGAACAGCCAACGATTTGATGGAAGTAATATTCGCCTTCCTCCAACTCAGCCAGGTTCTCTTTTAATACTTTGGCCATACCGCCTTTAAACTTCTCTACTTCATTAATATTGCCATATTCTTTCAGACGAAGAATATACATATTTTTATGCAAGCGTGCAGATTCCACATTAACCATCACTGGATGGTTATCTGGTGTAAAGAAAAACAACTCCGCATTTTTCGCGAAACGTACTTCCGGGAAATCGGTTAAAGGCATGATTTTCACCTCACCGCGAATTCCATGCGTATTAACGATTTTACCTACATTCATAAACTCTGCCATATTTCCTCCTACAATCCATTCATATGGTACTCATATTTGATGATCTTCCTGCGACCGTTCCGGTGACGGATCGTTCCTCGGATCGCTGTTATCCCCTGATTTTTTTAATTATTTTTAAATGTTAAAATCCGGTGATAGCGTATGCTTCCGATGTAGCTTTCTTTCAGAAAGCTTTAAGGCGAGCGCTGACGCTTCTTCAGAATCGATTCCGTCCCCTTCACTACTTCCGCAAATAATCATACTTGACGAACTACTTCAATCATATTATTTAAGTTTCAGCATGCACGAAAAGGGGCTAGGACATGCATCCTAACCCCCTTTCGTATATCTTTAAGATATGATATCAACGGTAACCCGTTTATCCATCTTAACTGCTGCTGATGTGACGACCGTACGAAGTGATTTTGCGATTCGTCCCTGTTTACCAATTACCTTCCCGACATCGTCAGGATGAACGGTTAACTCATAAACGACAAGCCGGTCTTTCTCAACCGTCCGAACCGCCACATCTTCCGGATGATCGACTAAAGCCTTAGCAATTATGCTTACTAATTCTTCCATAGATGACCCTCCGAATCAGCACTTTATTTAGATAATTTAGACTCGTGGAACTTCTTCATCACGCCCGCTTTGCTAAGCAAGTTGCGGACAGTGTCAGATGCTTGTGCACCGTTTTGAAGCCATGCCAATGCTTTATCTTCATCGATCTTAACAACAGCCGGTTGTTCAACCGGGTTGTAGTAACCGATCTCCTCGATAAAACGACCGTCACGTGGGGAACGGGAATCCGATACCACTACGCGGTAGAAAGGAGCTTTGTGAGCACCCATACGTTTCAGACGAATACGAACTGCCATTTGAAAATTCACCTCCTTCAATGAAATCTGTATATGATCCAGCTTCGCTTAAATCAACGGAAAGGAAACTTCATTCCTTTGCCCATACCTTTAAGCTGCTTCATCGCTTTATTTTTACCGCCTTTAGGTCCCATCATATCCGAGAACTGTTTCATCATGCGGCGCATCTCATCAAACTGCTTGATCAGACGATTTACTTCAGCCAGAGATGTTCCGCTTCCGGTAGCAATACGCTTCCGACGGCTATGGTTGATCAAGTCCGGGTTGCGTTTCTCTTCGGTCGTCATTGAGTATACGATCGCTTCGATCCGGCCCATCTGTTTATCATCAACCTTCAGGTCCTTGGCTTGTTTCATCTTGCCCATGCCGGGAATCATATCCATGATCTGATCGATTGGTCCCAGCTTTTTCACTTGATCCATCTGCTCCAGGAAATCTTCAAACGTGAATTCTGCATTACGCATCTTCCGTTCCATTTCCTTGGCCTTATCGGTATCAATGTTTAATTGTGCTTTCTCTATCAGAGATAACATATCCCCCATACCGAGAATCCGCGAAGCCATACGTTCCGGGTGGAACGGCTCCAAAGCGTCAAGTTTCTCTCCAAGGGAAGCAAACTTGATTGGGCACCCCGTAACGGCTTTGACAGAAAGTGCAGCACCACCACGAGTATCGCCATCCAGCTTCGTCAGGACAACCCCGGTCAGATTAAGCTGCTGGTTAAAGTGTTCTGCTACGTTAACCGCATCCTGACCTGTCATGCTGTCCACCACAAGCAGTACTTCATCCGGATTCACTACGCTGTGAATCTGGCGAAGTTCTTCCATCAGCTCTTCATCAACATGCAGACGTCCTGCTGTATCGATAATAACATAGTCATTACCGTTATCTTTGGCATGTTGA
Organism: Paenibacillus sp. JNU01; assembly: GCF_059130585.1. Classification (NCBI taxonomy): domain Bacteria; kingdom Bacillati; phylum Bacillota; class Bacilli; order Caryophanales; family Paenibacillaceae; genus Paenibacillus; species Paenibacillus sp. JNU01. Next base: position 6,454,234 of record NZ_CP169723.1, on the reverse strand, counting down.
AGACCTTGACGTGCGATCTCCACAGGGCTTGTCTGATCACCCAGTGTGAATACCGGCGCTTTGATCTGCTCGCCAAGTACTTGCAACTGTTTGATCGCTGCCGGACGATAAATATCTCCTGCAACAAGCAATGGTCTGCTGTTTTGCTTTTGCAGCATTTTAGCCAGTTTACCCGAGGTGGTTGTTTTACCAGCACCCTGCAAACCAACCATCATCAGCACCGTAGGCGGTTTGTTCGCTTTAGCCAGTTTGGCCTGGCTTCCACCCATCAAATCCGTCAGTTCCTTGTTAACGATGTCGATGATGACCATTCCTGGCGTGAAGCTCTCCATCACTTCTTTGCCAACAGCCTTCTCTTTCACCTTGGCGATGAATTCCTTGACCACTTTGAAGTTTACATCCGCTTCGAGCAATGCCAGACGTACCTCGCGCATAGCCTCGGCTACATCTTCATCAGACACCTTGCCTTTGCCGCGCAGCTTGCTGAACACATTCTGTAATCGGGTCGTTAATCCTTCAAATGCCATGATCCCACCTCCTTAAGCTTTATTACTGTTTTTAAGACCGATACGTTCCACTGAGCCGTTATAATCTTCTCATTCGCTGAGCTGAGCAACGATATCGTGTATTTGTTTGTTGTCATCAATGGAGACGCCTGCGCGTTCCAATGCATTTTGCAAATCTTCAAGATTGCGATTACGCCGTTCATGCTTTTCCAACAAGCCCAGCTTGCTTTCGTAATTCTCCAGCACTTGTTCGGCACGCTTGATATGCTCGTATACCGCCTGGCGGCTGATCTCAAACTCGGCTGCTATTTCACCAAGTGAAAAATCGTCATGAAAGTAATACTTTAGAAAAGTCTGCTGTTTCTCGGTAAGTAACAATTCATAAAAAGCAAACAGCAAGTTAATCCGGTTTGTCTTCTCAAGCCGGTTTTCTTGACTCACATCGGGGCACTCCCTTCGTCAAGGAAAAACACTTTACACTCTTGCAACGTTCCTAATAATACCTAAAACAAATCAGGTTGTCAAGCAAAAATACTTGTCACAATAAAAACAGCTTTGATGATATGTTATTTCGATGTTTAACAGGTGATATATACCTTATTTCACAACAAGCACATACTATTTTTACTTGTACGAGATCACCTCTATGTAAAAGAAAAACGAACGCGTCTCAGTCCGTGGAGATGCATCCGTTTATGGCGTTCTAGCGAAGTGGTGTCAGGTACAACAGTACCATAAAGAAATGAAGAATGCTGCCTGCCAGTACAAAGAGATGCCATATCGCATGATGGTAAGGGAATCCACGCCACACATAAAAGAGTGTACCCAGTGTATACATCAGGCCTCCAGCAACCAGCAACACAATTCCGCCTGTAGGTATGGCAGCCATCAGCGGTTGCCAGGCAATTACGATGAGCCAGCCCATCGCAACATAGAAAATCGTGGACATGAACAGAAACCTTTTCGTGAAAAACGCCTTAAAGATCACGCCGAATAATGCGATTCCCCAGATTATGCCGAACAGGGTCCATCCAAGTGTACCGCGAACAGCAATAAACAACAGCGGAGTGTATGATCCCGCAATAAACAAATAAATGGAAGAATGGTCGAAAATCTCAAATAAATCTTTCACTTTTCCATCTTTCCATGCATGTACGAGAGTAGAACTTGTATAGAGCAGCAACATGGTGATCCCATAGATCGTGAAACTGACCACATGCCAAGCCGTTCCTTTTATACTAGAAAATACAATCAATATCACCAGTGCAGCCACACTGAGTGCAGCGCCGATTCCATGTGTCACCGCATTGGCGACTTCTTCACGGCGAGAATAGGTATGAGTATTGGCCATTTCAACCGTCCTTTCCAGCCCTTTAGCATTGCCTGCTTTATTCCCATTATACACGTATTGCCAGTGACATTACACGTGACACTTATCACGTCTATCACTGGCAATTACGCTTAACGCTATGAATTTATCTTAATTAACATGGTTCTACGAGTTCGTTTCCTCTTCTTCAGCACTTTCAGCTGGTTGCTCTTGGATCAATCCGGCGAACAAGGCATGAACGAACTGCTCTGAATCAAATTGTTGCAGATCATCGATCTTTTCACCCAATCCCACAAGCTTCACTGGCAAATCCAGCTCCTGACGAATTGCTACAACGATCCCGCCTTTGGCTGTTCCATCCAGTTTCGTTAGTACGAGGCCGGTTACGCCGCTTTTCTCACCGAAAAGTTTAGCCTGATTTAAGGCATTTTGACCTGTGGTCGCATCCAAAACCATCAGCACTTCATGCGGAGCATCCGGAATTTCACGTTGGATGACACGATAGATTTTGTTAAGCTCGTCCATCAGGTTAGATTTGTTCTGCAGACGACCTGCTGTATCACAGAGGAGAACATCGGCACCCCGTTGTTTTGCTGCCTGCACCGCATCATACATAACCGCTGCCGGGTCAGAACCGGATTGCTGTTTGATCACATCGACACCGGCACGTTGTCCCCATACTTCCAGCTGTTCGATGGCTCCGGCACGGAACGTATCTCCAGCGGCCATGATGACTTTCTTACCTTGCTGTTTAAATCGATGTGCCAGCTTGCCAATTGTCGTTGTTTTACCAACACCGTTAACACCAACAAACAAAATGACAGTAATGCCGTCCGGGTTCATTTTCAGCTCGTTATTCTGTTCACCACGAAGAAGATCCGTCAGTTTCTCAGACAATACAGGCTGCAGCTCAGCCGCATCCTCAATTTTGCGTTTTTTCACCTCAGCGCGCAGGTCTTCGATCAGATTCATGACCGTATTCACGCCAACGTCTGCTCCAATCAAAATCTCTTCCAGTTCTTCATAGAACTCTTCATCGATTTTTTTGCGGCGGATCACGAGATCCGAGACTTTCTCCACTAGCCCTTTACGTGTCTTTTCCAATCCATCCTTGAACTGTTTGGTAACTGACTCTGTTTTGTTTGCAATGCTGTCTCTCAGCTTTTTAAAAAAACTCATAAAGCCCCTCCATCGTGTACATAATCTAGCGCTATGCAATAATGCTCAATCTAAATGAATTTTAATATTTAATAATGATAATGAGTTCATTTGTCCCACAGCCTTGGATCGATCAGGCAATGACCGCTTCCTCATCTTCCAGTTTAACCGAAACGAGCTTGGATACTCCGCCCTCTTCCATTGTGACACCATACAGCACATCAGCCTCTTCCATCGTACCTTTACGATGGGTTACAACGATGAACTGTGTCTGTTCGGAGAATTCACGCAAATACTGGGCAAAACGGACCACGTTAGCTTCGTCCAGCGCTGCCTCTACTTCATCCAGTACGCAGAATGGTACAGGTTTGACGTGCAGAATGGCAAATAACAAAGCCATTGCCGTCAAAGCCCGCTCCCCACCGGATAACAGTTGCAGGTTTTGCAGTTTCTTGCCTGGTGGCTGAGCCACAATATCTATTCCCGTTTCAAGCAAGCGCTCCGGGTCCATCAGAACAAGGTCAGCTCGTCCCCCGCCAAACAGCTTGGTAAAGACGGTACCGAACTCACGGCGGATTGCATCGAACGTGATCTTGAATCGCTTCGCCATCTCGTCTTCCATTTCCCGAATAACCTGATACAACGTTGTTTTGGCTTCCACCAGGTCATTCTTCTGTTCACTCAGGAACTCGTATCGCTCATTGACGCGCTGGAACTCTTCAATCGCTCCCAGGTTAACATCACCCAGGGCGGATATACTGCGCTTCAGCTTCTGTACCTCTGCCTGTGTATGCTCTACATCTTCCGGCACCGGATAACGCTCTTTGGCCAGTTCATAACCCAGTTCGTATTCGTCCGTCAGCTTTCGAAGTATATTTTCCAGCTCAACATCCAACCGGTTCACGGAAATTTCGGTCTGTCGCATCTGCTCTTCCACAGCTTTCAACTGCGTGCGCTGTTCCTTCGTTTCGCTCTCCGCAAGCTCAAGCTTTTTCGACAACTCACTTCGGGCAGCACGTTTGAAGTCCAGTTCTTGGGAAGCTTCCGCTTTTTTCAGCTTGTACTGGTTCAGATCTTCAATCTGCTTAACACTCTCGGTCTGTGTTTTCTTGAGATCTGCTTCCATCGAAGCTAACAAGGTGCGATTCTGACGAAGATCTTTGACCAGCGACTCCACTTCCCGCTCCAGACGTCGCAATTGTTCCCCATTGGAGAATCGCTCCTGATCGAGCTTGCCTTCCCGTACTTTCAACTCGGTGAGTTGGCTCTGCAATTCTTCCTTCGCGGATTCATTGGCTTTCCGAGCAAACTCGGCTGCATGAATGGCACGATGAGTCGCTTTTTCTTCTTCTTCAAGCTGCTCCAGCTTCTTCACAGCGACGATGCGAGCCGTATCCAGCTCTTTGATCTCTTCGGTGAATCCGCTCTTCTCCTGCCCGGCAACGGCAACCTGCTCAAGCACGTGGCGAAGCTCATGCTCTACCTGCTTCATTTCCATCGAAGCCTGCTGTTCTGCATTTCGGGTATCGTCACCAGACTGGCGAAGTTCATCCAGTTTGTCCTGACACTGCTCCAGTTGAACTTTTACATCATCCACACTGCGATGCAGTTTCACAATTTGATTTTCGGTATCCAAAATATCCTGATCGAGTTGGTCCAACTGCCGTTTACGACTGAGCAGACTCACATTTTTCTTGTGCTGGCTACCACCTGTCATGGAACCACCCGCATTAACCACATCACCTTCAAGCGTCACGACCCGGAAACGATACTGGCAGCGAGCCGCAATTTTATTGGCCACCTCCAGCGTTTCGGCAATAATAACATTACCCAACAGACTGCCAATGATTGAAGCATACTTGGATTCGAATTGTACAAGATCAGCACCGATCCCCACAAAACCTTCCATACCTTCGATCATGGAACGTTCAGCCGCTCCAATGGCACGAGGACGAATGACATCGAGAGGCAGGAACGTTGCACGTCCCAACTGGCGCTGCTTCAGGAAAGCAATCGCCTGTCTGGAAACTGATTCATTTTCCATGACCACATGCTGCAAGGATGCTCCCATTGCTGTCTCTACCGCAAGTTCGATCTTCTCGGGAACTTTAACGAGTTCAGCCACAGCTCCATGAACACCGCTCAGCGTACCTTTACGTGAAGCCTTGAGGACCTCCTTGACACCCAGCATGAATCCGTCAAAATCATCCTGCATCTCTTTCATTGTATCGCGGCGGGAAACTTGAGCTTCACGCTTTTGTTCCCATTTACGGACCGTGCCCCGACTTTCTTCGAGCAGCTTCTGCAGTGACTGGAGTCGTTCACTTTCCGTAATATAACCACCACGTAGATCACTGATTTCTTTGCCCAAACGAACAACTTTTTTCTCAATGTCCGCTTTGCGACTTTCCAGTGTCTCTTTCTGTTCTTCCCACTTGCCTGATTCCTCAGCCGCGCGATTCATTCTGCGCTCCAGCGTTTCTTTCTGCTGATCCACATAACGAATTTCATTTCGTGTCTGAGCCATCTGATTCATCAGTTCCAGCAAGTTGCCTTTGAGGCTTTCCTCTTGCTGCTGGCTAATACCCCCTGTGACACCGATGAGTTTGGCTTCTTCCTGCGACAACTGATTTCTCACATCATTCAGTTCATGCTCAAGCTTGCCAAACTTCTCACGCAGTGCAATCAGCTCGGTTTCCCGTTCGCGATGTCTCTCTTCACTGGCGGCAAGCGTTACTTTGAGTTGCTCCTGATTTGTTTGCAGATGGTGCGAGCGCTCCTTGAGCAGTTCTCCAAGGCCTTCACTTTTCTCCGTCGCTTCACTGAATTGCAATAAGGCGGATTGCAGTTGCTCTGTCTCTGTTTCCAGGATACGCAGCGCATTCCGATCATTTTCCAGCTTGGCATCATGCGTAGAGACAATCGCCGCCAGTCCAACCTCTTCCTGTTTTAGCGATTGCAGCCTTTCGTTGGCCTTACTCCAAGATGCATGAATCTGTTCGATCTGGTACACATACATGGAAATTTCCTGTGATTTGAGCTGCGAACGAAGTTCTTTATAATGGATCGCTTTCTCCGATTGTTCCTTCAAGGGTCCAATCTGATCCTCCAGTTCGGTCACAAGATCATGAATACGCAGTAAATTCTGCTCTGTCTCATCCAGTTTGCGCGTAGCATCCCGCTTACGGGATTTATATTTAACGATACCTGATGCCTCTTCAAAGATGCCCCTGCGATCCTCTGAACGGGTACTCAGAATCTCTTCAATTCGTCCCTGTCCAATGATCGAGTAGGCTTCCTTACCGATACCGGTATCCATAAACAACTCCGTAATATCCTTCAAGCGACAAGATTGTTTATTAATAAAATATTCACTATCTCCGCTGCGATGTACACGACGAGTCACCGTCACTTCACCGAAATCCAGTGCAAGTGCGTGATCCTCGTTATCGAGTGTTAGCGACACTTCACCAAAATTAACAGCCTTCCGTGCATCACTACCTGCAAAGATGATATCTTCCATCTTGCCACCACGCAGCGATTTGGCACTTTGTTCCCCCAGAACCCAACGGATTCCGTCCGATATATTACTCTTGCCACTTCCGTTCGGACCTACAACAGCCGTAATGCCACGAACGAATTCCATCTCCGTTTTGTCGGCGAATGACTTGAATCCACCCAATTCAATCCGTTTTAAAAACATAGGGTTTCTCGTCACCTCCTCTTGCAAATTTCAAGTATTGCATTCCAGCGCCTAAATAAATTGAACTAAAATAAGGTTCAACTTATTAGTTAACGATCAGGCTAACTCCCCCTGAACCTCTTTACAAAAAAAAGAGCAAAAAGCAGTCCGGCCGATTACTTCCGCCGGGGCGGACCCGCGGGCTGCTCTTTGCTCTTCGTTTGTCTATGCGCTATCGGTTAAGCTCCGGCTTCCGGAAGCTTCAGTCGATCAAGTGCTGCAGATGCAGCCTGTTGTTCCGCTTCCTTTTTGGAACGCCCTGTACCTCTGCCAAGCCGTTCTTGACCCATATGGACCTCCGAGACAAACTCACGTTCATGGGCAGGTCCCCGTTCCTCAACGATACGGTATTCCAAAGCTCCCATATTGTGATGCTGAGTCAGTTCCTGCAGTTCCGTTTTGTAATCACTCATTTGCAGCTTGCTGCCCAACACGATTAATGGAAAGACATGCTGGTCGAGAAATGCCCGGACAGGCGCAAGCCCCTGATCCAGATACAATGCACCAATGAAAGATTCAAACACATCCGCCAGCAGAGCCGGCCGTGTCCGTCCTCCCGTTAGTTCCTCACCTTTACCAAGAAGTACATACTGACCAAAACCCAACGCTTCAGCAAATTTGACGAGGGAAGGCTCACAGACAATGGATGCCCGCAGCTTAGTTAATTCGCCTTCCGGACGGTTAGGATACAAATGATACAAGTATTCCGATACAGTCAGTTCCAGCACGGCATCGCCCAGAAACTCCAGACGCTCGTTGTCCTGATGCTGACTGAACCGGTGTTCGTTTACATAAGAAGCATGGGTAAACGCTTGTTTTAAAAGCTGCCTGTTGTCAAATTTGATTTGAAGTTTATGTTGTAACTGCTTCAGATCTTCACTCAAACGAACTAGCCCCTTATGCTTCAAATTTTTTGAGAATAATGGTGGCATTGTGACCGCCGAATCCAAATGAATTGGACATGGCAATATTGACTTTAGTTTGACGTGGAACATTTGGAACATAATCCAGATCACATTCCGGGTCCTGATTTTCCAGGTTGATCGTTGGTGCCAATGTCTGATGTGTCAGTGACAATCCGCAGATAACCGCTTCTACACCACCAGCAGCGCCAAGCATGTGGCCCGTCATGGATTTCGTGGAACTCACTGCGAGCTTGTACGCATGATCACCAAACGCCTTTTTGATCGCAAGCGTTTCGGATCTGTCACCTACAGGAGTTGAGGTTCCGTGTGCATTAATGTAATCCACTTCTTCAGGCTCAATACCCGCATTGCGAAGTGCCATCTTCATGCAACGTGCTGCTCCATCCGGATCTGGTTCTGTCATGTGATGTGCATCGCCTGTCAGACCGTAACCGATCACTTCACCATAGATGCGTGCACCACGTTTTTGAGCATGCTCCAGGGATTCCAGAATCAGAACACCAGCGCCTTCGCCCATAACAAAACCATCACGTTCTGTATCAAAAGGACGGCTTGATTTCGCAGGATCATCATTACGTGTAGACATTGCGCGCATAGCACAGAACCCTGCAAGACCCGTTGGTCTGATTGTTGCTTCCGCACCACCACAGATCATGGCATCTGCATCACCATTGGCAATCAACTTGAAGGAATCTCCGATGGAGTGTGTACCTGTTGCACAAGCGGTAACCACGTTAATGTTGGGACCTTTGGCACCAAGAGAGATGGACATTTGGCCTGAAGCCATGTTGGAGATCATCATGGGAATAAAGAATGGGCTTACCCGTTTTGGACCTTTTTGCAACAATGCATTATGTTGGTCCTCCCACGTACCCAATCCACCAATACCTGATCCGATGGATACACCGAAACGCTCTGCATCAATATTCTCGTTAATTTTCAGACCACTGTCTTCAACGGCTTTGAAGCCGGCTGCTACAGCGAACTGCACAAAACGGTCCATTTTGCGAGCATCCTTGCGATCCATATATTCTTCCGGGTTGAAATCCTTGATCTCAGCTGCAATCTGTGTCGTGTATTCACTAACATCAAACGCCTCAATCTGAGAGATTCCGGACTTTCCTGCCATTAAACTGCCCCAGAACGTTTCCAAATCTTTTCCGAGCGATGTCATTACGCCCATTCCGGTAATTACTACTCTTTGTTTCAAACCGAGTCACCTCTATATCGACTGCATTACGCAAGTATTTTGTGGGAATATCCGCAAACAGACATCTATTCAACCAAGATAAGCCTGCTTGAGTAGAGTTGCTTGCGGAATGAGAAAAACCAATGAATGATGAGAAGTCCCGCCTGTTCGAAAACATGTGCGGGACTAAAATGACTTTAGGTATGAGATTGTATGTAGTTTACAACTTCACCTACGGTCGTGATTTTTTCTGCATCTTCATCAGAGATTTCCAAATCAAATTCATCTTCCAATTCCATGACCAATTCCACTACATCCAAAGAATCAGCACCCAAATCTTCTTTGAAAGATGCTTCAAGTGTAACTTCAGCTTCGTCTGCGCCCAAGCGGTCGACGACGATGCGTTTTACACGCTCCAATACATCGGACATCCGGTTCACCTCCTTCTTTGGTATTATACGAGAATCGCAGGCAAAATGCCATAGAAGACATATGCGGCTCCCGGCCGGGGAACCCGGCCTTTTTCCGGCATTTCGGATCGTCCAGCGCCTGTTCCCCGACTATTGTTCAAGTCCGGGAAGAATTACATGTACATGCCACCATCGACATGCAGCGTCTGCCCTGTCATATAAGATGAAGCCTGTGAAGCCAGGAAAGTGACTACACCGGCAATTTCATCCGGCTGACCCAAACGGGACAACGGAATACCACTTAGCATACCGTCCACCAGCTCCTGGGACAACTCTTTTGTCATATCCGTCTCAATGAAACCTGGTGCAACACAGTTGACTGTGATTCCACGAGAAGCCAGTTCACGAGCAGATGCTTTCGTCAGGCCAATAACTCCTGCCTTCGCAGCAACATAGTTCGCTTGTCCAGCATTACCGAGCACACCTACAACCGAGGAGATATTGATAATTCTTCCCGACCGTTGTTTCATCATTGGACGTGTAACCGCCTTAAGGCAGTTAAACACACCTTTTAGATTGGTTTCAATAACCTGATCGAATTCTTCCTCTTTCATACGCATGATCAGATTATCACGGGTAATACCGGCATTGTTCACCAGAATATCAACGTTGCCCCAAGCTTCAAGTGTAGCTTTGACCATTTGTTCAGCTTCATCCATCAAGCCCACATTGGCTTGAAGTGTAATCGCCTTGACTCCTTTGGCACGAATCGCTTCCGCCACGTCCTCAGCTGCCGCTTGGCTACCCGCATAATTCACGGCTACGTTCGCTCCAGCTTCAGCCAGTGCCAATGCAATACTGCGTCCAATGCCCCGGGATGCCCCGGTAACGAGTGCATTTTTACCTTCTAATGGTTTAGACATAATCATTCCTCCTTTCCCCAAATCTAATCCCTGCTAATCACTTCAACGCACTTGCCGTTGCTTCGAGCGTTTCAAGACTGTTCACATTGTACAGTTTTACGGTTTTATCTGTTTTTTTAATCAAACCGGTCAATACACTGCCAGATCCAATCTCGATGAACGTATCCACGCCTTGCTCAATCAGCCATGTCACACTGTCTTCCCATAATACAGGAGAATAGACCTGAGCTGTCAACAAATCCCGAACCTGTCCATCCTCTGCAGGTCTTGCAGTCACATTAGCGACTACAGGAACCGCTGCCGGTGAGAACGTAACGGTTTTCAGCTTCTCTTCCAGCTTCTCAGCCGCACCCTTCATCAGTGAAGAGTGGAACGGTCCGCTTACTTCCAAAGCAATGGCGCGTTTACCGCCTGCTTCTTTCACTCGTTCCGCGACAGCAGCTACGCCTTCCTTCACACCAGAGATGACGATTTGTCCCGGACAATTCATGTTGGCAAGTTCAACCGCATGACCAGTTTCAGATACGTCACGGCAAAGCACCCCCAGCGCTTCCCGATCCGCACCAAGCACAGCAGCCATCGCTCCTTGTCCACCCGGTACTGCCTGTTCCATATACTGACCACGCGCCCGCACAGTGCTCACAGCGTCAGCAAACGAAAGAACGCCCGCTGCCACCAGTGCACTGTATTCTCCCAGACTGTGTCCAGCCATATAGTCTGGCTGAATTCCTTTTTCTTTGAAAGCTTCAAGCAAGGCAATACTTGCTGTCAACAGAGCCGGTTGTGTATTTGATGTCTGTTTCAACTCAGTCTCTGGTCCTTCAAATACAAGGTTGCTCAGCGAGAAACCCAATGTTTCATCTGCTGTGCGAAAAATTTCAGTTGCCGCAGGCACGGACTCATACGCGTCCTTAGCCATGCCTACAGCCTGTGATCCCTGTCCGGGAAATACAAATGCTATTTTACCCATCTCATTCATCTCCCAGATGTCTATTTACCAAACGAGTACCGATGCTCCCCATGTCAAACCGCCACCGAATCCAACCATCAGAACGGTATCTCCGGCTTTCATGCGACCTTCCTCTGCGGCTTCTACCAAAGCAAGCGGAATGGAAGCAGCCGATGTATTGGCATACTTATCCACGTTGACTACAACCTTTTCTTCAGGAAGTTCCAGTCGTTGCATCGCAGATTGGATAATCCGAATATTCGCTTGATGCGGAACAAACAGATCCACATCCGTACGCTCCATACCAGCCTTGCGTAATACCTCAATGGTAGCCGTACCCATGACACGGACTGCAAACTTGAACACTTCACGACCATTCATGTAGATATAATGCTTTTTATTTTCAACGGTCTCTGCGGAAGCAGGCAGACGGGAACCGCCGCCTTCCATCTGAAGAAGACTACCGCCAGCACCTTCGGCACCGAGATCAAATGCTTTGAATCCGCGACCTTCTGGAACTTCACCAACGACTACCGCGCCTGCCCCGTCCCCAAAGAGGACACATGTGTTACGGTCTGTATAATCCGTAATACGAGACAAACAGTCAGCTCCAATAACAAGTGCGTTGTTGTACATGCCGCTTTGGATGAAGCTGGTAGCACTTGCCAAACCGTATACAAATCCGGAACAAGCAGCCGACAGATCAAATGCCGCCGCACCTTTTGCACCCAATTTGTCCTGCAAGATGCAGGCTGTTGATGGGAACGAAGAATCCGGGGTAATGGTTGCAACAATAATCAGATCCAGATCACTGCCTGTCATGCCAGCAGATTCAAGTGCTTTAAGAGCTGCTTCATATGCCAGATCAGAAGTTGCCTGCTCGGGTGCAGCAATGTGACGCTCTTTGATTCCTGTACGACTGACGATCCATTCGTCATTGGTATCGACCATTTTCTCCAGATCGCTATTCGTCAAAATTTTCTCAGGCACATATTTCCCTGTACCAATAACCCCTACTGGGCGCAAATTATTCATGTCGTCACTCACTTCCCGCTAATTTCCTTAGATATGCTCTCTACCAGCTGATTCTGCACTGCAATCCGAGCTTGGCGCACAGCATTTTTGATGGCATTGCCATCAGCAGATCCATGACTTTTTACAACCAGTCTGCTCAAACCGAGGAGCGGCGCTCCGCCATGCTCCGTATAATCCAGCTTTCGTTTCAGCCCACGCAACTCAGGCATCAATACAGCTGCAGCCAGTTTACTTTTAAGAGAAGATGAGAATTGCTCCTTAAGCAAGGCGAAAATGGCACCTGCTGTGCCTTCCAGCGACTTCAGCAGTATATTTCCTGCAAAACCGTCGCATACAAGCACATCACAAGCACCAGTCAGCACATCACGCGCCTCAACATTACCGACAAAACGAATGGGGAGTTGTTCCAGTAAAGGATATGCATGTTTGGTTAACTCATTTCCCTTGCCTGGCTCTGTTCCTACATTGAGCAAACCCACTCGTGGGGACGCTATGCCCTGTACTTTTTGCCGATACAAGCTGCCCATCAGGCCATATTGCGCAAGATGCTCCGGTTTGGCATCCATATTCGCTCCGAGATCCAGCGCAAGTACACCTACATCATCAATCGTTGGAATCATGGGCGCAAGCGCCGGACGTTCAATGCCTTCCATTCGACCTACAACAAGCAAACCTGCTGTCATCAGCGCTCCGGTATTGCCTGCCGAGATCATCGCGTCCGCTTCGCCCTCTTTCAGCATACGGCCTGCAACTACCATGGAGGCATCCTTCTTGCGACGTACTGCTTTTACGGGTTCATCATCCGAACCAATAACTTCGGAAGCATGCCGGACCGTAAGATTGGCAGGTCTCACACCTGACTGACTCAAAAGAGGCTCCAGCTTGGCTTCATCGCCGATCAGGACGATCTGTGTATCCGCCCATTCCGTGGCTGCGGCGATCGCACCTTCTACCGTTGATGCAGGTGCATTGTCGCCTCCCATGGCATCAATGACGATTTTCATTCCAAATGACCTCCTTCTCCGCTGTCTTCTCCACCTGAATGGTAGATTACAAAGTTGCCTTGAAACACCATTTCTTCACCTACATAAGTGAATACTTCCACTTTGGCTTTGCCCTTTTGACCCGGAATCGATCTCACATAAGCCTTTGCAATACATTTCTCTCCCAAATGAACCGAACGGACAAAGCGAATGTCTGCTGATGCAGTCAACGCGATCTCGTCATTAATAATGGCTACAGCCAAGGAGTTGGCCTGTGCAAAGACGTAGTGCCCACGTGCAATCCCTGTTCTGGAAAACACATGCTCTTCCTTAATCTCAAACAGGGAAATCCCGCTTTTGTCCAGCTGCAGATCCACAATATCACCGATAATCTCATGCAGGGGCAGCGAGCGCACCTGATCATACGAGAGCTCTGCCATCAGTTTCATCCGCTCCCGAAGTTCTGGTATTCCAAGTTCCAGTCTGTCAAGACGAATCGTCTGAATACTCACCTTCAATTGGCGCGTAAGTTCCTGATCCGTCACAAACGGGTTCTCTTCTATCATTTTGGTTAACTGCTGTTGCCTCTGTCTCTTCGGTACACGTTCGATGCCTGACACCCCCCGCTGTATCGTTTACGGAACCGTCCCATCCGGCCAGTTCAACCATTCTTTCGTGTTGCTTCTATAGATGCATCCCTGGTCACCAGGGTCGTTCTCAAACGGATTATGGTTCATCATATATGTAACGTCAAATCTTAGAACCTGGTACTAAACTATAGTATATCTCATCCCGTGTCAAAAAGAAAGGCTGGCTGAACAAAAACAATTCACCCCTGTGGAGCAAAGATTTCATGCTTGTTAACTCCCTCTACCTACACTATCTAATCGAAAAAAAGTAGCACCTCATCGAAATGAAGTGCTACTTAATGTCCAACTATTATTGAGAGATGATCTCTCTTGCTTTGTACGTTCCGCACACTTTGCAAACGTGGTGACTAAGTTTAAGTTCGCCACATTGTTCACATTTCACCATGCCCGGTACAGCCAATTTAAAGTGAGTGCGACGTTTGTCGCGACGCGTCTTGGACGTTCTCCGTTGAGGTACTGCCATTATTCCCACCTCCTTATCAAAATCAACCTTTGCAGGTAGTTGTTACGTTCGATTTTCAATCATGCTCATTTAAAAAAATCCTTGAGCCCTGCAAGCCGCGGATCGATAACCTGGTTATCACAACCGCAGTCACCTTCGTTCAGCTCATGGCCACACTTGGGGCATAACCCTTTGCATGTATCGCTGCATAGCGGTATAAACGGAAGATCCAGCAGAAAAGCTTCCTCGGCATAACCTTTCAGATCAACGCTATCCCCATCCACATAGAGCGTATCGTCGTCTTCATGTAATTCCTCTGGCTGTTTTCCCTGCTTGAATTGCTCATGAAAATCAATATGAAAATGTTCATTGATCGGCTTAAGACAACGGGAGCACAACATGTCCACTCCTACGGTCAGCTTGCCATGAACATCCACAACGTCACCTTCTCTGAATTCTGCAGATAAATCCGCAGTCAGGGGGGTAACGGCTGTGATATCTTGTCGGTTAGAAACCAGTTCCTTGATATCCCACTGTTCGTTAAACTTCAGGGGACCATCACTGGTAGCCACTTTGCGAAATGGCATTAACATTTCCATCACTCCAAACGAAACCAATTTCATAATTCATGTCAAACGTATCACGACAGTTATACAGGTCAAGCCTGCTCTTGTAAAGCAATAAATCCTGACTGTATGTATTCTGACGTTTCATCGTTAAAAGTATTATGAAATTGACTTAACAAACAAAAATCATTATACCGATTTTTCAAGACGTTTGTCAACACTTTTAACTTTACACCCTATTTTAAAACCGATGGCTCAGAACCGTTTACTCCATCTGGTCTATTATAGACTCACTTCAAGATAAACTACAAGTCGTCATTTTAGTTGTAGTTTCTTGCAAACCGCGGTCACATTTCGTTAACGTTTAGTGTGATCTATGTCACACAGACCCTTTCGGCACCTACCTATACTTGCTATAAACCGAAGCACAATCAGCTCCATAACAATTTATTATTCAATAATCTCATATTATATCGGGAGGCAAAATGTATGTTAAGTGAACACACTATTAGAGTCATTAAATCTACAGTACCCGTACTTGAAGTTCACGGTGAAGCGATCACACGCCATTTTTACGAAACGATGTTCGCAGCTCATCCGGAACTACTGAATATTTTCAATCACGCAAATCAGAAACAGGGACGACAGCAAGCCGCCCTCGCCAATATGGTATACACCGCCGCCCTGCATATCGATAATCTGCCCTCCATCCTGCCTGCCGTCCGGCAAGTTGCCCATAAACATCGCAGTCTGGGTATCGTTCCCGAGCAATATGCGATTGTGGGCACCTATCTGTTACAAGCGATCAAGGATGTGCTTGGAGACGCGGCTACCGATGAGATCATTACGGCGTGGGGCGAAGCCTACAATGTCATTGCAGATGCCTTTATCGGGATCGAACAGGAGTTGTATGCGGAAGCAGAGAACCAGACAGGTGGCTGGGAAGGGTTTCGTACCTTCAGGGTTGCCAAGAAAGTGCAGGAAAGTGAAGTCATCACATCCTTTTACCTCGTCCCAGATGATGGTAAACCAATTGCCAACTATGAACCAGGACAATACATCAGCATCAAGATCAAACCGGAGGCACAGTCATTTACCCAGATTCGTCAGTATAGCCTTTCAGATATACCGGGTAAACCCTACTACCGCATTTCCGTTAAACGCGAGCTGGGTGGATTAGAACGTCCTGATGGAGTCATATCCACGAATCTCCACGATCATATTGAAGAAGGTAGTCTGGTGGAGCTATCCGCTCCTGCTGGTGACTTTACGCTGGATAGAGACGATAAACGTCCTGTTGTTCTCTTGAGCGGTGGCGTTGGTCTAACCCCCATGATCAGCATGTTAAATACACTGGTTAACTTGGACAAAAACCGCAAAATTACATTTTTGCATGCAAGTCCGAATGGTCAATCTCACGCGTTCCGTGATCATGTGAACAGTCTGGCCGAACGTTATCAAAGCGTTAAAGCCTATTATTGTTACACTCAACCCGCTGCTTCTGATCGTGAAAATGAGTTTTTTCATAAGGAAGGTTATATGGATGCAGTCTGGCTTCGCCAAGTGATTGAGGAACTGGATGCCACCTATTATCTGTGCGGACCCGTTTCTTTCATGCGATCAGTGTACACGGAGCTTCAGGCACTTGGTGTTGCAGCAGACCACATTCATTATGAATTTTTTGGGCCGAAAGCAAGTCTTTCTCCCGCACCGGAAAGTGTCTAAGTGTGCTGATTTATTCAGATGAAGAAGCCGTTCTCCGATTATCGAAAAATCTGTAATATACAATAAATTTGCAGGCACAGTCTGACATCCGTTGATGTCGGATTTGTGCTTTTTCTTGTCTGAGTGGGTGCATGATTTGATCTAATACATGACATCCCCTATGATGGAATGGATGTTATACATACTCGGTTATCCAATCGAAAGGAGTACATCTAATCATGAGAGCCGTAGGCGTCATTGTTGAATATAACCCCTTGCACAATGGGCATGTCTATCATTTGCAGGAAGCTCGGCGACTAAGCGGCGCAGACGCCGTTGTTGCCGTCATGAGCGGCCCTTTCCTCCAGCGTGGCGAACCCGCCATCGTGGGCAAAAGGGCGCGCACCGAGATGGCGCTGCACGCAGGCGCCGATCTGGTACTTGAACTGCCGGTGGCTTATGCTGTTCAGCCGGCGGAGTGGTTTGCCTTCGGTGCGGTGTCCTTGCTGGACCGCACCGGCGTTGTGGACTCGCTCTGCTTTGGCAGCGAGTCCGGCGACCTGGACAGCCTGCAGCGCATTGCGCGCGTGCTGGCTGTGGAGCCCGCAGGGATGCGCGAGGACATCGCGCGCCGCCTGCGGGAAGGCGCCAGCTACCCCGCCGCGTACGCAGGCGCGGCGGCGGCACTGGCGCCCGGCGGCGTCGATGTTCGCGACGCCGCTGCACTGCTGGAGCAGCCCAACAATTCGCTTGGGCTGCACTACCTGATCGCGCTGCAACGACTCGGCAGCGCGATCCAGCCCTTTACGGCGGCGCGTACTGGTGCCGCGTATCATGAGGCGACGCCCGGCCCGGGGGCGATCGCCAGTGCCACAGCCGTCCGCCGCCTGCTGATGGCGGACGGGCCCAGCGCCGCCGCGCCATACGTGCCGGCGGCCACTCTTGCCATTCTGCATCGCGAATGGCAGGAAAACCGCGCTCCCATGCACTGGGAGCGCTTTGCACAGCCGCTGTTTCACCTCGCGGCCACACGCCGTGCCTCCGAGCTGGAACGCATCGCCGAAGTCACGGAAGGCCTGGAGCACCGGCTGATCCGTACACTCGCTCAGCTCCCGGAGCCTTCAGTCGAAGCACTCCTGAATGCACTGAAGACCAAACGATACACACGCACCAAACTCCAGCGTATGCTCGCCCACCTGCTCCTGAATCACACCAAAGCCGAGTGTTCACCAGAGCAATTGGCTGCCGGACCCGGATATCTACGAGTCCTCGGATTCAATACTCAAGGGCAGAGCCTGCTTAAACAAATGAAGAAGACTGCGTTGCTGCCTGTAGTGCTGAAACCTTCGACGTTCACGCACCATCAACTGGAACTGGACATCCAGGCTCAGGTCGCGTATGGGCTAGCTTGCGAGCATAAGGACACACGCAGGATGTTCAGTGACTACTATGAGTCACCTGTGAGAGTGTAATCCGCTTTTGACCATAAGTTTTAATCCTTTTCATTCCATCATCAAACAGATCATTCATGTCGACTACTGAAAACTAAACTATACAACTAGAAAACCCCCTTGCTGCGCGCCGCTCAGGCACATCGCAACAAGGGGATTCTCCCATTTAACCCTTTGAATCTGCTAATACTCTCATTTCTTATGATCACACTTCATTCCCTGTAATCCATTCAGTCCGATTTCGTCCGAACTTTACCCATTCGTTTCAAATGGACTCTATCTATTCACGCCCGAACATAATCCTAGGATTTCACGGATAAGGTTTTCAGATACGCCAGTGCATCATCCACTGTGCTCACAGGCACAAGTTTCATTTTGGTGCCGATCTGTTCAGCCTTGGCTGCTGCTTCCTTATAGTTATCCTTCGGCACAAAGAAGATCTCCGCTTCTTTCCGGTCAGCGGCTACAATCTTGTGCACTACACCACCAATGGCACCCACCACACCGTCCTTGGTAATGGTACCTGTACCCGCAATTCGATGCCCCTTGGTCAGATCTCCAGGTGTTAACTGGTTATAGATCTCCAACGTAAACATCAAGCCGGCAGACGGACCACCAACCTGAGTATCTGTAAAGGAAATCTGTTTGTCCGGATCTTCAGGTTTCACCTTCTGAACCGCACCAATCATTACGCCGAGTCCCGGGCGGGTTTCTCCCGTTTTATTGTCTTTTACCTGAATCAGTTTCACGTCCCGGCTAATGGTCTCTCCGCCACGTTCCAGTTGCATTTCGACGGTATCTCCAACCTTTTTATCTTTTAACTGGGCAGAAAGCACCGTATTATCCGGCGTAGCTGTTCCGTTCACGCCCAGAATAATATCGCCCGGAGCAATGTCTCCATCGGGTTTTGGATCTTCGGACAGTCCAAATACAAAGATATGTTCAGGTACAATAGAGTAAGCCACACCAGCCTGTTCGTATGCAGCCTCCATTGCAGAGGATTGTGAGTCACTCATGAACCACACCTGTTCGGCAGAGTATTCCGCTTCGCTTTTACCGCGCAGTCGGTCCTCCTTTTTATCCACTTGAGCATTTTGATTGAACAGAGAGGTTCCTAGCAAAAACACATTGGCATATGTTGCCGACACGGTCGTCATCATGAACACACCGCGTTCTTCCTGGTCCCCACCTTTAACCGTTACCATTGGTTTTACTTCATCTGCACTGCCAGGCATATATATGATATACGGCGTTGGCATGTACACGGCAACATAGACGACCAGAGCCACCACGATCACAAAGATCGAAGCTCTGAATCCGCCAGATTTCCGAATCCGATTCATCGCATGAGCCTCCGTTCTTTGTATCTCTATATAAGCTAAACTTTACACTAATCAGCGATCGTAATTCCACCTTGTGAATACTGCCATTCTCCGGTAGATACTCGCTCTGTGTAATGCAGATATTCAGCTCATCTTGTTTCATCATTTTTTTCAAGTCTAACACTCTGGTCCCTGTGCATACAATGGTACAGGCCGGATAGGCCGCTGTATACAATAGCCTGTCCGGTCAAGGCCGAACCGCCCTTTGGGCGTCATTCGGCCGTCCATAACGATTCAGATGCCGAAGCAGCGTTATCTGATATGAGGTGAAACGATGACATTACAGAGCGAGGTTAGAGATTCTGGCCCATTACGAACGATAATCCTAAGTACCGGCGCTTTAATGTTGGTCATTGCGGTAGTTGCCTCCCCCAAAGAAGCGTTTGACGCCTCTATTCAAGGTCTGGATATATGGTGGAAAATCATCTTCCCTGCCATGCTCCCATTCCTCATGTTATCCCAAATGCTTACTGCGTTTGGCTTCACCCATGCGATCGGAGCCTTGCTCGGACCGTTAATGCAACGATGGTTCAGACTTCCGGGCAACGCAGGTCTGGCGATTGCCGTTGGCATGTGCGGCGGATTTCCCGCAGGAGCAGATGCGGTGTCCCGTTTATTTCAGGATAGACAAATTACCGCCAAGCAGGCGGTTGTCCTTGCGGCGGCGTCTCATTTTGCCAATCCGATGATGATCATACTGGTCGTTGGTGGTGCGTTTCTTCACCAGCCAGCGGCCGGATATTTTCTACTCGTAGTCCACTGGATCAGCGGCTGGATCGCTGCCATTCTTGCCACGCGTCTCCTGCCTGCACCGGCTAACCAAACAAACCGGGCTGGCTTGACAGCTGCGCAAGCAGATAACAGCTCTCTTGATTCTCAGCCTGCAAGTCCTGCAAATTCCATAAGTCGCTCATCTGCACCCCACCACTCTACATACAAACGACGCCGTATATGGTCTGAACTGATGATTGCAGCGAGGGAAGCCCATAGTCGTGATGGAAGAGGGTTTGGCAAACTGCTCGGTGACACTGTATCCCAAGCTGTGCAGACCTTGATGATGACTGGAGGATACATGATCGGTTTTGCCGTGTTTATCCGGTTGGTCTCCCTGTATCTGACTCCCGGGTCTTCTGCTGCGCTGTGGCCAGCCTTCTTTGAGCTTCACCTGGGCACCTATCATTTGAGCCAGACTTCACTTACACCCGCGCTGCTCATATCTCTACTTGCAGCCGTTCTTGGATGGGGCGGTTTATGCTCCCACCTGCAAGTCTCTGCCGTCCTGAAAACAACGGGTCCAAACAGCAAAGCGATGCTGTACTTTGCTGGAGTTCGTCTGACTCATGGATTAATCGCCTTTTTCATCAGTCTGTTCCTGTGGATGCCGTTCAGCCGTTACAGCACAGAAGTCTGGACCACATTACAGACGAATGGGGAGCAGGACCTCTCGACACCATTCGGTTGGCTATTCATACATAGTCCAGGTAACACATACACGATCAACACCATTTGGAGCGTCTTCCCTGCTGCATGCATGGGTCTTGCGTTACTTCTTGCAGTCATGATTAGTCTATCAGGGCTTACCTTCTGGTTTAACCGCCGGTTTTCTCGCTGATTTTCTGACGGAGCGCTGCTTCCACCTCAGGTGATACAAGATCTGTAACATCTCCATGATAATGAGCGATTTCTTTGACGATGCTGGAACTTAAATAGGAATATTTCGGATTGGTCATCATAAATATCGTTTCCGCATCCGGATTCAACTTGCTGTTGGTCGATGCCAACTGCAACTCGTATTCAAAATCAGTTACCGAGCGTATACCACGAACGATGACCTGCGCTTCCTTTTGCCGGACATAATTGGCTGTCAGATCGCGGAAACTGTCCACCTCCACATTGGGTAGATGGCGGGTTACTTCCGCGATCAGTTCTTTGCGTTCCTCCACCGTAAACAGCGGATTTTTGCTCATATTGTTCAACACAGCCACAATGACGCGATCAAATTGCTTCGACGCTCTGGCAATAATATCTAGATGCCCCATCGTTACGGGATCAAAACTTCCAGGATATACGGCGATCCGTTCCTGTCGATGTATCATTTCAGTCATGAGGAGCCTCCTCTTTCGGTGTAATGGATTCTCCATCTTCCAATGCTTCAGGTGCATAATAATAGATGGATACTGCCGTCTCCCCATACAAAGCCTTGCGCGTTTGTTCAAACGGGCCGAATTGCTCAGGGTAATCATGTTTGGATTCATATTCAAGCACAATGGTTGCTTCCGGTTCCAGAAGTTCCAGTTCGTGCATGGTCAGCATCAACTCGTGTCCGTTCTTCATGCGATATGGCGGGTCGAGAAATACCAGATCGAACGTTGTGCCTCGCTTGGCGAGTGCCTTCAATGCACGACCTGCATCATTACGGTATACCGCCGCCTGGTCTTCAAGCTTGGTCGCCTTCAGGTTCATGCGGATGACTTCAATACTTTTTGATTCCAAATCAACAAAAACAGCCTTGTCCATGCCGCGGCTCAGCGCCTCAATACCGAGACCCCCACTGCCTGCAAACAGATCCAATGCTGTGCCGCCCTCAAAATAAGGACCAACCATGCTAAATAACGCTTCCTTCACCTTGTCGGTGGTCGGTCGCGTACCCGTGCCAGGAACAGCCTTCAGCGGCCTGCCTTTCGCACTCCCAGATACCACTCTCACTGACGAGTCACCTTTTCTCTATGTAAGTTTATTGATAAGGCTATCGTACCACATTCGGGTTCCGTTTGAAAAATGCGCGGTCTTCATTCCCCTTGGAAAATTGTTACCGAATTGCTGACGCATATGTATAAAAAGGAAACAATCGGGCGATTCTATAATTATCGACATCACAAGTGTCGTAGACAACCGCGGAGAAGACTTACGTTTCCCCATAAGCTCTTCGTCCGGTTTCTCCTCTCCCATGAAAAAGAAGCTCTCGAAAGAGGGCTTCTTTTTGTTGTTTTTATTTTAATTTGTTATGTTAGTTAACCTTTTCTTCAAATTCACTTATTTCAGCTTCCTCTTCGGTCTGCAACCATCCGATCTCCCTTAGCCACATGCCCATATCTGCGATAAATTCATTTGTGTTTAGATGTTCAATCTTATACTTCTGTATTTTTTCGCTCAAAAAAGCATAGAACTCATGGCTTAACACATACCGTTGCTTGCTCTTACTTAATGTCTTATAACGATCTTCGCTGACCACCAGATCAAAATAGATGACATTATCCTTCTTCACATGCCTAACCGTTGATCTTCTGTCGTATTCTTCAGGAAGGCACCTGAAAACAAAGAAGAGTTCTATATCAACGACTTGATATTTGCTTTCTGCTTTATCAAATACAGACTGTAACTCATCCGCAAGATTGGCAACTCGCGTTAATCCTGACGTGTCCGTTGATTTGCCCAAGATCATGATTAAGCTCCCCTTCGCTCATAATTCATTCTTCTTGTGCATTAGCTAACTTAGCAAGCTATACTAATTCATCTCTCTTTGTTTCCGATTGGATCGCCGCAAATTAATCAATGGAATGATAAGTACTACAACCGGCAAGAGAAGATTCATGGAACTTGTCTTAATCATCATAAAGGTTAGAAACAGCACCGCAAGCCAGGTCATAATCTCCATCATTTCATATCTGGTTAACGTAAGCTTGAATGCTTTTTTCGAAATGAAGCGAATTAAGAAATAAGCGATTAAACCATAAAACAAGATCATGCCCAATAGGGCAACAAGAATTATCAGGTACATATCCATCATAAAAATCACCACACCTCTAAGTCATCACCTTAATTTTGCCTTACTTCTCTTCTACAACAATCGTTGCGTTGTAGATCACAACACGTTTCCCATTGAGATCGAATAATACTTTGTTGCCATATTCCGTATCTTCCACGTCGATTTTGCCATCATAGGTCTGAATCAATTCACCATTATTGCTGTACACTTTAACGACTCTCTCCAGACCGCCCGAGTTGTTGGACCTCATCGTTTTGAGTGCACGTTCACCCGAAGCCGTATTGAAATACCATATTAAACATCCAACAATGATGCCCAGAAAGACCAACACCGTCACCCATATACCTGTCTTTGCTTTTCTACTCATCTTGAACCCCCTCTTATGTTTCTTGTCTTGTACATTACGAGATCGGAACGAGAACGGTTTCATACGCCTCTCAAGCTGCACATTGACATAACAAAACAGAGGCCTCCGACGAGCGAAGACCTCTGTTCTTATTTAATACATTATTTTTCTGTACGATTCTGGTGCTTACAGTGCACGAATGACGAATTCAAATGTCAGTTCGCCGTCCGAAGGGATCAGGTATTCCGGATGAACCGGAGCACCCCAGCTATCATCACCGCCGACACCCATTTGTTTACCCGCAACAGTCACGACCGTATAGTGCACAGGTGGCAATTCATACGCATGTTGTGCGTTCTCCAGCTCAAATGCCGTATATGGTGAAACATTCAGTTCAACCGGTGTACCAGATGCCTCAATTTTGAAGCCACGTCCCGCGTTGTCTGTCAGTTTGGCCCAACGTACGCCGGTACGGTTGCCCGACTCCTGTGGTACCAGATATGGAGCTACAGTATCAGCTACCTTGCTGCCATGGATGCATAGACGTGCGCCGAATGCGCGGTCTGCATAGTTTTCTTTGGGCCCCATCGCGAGCCATTCCACATTTTCGAAGTCAGGTGATGTTCTGAAGGACAATGCATGAATGGGTAGGTTCGGCAATCCGGCTGTACCTTTATACGTATTATGCACACGTACACTTCCATCTGCATGAACGGTATACACCACTTTCACTTGTACATCATCCGAAATGTTAAGCTTGTACGTGAACTCGATCCGGTATTGATCCGGTTTCTGTTCCGCTTTCCACTCCACAGAACGTGGCATCAGGCTCGCAGCATACCAGGCACCCAGTTCGAAGCCCATGGCCATACCTTTGTCATTATCCGTCATTGCACGCCAGAAGAGCGGTGCAGGTGGTACAGCAATCGTCTCACGACCAGACAATTTCAGGGAAACCAGTGTCCCGAATTGTTTGGAAAACAGCGCGTGCGTCTTGCCAGCACGAACACCGATGTTAACGTCACCTTCAACCACCTGTACATCACTTACAAGGTTCAAGTCCGCCTGTGCTGCATCATTTACCTGATCCTGTGTGAAAATAAACTGTCCAAATGCCACTTCTTCGCCTTTGTCAGCCCACAGTGTAGCTTCTTTTAACACAAATGCAATGTTCACAGCGTACTCGCCGCCCACCAGGGATTCTGTACCCAACGGAAGCTTAACTACTGTCTCGCTTTGCGCATCCACGTTCACTTCCAATGTTCCACGCAACACTTCATGTCCCTCACGCTCCAGGCTGTATACCAGTTCCAATGCAGATGTATCTGCGAACAGGTTACCGTTAACGATTCTGACACCTTCACGATCCGGGAACAGCTTGATGTTCTGATACAGGAATTTGACCTCCTGCATTTTCGCAGTTACTTTACGATCAGCATGAACAATACCATTGCCACAGAACGAATAGTCTGATGGACGATCACCGAAATCTCCGCCATAGGCGAGGAATTCTTTGCCATAACGATCTTTTTTATAAATGGATTGGTCGATGTAATCCCAGATGAATCCACCTTGATACATCGGGTATTTGTCTTCCAATTCCGTATATTTGTGCATGCCACCAATAGAGTTACCCATGGCGTGCATGTACTCACAGCTGATATAAGGTTTGATCGGGTTGGCATTCAGGAATTCTTCAATGTCCGCCGGTTTGGCATACATGCGGCTCTCCATATCACTTGTCTCATCGAAACGGCGATCATGGAATACACCTTCGTAATGTACCAGACGGGTTGGATCAGCTGATTTGAAGTACTGGGATACTTTATAGATGACTTCACCGCCATGGGATTCATTACCACAAGACCAGATCAGAATGGACGGATGGTTTTTGTCACGCTCCACCATGGATACAGCGCGATCCATGACGATATCATGCCATTCCGGTTTGTCACCTGGAATAACCCAAGAAGGCTCAACGGCGCCAAGTTTCTGCCAAGATCCGTGTGTCTCCAGATTCATCTCGTCAATAACATAGAGTCCATATTCATCACACAGCTCATACCACAGACTTTGGTTTGGATAGTGTGACGTACGTACGGCATTCATATTGTTTTGCTTGATGGTACGAACATCCCACAGCATGTCTTCCTTCGTAACCGCACGTCCACGACGCGGGTTGAACTCATGACGATTCACACCTTTGAATACAATACGTTTACCATTAATGTGCATGACTTTGTCAATCATTTCAAATGTACGGAAACCAACGGCTTGAGGAACAACCTCAACCAGTGTACCCGCAGCATCATATACACGAATATAGAGGCGATACAAGTATGGAATCTCTGCGCTCCACAGGTTCACTGTACCAATGTCTTCACGAAGACTTACTTGACCATCGTTAACCTTGGATTCAAACGTTTTTACGGTATTGCCTTCACGATCACGAAGTTCAGCCTCTACACGTGCTCCAGCAACCGCTTTTCCTTCCAGTTTCAAATCTAGTTGTAAGGTACCGTTCGTATAGGACTTGTCCAGATCTGTGCGAACATGAACATCACGTACGTGTGCAGCAGGGACCGTATACAGATACACATCTCTGAAAATACCGGAGAAACGCCAGAAATCCTGATCTTCCAGCCAGCTGCCTGTGCTGCGTTGATACACTTCGACTGCCAGTTTGTTCTCACCATCCTGAAGGAATGGCGTCAAGTCAAAGTCAGACGGCGTAAAGCTGTCCTCCCCGTAGCCTACAAATTGTCCGTTAAGCCATACATAGAATGCAGACTCTACACCTTGGAAAGAAATATATACGGGATTTGACTCCCAACCTGTCGGCAGGTGGAACGTGCGAATATAACTTCCAACAGGGTTTTTATCCTGGGGCAATGCCGGTGGACGAATTTCATTCAGGCCATCCCAAGGGTATTGTGTGTTTACGTATTGAATCTGTCCGTATCCTTGTAACTGGATATGTCCCGGAACTTCAATGTCATCCCAGCCTTCACTGGGAAAATCGGATGTATAGAAAAATTCAGGACGGCTGTCTGGACGAATGGCATAGTTGAATTTCCACGTACCATTCAGATCATAACGCATGGACATCGCGCCTGAACCTACTGCCTCGTCCATTGTTTGGTAATAACGGTGATCGGAATAAGCATGAAGGCGGTTCACCTCAAATACACTTACGTCTCCCAACCAGTTGATATCTGCCTTTGTTGCTTTCATCGGCTCTCTCTCCCTTTAACACGGTATAGTTTGGCTTATTCAAGGTTCATGTGAATTTCCACTTGCATTCATACAAAATACAAAAAAGACAGAGGTACGCCTGACAGGCGCCCTCTTCTCTTTCCTGCACTCGTCCGATACGGACGCATTATGCGGTTATGCTTATTTCACGGAACCTACCATACCTGCAACAAAATGTTTCTGCATGATGAAGAATACGATTGCTGTAGGTAGTGTTGCAATAACGATCGCTGTCATGATTACTCCGTAATCCGGAGCATAACCAGCACCAAGATTTGAGATCAATAGCGGAATCGTTTGTTGGTCAGGCGTTTGCAATACAATGAGTGGCCACAGATAGTTGTTCCAGCTACTCATGAATGTAATAATTGCTGCCGCTGCATATGTTGTTTTCATTGTTGGCATATAGATCTTCAGGAAGATGCCGAGTTCGCTCAAACCATCAATACGTCCAGCTTCCAGCAAGTCTTTCGGGAACATTTTGGTGTTCTGACGGAAGAAGAAGATCAGGAACGCTGTTGCAATGGTTGGCAAGATAACTGCTGCCATCGTATTGATTCCGATAACCGGTGCAACTCCCGAGATTGTTGCAAACATGCGATACAGGGGTACCATGATTGCTGCAAACGGGATCATCATGGATAACAACAGGATGTTAAACACGATATCACGGGACTTCGTACGGAATACCTCGAATCCATAACCTGCCATGGAACCAATCAACAGCGCCAGAGCAGTCGAGACGATCGAGATAATAGCCGAGTTCCCGAGAGCCTGCACGAGATTTGTCGAATCAAGCAGTTTGTTAAAGTTATCAATGAAAGCCGAACCCGGTAACAATCTGCCTTTGGTTACATCAACAGACGCATTCGTTGAACTGACCAACATCCAGAAGAATGGAAAAATGGATACAAAAGCGACGATGGACAGGAACACATAAGTGAAAATTCGTTTTGCATTAAATTTAGCCATTTTTATTATCACCTGCCACTTTAAACTGGATAATGGACAATACAATGATCAAAATTACGATGGAATATGAAACCGTTGCTGCATATCCAAAGTCCGGTGAATATTTGAACGAAAGGTTGTAGATATACTGTGAGATCGACATGGTGGCATTACCTGGACCACCCTTCGTAATATTCATAATCTCATCGAAGATTTGCAAAGTACCAATCGTTGATGTGATCGATGTGAAGAGGATAATGGGTTTGAGCAAAGGAACTGTAATTTTGAAAAATTGGGTGAATGCATTGGCTCCGTCTATTTTGGCTGCTTCATAGATCGATTGATCGATGTTCTGAAGAGATGACAGATAGAAAATCATGTTATATCCGGTCCAACGCCAAGTAACGGCGATTATGATCGTAATTTTAGCCCAGAACGGGTCTGTGATCCATTGAATTGGATCACCAATTATGTGCAAGCCCATCAAGAATTGATTGACCATTCCATCCGGTGCAAACAAATATTTGAATACAACAGAATAGGCTACCAATGAAGTTACACAAGGCAAGAAAATGGCTGTGCGGAAGAAACTCCGGAAGCGCAGTGTGCTGTCATTCAGCAATACGGAAATAAACAAACCGAGAATAATCATTACTGGCACTTGAATGATCAAATAGATGAATGTGTTCGATAATGCTGTGCGGAACGTGGTATCAACTAACAATCTTTTGTAGTTCGCAAGGCCCGAAAATTCAAGATTGGCCCCTTTGCCAGACTTGAATGATAAGAGCAGCGCTTGAATCATCGGATAGAAGTAAAATGCTACAATTCCGATAACAGCCAGCAAAACAAAAGCCCATCCAGTCAAATTACTTTTCTTTTGGAGACTGTCTCCTGTATTTATGGCTTTCACAGTATGGCTCCTCTCTCTCTCCACGGAACATGGATAGAACCCACAGAGCCTCTCGCCTTATCCGGTTCGACTTGCGCCAGACAAGGGAGACGGCTCCGAGTTACCTTGGGTTCTATAAGTTACCTTGGGTATCCTAGTTTAATTGTGCTTCAGCTTGTTTTTGTGCTTCAGCCAAAACTTCATCAATTGATTTACCATTCAGGTACGCTTGCATTTCAACAACCAGAATGTCTTCAATTGCATATGTGTTGCTACCATAGTTTACATTTGGAATTTCTTTGGTCCAATTTGCGAAATCACTGAAGATTTTTTGACCGCTGAAGAACTCATCTGGCTTGTTGTACGCATCACCATCAGTAGCTGGTTTGTAGGTACCGATCGCACCAATGTTTGTCAACAAGTCTTGGTACAATTGTTTGTCAGAACCAAATGTTTTAGCCATGAAGTCAGCTGCTTGATCTGCACCAGGTACATTGTTCATAACATACCATGAGCTACCGCCCAAGTTGGATGCATGTACAGAGTTAGATTGACCAGCCATTTTCGGCATTGGAGCTACAGCCCATTTACCGGATTGGGATGCTTCTTGACGTACAGATGGTGAGAACCAGTTACCTGTAGGAATTGTTGCTACGCTACCATTATTGGCGTTGGCAACGAATTGACTCCAGTCAGAGTGCAATTTAACAATGTTGGCATCCATCATTTTTTTGTACGTTTCGAAAGCTTCTTTCAATGCAGGGTTACTGCTGATGTCAGGTGTCTTGCCATCTTCTGCAGTGTACCATTTGCCTGCTGTTTGGATCATCATGCGAATGATACCAAGATCATTAGGGTCAAGAGACAGCAGCTCTTTACCTGTTTTTGCTTTTACATCTTTACCGATTTGGATGTAATCATCCCAAGTGATGTCTTGCAGGTCAGCAGACTTGTAGCCCGCTTGTTCCAACAAATCCGTTCTGTAGTACAAACCTGCTACGCCGGAGTCAAATGGAACTCCATATTGTTTGCCCTCATAAGAAGTTGGTCCAATTTTGTAATCTGCAAAATCGGAAGCTTTAATTGTAGAAGACAAATCTTTAAACGCATCCGGATACGCACTCAGGAAGCTTTGTGCACGATAGTCTTCAATCAATACAATGTTTGGAAGACCGCTGCTTGTTCCAGAGTTCAATCCTGTGTTCAGCTTCTGGATAATCGCATCTTGAGCATTCTCAATGATGTTGATCTTCAAATCAGGATTTTCTTTTTGATAAATTTCTTTTGCTTGTTCAAGAGCAGCGACATTAAATGCTTTGTCCCAAGCCCAGATCGTAATTTCGTTTGTTTTTTCATCTCCACCACTGGCAGAATTACCTCCACCACCGGATGAACATGCGGACAACAGCAGTACTGTAACGAGCATCAATACCCACATTTTTTTCAAAACGTTCAACTCCCCTTCGACCTCTTTGTGTGTAATTTGTTTGCGTTTTCTGAAAGCGGTTGCTTTCGATGTATTCATCTTATCATTCCCATATCTCCATTCGTTAGTAATAATTTTGTGCGGATTTGTCATCTTATTGCCACAATGAAAACCTTTACAGAAACCGTTTGCATTAAATTTGGTTTTTTGTAATTTCTTTTGATTTTGTATTATCTTGATCTTGAAATCGTACAAATATGTGTTTTCATTGCAACTATGACACACCAAAATCCCCCGTTTCTGCAAAAATACAGCCACGAGGGATCATGATTTTAATCGTATTCAATTGAAACAGGCTAGAATTCAACCCGTGATTAAAGGCAGTGTAACGGTGACTCTCGTCCCTTCCCCGACTTTACTCATAATGGTAACACCATAAGGCGAACCATATAATAACTCAATACGGTCATGTACATTGCGAATACCGATTCCGCTGAAAAGTTGACGATTATTTTTCGGATTGGGCAACGTTTCTCCCATGACAAATCCTTCAATACCATCGCCATTATCCATAATTTCACAGATAAGTGATTCTCCTGCTCTGGACACCATGACATGAATCGTACCCGTCTCTTTCTTGATAAATCCATGGAAAAATGCGTTCTCGATAAACGGCTGGATCACCAGTTTGGGTATATGATAGTGTGTACAATCCGGAGCAACGTAAAAAGCTGCTTTAATTCGGCCACCGTATCTGACGTGATTAATGAAGACATAATTTTTCAAATTCTCAACTTCTTGCTCCACTGTAACCGTCTGACTCACATCACTGATCGTATTTTGCAGCAATCCAATCAAGGCATTAATGGTATCCGCAGCCCTGTCCTTGTTGCCTTGTTGCACCAGCACTTTGACAGATGCAAGTGTATTGTACAAGAAATGAGGATTAATCTGACTCTGTAATGCCGCAAGCTCTGCGTTTCGTTGTTCATGCTGTGTCTGTACTAATTGATCCACATAATCATGCAATTCATCAAGCATGTAGTTGTACGCATGGCCCAGTTGCCGACTCTCGTAACTGCCACTAACCGGTATGTAGTTATCCAGATCACTTTTCGTGATATTAGACATCTGCTTCACCAGTCTGCGCAGTGATTTGGTGATTTGGCTGGTAATCAGAAACACCAGAACAAGCGCACCGATAACGATCGCTGTACAGATCAACGCAACCGTCTTCATGTCAATGAGCTGCCCCATCGCCATATCTTTATCCACCACATTAATCAGGTAAAACCGATAAAAGGGTAAATACTCGGATAGAACAATGCTCTCCTGTCCCATGACACGAGCATTAATACTTTTCGAAGCGTCCCCACTCAAATCCTTAGCATATGTGAGTAGCTCCGGCTGAATTGTTCCGATCCAGTCCATACGGTTTGAAGATATGATTTCGCCCTTTTCGTTCATAATGACCACATCATTACCCCGACTCGTGAAACTGGAATAGAACTGTTGGAACTCCACTTCTCTCATCGTGACATAAAGTGTCCCGTATATATGACTTCTTGTTCGATCCGTCAATGCCTT
Organism: Paenibacillus sp. JNU01; assembly: GCF_059130585.1. Taxonomy (NCBI): domain Bacteria; kingdom Bacillati; phylum Bacillota; class Bacilli; order Caryophanales; family Paenibacillaceae; genus Paenibacillus; species Paenibacillus sp. JNU01. The sequence continues at coordinate 6,422,665 of NZ_CP169723.1, read as the reverse complement.
TGTTGCAGAGATCATCTGCAGTTCGCCTTCACTGGTATCACCACGGTAATAGTCAAAGATTAGCCGACTCGGCGACTCGAGCGCCTCTTTAGTAATAGGCTCCTGCTTCAATTCATCTCCTGTCTTCTTAATGTAAGCCGGATTGGTGGAAAAACTTCGTCCGTTCACACCCACAATGGTAATCCCCACTTCATATGACTCGATAATGGTTTGAACCCGGTTCATGGTTTCACGCATATTATAGAAAGATTTGGCCGTTGAGACTGAGTCTGCATCCCCCTCAGACAGAAATCCCCGAATGGCACCACTTTGAGTTACATTATTGGTAACCGCAGCAATCGATTCATTAAAAGACTCAAAATTGGTCTTGATCTGATTAAGCACTTTGGAGTTTGTAATACTGAACGTCTCAGTAAACAGATTGGTAGACATATGAATGGTCGTCCATAAGATGAGTACAGAGACGAGAACAATACTGATGACCATAACCAGAAACAACTTGGGAAATAAACCGAGACGAGATAATCTGTTCATCCATTTCTTCATGATCTTATCCTTCTGACTTTATGCCCAGAATTTGCGCCGGTATCGGCTTGGTGATAGTCCGGTGAATTTTTTGAACACTTTGCAAAAATAACTATGATCGGAATAGCCTACCATACTGCTAATTTCAGAGATCGTTACATCATCGGATCGCAGCAGTTCCTCGGCTTTTTCAATCCGAATTTTATTCAGATATTCATTAAATCCTTCTTTTTTGTGAGATGAAAAATAACTGGATAAATACGATGGATTGAAATGAAAGTGCTTGGCTACTTCAGCAAGTCCGAGTGGCTGGTCAAAATGCTCATGCATATAGTCCAGCAGCATCTTCATATTCGGGTCACTTCGTTTTCCACCTGCACCAGCGGTGCACTCCTGAACTTCCGTCATAAACTGATCAAGTACAGTCATGACTTCGTCCAGACTCGAAGCCCCGTCCACATTTTTGAAATACGTATATTTGCTCTCTTCCAACCCGGAAGACTGAACATCCATATCCGCGAGGGTAATGGTCACATTGAAGATCAAGTTACCGAGAAATGATTTGATCTCAAACACATCGGCAATATAATCCCGTCCAAGGGTTGTCGCATGTTCCTGTAGATACTCTCTTGCCGTTTCGACCCGGTTACGCTTCACATGCTGTAAGAACATATTCACATTAAACTGATAACCAGCGGGATGCAGTGGAGGCAGTTCACCATACACCAGAATGGGTCGATCCTTATAATAGAAGCGATATTCCATCAGTTTAATCAGGCGTTCGCGATAGACAACACCCATCTGTTCAAATGAAGTAAAGCTTTCACTAAGTACCCAACCAGGACCGCCTTCTCCTGTAGCTTTTTCACTCGCCAACTGTCTAATCCGTTCAACCAACCAGCCATCTCTCGCGGGATCGACATTAAGAAGCATCACAGGTAATGTACCCTCTGCCGGAACCATAGCACATTCCACTTCAGGCAGATCACTGCGGAGCCTGGATTCCATCTGTTCCTGATCCAGCTTCAGTCGATTCCCTCCAGCATCCATCGGTTCATACACAAGTAAACGAAAGGATTTGTGGGGAAAGGTATCTCGTATCATCGCCATTTCACTATCTTCATCCAATGTAAATCCGGATAACATCTTCTCCATCAGCTGTCCAAGTCTCCAGCCATCGTGCGACGGCTCAAACTGCAGCTCCTGAATTTTACCCGCTGTGCGTTGAAGGACCTGCAATAATTCATTCGTGTCCAGCTTCGGTTTCAGTATATAATCTGCTGCTCCGTGCTGAAGCGTAGATCGTACATATTCGAACTCACTGAAACTGCTAAGTACAATAACTTCAATCTGCGGATTATTGGCTTTTAGTGTACGGACAAACGTTTCACCATCCATGACAGGCATGACAATGTCGGTAATCACAATATCCGGTTTTAACAGGCTCACCTGCTGTAAACCTTCTTCACCGTTGGAAGCTTCACCCACAATGATAAATCCTTCTGCTTCCCAGTTCATATGATGCTTTATGCCCTGCCTTACCAGAAACTCATCGTCAACAATCAGCACCTTGCACAACCGGTTCATGATCGCGACCCCCTTGTCTAATCTTTCCTCTATATCTGTACAGGCTATACCAACTTATTATATATCGGTTATAAACACTTTCCAGTGTTAGCGGTTACATTAAAATTAAATTGATTGTACATCTTTTTATATCCTAAAACGATCGTATATTCAATGGTAACTATCTATAGTTTACACTATATTTCGACAAAATAAGAAGTCCTGAATCGCCTTTCGATCATTTGGCGAATCAGGACCCCTATTTTCAATCTTATATTATGTTAAATCTATCCCTTATGGTTCAATTCCCCACTGGAGACTTCCCGAGATATAACCCGTGACTTTGGACCACTCCGTATAGGCGGTCTGACTGCCTGCAAAAGAATAATCATCCGTTTGCGTATAGTTGGTCCAATTGCTCTTGGAGATGCGAGTATGGATTTCCGTGCTTTGTCCTGCATTTAATATTCCAGCCGAAGCTGTGAAGCCGATCTCAAGCACGTGATCGGCACCCGTCCGTACTGGATTGAGTGCACTGAATGTACCTGTTACATTCGAACTGCCGGCAGTCGCCCAGTCAGCGAAGAAGTTCTGAGGCTGTTCACCGTTTATCGTGTAATAGTATCTGATTTTCACATCAGACAGATCCAATGCTGTAGTGCCCGTATTCGTCAGTTTGAATTTGGGGCTGATGGAGTTGCCCGTTGCCGATGTGTTGCTATTAAACATTTCAATGCGGATGGTTCCAGCTGGTGCAGCTGTCGTGTCTTTGATGAGCAGATTCAAGGTCGCATGAGCGCCTGCGCTGAATTGAAAGGTTAGTGCCGCTGCGCCATTTGGCAGGGAAGCCAGATAATTTTTACTCAATACGACCTCATTGCCTGTTAACGTGTAATCTGTACCCGAAACCAGCGTTGCATTCCCATTACGAATGGATACAAGTGTATTGCCGTTCAGCGTTAACGTGACTGGAATATCAACCTGATTATCGGCTTTGCGATCAAATTCGGCTGTAACTGGTGTAATCGCAGAGTTGGTTACTGGTGTTGTACCCCCGCCGTCTCCTCCGCCATTGTTACCTCCAACACGGTCAGCATACAAAATTCCACGGCCATTCGTTCCGAGATATACTCTGCCATACAAACGTGGATCACCTGTAATTGTGGTTACACGAGCATACTGATGCTGATCATCGTTGATACGAACCCAATTGGCCCCACCGTCATCGGAGCGGAAGAATCCACGTGTTCCATCGATCTGTGCAACCGTATATAACGCAACAACGTTCTGCCCAGGGGCCGCTTTACCAAATCCGATACTGTCTGCTTCCTCTACATTGGCAAGCTTCGTGAATGTCGCTCCTGAATCCGTGGAATGCCACAATCCGTAAGGACCTGCTTCCTCACTACCACCTGCAAACCATAGTTCACCTTCAACACCTGGAACGGCATCCAGATCGGCATTTCCTTCCACTGGAAGTCCGGTCGCAGATGATGCCGTGAAGGTAGCGCCACCATTCACACTCACATAGATTTTGCCCGCTGCGAATCCATAGAATTTGTTAGGGTTGACACGATCTGAAACCACTTTCGCCTGTGCAGGTATCCCCGTACTTGCCGTCCAGGAATTGCCACCAGTCGAGTAATGTACACCTTTGTCTGACGTGCTCCATACCAGTCGGTTACCATCTGCAGAGATGGCTACAGTCCCCCCTCCGGTTGTGCCGGCAGGTTCTGCATTTGCTTTATACCATGTCGTGCCTCCATCACTGGACAAACCAATGGATCTTGCATTTGAATCGGCAGCATAATCTGCTTTCCCTACGCGAACCATCGTATTCGGACTTAACTCTGCAAAATCCAGACTTTCTGTGGAAGGATAGTTCGGACTCGTAAATATGGTCGCTGGCGCCTGGTCCAGATTGTTATGACGGAATCCGGAGACATCCCCCAATCCGCTTACCAAATGTGCACCACTTGGCGGGCTGATCAAATCCAGTACTGCAATCTCTTCAACACCTTTAGCCATCACTGAAATATTGATTTTTTCGTCATCATCCCAGTCTGTCAGGTTCTTTGTTCCATAGATCGTAGCACCTGTTCCATACATCAAGCGATCCGAATCAAACGGATCAATCTCCAGATCACCGATCATCCAGCCCAGTTTTGGAGTAGTTTCGGGTGGGGCAGGATTCGTGCCAAATGTGAGCCATGGCGCTGCCGAAATATCCTGTGTATACCGTAACTTCCGGTTCGGATATCCATCAAATTCCCATATGCGTGTCCATGTCGCTCCCCCATCTGTACTGCGGAACAACGTGGCATCAGGCCACCAGGAATTCAATGTCGCAACCATCAATGTACCGGGATTCTGGGCATCGACAGCCAATCCGCCATATCCAAAATAATTATCCGTGCTGCTGCTTGGAACAGGGCTGATGTTGGTCCAGACACCTGTTGACGTGTTCAGTTTCCAAACGTCACCTTTTGTCCCATCATAGGGTCCAACACCATCGCTGTACGTAATATAGAGGCTTCCATCTGAATCAAACACACCATGATGCGGGATATAACCTGTTGGTTGACCCGCAACAGCTGACCAGGTCAGGCCGCCATTCGTGCTTCTATATACACTCTGAGCTTTATCCGCAACACCCACATAGATAGTCTGGGTTGCCTGCCCTGCCGAACCTGTTGTTTTGTCAAACGTAATCCATGCCAGGCCTACGATGTCACTGGTATACTCATTCGAAGGGTCTTGCACATAATTCCCCGGATTCGGGAAGCTTGTGACTTCGTTCCAGGTCACACCGTAATCAGTACTTTTCCATAATCCATGACCACTTCGTGCACCGAAATACAGGATACGGTTATCATTCGGATCCACGCTCAAGCGTTCGCCCATCGAACGCCCTGGCATGTTACCGCCCACTTTGAACGGAAGTCTTGTAGTCTGCCATGTATCTCCCCGATCCGTAGAACGCAAGATGGAACCATTATTTTGGTCCCACGAGTTCGTATACGTCCCAACTGCCATATACACGCGATCAGGATCAACCGGGTCCGTAGCCAGTGCGTCCACACCATTCTTGTTCCAGTCATCCCAGCCAACAAAATCCGTTAAGGGTATCCAGCTCTCGTCATCCGCATTCCAGCGATAGGCTCCCCCGATATCCGTACGGGCATAGATCAGATCCTTTTCAGATTCGTTGAAAATAATACCCGGTACAAACCCGCCTCCTGCACCTGTCACCACATTTTTCCACTCATAGGCGTCACTCGGCGCCGCCGATGTAGTTCCAGCAAGTCCTCCCAGCGAAGCAGTTACTACAGCAACTGTCAGGCTCATGATTCGTAATTTCCCCATAAACGTTCTCATATCAACTTATCCTCCTCTTTAACTTTGTTACTGCATTTTGGTCTATCCCCGCTGTCTCATCGTGCTGATGATGGCGTGCCAGACGAATCAATGCATCCCTTGATACAAGAAGCCTCACCTCCCTCCAGCCTTATTGTTAAGCGCTTACATAATCATTCTTAATTCACGGTTATATGGATAATACTTTCAATAAATAACATTCGATGGAAATTCAAAAACCCCTCTGTCGAAATCGTTTTTTGTAAAATATTTTTAGTGTTTAAACTTGTCTGTACAATAAAAAAAGATGCTGTTAGAACAGCACCTTTCGACATGTTATATTTTATATAAGAGTACAAAATGAATCATTTCTTACCTGGCCGACCAGACAGAAGTTCACTACATGATTGGCACCTGTTTATTTCGAGCTACCATAGGCATGAGTCTCCTGACCTTTAACTCCCGGTCTGACGACAAACAGTGAACCCGCATCCGGCGTCGCTTTCAGACGTTCTTCCTTAATCCCTATACGTGCTGTTGTAATGTAAAGATCTTCGAGATCGGGTCCGCCAAAACAGCAGGAGGTTACCTGATCTGCCGGTATATCAATCTGTTGCAACAGTTCAGATGTATCCGGGTTCCAGCGAGTGATTCTTCCTCCGCCCCAATGTGCAACCCACAGCATGCCCTCACCATCAACCGTCATGCCATCCGGAAAACCGAATTCCTCCGGTATATGAATGACACTTGTCCGATTCTGTATCGTACCTGCTGTCAGATCAAAATCAAACCGGTCAATCGAACGTGTAGGAGTATCAATATAATACATGGTCTTCCGGTCCGGACTCCAACCCAGACCGTTGGATGTAGATACACCTTGTACCATCGTGCGAACAGGTTGTCCTTCCTCCAAACAATACAATGATCCGGCTTTGCTTTCATTATTCATGCTCATCGTGCCTGCCCAGAAACGGCCCTTTGCATCACACTTGCCATCATTAAACCGATTGGTATCCTTATCTTGTTCGGGGTCCTCAATGGCATGCAGCTCACCCGTAATCAGGTGAAACGTATGAAACCCACTGCGTAATGCAACCACAACCTCGTCACCCCGATACGGAACAACCGCGCCGACATGTTCACCCACATCATAAGCTTGATCCTGACCTGTAGCCGGATCATACACATGCACCTTGAAACTTTCAATATCTACCCACAATAATCGATTGTTCTCCGCATCCCAGCTCGGCCCTTCCCCCAGCAATGCGGGGGTTTGTACTGCAATAGTTACATTGCTCATGCCATCACGTCCTTTTTAAGATTTGACGCCGCCCGACCATTCGAATCCGATGGCATCCAAAAATGCTTTGGACAGGACCATATGGCCCGTTGCATCCGGATGTACCCGGTCATAAGTCAGCACAGACGTATAGAAATGATCCCAAAATGGAGCAAATGCAGCCTGTGTATCCACATACACCGCATCATACTCGCTGGCAACCCTGCGTACCGCTTCTCCGTAGATATCCATCGTGGCCCGCATCGGATCTTCCGGATTGGCCTCAAGGTAATAAGGCGTCATCAATACCAGTCCTTTTAGGTTGGGACGAACCGAAGCCACCAGTTCACGCAATGTGGATTCGTATTCTTCAAGAAACACATGGGAGTCTGTTGAGAGTGGGTTATCAAACTGATGCCATACATCGTTAATACCGATCATGATTGTGAGCCAATCCGGTTTAAGGTCCAGCACATCACGATCCCAGCGCTGTTTCAGATCACGAATCGTATTCCCACTATTACCCACATTCTGGACACGCAACATCAATTCCGGATAGATGGATCGCAACAGGGCATAGACTTGCGCTACATAACCATGGCCCAGACCTGAACTTCCTTCGCCTACAGGATGTTCCCGACCACAGTCTGTGATCGAATCTCCGATAAACAGAAGCTTATCATTTTTCTGCAATTTCATTGTCATTTACTCCTTCGCTCTAAAGCGCTAATATAATTACCAGCCTTGGTTCTTAAGCCATGTCAAGCATAGATCCGACCATACCCGAACGGCGGGGTTGTCCTCAGCCAATCCAAGTCCATGTGAGCCCTTTTCAAAAACATGCAAGTCATAAGGAATGCCATGCGCACCCAATGCCAGTGCATAACGCAAGCTATTCTCTACAGGTACTGCCTGATCATCACTGGTGTGCCAGATGAACGCTTCAGGAGCATCCGCTCTCACCTGCTGCTCCGCGCTGAAAGCTTTAATCTGCTCGGCAGACGCGTCAGATCCAAGCAGATTTTCACGGGAACCGGCATGTCCATAGGACTCCATCGTAATGACCGGATAACAGAGAATAACCCGGTCCGGGCGTGAACTCTGGCGTTCAATACGATCCTCATGATCGTGTTGTCCCTCGTCATACAGCGTTCCCAGTGTTGCTGCAAGATGTCCTCCTGCGGAGAAACCAAGTACTGCAATCTTGGCAGGATTGATGCCGTACTGCTCGGCATGCGCACGAACATAACGTATGGCACGCTGACCATCTGTTATCGGTGCTGGATGCTGGTGAGGTGCCACCCGATATTTCAGGACAAATGCACTGATGCCTGCACGGTTCAGCAATTCGGCTATTGGAGCACCTTCATGATCAGCCAAAAATCCATAGCCACCACCAGGGCATACAATGACAGCGCTCTCGGAACCGGGCTGAATAAATGGAATCAAATGTGGCATGTCGTCTTCATGACCCTGCGCTGCATAAGGTGCAGCATGATCCCATAAGGGTATCGTGGTTGTCATCTTCAATCATCCTCTCCAAGTAGAACGGATACTAAGTGTCCGTTTAAACGTTTTCGAATCTCAGGAATCGATACCATCATAACGGCAATGACCCTCATGCATCAATACCTTCCTGGCATCACTTTTTAATCATTTGAGTACAAGTTAGTACAAATTACGGAACTGTTCGGGAGTCACTCCCTCAATCCTGCGAAAAGTAGCAACAAAATGGCTTGAATCCCGAAAGCCAACCCGAATTGCAGTTTCCTTAATCGTCAGGGCAGTATCACCTGTCATGATTTCCTTGGCTTTGCGAATACGCAGCAGAATGAAATAACTATAGGCTGTCATGCCAAAAGACTGTTTGAACAAGGTGTTCAAATGCCTGGATGAGATCCCCGTAACGGCAGCCATATGTTCAAGCCCAATCTCGGGATTCCCATAATGCTGCTCCATGAATGCAATGAGCGGGGCCAATCTCTCCACGGCATGTGAGATGGAATGACGATTGCCCGTCATACCATGTTTTTTGAGCATAATCAGAAATCGATATATATCCGCTGAAGCTTCGAGTCCCGACAAATCTTGATCACTGCTGATTGACTCCAGTACCTCCTGGCCGTAATTGTTAAATGGGCTGCCCTTCTCCCACTGATGGAATGCCGCTTCACCCAGACCAAGTGACTCCATGATTGCCGGACACTGCGAACCGCCAAATGTAATGTATAGTGTCTCCCACTCCCCCTGAGCGCGCACATATTCATGCGGTTCATTCGGAGGCAGCAAAATACCGGATGCTTCCCCCAGTATGACCGTGGACCCGGCAAACTTGAATTCTCCGGCTCCCTTCACGGTCTGAAGCCAGTGATAACAGGGATACCCCGCAGGTCTGGACACCTTCTCCTGATTGCCGTTATAACCCAGGCTCTCAATATAAAGGGGCAGCGGCTGATCACGTGATGTCATGAAATATCGTTGATGTCGGGGTGAGATAAACATGGGATGCCTCCTTGGGTATAAGCGAAATTAGACTTCCGTATTCTTATATGAGTCATTACTTTTATTATATTTTAAAAGTCATATGTATCATATAGTATAGGATTATTCTTATACAAGAGGTGAACACATTGATTAGCAGCAAACTACCCAAAATGTTCTACGGCGGCGATTATAACCCGGAACAGTGGGACCACGAAACCCACCTTGAAGACCTGCGCATGTTCCAATTGGCAGGCATTGATATTGCCACAATCAACGTATTCTCATGGGCATTGATTCAGCCTGATGAAGTTACTTACCGTTTTGAAGAACTCGACCAACTGATTAATCGTCTATATGAGAATGGTGTCTATATATGCCTTGCAACGAGTACGGCTGCCCATCCGGCCTGGATGGCGAAGAAATATCCAGACGTGCTTCGTGTAGATGCTGACGGACGCAAACGCAAATTCGGCGGGCGACATAATTCCTGTCCCAACAGCCCAACCTATCGCAAATATGCTGAGAAGATTGCAGATAAACTGGCCGAACGATACAAGGATCACCCCGCAGTTCTCGTATGGCACATCTCCAATGAATATGGCGGTGATTGTTACTGTGATAACTGTGAGAAAGCATTCCGCGTGTATCTGAAGGAACGTTATCAGACTCTGGAACGGGTCAACCAAGCATGGAACACGAATTTCTGGGGGCATACTTTCTACGATTGGGACGAGATTGTACTTCCAAGCAACCTGAGCGAACATTGGGGGAACAACAATTCAACATTCCAGGGAATCTCGCTGGACTACTCTCGCTTTAACTCCGACAGCATGCTGGATTGTTATCTGTTGGAGTACGATGCGATCAAAAAACACATTCCGGACTCCGTTGTGACGACCAATCTGATGGGCTTCTTCAAGCAATTGGACTATTTCAAATGGGCAAAACATATGGATATCGTCTCCTGGGACAGCTATCCCGGTCTCGCAACACCTGTCAGCTTCACGGCCATGGCTCATGACCTTATGCGCGGATTGAAGGATGGTCAACCGTTCATGCTTATGGAACAAACACCAAGTCAGCAGAACTGGCAGCCGTATAATTCCCTGAAACGTCCAGGTGTCATGCGTCTGTGGAGTTATCAATCTGTTGCGCACGGGGCCGATACCATCATGTTCTTCCAGCTTCGCCGCTCCATCGGTGCCTGTGAGAAGTATCATGGTGCAGTTATCGAACACGCTGGACATGAGAATACACGTGTATTCCGCGAAGTCGCCGAGCTCGGCAAGGAATTGCAGATCCTTGGTGATACCACGCTGGATGCATCTGTTGAATCCAAAGTAGCGATTGTGTTCGACTGGGATAACTGGTGGGCCATTGAAAAATCAAGCGGACCTACAGTTGCCCTGAACTATGTGGATCAGATCCATAAATATTATGCAGCCTTCTTCCGCCGCAACATACAAGTAGATATCATCAGTGTGGATACGGATATGAGCAAATACGACATTGTCCTTGCCCCTGTCCTTTACATGGTTAAACCAGGATTTGCCGCCAAACTGGAGAAGTATGTTGAATCAGGTGGAACGTTCCTGACGACCTTCTTCAGTGGCATTGTGAATGAGAACGATCTCGTAACCACAGGTGGATATCCGGGAGAACTCCGTAAACTGCTCGGTATCTGGGTGGAGGAGATTGATGCCCTGCTACCTGAGCAAAAGAATCGCATTGTTCTCAAAGAAGCCTACGGCAATCTCAAAGGAGAATATGGCTGCGGCATGCTGTGTGACCTGCTGCACAGTGAAGGTGCCGAAGTCATCGCGGAGTATGGAGACGACTTTTATAAAGGCATGCCTGTTGTGACACGGAATACCTTTGGCCAAGGTGAAGCCTGGTACGTTGCATCCGACCCGGATGAACGCTTCCTGGATGGTTTGTTGGGACAGCTTGCAGCAGCCAAGAATGTAGAGTCCTTGCTTGAGACACCGGAAGGTGTTGAAGTCAGTGCACGTACCAAAGACGGCAAACCTTACCTATTTGTCATGAACCATAACGCAACCACGCAATCCTATGATCTCGGTACAGCCCAGGCTCATGATCTGCTCACCCAACGCGAACTGTCGGGAAATGTTGAGATTGAGGCCCGCGGGGTGCAATTGCTCGAAATGAAATAAGCAATTTCGCTTCATTCGAATCATTGGAAGCACATCATGTGGCAGAAATCCCCTTGATACAAAGTGTCACATATTTATTCCTTTTGTGCTTGTTATTGTATTCAGCGAGGATATTGGTATAAATTTCATACCTTTATCCTCTTCTGCAATCTATAAGCTGCTACTTCCCGTATCCGTTCACACCGGATACGGGTTTTTGGCATGATCTGTGGTTTAATTAATAGAAGGAAATATCACATTGCAAAGCGAATTGGACGAGACATACATTTTAACAATGCCTGCCGGAACTTGCTTGTGAACCCTGTTGCTGATCTATCATAAAATGATGAACAGCTGAAATATTGGTGACACTCATGATGTCACTTATTCGTTGTTACAATAGTAAGTATAACTACGACATCACTTTCCGGCGGCGCAAAGATCGAAACGGAGTGGCTGACATGAACAGAACAAATCGGCTTGCTGCCATCGTAATGGCACTACAGCATGGTCACGAAACGGCACACTCATTAGGTGAGAAATTCGAAGTTTCCCGTCGTACAATCCTCCGGGATATTCAGTCCCTCTCCGAGATGAATGTGCCCATTATTGCCATTTCGGGTCCGGGAGGTGGTTTTAGTTTAATGGAAGGTTATGTATTGCCCCCATTACAACTGGACCCGGTAGAGGCAGCGACGCTCATATTCGCTCTTGAGGGTCTGAGTCGCTACGCTGACACGCCCTTTCATGAGAAACGCTGGACTCTGATGAACAAAGTTAAAGCCATTATTCCAGATGATATCATGGCCCGAATTGATCCCATGCTCAAACAACTGCATCATCACATTCCAGATCGCAATTACATCCTTCATCACCTCGATCCATTGCTGGCCTGTATACCTGAACAAGGATGGTTAAGTGTGCTGTACCGCTCCGTATCACGTATGCGATGGCTACATATCTGTCCCACACGGGTATATGCTTCCTCCGGCTTCTGGTATTGTGAAGCATATTCCATCGAACATGGTGAACAGCGTCTGTTCCGGGTCGATCGAATAATGGATGTCAAGGCGATCGAGCCACAGGATGAACAGGCGTTAAGCGAACAGGCAGAGCAACAGCGCAACAAGCCGATCCCTCCCGAACAACCGCCAACTCTGGTTAGAGTACGACTGAGTTATCGGGGTATGGTTGAAGCCGAACAGGACGAGCATATCGGTGAAAAAATGATTGAAATTGCCCCAGATCTCTGGGAATTGTCATTTCTCTGTCCACCAGGAGAATGGGACTGGGCCGTACGGTTTTTTTACCGATTGGGACGTGAGGCTGAAGTGATCGAGCCCCTCAAACTCCGGAGCGAGATTCGTCAGCATGCCGAGGAAGTGAGCCGAAGATATATTGCTTCAACCCAATAATCGCTTCATCATACTTTTCAAAGGAGCCTGCTGATATCATGACATATGAACCCGTTATAACATACGAAGAAGCAGTACAACGCATCCAGTCTATAGGGATGCTGCCTTTGGCACCACTATTCGCCGAATACCCTTCTCTATCGTCGCTAACTCCCAAAGAACATTGGCACAAGGATGATGAACGCGATCCCTGGTTATGGCGTTCACGCCTGGCTGAAGAAGGCATCGCTGCATATGGAAAATTCGTCAAAAAGAAAGCGCTTCTTGTCTCGCGTGAATACTTCCCTTGGGTCCACCGACTGCTTTCCGACTCCAGAACCGCCCAGGAGCAGTATGAAGCAGGGTTGCTCTCCCGTGAAGCGTTCAAACTCCATGCGTTAATTGCAGATCAGGAAGGCATCGATGGGCGTGCCTTGCGATCACAAGCCGGTTTCGGGGCAAAAGAGGATAAAAAAGCATTTGACCGCGGGCTACTGGACCTTCAGAGCTGTGCTGCCATTGTGATCAGTGGAACTAAAGAAAAAGAGGGGCTCGCTGAAGGCAAAGTCGCATGGAACAGCTCCGCATATGAGACCGCAGATCACTGGATGCAACGTCATGGCATTACACCATTTGAAGGCAGCGTAGAAGAAGCACGTGAGCTGCTGGTTACACAACTGCAGCAACACGCATCTTCCGCCGCATTATCAAGCATTACCAAAGCAATGGGCATCCGTGGAATCTAAATGAAGCCAATCCCGGTTGTTGTGCAAATTTCAACCGGAATTGGCTGTGTGGTTTACCTTATAAATGCATCTCAGACGATAGTCCTCTCCATCCAGCATGGATTTAGAGAATCACGCCATCCTTGAATATGGCAATCTCTCGGAATCCATGCTGCTCACTGAGTGTATGAGACCGTCCTGAAGCAATGTCAATCAGTTGGCTGAACAGCTGTACTTTGACCTCATCCATCGTCTGCCCCTCCAACAGTTGGCCTGCGTTGAAGTCGATCCAGTGTTTTTTTCGATTCGCAAGATCGGATTGAGTCGCAATCTTGACGGTAGGTACCGGGCCTCCGAATGGAGTGCCCCGTCCTGTTGTGAAGAGCACGATATGTGCACCTGCTGCAGACAGTGCCGTGACAGACACCAGATCATTACCCGGTGCTTCTACAATATTCAGACCAGTTTGAGTTACACGTTTGCCATAGCGCAGAACGTCAACGACTGAAGAACGCCCTCCCTTTTGCGTACATCCAAGTGACTTTTCCTCGAGTGTGGTAATGCCACCTGCCTTATTACCAGGTGAAGGATTCTCATAGATATTCTGGCCATGGTTCACAAAATATTGCTTGAAGCCGTTCACGAGGTCCACCAGATCGTGAAATACTTGCTCATTGGCAGCACGATTCATCAAGATCGTCTCCGCACCAAACATCTCCGGAACTTCCGTCAGAATAGCCGTCCCCCCGGCAGCAACCAACATATCAGCAACCGCACCGACCAGCGGATTGGCTGTAATGCCGGATAAACCATCCGAACCACCACACTTCAAACCAATCTTGAGTTTACTGAGCGGAAGCGGCTGCCGTTGTTCATGTTCGGCGATCTCCACAAGTTCTTCCATCAGTCGAAGTCCTTCCTCAAGCTCGTCATCCGTTTCTTGCGCTTTGAGAAACCGTACTTTGCCTCGGTATTCCGGAGCGATACACTCACGGAATTCATCGACCTGATTGTTCTCACAGCCCAGCCCGATGACCAGCACACCTCCAGCATTCGGATGCTCCACCAAAGAGGCCAGCAACTGTTGTGTATACTTCAGATCATCGCCAAGCTGTGAGCACCCGAATGGATGTGGAAAGTGAAATACACCATCTACCCGGCTTCCAAACTGGGACTGACCCATACGTGCCAAAGCTTCACACACTTTATTGATACATCCAACCGTGTTCACAATCCAGATTTCATTACGGATACCTGCTTCACCATTGGGACGCAAATATCCATCGAATGAGCGCAGATGTTCCGGAGGCATGTCCGTCTGAATCTGGACTCCCGGTTGGTACTCATATTCAAGTAATCCGTGCAGACCCGTCTTCAGGTTGTGACTATGAATCCAGCTTCCCTGCCTAATCTGCTCTTTCGCAATCCCGATGGAGAAACCATACTTCATCACATCATCACCCGGTGCCAGCTTATGAACAGCAATCTTATGCCCTTTGGGCACGTCATCCAGCAAATTAAAAGAAACTCCGTCTGACAGTGTAATCTGTTCTCCTTTGGCATAATTACGAAGCGCTATAATGACGTCATCCTGTGGTTGAATGGCAATCCAATCATTGATTGTACTTGTTGTGTTCATTTCCCTTCACCTTCCAACAAACCGATTTCACGAACAAGTGCTGCACGCAGCCCTTCTCTTGCATCCAGATTTTCGCCCCAGATCAGAGTATCCGACAACACAGCCGCTACCCGGTGATCCAGTTGCTTCTGATCCCTGTTGAGCGTGTCATAACCGTCCCAGTGTGCGGCCAAAGCACTCAGCACATCGGGGTCATCCCGCAGCAGAATGTCATCCCCATTCAGTCGTTGTGCCTTGTAACCCTCTGGCGTATTCACAGGACGATAGAGACATAATAATCCAGCAAATCCTTCAATTAAACGTACTGGCCAACTTCCCTGATTTTGCTCGTAAGACAACAGTGTAGGCAGCACACGAACCTTGAATTTTCCGATCGTATTCAATGCAATATCTTGCAATTTGTGATCAATGTACGGGTTAAGGAAGCGTTCGAAGACTTCTTCCGCATACTGGTCCAGCTGATGATCGGGCATATCCAGGGCAGGAACGATCTCCTGATGCACAGCTTCCCTGATCCATGAGCCAAAATGCGGATCTTCCATCGTTTCTCTCACATGCTGCTTGCCTTGCAGAATGCCGAGGGATGACATTAAGGTATGTGCCCCATTCAAAATACGAACCTTGCGTATCTGGAAAGGCTTCAGATCTTTCACCCAATGTACATTGAGACCTGCCTGCTTAAGAGGAAGTTTTTTGTCCAATGATTCATCGCCCTGAATAGCCCAGAAATGATATGGCTCTGCCGTATTAATCAACTGATCCTCATACCCCCAGCGATTCGTCAATGAATCAGCTTCCTCCCGGGTCGGCGCACCTGTCACAATTCGATCTACCAGATTGTTCAGGAAATGATTATGATTCTCGATCCATGAACGAAAACCATCTGAATACCCATAATCCTCACTATGCTGGAGGACACAACTGCGCAGCACATTCCCATTGCCTTCAAGCAGCTCACATGGCAGATGAATCAAACCTCTGGATGGGTCACCATCAAATTTCAAATATCGCCGATGCAGAAACACCGTTAATTTCCCCGGAAAGGATTGAACCGGTTCACCCTCGATATAGTCCGCATACGAATATTTCAATCCTGATTCAGTTGTATTGGAAATAACGAACTCAAGTGAAGGCAGTTCTGCCAAGTTCAGAAAGGCATCCCATTCCTCATACGGATTGATACACTGTGAAAAAATGGAGATCAACTCTGTCCGCTCAACCGGCTTCCCTTGAGACAGACCTCTCGTAATCATCGTATATAATCCATCCTGATCGCGAATCTGTTCCAGCTTGGCCTTGCCTCCCGGTCGTGGTTGGGTAACAGCTACACTTCCATGGAATTTGCCTTGTCTGGCACTCTCATGAAGCATCCAGTCCGCAAATCCCCGCAAGAAATTACCTTCTCCGATCTGCAAAACCTTCACGGGGCGCTCCATAATCTCCTTGCACTTGCGCTGACCGTCGCTCCCCAGTAAATTCAGCTTCAACCCTGGCCGTTTCGTGCTTGCCGACATGGACACTCACCTCATCGATTATTTGTACTGTCGGAATGCAGTTCGAAGGCTCTGCACCCTTTTATTGTAAACACTTTAAATTCATTGTATCATCAATAAAAGGAAATTAAATTGCTTATATTGCGGTAAATATACTCTCTCATGACCAGGTATAACATCTCGTTGAAGACGATTGTCTGGAAAGGAGTCTTTATGGAACGTTCACCTGTTCGTACAACTATTCAGGCAGAATCCGGTATCCCGTTCCGCCTGGTGTACAGCGACACCAAATCTCCCCAGAATGAATTGCCGGATCATCTTCATGACTGGCATGAAATTATCTATGTATATCGGGGTCAGGGAAGCATCTTTATTGATACAGGACTTGAAAATATGCAGGAAGGAGATCTGTTCATTATTCCGGGCAGCACAGTTCATCGAGCCTTGCCGGATGCTGGAAATCCTGTCACATCTTCCGCATTGTTCTTCAGCCCGGGATTGCTGGCCTCGACCGCTGGAGGCGCTGCTTCTTCTATGTTAAGCCTGTTTGAACGTTGTCGCAGACAACGAGTGTATAAGAGACATCTGAGTACACAAGAGCAATCACAGGTAGCAGCCCTTATTGATGATATACAGACCGAACTTCAGCTCGGTCATCATCTAAGCGCACATGCGGCCCTGTTGAGGCTACAACTGTTGCTCATTTTTCTGGAACGTCTGGAAGCTGCGGGACCTGCGAACCCGGGGAAATCCGCTGCGGGACCCTCATGGCTCTCTTCTACGATCTCTCATATTGACGATAACCTTCGAAATGGCCTATCCCTGAATGAACTGGCTCAGTATGCTGCGGTATCACCCGCCCACTTCAGTCGTGCCTTCAAACGATACACGGGCATGACTCTAACGGATTACGCATTAGCCCGAAGAGTTATTATGGCGAAAGAACATCTGATGCAGGGCGATGAGACGATGGCAGCCGTTGCTGATGCTTGCGGGTTCGACAGTCTGCCCCACTTTTATCGTCAATTCAAAAAATTGACTGGTACAACTCCCGCAGCTTACCGCAGAGCCATGAACAGCTCACGTTAAACTAAAACCGGCCTGAACGTAGTCCTCCCGCTTTAATCATATATATCCACATATTCTTCCATATGGTAGATGTGGTATGATAATCTGGATTATTACTTGTCGGAAATATTGCATTCCGTTGTCAGAGGAGCTTGGCAGTCCATGTTAAACGAATTGAATCGCAGGAATATTGGCATCTTCGCCCATGTGGATGCGGGGAAAACAACAACCACTGAGCATATGTTATATGAGAGTGGTGTCGTCCGCAGTCCGGGACGTGTAGATGAAGGAACAACCGCCACAGACTCACTGGACATTGAAAAGGAACGTGGCATATCCGTTCAGGCAGCCATGACCTCTCTAATCTGGAAGAACACCATCATTGACCTCATTGATACACCTGGACATATTGATTTCAGCTCGGAAGTCGAGCGAGCACTTCGGGTGATGGACGGCGCTATACTCATTCTGTCCGCAGTAGAGGGAATTCAAGCCCAGAGTGAGGCCATCTGGCATGCCCTTCGTTCACTCCGCATCCCAACCATCATTTATATTAATAAAATGGATCGGATTGGCGCATCTGCCCCAGCAGTCATGGAACAGATTCGTTCCACCCTGTCCCCTTTCGCATGCGAAATCCAAACGTATCAATTCCATGAAGATACATTTCATGGCATCAGCTCCCTATGGAATGATAATCAGGATACGCTGTCAGATCTCACACCATCCATCCCTGGTCTGGTCGAGATACTCGCTGAACTGGACCCAGAGGTCATGGAAGCCTACATTCATGAGACTCCATTATCCCAAAGGGATCTGAATGAAGCCTTCTTGCGGTATGTGCATCAGGGTGAGATGTTCCCTGTGTGTTATGGTGCCTCCGGCAAAGGAATCGGTGTCACGGCATTGCTGGACACGGTCCTTGCATTTCTGCCTCCACCTGCACAACCTGTGGATTCCCCCGTATCGGGTGTTGTGTTCAAGATTGAACGTGACCGCACGATGGGACGCACGGCCTACGTTCGCATGTATGGTGGCAGTCTCCACAACCGGGATACCATTCATAATTCGACGCGGGAACTTGAAGAGAAAGTGACGCAGATTCGCCGTATGGATGGACGGAAATGGGCCGACACAGGTAGCGTTCACGCAGGGCAGATTGCGGCACTGTTCGGACTGAGTGATACACATGTGGGGGACATTATTGGCAGTCCCGAGGGTGTGCCTCCTTTGCCGCAGATGGCTGTGCCTTTGTTGACCGTACAAGTGCATGGCAAGAACCCGGCGCTGTATCCCAATCTTGTCGCAGCATTGCAAGAGTTGACGGATGAAGACCCCTTACTTGACCTGCAATGGTTGCCGGAGGAACGAGAGTTGCATCTCAAGGTCATGGGAACCATTCAGCTTGAGATTTTATCCAGCCTGTTACGGAGCCGTTTCGGTTTGGATGTTGTGTTCGATCCACCATCCGTTATCTATAAGGAAACGCCTCGTGCAGCCGGGGAAGGTTACATCGCTTATACGATGCCCAAGCCCTGCTGGGCCATCCTGCGCTTCAGGATTGAACCTTTGCCTCGCGGAAGCGGTCTGATCTATGCCTCAACCGTAAGGACCGATGATCTGCTGTTACGTTATCAGAATGAAGTTGAACGGCGGATTCCCGAAGCCTTGTCTCAAGGTATGCTCGGTTGGGAAGTAACTGACCTGCGTATCACGCTGGTGGAGGGAGAACATCATGTCTGGCATACCCATCCGCTGGATTTTGTCGTAGCCACGCCTATGGGAATCATGGATGGATTAGCGAGAACAGGTACCACGTTGCTGGAACCCCTTCTTCAGTTCCGACTAACGGTCCCGGAGGAATATGGCGGTAAGGCCCTCAGCGATCTGGTACATATGCGGGCAACCTTCGAAGCCCCTGTCATCGGTAGTGGACGCTGTATTATTGAAGGACTTATGCCTCTTGCAACGTCAATGGATTATCCGGTGAAGCTGCGTTCCGAGACTGGCGGCCGCGGAGTGCTTACCACTTCATTTGCCGGATACCAGGATTGTCCTGCGGATGTGAACACTGCTCGCAAACGCAGAGGAGTTAATCCGTTGGACCAATCGAAATATATTTTAAGTGTACGAAATGCGATTACATCATAATTGGAGTTGAACCTGTGCTTATTAAATTTCTTATCTTTGGCCTTCTATGGCGGATTGTAGGTAATCCGTTCATTGCCATCCTCATTTTACTCGTTATCCTGTATTTCCTGGATCGTCGATACGTTGGGGTGTTCCCAAGCTTCACCAGACCTCTCAAGCGTTTGCGTAACATCTCCCGGCTTCGCCAACAGCTTGCCATGAGTCCCAATGAAGTGTCTTCCAAGCTGGAACTGGCTCGCCTGTTAATTGAGCGCAAACGTTACACTGAAGCACATGCCTTATTGCTTGAACTGGAGCGCCCATACGAACAATCCGCCGAATATTGGGAGGCACTGGGAACCACTGAGCTTCACCTGGGCAACATCGAAACGGGAGAACGTCACATTTTAAAAGCCCTTGAGATCAACCCAAGAGTCAAGTACGGACGCCCGTACTTAACCCTTGCCGGTGCCTTCAAAGATACACATGAGGATAAAGCGCTGGATTATGTGCATCAATTTCAGGAGATTCATTCCTCTTCCAGTGAAGCGTATTATCTGCTCGGCACGGTCCATCGTTCCCTTGGACGTAATGCAGATGCGAAGCAGGCTTACGAGCAATCGTTGAACGTATATCGTTCGTTGCCCAAATACAAGAAACGTCAGGAGCGCCGCTGGGCTGTCCGCAGTTGGTTCCGCAAACGTGGATTGTAGTGTCATCCGTTATCCGATGTAATCTTCAGATATCACTATTCTAACTAATAAAAGTGCACTGATCTCTGCCCTCGTATGAGCAGAAACAGTGCACTTTTTTCATAACAATGATATTAATATACCAAAATCTCATGCAGGCGTTCTTCATTCAGACGCATCCAGTCCATCCGCTGTTTGAGCTTCTTAATCTGATCCACAGCCACTTCCGGCTCATCTGTGCCCTCGAACATCCGACTGATGAAATGCATGACCACATCCAGACTGCGCAGCAGAATTAATCGAGGAATGGCTAACAACTCTTCCGGTTCAAGGCTGACCTGTTCCCGAAATCCCCTGATCAGTCCCTCTTGTGCCTGCCACATCCAATCTTCACTCTTGTCCATGGTAAGAAGATCAGACATCGGAACAGCCAGCTCCATGACCCGCAAATCCCATGTCGCAAATTCAAAATCCAAAATGGCACAGATTTCACCATCTTGCTGATCTGACAAAACATTCGAGGCATTCACGTCTCCATGGACCAATTGATGCGGCAACTGTTCCATTCCCCGCAGGGCATCAAACAGATCTGGCAGCGCATCTCCCAGTTGCTTCAGCTCATGCGCACATGCGATTAATGCCTCTGGCGGCGATGCGCATAGTTGTAATAATCGTTCTGGTGAACAGAGCGGATACGCATCCTGAATTTGGTAGTACGGTGGATACACAGGTTCAAGTGGTATATCCAGCGTTGCCATAACAGAAGACAGGGCCCCCGCCGCTTTACCGAGTCCAAATAATTGGTCTGGCTTATGCCAGATGGGATTGACACCTTCCCGATAATGAAACAGCGTCGCAATTTTGGTATGACCTGTGAGGGTATCTTTTACAGGAAGAAAGGTATCCCCCTCGCCAGATAACCGCCTTACAGGTGAAGGTGTATGAAGCTTAAAGTTCGAACGCTGGAGGGCTTCCAGCACCTCGTGTTCAAAGGTGATTTTCATCGGATCATTATGTGTTTCATATTGTCTCATTACGTAACTCGTCCCGTCTATATGGAGCATGTAGGTAGAATTATTCATCCCACCTTTTCCACGCTCACCTATCCAGTCCGATGTGAAACCATATGAGGCCAACACTTCGGATATACGTTGCTGCTCTGAATGATGGAGGGAACCGGATTCGATATTTTGCACCAAAAATTAACCCCTTTATCTCTCAAAATGGAACGGTCTTTTATTTATCTTAAAGGAAGTCCATCGCTCGGTCTAGTTCTGTTCCAACGTGATCATGAGAACGGATAATATCCGGTTCGATTAAGCTGCTCTGCAATAACACGATAGCCTCTCGCATTGGGATGCACTCTGTCCCAGAACAACAGCTCACGCTCACGACCTTCGAACTTGTCATAAACCTGAGCACACGCATAGTTGCCCGATCCCGCTCCATTCAAAAATGAATTATATTGGCGCACCCAGTAGGCTGCTTCCGTCGCTTGTGGATACGGGTTGTACAATCCGATAGATCGGACCATATACTCACTATTGCCCTTTAACTGCCGAATGTGCCTCATGATCTGGGATACATTACTGCGGGTTTCTCCAAGCACCTGTGTCATTTTACTGGCATTGGGTATGCCGCCACTTGATTTAAAGGTACGAATCAGATCATTCCCGCCAATGGATAATGTAATGATATCCGCCTCACTCAGCGATTGCCGTACGCGGGGATGCGAAGAGATCATCTGCAACATCCCCCCAGACGTCAGTCCATTTACGCCCATATTTTCCATGGATACAAATGTACGAACATTCATTTCTGCCATTCGCCGATATAAAGGAACAAAGCCGGTGCCCAGCAACGCTCCTGTACCGACCGTTAATGAATCTCCTATAGCCACATATCGATATACCATCCCGTCGCCCCTCTCTGCTGTGAATTCCTGAACAATAATGAACTGCTCTATATCTTATGATGAGTGGCAAGACAAGGCGCGGGATGGTGTCCTTAGGCAAGCACCTTTCTTTTGCAGAAGATGTGGTTTTTCTACAGATTTAAAAAAAGAAAAAGCCCTGCCGCATAACACGGCAGAGCCTAATCCATTCATTGCAATGCATTATATTACATGCCAAGGGTCCGATCCGAATCAACGGAATCTGCCTGTTCCTTGTTAGGGAATGGCCACCAGTTCGCCCGGCCAAACATCTTCACCATCACTGGCACGAAGAATGGCAGGAAGAGCAGAGAGTACAGGATCAGCCCGCTAAGAACTACTGTAGCAATCTGCATCATTGAGAGAACACCGGATGGATACATCGCAGCAAAAGTTCCGCTCAGAATGACCGCTGCAGATAGAATAACGGTTCCCATGTTTTTCATCGCGTACAACATGGCATCCTGTACTTTCATGCCTTTGTTCTCATTGAAACGATCCATCAAGAAGATGCTATAATCCACACCGAGTGCAATCAGCATGACAAATCCGAAGAACGGAGTAACCCAGCTGATGCCTGCGAATCCAAGGATATTAACAAAGACCACTTCGGTTAACGCCATTGATGTGAAATAAGCCAGTAATAAGGAAACGATTAGATACAATGGCATAATGACCGAGCGAAGCAGCACGACCAGAATAATGAATGTACCCGCCAGCATCAGCATGACAGTACGTGTATAGTCATTATTCGAGATCTCCTGCAAATCTGCAAATGTACTCGTCACGCCACCTATAGCTATGTCTGCTTTTTCAAGCGTACTGCCTTGTACCGCACGATGTACTGCCGCTTCAATGTCAGGAACACGGTCAATAGCTTCTGTGCCGTATGGATTCTCTGCAAAAATAACATCAATCGTCATCGTTTTTCGATCTTCGGAAAGATACGTATCAAATACCTGTTTGAAGTCTTTGCTGTTCAGAGCTTCTTCAGGAACGTACCAGCCTGCCAGATCCGAATCCGGTGAATTTTGCAATTGCGTCAGATAATCCTGTGCCGAATCCAATCCTCCTGAAACCTGTTTGATGCCATCGACACTTTGGTTCAGTCCATCTGTCAGTTGTGTCAGCTGACCACTCAGATCCGTGAAACCTTGCTGCATTTTCTCCTGACCACCCTGAAGCTGGCCAAGTCCATCCTGAATGGAAGGAATCTCACTAATGACTTTCCCCTGACCATCAGCAGCCTGTTTAAGACCGGATTGTAACTGACTGATTCCCGTTACAATTTGGCCCAGACCATCAGCAAGAGCCTTCTGTCCGGCTGCTGCGGAGGCAAAACCTTCATTGGCCTGATTAATTCCAGCAGTGGCTTCTCCTAGCTTGGTCTGAATCTGACCCAAACCTTGAGCGAGCTGCGCTGTACCAGAACCTGTTTCACCAATCGTGCCTTTGATACGCTGGTAATCAGCATCTTGCTGTAATTCAGGATATCGCTCTTCAAGTGCTGTGAAGGATTCGGAGAGACTGGTCAAAGCTGTTGAGACCCCGCTTAGTTGTTGCTCCAGTTCACGAGTTCCTTCCCCCAGTGCAGCGACACCAGCTCCCGCCTGACGATAAGCTTCAAGTAACTGATTATTCGCCTGCGCAAGTTGATCTGCACTCGTTTTGGCTTGCTGAAGCCCGGCTTTTAATTCACCGGCACCTGCGGAACCATCTCGAATACCTTTTTCAATCTGCCCAAGTCCCTCACTGAGTTGCGTGATACCCGATTGCAACTGCGAGGTCCCTTGGGTAAGTTTTCCTGCCCCATCAGCAGCTTCTTTTAATTGGGGTTCATTTTTACTTAGCTGACTGCTGGCTTCACTCAGACCATCACGGATTTTGTCCAGACCCGTCTTGCCTTCTCCCAGTCCATCCGATAATGTTCCCACTTGCTGTGTAACTTCAAAATCTTTAATCTCATCACCCGTAGGTCGTGTCATACTGCGGACACCAGAGACTCCGGCCACTTTCTCTACTTCACGGCTAATTTTCTCGGCTACAGCCATATACTTCGCATTATCCATCGCTTCATCGTTCTGAATGACGATCTGACCCGGCAGCGATTCACCCGGACCAAAGCTGTCGGAGATAATGTTGAATGCTTTTACGGAATCATATTTCTCCCCAATCTCATCGAGACTGTTGAACGACAGTTTGCCATCGTAGGTTGCCAATAAAGGCACACAGACAGCCGCAACGATGAGCAGCGCAGCCCATGGACGTTTCAGTGAGAAGCGGCCAGCTACACCATAGATCTTGCTCTCCGCATGTTCAAGCGAACCCTTCGACGGCCAGAATAACTTCTTGCCTAATACCGCCATGAAGAAGGGAACGATCGTCACCAAGGCGAGCATCATTACGGCAATACCCACAGCTACGGCAACTGCAGAACGATACAACATAAACTGGGCAAAGCCGATCGCAATGAATCCAACCAGCACGGCCAGTGCTGAGAAGAGTACCGTTTTACCCGCAGTACGATAGGTAGCAATGATGGCGTCCCACGTATTTTCATGATGAGCCAGTTCTTCCTTGAACCGACTGATTAACAGGATGCAATAATCCGTACCAATCCCGAACATAACGGCGACCATAAAGATCTGTGTAAACGTTGATATCGGGAAGTCGACTCCATCCACGAGGAATGCCACAATCTGTTGCGATACAATGTAACTGATCCCCACCGTCAGCAGCGGTACAAACGGAGCTACAAACGAACGGAACACCAAGAACAGAATGAGTAAAATAAAGACAACGGTAATATATTCCGATTTCTTGAGCCCCTCTTGGGAACTTTCAATGGTATCCTCGTCAATCAGACCTTTACCGGTTATGTAGTGCTCCACATTGACGGACTTCAATGTTTCATTCAGGTCTTCCCGCATTTCCTTGACTGTACGATCTCCCTGATCAATAGATAGCGACGTTAATATCGTTTTGCCATCAGCCGAGATCATCTTCTCGGACAATTCAGGCTGAGAGAAAGGTTCCAGAATGGACAGAATGCCCAGCTTCTCTTTGTCGGCCTCCAATTGTTTAACAGCCTTCTCTGCCTCTTGTTTCCCCGTGGTACCCAGACCATCGGGATTATAAAATACAAGAGCAATTTGGCTGCCCTGCTGTTCTCCTTTTTGTGCCGCAGCTTCATTCAGAATCTTTGCAGCCTGGGTGGAAGAATACCCTTCAGGAACCGAAAACTGTCCCTTCTCCCGGATTAATTCACTCATGTTAGGGGCGGTAAACATCAATACGGCAGCTACAACCACCCATAGCCCCATTAACCACCATCTTGCTTTCAGTATCGCTCTCATTCGTTCTCCTGTCCTCCTTCATGCGTTAGCAAAGCTGCCAGCTTCTCAAAAGATTCAATGAAAATCCGAACCTCTTCCGGTGTAAAATGAACCAGATACGGCTCCAGAATCTGCTGTATTTCCTGTTCTGTCTCCCTGTACACCTGTCGCCCGTTGTCCGTCAGAGTTAAATATACGACCCTGCGGTCACGTTCATCCCCTGCACGATCGACCAGATCACGATCCACCAGCTTGTTGACCAGAGCAGTAATACTGCTCTTGCCTATGCATAATAGTTCTGCCAGATCAGAGGGTGTACAAGTCTGCTTCTCATTAATAAGTCGAAGGGAACAGAACTGATCCATCGTCAAAATCTGCCCTACACGTTCACGTATCTGGGTATCAAACCGTTTGGTTACCAAGAAAGAAGCATCCAAATAGCGATTAACCAAACTTCCAGCATCCGGTCTGTTCATTCATCATTCTCCTTTCGCAATATAGTTCGCTTAACGAACTATTCTCCTGTGAAACTATTCTATAATGAAACTATATTGGAAAGCAATACTTTTTTCCTGCTTTTTTTGATGAGAACAATAAAAAAACAGGACGTCCGACTCAGCTAATTGCCAAATCCAACATCCTGTAATGCGTATGCTCTATTTATTTTATAAAGTAGTAGAACACTTCTGCGTTATTCTTCGTCTGTATCTTCCTCTTTTTCAAGTACACAACGGAACCGCTCCACACCTGGATAAAGCTCGCCCAGACTATATACGATGAATCCCGTATTCCGGTAAAACTCCAGGGCCTCCAGATCCGTCTCTGCAATCAAAGTGTCAGGATTGTATTTCTCCAGCAGCTGTGAAATCATGCCGCGACCATAATTTTTGAGGCGGTTCTCCGGCAGAACGGCAATATGGTGGATGGTAATCTCGCTGGAGCCTGTATGCTCATAACCGATCAGACCGATCAATTGTTCCTCTGCTTCATATCCGGCCAGATACAGTTCGTCATTCTCTAAATATTGTTTCAACGCACGTTTCAGATGATCCGGATCAGGAAAGACCGAGTAAGATAACAGCTCCTGTACTACCGGCTCTTCTATGCGTGATTTCAAATTAATTAACACCCTTATTCCTCCTATACCTTGCTTGTTTCCGTTATCGTATTGTAGTCGTTAGCCTCGCAAAGTTCAAGTCGTATAACGATTCAGTTCCGATTGAAGCACAGTCGAGATGTTATCCGAAACGTTGATCTGCGCCAAATGATATGCATCCAACAGTGCGCCCCCAACAGCCTTATCGGCAGCGGATCACATACTCGCGATACCTTCCAACACATGTTGCTCGGCATGGATATCGTGATAACGATTGCAACCTCCCTTTTGGACATAGGATAACAACCTTCCGTTCTGATCGGCGACAGCCACACGGGTGTGGCTCCCTCCTCCATCCATCCCAATTACGTATGTATTCATCCCTAACTTCTCCCTCCCAACAGAACAATAAGAGTGCCGGGGCTTTAATCAGGTCCCGGCAGAGAATTTATTGCTTTTGCACAGCGAAACGTAGCAGTTCACAACGAAATTGTGTCGGTTCATCATACTTATCCTCTTCAATCGTCTGTGTGACATGTTCTTTAAGCAGAATATTCCAGCCTTTATAAGCCTCCTCAAGTATAGCAATAGCCTCGGCTGTGGGCAGGTTCAATTCAATTAACGGCTCGACATCACGGCCTGAGTTCATTTCTTTCTCCTCCACATTGGTACTCATCGTAATACAATGAATGCCACCTGTTCGAGTTCCTGCTTGTAACCGCTCTAGCGCTTCTTTGAATGCTAGTTTATTCGATACATGTTCCAGACAAGAACAAGCAGCTATAAAGTCAAAATGATCCTTCTCGATGGCATAATGCTCAACGTCTGCTTTTACAGCTTGCACGAGATGATCCACCTTATATTCTTTCGCATACTTGCGAAGTCCATCTATAGCCTCGTCCAGCAAATCCACACCGATGACTTCACTGTTCGTCTGTGCAAGACGCTGTGCAATGGGTATAGTATGCCTTCCTACTCCGCATCCCAGATCAAGGACACGCAGTTCCTCCTTGTGAGCGAGGATACGTTCCAGCATATCCATAACCATAGGCATTGGCCTGGACATCCAAGTACCCGAGGCGAATAATTCATTATTCTCATAGAAGTTAGAATGATAACCTGCCTCTGCTTTTCGTGCAGCCTCAAATTGTTCATTTCCCATTAAGACACCCCCATAGTTTAGAAATTAAACGTCAATGTCCCGGTACCAGCGAATAAAAGGATTGAAAAAATGAACATGATGACCAATCCAGCCGTTACAAGTAATTTACCCGTATCTCTCTTGTATGAACTGTCGTTAAACAACATGACTCCACCTATGGAAATAGCCACCGGAGCGAGAAAAAGTGTAATCAGTACAAGCAAAACGATGGAATAACGATCCAATACCGATTCTTCATATTCAGTCATATAAGGTTGTTCAGGCATTGCCGTTTTTGTGGCAACCAGATTACCGCAAGATTTGCACTTAAACTCATCTTCTGCCATTCCTTCATGGCAGTAAGAACATTTCCTTTGTGTGCGTGCCATCTTCCGCCCCCTTCCACATCTGTCCTATCCATGAATACCCATAATACAATATAAGAAATCAATGGATTACCGATGCTGGATGCGACAGATGGTTCTTCATAAAGGATTCCAGTGCCGCCTCATATCCGGTGCGATCAACTTGAAACGCTGTGCCATGACCCGCACGGGGGACGGTCAGCAATTCCTTTTTGGTTGGGCAAGCTTCGTACAACCTGTACACCATTTCCGTTGGTACAAACGTATCCGCCTCCCCATGAATGAACAACACGGGAACGTTAACTTTGGCAAGTTGCTTGAGCGCAGAAGCCTCTTTGAAGGAATACCCTGCTTTCCACCGGGAGATCAGACTTGTGACAGGTATGAACGGAAATGCAGGCAGCTTGTATAGTTGCTTTAACTGGAACGTCAGTTCTTCTTCCACAGATGTATATGCACAATCAGACACAATCGCTTTAACCTGAGCCGGCAGGGTTTCACCACCTGTCATCAGTACGGTTGCTCCTCCCATGGATATGCCGTGCAATATGATTTCCCCTTTTGTACCCACTTTTTCAAGCACCCAGTTGCTCCACTGTACATAATCCTTACGGTCTAACCAGCCAAAACCGATGATGTCACCTTCGCTCCGGCCATGACCCCGATCATCCGGCATTAACACGTTATACCCATGCTTTTCCGCATAAAATCGGGCAAAACCAGCCATTTCTCTGCCTTTCCCCGAATAACCATGTGCCAGAATCACGGTCTGATCTGACCCCTTATTGGAATTAAGCCATGTACCATGC
Source organism: Paenibacillus sp. JNU01 (assembly GCF_059130585.1). Taxonomy (NCBI): domain Bacteria; kingdom Bacillati; phylum Bacillota; class Bacilli; order Caryophanales; family Paenibacillaceae; genus Paenibacillus; species Paenibacillus sp. JNU01. The sequence goes on along the minus strand of NZ_CP169723.1, from coordinate 6,393,481 downwards.
AGTTGTAGTCCATCATACGATTGAAGGATTACCTCTTCTGTAGGCTGAGCATCCAGCCACTTCAGGTCAGAAGCACTGCTGATGATTTCATTGTCCGGCTCAGGCATCAGATTCGGATTATCCACCAAAAACGTTTTTGGCGTACGACGAATGGCGGTTTTGAAAAAATAAAGTCCACCTGTCCACAGAAGAGCAAGAAGGATCAGTACCATTACTGCAAGTACGTAGAATATCATGAACGGGTTCTACCCTCTTTCCTTATTGAGATATCATCAATCTTTACTGACTCGTTGCAGTGACGCACAGGCGGCTTGGTAGGCAGGTAACAAAGCATCCAGCAAAGGTTCTGCTTTCCGTGATTGACCTTCCTTCGCGAACTGCTCTATCTGGGCAAACAAAGTTGATAAATAACGAATCCCCAGACTCAGACTCCCTGATTTCAGATCATGGGCTATTTCAGTAGCAGCAACATGGTCGCCAGACACAATATTTCTGCGCAGCACCTCAATTTTGCCAGGTGTTTCGGTACGATACATATCCAACAACATGCCAAGGAGTGTGCGATCGCCATCGGTGTTTAATTCCGCAATCTCATGCACGATGCTCATATTCAGTACCTCTGTCGCTTCGGAGGATTGCTGCCACTTCTGGATCATCTTACTCAGCACTTCCAGCGTGAAGGGTTTGCCAATAAAGTCGTTCATCCCGGCTTCCATACACTTGTCTTTCTCTCCCTGCATAACATTACCTGTCATTGCAATGATGGGTGTGGGATGACGCATTTCATCCATTTCTATGGAGCGGATTTGACGTGTTGCTTCCAAACCATCCATTAATGGCATCATATAATCCATGAGAATCAAACTGTATGTTTTGCTGTGAAAAGCTGCAACGGCCTCTTCCCCATTCACTACAGAATCCACTTGGGTTATTCCCAGTTTTTTGAGCTGCAGCATAACAAGCTGCCGGTTGATGACATTATCATCGGCCAGTAATACGGATACAGAAGCAGTTTCATCATGCATAGCCCCCCTCTGATACTCTGGTGTGGAAGTAGCAGACTCATTCACGGCCTGATTAACGTGTTTTTTGCCAAGTGCAAGTTCGAACCAGAATGTTGATCCTTCACCCTCCTGACTCTCTACTCCAATCTCACCTTCCATTAGAATAACGAGTGATCTGCAAATGGATAATCCGAGTCCTGTCCCTTCATACTCTCTCGAGCGTCCTCGTTCTGTCTGCACATAGGGTTGAAATAACTGGGTCTGATCTTCTTCCGAAATACCAATCCCTGTATCTTCAACTTCAAATCGAATGAGTTGCTTGTTCACATCATCCTTACTAAGAGTGACTCGTATCTGTACAGAGCCTTCTGATGTGAATTTGTTCGCATTTTGAATGAGATTGATCAATATCTGCGTAATCCTCGTTGAATCCCCTTCAAGAAGATTTGAGATGCAGGGGTCACAGTCTACTGATAACCGATTGCCGTTCTTTCTGACTTGGGGTTCAAGCAAACGAACAATATAATTTATCGTCTCTTGCAGATCCACTTCTCCCCGTTCAAGCCGCATCTGACCCGCCTCAAGTTTGGATAGATCCAGAAGATCCTGAATCAACTTAAGTAGCAGTTTGGCAGCATCCTGTATAACGGAAACCGAAGTCTCCTGTTCTTCAGACAAGGGGGACAGCTTAAGCATCTCAGCCATCCCCAATATGCCATTTAATGGCGTGCGAAAATCATGACTGATGCCTGCAATAAATGCGTTTTTGGATTCCCCTGCATCTACTGCTTGCTGACGTGCAGCCTCAAGACTATTATTGTTCTTCGCAAGCAGACGCTGGAGTGTTACCAGTTCATTATTCATATCCGAGAACTCCGCGAGTATCCGTTCCTCTTGCTCTTTGCTCCGAATCATCTGATCCGATAACTGCTCAATCGTTCTGCGCAGCCTCTGTATCTCTCCGTTCTCAGTAGACATCACATCATCCCTCTCCTAATCCCTAACCATATCCAGATCCAGATGATTGCATGTAGCTGGCTGAGCCAATAATTGTTCTGCAACCGCAACTGCCTCATCGGCTCCCGGAGCATAACCGTCGGCACCTATCGTTTTCCACAAATCCTGATCAATGTTAAAAGGATATCCCCCGACCATAATCTTCACATGTGCCGTTGCCGGATGATGACGAATCAGTTGAATCAATTCTTTGGCCAGATGAAGGTGATACGTCATCGTAACTGAAATCGCAACAACATCACCCTGATGGCGCTCTATAGCCTCGACTACACTTCCATTAGGAACATTGGCTCCCAGATAGTGCGTATCCCAGCCTTCCATCTCGAACACATCTGTGAGCATACGCAGTCCGATCTCATGTTGTTCACTGCCTACACAGGTGGCAACCAGCCTTTTACCCTCACCCGCATGAGTCAACCAGCGAGAATAGAGACGTGAGATGAATGATTGGGTCGCTGCCGTACAAAAGTGCTCTTGCCCCACACTGATCTGATGATTCTGCCACAATCGTCCGACTTCATATTGGGTAGGCTGAAAAATATATCGATAAATATCACGAATCGTCACCCCAGCTTCTAACTGAGCTTCAATGATCTCGAAGGCTTCTTTCCGTTTATTCTCAAGTAAACACTGCAAGTATGATTGCGCAGCATCTCCATATGGCATGGATTCGTTAATATAACCCGCCTGTGACTCCATTTGTGTTGTTCTATATATTCCCATCTCCAGATAATCGAGCAGAAGTGCCTTTGACGAATGGTCAAATTCTTCTTCCAATGCCTCTTTAATCAGGTTGAGATTAATCGCCAGGTCTTCTTGTGATACCTTGTAACCTTCAAGTAGAACTTTCAGCCAGGCAATATAATGAGTAAACAGGCCCGGACTCTGTAAGAGCGCACTTTCTGCCAAATAGTTCAAGCTATACTGAGAATCCTGTTTGGTTCGCATTTTTCCGTTCTCACCAAATCGCTCAAGTAAATCGGGCTGTCTAAGATACTGTTTCTCCGTTATTTTATCCGCTAAGTTTCCCGATTCCTGGAGTAAACGTTCTCCTGCTTCTTGATAACTCATAGATGCACCCCTCCTCTACCCGCATCACATCTCCATCATCATTCGTGACGTATCCAGAATGAGATCAATGTTAGCTAACTTGCAATCGGGATAGGTTCTTCTATTAGATCCAACCAATCCATCCATTCCGCTCTAAAAAGTTCTGTTCCATTATACATGAATTTTTGATGATCATGTATTTTACGCCATGCATGTATAGAACAATCTTCCTATATTATGGAGGGCCTTGCAAGCCAGTCAGCCAGTATAAGCCTTTACTTTTGGTTCCACAAAAAAACTGACCTGCGTTATGAACGCAAGTCAGTTTTCCCTTCTGCCGCCAGTCCCAGCTTCTTCAACATCCGAATCGCATCCACTTTCTCGGAAGGATCAAGTCCTTCCAAAGCATCGATGATGACCTGATGGTGTTGAGGAAATATCTGTGTGAACAATTCTCTTCCTTCATCGGTTAACTCAGCGTAAATGACACGCCGATCTTCCTTGGATGGTCGACGAAACAGCAGATTTTTATTTTGCAACTTATCTACAACATACGTAATATTACCACTGGACATTAGCACTTTTTCACCAATCTTTTGCAATGCCTGCGGTCCCTTATGATATAACAAATCAAGCACACCAAATTCTGTCGTATTCAGTCCGTGACTCTGGATGTCCCGATTGGAACGTGAGGTCACAGAATTGTAGGCCCGAACAAGAACCACGAATAATTGTAAAGACAGTTCCCGGTTGTCCTCCGTGTTCAGCATTTCAATAATCCTCCATCAGTTGTTTACATTTCGGCTCGTATGAGGAGCCAGCTTCTGCTCCCACTCCTCACGGAGCATTCCCATACGAATTGAATCATAGTACTCCCCACGAACGATACGACACTTCCGCATTCGCCCTTCCACCTGTAATCCGGCTTTTACGGCCGCACGCATCATTCGTTCATTACCAGACCAAGTAGTCAGTCCAACGCGAACCAAAGGAAGATGTTCGAACAAATGACTTGACCACATGACAAGTGAACGTGTACCAACCCCGCGTCCCCACTGGGCAGATCTGTATATTACAATCCCCATTTCCAGCCACATGGATAACTCATCTTCTATATAATAGCTGATCGTGCCCACAATTTGTCTGTCGGATTCAATGATACGGATCGATACCGGTTTGGAATCACTTGCATCAACGTCCAATCGTTTGAGCATACCTTGTTCGAAACTTTCATAACTTTCGTGTTTAAGTGGGTAATAAGGTGCATCCCATTGCTTCCATTCAGGTACGTCATCACAGTAGATCAATTCATAGAGTTCTTTCAGATCCTTTTTCTCCACACACCGGAGAACAAGTTCACCATCCACGATGGGTAGTTCTTTCATGAGATGTAACGCACCCTCTTCCATATTAAGAACGATGGAGCTCTTCGATACTGCCGTCCGCTTGGGCAAGAATGACTGTGCTCGCCATATCCACAAAAAGTCCGTTATCAACAACACCTGGTAACATGTTCAATTGAACATTAAGGCTCGCGGCGTGATCAATCGCTTCCATATGACAATCCGCTATCAGGTTTCCGTTGTCTGTCAGATAACGTTGCTGTCCATCCATCCGCCACTGTGGTTGACACCCCAATTTTTCGAGGGCCTGGAAGGTCCACTCCGAAGCAAATGGAACAACTTCAACCGGAAGTGGGAATTTACCCAACTTTTGCACGGCTTTGCTGCCATCCGCCACAATAATCAATTTGTCACTATTGGCCGCCACGATTTTCTCACGCAAAAGAGCCCCTCCTCCCCCTTTGATCAGGTTAAATTCGGGATCTACTTCATCAGCGCCATCAATGGTCAGATCCAGACGTCCAATCTGGTCAAATGGAATGATAGAAATCCCCCATTCACGGGCAAGCTTGTCCGAAGCCTCTGAAGTGGCAACCGCTTGAATGTTCAATCCATCACGTACACGCTCACCGATTCGGCAGATGGCATAATAAGCTGTCGAACCTGTACCCAATCCAACCTTCATTCCATCTTCAACATATTCCGCCGCACGCTCTGCTGCTATCTGTTTAAGATTCATCTATAAACCCCCGCTGCTCATAATTTGAGAAATGCATATGTAGTTATTATAGATAAAACCGCTTCCGATGTATATCCGTGCCTTCTGTTGCATCTTTGCCATCTATTTTTGTTTTGTTGAAGGATGTTTTTTTACCCACCATGTTATAGAATACAGAATGAAGCTAAAAAATGGGAAATTTTAAAATAAACAGTTCTAAATACCTATAAACCGTCTGATATGTCCATAAATACGTAAAATATTAAAAAAAATTTAACGATACTATTCAATTTAACGACATTTTATACGACATATTAATTATAGATGTGTTTTAATAATTAGACACCTATGGTTCATACGGTACATAAGTCTCTACGAAAGCGACTGATAAACCAAGACCATGGTCGCATAAATTTCCTTTGGAGGGGATCCCGGAATGATCTAGTTCACTGTACCAAAGCAACCTAAAGTTTCTTAATTTAAAGAAGATCAGGAGTGGAATTTAGTGAAATCATTAAGTTGGAAAAGCATGTCGTTTTTCTCCAAAAATTTGTTACTCTCATTTACCAATATCATTATCATCGGGGTAGCACTTATCGCAAGCAGTTACTATTTTCAAAAAACAGTTCTTGTTGATCAACTGCATGGACAGGTGGAACAAATCACCAAAAAATGGGCTGAAGATATCAATCCTGCCGAGGTACAAGCTGCTATTGCAGAAGGCAGCTATGATGGAGCAGCACAAACGAAATTACGAGCGTATTTTGATGAAATGCAAGAATATTATCCTAACATTGCACAAGCCTACATCTTCGGTGTTGAGCTCGGTGGCGATAACAAGAGATTAACTTCCCTTGTAGCGATGCCGACCAACCTAAGAGAGGCTTTTCAAAGTGAGAACGTAAATATAGGTGACATGTATGAGCAGCCGGTCGTTGTAGCCAACGCACTGAAAGAAATGCTTAATACGGACCGCCCTACATTCACCACATTCTATTCCGATGATTTCGGAACTTGGACAACCATTGCATATCCGATCAAAGACAGCAACGGTAAGATTTTCTCATATTTTGCCATTGATGCAGATGCATCAGCCGTACCCGCAGGACTTAACTCCTTGCTAAAAAACGGAATTATCATCCTTGTGGCTTTCTTGCTATTATTCCTGATTATCCAATACCTTGTGGTTAAAAACACCCTTTCCCCTATCCGTCATTTGATCAAAGGAATTGATGACGTCAGTCGGGGTAATTTGAATGTCAACATTCCGACAGGCAAAGACGATCTGGGACTCGTTAATGAGAAGTTCAACACCATGGTTCGCAAAATCAACGATACTATCGTTAAAGTGCAAATCACATCACAAGAAGTTAATCAGTCTGCCAAAGAGTTATATGAAGTTTCCGAACGCAACAGTGACAATGCAGATTCTATCAATAACAACGTAACTCAAATCACTTCCAACATTCGTTCACAGGAACAGGCAACCCGAGATAGTGCACGTGCCATGTCCGAGATGGCTACTGTAATCCAGACAATTGCCACCAGCTCCGCTAGTGTAGCGGATGAAGCCTATGAAATGGAACGTCGTTCACAACAAGGTAACAGCGTTGTCCGTCAAGTATCCGAACAGATGAACCTGATTACCGAATCGGTTAAGAATACTGCTTCTGCCATTGAGGTTCTGGAGAGTCGTTCACAGGAAATTGGCGATATTCTCAATATTATCTCGGGAATCTCTAGCCAAACAAACTTGCTTGCCCTGAATGCCTCCATTGAAGCAGCACGTGTTGGTGAAGAAGGAAGAGGATTTGCAGTTGTTGCAGGTGAAGTACGCAAACTTGCCGAGCAGTCTGAACAAGCGACCAGCCAGGTTGGCGTATTGATTCAGGAGATTCAAGCTGGAATCAAACAAGCTGTACGTGCTATGGAACAAGGTACGTCAGAAGTAGATACAGGGCTCAGCGTAGCCGATCAAACAGGTCAACTGTTCGAAGACATTTTAGAAGCAGCGAAAAAAGTATCTAATCAGATTCAGGAAGTATCAAGCGCGACGGAAGAAATCTCTGCGGGTACTGAAGAAATGACCGCTACAGCAGAGGACTTGTCTTCAAGCGTAAGCAAGACTGCAAACAGCAGTGAACAAATTTCCTCATCTGTTGATGAGCAAAAAGCATCTTTGATCACACTGGTAGACTCCTCCACACGCCTTAACAGCATGTCCGAGGAACTCCAAGAACTAATCTCTCATTTCAATGTAAGCAAACAATAATTCAAATCCACAAACATTCGGTTTGAACCAAGGAGGAATAACTGAAGTGATTGAAAACCAACCATCTTCTAGCCATTCCATGGAATCTAGCTTGCCCGTTCTGCAGATTCCACTGGATTTTGGGCGACGTCAACAATCATTCTCTTATCAGTCTGCTCAAATCACATTACATGATTCTCTGAGCCGTGATCTTAAACAGAAGTTTGGAGAACAGATGGTGTACCCGGTACTCCTCTCAGCTTATGCAGCCTTGTTATACCGATTGTCAGCTGAACAGGAACTTGCCATAGGTATACTTGCCCCCGATCAGGCAGCTTCCTATCTTTCTTTACAGATTCAGGGTAAATTGACCTTCAACCAACTATGTCATCAGGTTTCAGAGCAGCTCAAGATTGAATACACGTTGCAAAACGGTGGATACCCTGAAACGTTGTTCATGCTGAATAGCGTACAGTTGCCTCAAGCACCACAAATATTAAATTGGAATGTTCGAGATGATGATCGGAACATGCTCATCCTTGATCTGTTCTATGATAGTTCACTGTTAAAAGAGTCTACCGTGCTGAGATATGCAGAATATTATCAGACTCTTCTACTCGCCCTCGTTCGTGACGGTGAGAAAGCGATCGGTACGGTGGATATTCTTTCCGCCTCAGATCGATTGTTATACCGGGAGATGAATGATACTTCCGTGCTTGAACCAGAGAATCAGACGGTCCATGGATGGTTCGAAGCAACAGCAGCAGCATATCCGGATTCGCCCGCGATAACATCACCATCCCAAAGTTATACGTACAGAGAATTGAATGAACGAGCGAATCAGGTTGCACGCGTTCTGTTATCCAATGGATTGCAGAAAGGTGAATTCGTCAGTATCTTTATGGATCGAAGTCTGGAGACCATCATCTCCCTGCTGGGTATTCTGAAGGCAGGGGGTGCATATGTTCCAATTGACCCTGAGCATCCAAAAGAACGTAACAGTTATATTGTGGAAGATACGGCGTCTTCATTCGTGCTGACAACGGAAGCCTCTTTTGCACAAGCTTCCAGCTTGTTCTCCAATATAGCTACGGTCCGTCAGATTCTCTCTGTGGATGGTCGTCTAGCCGGATTTGCAGCAAGCAACCCCAATCTGGATATCCAGCCAGATGATCTTGCGTATATTATCTACACGTCAGGGTCGACCGGTAAGCCCAAAGGGGCGCTGATTGCCCACCGGGGTGTAACCAACCTTGGCAGTGTGGTTCAACGTGATTGTGACATTCAACCAGGTGATGTATTAACCCAGTTTGCTACATACAGCTTCGATGCATCCGTGTGGGATACCGTTGGCGCCTTGTTCTATGGAGCAGAATTATATCTGTTGTCTGCGGAAGAACGTGTATCTGTTGAAGAATTCGCAAGTGCAATTGAACGGACAGGAACAACGATCATTACGATCCTGCCTACGATTTTCTTCAATCAGCTTGCTTCCTATTTATCCGATGAAGGTTTCCACAAGCTGGCCAAAGTCAGAATCATTACTGTAGCCGGAGAAGCGCTCTATGGTGAGCAGGTTCGTGCCTTCCAGCGTAAATTTGGAAACCAGATTGATATTGTTAATGTATACGGACCTACCGAATGTACAGTAGCCACAGCCACTCACCGCATCAGTGAGCAGGTTCCAGAACATGTGGTGAACATCCCCATTGGTAAACCGATTCATAATTACAAAGTCTACATTGTGAATGAAGAACAACAGCTCTGTCCTGCTGGTGTACCTGGTGAAGTATATATCGCTACCCCTGCACTGGCCAAAGGTTATCTGAATCAGCCAGAACGTACAAAGCAAGCATTCATTGAGAACCCTTTTGCAATAGGTGAAAAAATCTACAAGTCTGGCGATATTGCCAAATTGCTGGATACCGGGTTACTGGAATATGTTGGTCGCAGTGACTCACAGCTAAAAATTCGGGGACACCGCATTGAGATCGGCGAGATTGAAGATCACTTTGCACGGCTTGATCAGATTCAGAACGTTGCGGTCATTCCAAAGAAAGAATCGGATGGACAGAATATGCTGGTTGGGTATTTTACATCAAAAGATGGCAGTACCCTTTCTGTTTCCGACATCAAGGCAGCACTGACCGCGAAACTTCCTTCTTATTTTGTACCAAAGTGGATCTGTCAGTTGGATGAAATGCCGATTGCACCGACTGGAAAAATCAATCGCAAAGCGATGGTATCCCTGCCTCATGTGGAACGACATGAAGACCGCCCTGACCGGGTTCTGCCGGAGACAAAGACGGAATCCATTATCCTAGATGCATGGAAAGAAATTCTTCAACACGACGACTTCGGTGTCGAAGATAGCTTCTTCAATATCGGTGGTGATTCACTCCGGGTCATTCATGTACTCGTCATTCTGAAGCCACATTACCCGCAGCTGAAAATTGCCGACTTCTTTGCCGAGAAAACAGTCCGTGCTCTTGCTCGTCGCGTGGAAGTACTGTCACAAAGTACAGCAGAAGTAACGCATTCGACGGTGACGGATGACATGATCACACAATTATCCGAACACCCTGTGGAACTGGCGTCCCAGTTGGGGTATCCGCTCATTCGTGAACCTGAGCATGTGTTACTGACCGGAGCCACCGGTTATCTGGGTTCTCATGTGCTTCAACAGTTAATTCTGAATTCCAGTACACGAATCTACACGCTGGTCCGTCGACCATCCAATGGAATAACTGCAATGGAACGTTTGACTAACGTGCTGGAAGGATATTTCGGCAAACAACTGACTGATCAACTATCTTCCCGCGTGGAGATTATTGAAGGGGATCTCGAACAACCTAATCTCGGTCTTTCAGCTGAACAAACGGCTTATGTCCATGAACGAATTGATCGTGTCATCCACTGCGCAGCAGACGTACGTCATTTTGGAGATGCCGATCAGTTCGCCAAAACAAATGTGGAAGGAACGGTCGCCTTGCTGGATCTGATTCGTAGCAAACCTGGGGCCTCCTTCCACCATGTATCCACGATGGGCATTCCGGAAGATCTCGCACTCAGCGGACAATGGGAATCCTCCCTGCAATATGATCGGTTCCCGGCTGACTTGCATGTGGACAACCTGTATTCGGACAGCAAGCTTGAAGCCGAGAAAGTACTCATGATGGCGGCCGAGGAAGGTGTACCTGTCAGCATTTATCGTGCAGGTAATCTAACTTGCCACTCGGAAACGGGACGCTTCCAGTCCAATATTGATAGTAATGCCTTCTATCGCATGATCAAAGCCATGTTATTGCTTGGCAAAGCGCCTGCGGCAGACTGGATGGTTGATTTCACACCGATCAACTATGCAAGTGAAGCCATTGTTCATCTGGCCTTACGTCAGGATACAGCCGGCCGTGTGTTCCACATCTGTAATCCGGAGCCGATCCGCTATGATGAGCTGATCCGTTCTGTGAATCGGGCTGGTTACAATGTCGAGACACTTCCTTTTGCCGAGTACACCCGTTGGCTGTTCGATGCCAGCATCAGCAAGGAGCCGGAAGCTCTTCAGTTGGCTATTGCACAGCTTGAAGGCGACGGAGCGAAGGATTCAGCTTATGTCTATGCTTGTCCTGTCACAACGGCTTATGTGGAACCTGCCGGAATCTCATGTGCGAAAACAGATGATCGATTCATCTCCGTCATGTTAGACTACGCTGTTCAGATTGGGTATTTCCCCGCCGCGATTCGGCGCCAGTATGGCACTTCAACAGCAATGGAGTAAGTCCACTCTAGCATCAACCTGATTAATATATATAGCCACACAGAGAAAAGCCATCTTATCGTCATTCACTGACGATAAGATGGCTTCTTCACTTTGCATTCTGGGCATTATTTTATATCCAGCGAATGATTGCAATGACGGCGAGGTGAGCTGGATAGAAATAGCGCCAGACCCAACGTGGCCCCTTCATCCGGAATCCTGCTTGGTAATACTGAGCAACAGCAATACCAGCGGTGGCCAACACGCTATACATTTGCACAGAGCTATGATGCAGCAGAAGATATAGTGCATTTAACACAACATGTGCCATGACAAGCACAGGACCTTGGAAATAACGGAATAACAGAACTAATAACAACCCGTACATTCCGTAATCCATTTGGCTAATTTCCATGAACCAACCTGCCCCAATGACGATTGGAATACCCAGTAGACGGGATGGCAGTTTATCGATAACGAATAGAACCAACAGGGCAGACCACAATGTCCATACCACGTTCAGAGAATAATGATTAAACGCAGCCATGAACGGCACCTGTGATATTATCGCAATCCAGAACAGACGCCATATGTATTTTTGTACATCTCGTGTATGTTTATAACCGATATACACTGCAAAAGCATAGATTGGAAAAGCGATACGACCTATAATTCTCAACTCTATAATATGTGGAAAAAAGACAGCCCCTATATGATCAATTAACATCGTGATCATGGCAATCCACTGCATCATGTTGCGACTCCCCTCCCTCGTTCCCTATTACGGGTCTGCCATTCATTTATATCATGCGCTTTTTTAAGCACCCTCTTATACATTAAGTTCATAATACATGAATTTGGTATCCTGTGCATATCCTTCGGATTCATATAAAGCTTGCGCTTGCGTGTTAGTTAACTCAGTAGAAAGTGATATACGAAGAACTCCACGCTCAGATGCCAATTGCTTGGCTGCTTGCAACAGTTTTCTTGCAATGCCTTTCTGACGAAAATCAGGATGCACATATAGATCATTAAGCACCCAGATCGGCCCCATCGATACCGAACTGAAACTGGGATACAGCTGAACGAATCCGGTACAACTCAAGCCATGCGAACTTGGCATACCATTACAATCATCTTTCCCTTGATCACTTTCCACATCGGTTTCTGCTACCAAAATCACCGAGTCATGGCGTTCCATTCGTTCTTTAATATACTGACGTGCCGCCTCAATGTCAGCATTCTGATTGTAGAACACCCTGTACTCATTGAACAGTCGACCCACTTCATTGCATTCTGGAAGACCCGCTTGTCTGATTCGTTGCTGCACTTCACTCAACTCCTTTAATTGGAGACCAACGTCTCATCCTTTGTGATCTTTATATTTTAAAATAATCCCTTCTCTTTCCCCATTCATCATCTGTATCAAAGTTTGTAGTATCTTGGGCATTGAGCTGAATATTCGTTCGTCCATGCCAATTCTGAACATTTTGTTATACTGCCTTGTTATTGGCAAAAATAAAAAGGCGACCAAAGCATCCGCTGCTCCGTCGCCGTAAATATTCAGTTCGATTCAGCGTTCTGTTGTTGCTGACCAGGATCAGCATCAGGGAAAATGACGCCTTTCTTCAGAATCAGATTGGCATATTGTGCACGCTCACCCGTTGCAACAATCACATAGGCATTCGAAGCACGTTTATAAAAATCAAATCGCTCTTCATGATCCAATGCATCCGTGATGCCTTCATATTCTTCAATTAAACGGCGGTAGTCTTCCCATATGATCGGTACCACCTGATCCCCCTTTACAACCTGCATGACAGCAGCGGGACGCTCAGCATAGGTATCCAGTGGGTATAATTGCAGGATGGCTTCCAATAGTTCGACAACTCCCAGTGCATCACAGCGCACCAGTCGCTTGGCATGACTCGCTGCCGGGAAATTGCCGTCAGCCAGCACCAGCTCGTCCCCATGCCCCATTTCAGACATAATTTTGAGCAATTCTGGAGGAATTATTGCAGGGATATTCTTCAGCACACACAGCTCTCCTTGGTCTTCTCCAACAGCGGTTAGAGGAAATTGGTTTTCTCATTCTTCAAAAGCACGATGAACTTGCATTGAATCGAAGCGGTTTCATTACCATTCTAACAGTATTTTTTAATCCATGCATAGTGCTCCGGCTTGACTGATATGGAATATTTCATTTTGACAAAAATACTTGTTTCACATATAGTTGTTATAACAACTAATTGGTTCAGAACTTTTTATGATGGAAAGCGAGGTCTCGTTAATTATATGGACTACACACTTGAACAGTCTGTCGGATTCATGTTGGGTTTCACGCATCGTAAAGCGGTAGCCCTACTCGCAATGCGATTCAAACCTTATGATATTACAACAGAGCAATTTTCTGTGCTGTTTAATGTTGACCGTGGGGAAGGTGTGAATCAGAAAGAACTCGCTTCACGTGTCTTCAAAGACCAGCCCACCACAGCCCGGATTATTGATCTGCTTGAGAAAAAGGGTTTGGTAGAACGCCGGACCAGTGAACACGATCGCAGAGCCTATCTGTTATACCTCACCAAGGAAGGCAAAGCGTTAATTGATGTCCTCGTTCCGATCGAAAGAGAAATGAATAAAGAACTTGCTGAAGGTATATCCGAAGACCAGATGGAAGCATTTAAACATACTCTTTCCCTCATTAACCGCAACTTGTAAGAATCACAACTCAGGGGGAATACGTCATCATGAAAGAACAATCTACACAAGTTAGGCTATGGACCACCGATTTTATTTTGCTAATGCTATGCAACTTTTTGTTATTTCTACAACTGCACATGATCGTCTCACCACTTCCGTCTTACGTTCAGGAGCGATTTCACGCTAATGCATTTGAGGTCAGCCTCTTCACCTGTCTGTTTGCACTAAGTGCCATTGCAGCCCGTCTCTACTCCGCGAAAGCACTGGAGAAGGGTCTTCGTAACGCCATGATCTATATCGGCCTCTCCGTAGCCCTGCTGGCAACGCTCGGCTATTATTTTGCTGCGGGCATAGCCGTGCTTTTATTGCTAAGAATGTTATTTGGTATCGGGTTCGGTATGAGCAGTACCGCTTTTCCAACAATGGCCTCGGACATTGTGCCCGTCAAACGAATGGGTGAAGGCATGGGTTACTTCGGGCTATCAACTAGCCTGGCCATGTCCATGGGACCCATCATAGGGGTGACTCTGCTCCAGGGTGCCGGATTTGTAACCCTGATGTTATGTACTGCTGGTGTTCTCGCTGTAATCTATCCACTTAGTTACACGCTGACCCGTAAAAAAGCCGCCAGAAACAATAACAGTGAACGTATCATTCCACAAGCTACTACAAGTGATTCAGGATCCAACCCAAAACAAAAGACACCGTTCAACCGCAAGCTGATTCTGCCCAGTGTGCTGAATTGCCTGTTATCCATCACCTATGGTGGGCTCGTCGGATTCATCGTCTTGTATGGTAAGGAAGCCAATCTGGCCAATCCTGCGCTGTTCTTTTTGTTTAATGCACTCGCCGTGTTATTGGTTAGACCCTTTGCTGGACGAATCTATGACAATAAGGGTCCAAAAGCACTGCTGATTCCAGGAGCAATCTTCATTGCTGCCGGACTCATTCTACTCTCATATGCATCCTCCATGTCGGTCCTGTTCATTGCTGCCTTTTTATACGGGATAGGCTATGGTTCCATGCAGTCGTCTCTGCAGACCTGGATGATTCAAGTCGTATCTCCTTCTCAACGTGGCATGGCTAATGGCATGTTTTTGAACTCGCTGGATCTGGGTATTGCGACAGGTGCGCTTCTTCTTGGGGCCATTGCGGCCATAACGAGTTATACCGATATGTACCGATATTCCGTGATGTTTATGATTCTGTTCTTGCTTATATATCTGATTCAGGGAAAACGAAGCGGCAGCTTCTCCATAGAAGCTCATGCTCTGCTCACTCATACTCATATCCCTGCAACGGATTCACCTCCAGATCAGAACAAGGATTCATCTGGAGCCATCCATACCGAAACTAGTCAGCCAGATAAAAGCAAACACGACTGATTGGTTACATTCATTCTGAACATAAAAACGCGTTTACACCGAGAAAGCAAATCACCCGCTTTCTTAGACGTAAACGCGTTTTTTTATTGGAACAGATCTGAATATTAAATCGACTTAAGACAGCCTGGAAATGAACGTAGCATACAGGACCTTCAATTTAAAGTGGACTTTTCTTGCGCCTTATCGGTGCATAACCACTACTTGTCTCCATTCGATCGATGTGCCGTTCCTGTTTCTGTCCGCTTCCTGAAGTAGGTTGGTCTCCTTTATCCGGCTTAACTGCGAATAATGTAAGTAGTCCTCCTACAGCTGCAGAAGCAGCAAGCACACCAAAAAGCAAAAAATGTTGTTTGCCAATGAGCAAAGAAACAACAGGTGGGCCGAGTGATACACCGATGAATCGCATACTACTGAACAAAGCCGTAATCGTACCTCTCTGCTTCTTGTCCACACCTTCTGTAATTAGAGCATCCAGACATGGTAAGGTTGCCCCTATTCCCGCACTTCCCAATGTGAATAGACCCACGACTACGTAGATATTATCGAAAACGCCAATAACACCCAGCGAAACGGTTACAAGAATAAGTCCTGTGAAACCAAGCCACTTCATGCGAGGTTTACTCTTTCCAATCCACTTCCCTGCGAAAAAGGAAAAAAGACACAGTGCCGCTAGTGGAATGGCAAGTACGAGACCTTTAACAATGCCCTTCATGGCGAACTCGCTCTCCAATGTCTCGGATAGATAATAAAGCACACCAAAAAGAATAAACATACAAATTCCACCGATCGCAAACAAGGCGTACAACCAGCGTCCTTTTTCTTTTAGTACATCCTTAATGGAAGCCACAAATTCTGTAAAGGTGGGCGGTTTTTCTTTTTTCTTTGGTGTTTTCACCAAGAATATAACCAGGATCAGCGACAGAACACAGAGTACGGGAATAGCCATAAAAGGTAGGTACCATAACCAAACAGCCAGTGCTGCTCCCAGAATTGGACTTAACACTTTACCAAATGTATTCGAAGTTTCAATGATTCCCAGGCTTTTAGATACCTGATCTTCATCATTGAACATGTCCCCAACCAAAGGAATCACAATCGGGAATGCCCCCGCTGCTCCGACCCCCTGCAATAACCTGCCACCTAATATGGTCCAGTAGGCTATATTTCCGCTTAACATCCATGCAGCCACACCAGCTACAGCTCCCCCAACGGCTGCAATGATGAGACTCGGAATAATGACTGCTTTTCTGCCAAAACGATCAGACAAATACCCTGCAAGAGGAATAAGCAGGATGGCAACTACAGCGTAGACTGTAATGAGCATACTGACCTTAAATGCAGATACCTTCAACTCACGTTCAATCTGTGGCAGGATCGGTATAAGCATGGAGTTACCCAAGGTCATAATTAAAGGGATGGAAGCAAGTGCGACGAGGTCCCACTTTTTATCGTTCATACCACAACCACCTTTACAGATTCTACACACAACAGCATTATTGTGCTTGTTTCGGAGGTTGATTATTCAGGACATGCTGGATGTTACCGCTTGTTCACACAAATAAGCTGCCTGCACATATTAGTGCATGACAGCTTATTTGGCTCATAATGTCTAGAACTACACCAATCTAAAGTGGCGTAACGCTGCTCCACCTTTGAAAATAATATACAGCTCATTCACCTGATGTGACGCCTCAAGCGAACACTGGACCGTCGTCCACTTGATATCTTTCCCATTCACACTGCCTCCGGGTCCAGAAACCACACACACACCGAGCAGTTCGCCCTCCAGTCCTCCAGAACGAATCTCCAGTCTGCCCTCTTCCCCATAAGCTGCCACTCTGGCTTCAAATCCTTGTATGTCCTGAACAGCGTTATGGTTGAAAGCGATCCAGGATGACTGACCATCGCGATACAAAGGTTCTTCCCGAGTGATTGCCCGAACTGCCGAACGTCCTTCCAGACATTCATCCAACAGAACACCTCTACAAGCATCGTAATTCTCGGCAAAGGTAAGCATGTGCAGCGGACGATCAGGAATCGTCTCACCTTCAATCTGAATATCTGCCGACTGGCGTATATCGGCGGAAGAACGCCCTGCCAGGATGGCCCAGGTCGCTGTCTCCAGGCAGTATCGATCTCGGGTAACATCCCATAGCGCCAGCTTCTGAACAGGAACCTCGAAACCTATTGTAACACGCGTCCCTGCCTTCACATGGATACGACGAAAAGCAAGCAGTTGCTTCTGAGCACGCTTCACTCGCGAGGTATATGAAGATCCATAGATTTGCACGACTTCATCACTATCACGTTCACCTGTATTGTGTATCTCCACTTCAATCTTCAAATGATCTGTGTTGGTATCTTCCACCGGGGCACTACGACTTACACGAATCGCCTCGTATTCAAACTCCGAATAGGTCAGGCCATGACCAAATGCATATTGGATCGGTCCTTGATGATACATATAGGTCATGCCACTCTGAATAATGTCATAATCCATGATGTCAGGAAGCTGGGATTCATCTGCATACCATGTCATGTTCAGTCTGCCTGCCGGGGCATAATGACCTAACAGCACATCCGCAAGCGCATTACCCAATTCCTGACCTGCATGTGTCATATATACAATTGCCCGGGCAATACCTTTCAACTCCTGCAAGGCAAATGGATAACTGCCCATAATGACAACCACCGTATTGGGATTAGCCTCACACACGGCTTTGACAAGTTCGACCTGATTCGGCGGAAGCAGCAGACTCGGGCGGTCGATTTCTTCTTTGCCATTGATGTACGGGCTGTTGCCAACAACAACGACCGAAGCCTGACTGTCATGTGCCGCTTCCACGGCTTGTTCTATTCCGCGTGCCACAATGTCGATCTCAAAAACCGCTGGTTCTGCCTGTGGTGACACTGGCGATAAAGCAGAATGTCCCTGATGTTCGCTCATTCCAACGGGAATACCATTCCACGTCCGCAAGATGTTACTGCCATTCGTTTGGGGATCAATTCGAACAACTTCCTTCACAAACCAGCCGCCAATCTCTGGTGCGTTTGCCTGATAGACGCCTTGCTCGGTCAAACTAACGTATCGATGATTGTTCACACTTCTCAGCGTATGACTTCCCGAGCCCCAATCCTGATGTACAAACTCGGCGGCTGTAGGTGCACTGTCCTCCGGTACGGCGACGAGAATACCTTCCGCTTCCAAGGAAATAACCTGTCCGTCTGCTGTCTTCAACTGAATACGGTCATTTCCATCTGTATACGTTACGTCAGTTTGGGGTAACCGATTACGTAGTCCATCGAGGACGGATACACGATAAGGCAGCGTGCCACTGTACCAATCGGTATAGACCACATCGGCAAGTGGTCCAATGACACTGATCTTCTGTAATGCTTCCGGCTTCAAGGGAAGTAATCCATCATTTTGCAGTAAAACAATGGATTCGGCAGCAGCACGATAACTGAGTTTGGCGTGCTCCGGTGCACATAGTACCGACTCAGGTATAGACGCATAGGGGTTGCGTCCGGATTGATCCAGTTGTCCGAGACGCATCCGTACACCGAAGATGTTACGAATCGCTCGGTCCAAATCAGCTATCTCCAACAGCTCCTGCTCAAGAGCATCTTCCAGAGCAGATACGACTAGATCAACCTCATCCGTAAGACAATCCACTCCTGCCTTCAACGCACCTGCTGCGGATTCGGCATGACTGGTGTGATAACCATGATAGTTCACTGTCTGAGACAGATCCCCTCCATCACATACAATAAAACCTGGCATCGCCCACTCACCCTTAACCACATCATTCACATATGGACTCTCAATGGCAGGTGTACCATTGATGGAATTGTAAGCTGTCATCATGGACAAGGCACCGCCTTCCACAAATGGTGTCTCAAAGGCTTTTAAATAATATTCCCGCAGATTCCGCGGATCGATGCTCGATGAACAATTCAGCCGATCTTTCTCATTATTATTGGCAAAAAAGTGTTTCAATGTTGCGACCATTTTCAGATAAAAAGGATCATTTCCCTGCATACCTTTGACGAGAGCTGCCGACATTTCACCCGTAAGAACCGGATCTTCGCCATATCCCTCTTCCGTTCTGCCCCAGCGAGGGTCACGTTCAAGGTCAACCGTCGGTGCCCACAAGGTTAACCCGTGAACTTCTGGATTACGGTGATGGTATGCCCTCGCCTCATCGCCAATGACTGAACCAATCTCTCGCATGAGTCTCGTATTCCAGGTACTTGATAGACCGAGCGGTTGCGGAAATACCGTTGCCTCTCCTTTCCATGCAACCCCGTGGGCAGCTTCGCCCCCAACGTTGTAGGCTGGAATGCCCAGTCTTGGTACAGCCGCTTCGCGAGTAGGTATTAGTCTGATCTTCTCTTCCGTTGTTAATCGTGCAATCAGGTCATCCAACCGTTCCTCAAGTGAACGTGATGCATCCCACATCGGGTATTGATGATACTCCTTCATCCTTCATTCCCCCTGCGAATTAGTGATGTGCAAGTTGCTTCCATTGCTCAAGTAAATCCAGCGTACGCTGGCGATACTTCTGACCATCTTCAGGTTGATTGACCTGATGTTCATGAACGTAAGCATTAAAATATGAAGACAGTATTCGGTACGCAAGTCTCCGTGCCTGTCCTTCTGGGGACGGGTCCAGTGGATGATCATATCCCTCATGAAAAGCCACCGATTCTGTCGACAATATGGCTTCATACTCCCTGTCGGCAAACATGGAACGATCTCCATCAATGATGGCCGCAATGTGTAGCTCACCCTTTTCCTCATGAACAAGCACATTCGCTTCCCACAGGTCATTATGAACCAGTACCGGACGGGTTACCTGATCAAATAAGTCTTTATTTTTCATGAATATAGCTGCGATCTCTTCCCCCACACCTGGCATATAATCGACTTGTGCCGCTTTGAGTGCCGTTTCTTCAGCAAAAGAGTGCAGCACCTCGGACCATTGATTCGAGCCTTTAATCGTCCCATCTCCTTGTGGCCAGCCAAACGATGCACCCTCGATCTGATGCATGATGGCGGTATACGCACCAAGCTGATGATACAATCGCTCTTTGTCCATGCCTGAAATCGATGCGTGATCTAATTGCTTACTGGGAATAAACGTCATAAACATGTACGTTCTTGGAATGATGGACCCGCTATCATCACAGGCGATAATGTTTGGAGCAGGAATGCCTGTCTTACGGTAGTATTCATACACAATCGGTTCAGCTGCCATCATCGTACGTTCGAACGAAAAGAGGGGATCACTCGCAGAACCGGCTGCCATCTCTCCCCGCTCTGGAGCCAAACGTAAAATCACATCCGTATGGGTTGCATGATCAAGTTGAATCCGATAGGTTGTATTGAAAAGCCCTCCTTGCAGGAGTGCAAAACCCTTCACTTTGGTATCGCTTCCAAAAGTATTCTCTACCAATTGATGCAGCATCTCAGCCGATATCGTACAGTGTAAACCTGAATTCATCATACTCATTTCATTCAATCTCCTATCATTGTAGACAAACAGACGGCACCTTGAGGCACCGTCCTTTCATCTATCTACTATATCACTTTACAGTTGAATTGTAAGCGAGGTTGCGCCTGCTGCTGCCGTAATAACAACACCAGTTGAACCTGACACTTGGGAACCACCTTCAACGCTGGATACACTCTCCATGCCGCGAAGCACCAAGTTCCATGGTTTGCCCGCGCCTTCAGCACGAACGTCCAGTACTGATCCATTACGTGTAACGTTAACTGTCAGTTCCTGTTCAGCTGCCTGGTTCACAACAACCGCTTGAGCCGTTTGACCATCAGCCAGTTCGAACAAGTGCAGGGACACATCATTCGCAAAGTCATAATCCGGTTTATGATCTACAGCACCGACAGCAATCAGGCTGTTTGGTTTAACCATCATTGGAAGCGTTTTGAAGTCATGATTTTCACTGATCCAACGTCCACCTTGTACTTTCGCTCCTGTCAGGTAGTTCGTCCAAGTTCCTTCAGGCAGGTAATAACGCACATCGCCTTCCTTGTTGAAGATTGGCGCCACGAGAATTGAATCACCGAACATGTATTGCGTATCCAGGTTATATGTTGTTGGGTCCTCCGGGAAATCGAGCAGCATTGCACGCATCATCGGAATACCTTTTACCGTTGACTCCACCGCAGAATTGTACAGGTACGGCATCAGGCTGATTTTGAGTTTGGTAAAGTCACGAACAACGTCCACGGATTCCTCGTCAAACAACCAAGGCACACGATACGAAGTGCTGCCATGCAGGCGGCTGTGTGAAGATAAAAGTCCGAATTGTACCCAACGTTTGTATACGTCAGGGCTCGCTGTGCTTTCGAATCCGCTGATATCATGGCTCCAGAATCCGAAACCGGAAAGCCCAAGTGAGAGGCCACCGCGAAGCGATTCAGCCATCGATTCATATGTGGAAGAACAGTCTCCGCCCCAGTGAACCGGGAACTGTTGACCACCGGCTGTTGCAGAGCGTGCAAACAGGGCAGCTTCGTTTTTGCCAATCTTCTCTTCGAGCAATTCAAATACAGCTTTGTTATAGAGCTGTGTGTAATAGTTGTGCATTTTAACCGGATCAGAACCATCAAAGTACACGACATCTGTCGGAATTCTTTCACCGAAATCTGTCTTGAAGGAATCTACACCTTGATCCAGCAGGACTTCCAGCTTGCTCTTATACCAATTCACAGCATCCGGATTCGTGAAATCAACTAGAGCCATACCTGCTTGCCACATATCCCATTGCCATACGCTGCCATCGGCTGTTTTAACCAGATAACCGTTCTCCATACCTTCATCGAACAAGTAGGATTTCTCTGCAATATATGGATTGATCCAGGCACAGATTTTGAGACCCTTCTCTTTCAGACGTGCAAGCATGCCTTCCGGATCCGGGAACATCGCTTCATCCCATACAAAATCAGACCATTGGTATTCCTTCATCCAGAAGCAGTCAAAGTGGAATACAGACAGCGGAAGATCACGTTCAGCCATGCCATCTACGAAATGGTTAACGGTTGCTTCATCATAATCTGTTGTAAATGATGTGGTCAGCCACAGACCAAATGTCCATGCGGGTGGAAGTGCTGGTTTACCTGTCAATTTCGTATAATTATCCAGTACATCCTTCGGATTGTCGCCGCCGATAATGAAGTACTCCAACGTCTCCCCTTCTACACTGAACTGTACTTTAGATACGTTCTCAGATGCAATCTCATACGATACGCGCTCCGGATGGTTTACAAATACACCATATCCTTTATTGGACAGATAGAAAGGAATGTTTTTATAGGACTGTTCACTGCTTGTACCGCCATCTTCATTCCAGGTATCTACGATTTGACCGTTTTTAACAAACGGTGTGAAGCGCTCACCGAGTCCGTAAACGTATTCACCAATGCCAAGATCAAGCTGCTCGCGGAAGTACGCTTCCTTGCTCGGACCTGTAATATAACCAGCCGCTCGTTGACCGCTACCAGTAATGCGTTTTCCTCCATACAGGAAGCTGACGTCCCAACCGTTTGTTTTATCGATTTGAACTTCCAGATTGCCGCTTTTCAGAACAGCCCCTTGTTCATTTTTGGAGATGTCAACGTTTGCATCTTGCGTATTCAGCTCAAATACAGGGCCTTTTTTCACTCCGCCTTTATGGTGATTCAACGTTACTCGAATAACGTTAGGCATAGGTGAGCTGTACGTTGCTTTCAGCAATGTACCATTCAACGTGTCGCCTTTGCTACGAATATATTTAGTTGCCGCATATACGGTCAAGGAATTTTCTTTTTGTACAATATCACGAATGTCAGTCGGGTTTTGAATCTGATACCCTTCACGAGTCATCCAGAATCCATCAGTAAATTTCATGTTTTCTTTCCCCCTTTGGTTATACTATAATAATATTGATATTAATGATGAATTTCTTCTCTTATTTTGACCAAATATATCACGATTTTGATAATAACCATCCGATTCTTGAACATCAGCACCAATCTATGGAAGCGATTACATTAATAATGATACAAAAAGGAGAATCTGATATGGAACGTGAACGATTACGGGAAGACCGAATACACGGGAATGCCATGTATCCAGTCAGTGTATACCCGGATATACAACAACTGAACGGCGATAGCATTCTGGATTGCCACTGGCATGATGAAATGGAGTTCACCATGGTTACTCAGGGCTGTGCGGTCTTTCAGATTGATATGAACACCATTGAGGTTCAAGCTGGAGAAGCCATTTTTATCAATCGAGGTGAGATTCATGCAGGTTATCTGAAGGGTGATGTTCCCTGTGTATTCTCTTCCATTGTATTTAATCCCGAGCTGCTTGGCAGTCGTACCTTCGATACGGTACAGGAGAAATTCATCGGTCCACTGGTGCGCAAAACCGTAGTTCCCCCTTTTCATATCAAAGCAGATGAGGATTGGGGACAAGAAATTCTGGATCACCTGAAGCGCATATTTGCCGACCATGCTTCCCGAACAGAAACGTGTGAAATGTCAACGAAAGCATACCTGTATCTCATATTTGCCCGAATGTTCGAACATATGAAACCTGTTCCGCTCAAAGGCACCGTAGCTACAGGGAGCCATGACAAGGTAGAGCGCCTGAAATCCGTGCTCGGGTATATCCACAAGCGTTATCCTGAACCATTGAAGCTGAAAGAACTGGCCGATGAAGCCAATATGAGCGAAGGACACTTCTGCCGTTTTTTCAAACAGATGGTGCAGAAAACTCCGGTTGATTACATTAACTATTACCGCGTTCAACAAGCCTGCGTCCAGCTTGAGAATACGGATCACAAGATTGTTGATATCGCCATGGATGTCGGTTTTGATCATCTAAGCTACTTTATCACCACATTTAAAAGGCATAAAGCCACCACGCCTTCACAGTATCGCAAAATGTTCTATGAGAATGTGGCCATGGAATCTGCCTTGGTTCAGGTATAATAGAAGAAGGTGCTCACAGCTCTCTGGCTGCAAGCACCTTCTTTATTCATTGGTGTCTCACTTTTTCAATGTCTTCCATGAAGTGTATTCATGTACGGAGAAACCGTTAAAGGACGCATGTACTGAAGCCATTTTTTCGACCAACTTCAATTGTGCTTCCATATAAGCAGATCCTTCCTCATAAAAAGTAATGAAGTCGCCTTCCTTACTTTGCTTTGTTTCCACAGCTATGGAGATCGTTTTGCCAAGCAGAGCCGCTTCTGCAAGTTCATCCTTCGCTACACTATAGATTGCAGCAGCTGTATCACGGTAAGCCATAATCGTGATGGAATCAAACTTGCGAATCATCCAGCTGCTTACGGCCATCGTTGAACCCGGAATTTTGTAGTTATCGAGCCAGAAAGGCAGATCAGCCGCTACCGGCATCTTCATCCGTGATGCTCGCTCAACAATGTACTCCACATTTCCTTGCCACTGGGTAATCACACTGGCCTGATTGATTTTCCATTGCGGGTGCACATGTGGCTCGATATCCAGATGAATACCCGCAAATTTCTCATTGGGTAATGCCTGCGCTTGATAAGCCTCAATCCAGTCCAGGAAAGATGCAATCTGCTCCCGACTCTCCGTCAATCCCCAGGCCGATCTTCCATCCATCACGTCAACCGCAATATTCTTGTCTCTCGCCTGGCGGATAAAGCTTTTATACTCAGGAATTTTTATATCCCGGTTCATCTGTAGATAGATCGTATTGATCTTATTGGCTGTAGCGTAAGTTAACACCTCTTGAGGATTACTTCGGATCTGGGTAGTATCCCACACCCATGTCGCTCTCACGGGTGCATCAAGTTTCCCATGAATCGTTGCATACCTGTCGACTGAACCATCCGCAATGGCTTTGGAAGAACAGGCTGTACTTGCGCACAGAATCAAACAACACAGTAACAAGATAAAACGATACCCCTTTTTGCTTTTCATATTTGTACACTCCCTCTGAAGTTATCAGCCCTAACGTGCAAATCTGGATGAAATTGTGTCGTTTCATATTCATTTAATGGAACCTTATTAGTTACGACGAATTTAGATTGCTTCTATATGCAATATCATCTTTAAGACTTACGACGAAAGAATCATATAATTATATTTCGGGAATTCGTAGTTCTGTATGTATAGTTCAAAAGTCACAATTATTCACTATTTTCTAAATTGACTCCTATTTCAGCGCGACTTCAGTCATTATTGCCATATGCACACCAAGATCCAGAAGACCTAGAAAGCGTTTTCTCCCAATACGCACAAAAAAACCGCCCTAAGGCGGCTTTTCATGTATATCCATTTATCGAGCTCTAATCGATAAATCTATTCATTCATTACCCGATGGAACTGCCGGTGTACTGTCAACCACTTCATCGAAAAGGGAAACCAGTTCGATTCCTTCTGCCGAGATCCGCACAAGCCCCTTGTCCGACAACCGTAATTCCGGAATCACTACCAGCGCAAGCAACGAAAGCGTCATGAACGCATTATTCAACGTACATCCTGCGGACTGTAAAGCTTCACTGATTGCTGCCGATTGGGCTGCAACGACTTCGAAAGACTCGGTTGACATCAAACCTGCAATCTGCAGCGGGAATTCGGTCACCCCTGCTGCCGTTACCACGGCTACCCCACCTTGCATGCGAATGACCCGGTTACCGGCTTCGGCCATCAGGGCATCATCATTACCGATAATCAACAGGTTGTGACTATCATGAGCCACCGTCATCGCAATTGCTGCAGGTGATGTGAAGCCAATGCCTCCAACAAGAGCAACCGCCCGATTCCCGGTTTGTTTGTGACGCTCCAATACCGCGATTTTGCATACTTCCCCGGAAGTTGAAACCACAACCTTGCCGTTCTCTACGGTGACTGGCAGGTGTTTCTCCTTTGTATCCACATGGTTCTCTGTCACATGAATGATTTTGGCACCAATCGTGCCATCTGGAATCGGTGCAGCCAGTTCCAGATCTTCTGGCTGAATATTCGCTTCCAACTTCACCGTGTTCAGCGCTTCCTCCGGATACGTGAAGCTGTCCCAGACCGCCGTCATTTTCCCGTTCTCGGCCACCACTTGCCCGGCAGCAATCGTCATGCCCACACGTACATCCGCCAGCCGGCCGTCCAGCAGAATAATATCGGCTATATTGCCCGGAATAACCGCACCAATGTCGCGCGCAACGCCGAAGCGCTCAGCTGTGTTAATGGTTGCCATCTGGAAAGCCGTAACCGGCTTCACACCTTGGGAGATTGCGAGACGAACAACAAAGTCCATATGCCCTTCTTTGAGCAGGGATTCAGAGCTTCGGTCATCGGTTACCAGCATCATCCGGCGTGTATCCAGTCCAAGCTCCGTACAGGCTTTGATCGTCTCCGCCACATCATGCCATGCCGAACCTTGACGCATCTTCGCATACATCCCGAGTCGCAGACGTTCGACCACATCTTCCTTGGTTACACATTCATGATCCCCCGTAACTCCACTCGCTGCGTACGCCGGCAAACGCCAGTCATCTGCTGCCCAGGTGAAGTGACCATCTGCCACTTTGCCAGCCCGGAGGGTCGCCTGGATCTCACCAATCATCGTCTCGTCCCCGTAAACGACACCAGGGAAGTTCATCACTTCCCCAAGACCAATCATGTCCGGCCCCCAGGAAAGAGCCTCAGCCACCTCTTCTGGCCCGATATAAGCACCTGTTGTCTCCAGTCCCGGATGGGTGGAAGGCACACAGGAAGCCACCTGCATATAAGCAGCCATCGGTGTGGTCCGCGCTTCATCCAGCATCAGCCTCAGACCTTTGAGACCAAGCACGTTGGAGATCTCATGCGGGTCAAAGAAACCTCCCGTTGTGCCTGAAGGCAATACCGCTCTCGCAAACTCGGTTACTTTCATCTGAGTACTTTCAATATGGCAGTGTCCATCCAGCAATCCAGGAGCGATATATTTGCCGTTCGCTTCAATAATCCGGGTATGTTCTCCGATCGTGTGGCTTACATCTTTACCAACATAAGCAATTCGAGCTCCTTGTACAGCTATGGACATCTCAGGCAAAATCTCACCTGATATCACGTTTACGAGCGTGCCTCCCCGAATGACCAAAGTCGCTGGCATATCTCCCCGGGCTGTAGCGACCAGATCCGGTACACAATCGGCCATAAGCGGCCGTTCAAAAGATGATTTGTTCATATTGTTGCCTCCTTTAATAAACGATCCAAAAAAAATATATTGTTACGATTATATGAGTCCAGACCTCATGTGTAAAGAAAAATAACATCCATTGTGCCTCAATACAAATTATGGAGTCATATTTATCCACAGAACCCAATCCTTACGAATTCACGTTAGGTATTTTCATTCCATACGATCACCTATATGGCTGGAATCTCATCATGTATACGTCCCTCGTGAAGTTAGCTTTTTCCCGATATATGTATCATATACAGAAAGACTCCCGTTCCACTGAACGGAAGCCTTCTTCATGCACATGAATGTGATATGTCAGTCCACTTGCGCAGCAGACACCTTGCCAAAATCATACCATTCTTCCGACTGCGAGGTAATGAAAGGACTCGGTGTGCCCATGCAGTAAACGTGCAGCAGATGCATCGCTCGCGTACAAGCCGTGTAGAACAATTTGCGTTCATGCTCATGGGCATACTGCTCCGCAGAGCCGTCATAGATCAGGACAGCATCAAATTCCACACCTTTGGCCAGATACGCAGGAATGACATGAACACCCTGTTCAAAAGCCAGCGTCGTTTTCTTAATTAACTTCGGTGCTGAGGGCAGTATCTTGCTTAATGCAGCATGTACCTCTCTGCTCTCTTCGGCGGTCTTGCAAATTACGGCAACTGATTCATACCCTTCCTCAATTAAGTGCTTGAGGTCTGTCGTGATGACGTTCATATGACGATCGGAATCAGAAGAAACGATAACTTTAGGCTTCTCGCCGCTACGGTTAAATGGAATGATCTCTTCCCCGCCAGGCACCATGCCACGGGTAAACTCCACGATCTCCCGGGTAGAACGATAGCTCCTGGTCAGCTCAATTACCTCTGTATTGTCTGGACCGTACAGATTAGTCAAAGGTCCTGTTCCACTAAGGACTGAAGAGTGGGCATAGATCGCCTGATTGAAGTCACCGAGTGCTGTTATTTTCGCCCGAGGGAACAATCTCTTCATAAATGCCAATTGAAACGCAGAATAATCCTGGGCTTCATCAATAATGACATGACGAATATTGGAGTTAATATGGAAACCAAGCATGAGCTCACGCAGGTACAAGTATGGCGTAATATCTTCATATGCCAACTCCTGGAGCTTCAATCTGCGTAAAGTCATCCTACAGATTTCATCCCATTGGGCAGGCAACGCTTCGTCACCCAGCAATCGCACCATCTGACCCTCATCGTTGAACAGATGTGCATATAATTGTCTTATATCGACGAACCGCAAGGACTTGATCCATTTCCGTAACGGTTTGAGTCGGTCACTGACTACCATACGTGCCAGAATTTCTCTTTCTTGCTCGAAGTCATTAAACGTATGGGTCTTTCCTTTTTGCTTACGCTTTAACCGTTGGTATGCACGTTGCAGATCCTCCGGCTCCATCAGATCAAGCTGCTGATCGACCCAAGGCGCATCCAGTTCACCTTTACCAAAGGCAGACAGTTCTTTCAGCATCCAGTCCCGCAACATCTCCAGTCGGCTCACCAGCTTAACGGATGACTCGAAACTGTAGAATTTCTCAGCCATAGCCTCTGACGTAACAATTGCTCGGCCCTGGAAGCGAACCGGCTTGAATTTCATGCCACCTGACAGCATGCTCTCCTTATAACGCGTAATGACTTTCAGGAAAGATTCCGAGGATTTGAACCGAATGCTGGACATGCGAACATCATAATCGGGATCTTCTGTTCCCGTAAGTACATATTCGAGCTGAATAAACGGATCTTCCAATTGATATTCACGACCCAAACGGCGCTCCAGATACTCCTGGAAGGTCGTTTGCAACATATTTTCCTCCCCAAGCTCAGGCAGTACCGTGGAGACATAACTGTTGAACATCGGGTTTGGTGAAAAAAGAACCATCTGATCCGCTTGCAGATGCTCGCGATATTTATAGAGAAGATAGGCCACACGCTGGAGCGCGGCGGATGTTTTGCCACTCCCGGCTGCGCCTTGCACAATAAGCATGCGTGTCCGGTCATTACGGATAATCCGGTTCTGCTCCTTCTGAATGGTCGCAACAATACTCTTCATCTGTGCATCCGAAGTTCGACTGAGCACGGCCTGCAACAATTCATCGCCAATGGTTACGCCTGTATCAAACATAAAACGAATCCGTCCGTCCCGAATGACAAACTGCCGCTTCATCTCTATATCACCGCTGATCTCCCCGCTTGGTGTACGATATGTGATCGGGCCCGGTGCTCCGTCATAATAGAGGTTGGAGATCGGTGCACGCCAGTCGTAGACGAGAAAGGATTCCTCTTTCTCGTCTAATAACGATGCAATCCCTAGATAGATGCGTTCCGCATTCGGGTATCCATCTTCCTTGAAATCGATCCGGCCAAAATACGGTGAATGATGCAGTCGTTTCATTTTATCCAACGCCGCCGCTGTATTGAGATGACTGCGCTCCCGATCGGACAATACCTGAGACTGCTGCCGCATGCTGGTTGAAGTTTCCCCCACATCGTCCGCTTCGCTAAAGTTCATTGTCACTTCGTCCCAGAAGTCTTTTCTCATGCCAACCACTTCATCACGGAAGGAACCGACTTCATCTTCTAACGTTGTGATCTTGCGTTCAATCTGATCGGTCACCATGTTGACCCGTTGCTGCTCTTCGCTCCATTGCTGCTCTGTACTCATATGTTAATAGCCCCTCTTTCCCCGGATTGTGTCCTCAAAATCCCATTTGACAAGCCCGAAAAGGCAATGGTATAATTATTAGAAAGTAAACATTTTAATTATATGTTAATTAGTTCTAATTTTCTGAAAACCATTTTTTATTGTACCAGTGACAACGTCCCGATGCAAGCGGAGGCGTTTTTTGTTGTTTTCATCTTCATTATTACCCAATCACTGGGTCCTCAACTGATCAAACTGTTTATGCCTACTTTTGTAATTCTTCAATCGTCTCTTGCCAACGTGTAATTGCTCCAAGTTCATCTTTTAGTTGAAAGGTTATTCCTGAAGTAATCTCCGCATATGGCGCATGATCCATACGTACTTGGAGCACCTGTGCTTCAAAACGATCTCTCGGATGAACAGCCCCCTTAATCTCAGGCAGCAACTCTACTTCCATACGAATATGCAGCAAACGTTGCCCTTGAACCGCAATCAAGGTAGCCTTGCCTGTTTTGCTCATGTTCATACTGGTCTGTGTACCTTGCCACAGAGCAAGTCTAAGCTGACGGGGACTTATCGCAATCACTTCCCCCATACTAATCATCGCCTGATGCGGCCACTGATCCTCGGATACGGTCAGCAGTTGCATCGCTTCATGTTGTTTATGCTCCAGATTTGTCCCACTCAACCATTTCATTAGTTCAGCGTCCAATTCCTCTATAATCATGTCTATCCCTCAGTTCGTTAAAATTCATTCATGCCATTCAGCTGTATGTACGACAAAACAACCCGGACACGATTGTCCGGGCAATGTTGTAATTCCATTGTATATGATCATGAAGCAGGTACGCAATTCGCATCTAAGGCCACTTAAGCCAATTCAAAATTTTGTCCTGTGATTCTTTGTCTTCACTGGAGCTATGCACATGCTCGGCAAGTCGATTCAGACGTTCCAACTGATATCCGTAATCATAAATCGCAGCAGCCACGATCGACAG
Source organism: Paenibacillus sp. JNU01 (assembly GCF_059130585.1). Lineage (NCBI taxonomy): Bacteria > Bacillati > Bacillota > Bacilli > Caryophanales > Paenibacillaceae > Paenibacillus > Paenibacillus sp. JNU01. Next base: position 6,362,361 of record NZ_CP169723.1, on the reverse strand, counting down.
TCGTAACATGCCTTCCTTGTCGATATCAAACTGGGTGATCGCCTGCTCCATGAAACGGTCATTGTCCAATACAAACTGTGCGGCCTCTTCTCCATTCGGTTTCAGCTTATCCTCGAACTTGAGCAATGCATGCTCATGGAATTTAATTACAAGTTCCAGATGAGAATCAAAAAACTGATCCATCGCTGTTGACCGTGGTGCCTGGAAATAGTGACGTTCAACCGAATCCAGCACCTCATAGCCTTTTTGCAGACTCAGCAGCATTTGCTTGTAGACTACCATCTGCCGAGTTTCGCTGAATTTCGAACGTTTCATCTTTTTCTGTTCCTCTTCGAACAAGTTATACTTGTCAGACAAAGACTTAATGGAACCGCCCAGGTTGCTTTTCTCCTCCCGGAATACAACTTCCTTGATTTCATCCGAGATTGAGGTTCGCAGAAGCAACGACATGCCGCTGAACACACTCTGGATCTGCTTCACGAACTGAATCTTCGGTTTCGGAGGAAATACCGTAATGTTGATGAGAAACGCCGATACAATACCAACCAGTGTCAACAGAAAACGATTGAGTGCAAAATGCCAATCACCCGAAGCTTCCATAATGGATACAACCGTGACCAGTGTCAATCCAACCGTCTCACCCATATTCAATTTAAGACAAATCATGATGACAAGTACAATAATTAATCCAACAGCGATTGGCTCATTGGACAATACCATGCCGCCAACCAGGGCCACAATAGCTCCAAGTGTGGTCGTTTGCAGCTGATCCAGAAAGTATTTCCAGGAGCGATAGATGGAAGGCTGCATCGCGAATATAGCTGCGATTGCGGCAGGCACGGGAGATTGCGGGTTCAAAAACAGGCTACTAAGGTACAAGGCAAGCGTGACCGCAATTCCCGTCTTAAGTACACGAGCACCAAATGACATGGTGGTGACCCCTCCTCTTTACCGAACCTGAAATTTTACATTTGATAATCATGTTCATTATTACCCCATATTTCTTTTTTTGCCTGAATACATTCAGGAGAACGATTTATTGTACCATGGAAGACCTTCCGTTGCCATGTCATAAGTCAGAGGTACTATGAAATGGATTCATTTATGTATGTTAATACACATTATTAACCTAAAAAGAAGCAAATCCTCAAAATGGATTTTCACCAATTCGAAGATTCGCCTAAGTTTATATTATCTCTAAGGAATACTCATGCTTACGATGCCTGCCTAACGGTCTGTACCCGCCCACTCTCTTTTGAACTGGTCCACGAACTGCACCATATAATCATGACGCTGCTTGGCCAGCTCCTTGCCATAAGTGGTATTCATCAGATCCTTGAGCTTGAACAGCTTTTCGTAAAAATGATTAATCGTTGTGCTGCGCCCGTTGCGATATTCCTCACGGGTCATCTGCTCCCGTGGGGGAAGGGACGGATCGTACATCTCGCGTCCTCTCGCTCCTGAAAAGGCAAAGGTGCGTGCGATCCCAATCGCACCCAATGCATCCAGACGATCCGCATCCTGCACAACCTGTGCTTCAAGCGAATTGACCGCAGGACGCTGGCCTCCCGCATATGAGATGGTGCTAATAATACCCACAACCTTATTACGTATATCCGGGTCAAGAGGCTGGGTATCCAGCCATTCATTCAGTTTCGCCATTCCAGCTTCCAAGCTCTCATTCAGCTTTTCATCCGGTACATCATGTAATAATGCCGCCAGTTCGCAGACAAATGGATCTGCACCCATGCGGTGAGCGAGTTCGACCGCAAGTGCAGTCACTCGTTCAATGTGCGGCCAGTCATGACCATCACTATGCTTGGATGAATCACCTTGAACAAAAGATCGGGCGGCTCGCAGAACAGACTCTCCTGCCGTTATTTCATCTAACTCTGACATCTTATTATTCCCCGCCTTCACGGGACTGTTCACGTGGAATACGTCGAGCTACACCCGTCTTAACAGCTGCTTCAATGACGCGACTGCGCATCGATTTGACCACTTTATCATTGAACACACTCGGAATAATGTAATAACGTGTACGCTCTTCATCCGTAATGGCCGAAGCAATCGCTTGAGCGGCTGCCAGCTTCATTTCTTCATTAATTTCGGTGGCTCGGCAGTCCAGAACTGCCCTGAAGATGCCCGGGAAACATAACACGTTGTTGATCTGATTCGGATAATCGGATCGTCCCGTTGCCATTACCGCTACAATGTCTTCCACCAAGGCAGGCATAATCTCAGGTACCGGATTTGCCATTGCAAACACGATTGGATCTTCTGCCATGGTCTGCACATCTTCGCGAGTCAACAGATTGCCGCGGGACAGGCCGATGAACACATCGGCTCCGCGAATAACATCACGCAAAGAGCCAGTCTCCAGTTCGGGGTTAGTACGAGCTGCATAATCACTCCAGACTTCATTCTCATAAGTTTGTGTCCGTACAATTGCCCCCTCACGATCGACACCTATAAGCCGGCTGGCTCCCGCAGACAATAATATGTTACTGCATGCTACACCTGCTGCACCAATACCACAGACCACGATTTTCACATCTTCAATGGACTTGCCAACCAGTTTGAGCGCATTGATCAGACCGGCATATAACACAACTGCTGTGCCATGCTGGTCATCATGAAATACCGGAATATCCAATTCTTCATTCAGACGACGTTCAATCTCGAAACAGCGAGGTGATGAGATATCCTCCAGATTAATACCGCCAAAACCAGGTGATATCGCTTTCACAGTACGTATGATTTCCTCGGTGTCCTGTGTGTCCAGGCAGATTGGGAAGGCATCCACACCTGCAAATTGTTTGAATAACATTGCTTTACCTTCCATGACAGGCATCGCTGCACGAGGACCAATATTACCAAGTCCAAGCACGGCACTGCCATCCGATATAACGGCCACGGTATTCCGTTTAATTGTTAAAGAGAAGGCTTTGCCAGGCTCTTCTGAAATGGCTGAACATACACGAGCCACATCCGGAGTGTACACACGTGACAGATCTTCCCGGTTGTGAATCGGTGTCTTTGGTGTTACTTCGATCTTACCGCCCAGATGAAGCAGGAACGTCCGATCTGATACATTAATAATGGACACACCTTTAAGCTGGCGCACCCCTTCTATAATTTTACTGTTATCTTGTGCATCTGTAACGGCGACTGTCAAGTCGCGAACGCTTACATCCTGATTGGTAGAAATCACGTCGATGGCAATGATGTCTCCCCCAGCTTCCGAGATGGCCGAAGCCACTTCGCCAAACTTGATATCCTTTGTTGTCATTTCCAGTCGAATAATAATGCTGTTACCATCCAGATTTCTTTGATTCATTTCCATTCCTCCCAGACTGAAAGTCTTGAGTTACAAGTTACCTGTTTGTCTTCGCTGCGCGGACACGTTTATCCTTTATCTTGTCCAGAAAAAGTGGTTCAACAGCCATATACTTAAAATAAAAAGATGCCCTAAACACCAATGTCAGGCGTTCAGGGCACATTTTTAGTATCTTAAATCTTTATAAAGTAAGGATGAACCTATTATTTCCGGGCAGCCGGTCTGCGCAGGACACGAATGTCATATGGATTCAAGCTAAGACTGGATTCCACAGCATCACCACTGAGCAGATCCGTGTAGGACTGTGCATCTAATTCAATCCGTTTCTCATCTGGTGTATAGTTCTGTACAAATACATAATCTGCTGTACCATCTGTACGCGTATGTGCCGTTGTTCCGGCAGGCAGTTCTGTTTGAAGTCCACGCTCAATGTTCAGGTCAGCGATTAGTTTTGCGTAGAAATCATCATAGAATGGTGCTTTCAGACGTGTCGCTACATAATACGCTTTCCCTGAGCCCAATTGGTTAACTGTCAATGCCGGGCGTCCGGCATAGAAGTCAGAACGGTACGTAGCCAGAGACTTCGCGCCTTCCAGATGGATCAGATCACACAGTTCAATCGCATCGTACGCTGTATTGAGCTGAAGCTCGTTACCCTGCTCGGGGATAATTCCGTTCAGATCACGATCATGCAATCCGTCAATTTCCTCGGACCAGATGCCAAGTGTCTTACGCAGTGGGCCTGGGAATCCACCCAGGAAACACAGATCGTTTTCGTTTACAATACCAGACCAGTAAGTGGCTACAAACGTACCGCCTTGTTCTACAAACTTCTCAATGCGTTCGCCAACACCTTCACGTACCAGATAGAGCATTGGAGCAATCAACAACTTGTACTTGGACAGGTCTGCATCCATATCAATAACGTCTACAGCGACTCCTTTTTTCCAAAACGCTTCGTAATGCTCCTCCACGGTCTGCTCATACTTCACACCGATATTGCGCGGACCCTGTGAATCATTAACAGCCCAGCGGTTTTCCCAATCGAATATGATTGCAACTTCTGATGGAACCGCTGTTCCTACAATGGCTTCCATGCCTTCAAGCGCCGTTCCTACGTCGGTGACATCTTGGAACACACGTGTATGTTCCGTTCCTACGTGGTCTACCACCGCACCATGAAGTTTTTCGCTGGAACCCCGGCTCTTTCTCCACTGGAAATACTGAACACTATCGGAACCGTGTGCTACAGCCTGGAGAGAAGAGAGCAGATGCATGCCCGGTTTTTTCAGCTTGCTGACATCTTGCCAATTCGTCGAACTTGGCGTACTCTCCATCAGCAAGAACGGCTGACCGCCTTTGATGGAACGAACGATGTCATGCATCATTGCGATCCGGGACGCCTGTTTCGCGTCGTCATCTGCATCATGCCAAGTGGGATAACTGTCCCAAGAGAGGAAGTCCAGAATATCAGCGAACTTCCAATAGTTCAGGCCGCCATAGAATTCCATCAGGTTGGTTGTGACTGGCAGATCGGGATTCTGAGCTTTCAATGGTTTCGTTTCATGCACGATAAAATCAGCTGTCTGATCCGTAACGAAACGGCGCCAATCCAGATTCATTGCATGGACCTGTGTCTCACCGTGTGGAGCCGGAGATTCCACTTGACTCCAGTCTGTAACCGTATGGCTCCAGAATGTAGTCCACCACGAATGGTTCAGTTCATCAAGTGTTTGATACTTCTTCTGAACCCAACCACGGAATGCTTCCTGACAATAATCACAATGACAGTCTCCGCCAAACTCATTCGAGATGTGCCAGCCGATAACAGCCGGATGATCTGAATAACGTTCTGCCAGTCTTGTATTGATTGCAGTAACCTTCTCACGGTATACCGGGGAAGTATAACAATGGTTGTGACGGAAACCATGCAGATTGCGGACACGATTCTCGGATACGCGGAGCACTTCCGGGTACTTGGCGGACATCCAGGCAGGTCTGGCACCACTTGGTGTAGCTAGGAATGCATAGATGCCGTTTGCTGCAAAACGATCCAACACCTGATCCAGCCATTCAAACGTGTATACACCCTCTTCCGGCTCAAGGGATACCCATGAGAAGATACCAATGGACATCACGTTACACTTGGCAAGCTTCATCAAGCGAATATCTTCTTCCAGAACTTCAGGGTAGCGGAGCCATTGCTCCGGGTTATAGTCTGCGCCATGCAACATGTGCGGGGCTTTGGAACTTACAGGTGCATATTTGTATGTCATAAGGACAACTCCCTTGCTTTTGAATTACAATTTTTATTGAATACAACGATATTCACGACTCAAATTACCAAGCTTATCTTCTGGCATGACTTCATCTTTTCATCAGATACCACTTGTGAACCTGTATGATATTACACGTATGTCACAACATCAGATTCTTCCGTAGTAGCTAGTGCTGTAAACGATTCCAACTTCCGACCTTTAAAATCAAACATGGTGAGGTTGCCCCAGTTATTCGGATGTCCAACGGACCATTCTTCTTTACTTGGTATCCATGCAGGTTCCCAATAATAGAATCCGTGCCCCAAACCACCAGGAACTTCGCGAATAATCTGCAACAGATCCTTCAGATATCGGGTCTGCCCCTCTACACTTGCAGGGTATCCTGGCAACAACAATTCTTCCTGATTCAAAATCCATTCGATGCCTTCTGGCTGCTCCAGTGTCCATGGATAAGCCGTTTCAACCACATTGACAGGTTTGCCATAACGCTCAGCCAGATCATGAAGATTGTCGCGTAACGCATCAAGTGTGCCGTGCCACCAAGGATAATACGATAGACCAATGATATCGAACTCCACACCGAGTGCTTCAAAGCGATCGTAAAACTTGCGGCTCTCGGCGTTATCTCCACCACGATCAATATGTATCATAATCTGGATATCCGGGTCAACGGATTTGACCGCAGCAATTCCGTACTTCACAAGGCCTGCAAAACGCTCCCACTGTTCATCCGTATCATGCTCTTCTCCACCAACACGTCCCTCATTCCATAACATGCCTGGCGTAATCTCGTTGCCGACCTGCACCATGTCCGGAAGCGCATCGTTTTCCTTCAACGTTCTCAGAACATCAGCCGTATACATGCATACTGCACGTTGAAGCTCTTCATAGGACAGATTCTCCCATGCTTTCGGCTTCCATTGATTAGCTGGATCAGCCCAACGATCAGAGTAATGGAAATCAAGCAAAAATTTCAATCCCTGTTTCTTGATCCGTTTGGCTATCTCCACCGTGCGCTCCAGATTGCAGAATCCACCAACAGGATCATTCCAGATTCGAAGTCGAATCGCGTTAGTGTCATTGAACTTCAGGATGGACAGCAAGTCTTGTTCCTTGCCATCCACATCACTGTAGCTCCCGCCATGCTGTTCGATTTCATCCATAAAAGACACATCCATTCCCAGAACGAATGTCTTTTCCGTCAAGTTGCTCACTGTATCAACCTCCATTAATTTGGGGTACAGGCTCAGCCTTTAACTGAGCCCAACGTCATACCTTTGACAAAGAAACGTTGCAGGAAAGGATACACAATCAAGATCGGTGCACTTCCGATGAAGATCTGAGCTGCCCTTACCGTAGTTTGAGAGAGAGCTTCCATTTCTTTTGGATTCATGCTCATGCTACTCATGTCACGTCCAATAATGACCGTTTGCATAAATGTAGCAAGTGGGTAATCCTTGGCGTTATTCATATAGAGCAATCCATCAAACCAGGAATTCCAGTGGAACACCATACTGAACAATGCAATGGTTGCAATGGACGGCATCGAAATGGGAAGGAAGATACTGAACAATGTTCTGAAATGGTTAGCTCCATCCATCAGTGCTGCTTCCTCCAGCTCTTTTGGAATACCGCGGAAGAAGTTCAGCATCAGAATGACCAGGAATGTGTTAACTGCCCCCGGGAGCACCAGTACCCAGAAGGAATCCATCAACCCAATCTTCTGAATAACCATATAGAATGGCACGAGTCCCCCGTTGAAAATCATGCTGAATACAAATATCCAGGAGTAGATCGTTCTGCCTTTGAACTCACTATTTTCTTTGGACAATGGATACGCCGCCAGGAACGTAATCAGCAACGTAATGGCTGTACCGATCACTGTACGCAGGAGCGAGATCCAGAGCGAGTTCAAGAAAATTGGATTGTTCATCGTTTTTTTGTATGCCTCAAGTGAGAAGCCTACAGGCCAGAGATTGACCAGATTTGCATCAGCAGCAGCCTTTGTACTAAAGGATACTGCCAGTACATGAATCATCGGTACAATACACATGATGGCGACCAAAATCAGAAAGCAGGTATTGACTATATTAAACACGCGATAAGGCAATGATTTATGATACATCGTGGTCCCTTCTTTCTCTGTTCATTCGTTTAGAATATGCGGTATCCGGCGTATTTTTTGGCTAAGCTGTACGATACAAGAATCAAGATCATGCTAATAACCGATTTGAATAATCCGATCGCCGTTGCAAAGCCCATCTCACCATTTTGCATTGCGGAACGATATACGAATGTATCAATGATGTCACCCGTTTGATATACGAGCGGGTTATACAAGTTGAAAATCTGGTCAAATCCGGCATTCAGTACGTTACCAAGTGCCAGTGTTCCCACAACCATCAGCATCGGCACAAGTGAAGGAATTGTAATGTGCAGTGTCTGTTTCCAGCGTCCCGCTCCGTCAATTTCTGCTGCTTCGTACAATGCTGGATTAATTCCGGCAAGGGCAGCCAGAAAAACAATCATGTTATAGCCAAATTCTTTCCACACATCTGTCAGAATGACCGTAGATCGGAACCAGCTGTTGTCTCCCAGGAAGAAATATGGCCCGAGTCCGAAGGTTCCCAGAACCCGGTTAACCAAGCCGCCTGTTGACAACAGATCTATCAAAATCCCGCCCAGGATGACCCAGGACAAGAAGTGAGGTAAATAGACAAGCGTTTGAATCGTACGCTGTATAGCCATCTTACGAACCTCATTCAAAAGAATGGCAAAAACAAATGGAACAAATAAATTGAAAATCAGTTTAAGTACAGCAATAATCAATGTGTTCCAGATGACCTGTAAGCTGTCTTCACGTTCAAACAAATATCTAAAGTTGTCCAGCCCGACCCATTCAGAACCGCTAATTCCAAGCCATGGCTTGTAGTTCTGGAATGCCATAATAATCCCGCCCATAGGCACATAACTGAAGATAATCAGAAAGATAATGGCTGGCAACAGCATAACGTGGAATGGCCAAGTGCGTTTCAAAGTTCTCATGATTGCTCCCCCTGTATTTCTTCCTACTCAAGTACTCCCTGAGTGGCTTATATTGCGATTATATCAACCTTTTACGGGGTCCAAACAGCACATAAAAGCAATATAAATGGCACAAATTCAACCACTTTGCCGCAGCTTGAATAAACCAAAAAAAAGCGCCCAGACGTTATCGTCTGGGCGCTGCTTAAAACTATTTTTTCACACTGTCATACCATTCGTTAACCTCTTGCGTGATTTGGTCACCGCCACCCGATTTCCACGTTTGTACAAAGGTATCAAACGCATCAGCCGGATTTTTGCCATAGATAATTTCGTTAAATGCCTGGTTCTCGATTTTGTTCAGATAGTCCAGCTTGGATTTCATCGTCTGTGTTGTTGGACCTGTGAACATGTTTTTGAAGGAGATTTCTTCCTGGCTCAATAACACTTTTGCTGCGGCAGGAGTTTCTTTACCGTAATTGACAGCAACGTCTTTCTCAAGCTTCGTTTCAGGCTCTTTGCCATTAGCCAGATTCATCAGAGCTTTCATCTGTGCATCTGGAATACGTGCACCATCACGAACAAGCAAATAACGAACTACGTTCACGTATCCGCCTTCGATCTGGTCAATCGGCAATTGTTTCCCGTTTGCATCCAATTGATAGTCATAACCTGCAAACAGACCATTATCATAAGGGCTGCCCGGTGCTGGGTCTGCATAATTGTCGAAGAGGTAATTCTGATACGTAAAGAATGCTTCTGGATGTGCCATATCCTTTTTGATCAACGTAACACCATTCACGAACTGTGTTCCGTGACGCATCGCTTTTCCTTCAGGACCGGTAGGAATTTCAATCGGTTTCCATACCGCACTCGGTACATTTTTCACTGTATCGAGAAGTGGCCACCCACTCATCCAGTAAGGTCCTGGAATAATGCCGGCAGTTCCTGCAACGGCTGGCTCTGCTGTTTTGTTCTCATCCCATAGCGCTGCTTCCTGCGGGATATATCCTTTTTTGAGCCATTCGCTCAATTTGGTCAGACCTTGTTTCATACCCGGATTGATGGAGCCATACTCCAACTTGCCATCCGCAGCAAGATTCCATTGTTGAGGTAAGGTGCCATATGCACCAAATATCCAAGATACATCTCCCATCCAAGTGTTCATGGATGTTTTGAAACCAACGCTGAGCGGAGTGACTTTATCCGGAGCCAAGCCGTCCGGGTTATTGTTTTTGAATGCTTCCATAACGGTTTCCAGCTCATCGATTGTTTTTGGTGCTTTCAGATTCAACTTGTCCAGCCAATCCTGACGAATCCACAACAAATAATCATTGTTGTAGGCATAGTCCAGAACAGGGATACCCATTCTTTTGCCATCACGACTATATTGGTTCCAGACGTTAGGATCTTGCTCCATCGCTTTTTTCCATGTGTCAGAAGCATATTTGTCGAACAGTGGACCGACCTCTTCGTACATGCCAGAGTCGATCAAGTCTTGAGCAACGAGATTGTCCGCACTACCAATCGTCACGATATCTGGCATTTCCTGTCCAGAGGACATAGCCAGACGAAGTTTAGTTGCAAACGCACTGTTTGTGTCTGTTACTGACCAGAGCGCGCTGACATTAATCCCGAATTTTTCCTTGGCCCACTTGGTTGCCACGTTATTTTCCATGGATTCGCCATTTTTAAACTTCAGCTCAGGATCGATTCCCCATGCTGTTGTAATGGTTACTTCCGGATCATACTTTTCTTTGTATTCGTTTTGGGTTCCAGACGTACTTGGTGTTGCACTATCTCCGCCCCCACTGCCTCCTGAACATCCTGCAAGAACGACAGTTAGACTCAGCGTTGTAGCGAGAAGCGTCAAGAATCTCTTTTTCGTTGATTGCGCTCTCATGTTGTTCCCCCTTAAATCGTTTTGGTTACCCTTTCATTATAGGCTGACCAGGACTTTGATCCTATGATACGAAATCAAGATTTCTGCACCTTTGCCAACCTATATTCTGGAATGTTGTTGTAATTATGCCTGATCCCGAAATTCATTGGGTGTCATCCCATAATGCTTTTTGAACATTTTGCTGAAATATTGCGGATTCTGATAGCCAAGTTCACTCGTAATCTCGTATATTTTTTTGTTGCTATTTTTAAGCAGATATAGCGCGCGTTCCATGCGCATCCGAATCATGTAATCCCCGAGACCTTCCCCAGTCTCTGCCTTGTAGATTTTTGATAGGTATACGGGGTGCAAATATACCTTGTCCGCAATCATCTTCACCGACAGATCCTGTCCCGTATCACTTGTTACCAGCTCCTGAACCTGCTTGATCACATGTCTGCGGCTCTGCACACCTTCCTGATCGGACAACTCTTCCTGAAGCTTCGCCAGCATCTCGGTTGCCCAGCGCCGCAGCTTCTCGGGGGATTGGATCAACTGATGAGCAAGGAGCAGATCGAATCCCGCATGATCAATTTCATGTACCAGATGCCCCTGTTTATGGGCAATATACATGAATGCATTGGTTACAGACAGATACATCTCATACACATGTTCTCGGGACAATCGTACCTGTTCTGCCGCGTCAAAGACCGTGTTCAGCTTACGCGCTGCCGCTTCCCATTGCTTGGTCTCAAGCAATTGCGGAAGTACAGGCGGTTTGTACAACTCTTCGAGCGCCTGGGTCGCATCATTCTCCGATCTTTTGCCGAGTGCCTGATCCATGTCCATATATATAATCTTGTGTTCTTCCGGTCCTGAAAGGACAAGGGAACCCAGGCTTTTTCGATAAGCTGCTGTCAATTCATTAAAAGGAAATGATGGTGTAACGACCATGGACAGATCCCCCTGTAGATATCGAATGACATGCTCACGGAAAGTTTCAGCTGAGGTTCTCAACGTCTCCAAGTCCATCTGCGGAGCTTCGATCTGTCCCTGATTCTGCAAAAACATAACCAGACACTCATGAGGTCCGCGACCAAACCACACGTTGAATTGCTCTCCGAGCACTTCCTCTGCAATATTCCCTACCGCAAAATCCATCAGATCCAGAGATTGCTGATCCATTGATGAGAAACGTCCTGTGAGACGAATCAGCATCATCACAGCCGATTGTTCCGGGTCAATATGAATCTCATATTGTTGCAGTTGTTCCCGAAGTGCCCGCCCCGTAATCTCACGTCCCAGCAGCAGATCATGCATCAGATTTTCCCGTAAAATTTTATAGTCAGACTTCCGACTGTATAAAAGCCGGTGATATTTGTCGAATTCATCCCACTCATCACGAAGAGATGTGATGGCTGCCGACACGGAACTCATAAATTCATCATCGTTCACAGGTTTCAAAATATAATCCGCTGCCTGCAATTGAATCGCTTTCTTCGCATAAGTAAAATCACTGTGACCAGTCAGCAAGATACAGCGAATATGGGACCAACGCTTGCTTACCTCTGCAATTAGATCCAGTCCGGACATGCCCGGCATGCGAATATCGGTTACCACAATATCTACTGCATTTTCCTCCATAATCTCCAGCGCTTCTTTACCGGAAGCGGCACGAAACACAGTCGTTACTCCAAGCTCTCCCCAGGGGATTGTAAGTTCCAGACTTTCTGTTACATACGTTTCGTCATCTACTAGCAGTATATCTATCAAGCAAGTCACTCCCTATCTCGTTCGTTATGCACTAAGTTCAATTTCTAACCAGGCTCTCACATGTTCTCGATACTATCTTGGCTATCTGGGAGAAGCTCCCTCTCGGCAGGCCACGATAGTGTAACCCGTAATCCACCAAGTTCCGATTCCGTTATATCAAGCCCTGCCTGCTCCCCATATCGAAGCTGGAGTCTCTGATTCACATTCCACAGGCCACAGCCCATCTCCTGATCCATCGTTCCCTTGAGCTTATTCAGAAGCGCCTCACGTGCCTCCTGAGTCATGCCTTGCCCGTCATCTTCTACGACAAGAACCATGACACCGCCCTGTTTTTCCCCAGAAACCCTTATTTCTCCGGCTTCCGCATCCGCTTCGATACCGTGGATTACCGCATTCTCCACCAGTGGTTGTACAATCAGGGGCGGTACTTCCTCTCTTAACATCTCATCAGACAGATCAAGCTTGTAATGAATTCGGTCCATACGCATTCGTTGGATCTCCAGATAACAGCTGACAAATTCAATTTCCTCTGTCAACGGCACTACATCCCGCTCCTGCCTTGTCGTATAACGATAATATCGGGAGAGGTTATGCGACATCGCGACAACCGCATCCATACGCTTCAGCTTCGCCATACTCGTAATGAAGGAGAAACAATTATAGAAGAAGTGCGGGTTAATCTGCGATTGCAGCTGCTTCAAGCGGGCTTCACGCACATGAATCTGTTCCAGGTAAACGTGTTCAAATAACTGCTGGATCTGCTCCACCATCAAGTTGAACCGTTCAGACAGAAAACTGAATTCATTGCGACCCTTCGGCTTAATCCTCACCGAATAATCTTCCTGCTTCAACCGCTGGAAACCGCGAATAAGTTGTTTCACTGGTACCTGCACCTGGACATATAACAAGTAGGCCACGCCAAAACTCATCAACAACAAACAAATCATCGAAGAATAGAAGAGCATATTCGATTGATGAATCGGCTTCAGAATATCGGATAAAGGCATATAGTCCACCAGATACCAGCCTGTCGTGCTTGATTTCACGGTGTTAACCATGTAGGGCTCGCCATCTATCACCACAGTCCGATTATCCACATCCTGAAGTTCATGGATGGACAGTTCTTTCATCAATTGTTTCGTTAACGAACGATCCGAAGTCCGATTATAGATAACTCCCGATTCTTCACGGAAATAGAAGGGGTCATGCCTGCCATCGTCCTTGAATTTATCGAGCATATCCCGAATGTTGTCACTATCAAACTCCAGTTTAATAATCGTTTCCGCATTATTAGCCGGGTCTTTAATGCCGTATGGAGATACGGTAATCCAGCTAAACATAAACCGATCGTCTTCCCCATCCTGAATTTTGCGTACATCCCAACCGGAACTGATATTCTCCCTTAGCGCTTGTTTATCGTAAGAACGTGCATCCCTTTCCGAAACCACCCTGCCCAGCGAAGGAGAGTACAGATATAACTTTGTCGCCCAATTGGATGAGCTTTCCTGAATACTTAGCTTATTCTGAATACGTTTGACCAGATTGATCGCATCCAGGTCAAAGTAGTTACTATCCGCGTAGATTCGCCGGAAGCTGGCAATGTCAGGATCATGTATGAGCAGATTCGGCCAGGAGGATAACAGCTCGATGTGCGTGTTCACTTGATTTTGGAAAAATTCAAGCTGGTTACTATTCGATCGATTCAACTCATCTCTGAGAACAGCTGTGGTTTTGTGATTGGAGTACCAGTACAGAAGCACTACAGGAATCAGCATAATCAGAATAAGAATGACCATTTTGGAAAACAGGTTTGTCCGATATGACATCTTTTCATCTCACCTTGTCTTAATTTGTCGTGACATTAATTGTAATGATGTAAGCGGTAAAGACAAACTATTTTTTTGAGACAAACCAATTCATTATCTAGCGTAAGCGTTACCAATTGAAGGGGGAAGGAGATAAAACCAATATTTCAGCACTAATTGCAACTTCCACGCACAAAAAGAGCCAGCCATGAGCCAGCTCTTAATCTGATTTTAGTATATCTCTTTGAACGTTCTATCTAGATTGACCTTATTCCACATCTGTTTATGTAATTATTCTTATTTTCTATAAAAATATCAACTATGGCATATCGTAATCAAACACCGTATTCGCTCCATCCACGCCTACATCGAGCACAATATCCATGAGTTTCCCGCTGACGTACAGTGGGGATTCCGCTTTCCCATAAAACTCCAATTCCCCTGTAAACGTTCCATGGGGTTCAATCTCAATATGTACTGGCCTTAATTGGACAGACCGCAAGGCTTCCAATAGTGGATCATCCTTAAACTTATAACTGCGTGCGAGATCGGGCAATAACACAGCGGATACGGGATCTCTACCGTAATTTTTGAGTGTCAGGTCACAGGTTGCTCGGGTCTCACCCGTTTTCAGTACGTTAAAGGTACATGAGCTTGCATTCTGGAGATAGGATACCGAATCTATGCCTTTAGCCTCCCACTTGGCTATATACATGAATTTATCCGTCATATATGAGTAACTGAGAACAAGAGCGAGAACAACAATCCACAACCCTTTCGCAAGTCCCGGAAACGACCGACCAATCTCTTTGCGAGTAAGATAAAAGCCACAGGCGAAGATCCCCAATCCGAGGAAAAGTGTGATATGTACACCACTTAAGTAAGATGTAGTATACGGTGATATACCTATTGCTGACAGTATTGTATCTCCAACAGAAAAACCAAGATGATGGTTAAATGTAAAGATGATCGCAAATAGCAATAAAGCCCCAGAGAACACAAGTCTGGTCCTCGACACACAAACACCCCCTAATCAACCACCTGATTATATCATATTTTTCCTAATTATGATTAACAATCCAAATCAAAAAATAACAATAAAAGAACGTCTTCGGTTGTTCACCGAAAACGTCCTTTTGATTTGTCACCGACAAGAGCTTGTAGAATACAAGTCTCTTATCATAACTGATGATCATTTTATTTACTTTTGGCAAGGAATGCATCGAGTTGTTCCTGTTTGGCTGCAATAATTTTATCAATTCCCGCTGCTTTCAATTTTTCCAGATATTTCGGAATCATTTCATTTGGATCAACGGCGCCCGATGTCATGCCCGGCTTGAACTGTTTGTTCACGTTGTTGACTGCAGCAATTTCATTTTTGACCGATTGACTGTTGAATGTAAAGCCCAGTGCTGGGGACTTCACACCTTTGGCGTTAAATTCTTTGAACTTTTCCCACTTTTGCGGGTCTTCATTATCCCAGAGGAAGTTCAGGAACTGGTTACCAAGCTGCCACTGGGCACCTGGATTGTAGGTACGACTGTTGGCATCTACGCCTTCAGGGAGAGTAATGATATTATCCTGTCCGTCTTTTTTCACATAGTGGGTGCCTTCAATTCCGAAGTTCAGCAAGTTGTTAATTTCCTTGTCGGAATGCAGCAGGTTAATGACCTGCATCGCTTTCTCCGGTTGCTCGGAAGAACGGGAGATTGCAAGCATTGCTCCAGATGCATCACCTGTCGTGATTGTCGGCTGTGTCATCTCAATCTGAGTCAGTGGGAAACCCACATACCCTTCTTCTTCTTTATCCTTGCCTGGCTTCATGCCATCTGTCCAGAGAAACGCTTTTCCAGCCTTCGCTTGGTCTTTCGGAAATACATTGGACGTAGCAGCATCACTATTGATATATCCTGCTTGATACCACTTGCGGGCGAGTTCAGCCGCTTCTTTGAATTCAGGCGTCTCCACTTCATTCAGAACCGTTGTTCCGCCTGCAGTTTTGGAGATCACTCCAGGTACGGAAGCATCACCGAGATAATCCCAATCCAGATTCTCTAACAGCCCGTTACCATTGGTGTTGGACATATAGAATGGTGTAATGCCTGGCTCGTTTTCCTTGATTGTTTTGAGCAGTGGCTCCAGATCAGCCCAAGTCTTTACAGCCGTCAGGTCCAGCTTATACTTGTCAGCCAGATCTTTACGTACCAACACACCCCGTGTGGCAGCGAGTTCCTTATTCGTAGGAACCCCGTAATTCACGCCGTCCACCTGGGAACCTTCCAGAAAGGCAGGGTCCAGGTTTTTCTTGATATCCTGACCATAGGTATCCAGCAGATCATTCAATGGCAAGAATGCACCTTTCGCTACATTCACCGTGTAGTTCTGCCAAGCTGCAGTGAAGATAATGTCTGATTTTTCACCCGAGGAGATCATGAGATTCAGCTTGTTATCCCATTGCCCCCAGTCAATCGCATTGATCTTAAGCGTGGCTCCAATCTTCGGCTCCATCTTTTTGTTAATCTCGGCTTCCACCAGAGCGACATCCTTCTGTGGTGTCCCTGGATAAAACAGTGTCACTTCGTAGGGTTTGCCCCCACCTTCACTTGCTCCTCCGCCTTCTGCGCCAGGTGTTGTTGTTCCACCCTTGTCTGTTGAGCAAGCTGCCAGCACCAGGCTCAGCGCCATAACTGTTGCCATCATGCGTGACCATACCTTTAATGATCTAACCAATTGAACCCCTCCTGTCATGTGTTGAACCATACAACCGATTTCCCCAATTCACAAATAAACCTGTAACTACTTCTGTATATGCCCTTTCAGTCCATCTTCATTTACCTTGCCCTCTCCGCTAACCGGTTCAGAGTTATCCCTTCACAGCGCCAACCGTAAGACCTTTGATGAAATAACGCTGGAAGAACGGATATGCCAGTACAATGGGACCAATACCGACCACAGCCATCGCCATTTGCAGCGTTTTGTTAGGCAGATTCAGCAAGCCACCCTGCGACGAAATCTGTGAAGAGACGTTGGAGTTGGTTGTTAAATATTGAATATCGAGCAGCGTTCGATACATAAGGTACTGAAGGCTGATCGTCCGGTTATCTGATATAAAAATCATGCTAAGGTACCAGTCATTCCAGTAATTCAGTGTACTGAACAACGCGACGGTTGCCATAACGGGAAGAGAGAGCGGTAGTACGATACGTGCAAACGTTCTCAATTCTCCTGCACCATCAATCCGAGCGGATTCCAGAATGGACACCGGAATGGAGTTCGCGAAGAATGTACGCATAACCAGTACAAAGAATGGGGATAGCAGTAGCGGCAGTATGAGTGCCAATATGGAGTTTTTCAGATCCAATACATTGACATAGACCAGATACCAAGGTACCAGACCTCCATTGAACAACATTGTGAAGAAGATGAAAAAGGCGAACCAGCCCCGGTAAGGCAGATCTCTTCGCGAGAGCGGATACGCATACAATGCGGTCAGCGCAACACTTGTTATGGTACCTACAACGGTAACAATAAAGGATATACCATACGAGTGAAGGATCTGATCCATATCTCTGAACAGAAACTCATAAGCCGTCAGGCTGAACTTCTCTGGAATAAGCTTATATCCATTGGCAATTACGGTTGTCTCGTCCGAAAATGAGATGGCGAAGACAAGCAGGATCGGCACAATACAGGCAACGGCATAGAATAGAAACATCGCATGAATAACGGATGCGGAACGCTTCGATACGGCTAGTGGATCATGTGATTTCACAGCTGACTTGCCTCCTCTCAAAATAATGCATTATCTTTATCTATTCGTCTTACAATGGTATTGGATACAAGAACCAGCACAAATCCGACGATGGCTTGATATAGACCTGCTGCTGATGACATTCCGATATCTCCACCGATAAGGAACGTACGATATACATAAGTATCCAGTACATTTGTTACAGGGAACAGTGCTCCTGACTCCAATGGAACCTGGTAGAACAGGCTGAAGTCCGCATAGAATATACGGCCAATCTGCAATAACGTCATAATGACGATTAATGGTATGAGGAACGGAATGGTGATGAAGCGGATCTGATGCCATTTGGTTGCTCCATCGAGCACAGCTGCTTCATAGTATTCTTCATCGATACCCACGACAGCTGCCAGATAGATGACGGCATAATATCCAATGTTCTTCCAAGTATTCACCAGTGGCAAAATATACGGCCAATACTTCGGCTCGGAATACCAGTCGATCGGCTGACCGCCGAACATCTGCAGAATTGTGGAGTTCATGAACCCTGAATCCTTGCCCAGGAAAGCCAGTACCAGATAACTGACCACAATCATGGACAGGAAATACGGCAATAACATAAGTGATTGATATAACTTGGACATTGCCTTGTTTTTCACTTCATTGAGCAGAATAGCAAGCCCGACACCTACAAAGAGATTCAGTGCAATAAACACGGTGTTATACGCGAGTGTATTTCGGGTAATTTCCCATGCATCACTGGTTGAGAACAAATATTTGAAATTGTCCCATCCACTCCACGGGCTTCCCCAAATACCATCAGCATAGTTTACATTTTTGAATGCGATCAGAACGCCGAACATCGGCATATAGTTGTTCACCAGCAGAAACAGGACACCTGGCAAGAACATGAGATACAGCACCTTGAATTTGCCAAGATTGTGCCACACAGACTTGCGCTTTCGGACTGTTTCTCCCGGTATTTCCGATATCCGTACTCCCTTACCCGCCTGGGGTTGTGTCTTCATAACTTGTTCTCCCTCACTCCTCTTGAATTCTTCCTCAGGATGAAGCTCCGTTGCGGCTCCTGTGGTTCAAGTATACGGCGGGGAAAGTAAGACCTCTATCTGCTGTGGTGACCTGTTGACTTATCAAATTATGACTTTAGTACCAAAAAAAACAAAAGACGCAGCATGCTGCGCCCTGGACTATACGGTACGTGACTGTTTACGAAACTCCTGTGGTGTGATCCCCGTGCACTTTTTGAACATTTTGGTGAAATGCGAGTAATTATAATACCCCACCTTGCCAGCGATGTCCGTTACCTTGACGGTGGACTGGGACAACAACGTTTTCGCTTTAGCTACTCTGCCCTGCAGGATAAACTCAGATAGGGACATGCCCTTCTCTTTCCGAAACAGACGGGATAGATAAGCGGGATTGAATCCGGCAAAAGCTGCAAGTTCCTCTCGCATAAGTTCTTCACCAATATGGGTTTCAATATAAACGCACAACTGATCCACAATGGTCATAGGACTATGATCGTCCGGGTACAACACCGGGATAACACGATCAATCAGATCCGACGTCCACTGCTTCAACTGCGGCAGCGACCTTGTCACCATACTCTCTTCCGGCTCCCGTTCACCCGGATACAGACTGCGTATTGACACGTTCTTCTGATGAAGCAGTGGATAGACCACATGCAGCATGGCATGGTAGTAGAGATGCAGCATTTCAGGAGACAATCCCTCCTGGGCAGCAAGCAATTCAAAAATTTCATCCACACGTTCTCGCAAATCCCCTACTTTCCCCGTCTCAAAAAGAATGGATAATTCCGAAAACCATGGAATAGGCAAAAAGCGATCTTCCTGATCTCTTCCCCGCTCATCATAGACAAAAACTTCTTCAAGCTCCTTAATATTGCGGCGTTCCATATCCATCAGTTCATTTAACATGCCTTGCAGTTCAGTTACAGCAACCGGGACACCAACATAACAGGACAAGCGGCAGTAAAAATACGTACCACAATCCTGGATATACCCCTGACAACGTTGTGCCACTTCGCTCGCACTCGGGATGATGCCGTCTTGCTCGTAAGCGAGTACAATATTCAATCCACTTTGATCCTGAAACACCTCACCCGGCTTGTTGCCAAGCAGGATCTCCCTGGCTGCATTACGGAGCGCATATTCCAGCACCTCCTCGTCGCGCAGGTCAAACTCACGCAGCCACTCCTCTACAGAGATCACAATGGGTAACACACGAGCCTGCGGATCAATCTCGGCACCATACAATTCTGCGAGCTCTTGCAACCGTTGTTTGGTTAACGTGATGCGCTGAGAGATGGCATCTTTCCAGAAGCGTTCTGTTAGTAGCGGTTTATGGGTCTTCCAGCGCTTGTATACGGTCTCATAAACTTCGTTGGTACGGGTACGCTGCTCTCCATCCTTGATCTTCTCCACCGCCTGGGTTACTACCTTAATCAATTGATCCGCTGGAGCCGGCTTCAACACATAATCAAAGCTATTTAGCTTGATGGCTGTCTGAGCATAATCGAATAAAGCATGCCCTGTCAGGAAAATGGTCAGTATGCCTGGATCATGTTTTAACACCCAGCTTTGCAGGTCAAGTCCTGTTTCACCAGGCATCTCGATATCACAGATCATAATATCAATAGCATTTGCTCTTAAGATTTCTCTTGCCTCTTCGGCATCACAAGCACTGAATACCTGCTCGACGCCTGCTGCTTGCCAGTTAACGCCTTCCACCATCGCTTGTAATGCATACACTTCATCATCCACGATCAACAGGTTCCGCATGGGCTCCCCCTTCCTCCTCTTCGGTCTGTGCGGGCAAATCAATGATGACTTTGGCGCCATGATCCGCCCCATTTCCAAACTGCAAACTGGCTTGATCACCATACTTCACTAAAAGCCGATGAGCCACGTTCCATATACCGATATGCTGTCCACTCGGGTCTTCAGTGTATTGTCCATGTTGCAGACGCTCCAATAACTCCTTATCAAATCCGACACCATTATCTGCAATCATCAATTGAAGCACCGTGCCATCGACCTGACCGGATGAGTTCGTACCGAAACGTGCCACGATCCGAATGACGAAGGCTTGCGTCCGGCGCTGAAATCCATGAATAATGGCATTCTCCACAAAGGGCTGAATGGTTAAAGGAGGAATCACATAATGCTCCAGATTCGGTTCGACATCCAGTTCAAAATCGAATCTGCTTGGAAACCTCAGCTTTTGAATTTCCAAGTAATGACGAATGTGCTCCAGCTCTTCATCCAGACGAATGACACGTTTGCCTGCGCGCAGACTGAATCGAAAATAATCGGCAAGATGACCCGCCATCTGCTGCACCAACTCATGCTTTTGCAAGGAAGCCAGACTATGAATAATATTAAGTGAATTCAGGTAAAAGTGAGGATTAATTTGCATTTGTAATTGTTTGAACTCTGCTTCCCGCGTTCGCAGTTGTTCCTCATACACATCAATCTTCAGATGCCTGATCTCACTGGTCATCTGATTGAAACTTCGTGTCATAAATTCAAGTTCCGAAGAAGATGGCGGGTCCAGCTTCACATCGAGATCTCCACGGCTCACCCTTCTCATACCTCGAATCAACGCATTCATTGGGCGGAATAACAGATGCCGCAAAAAGATCAGTGCAGTAACCAGAATTACTGCCGCACCGATGGGGAGCAGACGAATGATCTGCTGGAAAAACGGGAGGTTACGCATCATGTCTTCCTCAGGCAGCAGCACGATATAATTCATCTGGGACATCGCCGAGGCAATACCCAGCATCAGATATTGACGTGCTTCTCCCTTGTTCACAACTTCGGAGATCACCTGATACGGATCTTTCAGGCCAGGAAGATGCGCTGCAGCAAGCTGAATCTGTGCAGTAGTCAAAGTGGAATCAGATAATGCGCCACCGTCTGTTCCAACAATAACTGCGCCACTCCGATCCCCGGATTCAGTGAATGGTTGTGTGTGATTCAATGCATTCATATCGACAAGTGCACCTGCATAGAACTGCTGGTTGATTCGCACCGTTTTGACCAGTGCATTCCACGTCCCGCCACGCACGATGCTCCATTCCGGCTTCTGGATATCCCCTTCCAATTGCTGCATCTGGACAGGCATACTCTCCTGCACAACCGACTTTTTGACATCATAATTGCCTGAAGTGGCGAGCAGCAGATCATCATTCACGGCATCATATAGAAAAAAAGAATCGATTAGATTATAAAAACCGATATCTGTCATGAATTTGTTCATAATTCGTTGCTTGGCAATAATATAATCGCCGCTGCCATATTTCAGAAAAAACAGAGAGATAATATCCGGGTCCCTCTCGCCCAGACTATATAAATACCGATTCGTCTCCTGTAATACACGTTCATTCTGCTCCACACTCTTGGCGAGATGACTCATATTGGTGAGGGATACTTTGTCACGGACGACTTTCATGGCGTAGACGTTGTTGTAATAAAGCAGCATGAATAGTGGCAGCATGATCAATGTAAGACCCACGATAAATTTAAAACGAAGTGAACGGATCAAGTTCATGGATTCCCGCCCTTTTGGAGGTAGTTCAAGAAGTCTGCTTTTGAACACACACTTTTTTTGATTCAACATCATTTTTCTATTTTCTTCCTTATGATGGCATGTTTATTGTAATCACCCCTGCTTGCCATTGTCTATGGGTTCCCGTGACCTTCATATGTCAATTCTGGTGACTTTCATCCGCTCCCATTTCGATAGTAACAAGCTTCATGTTGTAATAAATTCTCCAGTTGTAAAAAAAATCCTTCATTATTACTCTGAAGCTTCTCCCTAAAAATAAATGATGTAGCAAGCCCGGACTCCACGAACGCCCGGTCTTGACATGCATACGATATATCACTCCTTGGGTTATTCACCAGGATGTAGGGAGGCCTGTTCAATGAATATTCAACTCACTGCATTACATTATGTCTATCTGGCATTTATCGTCTTGATCATCGCCGTAATGATCCGGCGCAGGGACACCACGATCATCTGTGTCGCGGGTATTATGACCATTGGACTTCTGGCAACCGAAACCTTAAGCGGCTCAGTTGCCGGGATCTTCAGCAGTTTTATCTATGCAACAAAAGAATTGATAAGTACGATCTTTATCATCTCGATTATTGTAGCGATGAGCCGTGTTCTGATCAGAACCGGTATTAATGAGGTCATGGTGACACCCGTCACCCGGTTTATCCGTTCTCCTCAGGTCGCATATTGGGGTATCGGATTGATTATGATGGTCGTATCTCTATTTTTCTGGCCATCGCCGGCCGTAGCACTCGTCGGTGCAGTTCTTCTTCCTGTAGCGGTGCGTGTAGGTCTTCCTCCCATTGGAGCTGCCATTGCCATGAACCTGTTTGGACACGGGATTGCACTGTCAGGAGATTACATTATTCAGGGGGCTCCCAAACTCACAGCTGATGCAGCCGGTCTACCCGTTACTTCCGTCATGACGGCCAGCATCCCTTTGGTTATTGTCATGGGAACCGTATCTACCCTTACAGCCTTCTGGATGCTGCGCAAAGAGATGAGATCAGGCTCACCTGTTCATTCCCCAGATGCCATATCAGGTACCGTGAGCACGGAACCCTCTTCCTCATCAGAGACTGTGCCCACCACCCTACCTGCTAATCAGCCTGTTCAAGGTCAAGTGATGTCACCCCGTCTGCAAAAAGCTTTTGCACTGCTTATCCCTCTGTTATTCGCAGTTGATGTGATTCTGATGTTTGTATTGAAGTTGCAAGGCGGCGATGCAACCGCTCTGATTGGTGGAACCGCTGTGGTCATACTGATCGCTGTCACCCTTGCCGCACATCGTCATGCTGGACCTGAGGAAACGACCCATTATTTAATAGAAGGATTTCAGTTTGGTTTCAAGGTATTTGGACCGGTTATTCCCATAGCTGCGTTTTTTTATCTGGGAGATGCTGCAATTACGGAGTTGTTCAGCAACCCTCTTCCTGAAGGTTCTCACGGGATCGTGAATGATCTCGGGGTCGCACTTGCTGGACTGGTACCACTGAATGGAACCGTGGGCGCAATTACAATGACGGTGACCGGAGCAGTGACCGGAATGGATGGTTCGGGGTTCTCGGGTATTTCCCTGGTTGGCTCGATTGCGTCCATGGTCGCAGGTTCGGCAGGTTCTGCACCTGTGCTGACCGCGCTGGGTCAGGTTGCAGCCATATGGGTAGGTGGCGGAACCTTGATTCCATGGGCGTTAATTCCTGCTGCTGCAATCTGCGGAGTCAGTCCTTTTGAACTTGCAAGACGCAACCTGAAGCCTGTATTGCTGGGACTTACGGTAACGACGATTGTAGCTATCTTTCTGATCTGAGCAAAGGTTATTTACACTGACACTTCGATGACAGAAGCACCTTCCAATCGCTGTTATTCCCAGATTTTTTGATTCCCTTGATAAAGGGAAAATCAGGTAATAAGCATATGCTTCCGATGTAGCTTTCTTTCAGAAAGCTTTTAGGCGAAGTGTATGCTTTCGAAGTAGCTTTCTTGTAGAAAGCTTGTAGCTTCGCTTTTTCAGGTTTTTCTGTCCTCTCCGTTATCGTGTAAATGATTAGTTCATCTCAAATAGACATTTAAAAAAAACGTGCGTGAACGCGCCCATCTCCAGAGCTCTTCACGCTTCATCTCGGCCAGATGCAGCATCTCCACATATGGATCTCCCTGTAATCCAAGTACAGAAGCAAATGCAGGCTCCGTCTTCCACCCTGCTTGTTTTAGTCTGCGGATCTCACGATGTCCTGCGTCTCCCCACAGTTGTAACAATCTCCACTCCACAATCATATGTAGGTATGCATTCTGCCTGTTAACTGGCACGGATTGGGCAAAAATCTCCACAGGCCAATGTCCCACTTGCAAATGACAAGTCACATAAGGACGTTGGTCTGGAAGATCCCCACCACGAACACATTGAAACTCACCAATCGCTCCGATCTGTTCATACATCTCAGCTTCAAAGGCATCCAGATCCTCCGCATAACACAGCAGATCCAGATCACTGCCCGGAACATCAACATCAATCGGTACTGTGCCCGCCGGATAGGGGTGGTAGGCAGCTAATAGTTCGAGCAAACCACTGCTCTGTATTACGCGATATGCGTCCTGCTGACGTGCATTACCCGAAGCCAGATGTGCCATTACTTCTGCGGTCGTGCTCATTTCAACGCCTTGAGCCACAGTTAGTTCGATCCTGTAATGACCTGTTTCACACGTCCAACTTGGCCACTCGTCAGTCGTACTTTGATTCCGTGTGGATGGGTAGGGGACTTGGTTAACAGATCCTTTACAATGCCACGTGTCAGCTTACCTGTAGCTTGGTCCTGCTTCAATACAATGTCCACTTCAAGACCCGGTTTAATATTTATTCGTTGTTGTCCATTCATCATGTTCACTCTCCTCTATGTCATCATTCATATCATGGTTCAAGTATCTCTTCATACAAAGCTCCATCTATTGTAGACGTTTTGGTTTCAAAACAAAAGGGAGACAGACAACACTTCCCACTCCTGGATTCATGTTTCATATGGAGATCAAATATAAAGAAACCGCAGGTCTCTATATCCCGAGGCCTGCGGTTTCTAATTGAATTGCAATATCTAGGGCTTCACATGCTTCAACGAAGAAGAAGGTGCAGCCCCATCCTTCGCAGCTTCACGTGCCTTCACAGCAAGCAGCTCAGACACCGTCACGAATCGATATCCCTGCTGCTGTAACTTTGGCAAAATCGTTTTGAGTGCAGCTACCGTATGGGATTTGCCTTCCACCTTATCATGGAAGAGTACAATATCCCCATTACGGGCGTTATTCAGTACTTTTTTAACGATAGCCGACACACCTGGGGAAGCCCAGTCTCGTGTATCCTGATGCCAGGACCAGAGTACGATGGTATACCCTTTTTGTTTGGCAGCCTGAATGACCATATCATTGTAATAACCGCCAGGCGGTCTGAACAACAAGGGCCGCTCCGCACCCGCTTCAATGATGGAACTTTCCGCTGCGTTCATATCCTTCATGTACTTGTCCGCACGTGTTGATCGGACTGCATACGTGTGCGCATACGTATGATTGGCGATTTCATGCCCTTCGAGCTGTTCCTGCTTAATCAGTTCAGGAAATTTCTCTGCCCATTTGCCTAGTACAAAAAAGGTTCCTTTGGCTTGATATTGCTGAAGCAATGCCAGAATCTGCGGAGTCTGAACCGGATCTGGTCCATCATCAAAGGTCAGAGCGATGAGTTTATCCTGTGTGGGAACTTCCCACACGATCTCTCCTCGTTCCTCATAATACTGACGGTTCTTCTGTACAGGCTTCGCATAAGCAGAACTGCTACCCAGCAAAATAATTAGCGTGAACAATCCGATGACTCGGGCTGCCTTCAGGTTCATGTTGTGTCCTCACTTTGTCTTCAAACGTAAACTCCCTGTTAGCATTTCCCGATTCACCCGAACTCATGAACGAAAGATCTGATCCACGACAGCAATTTCTTCAGCAGTTAATTCCACATTCAATGTTTGCAGATTGTTAATGACCTGCTCCGGTCTCTTGGCACCTGGAATCAGTGCATCAATCGATGGCTGCGTCAGGTACCAGGCCAGAACCAGATGAGCAACCTCAACATCCTTAGATTGTGCTATGCTGCGCAGTTGCTCAACTTTATCCAAATTTTCGATGAAGGCTTCACCCGTGAACAGCGGATTCTTCGCCCGTCCATCCTGAAAGGTTGTATTACGATTATATTTACCACCGAGCAGTCCAGCTGCCAGTGGGAAGTAAGGCACAAAAGAAATATTATGCTCAGCCGTATACGGCAACAGCTCTTTCTCCGCTTCTCTTTTGAACAGATTATATTCAGACTGTAATACGTCTACATGCCCGTCTTTGTTGGCTTCACGTAACTGATTCATGGAGAAATTAGATACGCCAATCGCACGAATTTTACCAGCGTCTTTTAATTGTTTTAACACATCTACCGCTTCATCCTTAGGCGTATGTTCATCCGGAAAGTGAATGTAGAACAGATCAATGTAATCCGTTTGCAGACGTTTCAACGCCTCATCCACGGATGTCTTCAGAAAAGCAGGTGAGTTATCCATGACAATCTTGCCATCCACCAATTTATGAGCTGCCTTGGTCGCAATGATGGTATTCTGACGCTGACCGGTTTCCTTCAATACTTCGCCGATCAATCGCTCTGAATGCTCAGGTCCGTAAATATATGCCGTATCCAGAAAGTTAATCCCTTGTTTCAAAGCTGTACGAACTACTTCCTTACCCGTCTCATCATTCAGCATATCCGGATAGATATTATGCCCTCCTACAGCATTTGCACCCAGTCCAATGGGATTTACGACCAGATCGGTCTTGCCCAACCGTATTTGTTGTTTTGCCATGTGTCATCTCTCCCTTACTGATCGATATATAATGGATAGTGATTCATTTTCTTGTTCCATAGTATATCAGACCGTTTAACTTATTTAAAATATCGGATTTATCGGATTAGGTATTTTTCAACGCAGTTGCTTCCACATCATTAATAAACCGGCGCAGCTTGGCAGCCACATCACGATTAATCTCACCGTTCTCATACAATTGTTGCACTGTATTGCGCTGTTCCTGAATCGCCACCATCTGCAACTCAAGCTTCTCCTGATTAAACGGATCTTCCGTTTTCCCTTGGTTCCAGGTTCGCAGTTTGGCAATGACACGTTCATATTTGGCGATGACTGACAAAGCTACGATTCGATTCCCATCGTTCATATGGGCACGAATGGCCTTAATTGCCGCTTCAGAGGTGCGTAACTTCACCTGACGGAAAAGTTCTGCATTTTCTAGCATGAAGGGTTGACTCGGCTTCTGGGATCGATTGGTGAATAGATGACCCAGCATACGCCCGATCTCATTGATTGAGGTCATCATCTGAGTGTTTGCGCGATTGGCCAACATCATTTCCTTGCGATCCAGCCAACTGTCACATTTGAAAGCAGCATCGGAAGCAATTGCATTTTCATCCAGCATCTCTTCAATTTCTTTTCGCTCCGCTCGGGTGGCAATCAGGTTAATAGCTGTTTCCTGTTTCTGGATATATTTGCGTTTATCCGCGGTAAGCTGACCTGCGGCCTGCCTGATATATTTGGACAGATCGGAGACGACCGCGAGTGCTGCAGCTTTGTTTTCATCATTCATTTCGGATTTGACAGCCCGTATTGCGGCATTCAGCATAATGTCATGTGCTTTTCGCTCGGACTTCTGTGGTGTTTCTTCGCTGGATCCCCCAGCGTTCTTAGCCAAAACCGGAAGAAACACACTCGCCGCAATCAGGGAGAAAAGGATAACCCCTGCCGCCAGGAAAATAATGAGATCCCGTTCAGGGAAAGGTGAACCATCCTGAAGCACATAAGGAATGGAGAAGGCACCCGCCAATGTGACAGCCCCACGTACCCCAGATAGGGAAATAATCGTGATATCCTTGAATTTGGGCCTGCCTATAGAGGATTTGGTACGCAGCCATTCATTCCCTTGCCAGAACAGATAGATCCAGAGAAAGCGCAGAACCAGCAGTAGCACCGAGATCAAGCCCACATAGCCCAGCACTTGCAGATTATTAAACGAAACATTTTCGAAAATGGTACTTAAAACATCCGGGACCTGTACACCCAGAATTACAAACACCAGACCATTTAGTATAAATAAAATGACTGACCATGTGCTGGCAGATACCACCTGCATTTTCAGCTGAACCGATTCAGCGCGGTCACGCTCAATGGCGTGGATAATACCGCCTGCCACTACCGCAAGAATACCTGATACCCCAATTTCTTCACTCACCAGATAGATGATAAATGGCGTCAGTATTTGCAACAGCATGTGAATTGTTACATCTTCCATGCCCAGTCTGCGAATCCACATCCCGAGCCGGATTAACAGAAAAGATAACAATGCACCGACGAGAAGTCCGCCAATGGCAATCAGAATAAAACTGAAGGTTGCCTGTGCCAGGGAAAACACACCTGTGACCGTGGCTGCAATGGCGAATTTGAAGGCGACCAAGCCGGATGCATCATTCATTAATGCTTCACCTTCAAGAAGCCTATGTATGCTTTTAGGCAAATGTACTCGTCCTGCCATAGCACCAACGGCCACTGCATCTGTCGGGGACAATATGGCTGCAAGAGCAAAAGCCGCGGGTAACGGAATCGTAGGAATCAGCCAATGAATGGCATATCCCGCCACAACCACCGTCACGAACACAAGTCCCAACGCAAGCAGAAGGATAGGTGCACGCAGATTCCATAATTCATTCCTTGGTGTTCGCTTCCCATCGTTGTATAACAAAGGTGCGATAAAAAGTACAAAGAACAATTCCGGATTCAACTGCAAGTGTACCCCGGCAGGAAGCAGAGCTATGGCTACACCGAGCACGATTTGAATGAGCGGAACGGGAATAAAAGGTACAAACCGGTTGAGAATGTTCGATAAACCGATCAGTACCAGTAAAACAAGTACGGCTATAAATATTTCCATGATGACAATCCCTTTCCGCTATAGAAGTGTGAAACCTTTGTTGTATAGGTTTATTTTAACATAATCCAGACTTTGTTATAAAAATGTTGTCATATTCATATACCCAACCAACTCGTCTCAGACTAGTCTATTTTGAAGAATTCTGATGGATTCTGTATATAAGATGTTACAATATGCTCAGGACAATACCCGTTTGGAAAGGAACTTGTATCTATGGCATTTGGAATTAAACGACAAGAGTTGGCTGCGTGGAAGGAACAAGTTGCTCGTGGTGAGATTGCGTACCTCACTCATTTCTGGATTGACAACCGATTCCCCGGCATCACCAGTGTCACCAAAGTTGGCTGTGCAGATCTGGAACGTCTCGAGTGTTGGTGTAACGATCACGGGTTGGACCCCCGATATATTCATCAGCGGCAGCCATTTCCCCACTTTGACCTGATGGGCAGGAAACAAAAAGAAGTGTTGATTCAGGAAGGATTGACGGATCATGTGGTTCGCTTTCATTTGTGAACAAACTCAAAAACGCCAGTCTTCAAGGCTCATCCCCCCGCAAAAAGGGACGAACTCATGAGGACTGACGTCTTCAAAAGAACAAGTCATATATGCATTATCGATGGATCTGCTCAAACGACTTCATGTTCTCCAGCAGTTTCAGTTCAATTTTCTTCAACATGCCGAACATCTGCTGCTGCTCCTCTTCGGAAAGTGCTTGCAACAATTCCCACGTCATTCGGCCACGATTCGCATTAAGTGTCTTCGCAAGCTGCGCCCCTTCATCCGTTAAGGACAGCCAAACAATTCTACGATCTTCTTCACTGCGCACCCGCTGGATCAAGCCTTCCGTTTCCAGTTGATTCAGTACAATCGTGGTTGCACCGGAAGACAAGCTGAGTTGTCTCGCCACATCAACCGCCATACAGCGTTGTTCACGTAAAATCATGCCCAATATATGACTTTTTGTCGGATTCAGTTTACAGTTGGTTTCGGTCTTCTGCTGCTGATCCAATACTTTATTTTTATATCTGAAGAAGGCCTCCAACAATTGATCTACATTTGCCAATTGAGAGTTTCGCTCCGTATCCGGGCTCATAAACGTTCCTCCTGCCTTTCATCATAACCTACCTTATATTGTAACATATTTACACTATGATGTTTGTGAAAAATACGCTTGTATTGGACACCTTATACTCTACCGAAAGACTTGTGTTCTATTTTGGGTTGCACCTATTGCATTATGGCAACGGGTTTGTTTATAATAACCTATATCTTCAAAGTTACTTTTAGTTACTTAATGATTTTAATAAATTTGTTGTTATAAAGTAAACAAGAGTCACCATTATACTGCAAGGGACTTATGCACATGAATCAGAACTTACAATCACCATTAAAAACGGATGTTTGCATCGTCGGCGCTGGGCCAGGTGGTGCCTTACTTTCATATTTACTGAATCAAAAAGGAATATCCACGATGCTCATAGAGCGGCAACCCCACCTGCACAAATCGTTCCGCGGAGAGTTGCTCAATGTGGACGGCGAAACAATTTTAAATAAACACGGCCTCTATTCCCTCGTCAAGGAACGTGGAGCACTGCTCTTGGAGCAGATTCAATATTGGGAAAATGGTCAGATTGTTCATACAATATCCCCGGGTAACGGAGAATCTCATGTGGGTATTCATGTTCCGCAAGATCATCTCCTGGAAGCCATCACGTCGCACGCTCAGCAGCACAGTTCAAACGAACCAGTACGATTCAATACGATAATGACGGGTATGTTACGAGACAAAAACGGCCATATCGTTGGTATTAACATTCGACAGAACGGCGTGCCCGCCTCCATCGAAGCATCTGTTATTGTCGGTGCTGATGGCAGATACTCTGCTGTAC
The DNA here is from genome assembly GCF_059130585.1 of Paenibacillus sp. JNU01. Taxonomy (NCBI): domain Bacteria; kingdom Bacillati; phylum Bacillota; class Bacilli; order Caryophanales; family Paenibacillaceae; genus Paenibacillus; species Paenibacillus sp. JNU01. The sequence continues at coordinate 6,331,002 of NZ_CP169723.1, read as the reverse complement.
GCAAACATTCCGGTTTGACCCCCGAAATTCGCAAGCATGGGTATGATCTACTGTGGGCGCGTATTCCGGCACCGATAGGTTGGGAACCGGCTGTTCGGATGGCCAGCATGGATGGTCAACAGCTCGCACTGTTCTCACAGTTTGGCGGTTATGTTCAGATTGGCTGGAACATCCCCGAAGGAGCATACTCCAAGCTGCGAGAGCAGCCGATTGCTCCTTTTGTAGACAAACTTGTCTCCGCATTTCCTTGCCTGTCTGATTCTGTAGCTGCCAACATTCAGAGCTGGAGTGATTTTGTTCTGTTATCTGTCGAAAGCAGCTATTGCCAGTCGTGGGCACAAGACAATGTTGTACTCATCGGTGATGCCGCTCATACCATGACCCCAACCGGTGCGTTCGGACTTAATGCTGCGCTCGAAGATGCGGATGTGCTCTCCGAATTACTTGTTCAGATGGCCACAGACCAATTCAGTTCCACTGCACAACTTCAGGAACTTCAGACGATTCGCGGAGCGAAGGTTCAACAGCAACTTGCACGACAAGTGGAGATGGAGACTTCTTTTCAGCAGCGCTATGAATCTTTTCTTCAAAACCCGATAAGATCACCTGACACGAATACATGAATTCACTTACTGCAAAAGCAAAAAAGGTGGCATCCCTGATCAGGATTACCACCTTAAAACCTCGAACTAGAATCGAAGTCTATTATTATTATTTTATCCTTCCCTGCCGTTCATGGCACTGACTCGAAGTTCCGCCAGTGGCAAAGACGATCGCTCTGGATGACTAAGTCTTACCGTCCGGCTCTCGCCCGGGAGCAGATCAAAATAATTATCACTGAATCGCACACGCCCAAGAGGGAGCTCCAACTTCACCAATCGTGCAATTGCTCCACTCGCCGTAACCGTTACAGACTGTTCCTCTTCATTCACATGTACACTCAATTGAGATTCCGGCAATGACACATCCTTAGGATCACGCAAGAAGTACCGATTGATCGGCGCCGTAAATCCTTCGGATACCAACTCAACCATGACTTCCTCCGCACGTCTGCCCTGTAACACCTCTACTTCAGTTAATTCGGCAATACACAATGAGGATTGAGATGTTACTTCAACAGCATGTGTGCTGGAATAGATCTTCTCTCCTTGCAATTCATAGACATTGAACCGAAGCTCGCCTTTCAGCACGTCCCGTGTATCGTTCACGACCCACAACGCAAGCGGCTCCCCCGGCTCATGCTCCAGTGACAACAAGACAGGATGAAAGAATATTTTCCCGTAATAAAAAGATGCCTTCGGCAGCAGTTCATAATCAATCATGGACCAGCTTGTACCTGGCCAACTATCATTTAATTGCCACACGAGTGCACCGCTGTTACGGTGATTAATCCGTCGGAAATGTTCAATTCCGTAGCGCAATCCTTCTGCTTGAGTCAGCATGGAATAGTTCATGTATTCTTCTATATTTTGCGGAATGCCTGTGTAACCTTCCATTAGCAGAATGCCTTTTTGATGGTTGGTATCCTTGTTACGGTAGGCCATCTCCGGACTGCCCCAATAAAACTGCCCTGCGGGCATATTTTTCTCCAGCGTGTAACGATTGGCCGAGGCATGCATACCAAATTCACTGCTGAAAAGCGCATGATCCTTTTTGTAATTTTTGAACGTCACACCTTCAATACTATAGTCCAGCAGGGGCGGCTCTCCATGCTTCCTTGGATAGACCGAGCCATGCCATACCTGCCAGTTGTGACGATCCCCGACATCGGGATCATTCGCATCCTGACCATTGCTATCCCCAAACGGAGAAGAAGGCCAGTACGGACGGGACAGATCCAAGCGATCCAGCACTTCAGGGATCAGTTCATGATAGATAAGTTCGCCGTAGAACGGACTGGTAATATCCCCACTTGCAGACTTCATGTCATAAAGCCAGTCAATCTCGTTATTGCCACACCAGATGGCAAGCGAGGCACGGTTACGCAGACGGATGACATTGTTTTCTACCTCTTGCCGGACATTATCCATGAAATCACGATTGAAATCCGGGAACAACGCATTCGCAAATGCAAAATCCTGCCACACCAACACCCCTTGCCGGTCACACTCATCGTAGAAGACATCTTTCTCATAGATGCCACCGGCCCAGACGCGCAGCATGTTCATATGTCCTTCTACCGACAGCTCGACAAGCTCACGATACCGGGAGCTCGGGATGGCACCAATCAGATGATCAGCCGGAATCCAGTTGGCACCCTTGGCATATACTTTGACTCCGTTCAGAATAAACGTAAATGCATCTTCACCCTGTTCATTGTGAAGAGCCAGCTCAATCGTTCGTAACCCATAAGGTTCGCTGTAACGATCCACCTCGATGCCGTCAGCACACAATGTAACCTCTAACGTATACAGATACGGCTCACCCAGATCATGAGTCCACCATAACTGAGGTGACGTGACGTTCAACGTGGTATCTGCCTTACCACCTTCTACAGGCAGTTCATTGGCACCTGCTACCTCGTGTCCGTTGCGGTCCAGCAGGCGAACATTACAGGACGCAACCACAGCCTGCTCACGCTTCTGTCTGCTGCGGAAAGACAAGACGGACTTCACATCTGCCGTGACGTGTAACACAGCATGATCTGTACTGACTGATTCCGTTCGAGCATACACACTTTCCAACTTGGCTATTGTTCGTTTTTCCAGCCGTACAGCACCCCAGATTCCCACCGTCACCATGCGTGGTCCCCAGTCCCAACCAAAGTTCATCGCTGCTTTGCGCAGCCATGGCCGTTCCTTCGTATACGAGGACCAATCGAAGGTTTCTTTGTCCCGGTGATGCAGGTGAAGCGGATCGAACTTGACAGCAATCGCATTCCAGCCACTGCGTACCAGAGACGTTACATTAAATGTATGTGACATAAGCATATTTGCCGTTTTTCCAACTTCATGGCCATTCACATATACCGTTGCAAACGTGTCCAATCCTTCAAACACCAGTTCAAAGTGCTCTTCCGTCTCCGCATCTCTCACCAGATTGAAGGTTGTACGGTACCACCATTCCTTTTGCTCAATCCAGCGACTTTTGGCATCATTATGACCGTAATAGGGCGGATCAATGATACTGCGCTCAATCAGTGCAGCATGTACATCCCCAGGCACTTCTGCCCCGATCCAGAAACGGTCATCCAGCGCAGCAGCTGCCACATCCATTGCCCGTTTCTCTCCAACTTCAAAATGCTGTATTTTCCATTGTCCCGATAAATCCTGACTTGAACTATGGATCTTCATTAATACACCCTCACTCTCCAATAACCCTGAGTAATACTCTATCGAAAACGTTTGCAGAAATGCAAGACATGCTGCCTAGTCTGCTCATTTCTAACTTCCCGAAGGTTTGAACGATAACGCCTCTTCGCGATATTCACTCGGGGTCTTGCCGGTATGTTTTTTGAACAGTCTGCTAAAATATTTCACGTCTTCGTAGCCGCTAATGGCAGCGACTTCACTGACCTTCGCTGGAGACACGGCGAGCATATCCATCGCTCTTCGGATACGCATATCGGTGACAAAATCTCCAAAGGTCACACCCATTTCTTTTTTAAAAAGTTCACTCAGGTGACCCGGATGCAAATGGACATGTCCAGCTACCTGCTGCAGATTAATGTCCTGTGCCAGTGATGATTCAATATAACCAATAGCCTTTTGCACATGGGCAGCCTGTCCCTGACCCATTCGGCTATGATAGACATGCATCAGACCATACAGATGGTGAAACAACATATCCCCAAGATCTACAGCTTCGGCATCCGGTTCCGGCAACCAGGGTTCAAGCCTTGCGGTTTCTTCACGCCCTGTCGCTCGCATTGTACGGGTAAGCCAGCGATGACCTGCAATGACCGCAGAGTGCAGACAAGCACTGAACGATTCTGGCGTGACCTCCGGTTCTGTAGTCAGATTAGCCACCAGTTCACGCGTCCATGTCGTTAACCTCACTGAATCATTATCTAACAATATTGAACCAAGTGTGGTCTCTTCTTCATGCGTAAGTACACTTTTACCACCTTGGCGCTCCTGAACGTGCTCATAATGCCATACTTTATCATCCATCAAACCTCGATATCGGAAAGCAGTTGAAGCCGTTCGGTAGCTTTCGTGCAGATCTGCATATCCATGCACAGGCAGACCTACTGCTGCACGCAGAGTACACTTCAGTAATTGCTCCACCCGACGTAATGCACTCTCCAGCTTGAACGGATATTCCTGTTCCACAGGCGGCCATGAAACTACACATATAATTTGCTGTTTCTCTATATGCGCAATGGCACCCGGTAGCATATCCTCCAGGGTATTCTGCACCGCGAATCGTAATAGTGCATCCGAGGATCGATCCCAACCCTCTGCTCGAAGTACAATGACTTGTCTGCGAATCTGTTCATCATCAAGACCATCATTCGCTGCCTCTATTCCAGCATCAGAACGCAAAAACGAAGGAAATTGGCCCGAAGTGGTGTCACCGTCAATGATCCAACCAGCAAATAACCGCTCCCGATTCTCCCGCATAAGCTGTCCCTCTCTGGACTTCTCTGCCCAACGTTCCGTGATCCGTTGTTTGGCCTGTAATACGGTCTTGATGATCTCTTCCGGCTTGCTTGTTTTGAGCAGATAATCTGTAACCCCTTGGCGTATCGCCTGCTGCGCATAAGAAAAGTCATCGTATCCGGACAAAATAATGACCTCCAGCTCAGGTAACAATCGCAGTCCCTCTTCTGCCAGTTCCAGCCCTGATCTGCCCGTCATCCGAATATCCGTCATCAGGATATGCGGACGTTCCTCAGCCATGCGTGCTAACGCCTCCTCTGCCGAGGCAGCCGGTTGAAGAAGTTCAATTCCGAGTTCATGCCAAGCGATAACGCTGGCAAGCCCTGTACGGATAATTACTTCATCATCCACAATTAATAGTCTCATGGCGAACCCTCCAAGATTGGAATGGAAAACGAAATCCGGGTACCTCCCCCAACCCTGCTGTCGACTTCTAGCTGTGCATCCGCTCCATAATGGAGAAGCAGTCTCTCATTCACATTGCAGAGTCCATAACCGCCTTGGTTTAGCTGTTTTTCCGGCTGTTTTCCCTTCCATTCCCTAATACTTATCCTTAATTGCTCCATCCTGTTCGGCTCCATGCCGACACCATCATCCAGTACCAGTACATTCATCTGTTCATTATCCGGGTCCTTGCGAATCATTATAGTGATGGTACCCACGCCTGCTTTGGGCTGAATGCCATGAATCATGGCATTCTCAACGAGCGGTTGCAGCAACAGTTTCAGCATCATTCGCTTCTCAAGCGCTGGATCAACGATGTAATGCAATACGAATTGATCAGGGAAACGAATGGACTGCACCCGCACATAATGTCGGATATGAGCAATCTCTTGTTCCACAGGATAATAATCCTGACCATTGTTTAAACTGATGCGCAGAAAATCACTCAAGCCCTCAACCATGTCTGCGATCCGCTTCTCTTCGGACATCAAGGCAATCCAGTGAATTGAAGAGAGCGTGTTATATAGGAAGTGCGGATTAATCTGCGCCTGGAGCACCCGAAGATCCGCTTCCTTTTTGCGAGCTTCACCGCGAATAACCTCTTCCTTCAATAACTGAATGTGTGAACCGAGCAGATTGTAACTCTCCCCAAGCCTGCCGATCTCGTCATCACTTTCAGACCGAAAAAGTGGAAGAGGACGTTCCGGATCAATTCTGGACAGATGTCTGGTAAGCACGCGAAGCGGCCGCGTCACACGCCGCACCGTAAACCAGACCAAACCTGCACTGATCGCAGCAGACATGGCAACGGCGCACCCGGTCAGAATAAGGATATACCGATTCTCGGACTTGTACTGATCATATGGGACTGTTCCGACCAACGTCCACCCCGTCAATTCTTCCGGATAATAGAGCAGCGTCCGTTTATCCTCACCACTGCCATACGTAGTGGTTCCGCTACCACCAGCCTGAACTAACGTTGTGATCCCAGGCTCGACACCATCCAGCTTAAGTCCAAGCCGGGATTTGTCCATCGAAGACAGAATCTCTCCAGAACTGCCGATAAGTTCCAATCTGCCTTGCCCTCTGCCTAATCCCAGAGCGGCCCATCCCTTGGATATGGCCTTCTCATCTAGACTAATGGCTAACCAGCCGATGGGCCGATAATCATGGATACTGCGAATCGGCCGAACCAAAGTGATCACATTTTGAATACCCGCATAATTCTGGACCGGGTATACCCCCGTCCATTGTTTAACTGTTTCACCACTAGGAACAGAGGGATAGGATAAGTTGAATTCACTGGATTCATACCAGGTAGCGGTCGACAATGTGGCATCAAAACGCCCCGGATATATGGCGATGTTGGCGATATATTTCTTGGAAGCAGCCAGATTGGTCATCCTGCCCAAGATATCCACTCTGTCCATCTCGTGATCCTCATTTTGGCTAAGATAATGCTGAATATCCCTTTCTCCAATCAGGAAAATGGACAGGTTCTCGGCATCCTGCAGCATATAACGAAGATTGGCTTCCACCTGTTTCAGCGTATCCATGCCGGACAGTTTTGTTTTTTGCTCCGTGATGCGGGAAGAGATTAGAAAGGCGAACAGACCCAAAGCCAGCAATGGCACAATCATTGAAGCTGTCACAACAACGGATAGCTTCCTTTGTAACGAAGATGTGAGCCAGCGTGCCAAACGTTTCTCCTCCTCTGGATGCGCTTTCGCTTATCCTTTAACAGCTCCGGCTGTCATGCCTTTCATAACCTGTTCCTGGAATACGAGATACAAGATAATGGTTGGAATGACCGATAGGGTCATGGCAGCAAGTGTTAACCCGTAATCGGTCTGATACCCGTCCGCAAAGTTCGCAATGGCCAGCGGTAACGTTTTCAATCCGGTCTTGTTGATGAATACAAGCGCAAATGAAAAGTCATTCCACGCATGCAGGAAACTCAGGATCGTAACCGTAGACAACGCAGGTACGGACATGGGCAGCATGATTCGGGTAAATAGCCCCCAAAGCCCTGTTCCATCAATAAAAGCTGCCTCTTCAATATCACGTGGAACACTTGTCAGATAAGCAGTAAGCACGAAAATAGCTGTAGGTAATGCAAAAGCCGTATAAGGTAATATTAATGCCCAGTACGTATTTAGCAAGGACATCTGTTTCATTAAAATAAATAAAGGGACAAGTGTACTATGAATCGGAATAAGCATACCTACAACAAAGAAGGTCATGATTAACCCTTTCCAGCGAAACTGGAAACGGGCCAGAATGAATGAAGATAGCGCTGCAATAAACAGTGTCAGAATAAGTGATCCGACGGATACAATGAGTGAATTGCCAAAAGCAGTCCCCAGCCTGGAGCTTTCCCATGCATTGCTGAAATTGGCAACATTCCAGTTTTCCGGCAGACCAAAGGGCCTGCTATAGAAATCTTCATTCGTTTTGAACGCACTAATCACGAGCCAGTAGAACGGATACAATGTTAAAATACCATAGACCGTTAGCAGCGTCCAAACAATTCCGCTGCGGAGGCGGCGAATCGGATGGCCTGAGCCGCTTCGTGGTGATGGCATGGATACAGGTGTCGCACGCATGATAGCCCTCCTCTCTATTGATTCTCTTTTCGTTTGCGACTGGTCACCCACTGGCTTGTTCCGATCAGCAGCAGGGAGATCAGTACGATGGTTGTTGAGATCGCACTACCAAAACCGTAACGGTATGTTGTAAAGGTCGAATTGTACATATACGTTGCAAGTAGTTCTGTTGCATGTGCCGGACCACCCTTGGTCATGATGTAGACCAGATCGAAGGATTTCAGACTCCCCGAGATACATAGAATGATCGCAACCTGAACCGTCCCCCAGATCATGGGCAAAGAGACGGATACCAGCTTACGGATGCCTGAAGCACCGTCTATTTTGGCAGCATCATGAATCTCGCCTGGAATATTCTGCAATGCGGAGATGAAGATAATCAGATACAACCCCACAAAACTCCAGAGCAGCGGCGGCACTAAGGAAAAGATCGCAATCTTGTCATCGGAAAGCCATTGCAGCTTCCAACTCTCCAGACCCAGTGCGTCCAGCAGAAAGTTCAATATCCCGATCTGCGGATGGTAGATATACTGCCAGATCATACCGATCACTACAGTCGATAGTACCATCGGCAGAAATACGGCTGAGCGCAGGAACCGCTGTAACGGATTGCTTTTGTGTAATATGACCGCGAGCATCAGTGCTAACGGAATTTGTCCAAATACGGATGCCAACACAAAAATAACGTTATTTTTCAGTGCCCGCCAAAATACAGGATCATGCCAGATCTCTACGTAATTATCCATACCAATATATTTGGATGCGCCGATGCCGGACCAGTTGAAGAAACCGTAGTACGCCGACCATACGACCGGTACAAATACAAACAATGCATAAATGATGACTGCCGGGGCCAGCCCCAGCATAATAAAACGCCGACTGCGCAGTGCGTTCATCTGTTCACTTCCCTTCCATACTTAAAGACCCCTCCCCTGCCGGGAAGGGGTTTTGTCGAATAACCAGCTAATACGCGATGTGATGAGTTCATTGAATCTTTATCGTCTGGCTGTACCATCGTAATCGCTATCTAGTTTGACCCATAATTACTGACTAACTGCATTGGCTTGAGCCGCCTGGATTTTAGCCGCAATGTCTTCGGCTTTACCTCCCATGAGCAACTCTTGCAAAGCATTGTTAATAACTTCAACCGTTGCCGATCCCAACTTGGAATCGTATACAGGCGTAATCTTCACTTCCTGCATCAGATCATATAATTCAACGAACAAAGGATGCGCCTTGGTTTTGTCCAGATCAATCTTGTAACTCACCAATGTGCTGCTATCCAATGTAGCCTTCTGACCATCTGGTCCTGCCAGTGCGTAGAACAGCTCCATCGCCGCCTCTTTTTGTGCACCGCTCAGCTTTTTGCTTACACCCAACCCGGTTCCTACAACACCGGATGTGGTTCTTGGTTCACCCTTACCTCCGTCCACTGGAGGGAGAATCGTAATATGCGTGTTGTTCAATACCTCTTCAGGTGCATTGTTCACCAGATTGGCCAAGGCCCATCCGCCGTTCATGACCATCGCTGCCTTACCTTGGAAATAAAGTTGCATCATCTGTGTCTCATCGATACTGTTGAATCCATCCTGGAACGCCTTGCTGTTGCCGAGCTCCTGCATTTTGTTCAGGGCTTCAATAAATGGTGGATCGGTAAAGCTTGCACCATCTTGTGCTGTCGCTTTCAGGAACCAGTCTGTGCCGGTGATCCGGTCAGCCAGGGTACTGAATATGGTCGATTGTGCTACCCAGTTGGCCTTGTTGCCAAGTGCCATGGGAATGACTTTATTTTGATTAAACGTAGCAATCGCTTGTTCCAGTTCCGCCCAAGTCTCTGGCACTTTCACGTTGTATTGTTTAAAAAGAGCTTCATTGTAATAGATGAAGGAACTCGGCGCCAGATTCATGGGCACGGAGTAGATATTCCCGTCCACGGTGTATCCGTCCAGTGCGTTCGGGATAAAATTATCTTTCCACTCCGGCTTCGCGTCCAGCTCGGTATTGATGGGTTGTAACAGATCCCCTTTTACAAATTCCTTAGTCATGGCATCTGGCCACATTACGAACAGGTCTGGCATCTCGTTGGCAGCTGCGACCGTGCGAAGCCGGGTTTTGAGACCATCTGTAGGCAGTCCTTCATCCACGACTTCAATATCTGGATGTGCCGTGCGAAAATCTTCAATAATCTGACGCATGGCAACCGCCTTTGCATCCTGTCCGGTCCAGTTGTGCCAGAGTGTTACGGTTACTTTGTCATTACCGCTGCCTCCTTCTGAAGTATCTCCGCCAGCACAGCCAGCTAGAATAATGGAGAACAACGTTATTGCCAGAACACCCGAAAGCCATTTTTTCAACATCTCTATATTCCCCCTCGGCGATTTGATTACACTTATTGTAAATGGTAACGTTATCATACCGTAAGGTGACGATCCACGGATGCAGGGGTGAAAAATATCGGTTCCCCTGTTTGGAACTTACATTGCTGACTTATTGCTCATAACAACAAGAAAGAGCCCTCACAATGAGAGCTCTTTCTTGTTGCAGCCATCGGCAGCTTAAACCTAGGTTATAGTAATGAATAAGTGCTAAATCGTATTGAATATGGATTGCGTATTATTGAATACTGTTCTTCACCAGTTCTGCAAAAGCTTCTGACCCTTGCGTAGTGAGATGTACACCGTCTTTTTCAAAATATTCGTCGTGTCCTTCACTTGCACTGTTCCAGTCAATCAGTGAGACATTACTGTAGTTGGATGCTGCTTCATTCAACGCCCTGTTTACCGTTCGTTCCCACGGACGAGGTACACGCACAGTAACCAGATACACCTGATCCTCATCCTTCAGATAATCAAGCACCGCATTCAAGTTTTTGGAGTTAAAGGAACCATTCGTCCCGAGCTCCAGCACCACCTTGCCGCCCATTTGGTTGTTTCGCTTCAGCCCTTCCAATACATCGCCTGCCTGCCACATTTGACGGCCAACATGTCCATCCACGTACACTCCCGCTATACTTTGCTCCAGATATGGTTTTGCATCCAAAATCACGGAATCTCCAATGACGGTATAATGAATCTTGCCATCCTGGGCAGGAGGAGCCGTTTCTTCATGTTCCTCAGACGAATCAGGTACATCATCCGTTCCATCGGATGGGTTCGCTTCAGCTCCGTCCGGAGCATCATTCTCGTTAGCCACGGATTCATCAGCCGGCTTATCTTCAGACTGACCGTCTTTGCCACCACTCGTTGAATTGTCCTGGTCCCCAGGTTTCGAGTCTGGCGCCGTCTCTCCTGTCGGTTTTTCATTGTTCTCCGGATTATCTTTCGTTCCTGCTTCCGGTTTATGGCTATGCGCATCGTTCTTTTGACCTGAGCCCGATGTCGCTGTATTCGCTGGCAAAACATCCTGTCCCTGTTCCTCAGCTACAGAATTCTCTCCATTCAATGTGGTCGACATCGATACGGAATGGGAGTCAGAATTCGCTGCATGTGAGACCATCATCTGGGATACCGTATAGGACAACAGCAGAATCGTCATCAACAGACCTGTCCGCTTCCACCACACATTACGTATACCGATCGATGACCGCCCTCTTCCCCATAATCGGGACCAGGAATCACGGAATCCGTTGTAGCGAATCGGATTTTCAATATACTTAAGAGATAATGAAGCCAGTACAACCGTTACAGCAACTTGTAAAATGATTCGTACAGGATGCGCTCCTCCCGTATCCACCGCGGGATTGGTTAAAATAATAACTGGATAATGCCATAGATATAATCCGTAGGATCGCTCTCCAATCCAGCGTAATGGCTTTGCTCCAATGAACCGTGCCAGGAATGACGATGGGTGAGCCAATACCGCTACCAGCAACGTTGTTGCCACAGCCTGAAGCACCATTCCTCCTTGATACAGAAACGGATCATATTCACTGCTGTTCAACATCATGTAGATTAATAAAGCGAGTGCAGCTAGTCCCGATATATCGAGTACAAGCCGATTCATGCCAGGCAGAGAGTTCGAGAGCTTGCGACTAGGCCACACCACGGCAAGAGCAGCACCAGCAAGCAGTGCGAATGCCCGCGTGTCTGTTCCATAATATACACGGCTTGGGTCCAGATCCGGATTATACATGATGGCCATTGCGCCAGCAGACAACTCAGCTGCGACGACAATGAAGACGACCAGCCATCCCTTTCTTTTGAACACGACGATTGCTGCGATCAGCAGAAGAGGCCATATGAGATAAAATTGCTCTTCCACAGCCAGTGACCAGAAATGTCCAAACGGTGATGGAGGGCCAAAACTTTCGAAATAGGAAACGTTGTGAAAGATATACCACCAATTGCTTATGTATAATACACCCGAAACGATATCACCACGAAGCGCAGCGAGCCGGGATGGGTCTGTACAGGCCAACCAGATCATTACCACAGCTGTCATGGTCAGCATGCCTGGAAGCAAGCGCCTTACCCGTCTTACCCAAAAATCACCGAGTGAAATGCGTCCATGTTCCTGCCACTGTGACACGAGGATATCTGTAATTAAATATCCAGAGAGAACAAAGAATATACCTACACCGAGCAATCCACCCGGAATAAAATCCAAATTGAGATGATACGCGATTACCGCAAGTACAGCGATGGCTCGCAAGCCATCCAGTCCGTTCATATGTCGCTTGTTATTAGGCAATTGTGACATGCATGCCCCTCCTTGTTACTGTGAGTCAACAACATCGGTGTTGGGGGCATAATGGAACTCCTGATCGTTCTGGTTGTCATTAACATACGTATTGCACCTTCCATCTTTCATTTACAACATAAGAAAAGCCTCTGTTTGAAGCACGTTCCGATGATGCTACATTCTTGGTGAATTCTACAGTCTTAAGGTAGACGTGTTGCCGGTCCATTAAGTTTTAATCATTACAATATTCTTTATATGGATTCGTAAGTTCACGTTTAGCATTATACGCCCGAAATAAGCCTCATACTTTACAAGAATATTTACAAACGTTTAAACCGATGTAACCTTTCCTGCCAGCTCATATAGCTGTAAAATCATACTCTAATTTTGTCGTTAAATATAGTACTTTTCATCGAGTGGCTAAAATTACCTGTCCGCTTGCGCAAACCAGCATACCCACGCAACCGTTCATTGAAACAATTAAATTCATAACAAAAGGCTGCCGACTTGCTCAGCAGCCACTATCCATTATAAACCTATGTCAGACCGGATTGAAAGTTTTGCTCATAATTGCTTCTTCTTGCCTAGGACCCTAGAGGTAGAACGGGTGATTCTTTTCTTCTGTCCTTGCATCCAGGATTCGGTATGTTGAGCGCCCTGTGTACATTGGGATTTGCAACTTCTCCAGATCAACCATTCCATTCTCCAGAAAGTACTTCGGATCCTGATATCGCTGCAACACCTCGCCTGCAATCCATTCATGGTCACCATATGTTGTAATATCCATAACTTTGCATTCATAAGCAAAATAAGCGTCCGTCAAAATGGGTACACTTACCTTCATTCCTTCCTCATATGGAATGCCGAATCTTGTAAATTTATCTGTATCTCTTCCACTGAACGTTCCTGCAGCTTGAATCCACTCTGATCGATGACCTGGTAGGAAATGAACTCCGAATACGCCACTCTTCTCAATGAGTTCATAGGAGTATGTTTCCTTACGAAGGGAGATGCCGTATACACCTGGAGATGATCCGATGTATGTATGCCATCCGGACGCCATCACATTCTGGACTCCCTCATGACGTGAAGTCACCACCGCTACCATTCCAGGATAAGAATAAAATTTGGGTTCTTCTATCGGCTGACGCATCTAATCCCCTCTCTTCTTCGTTATACATACACTTTCATTATAAAGTAATGCAGCAGGTTGAAAAAGCTCTTTGCGGAGTATTACGCTATAAGCACACATTCATTATTATGTTATACTGAGAGGGATCAATGTCTAAAAATACGATACCGGGAATGTGATAGGATATGGTCAAATCAGTCAAATATACCTCCTAAATGAAGGCATTATTCAAATTTAGGAGGTTATAACTTATGTTTAATCCAATCGTGTTAGATCAGTGGGATCGAAAGCCTTACTTTGACCACTACTTGAATCAGGTCAGATGTACCTACAGCATGACTGCTAATCTGGATATCACGCTATTGATTGCTCAAATAAAACTTAAAGGCATGAAGTTCTACCCAGCTCTTATTCATATGATCTCTACGGTCGTCAATACACATCAAGAATTTCGAACTAGTTTCGACGCCGAGGGGAGATTAGGCTACTGGGACGAGATGTCTCCGAGCTATACGATTTTTCATGAGGACGACAAATGTTTCTCGACGATCTGGACGACATTCCATGAAGATTTTGAGACGTTCCACAATCGTTATCTGGACGATATGAAGAATTACAAAGATCATAAACAATTGGTTGCCAAACCCAATGAACCACCAAATACATTTCCCGTTTCCAGTATTCCCTGGGTGAACTTTACGGGATTTAATCTGAATATTTACAATGAGGGAACCTTCTTGTTGCCTATCTTCACGATGGGAAAATATGTTCAAACAAACGATAAAGTTTATCTTCCCTTATCTATTCAGTTACACCATGCCGTGTGCGACGGCTATCACGCTGGGGTTCTATTCAACGAATTGCAGTCATTGGCAGATCGTAGTCATAAATGGTGTTAGTTAGCTAAATGAAGAAAAGGCATTCCTGACTCTTGGTGGAGTCATGGAACGCCTTTTCTTTTTCTCTTTTTTTCAAATGCTATTTAATTGCACTTGCTATACCCACATTGACTGCATGTTTTGCATCCTTCCACATTCATCAGGGATGCCGAACCACAAGAAGGGCATAAATCTCTTGATTCGATAAAGTTTTTTTGATTCTCCACTTGTGGATATGCGCTCTTCACTTGGTTCTGTTCTTGTGAAGCTCCCGTTTCATTCGCCTGCACATTGCTCTGTACATGACTTTCCAATGCTTTGGCGACGGCATCTGCAATCGATTCCACCCGGTTGGCTCCAAAGCCAATCGCACCCGAACCACCAATTCCCTTGAGATGTTTGATCAACAGTTCCACCTTGTGCCCGTGATCTCCGTATCGAAGAAACAGTGAGCATACCCGACCGAGGGCCTCAGCCATGGCGAACACGTCCGATCCCGCTTTGCCCACGTTCAGGAAGATTTCACCCGGCGTTCCCTCCAGATCATTAATTGTAATGTAAGCCATTCCGAATGGCGTATTAATTTTGTATGTTGCACCGCGAAGTACCTGAGGGCGGCTTCTATATTGTTTATCCAGCACTGTGGCAGAGGAAGAGGTTTGATCGGAAGAATGGATTTCATCATCAACCTTACTACTGACCGGCTCAACACCTGCCTGCCCTCCTACATTATTCGGGTTATCTATTGTAGATACGTCCGTCTTCTCTTTTGCTTCCGCCGTGTTCTGATCTTCGGTCTCCTGGGTCTCTTCCTTCTTCGAAGTGGACAACACCTGCACATCCCTACTGCCGTCTCGATATATCGTTACTCCCTTACAGCCAAGGTCGAAGGCCAGTTCATACAGTTCAGCCGTATCCTCCACCGTAAAATCAGCCGGACAGTTGGCCGTCTTCGAGATGGAACTATCCACCCATTGCTGAATCGCAGCCTGCACCCGGATGTGATTCTCAGCCGACAGATCCATCGCCGTCACATAATAGTCTGGTAAAGCTTCACCCGGATGTTCATCCAGCCACTCTTGCGCAATCGGTACGAACTGTTCATCATAACCCAGACGGCTTTGACGGAAATACTTGAAGGCGAAATACGGCTCAATCCCTGTTGATGTGCCTACCATCGTACCTGTACTTCCCGTTGGCGCCTGGGTGATCAGCGTGACATTTCGAATGCCCTGTTTGCGAATGGCCTCTCCCACTTCAGGGTACCTCGCAACCATATTTTTCATGAATCCACTCTGTAAATACGGTTCAGCTTCGAAAGCCGGGAAAGCTCCCTTCTCTGCTACAATCTCTGCCGATGCCAGATAGGCCTCCTTCGCCATGAATCCATACAGTTTATCCAGAAATTCAAGGGATTCAGGACTGCCGTACCTTATACGCAGCTTAATCATCAGCTCTGCCAGTCCCATCGTGCCAAGCCCCACCCGGCGTTCACGCTGCTGATTCAGTCTGTTTTCCTCAAAATGATATGGTGTTGCATCAATGACATTGTCCAAAAATCGAGCCGAGATGCGAGTGGTTTCCGCCAGTTCATCCCATGCCACATCATGATTCGTTTCATCATAGAATTTGGACAGATTGATCGCTGACAGATTACATACACCCCAGCCAGGCAGGCCTTGTTCCGCGCATGGATTAGTACAGATGATCGGATTAAAGTACCAGCTGTTGGACATCTGGTTATAGTACTCCATGAAAACCACACCAGGCTCTGCCGATTTCCAGGCTGATTCAATAATGGTATGCCAGATTTCGCGCGCCTTCAGCGTACGATAGTGTACCACCGAATGGCCTGCGGCTTTCCACTGCTGCATATCCCCGTTCCACTCGGTGTCGTAGTCTGGATCGTTCGTATCGGGGAAAACCAAATCCCAATCTCCGTCCTGCTTGACAGCCTCCATAAAGGCGTTACTCACACATACAGACAGATTAGCATTGGTCACCTGCCCCATCGTTTGTTTCACGGTAATAAAATCAAGCACATCTGGATGCCAGTCATTCATCATCAGCATGAGCGCACCCCGTCGGCTTCCGCCCTGTTCAATCAGTCCTGTCGTATAACTGAACAATCCGCCCCACGATACGGAACCGCTAGATGATCCATTGACACCTTTCACCACCGCTCGGCGAGGACGCAAAGAAGACAAATTAATGCCCACACCTCCCCCACGTGCCATAATCTCCGTCATCTCGGTCAAGGTCTTCATGATGCCACCCCGACTGTCCTGCGGAGACGGAATAACATAACAATTAAAGAGTGTGAGCTCATCGCTTGCCCCCGCTCCTGCAGCAATACGCCCTCCGGGTACTAACTTCCAATCCTCCAACACGGAGCGGAACTTGGACTCCCACGTTGCCCGCTGATCTGCTGTAGATTCAACAGAGGCCATGGCTTTGGCAAGTCGGCTCCACATCTCTTCCGGTGTTTTTTCGATGTTGAGCGTCAGTTTCTCCACGCTCGTCTCGATGATCTCTCCGCTTCGGGTTCTCACTTGTACGAGCTGACCCTGGCGTTCTATAATTTCGCCCACTTCCTTGGTTGGGAACTTGGGATCATCCTTTGTTAATACCAGTACCACATCTCCGACCTTGGCATGATTCGAGTCAGCATCCTTCCAGGCGTATCGGTCCAGAAATATTTTTTCGCTAAGTCCTTCTAATTGGTACGATCGTTGGTTTGATTTCATCGCTACGTTCAACCTCCCCGATTAACGCTCCATTTTCACTATAAAAGTAAATTATGATGAAACACCACATATAGTGATATAAAACCAGTATATTACACCATATATTGATTTTCTATATGACTTTTATCACAGACCTTATTTTTTAGACTCTCCTGCTCGGACAAGCTTCTTCACACACCCTCAGACTCACGCATACAAAACCTGTGAATTTTTTGAGACAGAAAAAACCTGAAAAAGCGAAGCGTTCGCCTAAAAGCTTTCTGAAAGAAAGCTCCATCGAAAGCATACGCTATCCCCGGATTTCCCCTTCAGAAAAGGGAATCAAAGAAATCTGGGGATAACAGCGATTGGAAGGTTGTTCTGTCATCGTAGTGTTCGTGCAAATAAAATGTAGTTCAACTTGTATAGTTATGAACTCACTCTCATTCGTCCATACTATTACCTACGAATAAAACGTCATCACGTATGGCAGGGGAGGAAGCATCATGAACCGGAAAAACCCGCACCACACGAATCAACCTATAGCCGAGCTGCCCGTTCCACTGGAATTCGATCGAAGCTGGATCAATCAGTTGGAATCACGACTGGATAAAGGGGGCCCTTGGGGAGATTACCGACTCTTTCAACTGGGCATTCAAGCCGAAGAGACCAATCTGATTCCCAATTTTGACGAAATTCAGTGTTTGAAGCATTTACAAGGCCTTACTCCACTTCCTCACCAGATGGACACTGCACGCAGAGTATTATTTGAAATGTCAGGCCGGGCCATTCTCGCCGATGAGGTGGGTCTTGGCAAAACCATTGAAGCCGGTCTCATTCTGAAAGAATATATGGTTCGGGGTCTCGTATCCAAGGTACTCATTCTCGTACCGGCTTCTCTTGTGCTGCAATGGGTACGGGAGTTGAATTCGAAATTCGGTATTCCTGCCATTGCCCAGAAAAAGGCCTATTCCTGGCAGAATGAAGTAGTCGTTGCTTCAATGGATACAGCCAAACGTGACCCGCATAAAGATATGCTGCTGAACACTGATTACGACATGATCATTATTGATGAAGCACATAAGCTCAAAAACAAGAAAACAACCAACTATCAATTCATGCTGAAATTGCGCAAAAAGTACTGTTTGCTGCTCACAGCTACACCTGTGCAGAACGATATGAGTGAGCTGTTCAATCTGATTAACCTGCTGAAGCCCGGTCAGTTGGGGCGTCAGGGTGACTTTGCGGCCAACTTTGTCGTAGACAAACGGGTTCCGAAAAATCAGGAACAGCTTAAGAACGAGTTATCCAAAGTGATGATTCGTAACCGCCGCGGCGAAGGCCCCGTTCAATTTACCAAACGGAACGTCTCCAACGTGAATCTGCAACTATCGCCCGAAGAACAAGCGCTCTATGATGGGGTGACGTCCTTTGTTAAGGATCAATACCAGGAAGCTGGCGGCAACCTGAGCAGCATGCTCTCCCTTGTTACATTGCAGCGTGAAGTGTGTAGTAGTCGAGATGCGGTATTCGTGACACTGGTTAATCTGTCGAAGAAACTTCCGCTGGACTCTCCCCTTCGGGACAAGATTTGGGAACTCGTTGCCCATATTAAAGCGATCAAGGAAAATACCAAAGCCGAGAAAACGATGGAGCTAATTCGCAACATGAATGAAAAAGTAATTATCTTCACCGAATACCGGGCCACGCAGGAGTATCTGCTAAACTATTTCCGTAACAACGGGCTTACGGCTGTACCCTATCGGGGTGGTATGAATCGAGGCAAAAAAGACTGGATGATGGATCTCTTCCGCGGACGTGTGCAGGCCATGATTGCAACCGAAGCGGGTGGCGAGGGCATTAATCTGCAATTCTGCCACCATATGATCAACTTTGATCTGCCTTGGAACCCTATGCGGGTAGAGCAGCGGATCGGTCGGGTACACCGGCTGGGACAGCAAAATGATGTGAACATTTTCAACTTATCCACGTCCGGAACCATTGAGGAACATATCCTGAACCTGCTGCATGAGAAGATCAATATGTTTGAGATGGTGATTGGCGGGCTGGATGTCATTCTGGAACGGCTGGAGAAGAAGGAGTCCATTGAGAAAAGCCTGTACAAAATCATGTTGGAATCACAAAATGATGAAGATATTCGCCGTAAAATGGATTCACTTGGGCAATCACTGAACTCCATTCAACGCGAGGTTGCCGATGAAGGCCCTGCCGTCTCCGGGCTGTTAGATCTTCGCAAAGGAGGTAGCTGACCCATGACCATGACTCCCCATGAAGTGCAGGCATATGTTCTCACCTATCTGGAAGCACTCGATTGTCAGATTATGGAGCGTTCGCCTGCCCATGTTACTGTTAAACTTTCGCCTGAGGCAGACAAAGCGTTGACCAATCGCCCCTATTATTGGGGGTTCGTGGAGCGAACCGGAGCACCCGCTGAGACAATGTCCTTTACATTTATATTCGATCCTGACAGTTATCAGCAGGCCATTGAAGCAGCCGAAGCCAAAACAGCGCAAGCATCACCTGACTTTGCTCAAACGAATGGCGCAACCAACGGCAGTCCTCAAGGCGAGCCACCGAAAGAAACCATTCTGGGCCGTTATTTCGGCATTACTCCATCCATGCCACTACTGGGACCAGGAAGGATATTGCGTGAAGAAGTGGTGTACGGCAGTCGCAGGCTCCAACAGATTTTTGGCGCAGCCCGTGAAGGGGGTGCCTTCGTGAATCTGTTCGAACAGGCTGCCAAACGGCAATTGCGCGCTACAGCGCCAGCCGTATATGAACCTTGGCTCGGTGTCTGTTTCAAGGTAGAGTTCGCCTGTGATTTGAAACGGGAAGAATTGCATTTTCTCGGCATCTCCCTTAGATCGGGTGAAATTATAGAGAAGTTCGGAACCAAGCTGAATCGACGTGATCTCAGTCCAAGGCTCGCGGAGAACATGCATGTACAGACAGCCAAAGTATCGTTATCCGATGCCGGAGCTGCTCTCGAATCTCATTTGACGAACCGCTTGCTGGAACTCGATTATAGCTGGGCTGAGAAAGCCCAAGAGCGACTTGATCTGGAGCTGGACGTGTTGGATACCTATTACGAAGCAGTACTCCGGGAAGATACACCTGAAGTAGAACCCCCGAGTAACACAGCCTCAGGCATGGAGAGTGTCCATTCTAACCGCACGTCACCTGTAGCTCTGAAAAAAGTTCTGGATATCACTAACGCTAAACCCATTGGAACAGATATGGAACTGGCCGCAGAGGCCGTTGTGCCGATCGAAACCGAGACAGACGCTGAAGAAGAGAAAGCCAAACAGGCGGTTATCGATCGCGAAGCCATGAAACTGCAATACGAGACACGCCGGACCGAGATGATCTGGCAATATGAACCCAAAGTGAAAGTGACTGCGATTAGCAGCGGCATGTTTCACTTAAGATAGACGAAGACACTACTTTTCCTGCAAATGCTGGCAAAAGTAGTGTTTATTCATGATCAGCTGCCCGACAGGTTGCGGCAACCTTTGCATAGCCCGTACCCTAGAATGAAATTAGGACCGGCTCAGGTAACGGATAAATGAAAAGTAGGTGTGAATTTGAAACAATTCTTCCATATGTGTTGGAACAACGCTCGGAAAACAGTCTGTATCTCCTTGGGCTTGCTCAGTTGTCTTGCCCTATTCTCCTTTTGGTCGATAGCCAATGCTGAAGAACAAAAAACGTCTTCACCATATCTCGCTTCATCTACAGCATATGGTCCCGAACATCATGCTTCCCAGAATGACAAGCTAGCTCCCGTCGCTGTACAACGATTTGCAGAGCAACAAGCTGCTGCACTTGGTACGGCTAACGCGGAAGCAGATTGGAAGATCGCCGACCTGGACTTCTATCCTCTGGGCCCTGGTACACATAGCTGGCTGGTGCAAGCTGCATTGGATGGGAAACCAATGGGATATATGATTATTACCGCCACAGAACAGGGACATCTGATGCTTAGTGAATATGGTCAAGGAGAGCAGTCACCATATAACAATGAACTTCTCGGACAAGCCTTAAATCGACAACATGTGAATCTTGAGGCGTTACTTGCTGGCGGAGGAGAGCTTCATCGTGGTTATGCTCTTCCCCTGCTGGCTTATTGGAAAGTGGAACACCCCAGCCATCCTGCTCTTTATATTGATGCTACGAATGGTGATGTATTACCCTCCGAGTTACTGAAGGTGTTGGAGGCTGGTTCCAAACAGGTTTCTGAGATCATAACTAAGTTATCCATAGCTCCATCGGGCACAGTCGATCCAATTCATTTGCGCCCCGTCTTCAATCCAGCTGACAATCTGTTGTGGATGACATCCAAGCCTATTGCTGCCAATCGGGCACGAGAGGTGATACAACACGGGGAGGATCAAGAATTTGTTTTCTCAGCAGAGAATCGCAACGTCGTATACGGTGGTCCTCTACCCGTCAGCGGGTATCAGCTATGGCATACAGATCATGAAGCAGAGTCCATTCTATATGTAGCGCTTGGTGGAAAAACATCCATTCAACGCTTTGTGCCTTTGAGCACATTACAACAAGACGGTCAGTTTTACATCTTGAAGCCTTGACTGTCAGCTAACTCTACAGAGCATTCAAATAACGTTAGAACAATTAAATATCTACAACAAATAAGACGCCTTCCCATGTAATAAAGGGATTGCGTCTTTTGGTTTCTCAGCAAGGCGTGTCTTTAAGCTCACTGAGTGAAATAGGTGTGCTACAGTTATCCTTTGCCTGAAGAACTTCGTTTATGAGACGGTGTATCCAATTCCTTTTCCTTTTTCCCCACCCACAGGGATACAGCGAAGGGAATCATACCAAACCATTTCATCGCCCACGGCTCTTTCCTTTTGGCACGGTCTTTCCGCTCATCCTTCGGCGTATCGATATAATGAACAACCCGCTGCGTAATGTATTTTACCAATTCATCACTTTTGGCCATAACATCTGCCTCCTTCGCTCCTGCACATTCGCGGAGCTTACGATAGTTCTATTGTGTGCAAGATGTGTACTGGTTAAACATTTTTTTTGTTGAAAAGGGTATGAAAAACCTCAGAATGCACAGTCTAATGCCAAAGGTATCCAAACAGCCATGAATCTGCATCCGATACCTATTTCATGAAGGAGTGTGTATCCCATGTATAAGCTGCTGACCGCTTCGGTAGCCTTGTTAATCAGCTTCTATTGCCTTACCATGCTTCCCCATGTCGCTTATGGAAAAGCAGCCCCGTCCCAGAACAGTCCATCCATGCTGCCTGTGACCGATGGAGATGCTTATCGCTCAAGTCATCATGCCTTTGCAGCACCGGTTATCCTGCTCGATGTAGGCCATGGCGGTATTGACGGCGGTACGTCAGCCCAGGGTGTGCTGGAAAAAGATATCAATCTCGCCATTAGCCAAAAAGTCTATCTCCTGCTTCGCAGCAAAGGTTATGCCGTTATCATCAATCGACTTGGTGATTACGCCCTTAGTGACGACAACCGCTGGCTGAACAGCCGCTCGCGTCATACCAGAGATCTTGCCCAACGTAAGAGCCTTAGCGAAGAAGTAAGTACGGATATCGTGGTCAGCATCCATGCGAACTGGAGTCCCCGATCATCTGCACACGGCCCCGTGGTATTGCACCAGAAGGAAGGCAGAAGCTATCTGTTAGCCCAATCCATCCAGGACGCCATGAACCAATTATTCAAAACGGAGCACGGAGTCGTGTGGGGCAAGCCCTTTTATTTATTGAATTACGTGAAGCAGCCAGCCGTCATCGTCGAAACCGGATTTTTGAGCAACGCCGAAGACCGGGCCAGAATGAGTGACCCCGCAGAGCAAAAACGAATCGCAGAGTCTATTGCGAGCGGCATTATTTATTATCTGTCGGTAGTGTAGGGGTAGCGTGCCAGTTCCACACTTCGCGCACAAGATCGCCAATACCTACAAACTCAACCTGACCCTGCAGACGGGAAACGGATTCACGAACTACAGCTGATGTGTTCATCCCGCTATGTCCGACATGACCAATAACAACACAGGTCTCCTTGTCGATTGCACGACGAGCTGCCAGATCCATTTGCTTGCGAATGTGTTGCTTGGAGTTCTGATCATCCAGGAAAATGTCATTACCTACAGGTGGCATGTTTTTGGATATGGCCAGTTCCCCCACCACGGAGCGAAAGTTCGTACGGCTGTCTACAAAGAATAGGCCCCGCTCCTTGCATACATCGAGCACAATGGACATGATGCGTTTGTCCGAAGTAATTTTGGAACCCATATGATTGTTCATGCCAATTGCGTAGGGCACATCATCAATCGCTTTTTCCACGCGTGAGCGGACTTCCTCATCTGTCAGATTGGATGTGATTGCACCCGGGCCCAGCCATTCAGGTCTTCCTTTCTTGGGTTCCATGGGCATGTGCACAATTACATCCATCCCCTTTTCATGTGCAGCTATCGCATCTTTCTTCGTTGTTGGCAAAAAAGGCATGACTGCTACCGTAAGTTTAATTGGCATTGCCAGGATCTCTGCGGTACCTTTCATGTCGTTACCAACATCATCGATGATAATCGCTAATCGTTTATGATTCGATGTGGACTCTGAAGCTGCCGCTGTTGGCCCTCCTGCCGATATCCCTGCGCAAATTACTATCAACAATACCATGCAACCTGCAATGAATCGAAAATGCTTTCTATTTTCCATCATCATGACTCCCTCCCCGTAAGTTTCTGTGATTTCATTGTTTGATAATGAAGGGGGGAATATGTAAGCCAATGCCTTCCTTAATCACAATATCCCCACCACTGGAGACCTGTATCTTCAGGGAACCACGCCATCTCCCCGTTTTCACCTTTACAATCAGACAAGAAATGTCATTGAACTGTAGAAAAAAGAGATTAATTAGAAAAAATACTGTAATTTGTCAGGTTTTCAGTTTGGCAATTATTTAGTAGAATCAACAAATGAAAGAAGTTAATATGTTTCATTTCTTTCCTATACTTTTTGGAAGGGGGTTTTGAAAGGGTTTACATAAAATAAATGCCAGACTATCAGCTCTTTTTATTTCCCTGGTCACGGTTTCTCTATGTAACCATTTACCATTATCGAGGAGGATGAAAGTAGTGAAATTCAAATTCAAAAAAACGATCAATGTTTTATTGGCCTGTTTAACAGCACTACCCCTGATGTTAACCCCGACACAAGTTTCGGCGGCAAGTGATGCCAACATTAATTTATCCTCGGAAAAACAACTGATCAAGGGCTTTGGCGGTATTAACCTTCCCGCCTGGATTGGTGATCTGACTCCCGCTCAACGTGAAACTGCTTTTGGTAATGACCAGAATCAGTTAGGCTTTTCAATTCTGAGGATCTACGTGGATCCAGATTCCAATAACTGGTATCGTGAAGTTGCCACAGCGAAACGGGCTATTGAGAAGGGAGCTATCGTATTCGCCTCCCCGTGGAATCCTCCGAGCAGCATGGTGGAAACGTTCAACCGTAATGGAGATACCAATGCCAAACGTTTGAAATACGACAAATATGCCGCATATGCGCAACATCTGAATGACTTTGTAACCTATATGAAAAATAACGGCGTAGATCTGTATGCCATTTCTGTGCAAAATGAACCGGATTACGCGCATGACTGGACCTGGTGGACTCCACAAGAAATTCTTCGTTTCATGAAAGAAAATGCCGGGTCCATTCAAGGTACCAAAGTCATGGCACCTGAATCCTTCCAGTACTTGAAGAACATATCCGATCCAATCCTGAATGATCCGCAGGCACTTGCCAACATGGACATTCTGGGAGCACATACGTATGGAACCCAGATTTCGAACTTTGCCTATCCTCTCTTTAAGCAAAAAGGAGCCGGTAAAGAACTGTGGATGACTGAGGTATATGTTCCGAACAGTGACAACAACTCAGCAGACCGCTGGCCTGAAGCACTGGAGGTTTCCTATCACATGCACAATGCCATGGTGGAAGGTGATTTCCAGGCCTATGTGTGGTGGTACATCCGCAGACAGTATGGTCCGATGAAAGAAGATGGTACCATAAGCAAACGCGGATATAATATGGCCCATTTCTCCAAATTTGTACGTCCTGGCTACCTGCGAGTCGATGCAACGAAAAATCCGGATACGAACACATTTGTCTCAGCCTATAAAGGGGATAATAAAGTAGTCGTCGTGGCAATTAACCGTGGAACTTCGGCCACAAGCCAAAAATTCGTTCTGCAGAATGGTAATGCCTCCACGGTGTCCTCATGGGTTACGGACAGCAGTCGCAACCTGGCAAGCGGGGCCTCGCTTACCGTATCCAATGGAGCCTTCACGGCACAACTCC
Source organism: Paenibacillus sp. JNU01 (assembly GCF_059130585.1). NCBI lineage: Bacteria > Bacillati > Bacillota > Bacilli > Caryophanales > Paenibacillaceae > Paenibacillus > Paenibacillus sp. JNU01. The sequence goes on along the minus strand of NZ_CP169723.1, from coordinate 6,305,548 downwards.
CCGCTCAGAGCGTAACAACATTTGTTGCCAACATTACTGGTGGGAATAACGGTGGAAATACAGGCAGCGGCACTACTTATGAAGCAGAGACCGGAACAACACTTACGGAAGCTGCCATTGAAACGATCTACCCCGGTTACACAGGCTCCGGGTATGTCAACTTCAATGCAATGACTGGTTCAACCATTCAATGGAACGCTATTAACAATACGATTACTGGCACCAAAAATGTAAAGTTTCGTTATGCGCTGGAAAGTGGAACACGTAACCTCGACATTTTTGTTAACGGAACCAAAGTTATCAGCAATGAGCCCTTTCCAGCAACGGGAAGCTGGTCCACTTGGGTTGAAAAAACAATACAAGTTCCCATGAACACCGGGACCAATACCTTGAAAGTGGTTACAACGGGAACGGAAGGACCGAATATTGACAGCATTAATGTTACCGCAGCACAATAAAACATTCCGTATAGTTGATGTTAGGATAATATCAAAAAATGCAAACAAAAAAAGACTCCTCATGCGTTAGCTTGAGGAGTCTTTTTATTCGATGCGGTCGAGAGGACTCGAACCTCCACGGGGGGTTAGCCCACACGGACCTGAACCGTGCGCGTCTGCCAATTCCGCCACGACCGCATATTATATCTCCGTGATTAATCTCGGCGACAAGAAATAATATATCATGCCCAATCTATCATGTCAACACTGAAAATAATAACATGAAAGCCCGAACCAGACATGCTTGTCCATTCGGGCTTTACCTTCAACTAATCATTTGGTTCATCAAAAAGGAGTCATACTACAGCTTGGAAGGCCAATTGCCATACCAGGCATAACCGCCTCTTCTTTCTTTATCAATGTCACTCAATTTGTATTTAACTACCCCGTCTCGTCCAATGAAAATGGGTCTATCCGTTCCTATTTCATAGAAGCGTGCCCAGATCGGTGCTGCTTTGGAATCAGCGATAATCTTGCTATCACCATTTGCCCTTTCATACTTGTAACCCGTAATTTTCACCTTGTTAAACCAGTCCTCTGCTCCTTTAATGGATGCGGTAATTTTAGCGGTAGCAGGCCTTGTTTTCAGAAATTTAACAATCGTTACACTCTCTCCAGCTGTCAGCGATGGTACTTCGTAGATTCTTGCGCTCGCTGGTTTAAGGGAACTGGAATCATGTTGTTGTCCCCATGCTGTAAGCTTCCCGCCTGAGACGACCTGAGTATTCAGAATCGCCTCCACACCTTTGGCAACTGAATTTTTACTGCGATTAGCAAGTGTACTGTCGATAAATGAGAAATCACCTTTGCGTGTTGCTACTTCATCGAGCATGATCATTACATTAATCATTGCATCATCATTGTAGGTAATATGCTTGTGATATCCAGAGCTTTGGTAGACTTGTGGCCATCCGCCGTTTGAATACTGCATATTGATCAAAAAGTTGATTCCTTTGATTGCAGCTGTGGAGTAGCGTGGATCATTCGTCTTTTTAAATTCCTTCGCCAATCTTCTAATTTCTGAATATGTAGCCTTGTTGTCAATCGTGGACTTCGCCCACTCTCCACTTGTTTGTTTATAATCTTTTCTCCAACCTCCATCCGGCAGTTGGTTCTTCAAAATATCTGAAATACTCGCTGTAGTACCCGATGCATCAGCAGCAGATACCGTCCCTACAGGTAGAACTGCAATTCCAACTGTTGAGAACACCATGGCGCATGCCAGGACAAAAGTAACTATTTTCTTTGCTTTCAAATGTAACACTCTCCCATGTTCATTGTAATAACATCCACAATTCTACCTTACCTATAATGCCCGTCCTTAAACCTCCTTAATTTAAATATATAACATAATAAAATCTATTTTTATCCAATATGTGGATTGGATAATCAGATGATATGCAAAAAATCAATTATTGTCAATATATGCAACTTAATGAATATAATCTCTTAAATTCTACATAACGGATAGTTCTTTTAACTCATGACAAACTTATTTATTTATCCAATTTCGTCTCAAACGAATCAATAATGACGTTTTTGTCATCAATGATACCCAAACTTGACGCCTTCTTTCATATAAAATCGTTAATTCCGCTAACATTGAGGTATTACGAAGGGGTTTAAAAGGGTTTGACAATTACGCATTTATGCAATATAGTTTCAAATAGTTACAAAAACTTAATTATTCATTGCCGAGTTTCAGGTTTGAAAACGGGGGAACCATTTTGGGTGAATTATTCTTATACATAGGAAATATAGGGAACCTTCTACCGAACCCTTAGCTAACTCCGTAGGCATCGAAGGGAGAACATTGATTTTGAAAAAACTGATTATCTCCATTTTTGGAGCGGCTGTACTATTTACATCCGGGGCAACAAGCACAGAGGCAAGCAGTATTAACTCCGTAGTGAACAACATGACAGGTATTCCTTACAAGTGGGGTGGCACGACTCTGGCCGGGTTCGACTGTTCCGGGTTTATGAGATATATTTTCAATAAATACAGCATTGAATTGCCACGTACTTCGCAACAGCAAGCCAAAGCAGGTACTCCAGTAGCCAAGAGCAATGTTCGGACAGGTGATCTGGTGTTCTTTAACACAACAGGCAAAGGCATTTCACATACAGGTGTTTATATCGGCGGCGGACAATTTGCACATGCATCCAGCAGCAAAGGGGTAAGCATCACCAAAATGAGCAATCCTTATTTCAATGATCGTTACGTAACAGCACGTCGGGTAACTGGACAGTTTATGTACGATAAAATGTTAGGGAAAATGTAGGTATAATATCAAAGAGGAGGCTCCGGATCAACCGGAACCTCCTCTTTTGTTTGATTTCCTCTTTAGGAGGACAGTCCTTGGACTACCTCCATCTTACACTTAATGCAGCGCCTTCTGCACTCGCATCGCGCCTTGGGACAGGGCATGTCCGCCTCCTACAGCTCCGGCCACAGCAACGGTCTCCATAATCTCCTGATCTGTAGCGCCCTTGGCACGTGCTTCTTCTACATGATAGAAGGTACATACCTCATTGTTGGCGAACAAGCCAATACCAAGCGCGATGAGCTGTTTGGTCTTCGCATCAATCGCCCCAGGTTGGAAGCATTCTCCGGTAAACTCATGATACGACTTCACCACACCTGGCAGCACATCACTTAATGCTCCAATCTGATCCTTGTAGGCATGAACTTTATCATTCATCAATGTCATGTCTTGCAGCACACCCTCTCGGCTATAGTTACAGAATTTCTTCACTGTACCTATCTTCTCTCACGAGTGAGTCAATTATGCCAAGAAATCATGGTAATTCCAAACATTTGTACGCTCATACTTCTGACATAATGATCGTTGTTACTCACCAAGTGGACTTTGCCGGGGTTCGCTGAACAACTGATAGCGGTAACCACGATCCAACTTGACGACACGTCGATTCTGACGACGGATAAGTACCTGCTCGCCATCCCAGGCAACGACAATCCCGGTTACATCGTTCGATTCCAGCTCGTCCCGTACTACTCTGACTTTCTCACCTGACAGACGCAGGGCGTCCAATTCTGTATCACTAATCATGTTCATGGCTCCTATATTCCAAATTTATTTACAAAAAGAGACCTAAATGAAAAGTCATTTAGGTCTCACGTGACTGTATTGGACTGTCATGTCATTCGAAATTATGTCCCGACTGAAAGTTACCGCTGCGCGTGCTCTTTGCTGTCGTTCTTCTCGAACCAAAAATCAAGCACTTTGGCGGACATCACACGTTCTTCAAGGTACTCCACTTGATGCGGTGTAAATTGTTCTTTCCAAGAGAAGGACAACTCTTCGCATAAGCCTACAATTGTCAGTAATTCTGACCAGGCAACATAGCGTTTGTACCAGAAAAATTGAGGATGTTCAATCATATAGGGATAAAGGTCATCGAATTCCGTATGTTTACAATCCAGGGCACGTTCAAAATGAACTTTCGATTCCGCCAGCTTATCATTAAAGAATTGTTCTGTTGCCGGTTGGTTCCCCATGGTGTTGCCTCCTCTCCCTAACATAACCCCATTATAAATGAAATTAGCGGCCATGCAAAGGCATAGTTCAAAAAATAGGCCCTATTCCTTTAAAATGTCACATTTCGTTATCGTCAAATTGTACCGTCCCATCGTTCAGGGAACGAATGCGTACCAAGGCTTCCACCGGAATCCCCTGTTCACGAATCGTTCGTGCCCCTGCCTGGAAACATTTCTCTACCACAACACCGAATCCGACGAGTTCCGCACCGGAACGCTCAATGATTTTGATGACGCCACGAGCGGCATCTCCATTGGCAATAATATCATCAATGAACAAAATACGGTCATTCTCATGAATGAACTCGCGAGATACCATAATGTCAGTTACAATTCCTTTGGTAAAGGACGGTACGCGTTCACAGTAAGCATCAGGATCAGCTAGAAGTGTTTTTTTGCGACGGGCGAATACAAGTGGCACCCCAAGTTCATAGGCCGCGGCAAACGCAACCGGAATCCCCGAGGATTCTACCGTGATTACACGGGTCACTCCACTTTCACGAAAACGGGCAGCGAACTCACGCCCCATCTCCATCGTTAATGCAGGATCAATCTGGTGGTTCAACAGACCATCCAGCTTCAATACTTGATCCGAGATGACAACACCCTCTTGTAAAATTCGTTGTTTCAATAATTCCATGATTTGACCTCCCAAGCCTATCCTATGAGGTAAAAGTATCATATATCTATCTATAAGTTCAAGCGAAATTGCCTGGACGCTGTCCTTCAGACGCGATTCAAGCCAAAGCTCATGATCGATTGTCATGACTTTCGTGGGTCAAGCATACCTTGTACCATGGTACCCGCATGTCCAAACTATACAGGGTCCTGAGAGGGGAAACACATGAAACAGGCATTTCGGGTGCTGCAGATCGCATTTACATACATCGGAACGGTGGTCGGAGCCGGCTTCGCTACAGGGCAGGAAATTTTGCAGTTTTTTACCCAGTATGGCAAATGGGCCACCGTCACCATAGGCTTATCCACCATGCTCTTTGTCTGGTTAGGTACCAAAATGATGCTGATCGCCCACGATACCGGATCCCGCTCTTATGAGGATCTGAACAAACATTTATTCGGCCACAAGGCGGGCAAATGGATCACTTGGGTGACCCTTCTCATTCTCATTGGCGTGAACAGTGTCATGCTTGCCGGAGCAGGTTCCGTTTTTGTCGAACATCTCGGTTTGCATTATCAGACCGGTCTAATCGTCACACTTGTAGGGACATATCTGCTTCTCGGTCGGGGCATCCAAGCTATCCTTCAAATGAATAGCATTGTCGTGCCTATGATGCTCCTGTTATCTCTGCTCATGATCACAAGTACCATCCATCATCCGGGAGCTTCCCGATTCATCACACTGACGACAGACTCAAATCCTATTCAAGTATGGCTGTCTCCACTGTTGTACACTTCATTTAATCTGGCTTTAGCTCAAGCTGTTCTGGTGCCTGTAGGGAACCAGATTCGTAGTCGGAATGTGCTGAAGTGGGGCGGAGTATTGGGTGGAATTGGCGTAGGTTTCATGCTAATGGCAGCCCATTTTGCCATGTCGGCACAGATGCCCGGCATCATCCAATTCGAAATTCCGATGGGCAGCATCGCCTTTCAACTTGGATGGGCAGTACAATCTGTATATGTATCCCTTATTTTTATGGAAATATTCAGTACGTTTGTTGCGGATATCTATGGCATGACCTTGCAACTCAGACAACATATACGCGTTCATCCCCGTTTCATTACATTAACCATTATGCTGCTCTGTTACTCACTCAGTCAGTTTGGATTCAGTTCTCTGCTATCTATCCTTTACCCTATCTTCGGAAGTATGGCACTGTTCTGGGCAGCCAAATTGGTATTAAACCGCTGGGGTACATTTCGTGGACGCAAAAATATATAAACATGCTTATGTACTTCATGAATATGTGCATACGTTTGCTTCATAACCACAATTCATCACTCATGCGCACACCTTTTGCATGAAAAAAAAGCCGCTGTTTAGCACAGCGGCTCGCACTTTTTGTTCTCTCTTTTAGGTCTTGCTGGGAAACTGTAGATACATCTTCTTCAGCTCATTGACTGATCTGCCGAGCGAGTAATGTGTTTTGGCTTTTTCACATGCTGAACGGGCAAGTTCATAACGATATGCCGGATCAAGCATCACCTTTTCAAGCGCTTCAGCCAGTGCAAAAGGATCTTCTGCCGGTACAAGCAACCCATTGCTACCATTCTCGATCTGTTCGGGTATTCCACCTACATCCGTACCCACAAGGGCAAGACAACTCAGCGCCGCTTCAGCGAAAACGGAACCAAATGCCTCTGCTCGTGAAGGAAGTACAAAAATATCAAAGAATGGCATGAATTCCTCAGGGTGCAGTGTGTAACCATAGAAAATGGTCTCATTATAGATCCCTAATCGCTGCGCCAATTCTTCCAGATCAGGACGAATCGGTCCATCTCCAATAATATGTAACACATAATCATGACCTCTGCCCTTGAGTTCCGCACAGGCTTTGAAAAGAATATCCAATCCTTTCGCCGGAACAAGCCGACATACCGTCACTAGCTGTGGTATCGCATTATCATGAGGAATCGGCTTAAAGCGCTTCTCATCAAATCCATTGGGAATCACACCGATGACATCAGGTTCCTTCACGTAGGGAGCCAGATAACGACGGAACGAGTCTGACACCGTCAAGAGACGCTCTGCCTGATGTTCCAGTTCACCATATATCGCAAGCAGGAATTGATGCTCCGGTCCGTCCGTTTCAATGCGTCCATTAAGGATTAATTCTCGTTCATAACTGGAGTGAATCGTCTGAATGAGAGGTGTATCCGGGAAGACCGTTTTCATCGCAAGTCCGGCAATGGGATGGTGAGCATGAATCAGATCATAGGGCTTCTGAATACGCAACTTGGTCCACCATAGATAATCACGATAAGTTTGAATATATTTTTGGACAACAGGACTATCCTGATATTCAGTCCAGTCAAACGTTTCGAAATGAACTTCCTCCCTGCCCTTGTTGCGAATCCGCTTCGGCAACGAGAACAGATCCATTTCCCACCTTGGGGTTGTAAATCTCTCTTGCATATAAGGAATCATAGAGGATACACCTCCGGGCTGCTCCGGAGGAAAGAAAAGCGCCTGCAGCAATCTCACTGTTAGTTTCCCCCTTTCTACTTACGTTCTTTCCATACATCTTCATTCATGATATACCAGAACATATGTTCAGTAAAGATACAAAATGAGAATCTCTCTCAATTACCCATCCTATATTGCATGCACATTCATTCATTTGTTTTCTCTGATACGGCTCTGTTATCCATTATGACATAGGACAGCCGGAACATCTATATTACGATAGACACAGCAAAATCTTGCTATTCAAACCACGCGATTTAAGCAGAACTTGATAAGCTTTTGTTATCACTCGTATATACAACATATTCATGAAACACGACGCTCAGAAGCAAAAGCTTTAAACCAAACCAGCAGTCAACCACTTGCAGTTGTCATCAATATATATTTGATAATAATTAAAATTAAAATCAGAGAACAGTCATCATGCTCAGCTCAGGAGCTCCACCGGCTTCTCATATGTACTGTAACCATCAGTCTCTCCCAGAAAAGTATACCCGTTCCGCGCGTAAAAGGCGTTTAACGTTGCGTTGTCGGCTCCGCAGTCCAAACGAACCGTATGTTTGCCTTCAAAGTGTATGCCGCTGCTGGACCATTCCAATATTGCTCGTCCCAGACCGCTCTGGGCATATTTTCTTCGGATCGCCAGCCGATGCAGATAGATTGCGCCATCCTCGGCGTAAGCTTTTGAACCCCAGAGGTGAATATCCCACGGGCTTGGCTGAACCATAAGGATGACCATTCCCGCTACGTCAGCTCCTTTTTTAAATACAAACACATCCCCGCGCCGAATTGCCCCTGCCGTATCATGTGAATCTTCACCTTGAAGCAAAGCGTTCCATTGGGTAGAACCTTGGCCCTGTAACCATTCGGCTGTCTCCACCAACAGCGACATCACATCCTCCGTATCTTCGGGCTTCGCCTGAACCGCTTGAAAACCATCGTTAATATATTCGCTACTGATCCTGAATGAGTGCATATTGTTCTCCTCCGCTTCCTGAGCTCTATTAAACTAATGGTACTATACCGGGAAATGAATTTTTCGTCAAAATGAGAACAAAAAAAGGTAAAAGGCAGTTGCCTTTTACCCATCTATTCTGGCTTCATCAATAATCTGATTTCGATACAACATCGTAAGATGAAGGGTATCAAACTCCATCTCCTTGTCCAACTCCTGCATCAACACTTCGACCAGGCTCTTTCGCTGCACACTGGTTCCAGGAACCTCGTAATCAATGTATCCCGTCAGATCGGATTGAGAGGTGTCTATTGTTGCTGTTCCGACAGGCAACCCACCTCGTTCCTGAAGAAATAGCTCATACACCCGGAACTCCCGGTCCTTACGTTTCAGCATGACATAACATGCTTCTTCAGCAGCTTCCAGCTCATCCTGATCGGATTCATCCAGATCCTCAAATTCCTCGGAGAAATCGCGATGTATCCACTCTAACGTCTCGAGTTCATTCCCCTGATGCCACATGCGGATCGTAATCGTATCGATGATGTCCTCATCCAGCTCTCTGACCAGCAACTCTGCTGCGGCTTCCAATTGGTTCTCTTCCGGCTCGTCATACCAGTGTATTTCACCTTGGACATCAGCGCCATATTGTTTTAGAGAAGCTTCTGCAAGCTCCTGTCCTTCGACATCATTGAATATATAGGTGGATATGCTGCGTCCTGCGCTTACCATTTCCATCTCCAGAACCTGATCCCGATCTTCATATGTAAACGATTCGGCTTGTGAAACAGGAATTACCTTACTTTCACTGCTGTCTATATCGTCATAGCTGCCATCGTGATGATTCATATCCTCAGACGGCCACATCGTATCTGACTCAGGCTTATGCAGAACTGAGTGCAATGAGCCGCAACTAACCAGCACTTCATAATATGCAGCTTCCAACGCATCTGCAAGAGATCGGACATAGGTATGCACTTTATCCACAATAAGTTGCTCTGTGTCATCTGGCAGAGACTCCTGATCGATCTGAAGACTGCCTGATAAACGGTCTCCTTCTCTGTACACGAGAAAAAGTGAGCCTGCATATTGACCATTGATCATCACGTCCTGCACTTCTCCACCTGATGTCCGCAGGTCTGCAACCAATTCCACATCATATTTCATCACGTGTCCTCCTCGATTCCTAACGTTATTCTCTTAGGATGCCCCTGAGGGCGGTAGATTATGAGGAAAGCGTGCATTTTACGTATAAGATGCAGGATTAAACCGATAAGACATATTTTCGGATTGCGTGTGCTACTCCCTGCTCGTTATTGGAGAGGGTCACCTCGTCCGCAGCAGCTTTCACCTCGTCCGGTGAGTTATCCATGGCAATGCCTTTGCCCGCAAAAGTCAGCATCGTAATATCATTGAAGTAGTTGCCAATCGCCATGATCTCCGAAGGCATGATTCCTTTGGATTCGGCAAGCCTTTTAAGCGCAGCACCTTTGGACGCTTCGGGATGCATCAGGTCAATAAAAAAATCACCACTCCGTGTCATATAATAAGGCAGATTCCAGGTAGACCACTCCTGAAGTACGGCATCCATCTGTTCAATCGGTCCAAATGCAGTGAACTTGGCCAGCGGTTCTGTCATGTCAACCCACTTAGGTAATTTCAGTGGCTCTGCCATAAAGTTGTAATACATCTCACGCACCTGCAATCCCAGACCTTCTGGTTGATCCACATACAGACCAAATGCCGTATTGATGTCAAAATGTACTCCATTGGTTCGACAGTAGGATATGATCGGCTCCAGTCCTTGTCCATCCAATGCAAAATGATGAACCACCTCACGAGTATCCACTTGCGCCGTTACAGCGCCATTATGTGTAATCACATATCCATCCAGTCCCATCTGCTCCATGAAAGGAATCGTATTGGCAGGACCTCTACCTGAACAAAGAACGATCTCTGCTCCCTGACGGGAAGCTTGGATCAAGGTCTCCTGAGTCCATTCGGTTAGTTCATGATGGTCATTCAGCAGTGTTCCATCTACATCTAGTGCAATTAGTTTATACGTCATTCTGGCTTCATTCCTCATCTATTAAGTAGTCGCACCCACCCAAACCCTCCCTTCCGAGGGAGGGCCCCAGAGAGCTCTGCCCTCTGGACTCCCGTCTTGCTCATCGGTGGTAGGTCGGGTCTTGCTATGTAACGGTTGGCGTAGGAACGCTTGTTGCCGGGAACACCGCTTTTCAGCGGCGATCCCACCCAAGCTTAACCGGGACCATTTCGGGCAGGGCTTCGCTTTCTGCCCGGCTCCCTGCTCCGCTTCGCGCAGGACGGGAGCTTTCTCGCCTTCGGCGGTCGTATCGGGGCTTCGCTTCCCTCCACAACTCCCTGCTTCACTTCGTGAAGAACGGGAGCTTTCTCGCCTTCGGCGGTCGTATCGGGGCTTCGCTTCCTTCCACAACTCCCTGCTTCACTTCGTGAAGAACGGGAGCTTTCCCGCCTTCGGCGTTCGTATCAGGGCTTCGCTTCCTTCCACAACTCCCTGCTTCACTTCGTGAAGAGCGGGAGCTTTCCCGCCTTCGGCGTTCGTATCAGGGCTTCGCCTCCTTCCACAACTCCCTGCTTCACTTCGTGAAGAGCGGGAGCTTTCCCGCCTTCGGCGTTCGTATCGGGGCTTCGCCTCCCTCCACAACTCCCTGCTCCGCTTCGCGCAGGACGGGAGCTTTCTCGCCTTCGGCGGTCGTATCGGGGCTTCGCCCCCTCCACAGCTCCCTGCTCCGCTTCGCGCAGGACGGGAGCTTTACTTCCGCAGAAGGTTTAACTCGTCTGCGGTTAGTTCACGATAGCTTCCGATGGCTAGATCGGAAGCTAATTCAAGCTCACCCATCGCTACGCGTTTCAGATAGATCACTCGCTTGCCCACCGCCTGAAACATACGTTTCACCTGATGAAATTTCCCCTCGTGAATAATAAGCGAGATCGACGAGATCGTGCCTTCTTCCGTCTCTTCATGACCAAGTATAGTTAGCTCAGCAGGCAACGTCTCGTATCCGTCATCCAATTGAATGCCCGCTTTGAAACGTTGCACATCCGCATCATCCACATTTCCCAATACACGGGCTTCGTAGGTTTTGGGCACATGCTTGCGTGGAGATAACAGATCATGGGCAAGTGGACCATCATTCGTGAGAATGAGCAGTCCCTCCGTATCCTTATCCAATCGTCCCACAGGAAAAGGATTGAACACCCGATCCTCTTTGCGCAGCAGATCCAGCACCGTCTTATCTCTGTTGTCCTCCGTAGCAGACACGACACCCGGAGGTTTATGCAGCATTAGATAGATCATCTCCCGATACACAATCCGCTCTCCATCGGCTTCAATGACGTTGACCTCCGGATTCACCTGTACACCACTGTCTTTGACTGCCTTGCCGTCCACATGAATTCTGCCTTGCTTCACCATCTTTTTGAGTTCACTTCGTGTTCCCACACCCATATGACTTAACACTTTGTCCAGACGCAGCGTTTGTTTGCCTTTTCCACTCATACCGATGTCCACCTCCAGCCTGCCGGATATTCATTCTTCAATACACCATCCAGCCATTTTCCCCAGCCAGCGGCATAACCATCTACACACACAAGAACATACCCTTTGGCGACTGTATCCGCCTTGAGCACCACTCGTTCTTCTTCGATATTCAACGTTTCACCCTTGAGGTACCTCACGGCTTCGCCATTAGCCGATGACAGATTCACGCTTCGCCGTGCCTCAGATGCATTCAGAGCACACGCAAGCGGGTGGGAAGGAACAAATCGGCCATTCTTGATTGTGCCCATAAACCAGCCTGGGCGAATGACTTTCAGTCCCTCCAACCTTGCTGCACCTACCGATGATTGATACACACGATCTCCGTAACATACCGTTTCTCCAGTTAGATCCATCTCCAATTGTTCTTTCATAAACGAAGTATAGATCGTAATCGGGTCCATACTTGCCGGATCAGCTCCGCGTCCCTGACCCCGTTCCGATTTACGTCCACTGTAATCTTTACCTTTTTTGCTCGATCTACTCGTATTCTTGCCTCCACCAGCTTGTCTGTCATGGGACTCTCTGGATTCGATTCGCAGCAAACGTTCCTTTTTACGATCAGCCTTGGTCATAGCAATTGAAGAAGCAGCAATAGAGTGATCCTGGTTCCCCTCTACTTCAATCCTGGACACATCCTCGACCTGTCCATACTCCATTGCTCCTTCTTGAACTACTCCTGGTTGATCTGTTTCGAGTCCTTGCTCTGCACGATGCTGTAATACAGCGACATAATGTCCTTCCCCTTCCAAAAGGTGAGGCCACAATCTTGCGGTACCACGCGTTTGATCCAGCACTTCTTTTGTATCATCAGCCTTCTCAGGCATCATCTGACGCACCCATTCCGGACGCCCTGGAGCAAATCCTGTCTCTTCAGAAATGTCCTTCACAACGAAATCACGGTTTAGATTCAGAAACTCCGCAATCATCGCTTCATTTTCCTCCGGCGCAAAGGTACATGTCGAATATACAATTGTCCCTCCTGGAGCCAGTAATCGTGCGGCAGTCTCCAAAATATCCCGCTGCATGAGTACACATTTTTCCACCGAATGATGTTCCCACGATTTCACCATGTCTTCATCCTTGCGGAACATACCTTCACCTGAACAAGGCGCATCAATTAATACTTTGTCAAAATAATGAGGAAATGCATTCGCGATCCGCTCGGGCGACTCATTCAAAACAACGGCGTTCCGCACCCCGTACAATTCCACGTTCTTGGCCAGCGCTTTGGTGCGTTCAGCATGGATATCGTTCGTGACAAGCACACCCTTGCCTTGCAGCTTCGCAGCAATCTGTGTCGTTTTCCCTCCTGGGGCAGCACACAGATCAAGCACACGATCACCAGGCTTCACCTGCAATAATTCAACTGGAGCCATTGCACTTGGTTCCTGTATATAATACAGACCAGCATGATAATAAGGGTGCAGCCCCGGTTTAACACCATGAGGTACATAGAATCCTGTCTCACACCAAGGAATAGGTCTTAGATCAAACGGAGCAATCTCATCGAACTGTTCCATCGATATTTTCAGCGTATTGACTCTCAGTCCCGCATGAGGAGACTGTTCATAAGATTTCATAAATTGTTCAAACTCATCACCCAGCAAACTTTTCATTCGCTCAGCAAATATCAAAGGTAACTTTACACCCATATTCCCACTCATCCTGTCTTGGTAAGATTGCAATATCGTTTTATTTTATCATATCCAAGCTTTGCTTTCCTATCATATCGTATCTATTCCACTACAGCGTGTAATGTAGTATAATGGCAAGTAGATTGATTCCTGAGCAAAAATCCGGGTGTTTATGCATATTATCCCAACCTATATTTTTGCCCAAACTATAATTCGATATGATCGATGGGGGATGTCCGATGAAATCCAAGAAGAAAAAGAAAAGTGCTGCGATCCTTATTTTCCTGGGTATTTTAGTCGTTATGATTGCTGCACTGGTTGTTGTAGACCAACAATCCAAGAAACAGATGGATTCAGTGGAAAATGCTTATGGCATCGCTGCTTCCAAGCTTAATCCAGCGACACGGGAGCTACTTAGTGATCCCAATTACCAACAAATCATTCTTCCCGCGGATCTCAAAGCCAAGATTGATAACAAAGACAGCTTCTTTGTTTATTTCTTCGCTTCCGACTGCTCGCACTGCCGTGCCACAACACCTCAGTTGATGCCACTGGTTGACAGTGAAGGTATTGAGCTTCCGCAGTTCAATCTTCGCGAATTCGAAGCAGGATGGACCGATTACAACATCGAGTTCACGCCTACACTCGTCTATTATGAAGCTGGTGTCGAGAAAGACCGTATGGTTGGCGGACTGCAAGAGAATGGCAGTGATCAAGGCTACACGTTAGACGATTACAAACAATTTTTCGAAAAATATAAAGGCAATGCCACTCCTTCGGCAAGCTAACGGATAGATACGTTTCCACAGTATCGCCGAGCAGGCACTTCGATCATCATACACTGTTCTAATAGAGGACAGGCTGTACCACCTGCAATTATCTGAATATGACGCAACATTCAAAAACACCCCGATTGTTCCTTGACAGGAATAATCGGGGTGTTTCATAACCATGGAATTTCATATCCATGAGATGCTCGTATGAATGCTAACGCTGATTACAACTCAACTTTCACCCTGCTTCATCGCCTTCATCTTCTCTTCGTATATGCGCCCTCTGGTAGGACTCCGGCGTTGCGGAATATTAGGTTTTAGCTCAAGTGATCTTCTAGATATCTCCTGTTCCAAGACCTCATCAACAATTCGTATGGACAAATCCCTGTAAGACACAGACTGATCATCTGATTGGGACAGTTCCTTCACGATTTCCTGTACATCCCGTACCAAAGCCCCAAGGTCAATGCCCAGAATCGTATCAGGATAAGGTTCCAGAAGGTCAAGTGAACTCTGTAACATCATCGTTCCTCCGCGGAGATTGCCATTCCTGAAGTGGTATAAACCAACCGCAATCTGCAGCAATCCTTTATAGAGAGAATCCCGGTTCCGTTCAAGCCACAATTCTTCCAGCACTTCATGGCACTCGAAATAATCCTGATCCCGATTGAAGTAGATTAAGTAATCAATGTACAGTGGCTCATAGATGCTCATCCGGGTTTTCGCCCTTTCTGGCGTTGTTCAGAAGTGCTTTCACGTCATCCAGCAAGTCTTTGAGCCCTTCCATATCATGTCGTTCCCAGTAATCGTTAAAACGCTTCTGTGCTTCAATCGCTTCACTGACAAGGTGGTAGAAGTATAATTGATGAATGATATTCAATGTTCTTGACACGATATTGGAATCATCCTCAAATGCCTTCTGTGCCTCCAAAATCTGTAGACGAATGGCAGACATCTCATTATCCAGTACAAAAGCGGCCTCCGCTGTTTTTTTCAACCTGGCTCGCATATCATCCGGTAAACTCTCCCGAAATTTGTAACTCAGAGAATGTTCAATCGTAGCCCAGAAATTCATGGCAAGTGTCCGGATCTGAATCTCGGCCAATACGATCTTTTGTCCCAGAGCCGTCTGAACGGGATACTCAATAATCATATGGAAGCTGCGATAGCCACTCTCTTTGAAATTCGTAATATAATCTTTCTCAATGAGCACCGTGAGATCCTTGCGGCCTCGAATGTATTCGGCAACCCGACGGATATCATCTACGAATTGGCACATGATACGGATACCTGCAATATCCTCAATGCCTGTCTCCACGTCATCAAGCGACACATTCAGTCGTCTGGATTTCTCCAGAATACTGGATATTTTTTTGACACGACCGGTAACGAATTCAATCGGGGCATACTCTTCCCGTTTTTTCAGCTCCGCTCGCATTGTCTTAAACTTGACTTTTAATTCCTCTACCGCTTGTTCATAAGGAAGTAAAAATGTACCCCAGTCTCTACCGTCCATGCTTATGCCTCCTGTCTCTATAGCGTCCCCTGTTCTATTCCATTATACATGATGTTTGGTGGGGGGAAGAGTCCCGAACCATATTACGCTCTTCCATGCTTCTATATTTTCATACCGGGGAATCACAATCCTTCTTAACGATGCTCTGCACCAACCGCTTCAGAGATATGACGATAACCATCCTTGCGTAGTAATTCACGCAGTCCGGCATGAATGCGCCGATTCACCTCAGGTCCTTCATAGATCAATGCGGTATATATTTCGACCAGGCTGGCTCCGGCTTTAATTTTCTCGTATGCATCCTCACTTGTGAAGATGCCACCTGAACCGATGATAGGAAGTTTGCCTTCGGTCTGACGATAGATCTGGCGAATAATCTCCGTTGAACGTTCACGCAGAGGTTTACCGCTCAGACCACCCGTTTCCTTCGCATGTTGGTGGGAAAGTCCTGTACGACTGATGGTCGTGTTCGTTGCAATAATGCCAGCAACACCACTGTCTGCAATCGTGCGAACCATGTATTCAAGTTCCTGATCATTCACATCCGGTGCGATCTTCACCAGAACGGATTTGGTCGCTCCGCCTGCTCGCGCATGCTGCGCGTTCATCTCGTTCATAACCGCAGCGAGCAGTTCCTTCAATTCATTCCCATGTTGCAGATTACGCAAATCCGGTGTATTTGGTGAACTGATATTCACCACGAACAGATCAGCATAATCGTATAGTGCCTGTATGCACTTGGAATAGTCCAGGTGAGCTTCCTCATTAGACGTTGCCTTATTTTTGCCGATGTTAACAGCCACTGGAATACGCCGATCCTGTAGACGTGCCAACTCACCCGCCATGGCTTCCGCACCAAGATTGTTGAAGCCCATTCGGTTCACCAAAGCCTCATCTGGCGGCAAACGGAACAGCCGTGGTTGGTCGTTACCTGGTTGTGCAAGTGGTGTCACGGTTCCCACTTCCATGAATCCAAATCCGATGGAAGAAAAGCCCGTTACGGCCTGTCCGTTTTTGTCCAGACCCGCCGCCAGACCAACAGGTGTAGGGAAATGACACCCAAACATGTCAACAGCCAGATCAGACGTTTCACGAACGCCGTACATCACTCGCAGTCCGGAAGGAACCGGACGGATGCTACCCACGCCACTAAGGCCGCCAATAATCAGATGATGGGCCTGTTCAGGGTCCATTTTGAACAACAAAGGTTTAGCAAGACTTCTGTATAACAAATCACTCACTCCGTTCTGGTCCGGTACGCCAATAAGCCGTTTTCCGCCTTTTCATATGTAAAAAAACACTCTACACACAAGTCTATCTGTTTCTTATTAAAAAGGAAAGTAGTTTACGCATAGACACCACAAATCGAATCATGCAAAATGCTCACAAGAAATCCACCCGTCCACTGGTAATGACGAGTTGAATTCTTTACAATGAGAGCATGGTTACTCTACACCAGTTCTATTCCAATAAGGAGGAATAACTCATGGCTCCCAAACGTAAACCACCTGCATTACAGCAAAAGAAAGAAGAAGTGAATCGCAAAGCCATTGCATGGACTGCAGCATGTGTAGGCGGCTTGATCATCATTATTGGTGCTCTTATCATTATTGCCAATATGTAGATGATTCAGGCTAAACCCGTCTGATTCTACATATCCAACAGATCAATTCAGCCAATGATACGTTTTGTTCGGGTTATCTTGCTTTGGAACAAGCGTATGCTGATAACGCTGCTTTGCTTCTGGAACAAGTGTCAGATCTGGCAGTAGATCTTCTCCAATGCGTACCGGAGTACCTTGCGGAGCAAGAGCAAACAACTCTTCTACATCTCCTGTACGCATTCTCACACATCCAAGGGACTCATCCAGTCCGATACTGTCTGGCTCGTTGGTCCCATGGATAGCATAATTCGTGTTGGAGAGCTGCATCCCCCTGCTTCCAAACTCACCATTCGAACGTCCATTCGGATTCACCACTTTATCCGTAATGACATATGAACCTTCCGGTGTTCGATCACCCCCAAGTCCCACATCATACATCCGAACAATCGTATCCCCACTGATTAATGCAAGTTTATGTATATCCTTATCAATGACAATCTCAAGCGGTTCCTGCAAAAAAGGTTGTCCTCCCAGCGTATCCGCAAAAGCGGCATTCTGTCCTTGAGACGAATTCGAAGTCGTCGAACTGTTATCTGCTCCACCGGCTTCACTCTTTCCTTGCTGTGCCTTTCCTTGATGCAAGGCTAGCAGCTTCGGAAACATCTCGGTCATGCCTGGCGCCGTCTCTCCGAGAATATTATTTGGAAATGGCTGAGCCATTTGCGTTACACTCTTGGGCCAAGCGTCATTTTTTTTGCGATAAGCAACAATTGCACTTGATAATGATGCAGCGGCTTCCTGCTTCGCGGTCCACGCCATAGCCATCTTTTTGATCTTCGGCGTGACTTCTGGAGGTTCACAGTTACACTGCTTGGCATCATAACTCTGTGCAGTTAGTTTCCCGCTTGTATTCGTCTGCACAATGTATTTCACAGGCATATTTCGCTTCCACAAAGACCAATCCTCCGAGGTTTGCATTCCCAATACAGCCGAAGTCTCTACTTTTGGTCCAGATCCGGACCATGCAGCTGCGAGCGCAGCCTCACCATGATTGCCCCCGCCAAACGCCGCAGCGGTGAACACATTACTTGGTGGCGTGGCTGTACTTACAGCCTGTTTATCCGCCTCTACAGGCTCTGCGATGTCATCTGTGGATTCCAGTGCCGCCGATAGCGCGTCTGCCGCTTCACGACTGAAACCTGGAGCGTCCGCAGGTGGCAGACCTGCCAGTACAAGCAACATGAATAACGTAAGCCACATTTTGCGTCTACGTTGTTTTTTCTCCTTTTGCTCGGACATCTCCACCAGTTTCTCCTGATAGTCTACCCAGATGTCGGCAGGAGCTTTACTGCGCTCAAATGCCTCGTAGACCTCGCCCGCTTGCTGAAAGCAATAGTTGGCTTTGGCCTCCTGTCCTTCGCCCAAGTACTCCTTTCCAAGCAAATACCAGGCCATTTTATTGTCTGGATGTTTCTTGACATATGTTCTTAGATGAGTATTTTGCATCCGATCCTCCACTATTTCGCCTTTTTCCGTATATCCTTATATATCGGCATAAACTGTCGTTGAATCCATAGGACTTGAGTACCCGGTGGGAAAAAGGTCGACAAGGTTCGTCCTTGATCCACGGATCAGATAAATACAGATAGACGAAAACAAAAAAAGCACCTTCCCTTGTCGTAAGACAACAGAAAGTGCTCTGTGAGCAAGTAAGAAATTAGCCCTCTTTATTGAAAGGCTCGTCCGCTACTTTGATTGAATCTGTAGGGCAGCCGTCGCATGCATCCTGCATATCGTCAAACAAGTCGTCTGGAATCGCTTTGATCCCTTTGTTAGCGTCGCCGTCAAAGATAACTTCTGCCAAACCTTCATCATCGTAATCGTAGATGTCTGGAGCCGTTGCTCCGCAAGCGCCACAAGCGATGCATGTGTCTTTTTCAACCCAAGTATATTTACTCATTTACATTCTCTCCTCCTATAATTCGAAACGTACAGTGTTTTTATCTAGAAACATATTAAACCAAAGTAAGAATAATTACAAATCATTTTGCAACCATAAGTCTCTATTATCCCCTATTTAATCAAGACTTTGCAAGTTATCTTTTTGCAGTGAAGTCCCCCGCACTTTATGATTACGAAGCAGTACGGAAGGATCGTCCCCAAGCATGCCTGCAGTCACAACAGCATTCTCACCAAATTTATCACGTAACTGATCCATAATCCGAATCAGATTGTCCTTTTTGGGCTTCTGCTCATATTCGAACAAGTCCATCTGCACAGCAGATTCCTCTCTTGGAATCAGGTTTTGAAGTGTCACACCCAGCATACGTACAGGCTTGCCACTTCCCCAATGCTTCTCAAATAATTGACATGCCTCACGGTAAATGACGACTGCATCCTCCGTAGGAACTTCCATTAGACGTGATCGGGTGATCGTCTTCATATCGGGTGTCCGGATCGTAATCTGAATACCCTGGCTGAACATTTCGTGCTTACGCAATCTTCTGGCGACCTGATCACTTATATTGAGGAATACCCGATGAATCTCATTCATATCCGATACATCCGCCGGCAGAGTTGTCGTATGCCCAATGGACTTATTGGCTTCCCGTTCTGCGTGAACCGCGGAATGGTTAATGCCATTTGCAGAGTTTTTGAGCCAGGCTCCATTGACTCCAAATAGTTCGGTCAACATGTTCTCATCCGACTTGGCCAATTGACCAATGGTTTCAATGCCTATTTTTTTCAATTTTTCAGCCGTTTTTTTGCCAATGCCAAACATTTCGTTACATGGCCTGTGCCAAAGAATCCGGGGTACGTCCCTCATGCGCAAAATGGAGATACCGTTCGGTTTTTTCAGATCCGAAGCCATTTTCGCCAATAATTTGTTGGGTGCAATACCAATGGAACAAGGCAGTCCCAATTCATCCTTGATTCTACGCTGAATGCTCTCCGCAATCTCCATTGGATTCCCGAATTGTCTTGAGCCTGTAATATCAAGATAACACTCATCAATGGATGTTGCCTCAAGTTGAGGCGTATAACTATATGCAATCTGCATGAACGCTCTTGAATATTGACGGTATAGATGAAAATCGGGACGAATCACAATGAGGTCAGGGCACTTTTTCATGGCTTGGTGTACAACCATACCTGTTGAGATCCCTCGGTTACGAGCGGTATATGAGCAGGTTACAATTACACCCTTGCGCAGTTCACTACTTCCCGCAACGGCCGTTGCTTTTCCTCTATATAGATCCGGTTCTTCCGCTTCATGTACAGAGCAGTAGAAAGCATTCATATCCACATGCAGTATCACCCGTCCGGCTGTAGGGTAATATTGATCCACATTCGCTGGAGGATTGCCGTCTGAAGACATCATGACCCCCGCCCTTTCATGCACACTAATTAATGAAACGAATTTCTTTCTTCTATAGTATATCAAACCCGTTATGTAAATTCAGTCGCGGGCTTTTATTTTCTCCGAGATCTGATCAGAGATCGAATAACCAACCAGCCTACACTCACAAAAAGAATCAACGTGATCAGGGCAATAATCGTATTTTCCCATACAAAAGTCAAAATCAACCCTCCTTTTTTTCCACATATTCCTATTAAAACTCAATAATAAATTATAACATACATCCGGATTATGATTAACATCCTTCTTTTAGCTCTAAAATCCATTAATTATTACATGAAACTGTGATTTCGATGTAGCATTTGGCTATAATGGTGCTATAATAATTAATTATACAAATTGACAACTTTAGGACAAATCAACGCATCCAGTTTAACACAGTGTAGCGTTGCCGAATTGAAGGATTTGTCCATTACCGTACTTAACTGCTTTTCCCAACTTACAATCCAAACTTTTAAAAGAGCGCTTTATCTCAAAGGAGGATCTTCATGTCAAAGGCCATTTCCATCTTCGATACGACTTTACGTGACGGCACACAAGGGGAGGGTGTCAGCTTATCGGCAGACGACAAACTCAAAATTGCCAAGAAGCTTGATGACCTGGGTGTCCATTATATTGAAGGCGGAATTCCCGGCAGCAATACCAAGGACATTGAGTTTTTCAAAAGAGTCAAGGAGTTAAACCTGAACGCAAAGGTCGTTGCTTTTGGCAGTACACGCCGTAAAGGCAGCGTCGCCAGTGAAGACGCCAACCTGAAACGCATGATCGAATCTGGCGCCCAAGCTGCAACCTTAGTCGGTAAATCATGGGACTTCCACGTGCATACTGCTTTGCAAACCACCCTGGAAGAGAACTTGTCCATGATCTATGATTCCATCGCCTATCTGAAACAGAACGGTATGGAAGTCATCTTTGATGCAGAACACTTCTTTGACGGATTCAAACATAACCCGGAGTATGCTCAAGCTGTCTTGACCAAGGCTCACGAGGCTGGAGCGGACTGGCTCGTCATGTGTGATACCAACGGCGGGACCATGCCAAACGAGGTGTACGAGATCGTATCAACACTGCATAGAAGCCTGCCTCATGCACATCTCGGCATCCATACACATAATGACTGTGAACTGGCTGTGGCCAACACACTAAGCGCTGTACAAGCCGGAGCCCGTCAGGTTCAAGGAACAATGAACGGTTATGGAGAGCGTTGCGGTAACGCCAATCTCGCATCCATTATCCCGAACCTGCAACTGAAGCTTGGCTATGAATGTGTTACTGAGGAGTCCATGCGACAACTTACCAACGTGGCTCGTTATGTTAGCGAGATTGCCAATGTAAACATGCCGATTAATCAGCCTTATGTCGGCAATGCTGCTTTTGCTCACAAAGGTGGGATCCACGTCTCTGCCATCCTGCGGGATTCGCGTACGTATGAACACATCGTGCCTGAACTTGTCGGTAACAAGCAACGTGTGTTGGTATCGGAACTTGCCGGACAGAGTAATATTGTATCCAAAGCACAGGAACTGGGGCTTGAATTCGATCCAAGCAGTGCCAATTCACGTCAGATTATTGAGAAAATCAAAGACCTGGAGCATCAGGGTTATCAGTTCGAAGGCGCTGACGCCTCGCTCGAATTGTTAATTCGTGAGGCGAACGGTGACATGAAAGAATTGTTCACTTTCGAATCATTCAAAATGCTTGTGGAGAAAACGGCGGGCAAATCCGTAGTCTCTGAAGCTTTTGTCAAACTTAATGTAGCTGGAACAAGTGTCTATACCGCTGCTGAAGGTAATGGTCCGGTTAACGCACTCGATAATGCACTTCGGAAAGCACTGGTGCAATACTTCCCTTCACTTGCCAACATGCATCTCTCGGACTACAAAGTACGTGTACTGGATGAGAAGGATGCCACTGCTGCCAAAGTTCGTGTTTTGATCGAATCCAAAAATACGGAAAACACGTGGAACACGGTTGGTGTATCCGAGAACGTAATTGAAGCCAGTTGGGAAGCTCTCGTGCATAGTTTCCGCTATGCGCTGCTTCAAGAAAAATTGCAGGATGAGCCGGGGACACTCCCTATTCCTGCTCACGGGCTGAGTAATCATTAAAGTGTATTTCCCGGAAAATAAAAAGAAGCCTCTGTACCCATGATTCATGGATGCAAAGGCTTCTTTCTTTGCAGTAATTAATTTGCAATTAATTCTTTAATCTTACGTTCCAACTCTTTTTCGGGCAATATGCCCAGAATGATCTCCTGTATAACGCCTCTGGAGTCAATTAGAACATTCGTTGGAAAGGCGACCCCATTGTATTGAGCATACACGGTTCCCTTCTCGTCCAAGGGAATGGGGAACTTCAGTTGGTATTCATCCACAAAAGCTTTGGCATCTTTCAGTTTATCGTAGGATGTTACATTAACGCCATAGAGATCAAGCTTATCCTTATATTTCTCAGCCATTTTGTTCAGCTCGGGAGCTTCCTGTTTACACGGATCACACCACGATGCCCAGAAACTGACGAAAGTCGCCTTGTCTTTGGCGCCGCCCACATTGTACGTTTTCCCATCCATTGCTGTCAGAGAAAAAGGAGGTGCCAGAAGACCCGCACGCGGACCCGTCTCAGTAGGCATGGGTTCCTCCTGCTTAAATACGGCGGCAATACCATCACCCGCATTCTGGGCCAGTGCAATACCAACTAGTAAGACAACACCGAGGAGTATGTATATGTTTCGTTTCATAACCCGCCACCCTTTTATATAATTAACCTATTGAAACTGAAACCTTATTTCGCGCATGTTAGATGTTTACGACAATCTATTACAGATCACCAGAACATAATTCACCAATGTCCTCTTTAATATTGTACCCTTTTCCTTTAAAATTTTACAATCCACATCACAGAAAATAAAATGAAAAAGGACTCCTGCCTAAGCAGGAGCCAAAGAGAGAGGGGTGAATACAAATGGCAGCACTTCACGGACAGCAGAACACCTTCTACATCCCTTCTTCCGTAGAACAAGAGATGTGTAAGCACATGTTCCTTTCGCTGCCGCAAGAAGCCTGCGGGGTTATGCTGGGTGAAACCGCAGCGGGCGGTATACGAATCAGTCGGTTTCAGCCCATTCGTAACGTAGCACCTGACCCGCTGCACCATTTTGCTCTGGACGATGCCGAATGGATTCGGTGCGTTTTCTCCGAACCCAAACTCATCGGCATCTTCCATTCTCATCCGCAGACTAGTCCTGTTCCTTCCCTAGAGGACATGCAAGCTCTTCCCGCCTTCGCCGGTTTGCTTCAGATGTACCTCATCGGCTCACCTGACCTAACAAGCGGGTTGCGATCGCGTATGCATCTGAACGGATATCAGATTGAATCTTCGAAGGAATTGCCGGATCAAGCACACCACGTTGCGCCTTCTTACCATCTGCTTCCCGTTCCGTTATGCGTGACTTAGCTGGGTATACAAATCACCCAGGGTCTCCACATTTTTACGCATCATGTCCTCCAGATAACAGGACCATAACTGTGCAGTCATTTTCGAATCTTCCAGTGCATGGTGACGACCATAGATCGGAATGCCTCTGGATTCCAGTAATTCATCCAGACCATACCCCGGCCTGCTTGGTTCAAGCCAGCGAGCCAACATCATCGTATCAATTAAACGATGCGTCAGTCTTACTTTTGAAGTCCGCCACAACGCAGCATTGAGAAAAGCGCGATCATGCGCACTTGCGTGTGCGATCAGAACATTTCCGCCTACAAAAGACATGAAATCATGCAATCCCTCCAACAAAGTTGGCGCGTTCAGTGTCATCTCCTGTGTAATACCTGTAAGTTCAGTAATATGTTCCGGGACCGCAGTTTTGGACTGCACCACCGTATAGAACTGTTCTCCTTCCAGCACCACACCACCATGTATACGGACCGCACCAAATGAGATAATCTCATCCCCATGCTGGGGTGAAAAACCCGTCGTTTCCAGATCAAATACAACTGCGTCTAACTCGTTTAGAGGCGTATGCAGAACCTCAGGTCTGCGCTGTTCTCTCATCATCGAGCGGATAAACGCCATGTGTTGCGCCGTAGGGGCTCCCATAATGGAAGCGATGGCGGAAGGAACCCCTCCCTGACGCAGCGAATTCCAGAATCCTGTATTGCCCCTTGCCGGCTCTCTCATGGACGTCTCCTTTCTGCAAAACGCAACTGTCTTTGCAAAGCACGATGCACTCGTCGTACCAACCCGAGCGTATCCCTGAGCTCATAATGAATCTGTTTTTGTTTCATCTGTTTCTCATCCAGGAACCCGCTGCTATGTTGCAAATCCCCTTGGATGATAACCGGCGTACTTCGGCGAAACTTCAAAGCGGCTATGAAGGCCCGCTGACATGCGTCCAGTAGTGTAAACGGAACAGCTTCAAGTGAAGTCAGTCTCTCCATTCTTTTTAACGTAGATGACTCCTTGATCCCATGCTGCAAAGCCAAATAACGGGCACTGTTCACAAGTGGGATGTACAAACCATACTTGACATCAAATCCACCTGCATGTTCACCAAATCGTTCTGTGACCACACGTCCAAGTACATTTAATGTAGCTTTATGTTTAACCGTATTGCGAAGAACGGCATCCGAAAGTTCAGGAACAAGTCTGAATTGTTCATAAAAACTTGTGATCCACTCCTCTGCCAGACTCTGCTGCCCCGCAACAAAACGCATGTCTGAAGCGATGATCAGATTACGAACAGGCTCCCAATTCAGATCTGAACTCCACTCTGCCAATTGTTGCTTCCATGATGCCAGCGTTTTTCTCCACAGTGACTCTGAGCACATAACTTTTCCTTCGCACTTGGCGTAACCAAGCCCTTCCAACATATCCGTGATTCGCTGTCCAAGCTCGGCAAAGTATGCCCCTTTACCCTCATGTGGGATATCGCTAATAATCATGCCATTGTCCTGATCACTCCATAACGTTGCTTCTTCCCTGCCAGAACTGCCAAATACGATAAAGGCATAGGGGACGGGAGGTTGGCCTAAGCCTTCCTCAACCATCCCCTGAATGCATAACTCTACTGCTTTCCGTGCAATCCGGTCATGCAGTTCATTTACCGTTTGGTACCACTCGATTGGCGACAAGGAAGCGGACAACAAATCCTGGAGCTCATTCTGTAATATCACACGTGCCTGGCGCAGTTCTGGAACAGACACCGCACCATCGATTCCCTGATAAGACCAGGAGTAGTTTGTAAACGAGATGGGTTCCATCATGTCCAGCCTCCTTGATGCATGTTTCAGCATTATCCAACTCAGGAGCTGAACGTACCACCATTGGATTTTGAATCTACGCTTTTCATTTGTTCAGGGTATCCGTAAGTACCGTGCTCACTGATATCCAGACCCATTGTTTCTTCTTCTTCAGTAACACGGATGCCCATGATCGCTTTCATTCCGCCCAGAATAATGAAGGACATCACCAGTACGAAGGCAAAAGCACCCGCCAGACCTAGAAGTTGTACGCCCAATTGGTGGAAGCCACCGCCATAGAACAGACCCGCTTGACCTACACCAGCATTCTCGGCAAGTTCAGGAGTAGCGAACAAACCTGTGGAAATCGCACCCCACATACCCGCAATACCATGTACGGAGAAAGCGTAGATTGGATCGTCAATTCCTTTACGATCGAAGTACTGTGCTGTGAAGAATGTGATGATACCCGCCAAAGCACCGATAACCAGCGCTGCCCAAGGCTCAACGAATGCACATGCCCCTGTAATCGCAACGAGTGCCGCAAGCACACCGTTTAACATGCTAGGAATATCTGACTTACCAAGTACTGCCCACGAGATTAACAGCGCAGCAACACCACCTGCTGCTGCAGCTACGTTAGTAGTCAATGCAACATAACCGAAGAATCCATCCCCCATGGCAGATAACGTACTACCTGGGTTGAATCCAAACCAACCGATCCAGAGGATAATAACCCCGAGTACCGAATACACTTGGTTGTGACCTGGAATGATGTTAGGTTTGCCGTCTTTGTTATATTTACCGATACGTGGTTTCAACAAGATGGTAGCTACCAATGCTGCAGTCGCACCAGTTAAGTGAACTACCGTCGATCCTGCAAAGTCTTGCATACCCAGCTCAGCCAACCAGCCGCCGCCCCATACCCAGTGAGCAACAACCGGATACATAATAATGGTATACAATGTACCAAACACGATATATACGCTCATCTTTGCACGTTCAGCCATACCACCGCAGGCAATGGCCAGAGATACCGCCGCAAAGGCGAGGTGGAATACAAATTTGATAGTCAGTGGAACATCGGAGAAAGCCAGTGATTCGAAGGAAGCAGCCATACTGTCTCCACTTAGGAAGAATCCGGTAGTCCCAAAAAATCCATTACCATTACCGAAGCCTAGACCAAAACCCAGCCCCCAGAAGGCAATAACTGAAATTCCCAATGTCAGGATGGTCTTACCTGCAATGTGTCCTGCATTCTTCATCCGTGTTGAACCCGCTTCGAGTAAAGCAAATCCGCCTTGCATCAAGAATACGAGTACCACAGCCAGAAACGTAAAGGCTGAGTTCAAACCGCTTTGAAGTTCAATGTTAGTTGGACCCTCCGCAGCCGCAAATGCGCTGACCGGAAAAGCGAACAAAGTAAGCATTACTAACATGGAAACCAACCATTTCTTTCTCATATACCCCACTCCCTCTTATGTTAAGTTTCTTCACATAACGTGAAACTCTTAATGTCATTATAAGCAGAAGAGAGGAAAGTTGACAAGAGTATTTTCATCAAAACTGAAAATTATTTCTGGGAATAAAGTCATACGTCTTTTTCTTGCACTTAAGTACATAATCACATTCTATGAGTACATAGATATAGAAATGCGGTATCCTGATCGCCAAAGCATAACGTTTGACTGTACGGTTAAAGATCATGTATCATACTTATTAGTAAGAAAAATTGGGCGTAGTATAGAAATTCGCAACTGGAAACTACAATTCCCTACATTTGAACTTGCAAGCGAGGTGAATATCATTGGGGATATGAAACTTTTTCGGATTGGCGAACTCGCCAAGACCGCTGGTGTGAGTGAACGGACGATTGATTATTACACAAAGCTTGGGTTGATCGCTCCCGAAGAACGTACACAAAAAAATTATCGTCTCTATAGTAATGAAACTTTAACGAGGCTTGAACGTATTGTACAGATGAAACAAGAGAAGTATAGTCTCGACGAGATTAAGCAATCTCTTGAGAAGTGGCGTCTGGTTAGTACAGAAGAACAAGTTGCCAGCAAATTGACAACATTGGAACTTCACGTACAACAACTTGAGCGAGAGGTTAATGAACTCAAACCGCTACTTGGAGAGATGAAACCTGTACAAGCACGCAAAATGATGGCAGGACTTCTCACCAAAAGCGCCGGTACAATGGAGGCACTTAAAATCTTGCTTGAGAACACCATGATGTAGCTTATTTCAGAAAGCGGAGGAATGAATATGAGTTTTAATAACGGTATGTTCGTATTGATCATTATCGCCTTTTTGCTCTCTTTATGGGCGCAATTTCGCGTTAAAGGTACATTTAGACGTTGGTCGGAGGTCCCGAACCAAAACGGAATGACGGGTTACGATGCTGCTCGCCAGATGCTGGATGCTAACGGCCTGCATGATGTTCCCATTGAACCTGTACGCGGCACGCTCTCAGATCACTACGATCCGATCAATCGGGTTGTACGGTTATCAGAACCAGTATATTATGAAAACTCAATCTCAGCTGTTTCGGTAGCCTGCCATGAAGTTGGTCATGCCATTCAGCATAAAGAAAGTTATCCAATGCTGGCACTGCGTCACCGGATCTTTCCCATTGTGAATTTCGCATCCGGATTAGCTCCATTCCTGCTGATTGCAGGATTCCTCTTCAATGCCATGAACCTTGTAGGGATCGGTATCATCTTCTTCTCTGTAACTGTAGCATTCCAACTCATCACGTTACCGGTTGAGTTCAATGCGAGTAACCGTGCTAGAGAAATTATGGTATCTGAAGGGTACATCCGTAATGAAGAAGAAAAAGGTGTTGCAAAAGTCCTGAACGCCGCAGCCTTGACTTACGTCGCTGCAGCGTTGATCTCACTGCTTGAGTTGATTCGTTACATCGGAATCTTCAATAGCCGCGATTAATTGCATAGCTCATACAACAAAAACAATACCCCACCGTTAATCGGATGGGGTATTGTTCTGTTGTAAACCAAAATAATGAAGCAAAAATGAACGAAAGGACTGGGCAACCAGCGGCAACTTGTCATCTGCACGGTGAATTAACCCAATGGTCCGTGTTACTTTTGGATGGGAGATGGCGACATGTGCCGGTTGCAACGGGTTTGTCTGGAATAGCGCCATCTCAGGCAGGAGGCTGACCCCCATGCCCGCAGCGACCAATCCGCGGATCGTGTCGGTCTCTTCCCCTTCAAAAGCAATTTTGGGTGTAAAACCAGCTTCCAGACAGGCATGCCACACAATAGGACGAAGAGAATAACCTTTGCTAAACAATACAAATTTATCATCCTTGAGTTGTTCAAGCGCAATGGTCTCTTCACCAGCTAACGGGTGATTCGGAGGAAGGATGGCATGTAATTCTTCCGTGAGTACAATATCACCAGCCACTTGATCATGCTTCTCTGGAAAAGGAGAAATGAATGCCAAGTCTACCTCTCCCGATAACACGTCACGAATCAATGTAGGGAACATCCCCTGCTTGAATCTGAATTTCACGTTAGGGTAGCGCTGACGAAAAGCAGCTACAACGGAAGGAATGAGATGAATCCCCAGGCTATGCGGGAATCCAATGCGGATCTCCCCATGCTCCGGGTCAAGAAACTCATGAACTTCCCCGACTGCTTTGTCCAAATCTTTTAATATACCTTCAATTCGTTTGCAAAAAAGCTGTCCTACTGCAGTCAACTGCAGGTTTCGCCCCTTTTGCATAAAAAGGTCCACGCCCAGTTCTTCTTCCAGCTGATGAATCTGACGACTCACCGCCGACTGTGCCACATGCAGCTCTTCAGCAGCCTGTGTTACATGTTCCTTCTGTGCCACTTTCAAAAAGTAATGCAACTGTCTTAATTCCACTCGTCCTGATCGCTCCAATCTGTTATACCCTACTTATCCTTGACTGCATTCCATCTTGAGAACGTTCTGACTACCGCTTTAAGCTGCGAGGTTTCCACAACCTGATCAACAGTCCGTAAATAAAGAATCCACCCAACAATCCTCCGAGGTGCGCCATCCAATTGATGCCCGACATCGCGAAAGAGAATATGATCCCGAACAAAAGCAGCGTGTACATCGTTTTGCGCGAAGCCTCGTCCATCATCGTTCGCTGGAACAGCGCTACATACAGGAATGCACCATAGACGGCATAGATCGCTCCAGAAGCACCTACGGAGATGGTGATACTTCCAATCGAGTTGTACCATGCAACAGCAAGGATATTACCCAATACACCACCACCCAGATACAATACACCATACCTTACCGACCCGAGCAAACGTTCCATTGGTGGTGCAAATACAATTAACGCAAAGCTGTTAAACAATAAATGACTGAAGCCCGCATGCAGAAAGATCGATGTAATGTAACGCCACCACTCCTGTGCGAACAATTCATGATTCGTAAGTGCTCCGAATTTCAGCAGCACCATATTGTTCGTTGAGCCACCGTTCACCGTTAACACAATAAACATCACAACATTGGCAATTAAAAAAATCGACGTCAAAGGGAAATACTTCAGATAACCTTTCCAGTTCTCATAGCGAATAAATATCATAAATTTCTTCTTTCACTCCACCCTGTTCAGATCGGACTTAATCTCTGATCCATCGTAATGGTACATGTCCGAATTGGACAATGCCTTTCATAAAAGATTATAATGGATTTTGGCACGGATCACCAATTTATAAGGAGGAACATTATTATGACACAAGAACGTACAGGCGCAGCCACATTCAAAGGCAACCCTATTACATTGATCGGACCCGAACTGAAAGTGGGCGATCAAGCACCTGATTTTACACTGAGCAAAAACCTGGTTGAAGATGCTTCCCTGAAAGACTACGCAGGCAAAATCAAATTAATCAGCGTTGTTCCTTCGCTGGATACTGGCGTATGCGATGCGCAAACTCGTCGTTTCAACGTTGAAGCTGGAGAACTGGGAGACAATGTTGTTGTCTTGACAGTAAGCGTTGACCTCCCGTTCGCTCAAGCCCGTTGGTGCGGGGCAGCTGGTGTCGACCGCGTAGTTACATTGTCAGACTACAAAACACGTTCTTTCGGTGAAGACTACGGCGTTCTGATCAAAGAATTCCAACTCGACATGCGCTCCATTTTTGTTTTGGATGCCGAAGACCGGATTACATATGTGGAGTATTTGCCTGAAATGACAGACTCCCCTAACTTCGAACAAGCCATTGCTGCTGTAAAAGCTTTGCTGTAGAAGTTACCACACGTTCAGAACAAAAGCGAGGAAGGTTAACCTTCACTCGCTTTTTGTTATTTATCATCTATTTCAATCATTCGCTTTATACTTGCTTAGCTTCTTGTCCAGTACGGAGAATAAGTTCATAATCGTGCGATAATTCGAACCCAAATCTCCAAGCGAACCACGTGAAGCTGAATACATATCCACCGCACTACGAACAGGACTTACCGAGATAATGGAAACTGTAATATCCATCGTCCGTCCAAAGGTAGTCCGCTTCTCCAGTATAACTTCTCCAACAGAAGGCACTTCGTGCAGCACTTTATAACCCGGAATTTTTTTGAGTGTTGAAGAAACCTCTTCCCAAGCTCTGTCTTTAGATAAGTTATAATACCGTGTTTTTAATTTGGGATCCTTGGCTCGATCGCTGGTCCCCTCCATGCTGCGGATGATACCGACGAGCGTTCTCTTTAAGGTCAAGACCCTTCCTCCTTTGATTGTAACCGTTCCATTTATGTATCTAAGTGTAACATTGTTCAAGTAGTAACAAAAGGGTAAGCATCATATTTATCACAAAACCAATCAAAAACAATCATCACAACTTAAAAACACCCTGAGATTCCTTCAGAAGAGGGAAAGTCAGGGTGCTGTACATGAAAATTTAGGAACCCGCCTATGCCGTCCGGCTACATTGTCTTATGAACCTGCTTGGCAGGTGGGTGACCGCAAAAATGCTTTTTGAAGTCCCCATGTCGTATAGACAGGGCTTTTCAGCAACATTCTGTGTTGATCTCCCGAAGACATCATCATTGGTTCAAAACAACGAATAACCGAAACGTACATCGCAGGATGTACAATTATTATATCCCTAACTGTGTAAAAAGTAAATGGCGATTCATCATGTTTTATTTTTGCAATGTAATGTTTTTGTCGTCTGATGGCTCAGATGTTTCACCATTCTCTGCTGATTGTTCAGCCAGCGCAGCAGCTTCCTCTTCTTCCTTCTTCAACTGCATCTTTTCCATCTGCTCCTGCATTTTGTTGAAGGTTGCGTAGAAGTTAAAGAACGCGAACCAGGCAATGATGCTGATAATGAAGAAGACGAACAATACCGGATAACGGAAACCAATGTAGAACAGTAGTCCGCTTCCCAGCAATGTGGAAAATACACGGAATGGTCTGATCAGCGTTAACAGTACTGCATTTTTGATAATGAGTCCAATGGACATGTGATAATGTACAACCATTGAGAAAAAGTTAAAGAGTGATACAAATAACAAGAGAAGCAGCACAAGCATGATGATTCCCACGAGCTGCATGTTGCGGAACTGGGTCATGTACACCGTATAATCCAGATACATGATCGCGAACAACAATGTGTAAAAAATGCCCCCGATTAAACTTTGCTTGTAGTTTTCTTTGTAACCTACAAAGAACGTACGGAAGATTGGCACATCCGTATCTCCCATATTCCATTTACGAACAACCGTAAACAGCGCCGACGTCGCCGGGAATAGTGTAAGCGGTGCCACAATGGCTATAGCCCAGTTCATTTGCAATGATTCGTTGGCGAGGTTCTGCTGCATAACGAGCAGTTTCATAATCAAGAAAAACAAGAACGGAGACGAACAAATAGCCCACAACAGATTGGTTGCGGCCAGTCTCGTAATCCACTCTGTAAGCCGGTAGATCCCACCCATAGCTCCTTTAAATTCCAAACATTTCTCCTCCTCCGCAGCCTTGCGTATTACCTGAAGTCTAATATTAATATACCTTATTATAGATAGGAAAAGCCAGTACTTCCCGAAAAGAGATCAGCTCCGCCTTTGACCAGCGCTTTGCTTAATCAGCAAAAAAGAAAATAGCCATCTAAAAATAAAAAAATGGAGCAGTTGCCTGCTCCATTTCAAGTTCACACATTTATATTACTCGAAAGAGGAATCTTTTGCTGGACGACGTCCTTCGTTGGAGCTTGGACGAGGTTTGCGGTCACGGTTGTAACCACCTTCTCTGCTTCCGCCACCAGTGCTGCTGCCGCTGTTACGATCACGGTTGTAGCCACCACGTCCGCCGCCACCGCTGTTGCGATCACGGTTGTAGCCACCACCACTGCCGCTGCTGCGGTTACCGCTATAGCCAGATGGTTTACGTCCGCCAGAGCGAACATCCGGTTTGCGACGCTTCGCACGGATTGGATCTTCAGGAGTCAGGTCAACTTGAGCATCTTTTTTGTCACCTGTCAGGAGCTTCAGAGCAGCCGACAACAGTTGAACAGAATCATATTGCTCAAGCATTTGAATCGCGATACCTTTGTATTCGTTCAATTCGCCCGATTGTACGATTTCCAGCAAGCGTTCTGCTGTCAAACGTTGTTTTCCTTCAACAGCTTCTGCCATTGTTGGCAGTGGTTTACGTGGAATACGGTGACGTGTTACACGCTCAATGAAGTGCAAGTGATCAATCTCACGCGGTGTAACGAAGGACCAAGCAGCACCCTCTTTACCCGCACGACCTGTACGACCGATACGGTGAACATAGCTCTCCGGATCTTGCGGAAGGTCAAAGTTCACAACGTGAGTTACGCCGGATACATCGAGACCACGTGCAGCTACGTCTGTTGCAACGAGTACATCAATACTGCCGTCACGGAACTTACGCATTACTGTATCACGTTGATTCTGGGAAAGGTCACCATGGAGACCATCAGCAGAATATCCACGTTTTTGCAGAGCTTCAGCCAATTCATCAACACGACGTTTGGTACGTCCGAATACGATCGCCAGTTCAGGAGATTCCATATCCAGCAAACGGCTAAGTGCTTCGAATTTTTGACGCTCAGGAACTTCAATGTAAGCTTGGTCGATCAATGGTGCACTTACTTGTTTAGGAATTACAGATACGTGTTCAGGGTTGTTCAAGAATTGTTGAGCCAATTTTTGAATGTTAGGAGGCATTGTTGCTGAGAACAGCATCGTTTGACGCTCGTCTGGTACTTGTTTCAGGATAGACTGAATATCCTCCATGAAACCCATATCGAGCATTTCATCTGCTTCATCCAATACAACAGTTTGTACATCATCAAGTTTGATTGTTTTGCGGTTGATGTGGTCAAGGAGACGTCCAGGTGTACCAATGATAATTTGTGGTTTTCTTTTCAGTGCGCGAATCTGACGAACGATATCTTGTCCGCCATAGATTGGCAGGGAGCGCAGACCTTTGAAGCGAGTGAGTTTTTCGATCTCTTCAGCAACTTGGATTGCAAGTTCACGTGTAGGTGCCATAATGAGGGCGCGGATTTTTTCGTCACTTTTAGTGATTTTGCTGATCAATGGAATACCGAATGCAGCTGTTTTACCAGTACCCGTTTGTGCTTGACCAATCAAGTCTCTTCCTTCAAGCGCCAAAGGAATTGATTTGGATTGGATTGGTGTTGCTTCTTCAAACCCGAGCTCAGTGATGGCTTGCAGCACCAGCGGTTCAAGATTGAAATCTGTGAAATTTAAATTTGTCAAAATTATTCATACTCCTTTTATATGGTGGACATGGTGGACAATCCACTTTGTTGTCTGTATTCTTAAGTAGCGTTAATATTTATAGGGTATCCCAACTGGGCAAATTATTTTCACGAACGATTATAATTCCATGAATGGGTCCCCAACATAAGACTAAAACTACATACATGTGTTTGAAACATTTCAAATTTTATCGTTCCATTTGGGAAAAGTTTCCTACTCAAGAATATCCACAAATCATTATATCACAAAACAATTCAAGATTACCAGCAATCTGGTTTTAAATATAAATGAGGTGATTAAATTGCCCAAAATAATTTGGCACTCTTTAGTGATCATTTTGGGTGCCGCAGCTATTGCTTGCGGCTTTAACTGGTTCTTGGTCCCCCATCAGCTTTTAAGCGGCGGGGTATCCGGTATTTCAATGCTTCTGGGTTATTTTACAACGTTGAATCTTAGTATAATGTATTTTGTTCTTAACATTCCCCTGCTCATTGCAGGTTGGTTTATTCTTGGACGTCGTTTCATTACATTAAGTATTCTCTCGGTAGCAGCCACTTCTTGGTTCATTGCGCTTCTGCCTGTTTTTGCTGTGGCTACAGACCCTTTGCTTAGTTCTGTATTTGGCGGTGTACTCATTGGAATGGGCACTGGCGTTTCCTTCCGCGTCGGCGGCTCCACAGGAGGACTCGACATTGTTGGGTCCATTTTCACACGTAAACGAGACTTTCCGATTGGTACAGTGATGGCCGGCATGAACGGTTCGATTATTATGCTTGCAGGATACCTGAGTGACAATTGGAATACAGCCTTGGCCTCCATGGTATCCATTTACATCACAGGCAAGGTGCTTGATCTGATCCATATCAGTCACGTCAAGGTAACCCTGTATATTATCACAAACGAAACCGAAGCCATGTTGAAAAAATTACTTGTTCGGCCTCGTGGAGTTACCAAAATTAAGACTCAGGGAGCATACACGGATATTGAAAAGGACATGCTCATGACCGTTACCACCCGCTACGAGCTGGTTGAAATTAAACGAATTATCAAGGATACCGATCCAAATGCTTTTGTTAACATAGTGGAAACGGTTGGTGTTATGGGCTCATTTCGCAGAAGTTAAGACACCTGTACGGTTAACAATTCACAACATTGTGGTATAATAACGGTGTACGGCTCCTAAATATGTTGTATAGCAGGTTCAACCCTTCAATTTCACAGGCCATATGCTTTCCCGAATGCACCGAATGACTTACCATTTTGGAATTCGAGTAGGAAAGGGTGATTAATGTGGATATGGAAACGGTAAAACTGTTTGAAATTGTCAACAGATGGTGCCCGGAAATGCTCCCTTTCTTGAAACCGAATGAACTCGACTCACTGATTGTCCTCCGGGATGGGCTGGGCATCCTGGAACAGGGAGACGCAATGGAAATCATTCAGTACAGTATTTGTGAGCATCAAAATGAGATTTACATTCAATAATTTTTTTCAGATTGATCACGCCGCTTTTTGCAGGGGATTTCCTCTGCAGGAAGCGGTTTTCATTTTTTCCATGTGTTTCATTACTTGCTTAATATGGTTAAAAGCCCGGAGGCTTTAATGTATAATTCATATATGGAATGCACATAAGGGAGTGGAAATGAATGAACATGTTTTTGGCTTTATTGGCTATGGCCTTTGGAAGCTTTGGTGGTACCCCCGCAGCAGCGGATCAGGGAAACCCCCAGTTCCAATCGTTAACCAACAGTTTTAACACCGCAATCATCCAATCTCAAAAAGATCAGGTCGTTATTGATGCTGATAACCCACCTGCCAAAATGGATCCTCAACCTGACGCACCTGTGGTCAAAGGTATTTACGTCACAGCCTACAGCGCTGGCGGCGCACGTATGAAAGAATTGCTAGAACTGACAGACAGTACCGAACTGAATGCCATGGTCATTGATATCAAAGACGATCTCGGATACATAACTTATCCCACAGAAAACAAAGCGCTACAGAAAATGGGCAAATCCCAACCCTTTATTCGGGATATCGATGCCTTGATGAAACGGCTGCAAAAACACGATGTCTACCCGATCGCACGTGTCGTTGTATTCAAAGATACGATTCTTGCCAAGAAGAATCCAGAGCTTTCCTTCCGAAATAAGGATGGATCTGTATGGGCCAATGGCAAAGGCGACAGCTTCGTGAATCCGTACAGCAAGGAAGTGTGGGACTATAATATCGAGATTGCAAAGGAAGCGGCCAAACTTGGATTCAAAGAAATTCAATTCGATTACGTTCGTTTCCCGGAAGGTTTCGAAACTCGGGCCGATGTACTGAAATATACCAAGTCCGACAAGTCACGGGTCGATGTTGTGGCTGAATTCGTGCAATATGCACGCAAGGAGCTCGCACCGTTAGGTGTTCGTGTCTCAGTGGATATTTTCGGTTATGCCGCTTCTGTACCTGCAGCTGAAGGCATTGGACAAGATTTTGTGAAAATATCCGAAAATGTGGACGTCATCTCTCCGATGGTATACCCTAGTCACTATTCAACGGGATGGTATGGAGTGAAGGACCCTGACAAAGATCCTTACACCACCATCAAGGGCTCCATGGAAGACACACACAAGAAACTGGACCCTACCAAAGAGCTCAAACCCGTCATTCGTCCGTGGATTCAGGACTTCACGGCAAGTTGGCTTGGAAGTGGGCATTATATCAAGTATGGCAAGAAACAAGTGGAAGACCAGATTAGAGCGATGAAAGACATGGATGTGCATGAATATCTGCTCTGGAATGCGTCCAATCGTTATACATCCGGTGTACAATATGAGTAATCCGCACTTTTGCATATCTTTGTATTCATCCAACCTCGCTCCGCTTCAGGCGGAACGAGGTTTTTTATGCTTGCCTTTCTCGATTGTGCCTCTCTTCTGCTTCTGTCCCTATTCAAATCGGACAAAATCCACTACAATGAATAGCTGTCCAGATATGACACTTGGATGACATCACTTTAGAATAGCGAGGCACTGCCAGTGAACATGAACACAACAAGTTTTTCACAAAAAGTGAAGCAATTCCTGATTATATTTTTGCCCATCTTCACCACTCAAATCGCCCTCTCTGCCATGTCGTTCTTCGATACGAATATGTCAGGCAAGTTTTCCCCGGCCGACCTTGCAGGTGTTGCGATTGGCACAAGTCTGTGGATGCCAGTTCAAACTGGACTAAGCGGCATTCTAATTGGCATAACCCCCGTTGTATCTCATCTGTTAGGTTCCAAACGTAATGATCAGATCGGATATAACGTCATACAGGCGTTGTATCTTGGCATTGCTGTCAGTCTAGTCGTTATCGGAGCCGGGGCCTTGTTACTTGGCCCTATACTAAACGGAATGCCTTTGGAACCCCACGTTGCCCAAGTAGCCTTTTATTTTCTGTGTGCACTCGCTTTTGGCATTATCCCGCTCTTCGGATATACCGTGCTGCGCAGCTTCATGGATGCACTTGGCCAGACGCGAACGACAATGTTCATTACACTGGTCTCGCTGCCCGTTAATATCTTGCTGAATTACCTGCTGATATTCGGCCGCTGGGGCTTTCCCCAACTGGGCGGCGTTGGTGCTGGAGTTGCTACAGCTTGTACGTACTGGCTCATCTTTCTCATTAGTCTCTTTTTTGTCCATCGGATGGAGCCTTTCGCCCAATACGGTATTTTCCGTCAGTGGACCCGCGTATCCCTGGCCAAGTGGAAAGAGTTACTCAAGATCGGGGTTCCGATTGGATTCGCGACTTTTTTCGAAACGTCCATCTTCGCTGCGGTGACTTTAATGATGAGCCGATTTGATACCACAACGATCGCTGCCCATCAGGCGGCTCTGAACTTCGCTTCTACGCTCTACATGCTGCCTGTGAGCATATGTATGGCTCTTACGATCCTTGTAGGTTTTGAGGCAGGTGCAGGGCGTCTGAAAGATGCCAAACAGTACAGTCTGCTTGGCATTGGTGGAGCCATCGGACTC
The DNA here is from genome assembly GCF_059130585.1 of Paenibacillus sp. JNU01. Taxonomy (NCBI): domain Bacteria; kingdom Bacillati; phylum Bacillota; class Bacilli; order Caryophanales; family Paenibacillaceae; genus Paenibacillus; species Paenibacillus sp. JNU01. The sequence goes on along the minus strand of NZ_CP169723.1, from coordinate 6,266,844 downwards.
TCCCTGCTGACAGCCATCGTGTTGATTGTGTTCGGTGAACAGATTGCAGGTGTGTACTCAAACGATCGAGAGGTCATTGCACTTACGCAGCATTTCCTCATTTACGCCATTTTCTTTCAGATCTCGGATGCCATTGCTACACCGACCCAGGGAGCATTGCGTGGCTACAAAGATGTGAATCCGGCACTAATCATTACGTTCATAGCTTATTGGATTATTGGCTTGCCTGTTGGTTATCTAACGGCTACATATACTTCTCTCGGTGCCTTTGGATACTGGATCGGACTCATTGCCGGCCTTGCTGTAGGAGCAACAGCGCTTCTCTGGAGACTCTTTCGGATACAAAAACACGCTGCACTGCGCAAGGCGTAACATTAATATTCACTTCCGTAAAAACGTAAAACAACAAAAAGAGCACAATCCTCGTTCATGCGGGATTGTGCTCTTTGTTTTTGAATCGAATTATTGGGACAAACGTTGTGCAAGCTCGTAAGTCTCCATATCAAAATCTTTTTTCGTGTTAACGACTTTATCAATATCCGTCAGGGTAAGTTCACCCTTGATAATGCCACAACCTTTGTCTGTCTCGCCTGCGATCAGACTACGAACAGCGAAGTCGCCCAGACGGCTCGCCAGGTTACGGTCGAAAGGTGTTGGCGTACCCCCACGCTGAATATGACCCAGAACGGTTACACGCGGCTCATATGTCGGGCAACGTTCCATCAGTTCTTTCGCCACATCCTCACCCTTGCCCACGCCTTCTGCAACGATGATAATACTGTGACGTTTACCATGTGCAAAGTTAGCTTTCATCCGATCTGCCACTTCGTCCATGTCAAACGGAACTTCCGGCACAAGAATGGTTTCAGCACCCGAAGCAAGTCCGGCATGCAGAGCAATATCCCCACAGTGACGACCCATAACCTCAACGATGGAAGAACGTTCGTGTGAAGACATCGTATCACGCAATTTGTTTACTGCGTCAACTACTATGCTTACAGCTGTATCAAATCCGATCGTATAGTCGGTGAATGAAATATCATTATCAATTGTTCCTGGCAGACCCATTGTGTTAATGCCCAGTTTGCTCAGTTTGTTTGCTCCGTTGTAGGAACCGTCTCCACCGATAACAACCAGACCGTCAATGCCACGTGCACGCAGAATGTCCGCACCTTTTTGCTGGCCTTCAGCTGTGTAGAACTCCTTGCAACGTGCCGATTGTAGAACCGTTCCCCCACGTTGGATGATATCCCCTACACTCCGCAAATCCATTGGGAAAATGTCATTATTCAAGAGACCTTGGTATCCACGTTGAACTCCATATACTTCGAGACCGTGAAACAGTCCGCTGCGAACAACCGCACGAACGGCCGCGTTCATCCCCTGTGAATCACCACCGCTCGTTAACACTGCGATTTTCTTTACTGCTGTCATGATGTTTCTTCCTCCTCTAGTTTCACTTCAGGCTCCGCAATTACACCTGACTTACATATTTTTCCGTATCCAGCGACTGAAAATGAAGAAAAATATTCTCGTCATCGGACTATTCTTCATCAGACGTTTGGATACGACGCGAACTTCCTGCTGTTCGCTGACTTTGGGATCAGACAGGTAAATGGCAATCAGTCCTTCGATGATCATCCGGTGAAAGGAGCTTCCCGGGATCTTCTGCACATCGCTGCGTGCCATCTCCACAATAAAAGCAATTCTGTCCAGCATGGTCTCTACATTCTCATAATAGTTGCAGAAGTTGAGATCTCCCCCGATGCGGTCCTCATCCTGATCAATTAAATAATCGAGCATAATGTGCAATGCGCATACATGTGGGAAATAGGCCGTGTGGATCGAGGCCGCTTGCTCTTCAGTCAACTGATCGTCACTCGCAGCCAGAAACAGCATGAAAACGCCCAGTGTAGAGCCAGTCGCAGCAGCAAATTCGTTCCAACGAAACTGAGGTGTACGATGACGATGCTTCGACCACCATTCGAGCAGTGCCGTTTCTCTCAGTTCCGGCTTGATATGCTTATATACCTGCAGGTCCGTGTATAGGCCTGCCAGATCCTGAATTTGGGGCTTGGCGGACGCATAGCCTGGTAACTGACGGGTCAGTTCCTGACATGTGGTCACCAGATTCCGCAGATATCCACCGTCATCCTGCTCCTCACGGAGGGCATAATAATTGACGGGAATTGCTTCGGGATCTACCGCATCAAGCATAGATTGATGGAGAAGACGAAAGTCATCCGGGTCCATCGATGTGCTGCGGTCGCACAGATTGTCCAAATAATCACTAATAGTCTGATATGAAACGATCAGCGGAATCAGAATGTGTCTGTTGGGCAAATCAGCTAACGCGTAGACGGTTCCGCCTTCACAGTGAAACTGTTTATCCTTTAGACTGGCAAGTGCCTGCGTACGCAATTCCTCATTCGGAATTGCCTCAGCCTGAGCACGCCATCCATTCAATGCCTTCCGTGTTTCCGGAATGGTGTATTTGTACACCCCTCTCATCAATGCCAGCGGTCCACGCGGATATTGATGACGTTTTCGATTTGATTGGCTCAAAATAAATGTGCCTCCACTTGGTTGAATACGTATTAGAGCGATTTTTAACCATTCCTATTATAATATGATCCCCTTAATTGTACAAATGATCTGCCGCATATTCCGCGCAAAAAATCGCATCCGCGCTCAAAGCTTTGTGATATACTAGGCATATTTCATCCATCAAAGGAGTCGTTGACATGTCGTCAAGTGAATCACTTTCGTGGAGACGGTTATTTTCTTTTTTTGTGCCACTTGGCATTTCCGCCTCTCTCGTCACCATTTCTCACGTCATTATAAACAGTACATTAGCACGTTCCGCTCATCCCGAGACGGTGATTGCCAGCTATGCCATCGCCGGTAGCTTGTTAACCCTCACGGAACGCCCCTCCACCCTGCTGCGGCAAACCTGTTCCGCACTGGTTCGCGATCGCCTATCCTTTCAGGCCCTCACGTTTGTGACCAAAATATTTCTTGCCTGCGTGCTTCTCATCGGTTTTCTTATCGTATACTCTCCCGTTGGTATCGGGGTGTTCAAATACCTGTTTGGTGTAAGTCCTGATCTGCTGAACAAAGTCATCGACGTATATGAAATTCTCATGTATGTGAGTATTTTCTCAGTGATCCGCAACATCTATCAGGGGATCATCATTACGAATAACCGAACCAAGTGGTTAACCATCGGCATGATATTCCGTTTAGCCGGCATGTACGGCCTATCCCTGTATTTCATCTACACAGACAGCATTGACAGTGGACGTGTAGGCGCTATCATTTTTGCTGCGGGCATGATGATTGAAGCGCTGGTCAGCTTTTTGGAGGGAAACAGCATTAAGCGCAAGATGCCAGCCAAACTTGAGGATCATCCCGTCGAGAGCAGGGGAGACGTATTTCGCTTTTATAAACCGCTGCTGCTATCCAGCTTTGTAGCCCTGTTTATAGGACCCGTCATTAACATCGTACTTGGCAAAACGACCGGGATTGCACTGGCCATTTCTTCCTTTGCCATAGCAAGCAGTCTGATGCAGTTGATGCTAAGCTTCTTTACATACATCCATCAGATCGTGCTCAATTTCTACCTTGTGGACGCCAAACTGGTACGAAAATTTGCACTAGTCACCGGATTTATTCCGTTTGCAATGATGGTGTCGATTGCCTATACCCCCTTGGGACCATGGGTACTCGAAAATGTCATGAGCGTTCAGGGCGAACTGTTGAAACAAAGTCTGTGGACACTGCGTGCGTTCGTGTTATTTCCGCTGATCTTCCCTTTTCTGGATTTCAGCAATGGCATCATTCTGCTTCGCGGTCAGACAAAAACGATGTTTCGTTCGCAAACAGCGAATGCAATCTGCACGGTAATCGTGCTGCTTATACTTGTTAGTATTTTCCCTGCATGGAACGGCATGATTGGCGCTGTAGCGCAATCCCTTGGCCTGCTCGCCGAACTTACCATTGTCTGGCTTGTCATCCGGCGTACACAGCAGGAACCTACAATGTCCACACCACCTACTGGTAAATCATCCTCCCTAAAAGGGTAATAAAATTATTGAACTGTTATCAGGATTGGAGTCCCTCATCATGAAATTAGGTCACAACGCCCGCCCGGATCAGAACTGGCTGCGGGCTCTCATGTTCACCATTTTCGGTTCCACCGTTCTAGTGGTTTCCTACTTCCAGCTTTACTTCAGTCATCTTGGCTTCAGTCGGGCAGAGATTGGTTATCTCTACGGCATTGGTCCTCTCATCTCCGTGTTCTCCAATATGTTCTGGAGCATGGCCAGCGACCGTTACCAAACAGTACGCAAAGTGATGATCATTCTGCTTGGTGGTCAATTGATTACAGGAGTCATGCTCGCCAATGCAACAACCTTCGGTCAGGTATTTGTACTTGTCACCCTGTTTTACTTTTTCTATTATCCGGTCTATCCACTCTCTGATACGATGGCGATTACAACGGCCAGCAAGTACGGTCGAAATTTCACTTCCATTCGAGTCTTCGGATCGATCGGATATGCCTTCTTTGCATTAAGTATCGGGTATTTCCTTGGATCTTTTGGCCCAGCCTGGACGATATGGGTTTGCGTTGGTCTTGCTGCCACTACACTGTTAATCAGTTTTCAATTGAAGGATCAACCTTCGAGAAGTAGTAGCAAAATGGATCTATCGGGGCTATGGGCTATTTTGAAACGCAGAGAGGTACTCACCTTTTTTGGCTGTGTATTTCTGCTTGCCATGGGACATCGGATGAACGAAGCTTTTCTTACCATCACGCTGAAAGAGCTGGGTGCCAGTGAAGGGCTGATCGGTTGGTCTTTGCTGATCTCTTCTGTAAGTGAGATTCCCATATTTCTGCTGCTCAGCAAGTATGGAAACCGTTATAAGGAACTGCCGCTCATTGCTTTTGCTGCGCTGATGTACACGGTTCGTTTGCTTCTGATGTCCATATCCGATACACCGGCAGCTGTCGTTGCCATTCAGACGATGCACAGTGTGACCTTCGGTATTTTCTACGTTACGGCAGTCCGTTATATCATTCGTCTGGTTCCGGACGGTTACAGGGCTACGGGTATGGCTTTGTTCACTATTGTCTGGTCCAGTGCTTCGGGACTGCTTAGTGGAACGTTGGGTGGACTGTTGCTGGAACACGCGGGCAGACAAACCTTCTATCTCACCGCTATGGCGTTCTCTCTGGCTGCACTGATCGGTTTCGGATTAAAGTTATGGTCCAGCATGACCAATCGTGTGTCTTGAACACACAAGACACCTGCACCATCTTCAACCGTGATTTACATCGTAAATTGAGAATCAAAAAAAGCACAGCCTCCCTTGGGGGACTGTGCTTGGGTTCTTAATATTCAGCTACAAATTTATCATGTATAAGAAGTCCGTTGACCGGATAAATTCTTACAGTTTGTTTACGTTAGCTGCTTGAGGACCACGGTTTCCATCAGTGATTTCGAATTCTACCGCTTGACCTTCTTCCAATGTTTTGAAGCCGTCTCCTTGGATTGCGGAGAAATGTACGAATACGTCCTCGCCGCCTTCAACTGAAATAAAGCCATAGCCTTTTTCTGCGTTAAACCATTTAACTGTACCTTTCAAATGAAAAACCTCCTAAAAATATCGCCATCTATGGCGAATACCCTCATTATACTGTATGGGCTTCCATTTTGCAATTTATCTTTCCATAAATGTCGAAAAAATTTGCTTTGAATCGTAGGGTACGGTATCCTTTTACCAAAACCGTTAGTTTGGAGACTACCTATGATAAAAAAACATGAAATATACAAAACAGACAAGTGGAATATGATGACCGTTGAAGTTCAAGGCAAATATCTCGTACTGCGAGAAATTTCGGAAGAGTGGGGCGAAGAATGCCATACTTTCCTTAGTCGTCCTGCCTTAATGCACTGGGCTGAACGCCGTTACCCAAAAGCAGATTTTGAGAACCGTGAGGATGAATGGCGTCAATTGATGGCTGCCTTCAAAGGGGTCTAACCCATGCAGCTTGACTCAAGCAATGTCGTCATTTTTATTATCCTTGCCTTCTCCCTTGGTATTGTGCTTATTCTGGGACGCAATTCTATCCCGGATCAACTGAGACGTGGAATGGCGCTTATTGCTACCCTGCTCATTTGTTTCGCCTTTTTCTTGATCGTTTATTTTCTGTATAACATGGGAACCTAATCACAAAGAACCGTGATACTCAAATATTTCAGCGTGCCTAAGGTCATACTATACGAGATTATTCGTATTGTAAGGAGGAAGGCCGTTGAAATACCAGAAATCGCTATCTGTTATACTGGTACTTAGTCTGATTCCTTCGTCTCTCTCCGCACAGGCAAGCGAGACGAAGGCAGCTTCGTCCAACCATTCATCAGATTATCAAAGGAGGATTTCCATGAGTCAATTATTGAAACGTTCCGAGGTGCCGGCTGAGCATAGCTGGAAACTGGAAGATTTATTTGCCGATCAGAAAGCTTGGGATCAGGAATATGAAGAAGTATCGTCTTTGACCAAGAAGGCCTCCGAATTTCAAGGTAAACTGGGTCAACCTGATGTACTCAAATCTTGCTTCGAGTTCGAAGATGAGATCAGCCTCAAAATAGAACGCCTTTTTGTATACGCACGTATGCATCAAGATGAAGACACAGCTAATCCTACATATCAAAACCTGTCCCAAAAAGCCCAGAAATTAGGCGTACGGGTTGGTGAAGCACTCTCTTTTGTCACTCCAGAGATTCTCTCCCTTCCGGATGATCAGTTGGACGCGTTTATCGCCAACGAAAAACTCTCTGCTTATACGTTTACTCTTGAAGAGATGAAACGGGAAAAAGCGCATGTTCTTAGCCAAGCGGAAGAGGCTTTGCTTGCACAGGTAGGCAACCTTTCGCAAGCACCACAGACCATCTTCAGTATGCTGAATAACGCCGATCTCAAGTTTCCAAGAATCAAGGATGAACATGGTAAAGAAGTCGAGCTGACACACGGCAGCTACATTCAGTTCCTTGAGAATCCTAATCGTGAAGTTCGTGAACGTGCCTTCAAGGCGGTATATGAAACCTATGCCAAACAGAAGAACACGATTGCGGCTGCCTTGAATGCAAATGTAACCAAAAATATGTTCTATGCTAATGTTCGGAAGTACCCTTCCGTAATGGAAATGTCCTTATATGGAGATAACATCCCAACGGATGTGTATACGAATCTGGTAGACACGATTCACGAAAGCCTTCCGTTATTGCATCGTTATATGAATCTGCGCAAAAAGTTGCTGGGCGTGGATCAATTGCACATGTATGACCTGTTCGCTCCACTCGTAGACGAATACAAAATGGATATCACCTATGACGAAGCGAAACAAACCGTTAAAGACGGTCTGAAACCACTCGGCAAGGACTATGCAGATGCATTGCAGACTGGATATGATAACCGCTGGATCGATATATACGAGAATGAAAATAAACGCTCAGGCGCATATGCCTGGGGCGCGTACGGCACTCACCCGTATGTCTTGTTGAATCACAAAGATAACCTGAACAGCATGTTCACCCTTGCTCATGAAATGGGTCACGCTCTGCATTCACATTACTCGGATACAGCACTTCCGTATCGTGATGCCCAGTACACCATCTTCCTAGCTGAGGTTGCATCCACAACCAACGAAGCGTTATTGATGGATTATCTGCTTAACAAATCAACAGATCCAAAGGAAAAATTGTATCTGTTAACTTATTACGCAGACCAATTTCGTACAACGGTATTCCGTCAGACCATGTTTGCTGAATTTGAGAAAATCATTCACGAACGCGCGGAACAAGGTGAAGCATTAACACCACAATTGTTATCCGAGATCTATTATGATCTGAACGTTAAATATCATGGTAAGGACATGGTTGTTGACAAAGATATTGAGATGGAATGGGCTCGTATTCCCCACTTCTATAACAGCTTTTACGTATATAAATATGCTACTGGCTTCTCCGCAGCGACCAGCTTCTCCAAGCAAATCCTGGAAGAGGGCCAGCCGGCTGTTGACCGGTATCTCGGTTTCCTGAAGAGCGGGGGCGGTGACTACTCCATTAACATTCTGAAAAAAGCAGGCGTGGATATGTCTACACCACAGCCAATTCGTGAAGCCATGAGTGTGTTCAAGGAATTGATTGAACAGATGGAGGAACTAACCAAGTAAGGTAACGTTCCATGTGACCTGCATCCCTTGCCCGTTGGGCAAGGGATTTTACAATCATTGAAAGATGCAACATACTCGAATATGGGTAATGCATACTAGTTCTCAATTGTTCAACAAGGAGGCAACACCATGAAAATGCAATGGGCACTCATAGCAGGTCTTGTTTTTGCACTGCTCACAGGAATCTTTGCGGTTATTAACGTTGATTCTGTTCAGGTTAACCTGTTATTTAGCACGGTTCAAATCCCGCTGATTTTGCTGATCCTCGGCTGCACCCTGATCGGTGGGATTATTGTAGGTTCATATGGCATCTATCGCCAATACCGACTGCAACGCGAGAACAAGCAATTGAAATTGCGTGTATCTGAATTGGAAAGTTCGGCTACAAGCAACTCTTCGTTCGATTCATTCAAATCGATGGATTCGCTTGACTCAACTGAACCGGACAGCCTATTGGAGAATGATTCGATCCAGAGTCAGCGCAAAGGAAATCCTACCGGGACATTGTAACCAACAGAATCAGCCTGCTGGCGAGTCAGGAATGGCAGTATCACATTCACTCCCCCAGACAGGCTGTATTTGTTTCACACCATACCCACGTTTCAAGGAGGAAATTACACAATGAGTTATACCATTGATGAATCTTACGTTCTGTCTTTTCTGAAAAAATTGCTGGATACACCAAGTCCAAGCGGCTACACCCATCATATTATCGAGATGATTAGCCAAGAAGCTCAATCACTGGGCATCACTTGTGAGCTCAATAATAAGGGTGGTGCCGTGCTTACTTTGCCAGGGCAGGATTCATCCAAGACGATTGCTCTGAGTGCCCATGTGGATACGCTAGGGGCCATGGTACGCTCCATTACATCCCACGGCACCTTGAAATTGACTTCTGTCGGTGGATTTACCATGCAAAGTATCGAAAACGAATATTGCAGCATACATACTCGGGACGGAAAGACATACACAGGCACCATTCTCTCCCTTCACCCGTCTGTACATGTATATCCAGATGCACGTACCTTTGAACGGACCGAGAGCCATATGGAAGTGCGAATTGATGAAGTTGTCTCCTCCAAGGATGATGTGTTAAAACTCGGGATCGCTGTTGGTGACTTTATCTCCTTTGATGCTCGTGCAGTTATTACCCCAAGCGGTTATATCAAATCACGTCATCTGGACGACAAAGCCAGTGTAGCCGCATTGTTCGGCATCCTTGAGTCTGCCCATCGCGAAAGCTGGAAACCAATACATAATGTTTCTCTGCTCATCTCTAACTACGAAGAAGTCGGACATGGTGCCTCGTATATCCCTGCGGAAATCAGTGAAATGATCGCTGTAGACATGGGAGCCATGGGCGATGATCTGAGTTGTAAAGAAACCGATGTATCCATATGTGCCAAAGATTCTTCTGGACCGTATGACTACGATATGACCAGTCGTCTCATTGAACTGGCCAAACAAGATGGGTTGGATTACGTTGTGGACATCTACCCCCACTATGGCTCAGATGGAAGTGCAGCACTACGCGGAGGAAACAATATCCGGGCAGCACTGATCGGACCGGGCGTTCACGCATCTCATTCCATGGAGCGCACACATAAGGATGCTGTCTTGAATACGGCACGCTTGCTCGCTGCCTACATTACAACGAAGTAAAACAGAATCTTCCATTTACTAAAAATCGTGAATAACATCCATATGTACGTCTAAGCAAAAGGACACTTCCAAGCACAGCCATTCGGTGCGATCGGAAGTGTCCTTTGCTGTCCTATCTCTTAATCTGCCTGTTCCACATAGGCATGATATTTATGCTCCAAACGCTCTAACTCTGCCCTGTGGTCACGCATTTCATTGCTTAACACATGCATGGTCTGTCGAACCGCACTCAGTCCATCTTTCACCTGACGTTCGGCTTTACGAATTTTGTCCTGAACCATCCAGTCCACAAAGAGGTTATCAAAGAAATAGTCTGCGAAAGAAAGCAGGCCTCCCAGATGCAGATCCGCATGTACTGCCATCTCTACATCCTCCAATTCCTTTTGGAAACGTCGTAGACGCTTTCCTGCATCCATAATGGCGACCTGAGCGTCATCCATACGTCCCCGCTTGATATGTGTGGAGATTACCCCACCACCCATCATGTCATATATGCCCCAATTACCTGCCGAAGCCAAAGCCTTCTCGGCACGTTCAAGGGCATAGACCAGGTATTCCCCTTCCCGGAAAGCTTCGTCCAGTTCCTGAAGTTCACTCGCCAGATGTTCCCGATTTTCAGCCATGTGTTGCAATTCAGCATCCTGGTCCAGCAGACGACCTTCCTTCTTCCCCCACAGAGCGTTGTAATCGCTTTGCCAGTATTGATACTGCCGCCCGCCCTCCAACTCCTGCTCCACATGAATTCGTTGCTCCTGTACGTCTTGTAACATGCGACAAGCGGTATCGTATGCAGCCTTGCTTTCCATCAGTTCGAGTTCTTCCTTCTCCAGCTGCTCCGTTTTCTTGCCAATCAGCTGATAGAAAAATGCTGCCAATGTCATACTGTTCAGTCGATCAACATCTTTCTGCTCCTTCTGGAGGTGCTCCTGACGACGTTTTACCTTTGCTTCCCATTCGGTTTCTTCCGTTTGAAGCTTCTCCAAACGCTTGGTCCATTTCTCGTAAATTCTCCCCTTTTCCTTGAGTACCGCCAACTGTTCATTGATTTCTTTATACATAAGTATGGTGTTCTCTCCCTTCTATGGAATTCTTTACTTATACAACGTAATGAATATACTGAACGTTTCACTTTCATGCGAAATTCACAAACAAAAAATAGCCCTCTCCTCCAAAGCGACATCAAGTCACTCTAGAAGAAAGGGCGATGTTTAACTATAAATTAAGACTTGCTCTGTTCAATCTGCTCTGCAAGTTCATTCAGAATGGTCCAGCGTTCCATCAATTCGTCCAGATGACGTTCAGCCTCAACCTGCTCCGCCATCAACTCCTGCAGACGGGCAGAATCACTAAATGACTCTTCCATCTCTTTATTAATCCGGACAAGATTGGCTTCAGCCTTCTCAATATTTTCATCAATCTGATCGTATTCACGTTGCTCCTTGAAGCTGAATTTCAACTTGGGTTTAGCTGCTGACACAGCGGGAGTTGTTTTCTCCGATGACTGCTTCACCTTCGTTGATCCTGGGTCACTCTCTTGCGTAGCTCCAGGTGCATTTTTCAGCATCCATTCCGCATACTCACTGTAGTCGCCGACATGTACACGTACAGCACCGTTGCCCTCAAAAGACAGCACTTTATCCACCGTACGATCAAGGAAATAGCGATCATGGGATACCACAAAGACAACACCTGGAAAATCGTCCAGATAGTCTTCCAGTACAGCAAGTGTCTGGATGTCCAGGTCATTCGTCGGCTCATCCAGCAGCAATACATTCGGCGCAGCCATCAGAACACGCAGCAGATACAGACGACGTTTCTCTCCACCAGACAGGCGGGAGATTGGCGTCCACTGGGATGCCGGGGTAAACAGGAACCGCTCCAGCATCTGGGATGCTGTGATCAGAGAGCCATCGGCTGTTTTCACATTCTCGGCCACTTCCTTGATGTACTCAATGACACGAAGAGATTCATCCATCTCCTGATGCTCCTGGGTGAAATAGCCCAGATTGACCGTAGGACCGACGTCAACCACGCCTGCATCGGGTTCCAATTTGCCAGATATCATCTGTAACAGCGTAGACTTACCACTACCATTCGGTCCGACAATCCCTACCCGATCTCCAGGTACGGCAATATAACTCAAATCTTCAATCAGTGTGCGGCCACCGACGGATTTGGAAAGATGCTCGATTTCCAGAATCTTTTTACCTAGACGAGTGGAGCCAACCGATACTTCCAATGAACCGGAGCGCTGGACTCCTTGTTGGTCTTTGAGTTGTTCGAAACGATCAATTCTCGCTTTTTGTTTCGTCGTCCGTGCCTTGGCACCACGACGAATCCATGCGAGCTCCGTCCGAAGCAAGTTTTTACGCTTCTGTTCAGAAGAAGCTTCCCGCTCTTCACGCTCTGCCTTCAGTTCCAGAAAGCGTGTATAGTTGGCTTCATACCGGAACAAACGGCCATGATCCAATTCCAGCATGACATTGGCCACACGATCCAGGAAATACCGATCATGCGTAATCATAAGCAGTGCGCCGCGACGCTTCTGCAAGTACTGCTCGAGCCATACGACCGAATCATTATCAATATGGTTCGTCGGCTCATCCAGAATGAGCAGTTCGCACGGGTGAATCAAAGCAGCAGCGAGTGCTACCCTTTTGCGTTGTCCACCAGACAACGTGCCCATCAGTGCATCGAATTGACGAATACCCAGTTTGGACAAGATACTCTTCGCTTCACTCTCCATCTGCCAGAGCTGAAGCTGCTCCATTTGCTGATTCAAACGTAATAATCGCTCTTGCAACGCTGGATCGGAGGAATTCAGCTCCAATAATTCCATCGTTTCCGTATATTCACGCACGGTTTTCATTTCCATGCTGTCACCTTCAAATACTTGTTGCAGTACCGTATTGTCTGGATTGAAGTCCGGATTTTGGGCAAGGAACTGAATACGTACGTCATTACCGATGGAGATCTGTCCCGCGTCTGCCGGTTCCATACCGGATATCACACGCAAAAATGTGGATTTACCGGTGCCATTTACCCCAACGACACCAATCTTGTCCTGATCAGCCATGCCAAATGAAGCATCCTTGAACAATATTTTTTCACCATAACTTTTTGCAATCTGCTCTACCGTCATTATGTTCATTGCTCGTACCCACTTCTCTGTAAAATAAAATTCATATTACGCACATCCACGCACTCACTTTAAACTTGTAAAAAAGAACGGCATCCGTCCAGAAACAATGCTGCTGCAAAGGCAATTCGTTTGTTCAGATGTTCCTCATTGAACTCCGGATTCAACATGATATCCATCTTCAGCCGGTCCAGAATTCCAATATAAGCTTCAGCAAGCAATACAGGCTCAGGTATACTTGCACTCTCCAGTACTTCACGCACCATGCTCATGTATTGGTTCATGAATGCCTTCATGAATTTCATTAGATCCGGATCATTATTGGGTGCCATAAAAAAGAGTTTGGTATGATTGCGGCGCTCATAATAATACGTAAGGTGGGTCTTGGCTATTGCTCCAAGTTTATCACCTGTGTTGTCATGCGAGTTCAAAGCATATTCAAGACGACTGATAAAACTGTTACAGTCCCGCTTGGAGACTGCGATGAATAGTTGTTCCTTGCTTTTGAAATATAAATAAATGGTACCTTTTGCGATGCCGGCTTCGTCTGCTATATCAGACATTTTGGTCTCATAAAAACCTTTCGAGCCAAAAATACCATAGGCCGCATCCAAAATAGCCTCCGATTTGTCTCCCTGTACCGTACTCAAATGTACTCCCCCTTACAACGCCAAAATGTTACCTAAACCTATCGCCACGCATCCTCCGATAACCGAACTAAGCACGTTCACCAGGTCGTTGCTCATCCATGCCCAGCCACGAGCCCGAACCGTTGGATGCCCGCAATGTTCATGCACCTCAACTTCACGGCCACACACAGTGCAACGATACATCTTCTGCACCGTTGCGCCCAGATAGGAATCGGCAAAAGCACCTGCCAACCCGCCTACAAGACCGACAAAAGTCCAACTAGACAGACCAAGGCCTTCGATCCCGGCGATCCACGAAAACATGAAGGCTCCCGCACCAATCAGAGCCCCGCCTGCGGCTGCAGCCGCGGTGCCGAGAAATGAGACACCTCCTGAAGCACCTGGCGTAAGTACCTTCCATGTGAGAACAGAGCGCGGCGGCTTGCGACTGAGACTCCCGAGTTCAGTTGCCCATGTGTCCGATGTCACGGTAGCCATTACACCAATGAACGCATATATCCATGCCGGATGTGGAAATATCCAGTATCCCAAACATAGGAACATGCCCATTCCACCATTAGCCATTACTTGCCCGGCGTCCCGATTTCCTGACTTGGCATAGGATTTCTCCAGCTCCTGCTTCCAATCTTTACGAAACCTGGAGAGCAACGTTGAAGTAATAAAGAACAGCAATAACGTGCCAAACCAGAACAGGTTACCCGCTCCGTAATATATCGTTCCCATCATAATTGCTGCCAGGCAGCCAGACAGAGTTAGCGACTTTTTCGCATAGGCAGCACCTGCCACCATAGAAGCGCATACGGCGCCAATAATCCAATCCATAATGTCTCCTGCATGCAGCATTTGTACAGCCCACATGACGTTAATTGTATTTTTGAAATTCAATTATACCACGGTTTGATGCCAATGCCGAAACTCCTGAGGCCAGCACACAAAAAACCTGTTTCGGCCTCGTGTAGAAGTGCCAAAACAGGTTATTGACTAAACGTTACAACAAGATGAATCCCCTTCTCAAGTAACGTCTGGAATTGCGTATCCTTATGTTCTCATTCAGACTCGTTTTGCTCCGCCAATGACCCCATATCGGTAGAGGATCCTGCGACCAAACCAGTTAAACAATCGATCCGTCAGGAATCCCATGAAACCCAGGGAAATCAGTCCGACAAAGATCCAATCCGTACGGAAAAAGAGTCTGGAATTCCAGATCAGGTAACCCACTCCCTCATTTGCGGCAATCATCTCCGCACCAATGATAGCCATATAGGAAGTTCCCATTGCCAGGCGCACACCTGTGAAAATATACGGGGTTGTCGCCGGAACAATCACATGCAGCAGAATCTGCCGTTCATTGGCTCCCATACTGCGTGCCGACCGGATTTTGTCTTCTTCAACGGAGAGCACACCCGTTAAGGTGTTTAGCACAACAATGAAGAAGGTTGCGTACATGATGAGTGCAATCTTGGATTGCTCACCAATACCGAACCACACCAAGAATAAAGTAATAAAGGCGATCGGCGGGATAAAGCGTATAAAGTTAAGGAAGGGTTCCGCGAACAGCCGGATGAGATGTACTTTGCCAATAATCAGCCCTACCGGAATAGCAATGATGCTTCCGAGTACCCAGCCTGCAAGTACACGCGTGAAGCTGATTCCGATATACTGCATCAGCGTACCGTCAGCAATCAGTTCACGCGCTCCCAGAATCGTATCCCAAGGGCCAGGGATTACGTCATGCCCATAGATGAGGGCACCAAACTGCCAGATCAGGATGACTGTTACCCACAGGAGCGGGATGGACACCGATTTTTTTTCCAACCATTTCATCTCACATATCACCTCAGTTATTCTTCAAAGTGGC
Source organism: Paenibacillus sp. JNU01 (assembly GCF_059130585.1). Classification (NCBI taxonomy): domain Bacteria; kingdom Bacillati; phylum Bacillota; class Bacilli; order Caryophanales; family Paenibacillaceae; genus Paenibacillus; species Paenibacillus sp. JNU01. The sequence goes on along the minus strand of NZ_CP169723.1, from coordinate 6,251,296 downwards.
CTTGAATTTGGTCATACAGGGTGTTGAACTCAGATGAGGCGATGTTCCTCGGGTAAGGTAATGTGTTGTGGTAAATATCCGTAATATTCGAAGACGGACCTACAGACATAATGCCTATGCGCTCACCAAGCAATAACGCTTCCTGAATATCGTGGGTGACAAAGATAACGGTCTTATGAGTTTCTTTCCAGATATTCACCAGTTCCTTCTGCATCGTACGCCGCGTCATCGCGTCCAGCGCACCGAATGGCTCATCCATCAGCAAGATCGCCGAGTCATTCGCAAGTACACGGGCCAATTGAACCCGCTGCTTCATGCCCCCCGAGAGTTCTTTTGGAAATTTCCCCTCATGAGCACTTAGTCCAACAAGCTGGATGTATCGATCAGAGATCTCACGTCGTTGTGCCTTAGGTACCTTGGACATTCGGAGCCCAAATTCCACATTCTCTCTCACGGTTAGCCATGGAAAAAGAGAGGAATCCGCCTGCTGGAATACCATCGCCCGATCCCTGCCCGGTCTGTCAATCTCCTTGTTATCCACCTTGAGCTGGCCACCCGACTTGGAAATAAAACCCGCGATCATGTTCAGCAGCGTTGACTTCCCACACCCACTGGGACCAAGCAGGACGAAAAACTCTCCTCCCCTGATAACCAGATCGACATCCTTGATGATATAATGCACATCCCCATTAGTCGGGGCATGATACGTTTTCCGAAGCTGTTCGATATGAATGGTATGCTGAGTTGCAGGTAAGGACATCACGAACACCTCCCATTTGAATGAATTATTTGCTATAAGTCACTTTTTTCGGCAGAGCCTGCTGGAGAGAGGTCAGATTGAGTTTGGTGTCGAGATCAAAATCCTGTTCAATGATTCCGGTATCCACCATATATTGCTTCTGACCTGCCAAACTATCATAAGCGGCCTGCGTAAATCCAACTTCCCATGGATTGATCGGAAGGTCTTTCAACGTGGCATCTTTAGGCTGTTTGGTCTCTTGATACATCAGATCCGCAACTTCTTCAGGATGCGCTTGGGCATACGCGGATGCCTCATCAAGTGCCGCGAGAAAGTCACTTATCTTTTCGGGGTTTGCCTGGATGAATTCATTACTGGATACGAGCCCCATACCAAGGCGTATAGAGGTCTGGGACATATCCGTCAGTTGATGGACCCCTTCGAGTGCATCGAATTTATCAGTTAACGCAGAGCCTATCACCCAGGCGGCATCAAGGTCTCCCTGTTTCAGTGCGATGTAGGACTCATCAAAAGCCCCCTGACCAATTTGCGTCACATCACCCAGCGCTAATCCCTGATCTTTCAGATATTCATCCCATAGATACGGAATAAATGTGCCTCGAATGAAACTTACTTTCTTGCCCTTCAAATCCGCTCCGCTCTGAATATCCTTCCTTGCATACAGCTTCCAGGCGGCTGCCGCTTCATCCGTAGCCTGACCAGCCGAAGCGATGACTGAATATTCTCCTTTAGCCAATGCATTCAATACGGGAAAATCTGCCCCATACGCAATATCCACCTGTTTGATAAATAGTGCATTTACACCTTCAGCCGGTGAGCCAAACGTAATACTCTCTGCGTCAATGCCCCTTTTTTCAAAGAAACCTTTGGCAATGGCTACCCTGAACGTTGGGTTGGTACTGGTATCTGCGATTCGAATTTTTACATTCTCGGCATGTTTACCCGAAGCGTCTTTGGTTCCGGACCCTGCTGCGCTTGAACTGCATCCGGATAATAGCAGTGCCGTAGCCAGGAATGCTATTAACACGCCGGTAATTATGGATGGTTTTCTCACAATATACACCCCATTCAATCTAGTCATGATCTTGACGCCTAATCGCCCGTCTTGCCTTCATCCGACGTTGCCACACAGGCTGCTCCCTCCACAAATGGAAGAGTTGTCTCCACACTCACGATGGATGCAGAACCTTTGGGTGCTGCTCCCGGCACCCTATAGGTGGAGACATCAATGGTTTCAATGGGAACTTCCTGCGGCTTCTCCAACTGTGGAACCCACTGATAAGGAACTCGATACGAGCGATAGACCATATTGGTATTTCGCCGATCCGTGTAAGGGGAGACATATTCCCAGACCAGCTCATGCTCGGCTGTCACTTCGAACAACCTGCCATTGGAACCTTCGGTTATCAGGGTGTTGCCGTTAGGTAAACGCTGAGCGGAACTGATGTATGGACTATAAAATTTATAGGAATCCGTTGGAACAGAAAATCCAGCTTCTGCCGATGTATACTGCCAGACAATCTCTAGGCTGACCGGGTTAATCTCCAGCACACGAGAGTGATCCCGAATCGCATGTTTTAATCCAAATGGGGAAGCCGGATTCGGAAGGCCGTAACCTGCCCAGCCGCCATTGTCGAATACAAGCAAGTTCCCTTCTCCAGGAAGGCCCTGAGGAATGATATGTGCATGATGCTGCCCGATAATTGTGCCAATGTGCTTCGCTTCAGTTGAAGTATAGTCGGGGCCCAGTCTCCATACGATTTTTCCGCTCTGCCTGTCTGTAATTGCGATTATATTGGCCTCTCTGGCATCCCAGATAATATTGTCAGGGTGGAACCGTTCGTCTCCGTCTTCATAGAAGCGGTTGGGTCCAACATAAGAAGCAGAATTAATATGTAACCAATCACCGACACCACCACCCAAATGACCAAAAGAACGTGTATTCGGATCACGGAACAGAACATTTCGAGCAGCTTCATCAAAACCCAATTCTTCAAAGTGCTCGTTAGGCAGCCATTCCCAAAGTACCTTCCCTTCCCAATCCACTTCAATAATGGCGTCATCAAGCAATGGCTTATCTGAAATTTGCGGGTTACTCACATTTTTGTGAGCCAGGATAAGTGTGTTGCCACTCTTCGTCTTCGGTGCAAGCCCAGGTGCATAGTACCCTACCGGATTACCCTCACGCTGATAATCATGATGCTGGCGGGCATACCATAGTGGCTCATACCCCGGATCTTCAATATGTTCGTAGCTATTGTATTTCCATACAATGTTACCGTCCCAATCTACCTGAACCAGATCAACATTATCCTGAATGCCGAACTTTGGATCTCTACGACCTGTGCTGCCCAGCACGTAACCTCCAGGCAATATTTTGGCCGGGAATCCTAACAACCCTTTCCACAGGTGAACCTCCTTGCCATTCATATCAATCAATACTACGCCTTCTTCACCTGCCTGATACACGGTATAACCGCCCCAAGCCTTGTCCGGTTTGTATAACGTCGCGCCAGTTGGATATATTGTTGAGTGTCCCATTGATCATCTCTCCCCTAGAATGTTTGTGGTATATCAAATGTCATTACTGTGATCCAACCTCAATAACTGAGATAGTTACTCTTCCCGGTATTGTTCCGTTGCTTCTGCTCAAAGTTACTTGTGGAGGAGCTATCATGTTCTTGTATCCCGTTGCTCTCCGCCAATTCCAGCACTGTGTCCGAGAATCCCTCCAGATTTGCTACTACCCGCTCGTAGAATTGACTTTGCTGCTCCAGTTCCTCCGCCGTAAAACCCTCAAACAGAAGCGTGATACATCGGGCACCGATGTTGCTGTTTCTCGCATACATCTCCCGCCCGCTGGATGTGATGTCCAGTAAAACCGTCCGGCGATCGTCTTCCTTTCGTCTGCGGATGGTGAGTCCCTTTTTCTCCAACTTATCGGTCAGAGCTGTAATGGCACCCGATGTGAAGTCCAACTGTTCTGCCAGATCTCCAAGACGCTGTTCTCCCTCACGAATGATCTTGTGCAGGATAAGCATGCCCGGCAGGCTGATGCCCTCTACAGAGATACGATCCCGCTCCTTGACGAATCGTCTGACCATTTTGCGAAATAACCAATCCGTCCGCTCCAACGCTTCCCAGTCTCTATCACTCATCTCATTACCTCCTTGATCGTCTGAAACCTCAATAGCACACGAAAAAAGGCCCCCGTAGACATTCCATTGTGGAGTAGTCCCGGGAGCCTTTGGTGGTCCAATCAGCTCGATTTATTTTCAGTTCAAATTATTTCACTGTTCATTTAATGAGTATTAAAATAATTGAGATCATCATATAACCAACTAACCCAACCTGTCAAGTGTGAATTATGTTAGTATGCTTCTTTTAAGGTCGTTCTCTGTCGGGCTAAATTATTTATTCCGTTTTAAGTTTCACTTCAGGTTCTCCGTTTACACTATTCACAGATCGATACATCAACAAATACATCTACTACAAGCTACGAATCAGTTCGTTCGTACTCTACTACAGAAATGAGGAATATGCATATGAATATGAAACGAGTCATTATTATAGGCACCATGTTTGTCACCATGTCCTTCGCCGGAACAGCATGGGGCCAATCTGCCGTCTCCCCCATACCTACTGCCAAATGGTCCATCGTTGACCTGGATCCTGGTGAGGGAAGTAGTGACGAACTGCTCAGCGCTCTTAATCAGTCTTCAGAAGAGGATCTGTATCAGAAGCTCTACAACGGTAAGTCGCTGAGAACGATTACGGAAGAAAACAGGGGGAATTGGGATGAGGTGATTGCTATACAAGTAAGACAGCTCAGAGAGCAATTGGATGAGCGACTCGCAAGTGGAAGTATCAGCTCGAAGCAACACGCTGCATACCAAGCCGAACTGGAAGAGTTGGTCACGCAGAGCGCAAATACAGCTTATAATCTGACGTAATTAAAAACCTACCTGTACGATGAAAATGTGAAAATGCCATGAATAACATAACAAAAAGGAGCGTATGCACGCCCCTTTCCTGTACCCTATAACATTTCTACTTCTCAAGCAGGTATGATCTGTACTGTGTAATCCTTATTGCCCTGCCCCAATCGTGCATGCACCCAAGGATTTGCCGTCCCATGCCAGTTCGAGCACATCTCCTGCTTGTGTTGGTCCAACACCTTCCGGTGTTCCTGTGAAAATGACATCTCCCTGCCCCAGGCCGTAATGGTGACCTACATAATCCACAATATCCTGTAAACTGAAGATCATGTTACGAATGTTACCACGTTGAACTTCCTCACCGTTTTTAGTCAACGTAAAGTCTTTCTCCAGCAGTGTTGCCACCCCCGGGAACGCCTGAAATGCAGTAACCGGAGCCGAATTTTTGAATCCTTTGGCCGCTGTCCACGGGTGGCCCTTTTTCTTAATCACGGACTGTACGTCACGTAACGTAAAATCAATACCAAACGCATACGCATCCACCAGCTCATCTACCGCCATACCTGGCTCATAAGCCCGGCCGATCTGCACGACCAGCTCAGCTTCATAGTGAACTTCACCCTTGGTAGCAGGCAATTCAAGCGTTTCACCACTCAGGGGCACGACTGCATGAGAAGGTTTCATAAAGATCATTGGTTCATCCGGAACCGCGTTACCCAATTCTTCCGCGTGAAGTTTATAATTGCGTCCTACACAGTATACATTGCGAATATTAGTCAACATGGGTATATTACCACCTTTATTGGATTCAATAGTGCATTTAGAGTAATTACGGTCTGAAGAATCGGCTGCTCGTCTCCTGAAATGCCAGCTCCCATACGTCAGGACGGTTCGTACATAACATGAGCTCTGGATCAACTGCGGCCAGTTTCTTCATAATGGTCTTGTCATCTACTGTCCAGGCCATCACCCGAATACCTGCACTCCGCATCTCGTTCATTAAGGATTTGTCTACATTGGTGTATCCAATGGAGAGAAATGTACAATTCATCTGCTGCAGGGCAGTTAACAGATCACCTGGTCGTGCATCGATAATCAGCCCCGTCTGGATCTCCGGTGCAAGCTTCTTCACTTCGATCAGAGCGGCTGGTTCAAATGAGGTGATCACCACATCATTTTGCATATGTCTTTTTCTCACTTCATGTATAACAGCCGCAGGCAGACCCGGGTACATGTCTCCCTGCGTTTTCAGTTCAATGTTAAGACGTACTCTGCCGCACGAGCGATCTAACAATTCACTTAGCGCCGGAATCCGTTCGCCCTTGTAAGACTTGTTTTTCCATGCTCCAGCATCCAAACGTTGCAGATCAGCCCAATCGGTTTCCCGAACCAGACCCTTGCCATTCGTCGTACGATCCACTGTAAAATCATGAATAATCACTGGCACACCATCACGCGACAACTGCACATCCAGCTCCATCCACTGAACTTCAGGCCGTTCCATGGCCATTAGAAACGCAGCCATCGTATTCTCTGGTGCAATAGAAGAAAATCCACGGTGCGCTACACAAAGGTTGTTCATTCGATTCCCTCCTCAAAAAGATTATTAATTAGGCGAAGCGACTCCATTTCCATCATATCGTATGCCTGGCGAAAGCTTTGCCATCTGTTGCAGCAGCAGTTTGTTTGCCTCATCAATCATTGGAATGGCCTGACCAAGCGCCGCTTCATAAGGGATGACTTTCATGCTGCAAGCTGCATCAGGAGTACAACGTGCCTGAAATACCGCTGTTTTCCATGTCTCTTCGGTGGTTGATCTGGAGAAAATAAAATTTCCCGTACTGTATGCAATCCATTTCCCCTTATAATACTCCAACCCTTGCAACACATGAGGATGACCACCTATGACCAGATCTGCGCCAGCATCCACAAACTCATGAGACAATCGGGTCTGGTCACTGTTCGGAGTACTTACACGTTCCTCGCCCCAGTGCGCAACCACGATTACCAGATCAGCCTTCTTACGGGCCTCCTGGATCGCTTTGACCGCTCCTGTGGAATCATAGGCTTCAGCCACACCAGCCCGATTGCCCTCAGCCTTCCAACTCGTTTCCGGTACAACGCGGGAGAACCCAAGCAATGCAATCTTCATACCTTTGCGTTCCAGATACGCTGGTGCATACGCTTCATCCCTGTTCATGCCAGCCCCGGTGTGAGCAATACCATATTCCTTGAGATAGGTTAACGTATCTACCAAACCCTCAACACCCTGATCCAGAATATGATTGTTAGCCAAATTGACAGCATCAAAACCCGCAGAGGCCATTGCCGCCAATGCTTTGGGCGAAGATTTGTATACATATGTTTTGTCTGCTGCCCCCGTACCTCCCAGGGTTATCGGTGTCTCCAAGTTGCCGATGGTAAGATCATCATCCTTGAATAATCTGCCGAGTTTAGCAAAGGGATAATCATAACCGTTCTTATCCAGCAGTTCAGCAACTTTGCCCGAAAATTGAATATCCCCGACAAAATTAATGGTGACATCCTTCGCTGAATTGGAAGGTTTCGACGTCTCTGATTTGGTATCCGCACCTGCATTTCCCTTGGTGCCGGACGGCGTCGAATCTGTAGCAGGTTTTTTCGTTCCGGATTCGGCTTTCCCATTATTGGTATTGCCTGAAGTATCAGGTTTCGCTACGCCGGATGAATCACCTGCATCTGCTGTTGTTTCTTCATTCGTTGCTTCGGCGTCTTCTTCCGGAGTCTCATCAGACTCCTCCGAGTCTGGAGAACTTACTTGATCCCCGCCTTTGGCATCGTCTCCAATGGAAGGCTGATCCTGATCAACAATTTCCTGCTTTACCGGCTGGTCTGCCTGTTGCTGACGTGTGTTAATCACATAAAAAATGCCCACCAGACCAATTGTCATGATCAATAAAAGATTAATTGTCCAGATGATTCTATCACGGGTGCGCTTTCTTTTTTTTCTCTCTACACTTCGATCTGATCTTGGGGGATACATAAGCAACTCCTCTTCTTCACAGCCATACATACCATTATATCAGGCATATTCTGGATTTCCATCTTTCCTTGGAACTGTATCTATTGAAAGGGGATTAACTCGCTTTGCTTCCAGATCTTCATATGAAAAAAGCCATCTCTCCAGTAGATAATTCTACGGTGAGACAGCTCTCTTGCTGTACTTAATCTGCTGCAAGCGCCTGTGTTGCCAAAATAGACATTTCCTTCGCTTGTTTGATGCAATCCGGCAAGCCTACGCCCTCATAACCTGCACCTGCAATGTACACACCCGGTAACTTGCTACCAAGTTCTTCACGCAGGGAGGCAATATGTTGGAGATGTCCCACCGGATACTGAGGCATGGATTTTCGAAGCCTTGTAATCTCGGAGAAGATCGGCACCGCTTCAATACCCATCGTCTCTCTCAAATCTTTGAGAACCAGATCCGTCAACGCTTCGTCTGGAAGCTCTACGTTCTGTTCGTCACCCGAGCGACCGACATAACAGCGGAGCAGTACTTTATCGTCCGGGCTGGTATGCAGCCATTTCGTCGATGTCCACGTGCAAGCCGTAATATTGCGACCCTCTTTCCGCGGAACAAGGAAACCCGATCCGTCGAATACATGCTCCACCTCTTTTTTCTCAAAAGCGAGCACTACATTGGCCACAGATACATAATTAATCGCATCCAGTGCCGCTGTGTCCACGTGAGGCTTCAACAGATCTGACGCGACATATGTCGGCACAGTAACCACTATATCATCAGCTTCAAGCATTTCACCATTTTCCAGCTCAACATGGTATCTGGTCTGCGTTCCATCAAGACGTTGCAGTGACTTCACCGCGGTGTTCAGACGTTGATCCACATCCTGCAACTCATGGACAAGTGCATGAACAAGGCTCTGCAGTCCCTGACGAAAGTTCAGAAAAGCGCTCCTTTTGGTTCCGGTATGCGTCTCAGCCGGTTTGCGACCTGTCATCATGCCCCGGATCAAGCTGCCGTAATCCCGCTCTACTTCGCCGAACTGCGGGAATGTAGCCTGAAGGCTTAATCTCCGCATATCACCTGCATAGATTCCCGCGAGCAGTGGTTCGGTCAAGTTCTCCAGCACTTCAGCTCCAAGACGGCGTTCAATCATATAACCGAGCGATTCATCCTCTGTTGTACGACGAGGCGGGATGACAAAATCTATCAACGCCCGCAGTTTGCCTGCCGGAGAGACAAGCCCGCTTCTCAGGAACGGTCTTAATTCTGTAGGAATACCGAGAACGAGTCCTGCTGGCATAGGATGAAGCTTGCCACGCTGCATGATATACGTTTTCTTCGACTCCGGATTCTGACTGACCAGCTCATGATCAATCTCCAATTCTTTAGCCAAATCAATCATTGCTGTTTTGCGAGCGAGGAAGGAATCCGGCCCTTTTTCAATCACAAATCCATCCCGGTGCAGTGTCTCAATCATGCCCCCCATGGACGAGCTTTTCTCGACCAGAGTAATCACAGGTTCAACGCCCGCTTCCCGGTAATGCTTGCGGATATAAAATGCCGCGCTGAGGCCGGTGAGGCCACCGCCGACGACAACAACACGGCGTTTCTTATCACCCATTACTCATCCGACCCTTGCTGCCATTGGCTTATAATAACGTCGCTTAACGTCTCCATGTACAGAGGATCGCTATTAAGAGAATCAATACGCATCAGGCGCATATCGATCTCTTTGGCAATCGATTTGGCCTCAATATCGAGATCATAGAGTACTTCGAGATGATCCGAGACGAACCCGATTGGTGCCACAAGTACATCCTCTACCTGTTCACGCGAAAGTTCCTGTAACGTATCCAGAATATCCGGTCCGAGCCAAGGCTCAGCTGTTCGTCCGGCACTTTGCCACGTAAATTGCCAATTGGTTATTCCTACACGTGAGGCAATCACTTCCGAAGTCTCCAGCAGTTGTTGCGGGTACGGATCCCCCATCTCCACAATACGTGCCGGCAGGCTGTGAGCACTGAACAATACCTTCACGTCCCCACGTTTTGCTCCAGCTTCCTCAAACGCATCCAACTTGGCACTGACACGCGTGGACAGCGCCTGAATTAATTTCGGATGCAGATGATAACTCTCAATAAAGGACATATGGACGCCCAGCTCTTCTGCCTTTTCACGCGCACGTTTGATATAACTGCCCACACTCATTGTGGAGAAATGAGGAGCCAGTACAATACCAATTGCAGTCTGAATTCCGTCCTTCGCCATCTGTTCCACGCCGTCCTCAATAAACGGATAGGCATGCTTCAGTCCTTGATAACAACGGAATTCCACATCAGCGCCACGCTCATCGCGGTTTAAAGTCTCCTGAAGAGCCTTGACCTGATTGTCCGTGTTCTCCCGAAGCGGGAATACACCGCCAACAATGGCTTCATATCGATCCGTCAGTTCCTTCAGTTGCTCCGGTTCAGGCGGACGTCCTCTGCGGATATGTGTGTAATACGCTTCAACACTTTCCATATTTTCTGGTGTGCCATACGACATCACCAGTACACCTACAGTATTAGTCATTAGTAATCGTCACCCCTGTCTTTAATGCTTCGGCAGAATACTCATGAATATAAGCCGTTAATTCTCTGAGCTTATCAAGGGAGGCTTCAGGAAATAGTCCGTGCCCCAGATTGAAAATATACCCCGGCTCCTTGATCCCTTCGTCGATAATCAATTTGGCTTGTTCCTTAATCAATTCCATCGGTGCAGTCAGCAAATAAGGGTCCAGATTGCCTTGTACGGCAAATTTGCCGCCAAGTCGTTTACGCCCTTCCGAAATCGATACTCTCCAGTCCAACCCAATCACATTGGCTTGCAGATCATGCAGCGCTGGCAACAATTCGCCCGAGGCGACACCAGGGAAATAAATCTTCGGTACATTCAAATCCGATAATTCGGTAAAGATACGGGTAATCGTAGGCAACACATATGTTCTGAAGTCTTTGGGAGAAAGTGCTCCAACCCAACTGTCAAACAACTGGAAAGCCTTGCCGCCATTCGCAATATGCGCACGGACATATGTAATAACCATATCACCAAGCTTCTGCATCAGCTTATGCCACACCTCAGGCTCGCTGTACATCATCGTTTTGGTACGGATATAACCTTTCGAAGGTCGGCCTTCGATCAGATAACTCGCAATCGTGAAAGGTGCGCCCGCAAACGTAATCAGAGGCACGTCAAGCTCCTTATCCAGAATTCGAATAGTCTCCAGAATATGTGACAGATCTCCTTCTACGTCGATGGGGCGTAGTCGATCCACATCTGCAGCTGAACGAATAGGATTATCGATTACCGGTCCAATATTTTTAACAATGTCAAAATCAATGCCCAATGAGGCAACCGGATTCATAATATCGGAATACAAAATAGCCGCATCTACACCCAGTTTGCGTACCGGCATGAGTGTAACTTCAGCCGCCAGCTCGGGTTGTTTGCAGATTTCTAACAAGGAGTACTTTTCTTTAATCTTGCGATATTCAGGATCGTAACGTCCGGCTTGACGCATGTACCATACCGGGACGCGGTCTACCTGTTGTTTGAAACTTGCCCGAATCAGTCGATCATTATAGCTCATGTAAGAAGCCTCCAATAGTTTTTGGACTCATAATTACCATTATGCCCTTTTTAAACAGCTGTAACAACCACATGCGGATGCGTTCTACGTGACAATACTATGACATTCCTTACACTCATCCCCCATATGCCAATTGTGTTATAATGAAAGAATCGATTTTTTTAGAGAATTACAGAAATATCTTTGAAAGGAAGTGAAAGCACTTTGAAAACGTGGAAAGTAAACCTCATTGTGCTTTGGTTCGGACAATTTTTGGTCAATTCGGGCATGACCATGATTACCCCATTTTTGTCCCTGTATCTCGCGAGAGATCTTGGCGTTGTTGGCGAACATGAAATTGGCATTTGGGCGGGATTTATTTTTGCAGCCAATTTCCTCACCTCATTTTTGTTTCAACCGCTGTGGGGCAAGTTGTCGGACAAGTATGGTCGTAAAGTTATGCTGCTTCGTTCGGGATTCGGGATGGCCATCGTAATTGCCCTTATGGGTCTGGCACAGAACCCCTGGCAGCTTCTCTTATTGCGTTTGCTTAACGGTACAATCTCCGGTTTTAACCCAGCAGCTGTTGCGCTGATATCGGGTACCACTCCGAAAGACCGCATGGGTTTCGCCATGGGAATCAGTCAGTCCGGGCAAGTTGCCGGTACAATCCTGGGTCCACTCATTGGCGGCTTGCTGGCTGATGCAGTAGGCTTCCGCCCTATTTTCTACATTACAGGTGGATTAATCTTTGTTGCTTCCATGCTCGCCATGTTCCTGGTGAGAGAGAAATTCGACCGTCAAGAAGCAGCCAAACTGCCGGCACAATCCGTATTGTCCGGTCTGAAGGAATTAAACAAGTCACCTCAACTTCCGGCACTGTTTGCTGTGACGTTTCTGCTGCAGTTTGCGATGATTAGCCCCATGTCACTCTTGCCGCTGTATGTGCAAAAATTGCATGCTTCGGATGTAAATGTGGCCTTCTGGGCGGGACTTGTCGGTGCAGTTACGGGACTATCCAATATGGCCATGTCTCCTGTTCTCGGGAAGCTGAGTGACCGGATAGGTCCTCACAAGGTGCTGACGTTCTCCCTCATCGGAACAGGACTCATGCTTATTCCGCAGGCATTTGTTCAGACCGTGTGGCAGCTCATTCTTGTCCGATTCATGATGGGTGTGTTCATGGGTGGCCTGCTTCCGAGCGTCAATGCCTTGATCCGTTCCTATACAGCAGATAGCATGATTAGCCGTGCATTCAGTTTTAATACGAGCACCCTTGCGTTAGGCAACATGCTTGGAGCGATCATTGGAGGTTTCATGGCAGGATTCATCGGAATCGAAGGTCTGTTTATCGTCTCCGGCGGACTGCTGCTGCTTAATATGGTTTGGGTCAGATTCAAATTGTATAATAAACCTGCTTCTATTCAGAAATCCTGATTACCCATCTATTTCTTAACTAGTCCATCTTACTGTTCCATTGAAAAAGCCGCTTCCAGCGCCTAATTGGCCTGAGAGCGGCTTTTGTCATTCATGTGCCATTCTTTATCTATTTATTAATTCGATTGAAGTGTATTGGATAGTGCTTCACACCAAACACAAAGGCACTTTGTATCGGTTCCAGGGCTGTTCCTGGCACAAGCTGAATATGCTCCATGTGCTGAAGCAATGTATGAAGAACGACCTTTGCCTCCAAACGAGCGAGTGGTGCACCCAGACAAAAATGAATGCCAAAACCAAATCCCATATGTCTGTTCGGCTTGCGATCAGAGATGAAATCTTCCGGGTGTTCAAATTGGGCACTGTCCCGATTAGCAGCTCCAACCCAGGAAATCACCTGCTCTCCAGCTTGAATCGTCTGACCATTCAACTCTACAGTTTCCTTGGCGACCCGCCCAATCGCGACAATTGGCGGATAATATCGCAGCGTCTCTTCAATCGCAGAAGTAATCCGTTCAGGATGTTCCCGCAACTCCTGCTGTAGCTCAGGTTGTTCAGATAGGATACGAACCGCATTGGTAATCAGGTTGGTGGTTGTTTCATTACCGGCCGCAAGCAAGAGAATGCAGAAGCCCACCACCTCATCTGCAGTCAACTTCTGACCCTCAATCTCCGCAGCAAGCAATAACGAGATCAGATCATCCTCTGGCTGCAACCGACGTTCTTCCATAATGCCAGTAAAATAGATATGCAGCTCCTGCATATTTCTTTTCTTCTCCTCCAGTAACTCCTGAAAGGCCTCTTCACTATCATCACGTGCACCTTTCACCAATACATCAGACCAATCTTTGAACTTTTGACGATCCGCCGCAGGGACTCCGATTAATTCTGCAATCACAATGACGGGTAATGGTGTTGCAAGGTCATCAATAAGTTCCATGTATCCTTCTGACAGGTGCGGAGCAAGTAACTCATTCGTGATTTCCTGAATACGCGGAGCCAACGCTTCAATCGCCTTGGGTGTAAACGCCTGGTTCACCAGATCACGCAGCTGTTTGTGTTTGGGAGGGTCTGTCGTCAACATGCTCGTATTGGCACGATCACGAGCAGAAGAGAACAGTTTCGGGTTTTTCAATACGTACTTCACATCTTCATAACCGAAAACATCCCAACATTCTCGATGCTCATCATATCGGACTGGAGTGTTATCACGAAGTTCTGCATACACCTTGAAGGGAGATAACCTCTCTTCCAAAGTCTCCAGTTCCCGAATCGGAATGTAATTCGCATACTTTCTCGGTGCCTGTTTCATCGTTTCTCCTCCAATCAATATTATATATTTATTTACATATGTTGATCATCCCTATTATAAACATAACTCTATAACGAAACCAATCTTTAGACCGTAATTGAGCCCCATTACCTAATATGTGCTGCTATCACCCTCTCCTTCTGTTACCCACTGCTGATATGCGTCCCGATTCGACATTCTTTTATCGCAATATTCCGTTTTATCAGGACAAAAGACTCATTATGTAATGTTAATTAACAGAAAAAAGGGGTTTAACTTCTTCAAAACTACCAAACTCGGCTATTTTCTCTCTCAACCAAAATGAATAATATTTCATAATTGCTTATAAACAATCACTTTACTCTCATTATCTATGAATGTAACCGATTACTCTGCCTATATCTATGTTTGTCATATTACTTAACATGAAATACAATCGATTTGAAATGGTATACATATTCTTCTTAACAAACTTAACATCACACTGACTTGAAGGAGAGTGCTATTCATGAGTAAAACATCCAATCTTCGTCCCTGGGCCGTATGGAGCACCGCAGCTTTAACAGCACTAACCATCTCGTTGTCACCCATTGGTACCTACGCTGCACACGCAGCTACGGTAGAGGTGAAAGGCACAACAGGCGCTGTTCAAACAGCAACCACTACGCCGGCTCGCAATACATCCATCCCTGCAATACCGGACTCTTCCAAACAATCTGCACTTCCTAATGTACTGGTAATCGGAACGGGCGGAACGATTGCCGGACAATCCGAAGATGCCACCAGCTTCCAGAATTACAAGGCAGGTACACTTCCCATTGGAGAGATGGTAGACGCCTTACCGGATAAACAGAAGATTGCTGATGTTAGCACACTCCAATTTGGAAACTCAGGTTCGGGTTCCTATAGTATGGCCGACCTCTATGACTTGTCGCAGACGGTAGATAAAGCTCTTGCAATGTATGACAGTGTTGTCGTTACTACAGGTACAGACACCATGGAGGAAATCGCCTATTTCCTTGATATGACGGTTCAGAGTGACAAACCGGTCGTGATCACAGGCTCCATGCGTCCATGGACTGTCATCGGTTCTGACGCTCAAGCCAATCTGTACAACGCAATCAAGCTTGCAGGCAGTGGTCGTACCACTTCATTCGGGACTGTACTCATGTTGAATGACACGATCCAGCTTGCTCGTGGTGTAACCAAGACCAATGATTATCGGACAGAT
Source organism: Paenibacillus sp. JNU01 (assembly GCF_059130585.1). NCBI lineage: Bacteria > Bacillati > Bacillota > Bacilli > Caryophanales > Paenibacillaceae > Paenibacillus > Paenibacillus sp. JNU01. Next base: position 6,236,025 of record NZ_CP169723.1, on the reverse strand, counting down.
ACGTTTGAAACCCCAATGCTCGGCGCTGTAGGATATATTGATGAAGAAAACATTCGAATCTACCGCGCTCCTGCACGTGCCTTGAAACCTGAAGGCACAGCGAAGCCCGTATTTGATCTAAGTAAAATCACAAAGGCAGATCTGGCCAAAGTTGAAATTGCGATCTCGTATCAAGAAGCTGGAGGCGGGGCGATCGAAGGTTTCGTGAATAGCGGCGCCAAAGGAATCGTGACTTCCGGTACCGGAGCTGGCGGCATCTCCAGAGCGATGGGACAAGCGCGCACCAAAGCCATCGAAGAAGGTGTCATTTTCGTGACCACCACTCGGACGGGTTCAGGAAGTGTCTACGGCGGCGGCAAAGGCATCATTGCAGGCGACAATCTGAGTCCACAACAAGCTCGTGTATTATTGATGCTGGGCTTGTCCTTCAGTGATGATTTTGACACCATCAAAAAATGGTTCGAAACGTACGGAACACCTGAAGTATAAGAAAGAATTACTACAACAATATCTGTAAATACAAAGAAAGAGACGATACTCCCTGTGATTCAAGGTGTGTCGTCTCTTCTTTGTGTATGCTCAAAAAAATCAAGAAAACCAGGATTGCAATGAGCAGAATATACACGGCCAATATTAAAAACGGCTAAAAAACTCCGATCGCGATCCCCCTCACAACATAAAAGCGCGAGATCGTGTTCCATCGGAGTTTTATCTTCAGGAAATATCCACTTTTACTTCACCCAGGCAAGTACCAGCCCATCGTAATCCGGTAACATCGTCGTCACCAGGCGCGGATCACTTGCCATCTGTTCATTGAAGCGACGAACAGCAAGCACAGCCGGTCCCTGCTTGTCCGGATTTAGCGTACGCCCACGCAGGAAACAATTATCGCCTACAATAACAGCACCTGGCCGGGCCAGCTTAATGGCATAATCAAGATATACCGGATAATTCTCCTTATCTGCGTCAATAAAGAAGAAATCGAATGTACGTCCTTCCTGCTCCAATTGCTTCAGGCTGTCTGCCGCCGGACCAATGCGGTACTCTACCTTTTCGCCAAAACCGCCTTCTTCCAGATGACCACGCGCCATTGCCGCATATTCCTCTTTCAGTTCCAGCGAAGTCAGGGTTCCATTCTCACGCAATCCGCGTGCAATACAGATCCCACTGTAACCACCCAGCACACCGATTTCGAGCGCAGCTTCTGCTTTGGATGTCTTGGCTAGAAACGTGAGCAATCGTCCATATGCAGCAGCCACCGAAACTTCCGGCATACCGTTCGAACGGATAGCTTCTTTCACTTTTAGCAAAAGGTCATCCTCTTGAAATAATTGATTTACATATTCATCAGGGGTCAGATTCACCACTAAAATCCTCCTTGGACACTTGGACTGCTTTCCATATGGATGCCAATGTTCTATAATAAATGTTTGTTATCAACACAGGCGGTTGACTGGTGCATCACTTCGAAAGAGGAATGCATACGTTCACCGCATTTCTCATTGTAAGTTTTTTCACGGAAAGCGGCAAGGCCGCACCGTCACTATACAGCAGAGAGAAGGATATCCTTCTCCAGCTTGAAATGGAGTTGAAATGAATCACATGGCTCAATTGCAATTGATTGCAACCTCGGCGATGGGACTCGAGGCTGTTGTCGCCCGGGAACTGAAGCAACTGGGGTATGAAGATGTTACGATCGACAACGGCCGGGTTTTCTTCACAGGAGATTATATTGATATTTGCCGTTGTAATCTGTGGCTGAGAAGTTCGGACCGCGTATTGGTGAAAATGGGTGAATTCCCTGCCACGACATTTGACGAATTGTTTGAAGGCACCAAAGCACTTCCTTGGGAAGAGTGGATTCCAGCCGACGGCGAATTCCCTGTAGAAGGTCGCTCTCAAAAATCCCAGTTAAGCAGTGTGCCTGCATCACAAGGGATCGTGAAGAAAGCAATCGTAGAGAAACTGAAGTTAACCTATGATACAGAGTGGTTCCCCGAAGATGGGTCTCGCTATGTGATTGAAGTTATTTTGCTGAACGATCGCGCCTTGCTTACATTGGATACGACCGGACCAGGCTTGCACAAACGGGGTTATCGCAAACTCGTCACCGAAGCGCCACTCAAAGAAACACTTGCAGCAGCTCTGATTCAGCTCAGTCGCTGGAATGTATCCCGTCCCTTCTATGATCCATGCTGCGGATCAGGCACAATGCTGATCGAAGCCGCCATGATTGGCTGGAACATTGCACCAGGACTCCGTCGGACCTTCAACTCTGAGGACTGGGCTGTCATTCCTGAAGAATTGTGGGAACAGGCGCGCGAAGAAGCATTCGATGCTGTGCGAGACGATGTCCCGTTACAGATTTCAGGTAGTGACATCGATCCGGAAGCGATTGAAGTAGCTCAGGCTGCTATCAAAAGCGCAGGTTTCGCCAAAGACATTGAAGTCAGTGTTCTGCCCGCTCATCGCGCAAGACCACAAGGCGAATATGGTGTTATCATCACCAACCCTCCATATGGTGAACGTTTAAGTGAAGAAAAAGAAGTTCAGAAGTTACTCCGCTCTTTAGGGCGCAGTTATCTCGACATGCCAACATGGTCCTTCTTTGCAATTACGTCAACTAAAGCCTTTGAAGAATATTTCGGTCATAAGGCAGACAAGCGTCGCAAATTGTTCAACGGACGCATTGAAACCCAGTACTATCAGTATTTGGGCCCACTACCTCCAAGAAATAAAACACCACAATCTTCATAATTGTTCCAATTATAAAGTGCTCTAGCCACTCATGGCCGGGGCGCTTTTTTTTGTGCGCTTTTCTGTTCATATGAATTTTCCTTCATCCACCTTTAATCGACCACGAATGGATTCTACCAGAGGCGTAGTTGAAAACCCATGAGGTCACGCTATAATGAATGGAGCCCTATTTTACATTCCGATTACAAAACAACAAAAACAAAGGGGACATAGATTATGGTTGTCACTCGGCCTACGCGCAGCTCCATGCCACGCGGGCTTCTGAATCATCCACTAACGTTATACCTTATTTTTCTTGTGTTCATGCTGCTCAAACTCATGTGGCTTCATCACAATCTGCACGCCTATAACATTACGATGGGACTTCTGGATAAAGTTATTGCCATTGGATCATTGCTCCTCCTGTCCTTCTGGACATGGTGGCTGCCTCGCAGAGGCATGATCGTATCTCTGGTCGTGCTTAACCTGCTGCTTACCGCACTAATCTACGCCGATATGGTGTATTATCGCTATTTCCAGGATTTCTTGACCATCCCGGTATTGTTGCAAGCCAGACAGGTTGACGCATTGGGGGACAGCATCGCTACATTGATCTTCCCAAGTGATTTCTGGTTTTTTGCCGATTGGCTTGTCGTCATACCTTTCGCAGCGATTGTTCTGTTCAGCAGACATTACCGTTCAAAGCACTCCAGTGCATCGGTTCAAGGTTATGGAAGTTATTCGTTCAACGATCGCAAAGGGCAGATGCGCCGCCGACTCACTGCTGGCAGCATTGCCCTTGTGCTAGGACTGGGACTCGCCGTTGGCCCGATTTATTTTTACAGCAAAACATGGGCCAAGGGCCTGTTCGATAACAACTGGTGGAATGTATCCATGTACAATGTGACCGGTCTTCTCGCTTTTCACGGTTATGATCTGTACAACTATGCCAAAGACCACATCGGTTCCGGGCCAGAGGCTGAACCCGCTGATGTTGAACAGGCAAAGGCGTTCTTCGCTGAAAGGCAGCAAAACGCTCCGCAAAATGATGCTTTGTTCGGTAAATACAAGGACAGCAATGTCATCATTGTACAGGGTGAGGCTTTTATGAACTTCATGATTGGCCAGAGCATTGGCGGTCAGGAGATCACGCCCCATTTTAATGAACTGATGAAAGAAAGTCAGTATTACAGTCACTTTTACCACCAGACCGGTCAGGGCAGAACATCAGATGCCGATTTTGGGGCAAATATTTCCCTACATCCACTTCCGGTCGGTTCAGCCTTTGTACGATATGCAGACCATACGTATGATTCCCTCCCTTCTATTCTGAAGGATAACGGGTATAGTACCAACGTATTTCACGCTTATGAGAGCGGCTTCTGGAATCGGTATACGATGTATCAGAACATGAAGTATGACAAGTTCTATAGTAAAAATGATTTTGCACAGGATGACCCGCTTGGCTGGTCCCTGTCTGATGAATCCTTTTTCCGTCAATCCGTTGAGAAAATGAGCAGTGAGGTTACCGAACCGTTCTATTCGTTCCTCATTACACTCAGCAGTCACCATCCGTATGCATTGCCGAAAGAGAAACAACAACTGGATGTAGGCGAGTTTCAGGGAACCATGTTTGGTGATTATCTGCAATCCGTACATTACGTAGATTCGGCACTGGGCAAGATGGTGGAGGATCTGAAAAGTCGAGGACTATGGGAAAATACCATTTTTATGTTTTACGGGGACCATGACAACTCAATCAAAGAACAATCGCAATACGAGCAGTTTCTCGGACGCTCGTTGAACGACCTGGATGTGGCACAGATCATGAACGAGGTTCCCCTGCTGGTGCATTTACCGGATGGGGCAGCCGTTGGAACCATCGACGAACCTTCGGGACAACTGGACATCACGCCATCCGCGCTGCATCTGCTCGGCGTGCCTGACCAGTCCTATTATCATATGGGTAACGACGTATATGACGGGTCTGCACGTACGGTTGTGCTGCGTAATGGCGCAGTCTCGGATGGTTCTGTATTCTATATTCCATCGGATGATTATATCTACGAGAACGGCGCTTGTTATGACCTGTCCACACGTGACAAAACAGATATCAACGCTTGCCGTCCCGCTCATGATGAAGCAGTCAAGCGATTGCATGTCTCTGATACCGTAATTACCTATGATCTGATTCAGCGCTTTCGAGAGGAAGACAGTTCAGCAGTAACATCGCAATGAGCCTTATCGTAATGACAAGTTAAGCTAAACAAATACACAAAATGAAGTGAATTGGATTGCAAAAAGGGGAATTCTAATTACATGACATCACATACTGAACCACTCCATATTGAACAGCAATTATTCGATGCAGCCGCCAACTTTGTGAAGCAACGTTATCCTCAGGGATGGGGCGGTGCGGGCGCTGTCTATACCGAAGCAGGTTCCCTGCTAATTAGTGTAGCTCCAGAGGTCATCAACGATGCCACGCATCTGTGTATGGAAACAGGAGCTTATCTGGAGGCCCACAAATTGAACGAACGCGTCACCCACTCCCTCTGTATCGCTCGTAATGACGAGCATTCAGAATTCAAGGTCCTCACACCTTGCGGCGTCTGTCAGGAACGATTGTTTTATTGGGGTGAAGAAGTTAAAGCTGCTGTATACGACCCTGAAGGTCAACTGATCTTCAAGAGACTGGATGAGATCCAGCCTTATCATTGGACCAAGGCATTTCGGGATAAATCGTAATCTTCTTGCGAATTATAGAAAGTGGCTTTATAATTGTAACTATATCAGTTTCAACTATACGGATAATGGAGGTTTTAACATAATGAATATTGAGATATGGTCAGATTTCCTGTGCCCATTCTGTTATATCGGCAAACGCCGCCTGGAGAATGTATTGCAACAGTTTCCACATCGTGATGAAGTGAAGCTGCAATTCAAAAGCTTCGAGCTTGATCCAAATGCTGAATTGAACCCCGGCAAAACCAATACGGAATATCTTGCTTCCAAATATAATATGAGCGTGGAACAGGCCAAAGGCATGAATGCTCAAATGAATGCCAATGCTCGCACAGCAGGACTGGAATACAATATTGATGCCATGATCCCTACGAACTCCTTCTCCGCACACCGGTTGACACACTGGGCGGATACACAAGGCAAAGCGCTTGAACTGAGTGAGCGCATATTCCAAGCTGTATTTATTGAAGGTAAACACTCTGGCGACCCTGAAGTGTTGGCTCAGTTGGCAGAGGAAGTTGGCTTGGATCGAGATGCAGCTACAGCAGTGCTGTCCGGTGATCAATTCACCGACAATGTCCGCGCTGACCAAGCGGAAGGCGAGCAACTGGGCATCCGAGGCGTACCGTTCTTCGTATTTGACCGCAAGTTCGCCGTGTCAGGCGCTCAGCCGGATGAGGTGTTCCTGGACGCCATTCAGAAAGCATGGGACGAACGTTCCCCGTTCACCATGGTTGAGTCCAACACAACCGAAGCCGAAGGCAGTGGTGTCTGCACAGATGACGGCTGCGCAGTGCCGAAAAAAAATTAATTCACACACACAGCAGCAGGATCAAGGAACACTCCCCGATCCTGCTGCTTTTGTTTATACTATGCACAACTTAGCTCATTGTATATTTTTGTGTTTGATGAACAGTTACTGTGGAGGAGACGGAATCGATTCTGAAGAAGCGAAGCGCTCGCCTTTGTCTCCAAATTTTATCCTCTGAAAAGAGGAATCAAAAAAATTTGGAGACAACAGCGATCGAAAGAACGATCCGTAACCGGAACCTCCACTAACAGATCATCAAACATGTATATTCAGTTAGCACCTACCCACTTAATCCCAAAACAGTTGATCCGGATGTGGACCCGTCCGCTTATCCGAGTCCAGCGCATCAATCTGTTTCAACTCATCGGGTGTCAATTCAAAGTCAAAGATGTCCGCATTCTCACGAATACGTTCCGGGGTAACCGACTTCGGAATCGTTACAATCTGATTCTGAATGTCCCAGCGCAGAATGATCTGTGCTGGCGTTTTCCCATATTTCTGGGCCAGTGCTTTGAGGGTGGACTCTTGATTCAGCTTGCCTTTCATGATCGGGCTCCATGCCTCCAGTTGAATCCCCTGCGCCCCGCAGAAATCCTGCAATTCCTGTTGAATCAGACCCGGATGCAACTCCACCTGATTCACTGCTGGCACCGTGCCGCCTTCATCTATGATATCTTGCAAATGATGTACTTGGAAATTACTCACACCAATCGCACGAATGCTTCCTTCGCTATATAGACGTTCGAATGCTCTCCACGTCTCCTTATACTGGTCTCTGCCAGGCCAGTGAATTAAGTAAAGATCAATCACATTCAGTCCAAGTGCCTTCTGACTGGCTTCAAATGCCCTCAACGTCGAATCAAATCCCTGATCCTCGTTCCAGAGCTTGGTTGTCACAAACAGTTCGTTACGGGCAACACCACTGCTTGCAATAGCTTGTCCCACTTCTTCTTCATTACCATAGATAGACGCGGTATCAATGCTCCGATATCCAACCTCCAAAGCGGTCTCAACCGCCTGTTGTACTTCCTTACCTTTTGCTTTATATGTTCCAAATCCTAGCCATGGCATCGTTACTCCGTTGTTCAGAATCGTACAATCTGTAATATGTTTTGTCATTCTGTACCTCCCGTATGGAATTTTGCCTGCTCTCGTTCTATTAACCTTCTCACAGAATTTTAAGCGACCATTCGACATACTGTCAGAGTAAACTCATGAATCGAGAGTCGTTGCAAAAGATATAAAAAACCCGCAAAGCATTGCTGCCCTGCGGGTTCTGATGTGACAGGAACGTTATAAATTCCCTTGACCGTGCTGACTCTGGATTGAATTCAATCTTCTCTTCTCCTCGATGAACATCTCTTCTGCTAACTCAACGCCTTGTCCTCCGAGCGAAAGCTCTGCTTGACGCATTGCCTGCTCCGTATGTGCCAGACGACGTTCCGCCTGTACTATGGTTTGTGCTGTCGGGTGTGACAGGGCCTGAGATACAGCATAATGAAGCTTGTTCACCGCATTTTGCGCCTGAGATACGGTGGTATCGGCTTGCAAACTGGAATCATAACGCTTCGGCATGAGTATTCCTCCTTGGGATTATCATGTTCCTGTTACCCCTTTAGGATGGATAGCACAAGCCTTCCTTATTCTTCTTTTATGATTTTATCGTAACTTTAATTGCTTTCACTACGTTTATTAGGTAAACATGCTGAGTCGGGAGGAATTCATTTGAAGAAAATAGTACTGACACTCTGTATGTTGCCCCTGCTCATCTGGGTACAAGGCTGTGCTCCAGCAACATACGAGATAGAAGGATATACAGAATCATCCATTAACCCCGATATCCCGGTTCCAAGCAATGCGAAGCTTATTGAAGGCAAAGCTTATTCCGATCATCCCACCCTTAAAGAGGGTGTTAAATATGAACTAAAGCATATTGGGGGTGAGCAAGGACTATACCCGCCAATGGATTATTTTCAGAAGTTAGCAGATACAGGCTGGGTGGAATTAGAGGAAGAACGACTGGGGCATGTACATTTTTTGAAAAAAGATGATACCGTCATCGCCATTGAAATTAGAGAAGATTCCTTCGAAATCACTGAAACGAACAAGGGCGCTATAGAGTAACTTATCCTTTCACTACTACCCAAACGCAAAAAAAGGAGAGGCTCGTAGCCCCTCCTTTCTGATATGTGAACTTTTCATTCACTCACCTTGTTATATCTCATCCTATTACTTGACGAACTTTGCAACTTTGACGAGCACTTCTTCTTCAGTCGGCGCACTGATATACCGACCGTTGATAAAAACAAATGCACGTTTCGCGCAAGGACCGCAATAGGATTTGCACCCAATCTTGATCTCCGTGTCTGGAGCCATTTTTTGCAGCTTGGGCACAATCGATTTCAATCGAACATGATTACACTTTTCGCATACGCGGATATCGTTAGCCATGAGTTCCCCTTCTTCGCGCCCTTAGTGGTCGCCGTGATTGCCTTGGGACGGATTCGTAATAACGAATCCCTCTTCAGGGAAGTAGAGATAGTCGATTTTAACACCGTTCAACAGAGGCTGGTCATTCGCAAGAATAACATCAATCTCTTTATCGGTAGATACAACTGTATCATTTTCTTTTGGTGTGTCGAGATCAAGCCCGTAGTGAGCATGGTCACCATGTGCATGTGTGATGACAACGCGCAGTTTTTTTCCTTCGTTCTCCGGCTTGTCCAATTCAAGCTTCAATACTTTAGCAGCATTACGCGTAATTTTGCAGTTCATTCTCTTCATCTCCTATATTGTAATTGCAGGTTTCAACAATTTCAGCATTCTTAAACTACAGCATCTATTGTAAAGAAAGTTACCGCTCTTCGCAATAACATTGATGCGAATTCAATGTTAAAATGATTCATGAGCTGCATATTAAGAAGGTGCACCCTCCTGAAGCACAGGATATTTACGTTCTGCCCGGCTCACAAACCAATTCATCAGAATCAAAGTAACCCCGATATCATCGATGGGCATAAACGGCATCACGTCAGGAAGCACCCAGTACAACAGGGCCGGAATAATAAATAACAGCTTTTCTCCCAAAGGAATCTGCGGAGCCCGGAGCAGCCGGGGGAGCCTTTTGAAAACTTGTGTCCATCGTTTGAATGACAGCAGTCTTCTCCACTTCATGCGAATCCCTCCGTATAATAATATATATCGCCAAACGGCACATCCATCATTACCCGTTCGAAAACCATCCAGAACGTATGTCATAATAAGCCACAATAAAAAAATAATAAAAACGGAACGTCGCTCATAGCGTCCGTTCCTGTTATACGAATGATCTACCGTTAAGTTTCACACCATCATCATTCAGGGTCTTGCCTCACTGTCCATTAGATAACAGTTCAGCCAGCAACATTCCCACTTCGATACAGATATCATCAAACTGTTCAACGGGAAGCGGATTAACACCCAACCCAACTTCCACCGTGAAGCCCGGCTTACCAAAAGCTTGGATAAACCAGTCTTTGTATCCGGCATCACTGCCACCGAGCTTCACCGCTTTGTAACCCGAAGCTTTGGCGAGTCTACGCGACAGCGGAGCACTCTCTCTGGGTTCCAGATCACGGTAGTTCCAATAGATTTCCTGTCCCTGACTATGCAGGGATACAACCGCCTCGAATGTGTGTTGCTTCGTCCACTGCGCAAGCGCCTGTGCCTCCGGTTCGGTTAATGGAGCTGTCCCTGCATAATCCCTGGGACCAGGTGAGATCACACCTCTTCTCGCTACCTCATCATCCCAATGGGCGGGAAATTGATCATTCAGATCCACACCTCTGATGTTGGCCTTCCAATGGGTGAAATTTGATCTGCCGGCATTCCAGGCTAACAACTGCTGTGCATGTGGGTGGTGATTGACTACACCTTCCTGAACCAATTCGACCCCGTCCGGATTAACCATCGGCACTGCCCAGAGTGTCGTCTCTTTCATCCAGCGTTCCGTCTGGTATTGATGCCATGTCCCATGTGCACTATATGCCTCGGCATACTCTTCGATAAACTTCATCAGAACTGCTGATGTCAGCCACTCATTAGCATGAACAGAAGCGTTAACATGGATATGTCTCGGCCCTTGCCCGATTCGTAAATAAGGCAGCGACTTCCCCATGACACTTGTTCCAATGGACCCCGTTTCGATAAACGGGTATTGATGCTCCAGCTTGTTTATATCCTTGATTAATTCTCTATAACCATACTCTCCCTGAATCTTTACAATAGTTTTTCCATTCGAAACCGGAATATGAATACAGCGACCAACCCAGTCGGTAATATTGGTGATTTCGGGATTGGCCTGTCGCAACGCTTCTTCCTCCAGACCAAATCTCCCTGCAATCTCCCCTACACGTTCTCCAGGCGGTACAGCATATCTGCGACCTGTCCCGGGCACAATACGCAGCATCTGACCTGCCAGCAAGTAAGGCTGGGCGGCTGCTTCCGGGTTCAGTGCGGCAAGTAACTCCCTGGTCATACGGTGTGCTGACGCAATTCGCGACAGTGTATCTCCCCGCTGAACGATAATCCATTGCAGTTCCATGTTGCTCTCCTTTCCACAGGAAAAGACAGGTCTCCTGTCCGGTTCTCACCAACTTCGTCTATGTAACATATGTATGCAGGTCGGGTTGTCCGTCATGTGACATGAATCATGTTCATCACCTGTTGATGCATAATCATGACAAAAAATCCCGAAACTTCACAGTTCCGGGATCATTCATTATTAAATACATTAATTTAAAGTCTGATTCATGCATATTTTGAGTATAACTATGATAATTGCGTAACCTGCCATACAACAGGAGTCTTGGAGATCTGCTCTCCCAACCAGCGACGAGTGATATTCTGGAACATGCGAGGGTCGCCAGTGCAGAAAAACTGATGCACCGGAGTCTCATCCCCACTGGCCAACTTTCGTTTATCATATAAAATCGTACTGATTTCACGTGCCGTTTCATCTGCCGAACTGATTAACTTCACTTCCTGTCCCATAACTTCCTGAATGGTGTCCATGAGAAAGGGATAATGCGTACAACCCAGAATAAGACAATCTATTGGCTGCTGTTTGATCTCGCCTAATGATTGCTCCACCGTATGTGTCGTGTGCTCGGAACGAAATTCACCTTGTTCCACCAACGGCACCAGCGCCGGACAAGCCTGACTTACCACATCAATATAGGGGGACAACTGTTTAAGTGCCGATGTATAAGCCCCACTACCTATGGTACCCGTGGTACCAATCACACCAATACGTCCTGTACGTGTCGCTGTGATTGCTGCCCGCGCACCCGGATGTATAACACCAATGACGGGCATATTCACCTTGGAACGGATATACTCCAACGCGGCCGCTGTTGCTGTGTTACAGGCGATAACGATAACCTTCGGATCGAACTGGATCAAGAAATCAACGATTTGTTCCGTAAATTGTTTTACTTGTTCGGACGAACGGGGTCCGTACGGTGTCCGGGCAGTATCCCCAAAATAAATGATCTTTTCCCGCGGGAGCTGACGCATCACTTCCTTGGCGACGGTCAATCCCCCCACACCGGAGTCTAATATAGCGATTGCTTGCTGCACGAACACACCGCTTCCTTCTTCATTGAATTGGTTCTCATTACGTTTGTTTCCCAGAGCTTTCTTCCTACCGTATGAACATTCCGGCAAAAAGGTACCTACATCTTACCCGATTTCATCGCAGCGTTCAAATTAAATCAGCGCCACGTCTTCTATGTGTGGGACACGCAACAAAGCAGGCTCTCCTCTAAATAGAGGAAAGCCTGCTTATCTCAAGCTTGCTTAGTTGTCGTCCTTGGACTCATCCGCAGGAAGCTTCGCTACGATGTCATTGCCGGATTCATCAACTGTTTTATCGATATCGGCGGTATCTACAATGGCTGCCGATATACGAATTTCTTTTCCTTCGCCGCAATTGCGCCAGGATTGAATATCCTGAATCACGACATCTGCGGTCTCTTTAACCTTGGATACGATCTGTGAACTTTGTTCCCCCACGATTCCAGCCAGTTCCTGACCTTTCTCCGATACCTGACGAGCACCTTCTGTAATATCCTGACGAAGTTCACGACCCGATTTCGGCGCCAGCAATAACGCTGTAACAGAACCTACCACAGAGCCAATAAGAGCTCCCCACAACAAACTTTTGTTAGAATCCTTCACGTCACATCTCTCCCTTTACTATGGTTTAAGTACCGGATCAGAAGCAACGATCTGTCGCTCAGCCATCCGGGCGAATGCCTACTCTGTTGATGCATTATAAGCAGCACATGCTTGACTTGACACTCCAGATGTTAAAAATAATCTGAACGCCCTTTTTGAATGGCTACAGAATGTCTTGGATTTAAACTCAATTCTGACGAGCCGGCTCAAGATCAGCCGCCGCATGCTCATCACCCGGGTCCAAATCAATGACATATCGTCCTGGTGCAATTAATGCCGCCTGATGTTCACAACGCCAGCGACGTCCACCTGACGAACCCAGCGTCTGTCCATCTTGCAGGACATCTCCCTGATCAAATATGTAATACGCTGCACCCAGTAAGGTCTGTGCCACCGTATCTGGATCAAGACCAACGAAGTGACACTGTACATCAGGTACACCCAGCGCAGACAATCCTACGGTATCCATGACCAACCCGCGCTGTTCCTCCGTACCTCCAGCCTGATACATCCGAACGTTCATAGCTGCATACAGATGTTCCTCACGTTCCTGAGCTTGCGTATAAGCTTCCGGTTCAACCAGCTTATCACTGCCATACCAATACAGCGCATCACAGGTCAAACTCTCCATAATTGCCAGTACAGTTTTCTGGAACAGCTCCAAACGCTGTTTACGAGGCATGGCAGCCGTGAACATATCATGTATCCGGATGGAATAACGCGAAGCTTTGACAACTTGTCCCACTTCCGGCCAATGCCATGCTTGTTGCACAGCTCCGCCAAAACGTGCACGATCTGCGATTTCATTCACTGGAAGCATGCAGGTCTGAGCAGGGATAGCCCCTTCCTGAAAAGATACCTTATGGTCCAGATGGTAGAAGACTAACATCTCATGCTCTTGCTCTCCAGTTCCTTGTTTCACATCCAGTCGAACTTGTCCTGTATGACGAATCATCGCTTCCTGCAAACGCAGGCGATCTACCTCCGGACGTTCCCGGAACAGGAGCTCAACCATATACACCGGATGGAATCCGGAAGGCGTTTCATTCGGTTCTTTTCTTTCAGTATTTACTTCATTGAATTCTTTTGATTCATTTGTCATGCGATTTCCCTCATTCCTTGCGCTGTCCCTCGGCTTGTGCCGCATTGAAAGGACCAAGTTCTGTTTCCACGTATGCGCTAACCTGTGTAGTAAAATGTTCAAGTATGTTCGGCAACTCTATGCTAAGCGGATGGAGCTCAGATCGCTCCCAACTGTAATAATCCTGCACCAGTGGTTTACGTAACGTCACAAGCTGACGCAAGATCTCATAGGTCGAATTGTCAAAAACCTTTTCTTCATAATTAATCTGAATAATATCATCATAGCTGCTCGCATCTCTCATGATGAAGCCATCAATCAGATAACTTCCCACATCGGTAACAATCTCGATCGCCAGATGAAGACACCGCTCCTGAACCATCCCCAGCATGAGACTGCCATCCCAAGCCTGCGCTGCGCGGCGAAGCCCTTCAGCTACTTCCGATACAGCAGCAAGCCGGCGGGCAATCTGTTCTCTGTTCACATAATACATTCGTTCACTTCCCGTTCAGTGAGTTATCGGTTCCGTTTCCCTCTTCGCTTAAGCCAGAATATCATCACAGGACAAGCGATTAGAAACACAACAAAAATATATAGAAATTCCATAACGTCTCTTAAATCGCTCATGCAGAGTCCCCTTTATCTCAACGTAGTTTGAATAACAGATCAGATCTCGTAGTCCACTGCAATCGACTGTTCTCTGACTTCATTCATGTACTTGATAACTTCCTGATGAAGCGGATGTACCTGATACGCCTGAAGATCCTCCAGTGACGCAAACTCCGCCGTGAGTGAAATGTCGAACGATCTCTCCGAGCGAAGCACATCAATCCCGATTTCAAGTGAAACCAGAACATCAATCTTACCCTCCAGATTACGGAGTACCTGGGCAGCAGCTTCAATACTTTCTGTTGAGCGATCTTTCATTTTGAACAGGACAATATGTTTAATCATCTGAGCAAGCACCTCGTTTAATATAATAATAGTAGAAATGAATGAATTTTCATGTATCCAAAATATATCATAACGTTCTCTATTACGAAAGGATACTTGGAAACGTTCTCTTGAAAAGAAAAACTAACCCGAACCATCTCTTTTCGGTTCGGATTTTTCTCGGGAACCATCTTCCACCTGTTTCGCGGATTCATCCTGCGAAGTTTGTCCTGTTTCAGCCTGCTGTTGGAGACTATCCTCGCTTTGTGGAATTGACCATTCCCGATCCGGCAAATACTCCTGATCTTCCTGTTTCTTCAACACTGCTATAGCCTGTCTGAGCTTTCCGGGCAATGGAAGGCCGATTCTCGCATAGTTTTCAGTTATCGAGATCAGTTCATTGACGAGGTAGAAATAAATAGCTCCTCCCTTGATAATATCGGTTCCCATGATCAGGTCAATTCGGTGAGCAAGCAAGACAACGGTCAGCATGAGCCCTTTGCGAGCAAGCCCCCAGAAGCCAATGTTGCTATTCAACCCCGTACCACTTCTCACCGCAGCTGCCAAACCTGTGACATAATCCACAGCCATCGCGACCGCGAGCAGGCTCAGCAATTGATCCCATCCACCAAAAGCAAACGTAACTATCGCTCCCGAGATGGCAGCAAAGGTATTCACAGACAGATTCACGTTCCTCACCTCTCCCTTTACTTGAGTACCCTACAATATATGTAAAAGTAAGAGATTTGACAGGTCACATGTCATGCTGAACTTGCGGATTTATCTTTCAGATTTGTGCACACCTTCTACCGGATGCGTTGAAGCAGATCCAATAATTTTTGGGGAATTCAGGGAAATAAACCGCATCATATCAACAAAAAATAGATAAAAGTTCTTCAGACCTAATAATAAGTAATTAGAACTATATTATCTTTAATCCTGCTCATTTTGTCCCTTCATTTTTAGTGAAACATTGTAATCTAGGAATATACTAGGATGTGAATTGCGTATGGTCTAGTTCGTAGTTCCCTCTTTATCAGGAATTGACGCATTGACGCATTTGAAACAGGTAAACCCGGCACTTGAAAGTACCCCGTTGTTTATTGTAGTATTTGGTTAAAAAAAATCGGAGGAAATATGCCTAATCAACCAGAACAACATTCCATCCAGGCGTGGTCTCTGATCAACCGTAAATACTTGGGAAAAGGCGTCCGTGTTAAACGATTCCGAAAACCGACACGCTGTCAAATCCGTAATCGTGTTCTTCTCGCCGTGCTGATGGCCAATGATATCAAATTGTCCCAGCTCGCAGAAGACCTTTCCATCTCTTCACGCAGTGTCAGTGCGTGGGTATATGAAGGACGGATACCCGGCAGTACCAATTTGGACAAGACCTGCCAATTGCTCGGCTATCCCCGCCACATTCTTTTTAATGAGGAAGTTGTGCGTAATAGCCCTGTCATATGTCAACCCGAGTCATCTCGCTTCATGAAGCGTACAGTGACCCGTTCTCCGGTTAGTAACCGTATCTTGACAGGCTTGTGTATGGTCCATGATTTGTCGGTGACAGATGTCAGCCACTGGATCGGGGTTCATCCCGGCACTTTCCGCAAATGGCTGCATCAGGGAACACTGCCTTCCGCTGCGTTTCAGGAACAAGCGGAGCAATTTTTCCGCATCCCGAAAACTATTTTGTTCGCAGATGTCATCTTGAAAGATCGTCGCAACAACTAAATAAGCGAACAACCAAAAGGCTCTGATCTCCTCCCAGGAGGCCAGAGCCTTTTTAAAATGAAACATCCCCCTCTTCTCTCCCGACCTTGAAGCAGCCTTGCTGGCACTTACGCCAACGCCGTCAGGTGATCCCCTTCACGGCTTTCTAATCCAAACCAAGGCCATTTCAGCCCACTAGAAGCCAATACTATGCAATCTCGGAGACCATACATCCTTAGAAATAACCCTTACCTCGTTTTTAACACTTCATTGATATATTTCAATCCGGTATATCGAGGACGAAGCGTATGCGCTGTGGTAAACGCATGTTCCACCATCTCCGGGGTTACACCAAGTTGTTCAGTAGTCACAGGTCCACCTACTTGCTCCAACCATGCGATGAGCTGAGCAGCCTCCGGTAATTGGTTATATATCGCAAATACTGGTTCACCCGAAGTTTGTGCAAGTTCTTTATATCTCACCGTAAGCAATGCACAGGCCACCCCAACTTTGGCACCATGCAGAACCGGTCTTTCTCCAGCCTGCATCAGTTCCATCTCCAAGATGTGAGACAGGTGATGCTCACCCCCGGATGCCGGGCGGGAATGGTCAATGATCAGCATGGAGATGCCAGAAATAATTAATGCATCCATTAATGCAGCTACTCCCTCTGCTCGCCCCTCCGCAATAGCTTGTACCTGATTAATGCAGGAATTCAGCGCTTCTTCTGTCATCCGATAAGCGACCGGACAGAACTGTTCTCCTCCCAGATCTCGAGAAACAATCCAGTCTGCAAGGGAAGTATATTTGCCCAGCATATCTCCAAATCCAGCAGCCGTCATCTCTCGGGGAGCTTGCTCCAAAATATTCATATCCGCAAAGATGGCCTCAGGCGGAACAGCCTGAAATGTCTGTTTGATGCCGCTTACAATTAAGGGCGCACCTGCAGAGGTAAACCCATCCACTGAAGCCGCTGTCGGTATCGACAGAAAGGGCTTGTTCATTTTGGAACATACAAATCGCACCAGATCATGAATGGTACCTGAGCCCACCGCAATGACAGCCTGGCTTTCCAATTTCACACCCAACATGACCTGCACAATAGCTGCTTCATCCGCAATAACATCACCCGTACGATTTTCCGGCAGAGCGATCTCATCCACATGCATTCCCGCTTCCCGAACACTGTTCAGCACATCAGATCCGGCAGCCCGAAACGTATGTCGATCATAAACAACCGTCACATGGCGGTACCCTTGTTCAGACAAATAACCAGGTAACCTCTGAATGGCCCCGGCTTCCAGATGAATGAGCATATCTACCACTCGGTGTTGATGACCACAAGCGCACTGCTGTGCTTCCTCATTCCACGCTGCAATTCGTTCGTTCATATTCATTCGCTCTTACCCTCCCATATGAGATATCATGCATAATTAACGTGTTAAAACCGCAAGATAAAAAAGGAAATAAAATGTGATGATTTTCCTGATCACACTTTACTTCCTGTTCCCCATATTTGCAAATCCATATCTCACATGTCCAAGTAGGTGAATTAATGAAATTAACCAACGAATTAGGAATATCGCTCGGATTTCTCGCCGGAACCACCTTTGGCAGCGGTATCGCTTTTTTGTTTCGTCTCCAGTCCGTTGAGGTTATTGCCAGTGTTACACTGTTTGGAATAGCTGGAGCTATCACCGGCCTCATTATGGCAGTCATTCTGCGGCAACGTCAGCATTAGAGTGCCAACAGCGAAATACCGAATTCACAATGTTATTGTAAAAATAAAAGAAAGGTTCGTGAATTGCTCTAAAGCAACTCGCGAACCTTTCTTTGGTTTGATGCGGTCGAGAGGACTCGAACCTCCACGGGGGGTTAGCCCACACGGACCTGAACCGTGCGCGTCTGCCAATTCCGCCACGACCGCATATTATGTATCTCCTCATCCATGGATGAAAAGCGTTCCGGTGAAGCAATTCCTTGTTTTACCGTAATTCAGAGTATACATGCTCCAAAATAATAATGCAACTTCTTTTTATCCATTCAGAAAAAGGACATATGTCCTTTTTTATCAACGTCAAACACCCTATCGTATTATCAAGCAAACAAACCACCAATACGAATGATACATTGAAGGAGAGATCTCATTTTGAAAACAACCCATCTGTGCTTTATCGGTGCCGGGTTTCATGCATCCACGAATATATATCCTTCTGTCGTTGAATGCGGAGCGCAGATCCAGGCCATTGCCACTCGCAGTACGGAACGATCTGAAGCAGCTCTGCTGAGATTTGGCAGCAATGGCAAAGCGTATGATAACGCTCAGCTTATGTTACAGCAGGAAACTTGTCATGGAGTCGTTGTGGTCGCCCAGCCTATGGATCAGACTGCTCTTGTCCTTGAATGCATTCAGGCTGGCAAAAATGTATACGTGGACAAGCCGCTTGGATGGAACGCTGCGGAAGCCTCCACTGTAGCCGAAGCTGCCGAGCAGGCTGGCGTCGTTGTCATGGTTGGTTTTATGAAGCGTTATGCTCCGGTCTACTTGAAGTTAAAAGAACTCATTAATGGTGGATCGCTAGGTAAAGTGCGTTCGTTTCAGATGAAATTCGCTGTAGACAGCACCCCGTTTTGCAAGGATGAGGAGCAGTTCATCAAACTCGCTGCCATTCATATGATCGATCTGATGCGCTACTTATTCGGAGAAGCTATACGTGTTACAGGCACAACCGTGAAGGATGGGGAGCACATTAATCAAAGCATTTCCCTTGTATTCGAAAATAACGTGGTAGGCAGTGCTTATTTTACCGGCATGAGTGCCTGGTCACGGGAGAGTGAAAGTGTACTCGTCACCTTTGATCACGGATTTGCGTCAGCTGAAGAGATCAACACTCTTACTGTCCATCAATCCCGAAGCTCGACAAGCCTTCCCTGGAAATCTCTCGAGGAGCAAGATACCGTATATACCCCTTCCGGATCTCCCATGTCAGGAGCTTATCGCGACCTTTATCTACGCGGTTTCGTTGGTGAGATGGCGCACTTCATCACGTGCTGCCAGAACCAGACAGTCCCACATTCTAGCGCCAAGGATAATATTGCAACGATGGCTCTATGTGACTCCATTCTATCATCACTGAAGTAGCATATACACACTCATTATCATACTTTAACACATTCAGAGAAGAGGAAATCATCTCATGTTAGACACGGGTCTACTCATTATTCGTCTCGTTATCGGTTTTATTATGATCGGACATGCCTGCAAGAAACTGTTTGGCTGGTTTGGGGGTGAGGGTGTATCAGGGACGGCTGAATTTTTCGGAGCGATTAGCCTGAAACCCGCTAGAGCGTTGGCCGTGTGCGCAGGACTTGCTGAATTAATTGGTGGATTCCTGTTTGGAGTCGGTCTATGGATTATCGTTGGAGCCATTCTACTCATGCTTCCGATGATTGTAGCCATAGCCAAGGTTCACGCAGATAAAGGTCTATGGAATCTGAACGGAGGATTCGAATATAACCTTGTGATGATTGGATCATTACTTGGTGTTGCTCTCGCTGGAGCTGGTGCATATTCCCTCGATGCCCTGATATAGTGTACAAAATTCATCCCATTTATTGAGCCTCCATGTTTCGCAAGCCGAAACGGGGGCTCTTTTTTTCTTACAGACATCATCACATCTGCCTGCGCCTAGGATTAGGGTTTATAATCTGCATAATAAGTGATATGCTCTTTCATGAACTATACGTACGATATGTAATGTAATCACCCAAATGGATACCATAGATTATCACCGTAAAGTGGAGGTGCACTAATAATGAAAAAAGATGCAACCAAGCCATGTCCAACGCCATACGGCTGTTCCGTGGAAGTTACTCTTAGTGTGATTGGAGGCAAATGGAAAGGTGCCATTTTGTATCACTTATTCTCTGGTCCTCTGAGATTCAATGAGCTTCGCAAATTGTTTCCTGACATCACCCAGCGTATGCTCACCCTACAACTTCGAGAGTTGGAAAGCAGCGGAATTGTTCATCGTGAAATCTACCCCCAAATCCCACCAAAAGTGGAGTACTCGCTCACAGCATTTGGTGAAACGCTACGACCAATTATCTTCAGCATGCGAGATTGGGGAGAAACGTATACCAATGAGGTGCTGGCCAGATCCTCACAAGAGGTATAGAAAACAAAAGAAGCTGTCCCTTGTTCTTAGGGAGCAGCTTCTTTTGTTTATTTGATAACCGTCTGGATCGTAACCGTACGATTACGCCCCTCTTCCTTCGCTTGATACAATGCATTATCGGCCAAGTGAAACAGTTCTGTGGATGTTGTGGAGTGCTTCGGATATTCAGCAATACCAGCTGAGATGGTTACGGAACGATCAATAGGCAATATGCTTTCTTCGACCGTTATTCGGATACGTTCAGCAATCTCAAAAGCCACGTTAGACTCGGAATTCCTTAATAAGACTACAAATTCCTCTCCACCAAAACGAGCACAGACATCTTCCGTGCGAACAGACAATTGAATGATATTGGCAATGTGTTTCAGCACTTCATCCCCAGCATGATGCCCGAATGTATCATTAATGGACTTGAAGCGGTCAATATCCAGAACAATTATGGAGAATGGTGCTTCATCCTGAATCCATTCCTGAATGACTTCTTCGAAGGTTCTGCGATTGTTCATACCTGTTAAAACATCTGTTCTGGCATCATAGACAAGCTGGTTCTTCTGCTTCCTAAAGTTCGCCAACGCGCCAACAACGGTACGTGTAAGAAGGTCCGCCTCCCTGTTCCAATGAGGCTTCATCACCGGCAGATCCACTTGTCCCTTATCGACCTGATTCACCAAATCAGCGAGCAACACAAACGGACTGGCCAGCTTACGTGCCACCCGAAGTACAATTAGAGTCAGAATCAGGAAAGGCACAGAAGTATACAGTAACAACATACGGATATGATGATTCAATTGATCGTACACCGTTTGGGTTGGAGACACGATGACGACGCCCCAGTCTGTTGACGGAACTTTGTAATAACCGGCAAGTGAATCCACACCTGCAAGGTTCTTGTATTGTTCTTTACCGTTCTCATTTATGAGCAGCTTCTGTACCACTTCATTTTTACTGACATTTTCCCCAATGCGGTTGGTGTTTGGGTGAAATAACAACGTGCCCTTCTTATCCACAATAAAAAAGTAGGAACCATTGCTTGTCTTGAGCTGACTGCCAAAAGACAGACTCAAAATATTATCTTCCTGCAAAAAGATATTTCCACCAATCGTTCCTTGGTACGCACCTGCCGAATCAAAGATCGGTTCACTGACAAATACAATTCTGCGTTTGGTTCGGGGTGTCTGGTACGCTTCGGAGATATAGGAAGCTCTCGATTTAATCGCTTCTTTTGCTGCATCTGAACTAACATGGTTACCTACGCTAGCCTGCGAGTAAGGTGAGGTAGACCTGACTACTCCTGCTTTATCTACCAAAGCAACGGAATTAAAAAAATTACTGCTATTGCGAACCAAATCCAATGTGGAATTCAATTCTTTAGCATTGGTTTGATCCATATCAGGGAAATATTGGGCTGCAAATTTCAAGCTCTCCTGCATGGAATTAAAAAGCGAATCCAGGGTTTGGCTCATTTGCACAGCGCTTGCATAGTTTAGCGTTAGGGTGTTATCAATGAGTGACTGTTTCTGAGATGTATAAGATGAGATGACCATGAGGGTCAATGTCATTAAGACGGATATGGTGACCAGCCCACCGAGTAAAGCTGTAAGACTGATTTTCTTGATGTTTTTTATTTTTCTTCGTAATTTGGATCTTTTGATCTGTGCAATCATTATTTACTTCCCCCGGATTTTCATGAAAAAGCATATTCCCTCTATCTTATACGAAAGTTGTTAAGATCAAATAAAGAGTTTGAGAAATCTTAACAATTACATCGTAAGATTGACGATTTAATGACATTTACTTTCCCTGGAAGAATCACTGTTCAGGTTCAGTCTGGATCAACGATGATATATCCTTCTTCCGGCTCCTGCTCAACAAACCCCGCCATGTGGGGAATCTGAAATTCGATCGCATGATGACTGCCCATTAAAATACGATTTTGAAATTCATCCGCTGTTTCTGTGGGCAATGCAAATGCACGTGTATAAGCAAAGTGTGCCTGAAGTGTCGCATAGATCGCACTCACAAGCCGGTCATCGCCAACATGACCGAACACATTAAGGAGCACAGCACCTTTCTTGTCCAGCTTGTCCTTGACCAAGGCAAAAAAATCACTGGATATCAAATGCTCGGGTGTACCCGTTGCCGTAAACGCATCAACAATAATATAATCATATATCCCTGAAGGCTCCTGCCCTAATAATTCACGACCATCCCCAATGAGTACAGGACTTCCTTCATATCCAAAAAAAGTTCGGCTCAGCTCAGCGACCTCTGCGTCCAGCTCAGCCACCTTTACCTGACAATCAGACAAGTAGGTTGGCAATGTGCCAATACCGTGTCCGACCACAAATACCTTCTCAAATTCAGGATGATTCAGTTCCATTAGATGTACCATCGCTCTTGGATACTCCAAGACCATCCGGGCAGGCTCATCCAGATCCATTGCGCCCTGCACAGCTGCATTGGAGAACTCCAATACACGAAATCGCCCCTTCTCTCCATATAGCTTTTTGGTATCATATACCGTCAGCTCATGCTGTTCACTTTTATTTCGATACAGAACTCTCACTAACCGTTCTCCCTTCGTGCTCTCACACCTATTCGACATATACCTTCATTCTATTACACGGGATGACAACATACCACCCTCTACTTGAGTGATCGCAACAGAACAAAAAAAACCGCTCCCGATTGTACGGAAACGGATTTTTGACGAACCTCCCAACATCATTAAGACCCTATAGCCTCATGCAAAGCTCGGACATATTCCACGCCCAGATTAGAGAGAGAAGTACTCTTATGACTTATCCAGCCCACATTAATGGTTTCCTCACATTCCAGCGGTACAGGAATAATCTCGTTTCCGTTCAGATCAGCGCTAAGCACACCGGTAGAGATCGTATAACCATTCAAACCAATCAACAGGTTAAATAATGTTGCGCGGTCGTTGACCTGTATGCTCTTGGGGTGAGATAACGTACTCAGGATTTCTTCGGAAAAATGAAAGGAATTGTACTCTCCCTGGTCAAATGACAGATACGGATAATCTTGCAGCTGCTCAATCGCAACCGAATCCTGCTTCGCAAGCGGGTTCTTCACACTGATAAAGATATGGGGCTTGGCTGTGAACAAGCTTGTGAAGACCAGACCTGCATCTTTTAACAATTTGTTAATCACTTTGGCATTGAATTCATTCAAATACAGGATGCCAATCTCACTACGCAGGCTTTTCACATCCTGAATAATCTCGTAGGTCTTTGTCTCCCGAAGCGCCAACTCATATTCATCCTGACCATATTGCTGTACCAGACGAACAAAGGCATTCACCGCAAACGCATAATGTTGTGTCGATACGGAGAAATGCTGCGGAGATGGCTTGGCGTTCAGATACCGATTCTCCAACAGTTCAGCCTGTTCTACCACCTGACGTGCGTAACTTAGAAATTCAACGCCCTCTTTGGACAGAGATATCCCCTTATTGGTACGTTCAAAAATGGTGATTCGTAACTCCTGCTCCAGATCCCGAATGGCATTCGACAGGCTGGGTTGCGAGATAAACAGGCGTTTGGCTGCTTCATTCATCGAGCCGCGTGTGGCCACTTCAATTACATATTTTAATTGTTGTAGAGTCAAGGCAGATTTCCTCTTTTCAATATCAATTGTCCGTCAAACGAATATGTTCTTTTTCTCAAAAACAGACATCTGGTTTTCCCCGGTAATAGGGCACTCATCAGGAAACATACTTCGTTTATCCAACTTCTCATCGATAAAATCAACGACCTGCTGTAGCGAAGCAATCTGTGCTTCAACTTTGCTTCGATAATTCACCAGCCTTTCCCGCTCCTCCGGGAAATCTGCGAGATCCGAGTCTATGGACATATGCAAATAGGGCTTCATTTCCTCCAGAGACATTCCTGTTTTTTTGAGGCAAGTGATCAACTTCATCGTATGGATGTCCTCCGAGCGGTACACCCGATGGCGATTAGGCTTGCGTTCAGCCCGGGGAATCAGCCCGATCTTCTCATAATAACGAATGGTATCTTCCGATAATCCGGCCTGCTCTGACGTTTCTTTGATGGAGAACATGACATGGTCGCTCAACATATGGGCCTCCTCCACATTCATTTCTCTCCATATTACAACTTGGAGTTGACTCCAAGTCAAGCATGATCCATTCGAGCCCCTCTTGACTTGGAGTCGACTCCAAGTTATAGAATGAGCGCAGCATACAGATTCGCTCTGTAATCCCATTCTTCTGGAGGTATACATGAATAACCAAAATCAGCTTCACACCGCTCTCATCACAGGCTCAACGTCAGGAATTGGTCTTGAACTGACACGCAAGTTATTGGATGAAGGATGGCAGGTAATCGGTCTCAACCGGTCAGCTTTCCCAGCCGAGGATACCGATATTCAGAACGCCTTACGTTCAGGCAAGCTGCGTTGGGTTCAGGCCAATCTGACCAACTACGATAGCCTGAGAACTGCACTGGATCAGATCAAATCTGATACCGATTCGATTGATGTCTTGTTTAACAATGCCGGGGGGAGCGCCTCCGAGCTTCGTTTCTCTGATCAGGGGCATGAACTACACTTCGAACTTCAGACGGTAATCCCTTATATCATTTACATGGAATTGGCTGAGCTATTGCTCAAAGGACAGATGAAGACCGTCATTAATACTTCCACCACCGCGTTCAAAATGGTCAAACAATTTGATCTAAACATCCTGGAACGTCCAGCTGAATTCAAAAAGCTGTTTGGTCCCTACGCCATTTCTAAGCTCGGCTTATCTCTGTGGACACGCGAGGTTGCCAAATCTGCCAAGGGAGATGGCATACAACTGCTAAGCGTAGATCCCGGTGGAAATAATACGCTACGGGGCAACAAAACATCCGGTCTGCCCTTCTATATCAAACCCATTATGAAATGGTTCTTTCCCCATCCGAGTCATGGCGCTTCATTGCTCTACAGTGCGGCTTTATCACCCACCAGACATGAATCCGGTACTTTCTTGGTGAAAAATAAAGCGACAGCGCTTCGTTTTACCGAGCAAGGTCCTGCCGTTCTCCATCGTGTACACGAAATCTACGAGCAGCGTTTTCGTACAACGCAGCGTGAAAAACCTGCCTCCACCCCATCCTAATCGTGATGTACCAGGAGGACGAAATATAACAAAAACACGCTGAGCGCCTAATGAACGGGCATCTTCAATCCGATCTGGAATTCTGCCTTCATCTGATTCGATAACCAGAAGATGTGACTGCATGCGGTCACGTCTTTTTTGTCGTTTGTCCCTCATATTATCCAGGCCCTGATTCATAGGTGTAGACATAACGATACCATGTCGCGTGTGACATGCCACTGAATCTGGAGGGATCACTCAATGACCAAAGGACAGCAACCAAATGATAAACCTCTTCTCATCCCGCAACCCATTCGCAGTGATGGCGCTGGAGGACCTGATCTGGGACCCAGAGATGTCATGAGAGATATACAAAACCCCGATATGCTGGTACCTCCAGCTACCGATAACGGGTTATTGCCCAATCTGAGAATGTCTTTTTCCGATACCCATATGCAATTGAACCATGGGGGGTGGTCACGTGAAATTACCGTACGGGATCTTCCTGTTGCCACGACACTGGCTGGTGTGAACATGAGCCTGACACCCGGCGGTGTACGAGAACTCCATTGGCACCAGCAATCCGAATGGGCCTATATGATCTGGGGAACAGCGAGAATCACCTCGGTGGATCAGAACGGACGTAATTTTATTGCAGATGTTGGGCCGGGCGATCTCTGGTTTTTCCCAAAGGGTCTCCCCCATTCCATTCAAGGACTGGAGGATGGTTGTGAATTTCTACTCGTGTTTGATGACGGGTCCTTCTCCGATCTGAATACGTTATCCATATCCGACTGGTTTGCCCATACACCACCGGAAGTATTGTCTGTCAATTTCGGCGTGCCCGAATCTGCTTTTCAGTCGATGCCGAAGGAACAGGTGTACATTTTCCAAGATACTGTCCCGGGCTCCATCGAGAGCCAGGAAGTTCAGTCGCCATACGGTACCGTTCCGCTCACTTTCAAACATCGATTGCTGGCGCAGGAACCACTCATTACACCTGGCGGAAGCGTCCGTATTGTAGACTCCACCAACTTTCCCATCTCTACTACTGTTGCAGCTGCACTTGTTGAGATCCGTCCTGGCGCCATGCGTGAACTGCACTGGCATCCTAATGCAGATGAATGGCAATATTATCTGACAGGACAAGGAAGAATGACCGTCTTTGGAGGCAATGGCATTGCTCGAACATTTGATTATCGGGCTGGAGATGTCGGATATGTTCCTGTCGCAATGGGACACTATATACAGAATACCGGTACAGACACTTTATGGTTTTTGGAAATATTCCGAAGTGATCGATTTGAGGATGTGTCCCTGAATCAATGGATGGCGTTAACCCCGCGGGATCTGGTCCGCGACAATCTGAATGCGCCCCCTGAGTTGCTCGATGCGCTGCGAAAAATAAAATGGCCTGTGGTTTAATTTAGTATCTTCTCTATCATTTGAGCTGAAAAGGGGTAATTGTCAGAGAATCCCACTATACAAGGAGGAATATGAAGATGAGAGCCGTTACGTTTCAGGGAATGAAGGACATTCAAGTCAAAGAGGTTGAAGATCCCACACTGCAACAGAAGGATGACATTATCGTTCGTATTACTTCCACAGCCATATGTGGATCCGATCTGCACATTTATCAGGGAGCCCTGCCCGCTGCCAAAGATTATGTTATCGGTCATGAACCGATGGGCATTGTAGAAGAAGTCGGTCCGGAAGTAACACGTGTGAAGAAGGGGGACCGTGTGGTCCTGCCTTTTAATATCGCTTGTGGCGAATGTTTCTATTGCAATCATGACATGGAGAGTCAGTGCGATAATTCCAATGGCAATCCGGATATTCATACAGGCGGTTATTTTGGATTTACTGAGCGCTACGGCAACCACCCTGGAGGTCAGGCAGAGTTATTGCGTGTTCCCTATGGGAACTTCACACCGTTTGTGATCCCGGAATCCTGTGAATTGGAAGATGAGGCCTTATTGTTCCTGTCCGATGTTCTTCCAACCGCTTACTGGAGTGTCGAGAATGCGGGAGTTAAACCGGGAGATACAGTTACCGTACTCGGTAGTGGCCCCATTGGACTGATGACGCAAAAGTTCGCCTGGATGAAAGGTGCCAAACGCGTTATTGCTGTAGATCGCCTGCCCTATCGACTGGAGAAAGCCAAACGTTTGAACGATGCAGAGATTTTTAATTTTGAAGATTACGATGATATGGGTGAACACATTCGCGAGATTACACAAGGTGGAACCGACGTTGTCATCGACTGTGTAGGTATGGATGGCAAAAAAAGCACGCTGGAGGAAATTGGACAGAAGCTGAAATTGCATGGCGGTTCCCTGAGTGCCATCGAGATTGGCATGAAGGCCATTCGCAAATTCGGTACACTTCAACTTACAGGTGTATATGGTTCTTCCTACAACATGTTTCCATTAGGCAATCTGTTTGAACGTAATATCAATCTCAAAATGGGACAAGCCCCTGTTATACATTACATGCCTGAGTTATTCCGTAAAATCACAGCTGGTGAATTTGATCCAACCGAGATCATCTCCCATCGAATTCCACTGGAGAATGCAAGCGATGCGTATCGTATTTTCAACGATCATGAAGACGAATGTACCAAGGTTATACTAAAACCCTGAACCGTCGCTTTGATGATTATAAATATGCCAAAAAAACAAGCAGATCTACCTGTTCAAGGTACTCTGCTTGTTTTTGTTGATTAATATCCGCCCTTTTAGTCGTTCAAAACCTGCCAACTTAATGGTCTGCTCTATTGAATCAGACATGAGTCGGCTTAGTCGCTTGAATATATACACTTTCTCCTTGGAAGCTGTCGAGCTTCCCGTTCGTTGTCACTTCAAAATCAAAAAATTTCCTGATGATGGACGGTGCGCTTAACATGCTTGCTTCAAGTACACCCCTCTCCTGTTCCGGCAGTGCTGCACGATTACACCACTCTTCAAATTTAAAGCGCTTCTGGAAAGAAACCATCGCTTCCATTCGGAAGCCCGCATACTCCAGCATATGAATCCATTCCGTCTTGCGCCATGCTCGAACATGGCTTGCATCTCGGCACTTCTCTACTTCATTGTAAAACTGGTCATTCTCATCACGTTCAGGTGCCACGTTGTCAATCAATAACAACCTTCCACCAGGCTTCATGACTCGCAACGCCTCGTGAACAAACGAAGAAACGTCCGGGAAATGGTGAGCCGCGATTCGGCAGGTCACAAGGTCAAAGACATCATCATCGAATGGTAGCTTCTCCGCATCCCCGGCTACAAAATCTACATTATCGTGTCCATTCCCCAGGATAAACTGTTCAGCTGCCTGCAGCATCTCCTTCGTTAAATCCAGGGCAGTCACCCGCTGAACAAGAGGAGCCAAAGCATTGGCGACATGTCCTCCTCCAGTGGCGATATCCAACACGTTCATATCTGGAGTAGCTTGAGATGAAGACACGAGCAACTCGAGATCTTCACCTTTGGCATGTCCCGTACTCGTCACGTATTTTCCTGCATTTTTCGCAAACTGCTTCTGCACCTGACTCTTGATTACATCAGACATTCAAATTCCTCCTGCATAAGTTTCATTAGTTGAAACACTGTTTCATTATATATTTTTATTTTACCATATATTCATATGAATGCTAAATAAGCATTTTACACAAACACAAATTCAGAGGCAAATTTCCGTTGTCTGATGAAAAAGTTGAAACAAAAAAAAAAACATCCCCCAGGTGAAATCCACCCAGGAGATGTTTCTAATATTCCTTACTTCACAAGCGTTGGTGATTTCTTCCACAAGCCCAGAATCAGACCGGAGATCACTGCACCAATGGCAACGGCAAGCAGGAACAATATTGCGTGGTTCGCCAGTGCAGCAACAAAGATGCCGCCGTGCGGAGCGGGTACATTAATACTCCACAATTGTGTCAGTCCGCCCGCAACAGCAGAACCAATGATGCATGATGTCAATACACGAAGTGGATCAGCTGCTGCAAATGGAATTGCACCTTCCGTAATGAAAGACAATCCAAGAACATAGTTGGTCAAGCCCGATTTGCGTTCTTGCTCCGTAAATTTGGATTTGAAGAACGTCGTTGCCAGGGCAATTGCCAGAGGAGGCGCCATACCACCTGCCATAACCGCCGCCATCCATGCACCGTCTGTGTTACCACTGGATGTGAATACCCCAATCGCGAACGTATATGCCGCTTTGTTGAACGGTCCGCCCATATCGATCGCCATCATGCCACCAAGCAACAGCCCAAGCAATACTTTATTTCCTGTTCCCAGATTACCTAGTGCATCTACAAGCCATGTGTTCAGGGAACCAAAGATTGGATCGAAGACGTAGAAGCTGATTGCACCTACGATCAGCAAACCGAATACCGGATACAGCAAGATTGGTTTCAAACCATCAATTGCTTTTGGCAAACCTTTCAATGCCTTACGAAGACCAATGACTACATAACCCGCCAGGAAACCGGCAGCCAGACCACCAAGGAAACCTGCGTTCGAGTTAACCGCCATCAATCCACCGACCATACCAGGCATCAGGGCTGGACGATCACCAATACTCATCGCGATAAATCCGGCAAGGACCGGAATTAGGAAGTGGAATGCACCTGTTCCGCCACCGATCGTTTGAAGCAGTTGCACAATTGGATTATCAGGACTAGCAATCTGCTCGAACAAGAATGAGATTGCGAGAAGGATACCGCCACCTACAACAAACGGCAGCATATGAGAGATACCATTCATCAGATCTTTATAGATTTTGCTACCTACACTGATCTTGCCAGTGCTTGCTCCCTCTTCCTTGGTACCTCCGCCTTGACTGTGATAGATCGGTGCATCACCGTTAACAGCTTTGCGGATCAACTCTTCGGATTTGCGAATTCCATCGCTCACCGGTCTTTGTAATACCGGTTTACCATCGAAACGTGCCATCTCTACATTTTTGTCTGCGGCAACGATAACCCCTTTGGCGCGGGCAATCTCATCAGCCGTCAGCACATTCTGTGCTCCTTCGGAGCCGTTTGTTTCTACGCGAATGTTAATGCCCATTTCCTGAGCTTTCTTTTTAAGTGCATCTTCAGCCATGAACGTATGCGCTATACCTGTCGGACAGGCTGTAACCGCAACAACAAAATCTTCCGAGTTTGCGTTACCCACGATCACACCAGAGGTATTCTGTGGCTGACCACTAGTAGAGCCGGATGAGGCATTTGCTGCTTTTTCAGCTTTTGCTTTCTCTTTGGCCGCTTCTTTTTCTGCTGCTTCCGCCTGTTTGGCATCAAACAATGCACTGACTTCGGCAGGTGTATCTGTACTCATCAACTGTGAGATGAAATCGCTATCAATCAACAACCTGGAAAGAGCTGCAAGCGTACGCAGATGGGTATTCCCTGCGCCTTCTGGAGCGGCAATCATGAAGAACACATGAGCTGGCTGATCATCCAACGCTTCAAAATCAAGGCCTTGTCTACTCTTGGCAAATACAACCGTTGGTTCATTCACTGCTGTTGTTTTGGCGTGTGGCATCGCAATTCCGCCACCGATCCCCGTGCTGGATTCAGCTTCTCTTTTATAGATCATTTCCTTGAACAGGACCGGATCATTAATACGTCCGCTTCGGTTCAGGCTTGCAATCAGTTCATCAATAGCCTCATCTTTCGTTGTGGCTTGCAGGTCCATGATCATCGTTTCCTGGATCATCAAGTCTGTTATTCTCATCTTGGTACACTCCCTTAGGTTCTATCGGCCTGCGATGGGCAGGCCTCAATACATTACAATTACAAATAAGAAACTTTTATATTTCCGTTAGACTAGATCGTCGTAATAGTTACTTGATTGCGTAATTCATCAATCAATTCACGTGTTGCTAGATCATCCGAGAAAGCAGTCGCGCTTCCAGATGCAACCCCTGTGCGGAAAGCTTCCAGCAGATCGCCGCTCTGTACATAGGTACCTACAAATCCACCAATCATGGAGTCACCAGCACCCACCGAGTTTTTCACAGTACCTTTTGGTACACTCGCATGATGGACTTCTGCTTTGGTAATGAATAGTGCACCCTCGCCTGCCATGGAGATCAATACATGTTTGGCTCCGGCTTCAAGCAACTTGCGCCCGTATAAAACCAGTTCCTCGCGAGTGTCAATGGTTACACCGAACAGTTCGGCTAGTTCATGATGATTTGGCTTCACCAGCAATGGTGCATGTTCAAGAGCTTCCATTAACGCAGGGCCAGTTGTATCAATCACGAATTCCGCACCCGTTTGCTTGCAGACTTTAATGAGACGATCATAAAAATCCGTTCCAAGAGCAGGTGGTACGCTTCCGGAGAGAATGACAATATCTCCTTTTTCCAAGGAAGACAATTTGTGAAGCAGTTGCTCTGCTTCTTCTCCGCTTATTGCAGGTCCAAGACCATTAATCTCTGTCTCTTCTCCGTGCTTCAACTTGATGTTAATACGCGTATCGTCTGCAATTGTGACAAAGTCTGTCCGGATGTGATCTTCTTGCAACTTGTCATTAATGAAACGCCCTGTGAATCCACCAAGGAAACCAATGGCCGTGTTATCTGCTCCAAGTTGATTCAGTATGCGAGAGACATTAATGCCTTTGCCTCCAGGCAGCTTCAAATCCCGATTCATTCGATTCAATCCACCAAGCTTCAGCTCATCAACTTCCACGATGTAATCAATGGACGGGTTAAGTGTTATTGTATATATCATCGTTATCCCTCAATTATTTTAGTTTTCTGGGCGATTCCAGGCCGCCAATGTTCTGGCATCTGCTCGGTAATCAAATCAGCCTCCTCCAAATCAAACAATTTGGCAAAAGTAATTTCCCCTATTTTGCTGGAATCAGCCAGCACATAAGATTTTCCCGACAATTGATGTGCACGCCTTTTAATCAAGGCTTCCTCCGGATCGGGTGTTGTATACCCCATTTCAGGGTCAACGCCGTTGCTTCCAAGAAAACATTTATCAAAACGGAAGTTATCCATGTTCTGTAATGCGATACTGCCAATGACCGCTTTCGTATGAATTTTCATCATACCTCCAAGCAAGTAACTGCGAATACGCTTGCTTACCAAAGCTTCAACATGTGAAAGTCCGTTGGTAACCACCGTTACGTCCTTCGCTTCAATGAAGGGAATCATGGCTAATGTTGTCGTTCCTGCATCCAGATATACGCATTCGCCATTTGCGATCTCCATTGCAGCCAAGCGAGCAATCGCTGTTTTTTGTTGAATGTTTTTGAACGTTTTTTCTTCCATGCCCGGTTCAAGCGTTTTTTCGTTCACCAGTGCGGCACCGCCATGGATGCGTTTGAGCATCTGACGACTCTCCAGATCAATCAAGTCACGCCTAATCGTTGATTCAGAAGCACCTAACACATCAACAAGCTCCTGCAATTTCACAATCCCCTGTGCATGTAAGCGCTCTATAATTGCAGCATATCGTTCTTCAGTCAGCATCTTCATTCCTCCAACTGCTTCTATAGTATCATAATCTCCTCAAAAAACAACCATTTTCATTCAAAATAATTTAAAAACCTTCAAAAAGTTGCATCGTTCGACTCATTTTCTTGTCCAGTTGTCCATTTCCCCAATCCTCAAACACGCATCTGATAATCTAGTCCCGATTTTATAGAAGGTGGTGACCTGATGACAGATCGTCCACACAAACGGCGAAAACCCTGTTCCCTGCATCAGAAAAAGAAAGATTCCTCTTCGCGTTTTGGATGGGTCTCATCCAACTGGAGCGGTTATGCTTGTACAGGAACACTACACCAATACCGCCGCATCTCAGCAGAATGGACAGTTCCCTGTGTTCTACCTAGCAAAGGTAACTCGTATTCATCCGCATGGATTGGGATTGATGGCTTCAAAAATAGCAGTCTGATTCAGACCGGAACAGGTCATGACTGGTTTCAAGGCAAGGCTAGCTATTATGCCTGGTGGGAGATCCTGCCTAACGCAGAAACCATTATTCCACATCCCGTTTCCCCTGGCCATCACATTCGAGCAGTCATCGCCAAATTAACGCCCAAAACCTGGTGCATTACGCTCTCTAATCTAACGTTAGGCTGGACCTTCCGCACCATTCAGTGTTATTCAGGTCCGCAATCCTCTGCGGAATGGATTGTTGAAGCTCCCACTGTTGGAAGCTCTATCGCCTCCATGGCGCGGCTTACCCCTGTAACCTTCAACAAATGTCGCCTGAACGGAAAGTCTCCTGCTTTTCGTACCTGTCAAAAGGGAATTATGATTCAAGGGCGGAGGATGGTCTCCATCCCTGGCAATCCTAATCGTTGCAAAGACGGATTCACGGTACGTCGCGACACTTGAGTATCTAATTCTAATGATCGAACGATGTTTTTTCGTATCTCCATCAAAAATCCTGCAGCCTCCAGCGCTTTATGCGCGGCGTTTGCAGGATTTTGCTGTGCATGGGAATCTCATGATGTTCAAGACTCTACAAGCATGGCATCCGGTTTGGGTTTAAGCCATTTGCCATCCTCATTAATAAACGCCCCCTTGAAGCGTCCCATCTCTAATTGTTCAATCAGCTTCTCCTCGTCCATGACCAGAATCTCAGCGAGCTGTCCCGAGGTGTAATAATCAGCGGGATTGTAATCGAGCAGCACAGGAACAGACGTATCATATAGTTCTTTGATCAGATTCTCAAAGGAATGCCGACCCAGGTTCTTCATATCTCTATAGAACTGCAAATGTTGGGACACCATATTACGGAAAGATTTATTCTCCAGATGCAACCACAACGTATTGCAGGCCTGAACACTCATATGATTTTGTTCCACATCGTAAAATTGCACTTCTTCAATCTTCATGTATTTCTCTTGAAATGCAACTATTTTAATCAAAGGTACATTCCGTTTGCGCGACGCTTTTTTCAAATGGGCTCTAAACTGTTCATAGTTCATTTTTATTTCATTCATCTATTATCCCTGCCTTTAACATGTTCCAACCGACATTTTACAACAATTTAAAGGCAAGTGTAACCTTCATCATGTGAAAAACCAAAAAACGTGCAGCATCAGATGCCACACGTTCGCTATCTTATGGAGGTGCGTTTACTCAGCGAGTGCACCCGTTTTCACCCATGTAGCCGTAAATTCCTGTTCTTCATAAGCATAGAATTGTTGCAAAATAACCTCCCGATCATCGAGGAACAATTGATCCGCTATGGCAGAGACCAGTTTCGGCACGGCACTCTTGGTCCCCGATATGGCCGATGCCGACAAACCACAGCTGGCAAGTGCAGAGTAATTGAATATAAACAGTCCATGTAACTGCTTCTCACCTTGTTCACTCCTGCTAGTCATCGCAAACCCCGAACTCAAGTAAGGATGTGCATCCAGTAATTCATTGCGATGCTCTGACGGAGCCTCATAACGGTCTTTCCAGCGCGCAATGTATGGCTCTACGAGCCTCAGTTCAGGACGAAGCGCCGGATCACTTAGCAGACCTGTGCTAATAATTAGAAAATCAAACGTATATGCTCCTTGTGCCGTATGCACAACCGCACCCTGCTCCGTCGCTTCGACATTCAGCCAAGGCGAGTTCAAATGAAGTTCGAATCCAGGCCAGGCTGCCGCGCGATTAAACGTATCGTTGGTAGGTGGTTGATTGAATTTGAAGAAATGAGAGATCACTTCATATTTATCGGCAACCGGAAGAGCATGGTATCGCTCGATCATCCCGGATTGCTCCATCTGACGAATGGGATTAACACTAGGCAGCTGTTCCCGCCTTACAAATACATGAGCTTCCGCCACACCCGTGGCAAGAGCATAGCTCGCATTATCAAAAGCAGAAGCGCCGCCACCAAGCACAGCAACCCTTTTACCTTTTAACCGATCAAAATTAATCGCTTCAGACGTATGGGCATACAGCTCCCGAGGTAATCTATCCGCAATCATGGATGGCACATGCCACTCTCCGCCACCTTGTATCCCCGTAGCAAACACGACTTTACGAGCAAGTATGACATCCATCTGAGTTCCTGCTTTATTCACATGAAGTCGATGTATTCCGTTCTCTATCGGCTCAACAAGTGTCAATTTCACCTCATTAAGCACAGGCAGATTCAGCACTTCCCGATACCAGCGCAAATAATTCATCCATTCTCCACGCGGGATCTTGTCTACCTCTTCCCAACCTTCGCGTCCAACCTGTGCTTCCCACCATGAACGAAAGGTTAACGAGGGGATACCCAGATCGATGGAAATCAGATGCTTGGGAGTACGCAAAGTTACCATACGCGCATAAGTCTCCCAAGGTCCTTCAAACCCTGATGGATTCTCGTCAATGATGACAATATTGGAGATCCGTTCTCGAAGAAGTCCAAATGCCGCCCCTAATCCACTCTGACCCCCGCCCACAATGACAACATCATAGACATGACCCTCTGCATGTTCTCTTGGACGCACCCAATTCGTACCGCCAAATGACAAATAATCCAGATCATTTTTCACACGCTCATTCAAAGCTTCCAGGCTCATGATTCATCAACCCTTTCGAGATACATATATGAAATAGTCTTTTTCAATCATTTTGATGTCAGTTTGTTGTTAGTTAATACACGAAAAATGATTCTTTTCCCTTGTATTCTTGAAATATATTAGCGTTATTATAGGGGTTATCGAAGATGAATTGAAGTTGACGGAAGCTTTATTGTCATCAAAACTAAAAATAACTAACATGCTTGTAAATCCGCACGAATTACCTAACAGGACGGTACCTTCCTCTTTGGTGTGCTTCCTTTAGACTCAAGGTTCGCAAAAAACAAAAAAAGACAGACCAAGATGTACCTTGGTCTGTCTTATTAAAGGAATGCTATTGGCCGGCCTGTTCACGGCGCTGCAATTTTTCATTGGTTAATTTCTCAGGGGTCACATCATGACCCAGTGGGTCCACAACGGATACTGCCAGCATGGTTGTCAGTACCTGACCTCGAATAGCCTGCAAATATTGTTTTCTAAGCTCGTGCTGCTCGCTTTGTTCTTCTTTGGTCAAACCAACGCTACGTTGTTTTCGACTTAATTCGTTAATTCGTCCCAGAATAGGAATCATGAAATCCACCTCACTTCTTAGTCCACTTTCCAAAAGATATTTCGAATATCTTCAAACTAACTTATTACAAGTTTACGAATTTGTCCATAGGCACAATCCGTTGGAAAGTTATTAGGTGATCTCATGTACAGACCAAAAAATACCATTTGTTGCGCCGCTACCCAGGTTCAACGTAATCGTTAGCCCGTTAGCGGCATAGAACAATCCAATTACATCTCCAGCATTCAATGCCACTTCTACCGCCAAAGTAACAGAACTGCTCCCCAAGACTGCCCGTAGAGTAAGCAATGTAACGGCTACGTTTAAGATGGGCAACAAACCACTAACAAGCGTAGTTACCGTAGGTGATGTTCTCTGGACAAGAAAGGCTGGGTTAACCCCAGCGCCCAGTGATAAGGCGATCGCTGCGGTCGTTGCATAATTGATCGTGGCCACAATGGAATATCTGCCTGTCACTGGTACCGTATAATTTCCTGTCGTTGCGTTGAAGTTGGCGTTACCATAATAAGGACTTGTTGTCGTCCAGTTGGTTAATTGTGTGCTCGTTGCTGTAGAAAGTGTAGCCAAGAAGGCTGAAAACCCTTCTGTAGCAAAGTTAGGCCCGGTTGGCCCAGTGGCTCCTGTAGCCCCTGTGATTCCTGTTGCTCCTGTAGTGCCAGTTATTCCCGTAGCTCCGGTCGCACCTGTTGCACCCGTAACACCAGTTAATCCAGTCGTGCCGGTTATGCCAGTTGCTCCAGTAGATCCGGTGGGTCCGGTAGATCCTGTGGTACCTGTAACTCCCGTAACCCCCGTCTCTCCAGTAATACCAGTTACCCCAGTCTCACCTGTGATACCCATGGCACCAGTTATGCCTGTTGTGCCAGTGGCACCTGTTGCTCCAGTCAATCCCGTCGCACCCGTGATGCCGGTAGATCCGGTTGACCCAGTCGATCCCGTTTCTCCAGTAGATCCAGTGGGTCCTGTAACACCAATTGGACCTGTGACCCCAGTTATGCCTGTAGTTCCTGTTTCGCCGGTAACTCCCGTGGTACCTGTGATACCTGTGACACCTGTAAATCCTGTTTCGCCAGTTGCACCTGTTGGCCCCGTCACACCCGTCGTGCCTGTGACCCCAGTTATCCCTGTCTCTCCTGTAATACCTGTGGCACCAGTTGACCCGGTCACACCTGTCGCACCCGTGATGCCGGTAGATCCGGTAACTCCTGTGATTCCAGTTACGCCAGTGACACCCGTAAATCCAGTAATTCCTGTTTCGCCGGTCGCACCTGTTGGCCCCGTCACACCCGTCGTGCCTGTGACACCGGTTATCCCTGTCTCTCCTGTAATACCTGTGGCACCAGTTGACCCGGTCACACCTGTCGCACCCGTGATGCCGGTAGATCCGGTAACTCCTGTGATTCCTGTTACGCCAGTGACACCCGTAAATCCAGTAATTCCTGTTTCGCCGGTCGCACCTGTCGGCCCCGTCACACCCGTCGTACCTGTGACACCGGTTATCCCTGTCTCTCCTGTAATACCCGTGGCACCAGTTATGCCTGTCGTGCCCTGTTCGCCTGTCGTGCCAGTGGCACCTGTTGCTCCCGTAAATCCCGTCTCTCCAGTGATACCAGTTACCCCAGTCACACCCGTCGCACCCGTGATGCCGGTGACGCCCGTGCCACCTGTTGCTCCCGTAAATCCAGTTTCTCCAGTAGTTCCTGTCTCGCCAGTAACTCCCGTGCCACCTGTTGCTCCCGTTGCTCCTGTGATTCCCGTTAAGCCTGTGACACCCGTAAATCCAGTAATTCCTGTTTCGCCAGTTGCACCTGTTGGCCCCGTCACACCCGTTGTACCTGTGACCCCGATTATCCCTGTCTCTCCTGTAATACCCGTGGCACCGGTTATGCCGGTCGTGCCCTGT
Organism: Paenibacillus sp. JNU01; assembly: GCF_059130585.1. Taxonomy (NCBI): domain Bacteria; kingdom Bacillati; phylum Bacillota; class Bacilli; order Caryophanales; family Paenibacillaceae; genus Paenibacillus; species Paenibacillus sp. JNU01. The sequence goes on along the minus strand of NZ_CP169723.1, from coordinate 6,197,466 downwards.
TCGCCAGTCGTGCCAGTGGCACCTGTTGCTCCCGTGATACCAGTCGTGCCGGTAGATCCCGTTTCTCCAGTAGATCCAGTGGGTCCGGTCACACCAGTTGGACCTGTGACTCCGGTTATCCCTGTCTCTCCTGTAATACCCGCTGCACCGGTTATGCCGGTCGTGCCCTGTTCGCCAGTCGTGCCAGTGGCACCTGTTGCTCCCGTGATACCAGTCGTGCCGGTAGATCCCGTTTCTCCAGTAGATCCAGTGGGTCCGGTCACACCAGTTACCCCTGTGACTCCCGTAAATCCCGTCTCTCCAGTGGTACCAGTTACCCCAGTCGAACCTGTGATACCCGTGGCGCCTGTTGCACCGGTTGACCCAATCCCACCCGTCGTACCCGTGATGCCGGTGCTACCTGTTGCTCCAGTAATTCCTGTTTCCCCAGTTGCACCTGTTGGCCCCGTCACACCCGTCGTACCTGTGACTCCAGTTATCCCTGTCTCACCTGAAATACCCGTGACACCTGTTGCACCTGTAAATCCAGTATTTCCAGTTACCCCTGTTACTCCCGTTATGCCGGTCGTGCCGGTAGATCCGGTAGATCCGGTAGCCCCAGTAAATCCCGTTTCTCCAGTGGGTCCGGTAACACCAGTTGAACCTGTGACTCCCGTAAGCCCTGTCTCTCCTGTAATACCAGTTCCTCCAGTTGCACCTGTGATACCTGTATTCCCTGTTACACCCGTAGCTCCTGTGATTCCCGTTGCGCCAGTTGCACCTATTGGCCCCGTCACACCGGTGGTACCTGTGACACCGGTTATCCCTATCTGTCCTGTAATACCCGTTGCACCTGTTGCACCTGTAACACCTATCGCACCCGTGATGCCAGTGCTACCTGTTTCTCCAGTAATTCCAGTTTCTCCAGTGGTTCCTGTCGCACCTGTAGTTCCCGTAACGCCAGTTATGCCTGTAGTTCCTGTCTCGCCAGTAACTCCCATGCTACCCGTTGCTCCTGTGATTCCTGTGACACCTGTTAATCCCGAAATTCCTGTTTCGCCAGTTGCCCCTGTTGGCCCTGTCACACCCGTCGTGCCTGTTTCGCCGGTTATACCCGTAGTCCCGGTGAATCCTGTCGTACCAGTTATGCCAGTACTTCCAGTTAATCCGGTTACCCCAGTCGGACCTGTAACACCTGTTACACCCGTCTCCCCTGTGATGCCCGTGGTTCCTGTTTCTCCAGTTAATCCGGTTGCACCGGTCACACCAGTTATACCCGTAACGCCAGTTAAGCCAGTCGCACCGGTGACTCCCGTTAGACCGGTCATACCTGTTATGCCCGTAACTCCGGTAATCCCCGTGATACCAGTAAGTCCAGTTGCACCTGTCATTCCTATGGTTCCTGTATCTCCCGTAGATCCAGTTACTCCAGTAGCACCAGTGGGACCCGTGACACCAGTTGAACCTATGTCCCCTGTTATGCCCGTTTCTCCAGTGGCACCAGTAATTCCAGTAATACCTGTCGTGCCGGTTGAACCTGTCATTCCATTTATCCCAGCAGGTCCCGTTTCCCCAGTCGCTCCAATGGCTCCGGTCACACCCGTGAGACCGGTTAGACCTGTCGCTCCAGTCGTCCCTGTTACGCCAGTAACTCCTATTACACCTGTTGGACCCGTCGTTCCTGTATCTCCTGTTGAGCCGGTAGGACCAGTAATCCCAGTAACTCCTATGAGTCCCGTCACACCAGTCGTTCCGGTGGCCCCAGTTAACCCCGTTTCTCCAGTAACACCTGTTGTTCCTGTTGTCCCTGTTTCACCGGTTACTCCAGTTGTCCCCATAAATCCAGTCATTCCGGTTATCCCAGTAGCCCCCGTGGCACCATCCGTACCTGCAACCCCGGTCACCCCCGTCTCTCCAGTAGCTCCGGTCACACCTACGCTACCTGTCGTTCCGGCTGCGCCAGTTACTCCTGTGTTACCCGTGACTCCTGTTATCCCAGTTAGACCCGTTTCTCCGGTAACGCCAGTAATTCCAGTTGCACCAGTCGGACCCGTGACTCCTGTTTCACCGGTTGAGCCCGTAAAACCAGTTAGTCCCATCACACCAATTCCAGTTGGACCAGTTGCTCCTGTAAATCCGGTGCTGCCCGTAAAGCCAGTTATACCAGTATTTCCTGTAGCACCAGTCACGCCTGTATTACCAAATCCGGTTATTCCAGTTGCGCCGGTTGTTCCTGAGACTCCAGTCGATCCGATGCCAGTTGCTCCCGCCTCACCCGTTGGTCCGGTCGTACCTTTAAATCCTGTAGCTCCAGTCACACCTGTGGTCCCCATTAGTCCAGTAGCTCCTGTGGCTCCAGTTACTCCGGTACTTCCCGTAATTCCAGTTACTCCAGTTCGTCCTGTTAGACCGATTGCTCCCCTTTTGCCAGGAGATCCAGGGTCTCCGATTAACCCTGTAACTCCAGTTGCTCCAGTGTATCCTCTCATCCCCCGATAACCCCGTGGGCCTCGAAGGAAAGGGCTTCTGTGGCTTTTCTTTTTTTTGCATTTACGTCTGCCTTTTTTACAAGACTTGCTCTTCCTAAGGCTAGCGTGCTTTTTTTGTTTTTTTACTTTCCGTTTAACTTTACTAATTGAGGAAATCTTGCGTTTCTTTTTGGACATAACGCTCACTAGAAAATCCCCCCCTCCTTGTACACCCACGTCAAATCTCCGCTTTTTACAATAGTACACTCTATGCCCAGGACTAGCTTTGTGCGCCCCCATTCAGGATACCTCTGAAACTCCCATAGTTAGTGATCAATCAATTACTTGTCCCGAAAGATATATTCCCTTCTACTCCCCCTGCAACTCCTTAATCGTTAACGCAATTCCTTCTTCAAAAGATGTTGCCACAACCGGGCCAATCCGTTCTTCATACTTTTGTCTACTCAAGATCAACGGGTCCACCGTCAGATATAACATCTCTACAATTTCTTTCATAACGGGTACACCCAGTCCAATCAATGACAGTCCCACTTTTCCTAACGCGATCACAGGTTTTCTTCTCCCCGCAGCCTTCTGTGCCATATGCACAATCTCATGACCCGAGATGATCCCCGATCCAGGAATGTTCCAGTTCTGCCCATATGTCGTCTCCCTGCTTGCCAATTCCACCACCATGACCGCAGCATCCGGCAAATAGATATACTCTCTGGCTACCTTCATATTCCCGATAAAAAAAGCCATCTTGCCTTTCGCTATCGCTTCAAGCGTGGAACCCAGATAGGAAGCCTGATTGGCCGTTGGGCCATAATAGTCTGGCAAGCGAACAATCATCACCTGAGCTCTGCTCCATCTTCTGCTGAATAACATTTGTTCATAGGCAAGTCGTGTCTTGCCTTTGCGGGTATGTGGCTGCTTCGGATGTTCTTCCGTAACCTCTTTCATTTGTCTTTTGCCATAAGGGTAGATTCCGTCTATTACAACCACGTTCAGCCCCAAGTGTTCTGCCGCCGTCATAACGGATTCACCCAGCGGAATCAGTCTGCTCTCCATCTCGTTATACGGAACGTTCGCACAATGGAACATGACATCAATTTCCTGGGAAGCAGCAATAATATCATCCGACTGAAATGCATCTCCCACTGCGATTTGTAGGTGACTCGGAGATCCCAGCTTTACCGCAAGTTGCTCCAGTTTTTGACGAGAGCGCCCAAATGCAATCGTAGAAATTCCCCGTCTAATCAATTCCTCCGTAATCGCTGCACCTGTTCCACCTGTGGCTCCAATAACAATAGCTTTTTTCATCATATACCGACCTCTTTCATTAATTTAGTGATTGATCAATTACTTCCTGAGAACAATATAAACCATATTTAGTGATTGATCAATAACTAAATTTAAAAAAGGGACTTCACTCCCTCTCTATCGATCCTTCAGCTCCGGCATATCCAATGCTGTAGATACATTACACAACATCCCAATCGCCAGGAAAATCATGGTTCTTTTGAGTGGTTCCGCAATTCCTGCAACTGTGAAAGCTTCCAGTACCATGCTTCGTACATCACCAATGCCTTTTTGCATGGCCTGACGAATGACTTCTTCCCGGATGGTTTGCGCCTGCATTTGAAGCAAGATCTCGCTCTTGTGAGATTCCAGAATCTTATCGTAGGCTTGAATTAAGTCATTTTCCAACTGATCTGGCGTCGCCGTCTCCACAACGATTCGGAACGCTTCAATCACTCGTGTCCATGAGACTTCAATTGCAGTTAATAATAAAGCTTCTTTTGTTTTAAAAAAACGAAAGATATACGGCTGTGAAATCTCTGCCCGTTCAGCCACTTGAGCTGTAGTCGCACGGTAATAACCAATTTCCGCGAAGACGTCAATCGCTGCAGAGATAATATCATTTCGCCGATTAACCGATGCTGCTGTATCTTTAGCCATCATTTTTCCCCTTCCAACGCACAGTTATGAATTGATCAATAACTTGAAGTATATCCGATCCAGGTAATCAACGCAAAATCCAAAAACGTGAAAAGTCATTCATTTTTGAGCTTACTCGGATTTTATCCCTACGTTTGCCTGAACTTTCCCGTCCAAAACCAACAAACCCGCAGACGCTGGCTTAAGCCGCTGCAGGTTATGGAGCATGTCGATGTCCAGACCGATTCTTTATAAAGAGGATTTGGGGACATGGTCTCGCCCAAGCCTCTGGCGTCAGTTTCGAAGAGAACCAGGATCGAAGCAGATACGACGATGCGGTACGAAAATGTCAGTTCACTCCTGTAGAAGATTATGCAATCGGGATTCCGAATCCAGCTTCGGACAACTGTCGCAATAACCATGTGTATGACTTCCGTCTCCAACTTGATAAGCCAAACAACAATATCGACGTATCAAGAACGGCGGTCCTTGCCACTCGGGGTGATCAAAGTGATTCAGCTTCATGGCAAATGTAAATGCATTTTCATTTTGTTCGTCAAGCCATATGCTCTGATCTTCCTTGATCTGTGCAAGCCGTTGATCCGTCTTCCATATTCTTTGATCATTAATCATGCGTTCATACAATTGTTGCACATTATGCGCAACCAGAGACCACATGACCTTATCACTCGCTCCTGTACTAATGGCTACTGCTCGCAGAACAGGTACCAGATGTAACAGCATTCTCTTCTTGAGCAAGGTACTCTCTGACCTGCGCTGGACAGGATCGGGACCTTCCAGAAAGATTTTCTCTAGCAGAGCCTCATATCGCATGCCGCCTGATCCATTCAATGCGAACCGTATATCATCATCGGCCATACTAAGTGTAGTGTCGTATAGACTGAATGCAGAGATCACGGCCATTACCAACACCGAATAGCGCTTGGCAAAAAGTGTACCGACAGCTACACTCCCTTTTCCATCCAATTGAAGCCCTTGTTGCATAGCCTGTTCACGCAATATTAAGTCTCGTTTCTCTTCATCCAGCAAATCCTTCACTCGGAAAGGAAACTTGGAATCATTGCAGTCTGCTCGGATCGTCGTCACAAAAAATTGCTGTAATACTTCCGACATCTCTGAATGGTTATGTCCTGGATAATGTCCCATCTATTGAATCATATCTTCAACTTCGTTGATAATCTCGCTGCGACCGATTGCTCCCCAGCCCTTAAATAACCAGAACGAGTCTGTCGTATAGACCTGATCTTCACCAACAGCCGGCACTTTCTTCCAGAGTGAGCTTGCATGGATGTTGTTTAGATAGTCCTCGGCATTCGGATCAACCTCAAGAACGACGAAATTGGCATCAATATCCGCGATTTTCTCTATGGACAGGTCCTCACGCTGTTCGCCAGGCGTCACAGCAGTGGGCACAAATCCAAGATCATGATACAACAGCGTGTTGGTTGGATGCCCTTTTTCCGCATAAATTTGCAAAGTCTTCTCTCTGACACGCAAGTAAGCCAGCTTTTTCTGATCCAATTGTTCGATCTTCGCTTTTAGTTGTTCCGCCTGTTGCTCCACCTCTGCGATTTTCTCCTTGGCCAGATCGACCTTGTTGAACAACCCGGCTATGGTCAACAGATCCTGTGTCCAATACGTTGTGTCATCTTCATAATCCAGCCATTCATTACCAAGTACAATCGTCGGAGCAATTTTCTCCAACTGCTCATATGTACTCTCAGCAGTTCGACTCTCAACAACGATGACATCCGGATTGATCTGAAGAATAGCCTCCAGATTAGGACTATCTGCCGACCCTACTGTTGGCACATCAGCAAGCTGATCTGCAAGATAAGGCAGATAATCTCCGCCATAACGAACTTCTACATTAACGCCTGCTGGTTTCTCACCAATCGTTAACATGTGATCGATGTAAGCGGCAGACAACACAACCATACGCTCTATTTTTTGCGGTACAACCGCTGTTCCTTTAAGATGCTCGATCGTTTGTGTACCACTCTCTTCCACAGGTGTATCCTGTTGCTCAGGCATTGCTTCATTTACTTCCGATGTCTTGCCACATGCGGCCAGTACGAATATAAGCAAGGCCAATAGTACTATCGTTGCTACTCTCTGTCTTACCATTTGTAGTGAATCTCCTCTACTATTTAATAATAATAATCATTATCATTATAGTAGGGAAAAGCAAACAAGCTTGCCATGGATTATTCCACGCTCTTCACTTGCACAATATCACCGTACAGTAATACCAAGCTGCTCTGCTACATATCGCATAGCCCACATCCGTCCGGTTGGCCCCAGCGTCTTGAAGAAAATATCTCCTGCATTATAGACATGGCCTTCTTGAACAGCCTTTAATGCCAACCATTCACTAGACTGCTGCAATTGCCGTAATTGAGCGTGCGCCGCTTCCGTGGGATCGACCATTACAAACACATGATCCGCGTCATATAACTGCAAATCGCTAACTTGCGTCTCCACAGCCCACTGATTTTCCGGGAAATGGCTAGGCAAATGGAATCTTAAATCATCATACAATAGGGCTCCTGTCTGGTTATTTAATCCATACATTCGGTAGAAATGAGAAGTCACTCGGATGAACATGGCACTCTGTTTCCCCCATCTCGATTGAATTCGTCTTCGAAGCACCTGACTCAGGTTCGCATGTTGTTCAATCCACTGCACAGCCTGTTCGGTACGTCCCATAATGTCCGCTATATACAGAAGTCTTTCACCACAATGGTTGGTATGTTCCAGCATAGTGGTGGGGGCGATATGATGCAGGGATGCATTCGGCTCCAAACGATTACTTGTAATGATCAGATCCGGTTGGACTCGCCTCAACCCGTCATAGTTCTGATTGAAGCTGTCCAGGATAAGTCCCTGATGACTGTGTACTTGAAGCTCAGGAACAGCAACATGGCGAGCCACTCTCTGACCATAAGATAGTGCGGACACTGGCGTCATACCAAGCGTTATTACGTAGTCATCCAACCCGTAATACAATGTGGCAATGCGACTCACTTTATTCTTCATATATAACGTCGGGGCGATACCTTCGTTTTTCTTGAAGACTCTGCTGAAATAGTGCTCATCCCTATAGCCTACCTGCTCCGCAATTTCCTTGATTTTATCTGAAGAAAACAACAGCTGCTTGGCCTTCGCCATACGTTGTTTCAGGATGTATTCGATCGGAGTCATATTTAATTGCCGTTTGAACGTTCTTATAAAATGATTCACACTAAGCCCTGCCATGCCGGCCATCTGATCGACTCGAATGTCTTTCATATACTGATGCGTCATGTATTCAAGTGCCCGATCCATCCCCGCTAAAGACGGAGCTGCTTCATTCACGTGTATCATTAGCTGAATCAATAACTGATGCAAAAGATGTTTCCTGCGCGTCTTTCCCAGACTCGTGAAAGAGTCTTTTCCATGTACCAGGGTATCCATGCTCTCCCGAATATCAGACGCGTTGGAAGAAATGTTAAGCTTGCCTGTAACAGGAAAATCAAACGCACCGCAATGCCAAGCATTTCGACTCCGGGTAAGTGTCACACAGGAAAATAAAATGATCTGATATCGGACCAGGGCTTCCATATCTGTCTGAAACTCCACATGCATTCCTGGCTTCAACAAAAACCAATCGTCTTGGGACACCGTATGTATAACGTTATTCATAGTCAAAGATCCCTTGCCAGCAATAATCCTGCAAATGGCGTATCTCTTCCAGACCCTGCGGCTGAGAGTACCCGGATTACTAGAGTACTGGCAGACGTGGACAGCAGAGAAATGTAGTTGCTCCATTTGTTTGATCCAATTATTTTCGTTCATGCTGACGTCCCTTCCCTTTTCGGATCGAAGCCTATACTCGCCTAACTAAGCTCTATTATTTTGCTTTCCGTAATATGTTTGTGATCGTATCCAGCGATTCCACAGCTTGATGTGATCATTCAAATTCATATCTTCTGTACTTACCATCCGATCCATATGCACCTTCATGCTGCTCAGCTGTTGTAAGAACTGCTGCCTGTTGCGTTCGCTCGATATATCATGTCTTTTTAATTATTATAGATCAATTGATAATAATTCTCAATAACATGGACCATCGATATAAACTCATACAGATGGACATCCTATACAGAAGACATGCTTCTGCACTGGGATAACCCAGGTATAATCATCTTTTCTTCACAACCTGTTGCAAAATCATAAAAGGCATGATATATTAATTGAGCCATCAATGATTGAGGCATCAACTATTGATACATCAATGATCGAGAGCATACAAATAATCATTAGGCAATGGCATTGTATACTGTAACATCATTTATTGGTTAACATACGCCGTTGTTCATGATTCAGATTCACCCGGGAGGTCTAGTCATGACACGTATTGTTTCCAAAGAAGAACAGATCATCAACCTGCTGAACGTGTTGGGCAACAAAATCAGTCCCAAGTTCGAACGTTGCACAGGTATCAGTTCCTCACGCTTTGAGATTCTCCATGAACTGGATCAGGTCGATGAGATCAACCAGTCCATGCTGCAGAAAATCATTAACATTGATAGTGCTGCGATTACACGCCACTTGAAGCAGCTTGAGGCAGACCTGATGGTCACAAGACGTAAAAACCCTGAAGATAATCGGGTAACTTTTGTTCGTCTCACGGACCACGGTCGAAAGCAGATTGAAGGTTATAAAGCCGAGAAGACGAATTTCATCAATCAGATTTTGCAGGATTTCAGTGAAGACGAGGTTCAAGCGCTCGCTGATTTCCTCGAACGTATGCAGAACAATTTTTAACCCATATATAGAGGAGAGATCCATTCATGAGTACGATTCAAAGCAAATTCCAAAAAACAAATGATTTTAACGAGATTACCTACGGTCGTCGTTCTGTTAAACTGTATGATCCTGAAGTGAAAATCAGCCGTGAAGAAATGACAGAAATTCTGTCAGAAGCTTCCCGTGCACCATCTTCGATCAATTTGCAACCTTGGCGTTTTCTGGTTGTAGATACAGCTGAAGGCAAAGAAAAGCTTGCTCCTCTTGCAAGATTCAATCAAAATCAGGTTTTGACTTCTGCCGCTGTTATTGGCGTATTCATTGACATGAACAACGTTGAATATATGGATGAGATTTTTGGTAAAGCTGTAGAACTTGGTTACATGCCACAAGACATTAAGGATATGCAGCTCAAAACTGTAATGCCTTATTACGAAAAGATGGCTGCTTCCGATCTTCGTGACGTTAACCTCATCGATGCTGGCCTTGCTTCCATGCAATTGATGCTTGCAGCACGTGCTCATGGTTATGACACCAACCCAATTGGTGGTTATGAGAAAGATCAAATTGCAGAAGTATTCGGTATGGACAAAGAGCGTTATCAACCCGTTATGTTGATCTCTATTGGTAAATCAGCGAAAGAAGGTCATCCTTCCTATCGTCTGCCAGTAGAAACCATCACAACTTGGGCATAATATCAGGGGCTGTTTCCCTGTAAGTCATGATTATTTGCTTTTAATAGGTTTATATCACTAACAAATCTCAAACACACTCTGGAGGGTTAACTATTATGATTATCATTCACGCACATCTGCAAATTCAAGCGGCTCAAGAACAAGCATTTTTGGCTGCAGCTAAAGAACTGATCACGGCTACACGTCAAGAAGAAGGTAACATCAGCTACGATCTGACAAAAAGCACAGAACACGAACAACAATACACGATGATTGAACTGTGGAAAGATGAAGCTGCTACAGCTTCCCACAACACAAGCTCACATTTCCAGGCTTTTGTTCAACAAGCAGCAGCTTTTATGGCCGCACCAATGAACGTGGAAGTATTTGCTGGAGAAAAAGTTAACGTTTAATTGCTCCAACAACTGACATGCCTAGTTGGCATGTGAAGAAACTGCTCTTGGTCATATGACCGAGGGCGGTTTTTTCGTTGTTCGGTGAAAAAAGTATTTACGGTCGTGATATTCTGAGTGTGCGTCGTATATCTTTCCATTGACCGTCGTTCACGCTTGTTCATGCTTGTTCACAGGTTGATTTCATTCCTTGTTCTGGCATTAATATTTTACATACCAAAAACACGCCCAATAAGGCGTGTTTCTTCACTCATTAATTAGACAGTGAACAAGTGAATATGGATTACACTCTCCGAGCAGGCGTGATGCTTTGCGGATTGTTAAACACATTTTTCGGATCATACTTGGCTTTGACTCTCCGCAGTCTGGCATAGTTGGCTCCATAGTACACTGGACCGGAATTCTTGATTCCTTGGTCTGGAACGTTGATATAGGAACCGACAATGTATGGTTGCAATTTCTTGCGAGTATTACGAGCGAGTGCAATATTTTTAGCGGCATGGGAAGGTTTGATCCACGTACTGGTCCATTCCACATAGAACTTCTCTTTCCGCCAGAAAAATGCGGTTGATCGAGGTGATTTGCGACTTACCGCTCCACCCCAGTTCAGGAAATAGAACCCGCCTGGCCCCTCTTCTATATTCTCCAAAAATGCCCGCATCGTTTTGATGGCCTTATCAGGAAATGGTTTTCTTCCGAAACCGGAGGAGAACTGGTTACTGAACCTTTGCGTTTGAATCGGGTCAGGCTGCAATAAGAACTTCACAACTTCCGGGTAAGGCAACAAACGAACCGTGGAGCTCGTCGGTGTGCCGACACTAGTCATTGGCTGCAATAATCGGAGGGCCTCTGTTTTAGAGCCTAAGAACAGTCCCTCCATCATAACGTTACCACCTTTTTTCGGTCCGATGGACAACTCGCTGCCCAATCTCGTATCAACAGAGGGAGCCCACCGCTGCCATACTTTGAGCACCTTTTCGAATTGAGCCCATGGCCAGGTGATTTTAAATACTGTCGCTTTCGCTGGAGCCCGGCGCACTTTGAATTTGTAGCGGGTGTACACTCCGAAGTTACCACCACCCCCACCACGTGAGGCCCAAAAGAGATCTGCATTAAGCTTTTTATTCGCCCGAATGACTTTTCCGTTGGCATCCACCATTTCCACTTCAAGCAGGTTATCACTGATGAGACCTATGGTACGTTGGAGAGGCCCAATTCCCCCGCCTAACGTAATCCCACCGATTCCAACGGTAGGGCTGTCACCAAAAGGAGCGATGAATCCTTGCTTGGCGAGGGTATTCGCAATTCTTCCTACCCGGTTGCCTGTTCCTACAACGACGGTTCCATTTTTTTTATCAAGCTTGATCGAATTCAGATCACTCACGTCAATCACGATACCGCCATTCACCTGTGAAAGGTTCACTTCAAGCGCGTGTCTGCCACTTCGCGGCCGGATCGGCACATCATTCTCACGAGCCCATCGGATGGCATTGGAGACATCTTTTGTTTTCTGAGCAAAAACAAATACTTTAGGAAATCTGTCCGTATGCGGATCCCAGTTTTTTTGGGCGGCCTCATATCCTGGATCACCTCTGAAGATCACTCGTCCGGTCAGTTTCGTTTTTGATTTCAATCTATCCATCTCCCTATTCAACATTTGTCATACAGCAGTTCACGAGAGCACCTTATACTGTATGACGGACATTCGCGGAGGGAATGGGCTAGTGCCTTAATTTCAAGATTCGTGTTTCAGAGCAAGCAAAAAGGAATTTTCCTTTCCGGCCACAGAACAGCCTTGAGGAAAATCCCTTTGTCTCGAAACTAGTCGCTGCCCGAATCCGAATCAATTCTGATTAATTTACGCGCTTCCTGTTCCTTTTCACCATACCAGACGAGTACATCGGCGAACATATCCATAATGCGAATAAAGTTTTGTTTGTCGGCATCTGAAATCTGATCGGCATACTTGAAAATCTCATCAAAGCAAAGCTCTCGCACAAATTCGGTATACTTGCCATATACCTCGCGCCCTTTTGCCGAAGGTTTGACGTAAATATCTTTGCGGTTACCGCTTAGATGGAATTTCTCGAGCAGTCCTTTTTCGGTCAGATTCTTCACATTCTTGGAAAATGTACTGCGGCTTACGCCCAGGCGCGCAGCCATTTCCGTCATCTTCTCTTCCTTATCCTCGGCTTCCAGAATGTATTCCAGCGTCTGAATCTGTGAAGCCGAGAACATCATATCCGTACCATAACTTCGCTGCAACTTATAGGTGTTCGAGTACGCATTGCCGTACTTGATAATTTTTTCAATCAGTTCCCGATGGTCGCCCATCCAATCTAATTTCATGGATAATCCCTTTCATCATTCAGATTCTCTCTCTTACTCTACTGAAATCAGATCCGTTTTTCAATCCATGTGATTGCTTCTTCAATAACGTCATCACGGGTTGGTTCATTAAATATCTCATGCATCAGATGAGCATAAATTTTGAGTGTTTTATCGGTTGAAGCGATATCTCCGTAAAAATCACGAGAATCCTTTTCGCTGACCAGCCCGTCATTCGCCCCATGCAGAACAAGTACGGGATCTATAAACTGCTCAGCGTTCTCCTTCAGCCATGTTATGCCATTTCCCAGACTGTTAAACAAATCTACAGAGATTTGCTTTTCAACTAGTGGATCATTCGCGTAAGCGGATACAACTGCGGGATCACTACATACGCCGCTGCCCAGCTCATTCGGGAAATACGTGCCTGTAGGCAGATCCATCGGCAGTTCTCCGGCAACTTTTGTATTGTAACGAGTGAGCGCTCCGGATAACACGATACCTTTAACCTTGCCTGGATATTTCGTTCCAAAAGACGATGTTGCGAAGCCGCCCATACTATGTCCGATAACAAACAGCGGAAGATTTCCGCTTTCTTGCAAAGCAGTCTCCACCACAACGTTGACATCCTCTATGATCTGGTGGAAATCACTGTAGAACGTACGCTGTCCTTCCGATCTGGCATGACCGCGATGATCGAATCGATATACGTTAAACCCGCGCTGACTCAGCTTCTCTGTCACATAATCATAGCGACCGGTATGTTCCGCTAATCCGTGCACAATAACGACAGCGGCTTTGGCATTTTCCACTGTATCCTTGCTGAAATAAAGCTGTGTACCGTCAAAGGATTGAACTGTTGTCTCGATTTTAGTCATCATATCCCCGTCCCTTTTGTAGTGTCCAAGCTTAAGCTCCGAGAGATCATTTCTTCCGCCCTTAACAAGGACACGTATAATACAGTTCTCAACAAAAATAATATTGTTTCTTACAGAAACAATATATCATCTGGTATGTTCTCTTGTCTACATTAATTTAAAAGCGCTCTCAAAAAGGATAAGTATCACTGCTATGAATCATAAAAAAACCACTTACACTCAAGAGTCCTTGTGTTAGTGGTCAAGTTTTAGGTATTGAACATGAGGGAATCGAAATGGTACGCCAAAAACGCTACCACAAGAAGTGGTAACGTTTTTAGCTTTGTTATTCCTTAATGCACGGAGCACGTGCCTACATCAAACTCAACACATTATAGATCATCACTGCTGCTTCTGCACGGCTGGCATTCTTCTTCGGTGCAAACTCATCGTTACCTACACCGTTTATGATGCCTGCTCCCTGTATTGCCTCTACCGCTTGCTTCGCGTAGTTTGCGATGCTTGCTTCATCCTTGAAAGCAGTAGCTTCACCACCTGCTAACGCTAGTTGCTTTATTTGGATCGCCTTGTATACCATAACCACCATATCTTCTCGCGTAATGTTCTCATGAACTCCAAATCTTCCATTTGGTTTTCCGTTCACAATCCCCAGCTTCTGCGCAGTTGCGATGTTTCCATGGTACCATTCTCCTGACTTCACATCACTAAAACTTGTCGTTGCGCTCTCATCCGATAACTCCAACATATTCATCAGCATGGTGATGAATTCTGCTCTTGTCACTTGACCCTTCGGATTAAACTCGCCGTCGCCTACACCCTTCACAATGCCTCTTGCTCCCAATGCTGAGATGGCATCCTTCGCCCAGTCTTGGGTCACATCCTTAAAGCCCGTTGCAACATTCGCTACCGTATACTTGCTTAGATACGTTGGCTTGAACTCTACTTTTCCTGTCGCTGCATTGTATTTACCATTCGTCACCACTCTTAGCTCACCGTTGTCCTTCACATCGTATACGATGACATTGTTGGGATTTTCGGCAGCTTTTAGGGTGTATGGCAATGCAATCACGAGATCATCTCTGCCATCAAACGCTGTAAGCTTCTTACCATCAATCGTTAACTCAATATCATATACGACCTCACCTGTTAGCCCAGCTTGTGCACTAGCTGACAATTGATTAGCTGTTATTTTCTTAATCGACAATCCTAACGTTTTCCCCGCACTTGTTCCTGTTCCGAGCAGTTCGGTTGCCACGCTTACGACTGCAGAGCCTGTATTGATCTCGATGCGATCTACCGTAGAAGATCCACTTGTTAAGCGCGCATCTACTGCTAACTCAATCGTTAGCCCGTTCAAGCTTTGATCACCTTCAACTCGCACCTGTAGCTTACCGCCTGTCGTTTGATCAAGCGCACGCTTCACCGTATCTGCACTTAACTTCACGTTGGAAGCATGACTCTCATTTACGACTGGCTTGATGGTTATTTGTCCGTTGTCCGTCACCACTGGCTCACTTCCACCTGTAGCTGGTGGTGCTGTAGGTGCAGGGATATTACCGCCACCATTTCCATCCCCACTGCTTGGTGCTTCTGGAGTCCCATCAACCAATGGTGTTACTGTTACTGTAGCGCTGGATGAAAACCCACCATCTACTGTAGTGACTGTAATACTTGCTGTTCCTGCTGCCACCGCTGTTACTCGCCCCGTCGCACTTACAGTGGCTACAGCTGGATTGCTAGAGCTCCATGTTACTGCTTTTTTCGTTGCATTTGCCGGTGTGATCGTAGCTGTCAACTGCCCTAATTGACCTTCTAAGATGGACATTGTCTTTTTGTCCAAGCTAATTCCGCTAACGGGTACGTTCTTCCCACTGAGTGCATCATACTCACTTTGTGTAATGGGAATGACCGTTCCGTGACGCGGACTGGCGGGTAAGTTGTAGTTGGAAGATAATGTCCATTCGCCTGATGCAAGATTGGTTGTCTCGAATGGAATATAACCTCTTCCACCAAACTCATCTACGAATAAATACCATTTTTCTTCTGTATTTGATTTGAAGATCGTTGGACCCTCAACCCATTTCATGTTACCCACACCTTGATTAATCATCTTGAAGGCTGGATCTAAGATCGAGTTACCAACCTCTTGGAAGACCATCTTGCCAAATGGAGCAGAAGCTCCGTTGTCCTGCTCATCCTTTGTAAAACGATACACTTTTCCATCATGCTCAATCATCGTTGTGTCAATGATGGAATATCCATAATCCAAATATACTTGCGGTTCAGTAAACGTATAGAAATCTCTTGTCTTGCTATACATCATTTTTTGATATGCACTGCCTGTATGGGATGCATCGACAAACATTCTTGAAGCCCAGAATACGATGTATTCACCTGTAGTCTTGTCGTACATGATTTCTGGTGCCCAGGTATTACCTGCTTCTTCCGGTGCAACCTCTACCATGCGTTGATCTGTCCAGTTGACCAGATCATTCGATTCCCACACCATAATCGAACGACTGCCCCATGTCTGTGCTTTGCCCCAGTCACCATTGCCGTTAATTTTCAGATCGGTAGCGATCATATAGAACTTGTCACCTTCAGGCGAACGAATAATGAATGGATCTCGTACTCCCTTCTCCCCTAAGGTAGAGGTCAATACAGGTTTACCATTATTCAATTCTCGCCAGTTCAATGGATCATTACCGTTACTTAGTGCAAAGTGAACTTGCTCGCCTGTTGAGCTACCTTCTCCAGTGAAATATGTGAAGAAGTATCCCGCATATTTTTCATCAGCAGGCCGATCCTTCACCTTCGCCATAAATTCCTTTGTAGCGGATGCTGCATTTAATGTAATCGTAGCTGTAAGCTTCACGTCTATATCTCCACTACCGTACGCCGGACGTTGTACTTCACCCGTCACTGAAATGACATTGGGCTGAACAGAAGCCCAAGTAATGGTTGTTCCATATAGTCCAGATTTCGGTAATGAGAGATGACCTCTAACATCACCAATGTTATGAACGACTAGCGCTGCTTTTGCTTCATCTACAGAAGCGGCATCGCTTGGCAATGCCTTAACCATCAACGTAAAGGTTTTGCGAGCTGTCTCTGTACCATCTGAAAATACTGCTGTTAACGTTACAACTTGATCACCCGTTGCGTTAGCTGGTCTGGTTACGGCACCTGTAGTTGAGATGACATTCCCCTTATCCGAAGTCCAGCTTATTGTTGTGCCATAAGCACCTGATGTTGGCAAAGTTACATTGCTTATAATCGCATCTTTGGATGTATTCGAGGCAAGAAGATCATGAATGGTTAATTTCTCTTTCGCAGCCGATACAAACATGCCCTTCATCGAAGCAATCTTCTGATCTGCACGAGCCTTCAGTGATGCAATATCTGCTGCTGTCATCGCACCATCATAGATTTGGAAGTCTGCAATCAACCCGCCGAAGTATGGATCAGCCGGATAAAATGACTTCCCAATGGTTCCACTACTTCCTGAGATATTTTTTATTTGTTCTAACGTCATACCATTTGTTGATCCTGATGCAACAGCAACACCATCAATATAAAGCGTTAGTGTACCATCTGTACCTGAAACAACAGTTGTAACGACTTTCCATTCATTATTCTTTAAGCCCGTGGTCGAAGTTGAAGACTCATTATTCCAGGCATTTGTCGCGATACCTAAGCGAGCCAGACCGTTAGCGTTATAACGTGGTGTGAAATACGTATAGTGCGTATTACTGTTTGGTCTTCCTAATGCATATAACCACTCCGCAGCATTTTTACCGCTCCAGTTCACAATGGACGAAACGGTGATATCCGTTAATCCATCGAGAACTCCTTGTGGCAGCTCTACATAGGAGTTAGTTGTGCCACCAGTAAAGCTTAGTACACCCGCATCTTGTGTACTAATCCATTCTGCTTTAGACGGATTCATCCATTTTCCGTTAAAGTTTCCTGTTTGGTCAACAACTGTCGCACCATCGATATAATTCATATCGTAGTGGAGAATGAGTTCTGCCCCAGATGGCTGCTCTACTGGAGGAGTAACGTCTTCATTAGCCAAAGTTGCAATCTCTTCAACGGATAATGCACGATTATAGATACGGAAATCATCCAATTTACCATCAAATAGACTATGAGAGCTGTTTCTCGATTTACCAATATAATTCATCGTTGTTTCCAGTAACATTCTCGGCTCCACGTTAAATGTCGAGCTGCGTTTAACCTCTTGACCATTCACGTACAATACGGCATCAAATTCATCCATTGTAATGGCAACATGCTGCCAAGTCTTCGTTGGTAAAAGTCCAGCATTTCTCACTGCATATTTATAATCTAATCCTAGTTTCGTGCTGTCATTGCTAAATTTCTCTGTAAAAGGGGTTACGACAGCGAACTCCAGACTACCTGTATCCCCTTGTGTACTCAAGTACATGGTGTTGCGGTTAACCTGTCTGCCTGTTTCGGAAGCAAAATCAAATATTCTTTGATTGGCTTGATTTTTATCCATTTGAACCCATGTAGAGAACGTAGCCTTCTCCAGATTCAAGGATTGAATCAAGTGATCTGGCAGCTTCACATATCCTGTTGATCCATTAAACTCTAGTGCACCACCACTTTTACCGATCCGATCCTCTTCATTAATCGTTGCTCCACCTACGAGTGTTGCGTGATGGCCATTACCAGAAATGTCATTCAACGTTGTACCATTCACTGTATTTGCATCAAATGAGTAATGTACAACCGGGTCTGCTGATGGTGCTGGACCTTTCCATGCATACTTCTCTTGCAAAGCATCATACTCCGCACGTGAGATTGGAATTACCGTCCCGTGTCGTGGTCCTGGCGGAAGTGCATATTGATCACTACTTAACACATTGTTAATATATTGCGTGCTACTGTCCAAGTCTGTTGTATATCGTACATGATATGGCCATGAATCAAGGAACAGATACCATTTGTCTTTATGAATATCTTTAAAAATCGTTTGTCCTTCGTTATTGCCATTTTTTCCGATCAAGCCAAGTTTGTTATCACGTGTACCCGGAACAGCCTCATATTGAAGGCCATTTGCTGCAATACCGTCTTTGTCATAGTAGAAATTTGGTGCTTTCTCCACATACACTTTCGTATTTACTTCTGATTTGGTGAATCGGTACAACATATTATTCTGCTCAATAAACGTCGAATCAATGGTCGGAAGTGACTCATCAATCATGACCTTTGGCTCTGAAAAAGTGTAAAAGTCTCTTGTTGTTGCGTAGTACATCACATTGTACTGACCTTCGGGTCTTCCGTTATAATCACCATATGTCTCTGTGTTTTTCATCGATGATGCCCAGAATACAATATACTCTCCAGTTACCGGATCATAGATCGCTTCTGGCGCCCACGTATTTCCTCCCGTTCTAGGAGCCACCTTGATCATTCGCTGCTCACTCCAGTTCACGAGATCCTCTGACTCCCAAACCATCATGTAATGACTGCCTGTCATTTGAGCTTGATCAAAATTTGTACTTTCACCCATTTTCAAATCGGTTGCCAGCATATAGAATTTATCACCTTCTGCTGACCGAATAATGAATGGATCACGAAGTCCCTCTTCCCCCATATTCGATTGCAGGATCGACTTTCCATTATTCAGTGCTTTCCAGAACAATGGATCTTCCGCTGTAGCAAAGGAGATCTCTTCACCGCCCTCATATTCACCTGTAAAGTATGCAAAGAAGTACGCATCAGGCTGTACTGGTGCAGCTGCTTTTCTAATCGTAACGTTAAACGTTAGCTCTTTCGAAGCTGTACCATTCGTAATCGTAGCGATTAGCGTAACGGGTATATCCGTAGTTTGACGGCTCACCCAGCCTAATTGTGTAGCGTTACCAGCCGCTTCAGCCGTTCCTTTAACGACCGCCGGCCTGCTGGATGTCCATGTAATGGTGGAGCCTTGTTCACCTGTAGTGACAAGACGTAAGTTCCCTTTAACATTGTCCGCGTTGTAGATCTCTAATTGTTCAGCGTCCAGATCAACCTTCTGCTGATCATCGAATTGCTTCAAGATCGTAACCGGGAATACAGCCGCTCTAGATACGCCTTGATACGTTAAAGTAGCGGTAAGCTCTGCTTGAACATTACCTGCTTCAACAGCAGGACGTTGTACAGTACCACTGTTAGAAATGACCGTAGGATGACTGGAACTCCACGTGATGTTTACGCCGTTTTTACCACTCGTCGGTAAGGTAAGGTCTTTCGTTATCTGCTCAGCACTCTGATCTGCCCCGTCTAAGTAATGACCGATGTCAAGTTGATTCGCTGCATCATCAACAGTAAGCTGACGTATTTTGGAGATGTGAGTTGCTGCTTCTTGTTGATATAACTCGCCCATTTCCTGCTCAGTCAACGCACGATCATATACTTGGAAATCAGCCACGCTACCTTGAAGGTATGGATCGTTCGCGAAGATGGACTTACCGATAAAGCCAGAAAACGTAGCATCCGGATTAATAATGTCTGACAACTTTAGTCCCTTCGTATTACCTGAAGCAACCTTAACTCCATCAACGAATAATGTGATCTTGTTGCTAGCTTCAGAGAAGGACACCGTTACATGCTTCCACTGTCCACCGATCAGGTTGGAGTTTGCGCCACCTGTAACTAAGGCTTCGTTCGGCCAGCCATTTTTGGAGATACCTGTAGCAATCATATTGCCTGATCCACTACCGTGACGCGGGGTTACGAAAAAATATTTGTTCGTTTCTGGCGTTAACACTGTACCCAAACCGAAAATCCAGCGATTCGTACCGTCATTCGTCCAGTTTACGATGGAAGATACGGTAATCTCATTCAGACCTTGTAATAGATCCTGTCGATTGGAGCCCTTGGGAATCTCAACATATCCACTGTTCGATGTAGAGCTTCCACCATTAAATGAAATAAAAGCAACTTCACTATTTGAAATGAACTGTCCATTGTTTGGATTTTTAAATATTCCATCAAATGTAACTGCCTTGTTGGCAACATCCTTTAATACAAGTTGACCGTCTACTTCTTCGGTCATTTTCATGTTGTAATGAAGAATAAGATCATCTTTGAGTGATTTTCCCTTAACGGTAACGGCTGATGTAGCTGTAAACTCTCCATCTTCAGTCTGTACCGTAATTGTGGCATTACCCTCACTAACCGCTGTAACATTACCCGTTGAATTGACAAGCGCTACACTGGAGTCACTAGATGTCCAGACGACTCTTTTATTGGTTGCATTTGAAGGTGAAATTGTAGCCACTAATGTCTCGCTGTCCCCCATGGATAAACGAAGTGCAGCTTCATTAAGCGAAACCTCCTTAACGGCAATCTGCTCCACAGTAGCACCTTTAGGTAGTAAGGTAACCACGAACTCCTTCGTTGCCTGGCTTCCACCTAAAGAAATGGTTGCAGTTAACGTCACTTGTTGCTCCATTTCTCGTAAGGTCACTTCCCCAGTTGTACTAACCGCACTCTCATCACTGGAAGTCCACGATATCCATGCGCCATACTTATTGGTAGAAGGAAGTTCAAGAGATTCTGTCACGGCAGATATATCACCTAACGTTAGCTCTATTTTTCCTTGTTGTACTTGCTTTTCATTAAATGATTGTTCATATACTGCCGCGATATCTTCATTATTTAGTGCCTCTCCGTAAATTCTCAAATCTTGAAAGCTGCCCGCAAAAGTAGCATCCCCTGAATAATTGGAGCGACCGATGTATGCTTGCAAATCCGTACCAAAGCTGGCTGTTGTTTTCTCTTTGGCGGCCGTGCCTATACTTACACCGTTAATGTAACCTGTAATAGAGCGTTCTGTGATGACCGTCGTATAGTGAACCCATTGACCTTGATATTGTGAGGTAGAAGCGCCTGATACTCCAATCTCAGTTGTCCAAGGCTGGTCCACATTATTGCGATCCGTAAATACGGACTTGAAATCACCACTTGGATTCGATGGATTAAACAGCCAATAGTTCGTTGGTAATTTATTTTCAGCTGCTGGCGTACCGTAGAATAATGCGGAGTAGTTCCCGCTCCCCGTGTTATTTTTGATCCATACAGAAATCGTTGTATTTTCTTGATGATCAAACAATCCAGTAGGAAGCTGCACGTAGTTCGTAGTACTATCTGTTCCTCCAGGTAAAGTAAGACCATCGGCATACGTAATGTTGCCTACAGCCGTTCCATGTTTGCCATTACCGGATGTATCCTGTACATCCTCAAGCAGTGGATAATGTGCCAATATCGTTGGTGTTACGGGGTCCCCTGAAGCTTGATTGTTAAATGGCAGAACAAAACTCAAACAGTTATTGAAGGTCAAAAATAAAACTAACGTTATGATTGAAATCCGCTTTCGCATAGCATTCTTCCCCTCGTTTAATATTCAAAAGCACACAATCCTTACTTCACCTTTAAAACAAGAGCACCTCGCTCAAGGAGCTAAAGAAACACCCTGATATGAATGCGCTTACATTTCTCCTCATATTACGTCTTCCACCTTTCCAATTCAATGTAGTTTCTTGTTCATAAAGTGGATTTTTT
Organism: Paenibacillus sp. JNU01; assembly: GCF_059130585.1. NCBI lineage: Bacteria > Bacillati > Bacillota > Bacilli > Caryophanales > Paenibacillaceae > Paenibacillus > Paenibacillus sp. JNU01. The sequence goes on along the minus strand of NZ_CP169723.1, from coordinate 6,175,396 downwards.
TATTGCAATTTGAAATGAATGCAAACTGCGACACCTTTCATATGAAGCAATCTACATGTACAGATGCGTACAAGATTATCAAAGCAATAAAACGGCACCTCTGCCGTTCTGGATGTATACGTATGGTTTATGTGTAAATTAAAGGATTTAACTCCTGATAGACTTAATATATATAGTTGGACGCTTGTCATATTGACAACGTGTCCGAATAAGATGTCGGTAAGCCGTGGGCGAACCGGATCAAAAAAATAAGGAGGATTTTCATTTATGCCAAAACGATTTAGCAGAATGCTCGCATTCCTCTGTTGCTTGGTCATGGTAGCGTCGCTAATGCCTACCAGCTATGCTGCCGCCACTGACAACATCGAGAACGCAGAAGCGAATGAAACACCCACCGCCATTTTTGGAACTCCCGAACTCGGGGCAAACGACCCACTTTGGGGCCAAACCATGGAGCATCACATCAACAAAAGCACGGTACCCACCGACCCCAGACCCCATGCCATGGGTACAGCCAGAATCCTTTGGGATCATGACTACCTGTATGCCCGCGTCGATGTGAATGACAGTAATCTATATCAGGGAGCTGGCGCAGATCACCGGTATGACAGCCTGGAGTTTTATGTTGGTACCGGAAGCGGCGGCTCAAATCAATGGCGAGTCAGCTCGACGGGTGTGTTTTCAGGGCAGGCCGCTCCAGGCAGGGCTGCATGGACCCAGATCACGGAAACCGGATACATCGTGGAAATGAGAATACCCAAAAGAAATTTGACCTTTGAGGAGGGACAGCTTACCTTTGAGGTTTACATCAATAACTCGACAGAAAATGGCGCTGACCGCTATGAAGTCGTTTCCTCTTTTGGAGTTCCAGACGCAGCTTACACCAGCTCTGATTCATTTACAGACAGCCTGCAGCTCATCCCAGCCAATGAATTAGACACCAGATTATCAATTACCGCCACTGCGGGACCAGGCGGCTCAATCATGTCGAACCCACCCGGCGATGTCCTGAGAGTAGATCGGGGCTCTAACAAAGAAATTACGTTTACCCCCGATTACGGCAAAATTGTGGATACCGTAACGGTAGATGGCGAGACTGTGACTCTACCTGCTAGCACTTATACCTTTACAAATATTGAGGCTGATCATGCCATTCATGTGACCTTCAGAAACGATCCGGACGCGGGGATACTTCCTTTTATCGTATGGAATGACAACTTCGCCAGTGGCGAGTACACAACGGCTGTTATCATTGATTTAGGCGAGGGGAAGTCGGCATTAGGCTCCGCGCTTAATCCAGACTTGTTTGCCTTATCGGCTAGGAACACGACCTTGAACGGCGAAGCAGTGACCTTTGAAGGACCACGCAAGATCACAAGGGTATACGCTAATGACGAGCCAAAGGTACGCGGCTATGTCGGGCCGATTAGCCATTCACCAGATTATCAGGACGGACTGGTGAGCGGTCGTTACATCGTTGTTGAGTCTGAGTTTTATTCAGAGAGCGGCGGCAGTACAACGCTGGATGGCAGCAGTAACTCGACTAGGCAGGTCTACACCCTTGTTCAAAAGGGCGAAATCGTACTGACAGAGGGGAATTCGCTTCACAATGTGGTTTTTGAACAGGAAAAAGTTGTGAATCCAATCCTCGATAAATTTACAACATTCACGGACAATTCGGTCAATCGTTCGCTCTACCTTCACAAGGATGACGGAGGTAACGTGATGAAAGGATTGCCGCTGTATGTATATACCCACGGCATGTCACGCGGCGGCACAAACGCTGCGACAGACCAAAAAGCAGCCATGAAATCCGCCAACGGTTCCGTCGCTTTAATGAAAAAGATGGAGCAAAATCCCGATAAGTACGCCAGCCATATACTGAATCTTTCCTATAATGGCGTATCTGTTCCCTCCACAGAAAATGTTAAGAAGGTCATAGACGCCCTGATTGCCAGTGGTGAAGTAGATCCTAACCGTATTTACGCAGCAGGCTTCTCATGGGGCGGCCAGTATACGAATAACTTAGTTAACAGCTATCCCGGCTTCTTCGCTGCCGCCGCACCTATGGCCCCGGTAAGCGGTTCACCGAACGCTAAAGACAATGACGCTCACAACAACCTGGCCTATTGGATGTTTTTAAATGCTCATAATGTTGGTGGCTACCAGACGAACCTCAATAACTTCATCAATAACAATATGCCAAAAATGGTCAACGCGAGGGCTTCGCGCTTTGAGAGTAATGAGGCTCTTACGTGGCCCTACAATCAATTTGATCAGCCGAATCTGAGGCCGAATCCGGCCAACACACCTGTTCTGGCTGATTATATAGCGCATGAAGTTGAAGCGGCGGTGCTTTATAACCAGATCACTATGGGGAATTGGAGCATAGCTCCCACGGCGCAGTCCTCTAACTTACCGGCTTGGGACAATGATTACACAGACGTCTTTGATTGGATGTTCGCGCAGAGAAAACCGTCCGTGCCTGGTGCACCGAGTGGCTTCAAAGCGACAGCGGGTGACGGACAGGTCACATTGAGCTGGAATGCTCCTGCTGACGATGGTGGCAGCGCGATATTGGGCTACAAGGTATGGTATGGAAATGTAACACCGGTTGCATTGGAAGCGGCGGAGACCAAATATACCTTCAACAATCTGACAAACGGCCAAGGCTACAACTTCACCATCATCGCGGTGAACGCGAAGGGAGACGGCGCGGAGATCAGTGCTACGGCGACACCGATGAAGACGACGACTCCCACTGTACCTGATTCTGGCGGCAATACGGGCAACACCGGTAATACAAGCAACAGTGGTAATACACACAACACCAACAATACGGGCACCGGGACAGACGCTGGAACGTCGAAGTCGACCTACACAGTGAATACACCGAAGGATAAGCCCGTGATCACTGACAAAAACGGCAACACCACCCTGCCTGGCGGCGGCGAGATTGCGACCAAAGGCGGGACGAAGATTAAAGTACCCGAAGGCACATCGATAGACGCAAACGGTGAGGTAATCATTCCGGCAGACAAAAGCGCCGAAGTGACACTACCCGGCGGCAACAGCAGAGTGACCATTTCGGGTGGCTCGACGATCGCGAGCGATGGTACGGTCACAATAGGCGGCAAAGAAGCGCATGTGAACCTGTCAAACGGCAACCAGGTGCATCTCCACGGTGGATCGAAGATACGGAGCAGCGGAGCGGTTGTGGTAGGACCGGACGGAGCAAGAGTCGGTTTAAACAACGGCATGTCGCTGAACATCCGTGAGGGTACGGAGCTGGTGTTCGATGACGCCACCCCACTGGGCTTCCTCGTGATATCGGGCAACCCTTTCAGGGATGCCAACATGGAAGACTGGTTCTACAACGATATAAATTTCGCCTACACATACGATCTTTTCAACGGCACGACGTCCACAATGTTCTCACCGGGCAGCGCAATGACGCGTGCAATGTTCGTGCAGGTACTGGCCAATCTTGAGAACGTAAACCTCTCCAGCTACACGAGTTCCCGCTTTAATGACGTGACGGACGGACAATGGTACACCGCGGCAGCCGAGTGGGCGGCCGAAAAAGGCATAGTCAACGGTACAAACGCAGACCTGTTTGACCCCAATTCGCCGTTAACGCGTGAGCAGCTGCTGGTGATACTTTACAACTACATGAACTACAAGGGCTATGAGATACCTGAAAGCTACTCTAAACCCTTCACGGATCAGAGTGAGATCAGCTCCTGGGCGTTGGAGGCCGTTCAGACGCTTCAAGGCAACGGCATTATATTAGGCAAACCGGGCAACTTTTTTGTTCCCAAAGCCACCGCCACCCGCGCCGAAGTAGCCACGATCTTTGTAAGGTTCGTTGAATATCTGGCTAAGTGAAAGCGTATACAGAATTAAGGAGACCCCTCCCGGCTGGACAATATCAAGCCGGATGGGTCTCCTGTTTTCAAACTGCACTTTTTTTGACAACTCCCCGGTCAGGACTTTAAACCCTCGATTTTTGGTATTTAGAATATACGTCCCCAATTCCTTCTACTTCATTAATCATGTTCTGATTTATTTCACCACATAAAAAACGCCATCACACTAATGTGATGGCGTTCTTCGTTATGGAGCCTAGGGGGATCGAACCCCTGACCTCATCGCTGCCAGCGATGCGCTCTCCCAGCTGAGCTAAGGCCCCAGGATATGAAATAGATAACTTGTCCAACACTGCTAACGTTCCACAGGCGACTCCTATATCATATAAAATCCAGCTTTCGCTGTCAATCAATTTTTCAAGATCCAAAATGATTGGAGAAGAACAACCGATTTCACTGGTACACATGGACTGGAACTCCAGACTGCTCTTCTCCCTTTCCCACTTCACTAATCCTCCAGATCGTCTTTGGACAACAGGGATTTCAGTTCTTTCATGAACATATTGATATCTTTGAACTGACGATATACCGACGCGAAACGGACATACGCCACTTCATCGACTGGAAACAACTGTTCCATCAATAGCTCACCAATCTGACGACTCTCCACTTCAGCATCAGCTGTATTACGCAGGGATTTCTCGACTTCAGATACCATCATCTCCAACGTCTCAACGGAGACTGGACGTTTCTCACAGGCACGAATAAGCCCGCGAAGAATCTTGTCCCGGCTAAACTCTTCCCGGCTGCCATCTTTCTTGATAACAATCAATGGAGTTTCTTCAATCATCTCAAACGTTGTGAATCTTCGGGCACACTGCTCACACTCCCGGCGACGGCGAATGGATTTCGCTTCGTTGGCCGGACGCGAATCAAGCACTTTGGTACCCATATAACCGCAATAAGGACACTTCAAATCAGATCACTTCCCACGTTTTACTTTTTACCACATATTCCCTGTCTTGATTTTGTAATGAAAAATGCATTGCCGAGACATAATACTTTTACCAACTCACGAGGAGGTGAACAGCAATGGCACAAAGCAACGGTAACTCCAACAACCTGGTGGTAACTAAAGCTTCCGCAGCACTCGAGCAAATGAAATATGAAGTTGCTCAAGAACTCGGAATCAGCATCCCACAAGACGGATACCAAGGTAACATGACTTCTTACGAGAACGGTTCGATCGGTGGATACATCACGAAGCGTCTGGTAACAATTGCAGAACAGCAATTGGCAGGTCAATACCAATAATATCTGCATCGTAATACGCTACACAGAGGAGCATGGAGCGGCCGGTGAACAACCGGCCTGCTCTGTGCTTCTACTTATATACTTAGAACGTATTATAGATCTTTACATACTGATTATAATAATAAATGACCCTTTGTACATAGTGACGCGTCTCACCAAATGGAATATCCTTTACCGTATCGAATGAACCATCCCATACACCATCTCTGAGCCAACTATTCACTTTGCCTGGACCCGCATTATAAGCAGCGATCATAACCGCTTCATTGCCACCAAATTGATCGGACAGATTGCGCAGATACCATGTGCCTAACTGAATATTTCGTTCAGGCTCGTGCTTCAATTCCTCCAGTGAAGTGTCGGGAATTTTGGCTTGTTCCAATATCCAGTTGGCCGTGTCCGGCATCAGCTGCATGAGTCCAATGGCACCTCGTTTGGATTCCTTGCTTGTCTTGAAATTGGTCTCCACTTTGATAATGGAAGCAATCAGAAACGGATCAACCTCATAGCTCTGAGATTGGGCACGAATCTCTTCCTTATAATGAATCGGATAGAACCATGCCATCCAGTTTGTATTCAGAAATAACACCAATACAAAGGACACAAACATCAACAGCAGTACTCGTTTCTTGCGCAATATTCTCATAACAAACCCTTACGCTGTAGATATGAGTCAATTTGCTGCTCCGTCTCAGTCCATAAACCGCTGTTATCGATGACAATGTCAGCCAACTGCTTTTTGCGCTCAATATCCATCTGTACATCCATCCGTGCCTCAGCCTGCGCTGCAGTCATTCCATCCCGACTCATCAAGCGATCTCGTTGAACCGCTCTCGGTACATAGACAACCATGACTTCCTCAAAACCGTCTTCCAGACCCGATTCGTAGAGCAATGGAATATCAGATACCACAAGTTTATCCGGATGTTGCAACGCATATGCAGCAGCCCGTTCACGCATCTCTTTACGGATCGCCGGATGTGTGATAGCCTCCAATGCCTTTCGTTCCTCTGGTTGTTGGAAAACAATACTTCCAAGCTTTTTCCGATCCAGTGTTCCATCTTCGTTCAGTATGGCTTGTCCAAACCGCTTAACAGCGGCGGCCAACACGGGATGCCCGGGCATCATAACTTCCCGGGCAATAACGTCTGCATCGATGAGCAACGCTCCCTTACTGGCGAGATAGGCGGAAACACTGCTTTTGCCTGTCGCGATCCCGCCGGTTAAGCCTATATTCATCGTTTCACCTCATAACAGCTTCATTATTCCCATAATCATTAACAATAGTGCCGGCAATACAGAGAGTCTTCGCATCCAGCGCAGGGCTGAGAATCGTAGTCCAACCTTCATGCCGAGTGACAGAAACGCCCCACTAAACAGGGCAATAATGAGTGCCGTCCAGAGCGTGGGGAATCCCAAAAGAGCCGCTCCCAGGCCTGCTCCAAACGCATCCAGAGACAGGGCAATCCCCAGCCACATCGCTTCCTGAGCAGATATACTTCCCGAGTTATCCATATCCGCCTTGGAAGGGCTGCGAAGGATCTGAATGACGACCCCCAGCTTACGGAGCTCCAGTGTAAATACCATTCGTTCGAGAGAACCACCCGAAGCCGATTGCTCCAGATCCAGTGCAAGCACCTGATTCCTGCCTTTGGAATCCGGCAGCGTCACTTGTACGTTTCCCATCGCATTAACGTTTGTTTCTTCTGTTCCCTCATCCGTTCCGTTGCCTGTTTCCAGCTGTTCTTTTCCTTGCTTTCGAATAAGTTGCAACAGTGACCATGCACCAATACCTATCAATATAACGGCGCCCACAATGGAAGCGATATCCGGTGACACGACATGGGACAACAGCACACCAACTTGCATCGACAAGGCAATAACCAATCCCGAACAGATCGAAATAACAGCGATAGATAACAGGGGAATCTTCGTCCTCCGTAACCCATATGTAATCCCGACTCCAAAACCATCTAAACTAAGCGCCAAAGCAAGCGCCAGCAATGAAATAAAATGATGCAGCACCCCGGACTCCTCCTCTGTGCGGTACTCGTGCCAACTGAAGATGCCAGTATGGGTATACGCCCGCTTATTTCTGCCATATCAGTATATGGAGGGAGGAATCCAAGGGTGCTATGATTTCATCATTTCGTTCATTCAGTTCAAGTTCAGCGGCTGACAGTTCGGACAAAAATGCGTACCACGGCCACCAACCACCGTTTTTTCAATTAACGTACCACATGTTGCACAAGGCTCCGATTTGCGTCCATAGATTTTCAGTTGATGCTGGAACATGCCCATCTCACCCTGTCCGTTCACATAGGATTTGATGGATGAACCCCCTGCATTCACTGCATCTTGCAACGTAGCCACAATCGCTTCATGAAGCACCGTTAACTGCGCCTCGGTCAGAGTTTTGGCGATGGTCTCAGGATGGATGCCGGCGCGAAATAGAGCCTCGTCCACATAAATATTCCCGATACCCACCACATATGCCTGATTTAACAACACAGCTTTAATTTTGGTTGTTCGCTTGCCCACCGCCTCACGGAATGCGGTTACCGTAAAGGCCGGATCAAGCGGCTCCAATCCCAGCTTCAGCAAAGGTTTCGATATCAGTTCCTCACCTGCATTAAACAGATGCATCGTACCGAACTGGCGTACATCCTTATAACGCAATTCCGTACCATCATTAAAATGGAAGATTACATGTGTATGCTTCTCCACATCTTCATGCTGCTCGTACACGCCGTACCTTCCTTCCATCCGCAGATGGGAGACAAGCACCAGCCCGTCCAGCAAAATACGCAAAAACTTGCCGCGTCTCTCCACGCCAATTACGGTATGTCCCGCGAGTTCCATTGCAAATGCATCTATGTCGTCCGGCCGCTGAATAATTCGCGGCAAGCTAACGGTCACATGATCAATCGTTTTGCCCACAATAAGTTGATTCAATGTTCTTCTGACTGTTTCGACTTCCGGTAATTCCGGCATGATGTTCTCACCTCCCCTATATTATAACGGAAGATGGCGCTCAGCGGGACCCTTTTCTTATATCTCTAACATGGAAGGCCCGATTGTAAAATACCGGAAAAACCGCGCGCTGCTTGATTATTTCGCTTCGTACCAGTTATCCCCAAAGCTGACTTCAGCTTTCAGCGGAACTGAAAGTTCCAATGCTTTTTCCATGACCGAAGGCACGAGTTCTTTCATCAGCTCCAATTCATCAGCAGGCACTTCGAACACAAGTTCATCGTGCACCTGAAGCAACATACGGCTCTTCAACTTGCGTTCCCGCAGCGCTTCATCCATCTGTACCATGGCCAGCTTGATGATATCTGCCGCAGTTCCCTGAATAGGTGTGTTCATCGCCGTACGCTCTGCGAAGGAGCGCAGATTGAAGTTGCTGGCATTAATCTCTGGCAGGTAACGACGTCGCTCAAGCAGCGTTTTAACGTAACCATCCTGGCGAGCTTCTTTCACAATGTCATCCATATATCGGCGCACACCCTGGAATACTTCAAAATACTGATCAATAAACTGCGCTGCCTCTTTACGAGTAATGTGCAGATTCTGTGATAAGCCATAATCACTTATTCCATATACGATACCAAAGTTAACTGCCTTGGCGGAACGACGCATATCCCCATCCACATCCTCAGGCTTCACGCCAAATACATCCGAAGCAGTCTTCGTATGAATATCCATATCATTGACAAATGCTTCCTTCAAGCGCTCATCGTCCGAAATATGTGCCAGAACACGCAGTTCAATCTGGGAATAGTCTGCTGCCAAAATGGACCAACCGGGTTCGGAAGGAACAAATACCTTCCGGATTTTGCGACCTTCTTCCATCCGAATCGGAATGTTCTGCAAGTTCGGGAATTGACTGCTAAGTCGTCCCGTTGCAGCAATGGTCTGACGATAATACGTATGCACCTTGCCATCTCGATCGGAGATCTCTTTGAGCAGTCCTTCCACATAAGTAGATTGCAGCTTGGAAAGCTGACGATATTGCAGGATATGCTTAACCACATCATTATAAGGCGCTAATTTCTCCAATACTTCAGCATCTGTGGAGTAGCCTGTTTTTGTTTTCTTCACGACCGGCAAGCCCAGTCTGTCGAACAAAATCTCCCCCAGTTGCTTCGGCGAATTCAGATTGAATTCTGTCCCTGACAACTTGTAAATCTCAGCCATAAGTCTGCTGATATGCTCTTCGAACTCGCTTCCCAGCGCCTGCAAATCGGCTGTATTAGCCTTAATACCCTGCTTCTCCATATCTGCCAGAATACGCGACAACGGCATCTCCAGCTCATGGAAAAGTGAGTTCATCTCATCGCCCTCCAGCGCCTGTTCCTGGAGAGGAATAATCGCTGCCACAGCAGCAGCTTTCCGGCAAAGGAAATCGCCCAGGATCTCTGCTTCCGGCACCTTATACTTGGCCCCTTTGCCCATAACCGTGTCATCCTCCACGAGTGATGGCAGACCATACTTGGTTGTGAGTCCACTAATTGTCTGGTTGGATTCCGTTGGATCAAGCAAATAAGCAGCCAGCTGTACATCGAATGATGCGCCAGCGAATTCAATTCCATGTGCATGTAGAGCCAGGTCTACACGATGAAGATCATACCCGCGCTTTGGTTGTTCTGAATTACCAAGCCATTCCCGCACTGAAGCAGCAGCATCGGAATGAAGCAATTCGGGAGATATGAACGTGTAGGTTCCAGCGGAACCTACAGCAAGTCCAATCAATTTTGCTTGGTGCGGGTTATCCCCATGTGTCTCCACGTGGAGGACATCAATGGAACCCAGGGAACTGAACAGCTCGCCTATGTTGTCCTCTGTTGCAATGGAGGACTCTACCTCGGCAGCAGGGACCGCTTCCTGTTCAGAAGCCAGGCTGCCGCTGAACGACAGACGTTCGAGCAAGGATTTGAATTCCAGCTTGGCCAGTGCAGGGCCAGCCTGTTCTTCTTTTAAACCGCCGAATTGCATATCCTCCCACGTCTGCTCAAGCGGAACTTCCCGGTGAATTGTCGCGAGTTGCTTGCTCATCCGGGCATCTTCGGCATGGGCCTCGATCTTTTCCTTCATCTTGCCTTTCAGTTCACTTGTACCATTCAGCACATCCTCCACCGATCCGAACTGGTGCAAAAGCTTCAGTGCTGTTTTCTCTCCGACTCCGGGAATACCCGGAATATTATCAGACGCATCGCCCATCAGACCTTTGAGATCAATGATTTGCAGCGGCGTCAGACCATAACGCTCCTTAATCTGAGCAGGATCATACAGTTCAATATCGGTTACCCCTTTACGTGTCAGTCCGATATGTACATGTTCAGAGGCAAGCTGCAGCATATCTTTGTCACCCGATACAACAAGCACCTGTCTGCCCGCTTCATCTGCGCGTTTGGTTAACGTCCCGATAATGTCATCCGCTTCAAATCCTGCCAGCTCAAACTGGGCAATGCCAAGTCCTTTCAGCAGTTCTTTGAGCAATGGGAATTGCTCTGACAACTCTGGTGGTGTTTTCTCCCGACCACCCTTGTATTCCTGATATCCTTCGTGTCGGAACGTAACTTTGCCTGCATCAAATGCGACCATCACATGTGTAGGTTTATGCTCTTCAAGCAGTCTCAGCAGCATCGTGGTGAAGCCATATACGGCATTGGTATGCAGACCTTTCGAGTTGGTCAGAGGCGGCATTGCAAAAAACGCCCTGTAAATAATGCTATTTCCATCTATGAGAATAAACTTGTCCATTCCAGCACCTCGCGTATTATATGGTCAACCTCTTCAAATTACATCTATTCTCATGATACCATACCCACCTGTCACATCAAAAAGAATAGCCTCTTTTCACTTCATTTAATCGCAAAAAAGAACCTCCTCCACAGACAGCTGTACACAGCCTACCTGAGAGAAAGTCCTTTTCCATTCATATGATTGCATTACTTAATCAGCACTGATTCCCCAATTCCAAAGCCAAAGCAATACTCTTCTATTGATTCAGATCCGGACGTTTACCTGTGACCAGGTATACCGTGCTCTCACCAATGTTGGTTGCATGGTCGCCAATACGTTCAATGTAACGTCCAACCATCATTAACAGCATAGCCTGAGAAGCCTGATTCGGATGCTCTGTCATTAACGTGTAGAGATCACTGATCATGTGGCTGTACAGTTGATCGACCTGATCATCCGTCTGAGCCATTTTGTAGGCCAGATCTGTGTTTTCTTTCAGGAAAGATTCGATGGATTCATCAATCATGGATTTCACGATTTCTGCCATCTGCGGGATATCCACCAGAGGTTTAATCAGCTTCTGTCCATCCATCCGGAGTGTCACCTTCGCCACGTCGAGAGCAAGATCTCCCATACGCTCCAGATCACTGGAGATTTTGAAAGCCACGATAATACGTCTGAGGTCCTTCGCCACCGGCTGTTGTGTAATGATCAGTTTGGAGCCAAGCTCCATAATTTTGTCTTCAAGGGCATTCAGATTCGCATCATTCTTGATGATGACCTGAGCTTTCTCCGCGTTCATCGTTTGTAAACTCTCAATAGCCCCATCCAGTGCTGCTCCTACATGTTCACCCATTTGCTTGAGCAAGGTACGCAGCTCTTCAAGCTCCTGATCAAATTCTTTTCTGCGAATCATAGATTTCATGTCCTCCTTATCCATCGTCTCCGGTTATGCCGGGATCATTCCAACTCAGCTCGCTTAACCGAACCTTCCAGAGATATAATCCTCGGTTCGGGAATCTTGCGGTGTGGAGAATAACGTCTCCGTATCAGCTGCCTCCACCACTTCACCATTCAGGAAAAATACCGTGCGTCCAGATACCCGTGCCGCCTGGTGCATATTGTGGGTAACCATAACGATGGTGTACTTGTGATGCAATTCCTTCACCAGCTCCTCAATTTTCAACGTGGAGATCGGGTCGAGTGCCGACGTTGCTTCATCCATCAGCAGAACGTCAGGCTGTACAGCCAGCGCCCGTGCAATACAGAGACGCTGCTGTTGTCCGCCAGACAGACTCAGTGCCGACTTTTTCAATACATCCTTCACTTCATCCCACAGTGCCGCATGGACAAGACTCTGTTCCACCAACCGATCCAGTTCAGCCTTCTGGGTTACCCCATGCAAGCGTGGTCCATAAGCGACGTTATCATAAATGGATTTGGGGAACGGATTCGGTTGTTGAAACACCATGCCGACCCGTTTGCGCAGTGTCTCCACTTCAATCTCATTACTGTAGATATCGGAGCCATTCAACATAACCTGTCCTTCCACACGAACACCCGGAATCATGTCATTCATCCGGTTCAATGTGCGAAGCAATGTCGATTTACCACAACCTGACGGCCCGATGAACGCAGTAACCGTTTTTTCCGGCAGATCCATCGATATATTTTTAAGCGCGTGATGCGTATCATAGTATAAATTAAGTTTATCAATGTGAATGAGGTCCTTCATGGATGTTCACTTCTCCTTCGCTGCAGGGACACGAAAACTCCCTTTACGTTGAGACCGATGCTGGTAATCGTTCATCGCTGCTCGGCCATCTTTAATATCCTACCCTCTCATTGTAAAAACCGTATCACTTTCATGTTAACGGAATGTAAAAAGACATCCTTAACCTTCATGATCTGCGTAATGGATCAATCTGATTCCTGATGTCTACCTTAGCCTTATGGATTGCCTTATATTTTACTCACTATTCAAAACCATCTCATCCAGCTTTGTACGAATATGCTCTGCGACTTCTCCAGCTTTTCCGCCTTCCATGGCAATTTCCTCTGCTATACGGGACAGATCTCTCACCGCACTGTTCAGTTGCCGGAACGTGGCTCCCCCTGCAGTGACATGTACCGAACTGTCATCAATCTCCGCTCCGCTTGCCTTAACCAGTTCTACGGTCTGAAGGGTCAGTCCACCAATATTCTCCAGCAATGAAGACATGCTGCCTGCAACTTCACGGGTCTGTTTCGCCAACGCTCGAATCTCGCCTGCAACAATCTGAAAACCTCGTCCATATTCACCGGCATGTGCTGCTTCGATGGAAGCATTCAGGGCAAGGAGCCCACTCTGATCTGCCAGAGATCGGATCGAATGTGCCATGCCTGAGCCTGTTTTGATCGAATTCAACATGTGATCCGCATGTTGTCCTTGACTCTCCATATGCTGATGTACCCGGTTATAGGAAGCATCGACATGCTTCAAACTCTCTTCGCCCCGCTTGGACAATGCCATGATCTCCCGGGCCTCATGAACGGTCTGATTCGCTGCAAGCACCAGCTTGGTAACTGCTTCATTAATTCTCGTTATCTCCTGCCTGCTCTCCGATACCGTACGAACACGTTCTTCCGAAGACGCTTGTTGCAATCTGCGGGAAAGCGACATCACATCACGCATCGTCAGCACACCGAGCAGTCGATCCTGATCCGTAACGAGTAGACAATCGTAGAAATGTTGTTCATTCCGTCCAAGTGCGATATCGATAATTGTGGTCGCTTCCATATGAATATCTGCAATAACCGGCGATGTGTTCACGACTTGTATGACCGGCTTACGGTAGAATAGATCTGCGGCAAAACGGCCGTTTAACATCCGATATAACGTCTCTCGCATTAACAATCCAGTAGGTTTCATCTGCTCATCACATAATACAATGCAAGGGTGCTCCTGACCCTGATTCATCATCGTCGCTGCTTCTCCACAGGTCGTGTGGACTCCTGCGACAGGAACCTGGCGGTAATAGTCTTGCAGATGGATTACAGGTTCTTCAGCAACCACCGTTACTTCATGATGCTGTTGTTCGGGTGTCGTTAATTCTTCGTTATGTAAAACAACATGAGGCTGGTCAGGTTTCACTTCGAGCAACATGGGCATAAATGCGCAATCTCCTTTACGTATTAGCTCCGTCTTGAGATAGATTATGTAGGTATAAAGTATCACCCAGATAAGTCCATGCTACTCCCTCTACGTAAAGGAACATCCTCCTTTATGTTAAACGAATGTAAAATAAAACTCCCCGATCATTGCTAACTTGAATGATGGGGAGTTTTTCTTTTCACAACCAATTTATAACCTACACCACGAATGGAATCAATGTGAACCGATTCTGGGTCCAGCTCCAGCTTTTTGCGTAATGAGCTGACGTGTACGTCCACTGTTCGTTGACCTCCGATATAATCGAAGCCCCACACCGCGTTCATCAGATCATCCCTTGTCAGTACCACACCCGGCTTTTTGGCCAAATATAAGAGAACTTCGAATTCTTTCGGACGCAGACTGATGGATTGTCCACCCAGTGTCACTTCATATTTCAGAGGATAAATCTCAAGCTCTCCCAGAATAATTCGTGAACCATCCTTGTCATCAGGCTGTGGTAAGTCTTCACCATTGGAATAACGTCTTAATACGGCATCCACTCGGGCTAATAACTCAGATACACCAAATGGTTTGGTAATATAATCATCGGCACCCGATTTCAGTCCCTGTACTACCTCGGCTTCACCGTTCTTGGCGGTCAGAATGATAACAGGTGTACTGACACCCTGTATTCTTAACTTATTCAGAATGTCCAGACCATTCATGCCCGGAAGCATCAGATCAAGCAAAATGAGATCAAATTCCTGAGACAAGGCCCGATCATATCCTGCAGATCCGTGATCCTCTGCCGTAACGTCATAACCTTCCTGTGTCAGGTTATACGTGAGTAATCTCGATAATGTAGGTTCATCCTCAATAACTAGCAAACGCTGTGCCATGATACCCCTTCTCTCTTCATAGGTTGTCTGTTGCCACAACACTTTTTCTATCATAGCACTAAATTGTTAACGCGGTGTAAAACAAAACAACCTTTTTACATTTTCCTACTTCATGTCTAGATCTCTTCATCCTGAATGAATGGAAGGATCACACGGAACGTTGTCCCCATGCCCAGCTCACTCTCAACAGACAATTTGCCATGATGCAATTCCACCAGATGTTTCACTATGGAAAGTCCAAGGCCCGTGCCCCCTGAATTACGGGATCTGCCTTTATCAACGCGATAGAACCGTTCGAAGATCCGCGGCAGATCTTTTTTCGGTATGCCAATTCCTGTATCCGACACCGCAAAGACCACTTCATCGTCGTTATCCATTGTCACCTGTAACTTCACTCGTCCGCCATCCGGGGTATAGTTGATTCCGTTGGATAACAGATTGATGAAGATCTGCTTCATCTTGTCCTCATCCGCTTCAATGTGCAGTTCCTCCGGAACATGCATTTCCAGACGAATCTGCTTTTTCTCCGCCACCTTGGACAGGGTGCCCAGCACCATTTCGAAGAAAGAGTGTACATGAACAGGTGAACATTGCAAAGGCGCGCGTTTGGATTCAATTTTGGATAATTCCAGAATATCCCCAATCAATCGGTTAAGTCGATCTCCTTCATCATAGATGATTTTCAGGAATGAACGCTCCGTCTCCTTATCCTGTACCCCGCCACTGAGCAACGTTTCGGCAAAGCCCTTGACCGCAGCAACAGGTGTCTTAAGCTCATGTGAGACATTCGCGACAAACTCACTGCGCATCGACTCCAATCGGCGAATCGCCGTCACGTCCTGCAACAGGAACAACATGCCTCGATACCCGCCATCATCTTCCGACATGGGTACGCCATCAATACGGATCAGTTTTTCCTCCGGGTTGAACACACTCACTTCTTCATGCATCCGATCTTTCAGTGCAACACTCTCTTCAATGGTACGTGTTAATTCGTAGTGTCTTTTCAATTCAGTATAAGGTTTACCCGTAACTTTTCCTGCCTGAATACCGAGCATACGCTCTGCTTCCCGATTAACCAATGCAATGGATTGCCCTGCATCGATCATGACAATGCCTCCGGTCATGTTCGCGAGGACGCTCTGTAGCAAAGCTTCATTGTCACGAATCGTCTTCAGCTGGGACTGCAAGCTGTCTGCCATTCCGTTGATCGCAAGCCCCAACTGTCCGATCTCATCTCTACGCGTTACATCAACTCTCGCATCGTATTCCAGCTTGGTGATTCGATGAGCCACTTTTGTAATATGCTCAATCGGGGAGGTTAGTCCGCGTGCAACCCGATAACTGACAAATGCGACAATTAAGAACAGCAGTCCAAGTGCAGCAAACATAATCATCCAACCACGCTGAAGACCCTGATCAACCGCATGCAGACTCATTGAAAGACGGATGTAGCCATCAAATTTGCCGCTGGGCATTTCAATCATGTCACTTTGATCCGAATTGACAGGTAGTGCTACATACAGCATGTCCTGTCCCAGTGTTTCACTGTACCGTATGGACTGCCCGTATCCATCCCCAACCGCACCCAGAATTTCTTCCCGGTTCAAGTGATTATCCATCGCTGCCGGATTACTCTCGGAATCTCCAATGACGGTGCCGTCTTTATTGATGAAGGTTACCCGGGAATCCGTCAGACGATCCAGTTCCAGCGCCCGATCTGAATAATACTTTCGTGTGGCTTCCGAGGTTGGATCACTTGCATCATGGAATGGAAAAGTCGCTTTGAGCAAATTAATCTCGCGCACCATGGTTTGCTCCAATGCAGTTATATGCGTAGTCTTAAACACTCTGCCCATCGTATATCCAGCTACAATGACGGATATACCGATCAGCACCATCATAATGATGGCAAGGCGAATTCGGAAAGGTCTCATCTATCTCTTCCTTTATGATCAGATTAACATCTAATAATTGGCTCTATATTGAATCCAGTTCAATTCGGTCACCACGGGTGCCGGGATTGGAAATAACGAGAAACTCCACTTCTTCGTTGCTACGATTCATCATCTGATGCGGCATTCCGGGTGCAATCTCTATTCCTTCATGGGTTTCCAGCACGAACATTTCTCCGTTTAGTTCCATATATGCTTCACCACTAAGGATGAAAAAAAACTGACGGCTTACCGAATGAACATGTCGTGTTTCAGTCGTTCCTGCAGGCATTCGCTCATGAATGATGCTCAATTTATCGTTTTGAACAAGGTGCCAGCCATCGCACTGTGCACCCCATATATAATGCGCTGCATTCTGTTTGCTCATTTTCATATGACTTGTCCCTCCGCGTATAATTTGCTCGATCTATCATATCACAGATTAGGGAACTTCCAATCAGCAAAGCTATTCGTACCATATCATATATGTATCAACGCAGATGCAGACTTTTGTAAACAGCTGCTAAACCGCATCTTAGACTTGCACAATTCCCTGATATAAAAAAGACGCACCGCTCAGCCATGCTGAATGCGATACGTCTCTCTATATAATCAATCCTATACGGATTCCGAATCATCTTAAAAGCATTACCCGTTTACCACTTCACCGCCATTTACATGCATTACCTGTCCACTCACATACGATGAATCATCCGAAGCCAGATACACATATGCGGGAGCCAGTTCATCCGGTTGCCCTGGACGTTTCATCGGCTGGGTTGCGCCAAACTCACTTACTTTTTTCTCATCAAAGGTGGATGGAATAAGCGGTGTCCAGATCGGCCCTGGTGCAACGGCATTGACACGAATTCCCTTCTCAATCACATTCATCGACAGAGAACGAGTGAACGAAGTGATGGCACCTTTGGTAGATGAATAATCAAGCAAGGTCGGGCTACCGCGATAAGCTGTTATGGATGTGGTGTTAATAATCGTACTGCCTTTCTTCAGATGTGGCAGAGCTGCCTGCGTCACATAGAACATGCCGAAGATATTGGTACGGAATGTTCGCTCCAGTTGCTCTGGTGTAATATCCTCCAGATTCTGCTGTGGGTGCTGTTCCGCAGCGTTATTCACGACAATGTCCAGTTTGCCCAATTCATCCACCGTCTGCTGAACCGACTTCTTCGCAAAGGCATCATCACCAATATCTCCAGCTATCAAGATACACTTCCGTCCTTCTTGTTCCACTTGGCGCTTCGTTTCCTTGGCATCTTCGTGCTCGCTCAGATATACAATGGCGACATCTGCGCCTTCCTTGGCGTATGTAACAGCTACAGCCCGTCCGATTCCACTGTCACCCCCTGTAATGAGCGCTACCTTTCCCGTCAGTTTACCTGCTGCCTTGTATTCAGGCTTTTCAAATTCGGGTCTAGGATGCATCTCCGACTCGATTCCAGGTCGTTGATCCTGATGCTGTGCTGGCATTGTTTTTTCGTTTTGTGGTGTGGTTGACATCTAACATTCTCCTCTCAAAATGTGAACATGTTTGGATTACAGAAGACACGGACTTTAGCTGTAACCTTCCTTGTCTTTCGTTCTCTGAAAAAGTCTCATTCTGTAGGATGGCATGAACAGTCCAGATTATTCTTCTGTGATGAAAAGCAACTCAAGGCTCGGCGTGCTGTCTCTATCAGCGTCCTACCTTCTATTCGTTATTTACCACGCTCTTTGGATATCAAACAATCGATTTGCTTCAAAGCCTGTATTGCCAGAATTCGAAATTTATTCGAAATTAGACTGTTTCATGATACAAAGTGTATTCCTATGCTGCTTGGGCTGAGGTACAATGTACAGTATACAGATATGCTTTAGCTATCATTTTTACTGGTTTAATCATCCTAATCTAACATGGAGACCTGACAATGGAATCGCATATTAATTCATATATAACACTCGTAGCCACTTCAGCCGTGCTGAATGTCTTTTTGTGTTTATATACCTATTTCAGAAGATCCGAGATCCCCAGCTCCAAAATATTCATCCTCTACACAGCAGCACTCTCCATATACACGTTTGGATATGCAATTGAGCTGGCCAGCAACACGCTCGAGCAGATGAAGTTTTGGACCACCGTGGAGTATATAGGCATGCCCTTCTCCGCATCTCTTGGCCTCATGTTGATGATAAAATATACAGGAAAAGCGTTATCCAAAAAGGTCACTGCCGCATTGTTTGTAATCCCTTCCATTACACTATGTATGGTAGCAACCAATGATTTTCATCATCTTTTTTATAAGAAAGTATGGCTGAGAGAAGATAGTCCCGTACCTCTGATGGATATCGCAGTAGGTCAATGGTATGTTGTACACGGCGCATTCACGTTCTCATGTCTGTTGTGTGCCTGCCTCATTCTGATCGGTCAATGGAAACACACCAAGAAGATGTACCGTCGACAATTACTTACACTGATTACTTCACAGATTATTCCTATGGTCGCAGCTTTTCTGTATTTGCTTGGCTTGACACCTGGTGGGATGGACCCCGTGCCGGTTCTCATGTGTATTACATCTGCGATGTATATCTGGGCCATTCTATCCTCTCGTCTCCTGACCATCGTGCCGATTGCTAAAGACAGTATTTTCGAGAGCATGCGCGAAGGAGTTATTGTACTGGATAGTTCCAATCGTCTGGTAGATTATAATCGATCACTTCGTGACATGTTGCCAGAGCTTAACCTCTACATGATTGGACAACCCTTGGATGAGATATGGCTTACTCTTGCCGGTGAGACTTTTCCCGTTCAATACGAGAAGGAAGGATTGCAAACGGATCTGTACTGGCAGTTAGCAGGTGAAACCGTCTGTTATCAAGTCAGAACATCTTATGTGTATAACAAGGATGCACAGATCGTGGGTAGCCTCATTATGCTCATTGATATAACAGAACAACGTTTCTTGCAAGAACAGCTAAAACAACTGGCTTATTTCGATGGTCTGACCAAAATCTATAATCGCACTCATTTTTTGCATAAAGGACGGGAGATGTTAAGCGAAGCTCGTCTTAATGAGCAGCCTGTTTCATTTATATTATTTGATATCGATTATTTTAAACGCATCAATGATACCTATGGACATGATGTAGGCGATCAGGCCATTATCCATGTAGTCTCTGTATGTAATCGATATTTGAGCCCTGAGATGTTGTTCGCCCGTTATGGAGGAGAAGAATTCGTTATCGCCCTTCCGGATACCTCTCTTCAAGAAGCCAAAGAACTTGCAGAGAAACTGAGAGTTGCCTTGTTGAATTCCCCCCTAGATGTTAAGGGAAATCCTATTACGCTGACCTCAAGCTTTGGTATCTCCCAATACAATGGAGGCATTGATTCGCTGGAATCCTTGTTACGTGATGCTGATACTGCGCTGTATGAGTCCAAGCGGAATGGTCGAAATGCTGTGTGTGCATATGCTATGAGTGCAACCTAACCCATGTAGACCTTACCTGATGGAGCATGGACGATGATATGTATGGTAAAGACTGCCGTAGTACCAACTCAAATAAAACAAGGAATGCTGATTCAACTTGGTAATAACAAAAATAGACAGCCGATGTGGCTGTCTATTTTTCATTTGTTTCCCGTAACGCTATCTTACATCCCATTCAGCTTGTCCTAATTACGTTTGCAAACGCTTAAGCAATGGAGACTAATACATCGTTGTAGGATGGATTAACCGTCCGCTACGCACTTAGATGACCTGATTATTCACCATCAGATACACCATGATAAGCAAGAATACAGCCAGAAGTGTACTGAACATACGGATCTTGCTTTGCTCAGGACCTACATCACGCTTGTTTTTCACACCTTCTGCAGCGAGTCGTAGCGGTTTGCCCATAATTCCTCCAATAGCGGCAATGGCCAAGAGAAGGACAACAACAACAGCCATCCAGACATGAGAATACTCACCTTTTGTCATCAGGTAACCGCCGGTTAGAAGTTGGATTACAAGTCCATACTGCGCGACTTTGTTCAAAGAACGTAGCGATGCAAATGCTCCCTCTTGTGCTGCAGCATTCAAAGTACGGATTTTACCGACCACAAATGGCAGAATCAAATAAAATCCCATCGCCAGTGCTCCAATAATATGGAGCAGATACATAATCATTGTCAAAATTTTCATCCTCCTCAACATTTTCGGTGTGCTATACATCACATCCCATTATACTGGGGATCTTATCCAAAGAAAAGAAAACCTCCGGGTTACCGGAGGTTTTCTTTTAGCTTCTGTTCAAAAAGTTCTCAAACTTACAGGTTTACTACTGAAATGACGTTACGAACCGAATCAGCAGATTTATCCAAGCCTGCTTTTTCTTCCGTTGTCAGGTCAAGCTCGAATATTTTCTCAATGCCGTTACCACCCAGAATGGTTGGTACACCGAGGAACAGATCATGATAGCCATATTCACCTTCAAGATAAGCGATGACTGGAATGATACGTTTCTTGTCCTTCAAAATCGCTTCGGTCATCTGAACAAGTGAAGCCGCCGGTGCGTAATACGCACTGCCGTTACCAAGCAGATTCACAATCTCACCACCGCCGACACGGGTGCGCTGCACGATGGATTCGATCCGGTCAGCCGGAATCAGGGTATCGATTGGAATGCCCCCCACGCTCGAATAACGAACGAGAGGTACCATATCGTCCCCGTGACCACCAAGAACGAATCCACGAACATCTTCAACAGATACGTTCAACTCTTGCGCAATGAAGGTACAATAACGTGCTGTATCCAGAACACCTGACTGACCAATAACACGGTTTTTAGGAAAACCAAGGGTCTGATAAGCTGCATAAGTCATCGCATCTACCGGGTTGCTTAGAATAATGACGATGGAATCAGGGCAATATTTTTTCACATTTTCACAAACGGACTTCACGATACCCGCATTCGTATTGACCAGATCGTCGCGGCTCATACCCGGTTTACGGGCGATACCAGCGGTGATGATTACAATCTCAGAACCTGCAGTATCTTCGTAGTTGGAAGTACCGACGATATGACTGTCAAATCCTTGAACAGGACTTGCCTCCATCATATCGAGTGCTTTCCCCTTCGTCGGGTTCTCCAGCTGAGGAATATCAACCAGCACAACATCCCCGAGTTCTTTTTGGGCAAGCATTAATGCGGTCGTGGCACCGGTAAAACCGGCGCCAACTACTGTGATTTTTTTGCGCTGAATAGTCAAGATTCACATCTCCCCTTACAGGTTTTTAATGATTTGATCCGCGAATTCAGAACATTTCACTTCAGTAGCGCCATCCATCAGACGTGCAAAGTCATACGTTACTGTTTTATTGTTAATGGATGTTTCCATACCTTTGTAGATCAGGTTAGCTGCTTCTTGCCATCCCAAGTGCTCAAGCAACATTACTCCGGACAGAATAACGGAACCAGGGTTCACAACATCTTTGTCCGCGTATTTAGGTGCAGTACCGTGAGTTGCTTCGAAGATAGCATGTCCTGTTACGTAGTTGATGTTCGCTCCAGGAGCGATACCAATTCCGCCAACTTGCGCTGCAAGTGCATCGGACAGATAGTCACCGTTCAGGTTCAAGGTTGCGATCACATCGAATTCGCCTGGACGAGTCAGTACTTGTTGCAGAGCGATATCGGCAATCGCATCTTTTACGATGATTTTACCAGCATCTTCAGCGGCTTTTTGTGCTGCATTCGCTGCATCTGTACCTTCGTTATCTTTGATGATGTCATATTGTGCCCAAGTGAATACTTTGTCAGCGAACTCTTCTTCAGCCACTTCGTATCCCCAGTTTTTGAAGGCACCTTCGGTAAATTTCATGATATTACCTTTGTGTACCAAGGTAACACTCTTACGGTTATGATCAATTGCGTATTGAATTGCTGCACGTACCAAACGTTTTGAACCTTCGGAAGAAACTGGCTTGATACCAATACCGGAAGTTTCAGGGAAACGAATTTTGTTAGCACCCATCTCCTGTTGCAGGAACTGGATCACTTTTTTCACTTCTTCAGAACCTTCAGCATACTCGATTCCTGCATAGATATCTTCCGTATTCTCACGGAAAATAACCATGTCTACCAGCTCAGGACGTTTAACCGGAGAAGGTACACCGTCGAAATAACGAACAGGACGCAAGCAAGTGTAGAGGTCAAGCTCTTGACGCAGGGCTACGTTCAGGGAACGGATACCGCCACCGATTGGTGTAGTCAATGGTCCTTTGATCGCTACGATATACTCACGAATGGCTTCCAATGTATCATTCGGCAACCACTCACCGTATGTATCGAATGCTTTTTGTCCAGCAAACACTTCATACCATGCGATTTTTTTGTTGCCATCATAGGCTTTTTCAACAGCTGCATCCAATACACGTTTGGAAGCTTTCCAGATATCACGGCCTGTACCGTCACCTTCGATAAATGGAATGATTGGGTTGCTAGGTACTTGAAGTGTACCGTTATCAATTTGAATTTTTTCGCCTTCAGTTGGGTGAGCAAATTTTTCTAATTTCATAGTTAAAATTCCTCCTAGGTTTCATATATGCAGTATTCATCATACCACTAGTCTTGTGGAGAGAAGGGTCCTGAGAGCTTAAGCTAGTAACGCCTCTACTTTCCAACCCTTCACCTCGTCCATATTATTATACTGTTTTTGTGGCTATTAGCGAAGTTCAATAGAAACGTATTTCTGTTCTGTAGGGCCAGTGTACTCCGCACGTGGACGAATGATGCGATTGTCCGCAAGCTGTTCCAAAATATGCGCAGTCCATCCAGACACCCGGCTGATGGCAAAGATCGGAGTGAACAATTCCTGTTCGATCTCCAGTTGGGTATATACAGAAGCAGAATAGAAGTCTACGTTAGGCTTCAGTCCTTTTTGTCCTGTAACCAGTTCCTCGATCTTCACTGACATATCATAAAGGCGCGTATCATTGTTCATCTCGCCAAGTTCTCTGGACATCTTCTGTAGATGCTTGGCACGTGGATCACCGTTTTTGTACACCCGATGTCCAAAGCCCATGATCTTTTCACGATTATTCAATTTTTCCTGAATTGCCGCTTCAAGACGATCAGGCGTACCGATCTCATTCAACATTTTCATAACGGCTTCGTTAGCACCACCATGCAGTGGTCCCTTCAGTGCGCCAATGGCGGAAGTTACACCGGAATAGATATCCGACAGCGTAGCAACCGTTACACGAGCTGCAAATGTCGAAGCATTCAACTCGTGATCCGCATGCAGGACAAGGGCTTGGTCCAATGCTTTCACTGCGGTCTCGGATGGTTCTTCACCAGTCATCATATATAAAAAGTTCTCTGCGATGGAAGCGCCTTCTTTTGGAGCCACAGGTTCTTTGCCCTGACGGATACGGGCGATGGCTGCCACAATCGTTGGCAACTGTGCTTGCAACTTAACCGCTTTGTTCTCATTCGCTTCTGTTGTCATCTCATCAGCTTGCTCGTCGTACAGTGCAAGTGCAGAGACAGCGGAACGAAGTGCTGCCATGGTACTGACGTTTTTCGGATACAATTGGATTTGTGCAATCAACTCGCTCGGAATCGGCGCGTAATCGCTCAGGCTTTTACGAAGGGATTTCAGTTCATCCGTTGTTGGCAATTTACCAAACCACAACAAATAGGCAACTTCTTCAAAGCTGGCATGTTCAGCCAAATCGTCGATATCGTAACCACGGTATGTGAGCACACCGTCTACAATAGAACTGATCGAAGAGGTTGTTGCAACGATGCCTTCCAGACCTTTGGTAGCTGTCATATTACATCTCTCCTTTAATAAGCGAAATCAGGAACCATTCCAGAGTGCATATAAGTGCCAAAGTGCACCTATCCTCTTTTTGTAAACATTTTCATTTTAAAATTAACAAATATTTCAAAATGCGGTTTTCCTATCTGTCAATCGGTATTTACTTATAACATCATACTGGATTTTGTCGTTTATGTGAACATGATGAGAGTTCATTCGCACATCAAACTTCTTTATCGGACCGATAAAGCATTTTTGAAAGCCTTTACAAAAACAAGGTTGACATTTAATGTTTTTTAAACAATTCTGTCGTATGAAGAACTTTATATTGCTATATTCTGTAATACTAAGGCATACTCTAGGCAAAAGAAAGAATCCCAGTGGAGCTTGCTCAAAATGTTAGCTCTTGAACAAGCTCTGGTAACCTTCCGGCGTTTCAAAACGTGGTAAATGCTCTATATTAATTAAGATAGCCATCTATTCTTAATACTGTTTTATAGATCATACATAGGTCGGCTTAATTGAAATAAGGAGAGTTGATGCTTGGATAAAATTATACTGAAACGTCTGCTCCGCGGCTTATGGGTTATCATTGCGACCATTCTGATCGCTGTTGCCATATACTTGCTGTTCCCGCTTCTGTATCCTTTTGCGATTGCCTGGATCATCGCTTATGCCATGAATCCATTAGTGAAACTGCTTCAGCATCGAGCACGGTTCCCCCGCTGGCTGGCTGTGACTCTTTCATTAATCGTTTATTTTGGTGCCATTGCGGTGGTGCTGTCGGCGGCGATTACCCGCATGGTAAAAGAAGTCATTTCACTTACGACAAGCTTTGATCTTCATGTAGATGAGATCAAGGACACATTTGTGCGCTGGACCCAGAATGACACCATTCAGAGTTTGATTGGGCAGATCAATGAATTTTACAAAGAGAATCCCAACTACCAGGAAACCATCAACAGCAATATTAGCAAAACGACCGAAACGGTAGGTACAGCCGTGACCGATCTGGTCACCGGATTTTTCAATATGGTTCTGAGCCTCCTGACTTCCCTACCTAACATGGGGGCGGTATTAATTGTTGTTCTGCTGTCTACATTCTTCATCAGCAAAAGTTGGACTCGGCATAGCATCACCGTATCGGGCTGGGTACCCTCCTCCATTCGCAAGCCAATATCAGATATATGGACTGACCTGAAAAAGGCCTTGTTTGGGTACGTGAGAGCACAATTGATCATGATCTCGATTACAGCACTATTCGTCATGATTGGACTGCTTATATTGCAAGTAAAGTCAGCCTTCACTATCGCTCTCTTTATTGGTCTGGTGGATCTGCTACCTTACTTGGGTGTGGGTCTAGTCATGGTACCTTGGGCAGCATACCTGTTTATGAACGGGGATCTGTATCTGGGCATAGGTATTAGTGTTATCTATCTGATCTTACTAATCGCCCGTCAGATTATTGAACCGAAGGTACTTGCAAGTAGTGTAGGGCTCGACCCACTCGCCACGCTGGTTGGCATGTTCGTGGGTTTGAAACTGTTCGGTGTTCTGGGCTTAATTATTGGCCCTGTCAGTCTCGTGATTCTCGATGCGTTCAATCGGGCTAACGTATTACGCGACCTCCGAACGTATATCATCAACGGACGTGTCCGATGAGACATCATCTTATAAGCACGCAGGGAAAATAGAAAAAGGCTTCGTTCAACAGAAATCATCTGCTGAGCGGAGCCTTTTCCATTATGCAAAACAACTGGTGTTTCATTTCGGACGACGATAAAACGTAATTTTGCCACTTTTCATTTTTTTCTCCAGCCATCCCAGGAAGAACAGACGATAAACCGGACGTGTTAATGGAAATATCAGTGTAAACCCGATCAGATCCGTTACAAAACCTGGAATCAAGAGCAAGAAACCACCGACAAAAATAAAAAGTCCATCGACCATTTTTCTTCCAGGTACCTTGCCACGCTCCATCTCGGATTTGGCGTCTACAAGTACCTTTCGCCCTTCAAACTGCAACATTGCTATACCAATCAAGGACGTGAGAATCATGAGAAGCAATGTCTTTCCGGCTCCGATCCAGTCACTCATCAGAATAAAACCAAATAATTCAATCACCGGAATGATTAAGAGTAAAGCCCACATCCATTTTCGCATTGACGTATTACCCCTTTCCCGAAAGCCACACCTTTTCAAGCGAGCTGTATAGCTCAGAGGCTGCCTTATCCAGCCGAACTGGCTTCCAGTCTCCATTTACCCACACATGCTGGGTAGAACCTGTAACCAGCCGTTCTCCGGGGAGCGATTCATCAGCTGACCATACCCGTTCTCCAATCGCCATATGCTCATCAGGTTCTTCAGACATGCGTCTTATGTCGTACTCATAGTTCAGTCGCAGACCACTAAATGCAGCAATACGGGTGAAAATGATAATCTCATCATCATATCGGGCAGGCTTGTGATACTTCACATCCAGTCCGGTTACGGGAAGCAGTAACCCCTGTTCCTCCATTTTACGATATGTATACCCCATTTGGCGAATCATCTCAGTTCGACCGATTTCAAACCAATTTAAATAGTTCGCGTGGTAGACCACGCCCATCTGGTCACTTTCTTGATAGCGTACACGAAGACGTGCCGCATACCAGCTACCATTGATCTGTTCTCGCATGTGATCGGCCTCCTTCGTTCTAACATTCATACGTGTTACCTCGCTGCAAAGTGTCAATAAGATGGAAAAAAAGCAACGGGACAATAACGCCCCATTGCTTCTTTCCTGTTGCTTCTCCATCCAATACGCTATTAAGCGTTGTTTGGAATTTGGCTTACTTTAATCAGGTTGGTAGAACCGGAACGACCCAAAGGTACACCTGCTGTAATCACAACCAGGTCTCCTTCTTTAACCAGTCCGGATTTTACGCCGCCTTCAATTGCGTTTTCGAACAAAGCATCCGTGGAATCAACCAGTCTTCCTTTGACAGGAGTTACACCCCAAGCCAGAGCCAAACGACGGGAAGTTCTGTCTTCCGTAGTTACAGCGATGATTGGAGATTCTGGACGATACTTGGAAATCATGCGTGCAGTGTGTCCTGATTCAGTTGAAGTGATGATCGCTTTTGCGTTCAAATCTTGAGCTGAAAGGGCAACTGATTGGCTGATTGCTTCCGTAACAGTTGTTTGTTGAGCAACACGTTGCTTCAGATACAGCTCTTGGTAAGGCAGAGCAGATTCTGCTTTTTCAGCAATACGGGACATGGTCAGAACGGATTCAACCGGGTATTTACCCGCAGCTGTCTCACCGGACAACATGATTGCGTCCGTGCCATCGAAGATCGCATTCGCCACGTCACTCGCTTCAGCACGTGTTGGACGTGGGTTACGCTGCATGGAATCCAACATTTGTGTAGCTGTAATTACCGGTTTACCTGCAACATTACATTTTTCGATCATGCGTTTTTGTACCAATGGTACTTCTTCCGCAGGAATCTCAACACCCAGGTCTCCACGAGCAACCATCAGGCCGTCAGATACTTCAAGGATCTCATCGAGGTTATCGACACCTTGTTGGTTTTCAATTTTGGAGATGATTTGGATATGTCCAGCATTGTGTTTTTCAAGCAATTCACGAATCTCAAGTACGTCACTCGCTTTACGTACAAAAGAAGCCGCGATGAAATCAACACCTTGCTCAATACCAAATACGATATCGTTAGCGTCTTTTTCGGTGATACCCGGCAGAGAAATGGCAACGCCCGGAACGTTAACACCTTTTTTGCTTTTGATCGATCCGCCGTTAACGATACGGCATTTGATCTCGGTGCCTTGCACTTCCACCACAGTCAGTCCGATCAGACCGTCGTCGATCAGAATTGTAGATCCCGGTTCAACATCATTCGGAAGATCTGTATACGTAATGGAAAGACGTTCTTTGGTTCCAAGAATTTCTTCTGTTGTCAAAGTGATGTACTCGTCTTGAACCAATTCGATCGGTTCTACTTCGAGTTTACCTGTCCGAATTTCCGGTCCTTTGGTGTCCAGCAAGATCGCTACTGTTTTGTTCAACTCTTCGCATGCTTGGCGAATCGCAATGATCCGTCCGCCGTGCTCATCGAAATCACCGTGGGAGAAGTTCAGACGGGCCACATTCATACCGGCCATAATCAATTTTTTGGTGTTCTCCAGAGATTCACTGGATGGACCAATGGTACATACAATTTTCGTTTTACGCATTTTGGGTTTCCTCCGATTTTAAAGGTATTACTCTTTATCTATTTTTCTTTTTCCAACTATTAAATTTACTATACTTTTGCTCATTTGTATAGGAAATTCGTCACACTATTCAACATTTCCCGACAAATTACTCGCAGCATCTACTTCTACAAGCTCTTGAGGAGCTTCAATGGATGCTTGAGGTTCAAACGTGACCGATCCAATTTTACGGAATTTCTCATACCGATCCTGTTTCAGCTGATCCCCGCTCCAACCCTTCATCTCGTCGAGATGACGGATCAAAGCTTCACTGATGAAAGCAGCAGACGCTTCATAATCCCGATGAGCACCGCCGCGTGGCTCAGGCACGATCTCTTCAATAACTTCCATCTCCAGAAGGTCCTTGGCTGTTATTTTCATCGCTTCAGCCGCTTGATCTGCCTTGGATGCATCCTTCCAGAGAATCGAAGCAGCCCCGTTCGGAGAGATCGCAGAATAGATGGCATGTTCCAGCATCAACACACGATTACCCACAGCCATAGCGAGAGCACCGCCGCTTCCACCTTCGCCGATGACCACAACTATAACAGGAACCGAAAGCTTCGCCATTTCCATCAGGTTGCGAGCAATAGCTTCCGATTGACCTCTCTCTTCTGCAGTATTACCCGGATACGCCCCTTTAGTATCAATAAACGTAATAATAGGACGGCCAAATTTGTTCGCTTGTTTCATCAGACGAAGTCCTTTTCGGAAACCTTCCGGATGAGCGCTGCCGAAAAAGCGGGCGATGTTATCCTTCGTATCTTTCCCCCGCTGTTGTCCGATTACCGTTACTGTCTTTCCATTCAACTTGGCAAGCCCGCCAACAACCGCAAGATCGTCTCCGAACATGCGATCACCGTGCAGCTCAATGAAGTCCGTAAATATCAATTGAATCAGATCTAGCGCCGTTGGGCGTTGCTGGTGCCGGGCCAGATGCATTTTCTGTGCTGCCGTTATGCCAGTGTAAATCTCTTCTTCAAGTCTATGGTAACGTTCTTCCAGGCGGGCAATCTCGTCCGTGAAGTCGATCCCTTTTTCCTGTCCAAACTGTACGAGTTCATCAATCTTTTTGCGCATCTCAACCAGAGGCGCTTCATATGGCAACTCACCCGCCATTTAGACCCCTCCTTTTTCACTATGCATATCCAGAAGCTTGCCAAGAGTGGCCCGAAGTTCTTTCCGGTGCACAACCATGTCCAGCTGACCGTGCTGCATATTAAATTCAGCCGTCTGAAAATCATCAGGTAACTTCTGACGGATGGTCTGTTCAATAACGATTCTGCCGGCAAAACCAAACACAGCGCCAGGTTCGGCAATATTAATATCGCCCAGACTCGCAAAACTTGCCGAGACTCCACCTGTCGTCGGGTCCGTGATGACCGAAATGTACAGCCCACCCTGTTCATCCAAACGGGATAAAGCTGCGCTTGTTTTGGCCATTTGCATGAGGCTGAGAATACTCTCCTGCATCCGGGCACCACCTGATGTGGAGAAAATGATCATTGGCAAGCGCTTCTCTGTTGCATGCTCAATGGCACGGGTAATTTTCTCCCCTACAACCGAACCCATGCTGCCTGTGAAGAAATCAAAGCTCATGACAGCCACAACTACAGGCAGGCCCTCAATGGTACCTTCCCCTGTAATTACCGCTTCCTTCAGGCCCGATTTTAGACGTTGTTGTTCCAATTTGTTGCTATATCCAGGAAAGCCAAGAGGATCAACTGATATCATATCAGCGTCAAACTCAACAAACCCTTGATCATCAAGTACCATAGCAATGCGCTCCATAGCGTTAAGACGCATATGGTAACCACAGGCAGGACATACTTTCAGATTTTTCTCCAATTCCTTGCTATATTGAATGGTGCCGCATTTGCTGCACTTGTTCATAAGCCCTTCAGGTATTTCACGTTTTGGGCGTTCTAGGACTTCCTGGCCTTCGCCGGGAAGTGCACGCTCGGAAGGTATGGTAGCGTACTTCCGTTTCTTCTGGAATATATCTTTGAACACAACTACACCTCTCCAGCCGTTGATTTGATGGCCGCAACCTGCAGTGCGCTGCTTGTGACAGCTTCATCCGCGTGCTACGGTAAACCGCTTACGACCCACACGCTGCCATGGGCCTTGTCCAGCATTCACAACAAAAAAATCCGCCGGTACAGGGCAAGGATCAGCGGCTTCTGTCAGCACGATTGATATTACCTGCAATAACCGAAAGATTGTTGCGCCGATGTTTTGAATCTATCTAGGTAGGGTCTCCGGGAGCAACCAGGTCGGTCCTAGTCCTAACAAAAAAAGAAGGAAGGACAGCAGCATACAATACATGCAAGTCGATTCCTCTCTCCGCTTACGCGGTTAGTCCCTTATGTACCGATGGTACTTCTTCCTCTGCCAAGGCACGTCGATGTCGAACGAATCAGGAATGCAGAATGGAATTCAACACTTCCTGGACCTCTTCCAATTCCCCAGAAGGGACGCGAATCTCAAATTGCTGCTTGGATAAACTGATGGGACGGGTCTGTACCAGAAAACCTTCTTCCGAAAGCCTGGTCTTAATCTTGTCCGCAACCTTTGCTGTCGGCGCAATGTAAATCACCGTCCACATGCCTTGTCCGCCCCCTAAGCTAATGTTCAGAGCCCGTATATTGGACTAATGATAACATACCTCACTTTTTTTCTGCAAGAAAGGGTTCGGGACCTTGGGGGAGAATTTGGGATCATGAGGGACATTAGTCCCCCACAAATAACTCATATGGTTGACGAAATCTTCTTATTGATACTTCTTCCATAAGCAGTCCTAAACGTATCAGGGCAGCGTCAGCCGCCCTTGGAGACCTTCATATAAGTCATAAGATTGATCACGGCATGCAGGCATGGAAATACAGGGGGTTAAAGGTCTGAGGGGTATTTTTTGGCTTTAATATTTTTGTGTGCAATCCGGGCAGAAGCTGCAGCGGCCACCCCTGCAACCAGGTCATCCAAAAAGACATGAATGGCTGTTGCATGTTCATTCAAATCATGAATGACACCTATTTTTTCTTTATCCAGATAACCAAAGCTGGTTAAACCAATCATACCATACACATGAGTAATGCCGAGGGCCAGAGTCTCGTCCACTCCATACAGGGATTCATCCGCTTCCATAATAGCTTGTAACGGTTGGGGCAAGAGTCGCTTCTCCGCAAGTTCGTCGAGAGCAATACCTGTATAAAGTGTATATTGCACCTCTCGTTTCTGCAGAACGGATTTCACGCTGGTAACACAGTCGTCCAAGGTCAGTTCGGGGTGGTACCCTTTTTGCAGACGGTATACAATTGCGGCGATTGCATCAATCTGTACCCCGCGCCGGGCCAGCATGGCTTCTACGATTTCATATGACATATCTCGACCTCCCGCATCAATACCCCGAGGACCACTCGGTCCTTCGGTGTTCTCAAGTGTATGCAGTAACCTGTTAAAATGTTCATAAAATGTGCGGATGGTGAAATCAGGACCGCGATACATCGATCACAAAAAACCTGTTCAGCATTTAGCTAAACAGGTTTCATATTGTTGGAATAAAGACGATCACTAACGAGATAACCGCTTATTTAATTTTGACCGTCCCTTCACCCAGCATCTTCTCCATGTCGGAGAACAGGGCTGGTGATGGTTTAATTCGGTAGGCATCACTCAGTGCAAGCAGCTTCTGTTGCTGCTCATAGAAGAGCACCGTCGCAACAGGTCCAGGGTGCTCCTGAAGCAGCTGCTTCAGACGTGCCAGAAGCTCAGGCTTCTCCGCATGCGGGGCAATCTTCACGAACACCCGCTGCTCCACCGCCCGCGGTTCTCGGCTCTGCGCCTGGCTGCCAGCCGCTTCAGCGGCACCGCCAGGCCGGGAAGCCGCAGCCGTGGCTGCGCCCATACCCGCCGCATCGCTGCGCGTCGCTGCCGAGCCTTGGCTCCCGCTGCTACGCGCAGCGGATGCATCCCCGCCTGCGCTACTGCGCTGCGCTTCGGCTCCTGCGCCCGCTGGCCGCCGCGGCGAAGCCGATGGCGCCGGGCGCGAAGAACTGCCGCTGCCGGGCTTGCCGCGCCGGTCACGGCTACGCAGCTGCTGCTCCAGTGCCGCCTGTGACAACGGCACCACTTCCTCAGCCAGCAGCTTGAACCCTTCGTCCTGCTGCTGCACTTTGGCACGCACGACGAGCAGTTCACCTTTCCCGACATGCTGCTGGCTACGCCGCCATACCTCGGGAAAGAGAACCACTTCGCAGCGTTCGATCTGGTCTTCCAGCTCCATGAACGCCATGGCCTTGCCCTGTTTCGTCGTAATTGACTTCACAGACACAACCATACCCGCAGCGACGGCCATCGTGTCATCTGCCGCCTCGGTCAGCTCCATGATCCGGTCAGCCCCACTCGATTCAAGCACATCTTCATAGTCATCCAGCGGATGCCCGGAGAGATACAAGCCTAACAACTCACGCTCTAGCTCCAGTTGCTGCCCAGAGGAATAAGGAGGAATTTCCGGGTATTCAATCTCCCAGTTTGGCGTCTCCACAAAGTCGAACAATTGAATCTGCAGATCCTCACGTTCTTTGCGCCATTTCAACGCGGCTTCAACGGTCTCATCCAGCATCGCCAGCAATTGGGCCCGGTGTCCGGGTAATGTGTCAAAAGCTCCGGCCTGGATCAGCGATTCAATCACACGTTTGTTACATACACGCAGATCCACACGACGACAAAAATCGAGCAGACTGTCGAACGGTCTCTCCTGCCTTACGATCATAATGCTTTCCATGGCCTGGGTACCGACATTTTTCACAGCAGCCAGACCGAAGCGAATTGCACCCTTTGAGGTAGCCTTCGCCAATTCCGGTTCCTTCCGGTTGTCGGATGCTTCAGGCATGGATGTCGATGCCTGCCACTCATATCCAGCACTGTCCTCTTCGGAGCCAGGACCCGGATCATCCGGCAAAGGTGCTTCACCATATTCAGCTTGTCCCGAATGCTGCTCATGCTCATGAACGTGTTCTTGCCTGAAGGAACTTCCATTAACGTTCGCGGTATGTTCTTCGGCCGCGCTTCCGATGTCACTCTCTGCATCGGCTCCCGCAGTCTGCTGCGATACAATGCTCTGATCCCCGGTGCCTCCGCTGCCGGATGGTATAAATACAGGCGTAAACAAAATACCGCTCTCATTCACATCCGGCGGAAGCACCTCCATATCCATACGCCGACATTCCACCACGTACTCTGCCACTTTCCGATGACTGCCCATCACGGCTGTCAGCATGGATGCCATAAAGTGCACAGGATAATGCGCCTTTAGATAAGCCGTCTGGAATGCAAGCACACCATAAGCCGCGGCGTGAGCACGCGGGAAGCCATAGTTCGCAAACTTAACGATCATGTCATAAACAAGGTCAGCTTCTTCTTCGCTATACCCTTGCTTCAGACTGCCTTGTACAAAGTGACCACGCTCCAGATCCAGCACTTCCCGTTTCTTCTTGGAGACCGCTCTGCGAAGCAAATCTGCTTCACCCAGCGAGAAACCCGCCATCCGGGAGGCAATCTGCATGATCTGCTCTTGATACACGATGATGCCGTACGTATCTTTCAGAATAGGCTCCAGATCCACGTGCGGGTAATCCACTTCGATCTGTCCATGCTTACCCTGAATGTATTTGGATATGAACTCCATCGGACCCGGACGATACAAGGCAAGTACCGAGATCACATCTTCAAAACTACTTGGCTTCAAATCTTTCAGCACACGGCGTACACCGGCAGATTCCAGTTGGAATATGCCCATCGTGTCACCACGGCCGAGCATCTCGTAGGTCAAAGCATCATCATCGGGAATAAGACGGAAGTCCGGAATTTCTCCATGTTCCCCAATCCAGCGTACACACCGCTCAATGATTGAGAGGGTACGCAGACCGAGAAAGTCCATCTTAAGCAACCCAATTGACTCCAGGTTTTCCATGGAATACTGGGTCAACGCGGTCCCTTCACTGCCCTCCTGAAGCGGCACCGCATCGGTCAGCGGATCACGGGAGATGACCACCCCCGCTGCATGCGTGGAAGCATGACGTGGCATACCTTCGACCTTCATCGCCATATCCAGCAGTTCACGGGTTTTCGGCTTGGTTTCATACAGCGCCTTCAGCTCAGGTGTCGCTTCCATGGCCCGCTCGATGTTAATGCCGAGTTGCGCCGGAATCAACTTCGCAGCCTTGTCTACTTCGCCATAAGGCACATTCAGTGCTCGTCCCACATCACGTACAGCAGCACGGGCAGCCATCGTTCCAAAGGTAATAATCTGGGCGACATGGGCTTTGCCATATTTATGCGCGACATAATCAATGACCTCATCCCGCCGTTCATCGCTGAAGTCAATATCAATATCCGGCATGGAGATCCGCTCGGGATTCAAAAAACGTTCGAAGAGCAGGTTGTATTTCATCGGATCAACATCCGTGATGTGCAACGTGTAGGCTACCAGACTTCCTGCCGAGGAGCCCCGGCCTGGGCCAGTAACAATGCCTTGTTTATGCGCATAGGCGATAAAGTCCCAGACAATCAAAAAATAATCCGAGAACCCCATACTGTCGATCACACCAAGTTCATAGGCCAGCCGTTGTTCAAGTTCGGATCGAAGCTCCTCGTCTGTCCAGCGTGTGGACTGCGCGTAACGCTCCTCCATGCCTTCTTCGCACAATTGACGCAGATATGCCGAAGGACTGAGTCCATCGGGAAGTGGTCTGTATTCAGGCAAAATCGATTTTCCGAACTCCAGCTTCAACTCACAGGATTCCGCAATGCGGACGGTATTCGCCAGAGCTTCCGGTACATGAGGAAACAACCGGGCCATCTCTTCTTCACTTTTCAGATAGAGCTGATTCGTTCCAATGCGGAGCCGATTCTCATCATCCACGGTCTTGCCCGTTCCGATACAGATCAGTACATCCTGAAGCTCCGCATCTTCTTCCGAAAGATAGTGGGCATCATTCGTCGCTACAAGCGGAATTTCCAGCTCGGCCGCCAGTTTGATCAACTGGGGATTCACCCTTTTTTGCTCGGAAAGCCCATGATCCTGAAGCTCCAGATAGAAGTCTTCACCAAAGATATTTTTATAACGCAACGCCGCACGCCGCGCTTCTTCCTCTCGTCCATGCAATAAGTGCTGAGGAACCTCGCCCCCCAGACACGCGCTAAGACAGATAATTCCCTCATGATGGGCAGCCAGACTTTCCATATCGATACGTGGTTTGTAATGAAAACCTTCGAGATGTCCAATCGAGCACAATTTCATGAGATTACGGTATCCCGTCATGTTTTTGGCCAGCAAAATCAAATGATGAATCGGCTGATCCTTACGGCTTCCCCGCTCTTTGCGGGACCCAGCTGTCATGTATGCCTCGCAACCGATAATCGGCTTGATACCCCGTTCTATACATGCTTTATAAAAAGGAATTGCACCATACATTACGCCATGGTCGGTTAGCGCCAGTGTTGTCATTCCGAGATCTGCAGCCTTATTCACGAGATCCGGAATACGCGCAGCGCCGTCCAGCAAACTGTATTCGCTGTGAACGTGCAAATGCACAAAAGAACTCATGTTTTTTTCTTCCTTTCGCCGCAGATAATCACAGCATCGGATCTTCTGATCCGTTTGCCGCTCTATCTTTCTCTTATATATGAATTAAATAAATAAAAAAATGGAATCACCTTAAAAAATCGTGACTACCTCTTAAAAGGAGACTTTATTATTCTATTTTATCATAACGTTCGGGGGCACGCCCATACAATAGAAGTACAAGCCGCTCCCCCTGTGACAGACCGAAGACAGGAGGTGTGCTGCTAGGTCTGAAAGGGGTGTTGCCAGTGAGCACATTTTTGTCCAAAGCCATTCTTGATTTCTTTATTGCGTTTGGAATCGTGCTGGGTGGCGCGATGATCGGAGGTATTGGAGCGGTGATTTCTCTCCAGCCTCCAACACAGACGATGCTCGATATTTCCGGGAAAATAAAGATATGGGCACTCGCAGCTGCTGTGGGTGGCACCATTGATCCCATGCGTGTCATCGAGAGCAATTTCCTGGATGGTAACCTGTCTCCGGCGGTCAAACAAATTCTGTATCTGATCTCTGCTTTTATGGGCGCACATATGGGAACAGAACTGGTAAAGTGGGTGTGCGGCGGAGGCCGGAGCTAATATGAGACAGGAACAGCGTTCATGAGAGTTCCGCCATTCTCCCGTTACCGCCCGCTGATGCGAATGACTGCTGTATTTGTTCTGGGAATGATCGCTGGATGCGTCGTCTACAATGGGGTATTTCACCTGAGTTACAATGCGTTGTGGCTGAACAATCAGGAGCTGCAGCTTCAGCTGCATCAGAATGAGGAGGATATCAAAACGCTGAAAAAATACAGTAAACGCCAAACCGTGATCAAGGAAATCAAGGTCCGTGCAGAAGAGTCTGATAAGGGGCCAGACGAGGCTTCTCTGAAAGTGATGTTACAGAAGCTCGGAGACGAACTTGAGGTGCTCCGCGGAAGAGATGTATTCAACATCGACGAGTATAGCAAAATGACGAGAATCATGCTGAATCAGAAAGTGTACTCCGTCAGGGAAAAGGAATACACCGTTCAGGTCAAAACGATGCTGGTTATGGAAGGCGTACTGCAAGTTTGGGTACAGATTCGCATGCATGTTCCTGCGTAACAGCAAAAAACTGCCCTTGTCTGCATCTCTCCATGGTACAATAAGGGCAGTAAATGCTTTCCAGAAAAGGAGCTGCGTCTTTGTGTTCATTGATGTACTCAAATATGTACTAATCGCTATCTTTGCTGTTGCCATGGTTTTGGCAGCGTTGAACAGCATTCGTTCACACAGAAGCTCGGATGCTACCAGCGCCGGTCTGTACCGTTCGTGGATGAATATCTGGATGGGTGGTATGCTTGTTGTTCTTGCGCTGATCCTGATGTTTGTCTTCACGGGTTCCACCTTATCTGTGGTTGTGGAAGCGCTATTTCTAATTATGGGTGCGTATAATGTATTTGCCGGAATACGTAACCGCAGTTATTATGCGCGGATTCAACAACGGTCCAGTAACGGATCAGGTACAACTTCCGGACAATCTGCATGATTTGTTGAAGCGCTATGATTGTGTCTGCAAAAAAGAGAGTACTTCCCTTCATTAAGCGAAGCCAGAATGCGCTACAACGCAACCCGGCAAAGCTTCTCCATGAGGGAGTACTCTCTTTGTCTATACCTGAGGCAATACAACGTGCTAGGCGTGGTCAATGGACTGCAATGTCATTACAGCTTTGCATACCACACTGCCTTCACGTGTAACCACAATGTCCATTTTGCACGTTCGACGACTGGTTTCCAGAATTACAGGTCGAACCAGAATCTGATCCTCAATCTGTACCGGTCGAACAAAATAAGTCGTGACATTATCCACCACATGGTCGTTCCCTGTAACATCCCACGCTGCCCGCCGGCCAGCCTGTGTCATCACATTCAACAGAACGCCTTCGGAGATCGTACCCAGATCGGTTGCCATCTGAGGAATGATGAATCCGTGAAATAACAGTTCATTCTGATCACCGCGTTCCTCGGCAAACCCGTTCCAGATCAGATGATCAAACGTCTCTCCCAGTTGTGGCTGCTTCTGTGCATCCCGCATGGCCTGAAGCACTTCCTTGCGTGTGACGGATGCAATCAGTTTGCGGTTGCGATCCACGATTGGCAGAAAATCGATGCCCTCCCAGGTCATAATTTGCGCAGCGGAAGCAAGAGAGGTTTGCAGCGACGCCGTAATCGGGCGGCGAACGACACATTTCTCAATACTTTGATCCGCCGTCAGCTCACTGACATCCTTCAGACTGACAATGCCAATGACCCGGTTCCATTCATCCACGACTGGAAAGCGATGTTCACCCGTCTCCGAGACCAGCATATGAAAATCTGCGGCTGAGCTCGTGACTTTCAATACCTGCAAGCGAGGTTTCTGACCAATGATATCCTCAACAAGCATGATTTTTTTCTTAATCAGCCGGTCAAAGATCGCACGGTTAATCATGGAAGCCACCGTGAATGTATCATGCCGGGATGAAATAATCGGTAGCCCAAGCTCGTCAGCCATAATTCTTACTTCACGGCTGGTTCCAAACCCACCCGTAATCAACACGCCTGCTCCCTGTTCAAGGGCAAGCGAGTGAGCATCCTCACGGTTACCCACAATTAACAGACTCCCAGCGTCAATATAACGCGCCATCGCCTGTTCTTTCATCGCACCTATCACATACTTGTGCAGCGGTTTGGCTAGACCTTCGTTACCACCCAGCACATGGCCCTCTACAATGGTCACAACATCAGCAAAGGTCAACTGTTCCGACATGCCCCGAGGTCTCTTCTCAATCCGAACGGTTCCAATTCGTTCCTTGGTCACGACCAGTCCGAAGTTCTCCGCCTCTTTTACGGCACGGTAAGCTGTCCCTTCACTTACACCGAGTTCCCGTGCAAGTCCACGCACTGATATTTTGCTGCCAACCTTCAGTTGTTCAATATGTTGAAGTAACTGTTCATGCTTCGTGACGTTCTCTTCCTGTCCGTCCAACTGTACCACCCCCGAAGATGCATCTGTACTATTCTGTACCTATTATAACACGCCTTCAGGAAAATAACCCCACTCCCATCTCATTCTCATAGGCAAGGTTCCCCCTCTGAGTTTAATCGCTTAATTATCCTCTAATCCTGTATGTAGCAAAAAAGACCGGACCCCTTGAGTCAAGGGATTCCGGTCTCTCATGTTGTATCTACTACTGTACCTTATACAGACTCGCTCCGCTCCTGCTTGTCCAGCAGTTTCATCTCCCACTGCCGCAGCTTCGCCCGGCGAACGGCTTCCAGTGCACGTTTCTTCTCTTCATCTACACCGAGTATAAAATGTAGGTGTGCACCAACGATTAATAAGGAGAATAGCACCCATACGATGCCAAAAATATTAACCCAGTCCATTCCTCCAGCAAAGGAAATCCGCGGCAGTGCAATGACCAGCATCGACAACGCGATAAGCAGATAGATTACATGTTTTGCTTTTTTCAACCTCTTCACCATTCACAGCTCCTTCGTTCGTGATCGACTCTATATTCTAGTCTATGAACGGTAAGGGGCTAATATGAAAGGTTCAGGTAAAAAAACAAGACAACCTTTTGGTACGCGTTCATCCTTCGTAATCAAAAGTGGACTTTTTGAACTACCTTTTTACGCTTCAGCGCCACCGTACAGATGACCCAGGCTGTCTGCAATAATTTTGTTCACGTCTTCAATAATGACACTGAGACGACGCTCCGCATCAAACAAACGACGGATGTTCAGATTCAGACTCAGTACTTCAAACAGTTTCTCCATTTTCTCCATCTCATCCGGAGCTGGCATATCCCCGCTCATCATACGTTGTTGCAATTCCATTTGTTGATCACGAAAGTTATCCAGCATTGCTTTTGCATCCGGATCAGCTTCAATCAGCTTCATCGCGGAAGTAATCTCTTCCACCTCGCTGCTTTCTCTCAGTGCTTTGGCCAAATCATTGGCTTTGTCATAAATGTTCACTATTATTCCTCCTCAGATTGGTTTGTTCTTCCGTGTTAATACACGCTTTTCTCCGCGGTCAAACAAAGGCGGTCTGAAACAGGCCGTCGATATCCTGCCTCGAAATCAAATGCATTTAATCCATATGGGTCAATCACCAAGGGTTATATGTCCTCATATGATGAAGCACATGCCATGTTCAGATGCCGTTCAACTTCGAGATCAGACATCAAGTTGCCGCCCGGAAGGAGATCCGTGATGTCCACTAAAAAAGTAACGATTCAGGTTACCGGCTCGGGCATCCTGCAGGACGACGTCATCATGCTGGGCGAAGGGGTGCTCAAGGCGCTTAAAATCCCTTCAGGAAGGCCGCTTCAGCTGCAATTTGGCTCTTTCCGTCGCGAAGTCACTGTCATTCCGGTTCCACGGTATGATGGACTGCGCATCAATCAGACAGTTGCCAGCAAGACCGGTCTCGTTCCACGTTCGGTCCTGAGGGTATCCTATCGTTCAGCCAGCCGTACCCTTCGCCTTGGGCCCTACATCAGTGTACTGGTTAGCCAGGATTATCCCGATCAGCCCGATCGGCCCTTTGGCTCCATCACGATGTTCTGTCAAGAACTGGTGAACGCCTGCCGTAAGCAAGGCGCCTATGTATCCTTTTTCACACCGGAGGATATTGGAGCGGTAACGGGTTATATGAAAGGCTGGGTGTATGATGACGGCTGGAAAAAGACTGTTCTGCCTGTAGCAGACGTCGTCAATAACCGGCTAACGTCCCGCAAGCTTGAGAACAAACCTAGCGTACAGCATTTTATGAAAGAAGTAAAATCGCTCTACGGCACGCAAACCTTCAATGAAAAGTTTCTGGACAAAAACGAAGTATTTGACGCACTCAAGTCCATTTCAACGCTTAAACGAGTTCTTCCCGAGTCCCATTTGCTCAAAACATCCACCATGCTCAAGACGATGTGCAACCGGCATCCGGTTGTATTTCTGAAGCCCGTACGCGGTTCTTTGGGCAAAGGCATCATTCGGGTCTCACGTCAGACGGACGGAAGTTTCCTGACTCTGGCGACTGGCGTTGGGGGTACCCGGAAACAAACGTATGCTTCTCTGGATAAACTGTATGCCAGTATGGCTGGGAAAATGAAAACAACACGATATCAGATCCAACAAGGGCTGACTCTCATTGACAACAGTGGCAGGCCCGTGGATTTCCGTGCGCTCGTGCAGAAGAACCGTACAGGTAAATGGAGTGTAACCTCCATCGTTGCACGAATTGCGGGCGGGAGTCACTATGTATCCAATCTGGCAAGAGGTGGAAGCCTCAGCACCGTTAAAGAGGCGGTTGCCAAAACGCAGTTGTCCGGATCAGCCAAAGCTTCCGCATATGCAGGATTGCACACCGCAGCACTGGATATCGCCAAAGGGATTGAGAGTGCCATCCCTGCTCATTTTGGTGAACTCGGTATTGATCTGGCCCTTGATACCACTGGACGCGTATGGCTGCTCGAAGTCAACTCCAAACCATCCAAGAATGATAATACACCACTGAGTGAGAGCAAGATCCGCCCATCCGTCAAAGCCATGCTCGAATATTCCACGTATCTGGCGGGTTTTTGAAAAGTCATTCTACAAAGGAGAGGTGCAGCGACATGTTTCCATCATCTGAGATCAAAACAATGGCCATTCTGGTGCGTGCAACTGAAGGCTCACCTCCCTTCACGGATGAACTTTTCTGCCGTCGTCTCAGCTTGGGGAGTGTGCGATACGCCCTTCAGATTATTGTGATTCCAATATCGGTTGATGCAGCCCATCCCCCTCTTCAAAAGGGATATGTCTATCATCAAGGGAAGTGGAATTCGGTACCTGTCCCTGCGGTTGATCTTATTATGGATCGTTGCCTTCGCCCTCTCCCAAGGAACGTCAGACAACAGCTTAAGGAACAGATACGAACGGAGGACTCAGGTCAATATCGTTATTGGTCGGCTTCTCTTCCAGGAAAATGGGAGGTACATCGTCTGTTGTCCCGAGATCCTGAGTTGCGGCCACAACTTGCCCCCACCACCCGGATTGGATCGCATATTCCTTGGGAATCATGGCTAGACCGTTGGCCCAAAGGATTATTCTTCAAACCGATATCCGGGACTCATGGCAAAAATACCTTTCGCCTGTCTCGGGGATTAACTCCATCCACATGGATCGCGGAGGGGCGTAACGAACACAATGAACCCTTTTTCCTTACATTCAACCATACTCAGGCTGTATCTTCCTGGCTGGCATTACAACAGGCTGAGCGCAAGATGATCGTGCAGCCCTATCTGGAGCTTAGCCATCAAGGAAGAGCATTCGACATACGGGCACTAATGCAAAAGAATGGGCACGGTCGCTGGACGCTTACCGGATGTATGGTACGAGAAGGACCCGAAGGTTCACTCACATCCAATCTTCACGGTGGGGGCAGAGCCTATCCGGCCCATGCATATCTGCTCCAGCGATATGGAACGACCCGTACAGAAACTCTGCTAAAGAACATCCGGCAGACTGCTACGCTAATCCCCACCCTGCTGGAGAGCCGTTTCGGCAGGTTAGCCGAATTGGGGCTTGATTTCGGAGCAGATGCAGAGGGCCAACTCTGGCTAATTGAAGTCAACTCCAAACCAGGCCGCACCTCATTCGCAGACGCGGGCGACCGACGCATGCATATCCTGACTTATACCCGGCCGCTTGCCTATGCCCGTTATCTGTTGCAACAACATGTTCTCACGGACGTCATTCGTCCAATGAAATTGTCGAATACATCCAGCAAAGCTGGCCTGAAACCCATCCCGATTCACGGCGGCTGAGGCCCGCAGTGCCTGCTTGCCATGGAGCCCAAGGATCTTTTCAGGATAGGAGGATAAATCATGAGTTTGACCTTTTGCAATCTGCATTTCACCAAGCAACCGGATAAAGTGGTTTATGTATCCAACGCTTTAATGAAGAGCCTCAATCTGTCCGGCAAAAAAACGGTGAACCTTCGCTTCGGGCGTGACCGGGTACCTGCAACGATCAAACCAATCAAAAAAGCAGGTAAACATCTGTATCTCGCTTCAGGTATCCGTAATATGATGAACGTTCCCAAACGGGGTAGTATTTATCTCCGGAATTTGCAAAATGATGAGGTTCAGTTAGGTCCGCTGATCGGCGTACTCTCTGATGGGCCTGCGACGAGCACTAATCCATTCGGTTCCCGTACGGGTTTCATCAAACAGTTACTCCGTGAAGGCAGCCGAAAATCCTATATTTATGCCTTTACTCCCCGGGATATCAATTGGCAGAATGAGACGGTATCCGGTTTTTTTCTGAATGAAAACGGAAGCTTTACCCGTAAAACGGTACCTCTGCCCGATGTTGTCTACA
This sequence comes from Paenibacillus sp. JNU01, assembly GCF_059130585.1. NCBI lineage: Bacteria > Bacillati > Bacillota > Bacilli > Caryophanales > Paenibacillaceae > Paenibacillus > Paenibacillus sp. JNU01. Next base: position 6,131,444 of record NZ_CP169723.1, on the reverse strand, counting down.
ATCGGTTACCAAGCCGTCGTTCCGATTTTTCACCTGCCATTAACCAACTACGGGAACGATTTGTTCGTCGGAAAATCCCGTTCTTCAACTGGAGCTTTTTCAACAAGTCGGATATCTATACATTGCTGGAGAATGAACCGGTGGCAGGTCGTTATATTCCCGAATCCATTACGAATCCGTCCGTTGAACAGATGAAGGAAATGTTGGAACGCCATCAGTTCGTCTATTATAAGCCCACCGCGGGAAGTCTGGGGAACGGGATCTATCGCCTGACTTATTCGCCCAAACGTGGTTACTTCGCTCGTTATCGCAAAAAAGGCGGTAATGCACTCCTTCGGTTTGGGTCCTTCAACAGCCTGATGCGCATGCTTCAGGGAAGACATGGTAAACAGCTTCGCGGATATGTTGTTCAGCAGGGAATACGTCTAATTGAGATTGATGAATGTCCAATTGATTTCCGTTTTCACATGCACAAAAACGGTAACAATCAATGGGTCGTTGTCGGGATTGGAGCCAAAAAGGCAGGACGTGGCAGTGTTACAACACACATCAAGAATGGCGGCTCCCTAATGACTCCTGAGCAGGCGCTCAGTCGCAACTTCGGCGATCGTGCGGGAGAAGTTCTTCAGCATGCCAAATCCGTCGCTATTACACTGGCCCAGGCGATTGAAACCCAGCACCAGCATCTGATTGGTGAGATTGGCTTTGATCTGGGCATTGATCAGGAGGAACATGTATGGATGTTCGAAGCGAACGCCAAACCCGGGCGCTCCATTTTCCGTCACCCTTCACTCCGAGTGGAGGGAAAATCATCGGTGGAGCACATTCTGGAACACTGCCTGTATTTGAGCAAGTTCCGGAAGAAGGAAGAAATTTGATGAGCCTTCATGATGATTTCAAACCTGTCATTGCTGTTTTGACCATGCATGATAATCAGCGTATGTTCAGGGGGAACCATCAAAATTTTCAGGATATCCTGCAGACAGGCGAGAGCATGGGATACGTGGTGTACATTGTGACTGTGCGGGATCTGAACGTGGGTGGTCCCACCGTGAAAGGATATACGTACAACAAGGGAAGCGGAAAGTGGGTGTCACAACCCTTCCCCCTTCCCCATGTTCTGTACAATCGTATTCCCAACCGGGAAGACGAAGGAAAACCTTCCGTTCAGCGCAAAATTGACGAATGCATGCAATCAGGAATCGAACTGTATAACCCGTTCTTTTTCAACAAATGGGATCTGTTCGAATGGCTTAAGAAGTCCAAATCAACTCAGCAACTGATCCCTTATACCCGTCGGATGCGAAGTGCTTCTTCTCTGGGTGCCGTTCTACGGAGCTATCCCTATCTATACCTTAAGCCTGAGAGCGGCAAAGCGGGCAAAGGGATCATGATGCTTAAATTTCAGGAAAAAGAACGGCTCCCCTATCGACTCAAAATACAAACCACACGTAAAAGCATGACCTATAAAGCAGCTACACTCGCCAAGTTGTGGGCACGGATTCGCAAAGAAACCGGACATACGCCTTATATCATGCAACAAGGCATAGAACTGGCCTCCTCTCGTAAACGCCCCTTCGATCTGCGTGTTCTGGTACAAAAGAACAGCAAGGGGCAGTGGAGTGTGACCGGTGTAGGTGCGAGACTTGCTGGCTCCCGCAGTATTACAACGCATGTGCCACGCGGCGGGACCGTAGAAGACCCTGAGAAGCTGCTGACCGAGCTTTTTGGGGAAGAACTGACAACAACCCTGATGAAACGTGTGAAATCCACTTCATTAATGATCGCAAGGCAGGTAGAACGGGGATCGGGTTACACACTCGGAGAAATGTCCATGGATCTGGGCATTGATGACCTGGGGGAACTCTGGTTCTTTGAAGCCAATGCCAAACCCATGAAGTTCGATGAACCACAGATCAGACGGAGGTCATTGGAACGTATATTTCACTACAGCGCTTATCTTGCCCGTCAGTCCACACGATGATCGACAGGAATACTGCAAAAAGAAGGTGATTGCTTGTGTCCTCACCTGTTCTGGGCATTATGACGTTGTACTTAAATGAACATCGCGCTCTTGAAGAACGAAGCATCTATCGCAGAATGATTCTTGAAGGGCGCAAGCGGGGACTCGATATCTATGTGTTCACACCAGCCGATGTGCACCCTGGCGGCAAACAAATTGAAGCCATGGTTTATCATGAGGGAAAAGGCTGGTCCAGGGAATGGCGATCATTCCCGGACCTGATCTTCGATCGATGCCGGATACAGCGTAACCGCAGGTTTCAGCAACTGCTTGCTTTTCGCGAGAAGTATGGCCATCTGCTCTTTCTCAACAGACCTCTACGCAATAAATGGACCATCCACCAGACCCTGTTGCAAAAGTCCAACTTTCGAGAGCACCTGCCGGAAACCGCTCTATTTCAGGATATGTCCGATGTAAATCGGATGCTCAAAGTTTCTTCTCTGGTCTACCTCAAACCTATTAATGGAACAGGCGGACGTGGTATTCTGCGCATTGAACGCGGCAGTAGCGAGGCCAATACAGTGCTTGTTCAGGGGCGGGATCAGAAACGTCGTATCATCACTCCTCGTAAAGTTCATTTATCACGATTAGGCTCGTTGCTCCAGCACTGGAATATGAAAGACAAGTATCTTGTACAAAAAGGCATTCAGCTTCAGCTTCCGAATGGACGTGTGCATGATTACCGCATGCTCGTTCAGAAGAACGGTGAAGGGCAATGGGAGCTTACGGGATGTGCCGGACGCATGGGTGCAGAAAAAAGTGTAACCTCCAATCTGCATGGCGGCGGTCAGGCAATCGCGATGAACCGACTCATGAAGCAATGGATCGATGATGACGACCTCCGAGCAGAGATTAACACAACTGCAGAGAAGTTTGGCATTGAAGTTGCTTCATTTCTGGAAGATACGTATGGGGACCTCTGTGAGTTGGCATTGGATTTGGCGATCGACAGGAGTGGACGCATCTACTTGCTTGAAGTGAATCCCAAACCGGCACGTGAAGTATTCGCTCGTATCGGTGAGCGGGATATCTATTATAAAGCCATCACTCAACCGCTGGAGTACGCCTTGTGGGTGTATCGCAATCAGCCCAGTCGCCCAGCCAAACCGATAAGAACCACCCGGCTTGCAAGCAACAGACCATCTGCATTGAAGAAAGCACGCAAAAAGAGATGATCCGTAGCAAAAATACAAGAGCGCCCAACCCGCAATTCAGCTCGGGTTGGGCGCTCTCATATGATGACTGACATTTTCAATTGAGGATTAGCTTATTCTGCTTCATCATACAGGCGCAACAATTCTGTAAAATCAGAGATGAGAACATCTGAGCCCGCAAGCTCCTCATCACGGCCGAAACCGGCGTAGGCACAACCGATGACCGCCTGACCGTTCATTTTACCAGCCTCCACATCAGAAGAACGATCCCCTACCATCCAGGCGTCCTGAATACGATGTTTCTCAAGCAGGATCTGCACCAGATTAATTTTGGAGGGAGTCTTGTACTGGCCAGCACTATATACCCCTTCAAAAAAAGGCATAATCTCGTGTGCAAATGCCACACCCTTCACATAGTCCTCTAGCCCATTACTTGCGACAAAAAGACGCACACCTTGTTGTTTCAGTGCTTGCAGCGTTTCTTTTACACCCGGATACAATTGGGAACTTCCTTGATCAAGCCCCTCAATTTCCAGTTGGAGCAGCAGTTCGTCTGCACGGCGATGTGCCGCTTCCGATGCATCAGGCATAACCACTTTCCATATATCTTCGAGCAACATGCCCAAGCTTCCCAGCATGCGTTCCTCGGGTGGAGTTTCTCCTTCAAAATGCCCTTCGGCACGCAATGTATCAAATAGTTGCTGGTAAGCCGGCAACAACAGGGTCTCCGTCTGGAATAGCGTACCATCCATGTCAAAAATCATCGCTTCCGGTTTGAGCAATACCTTCTCTTTAGTCATGTCCAATGTTCCTTTCGGATTGGGATATGTATATGTAATTGGAATCGTTCCCTTCCCATGATAAACATAACGTTTGCACGTGTAAACCAACGATTGTAAAACATCGTCACCCTCAAACCTTATACGCAAATAACCAAACCTTATATTATAGTTAAACAAACTATATACAAAAGTATTTTCTTTACGTATAATACTAAAAAATAGTTCTTTAGACACCTAATCTAAAGACCCATAATCATCACATTTCCAGTTTTTTCGACAACTACATATACCCCATAGAGAGGAATAACAAACATGAAAAAGCGTAAGACCTTCAAGATTTTTTATAAGATTGGATTAGGATATTTACTCGTGCTTGCTGTACTGGCTGGTTGCATCCTGCTGATTCAGAACAGCACAAGTCAGCTTCAACGGGAACTGGATTTTCTGGTCGATCACGATATGAGAGTACACGCGCTAACCTATGAGCTCGAAAGAAACATGGTGGATATGGAAACAGGTCAACGCGGTTACATCATCACCGGTCAGGACAATTACCTCGATCCCTACCTCCGAGGAAAAGAGCAGCTCATTACACTCCGAGACGAACTTGCTGCTTTGATTTCGGACAATCCGGATCAACTAGCACTTTTGGAAGACATACATACCAATATGAAGAACTGGGTCCAAGTCGCTGGAGAACCCGTGATTGCCCTTCGCCAAGCCAATAATACGCAAGCCATTCGAGATTTCTTCGCAGATGATCCAGGTAAAAGAGACATGGACCAGATTCGCACTGCCCTCGATACGTTTCGAACCAATGAACATACGTTAACCGAAAACCGTACAGAAGCGCTGAAGCAAAAAAATGCACTCCTGAACCTGGAACTATATGGGGCACTTGTCATTGTGGCCATCATCTCGTTCATCACTGCATTGGTCCTCTCACGCGCCATTGTTAAGAACATCCGTACGGTGAAGCAGGCATTGAATGACATCGGTTCTTCCAATGGTGACCTCACACTGAGAATCGCTACGCCAATGAAAGACGAAACTCGTGAACTTGCAGAGGCAGCTAATACAATGCTCGCTGGTTTGCAGCAAATGATGTTGGATGTTCAGAGCAATGCCATGATTCTGAGTACAGCTTCGGATCGATTGGATAAAGGGGTTGCCGATAGCCATCTTGCTGGAAAAGAGGTTGCCACTGCGATGGAACGTGTCGCGGAAGGGGCTGATGAACAGGTTGCTCTTACGCAAACCATGGTAGCCGCGATGCAGCAATCCCTCACCGGGCTTAATCGTGTCGCCTCCTCGGCAAGTGACGTTGCAGAACGTGCTGTGCGTACCGAATCCATTGCCATGGATGGGCAACAGCGCATTGATAATGCAGTAGGCAAAATGAGTTCCATTGAACAATCCTTCCTCTCTGTACAGGAAGCCATTAATGAAATTTCGATGATGTCTGATCAGGTGATCAACATTGCAGACTCCATGTCGGGTATTGCGAGACAAACGAATCTGCTTGCACTTAACGCCGGAATCGAAGCAGCCCGCGCTGGGGAAAATGGACGTGGCTTCGCTGTCGTTGCCTCGGAAATCCGTAATCTTGCAGATCAAAGTGCAACATCCGCGAAAGAGATTACAAGTATATTGGAAACCGTGGTAGCAGGTGTTCAAAGTACGGCTCAGGTCGTTGATGAGAGTACTCTACATGTGAATGAAGGGTTGCGAACCATTGAGGATGCAGGTAATGCCTTTTCAACGATTACTCAGCATATTCACAACCTCAGTGGTGAAGTTCTGGAGGTATCTGCGGTTGTCGAGGAGTTAACTTCCGGAAGTGAGGACGTGATGAAGTCCATTAATGAAGTATCGGCCGTTGTGGAAGACACGGCTTCAGCCACGGAAGAAGTATCTGCAATGACGGAGGAACAACTTGCTTCTCTGCAGGAGATGTCTGACACGTCCAAGCAGTTGAATGAAATGTCTGATGCACTTGATCAGCTGGTTAAGCGATTCAAGCTTGCGTAAGCTCTTCTAGTAAGGTTAAGTCGAAAGAAAAGATGATTTCTGTATTTACAGAAATCATCTTTTCCATTCTATCTCAGATGTACATAGAAACACCCTCAGAGTGAACGTTACTCAACTCTAAGGGTGTATTTGTACGAGACTACTGGTTATTTTTTATTTTTGCAGAACAAGAAAATCATTAAGCTTGTTATTCGTGCCTGTATCTGCCGGCTTCGTAATCCACTCCGCCAACAATGCCTGTAAAGTTTCTACCTCTGACACGGTCAACTTATGTTGGTAGCGTGGGTAATCTCTAAAAAATCGTTCAAGATTCATAGAAACATTACTTATTAATGGCTGCTCATGGTAATAAGTTGTTCCTGTAGCTACTGCATTTAATTTGGAAGCTGCCGCTTGATACTGGTAGATCGCCTCCTCCAAACCCCGTTCAGCATTTTTTCGCAATTGATCCTGAATATTCTCCGCATACGTTGTGAAAGATTGATTCATTTTGTCCTGAAGTCGATCATACTGAGTGTTCGAATTCCAGAGCATATAGGCTACAGCCAAATTTGAGAGAATGAGTAGGATGATGATATAGAAAGGCCATTTTTTTGCCCCCATCTGCTTCACTCCCTTGAAAGTATATTATTTATATTGTAGTTGAGCGAAACTATCCACTTCTGAAAACTTATCTTGTTGATTTAAAGACAAAGAACCTCCTATTGGAATAGAGACACTAGGCGAAATTGAGAAAACTTTCTCTTGGTGCCTATAGTATCCTAAAGTATCATAAAATGAGTTTAAGGTCCATTTACCACTTTCCCTAGGTTTTACAGTAAAACTAAGATACCCTCTTTCATCCCTGTAATTCATTGCAGGTGAAAACAAATTAAACTGAGCAGTGACGCCGCCAGGATGGTAACGTAATGTTGCATTATTCTCTGTATACTCACGCCAATCCATATTCAGTGGATTATAAGTATCGGTTTTATGAACGAAACTAGCTGTATTATTTAGAGGTGCTACATTGTTACTAAGGCCAATGGCCAAAATATCCTCTTTATTGTAATAAGCATTTTTAAGCCATTGGAATCTAACCGAAACCTGACCATTAGTATTGTAATAAGTCATATTTGTTTCAAGTCTTAGCCACGATGTTGTTGTAGTTTTACTGTCCCCAACACTCTGTATTGAAATTTCATTTTGCATTTCTTTAGCTATTTCATTTAAAGCTTCTTCTCTAGTCACTTTGGTGACTACTGTATTAGTATTTTCCTCGCTAAAAGACCTCATCATTTGATTATCTTCATTTATCAGGTGTACTAGTTTAAAATATTCGTCTTTATTAGATTTCATTCTTGGTTCCTTTGCCAGAAGTTTTTCCAAATCATTGTCAGTTAAATCACTAGCAAATTCAGTTGAAATCCCGTAACTTTGCACAATATGTTTTTCCTTTTCACTCCGATAGTCTTGATCTGCAAAAATCTGAGTGGGGGCACATAAAAATAAACATAAAGATATTATTAGTTTTTTACCTTTTACCATAATATACCTCCTTTGTAGTATATCTTGATTACCACAAACGAAGAAAAATTAAACATTTGAATTAGACTTTATTCCAAATAATATTAAATTTTGTCACTTTATTTCCGTGTTCCGTAACGCCTCAAGTACCAACTGCGCCTGATACCCATCGTTAAAATCATATATCTTGGCTGGTTGTCCTTGTATACGGGCAATGACATGTTTAAGTACAGGCAATTCACTCGCGGATTCAAGCACTTCCACTGGAGAAAGTGGCTGGCCCACTATGCCCGTCTTCAAATCTTCCCAATTTTCCAAGGCAATCGTGCCCTTCGTACCATACACCACCATGGATACTCGTTCTTCTCCCGCAAATTGAGACATGCCGTTTAGCTGAATTCGAGTCCCGTCTTCCAGTTCCAGTGCAGCCTGCACTTCAAGTTCACATTCTCCATTCTCAGGATATTGAACCTGAGTACTCACTACCCGGATGGCTCCGAACACCTTTTGAATCATATGAATCCAGTGAATCCCCACTTCAAGAATAAATCCACCCTGTTCCCGGCTCGTAATCCATGCATTCTGTTGCCATGATCGTGGCCACTGCGGGAATTGCAGAATGAGATCTATTTTGCGAATCGCCCCTACCGTACGCTGCTCGATCATCTCTTGCAACTTCAGCACGGAAGGTTCATGCGGCATTGAGAAATGGATGGCATGAATAACGCCTGCTAGCTCCGCTGCATCTAACATCACTTTGGCTTCTTCCACACTATTGGCAAGCGGTTTCTCACAGAACACATGAATTTTTCGCTCCAGTGCTTCCATGACAACCGGATAATGAAATTTCGGTGGAACTGCAATATACAACAGGTCAATCTGATGTTCATTTATCAATTGCTTGTAATCCGTATACGTTCGAACCTCGGGATGAGAAGCTGCAAAAGACGCCAGACCTTCCTCATTCGCATCACATACCGCAACAATTTCAATCGTGGTATCCATCTTCGTATTCTCGATTAGATGAACCATATGTAATCCCATTTTACCCAGACCAATCAGAGCCATCTTGATGACTGCCATTTTATCCCCTCCAAATTCCTTTCAAGTATAGCAGAAAGCAAAGAATTGCGAATGCGATGCGTTGATACGAAAAAGAAATAAAACGCTAGCTTACAAGTCGCTGGTTGTACCTGAAATTCATCATGGTTAGTCATCTTTTTACATTATTTGTAACTAAACATAGATTGGGTAATTCGTTGCAGGGATATATAACCAGTTAATTTTACTTTATCCAGCAACACTTAGAGCGTTACCAACTTAAGAATCAGGAATTCAGACTCATAAAAACAAGTTGACAAAAAACCACAAAAAAAGATACTCTTCCTAATAACCAGGCAGCTTTGTGTTTGACGCATACTTTGCATGCATGGGTAACGCGATTGGTATGGCGATAGGCGCAAAGGCCGCCTCCCCTGAAGAGACTATCGTATGTATCACCGGAGATGGATGTTTCATGATGCTAGGGACAGAGATCAATACCGCGGTATGCAACAATCTGAATGTCATTTTCATTGTTGTTAATAACAAACAACTGGACATGGCACTCAAAGGAATGGAAAAAACAACGGGCAGAATTGATGGCACAGTATATGAAGTTCCTATGGATGCAGCCAAATTTGCCGAATCTCTAGGTGCGGTTGCGTTTCGAGCAGAGACCCTTGCTGAGTTCTCATCTGCATTAAACACAGCCCAGACGTTGAATCGGGTAACTGTTATAGAACTTTTGACCGATCGGGATGAAATTCCACCCACGGCTCACCGCACCGTAACTTTGAATTAGGAGGAGCATATCATGAGTGAACATGTGGCTCAGGGACTCGACCGTTTTGCTAAACTTTCTGGGGAGTACGGTGCAAAAGCCCTTGCCCCCATCAAAGAACATTTTCCCGAGTTATCTGAATTTATTATGGGGACGGCATACGGAGATATTTTTCAGCGCACCACGATTACGGATCAATGGAAGGAAGTTGCTATTATCTCTTCATTGATTACCCAAGGGCAGTATGAACAATTGGGAGTACACTACACAATGGCTCTTAGTGTGGGAGTGACGGTGGATCAGATCAAGGGAATATTGCTACATCTGGCACCATGTGTGGGAGCCCCGCGCATTATTAGCGCATTTAATATTTTGCTTGCTACCTTGGACGAAATACAGTAATTCACTTTTCTACATTTTTATACATGATTCGACTTTTTTATTGATCTTTTTACATTCCTACCTTTATAATATGGTTAAATTATCCTTCAAATCAGCTCTCATCTTAGAAGCTTTCAGCAGGGTCCAATTGGAGCTGTATATCCATTAGCAGGATAGCCTTAACTCATTTAAAGGAGAGAGATCAAGCATGGGAAATTTCATTCTTAAGACTGACGTTCCGAACAAGGTGTTAAACATTGAACTGGAGGGTTCTTTCTCTCAAGAAGACGGTTTGCGTTCCATCTCGGCCTATCAGGATACGATCGCTCCTATTAACACCAAGGAGTTCGACCTGAACATCGATTGCAAAAAGTTGAATGTTACTGCTCCGGAGATTGTTCCTCTTTTGGAAGGCTGCCTTCAAATGTTCAAAAAAGATGAATATAAAAAAATCGTGTTGACCCTCGAGAACAACGCGATTCTAAAAATGCAATTGTCCCGACTTGGTCGGTCTGTTGGCCTGGACAATCTCGAAATCATATCTACCGTTACCACTTAATAAACCAGGCGGACAAGCTGTGAATTCACCCTTCCGCTCAAGAGGAGAATGAAGATGGCCGGAATTCGTATTGTAGATATCGATATCTATCACCCAACAACCAAGGTGCACAATGATTTTTATATTGAACATTTTGATGCAAGAGGTGTAGATATTCGTGGATTGTTAAAGGCACTTGGTCGTGATACACGTTATAAAATTGACAACGATGACGAAAATTCGCTAAGCATGGCCTTCGAGGCAGCCAGTAATCTACTGGAAAAAACCGGACTCACCGGTGCAGATATTGATCTGATTGCTTATGCAAGCCAAACGCCAGAATACATCTTTCCTACGAATTCCCTGATGATTCATCGCCTGATTAACGGAGCTTCTCACACGATCTGTATCGACAGTAACGCGAACTGTGCAGGCATGACTGCTGCTTTCGAACAGGTTAGCCGGCAGATGCTGGGCAATCCTCGGATTCGCCGGGCTTTAATCATTGGCTCGGATTACGTAGCTCCTCACGCCAGTCCCGATGATCCCGTGTACTTTGCCAATTTCGGTGATGCAGCAGCGGCGGTAATTATAGAGCGGGATGAACATGCTGTCGGTTTCATTGATTCCATCTATCAGACGGATACCTGTGTGTATGGCAATTCTCTTTTTCCTGCAGAGGGCTTGGCGAAGCTGGGCAAAACAGGTGTAGATGCGGGTGCCTTTCATGTGAAATTTATCCCTTTTGATGATTCCATCTGTGTGGATGCTGCTTCAGAGTCCATTCGTACCTTGCTGGCACGCAACGAGATTGGACCTGACGAGATCAGAGCCGCCTGCTTCTCCCAGCTATCCATTAGCAACATTCGCGCTGTATCCGAGAACGTTGGCATCGGTGATGATATTGCTGTCTATATCGGAGATGAGTTCGGATATACATCAACCAGCAGTCCGTTCATTGCATTGCATCGAGCGGTTACAACCGGGCAGATTCAGCGTGGTGACAAAGTGTTGTTCTGGACCGTTGGAGCCGGGTGGCAAAATGTTGCCATGGTGGTTGAATACTAGGTATACACTTCAAAATTTAATAAAACCATCTCTGGTACCACTACTAGAGATGGTTTTTTTGTTTCTCCATTTTCTTACCTATAACGTTCATTTGAGATTTATTACCTTTTACTGTGAAAATAGTCACTTACATATTATTACATAAAAACTATCATATAGAAGTAATTAAAATCCATAAAAGGAGATGTTTATGTTCAAGCACGATCTATATCTACCATTATCCTGAGTTGCTGCATTAAACGTAGTCAAAATTCATTGGTAATTATTCTACACACATTCCATTTGAGAGAGGGAGTTTTGAGTTTGAAGATAAGAAAATCGCTAACTTCATTATTATCCTTAGCTTTGTTATTAACTCCATTCAATCTTGTATTCGCAGATGGTAATATGGACACGATCACCATGAACAACGAGCTTAAAAAAAGGATCGAAGTCAACATCGATTCATCAATCACAGGAAATGAGCGAGAAGTGATTGCTGACGTGATGGCCCGGCTCGACGAAGAAGATCGAGAAAATGTCATCTATGTCGCAGAAGACGGTGCTATTTACTCTAACAAGATGGAACTCAAAGAAACGACAGAAGTATATGATCTGGTTGAGAACAATGTCTATCAAAGTGCATCCGGAAAAGAACTTGTTGGTCCCGGAGTGTCCACGAATGATTTTTCAGCATCTGCTATTAAAGATGATACCCAAATTTCGCCCGCTGCCGAAGTACCTAATCCAAGCGCAGGTTCCGGTCCTTATCGAAGAGTTTTCTCAAATAATGGATACAACTGGTTAAGTACTTATGTTACCATCCCAGGTGCCCCATACGTAAAAGGAAATGTTTCAACGGATGTTCCTTATGTATATCTGGGAGGTTGGGGATCTAACGGAAATGGGATCGATGCAGGTTTACAATACAGCACAGCCTTTGATAATTGGTCCCCCACGACGCTAGCAAATGGAGCGATGGTTCCCAGTACTACTCGCTATCGTTCAAATCAAGACATTTATATGAAATTTTATGTGACCAATCCCAATGAATGTACGTTGGCAGTATCAGGAATCACAACGACTGGCGAACAATTGACAACAACAATTGTAAGAAGTGGGGTAAGTGGCTGGGATAAAAGCGGTATAGGGATGAGAGTAAAACGAATGACCACCATCGGTCAAAAACCCGAGAACATGAACACTGGTTCATCGATTAAAAATGTGCGCTGGCATGATATAACTGTAGGCTACTATTCTGGTAGCAATCTGATATATAACAGTTGGGGCAGTGGACAAACCGGAGGATATCACTCTGTGCCATCCGATAAAGTAAGTGTCAATTATGTAAGCCCTGGTGAAGAAACCGTCAGCATACAACTGTAGTATCTATTAAACTGAAAAAGATGCTCTAAATGAAAGTAGCAGTTCCAAGATTATTCAATCTTGAGAACTGCTGCTTTTAAAATTTTATAAAGGCGTTGTTATAAGAACCTGTGAACTATGTTTAATCTACCATTTCTGATTATCTGTAAACGGTCCCTTCGAATCTTGCAGCAACAATTCCATCCACCGTATGATAACTAACCAACACCAAGGTGCCTACATAACCGTCTGGCGTTTTATAGTCCGTAAGATATTTTGGTACTCCAAAACCTACAGGATAATAATGCACTACAGAAAAAGTTTTACTTTCAAGCATAGGAGATACTACGTCTGATACACTTGTACTGGTAATCGGTTGAACATTTGCCGCAGACACGCCTCCACTTGAAATGGAAGTGGTCAGAATAAAGGAACATGCAGTCAACATAAGAACTTTACTAAGTCTCAAAATGATCATCTCCTTAATAGAGTTTTTAACTACAATTTCATTGTATAATATGTCAGTGTGTTTAACAACAATATTTGTAAATTATATTATTATATGTAATTTAATCTTAAAAATTTTTTATTTAATTTTATTATCTTTTCATACAAAAAAGCAGCCCTACTGGACTGCCAGACTTCTGCCTCGATATTAAATATTCAGAAAATTTTCTTTGTGTCCCGATCGTCTTTCAAAATCTCCACGGCTTCCCGGAACCTTAACGAATGCACGATTTCCCGCTCCCGCAGAAACTTCAGACTATCCTGCAGATCCACGTCATCGGTCAGATCGATTAACCATTGATATGTAGCCCGGGCTTTCTCTTCTGCTGCAATATCCTCGTACAAATCCGCGATTGGATCTCCCTTTGAAGCAATGTATGCTGCAGTAAAAGGTACACCTGAGGAATTCGTGTAAAATAAAGCAGAATCGCGCTGAGCATAATTAGGACCGAGTCCTGCTTCCTCTAGTTGCTCCACTGACGCGTCCTTTGTTAACTTGTAGATCATGGTGGCAATCATCTCAAGGTGAGCAAATTCCTCTGTGCCTATGTCGTTCAGCAGCCCGATTATTTTGTCCGGAATGGTATACCGCTGGTTCAAGTACCGCAGAGCTGCTGCCAGCTCACCGTCCGCTCCTCCATATTGTTCAGCCAGCAATTTTGCCATATGAGGATCACATTTGCTAACCCGAACAGGATACTGCAATTTTTTCTCATACACCCACATGCAGAGCCCTCCTTTTTGAATAAAATCGAAATTGCTGGCATGTTCCCCGAGTCCCCGGCTTTACAAATTTGCACGGAAACCCGAGGGGATTATTTCACACCTGCCATGGCCACGGTGTCTGAGACCACTCCCAAGGATATTTGGAGAATGCATGACCAAAGTTCATCAGCGGTCCATACAATTGTTGAAATTCATGTGCAACTCTCATGCGCTCCTGACTGAATTTGTTGTACTGTTCAATACTCTGAAAATCACCCGGATGGGTGTCCAGATACAGATTCAGCTCAACTAATACAAAGTCCAGTGCCTGGAGCTCCTCTAACAGCTCGTAGTACCTTGCATCACAGGCTTTGGGTACTTCAGGCTCCATCCGACTCCACCTTCCTCCCTTTCGATCTCGCTGGTGTATAAGGGCTGTATAATGCAGGCCACAACGTTCCGATTCTTAAGGCTTCTGCCGGGCTGTACTGAGGCCAGCCCATAGGTTGAAACGGAATGAATAATTGCGGAGGAACCAGATACGTTCGAATCTTTACGGGTGGACAAGGATCAAACGGTCCCACAAATGGGACATAGGCTCGAAGCTGTGGATCTTTCACAGAATAACTCTCCTTTCTGCATGTTTATATGCACTCAACGTACCTTTAAAACAATTGCTTCCGTCTCTATATCCATATGTTTCAGGTCGGCAAGTTAATCCCCTTTTAACTGACACATCAAAAAAACCTCTGAAAGTCCACCATAAGGCGTTCCTTCAGAGGTCAATTTAGTGTGTTGACTGATCTTCTTCCGTATTCATGTCTTGTGGGACAGATTGCTTATACACTCGAACCCGGGTGATTCGTAAGCGAGTGGCTTCTTCCACTTCAAAAACGTACCCATTAAGCTCCTGCATTTTCCCCTTGGCCGGACTGCCTCCAAGCTCTTTAAACAGCCATCCACCAATCGTATCTACTTCCTCATCCTCAATAATGGCCCCAGTCCACTTATGAACTTCTTCAATAAGCGATCGACCATCAATGGAAAATGAATCGCCGGTGCGTTCCATATGCGGACGCTCATCCTCAAACTCGTCATACAAGTCTCCAACGATCTCTTCCAGAATCTCTTCCGCAGTCAGCAATCCAGCTGTGCCCCCATACTCATCCACGACCAGGGTCATCTGAGAATGTTTCTTCTGCATCATCCGCAATACCTGGCTAATCTCCATGGATTCGGGAACGTTCAAGATGGGACGGACAAGCGAAGCCAGATCACGTTGCTGCTCCGGGTCAGCCAGCAGCAGGTCTGTGATATGGATAAACCCTATAATCTCATCCTTGTCTTCTACTGCCACAGGATACCGGGAATGTTTGGTTGCATTAATAATCTCCAGATTTTCCTCCAAAGACATGTGGGTATACAAACAATCCATATCCGTACGAGGCAGCATGACTTCACGTGCCAGCATATCGGAGAAGTCAAAGATGTTATCCATCAGTTTGATCTCATCCTTATCAATGACCCCACTTTTGGCACTCTGCTTCATCAGTATACGAAGCTCATCTTCTGAGTGAGCTTCTCCTTCACTGGCAGGTTCGATACCTGCCAGACGCAGCAATGCATTGGCCGATACATTCAGTACCCAGATGAACGGAAAGAAAATTTTGTAGAACAACAGCAAAGGTGCAGATAAGAACAATGCCACACCGTCTGTTTTTTGAATCGCAAGTGATTTAGGGGCGAGCTCACCCAGAACAATATGCAGAAATGTAATGATACAAAAACCAATAATGACCGACACGGTCGAAATAAGTCCTGCATCTCCTACACCAAGTTTAAACATGAGTGGCTCAACGAGCAATTCCGAAATGGCCGGTTCTCCCAGCCACCCAAGTCCGAGCGATGTCAGCGTAATCCCGAACTGAGTCGCCGATAGATAGGAATCCAGTTTACTATTCACCTTTAATGCGTAACCAGCCATACGGTTTCCTTCACTCTGTAATTGAGTTAAGCGTGTCTGCCTTACTTTCACAAGCGAAAATTCTGCTGCAACAAATACGCCATTCAAAAATACGAGCAAAAAGACACAGACCAGATTAAATACTAGCTGCCCAAGATGAAACTCGGTATGAATATCCAAGTTGAAACTCCCCTTTTCTATCTATTTCAGGAATACACCTGGAATATCAACGTGTGATGGCCTTTCTGGATTTGAAATCCACACCTTTGTAATACATATCCGCTACGAGCAGGTTTGGCCCGCAACAGGATGCGATATCACAATGGCAGTTAACCGTCTGATTGAGCGGATGTTCCGCTGACCACTCATGGAACACCTCATCCAGCTTACGATCACGAATGTTGCCAAACGCCGGGATATCCGCAAAATCCGTCACATACACATTGCCTGTAAACATGTTGACGTTCACACGGTTGCGTCCGTCCGGATCGTTACGTACCGTCACATTTGGCTCGCTGTACAGTCGGTTAATCAATTCCCGATCCTGCTCAGCTGCACTGCATGCGAAGAATGGCAATGTCCCGAAGAGCATCCACATATCCTTGTCACGCACATCAAGCAAACGATGAATCGCCGCTCTCATATGATCCAGTGATAACACGGGCAGCGACGAAGCAAAGTTCGAGTTATACATCGGATGCACTTCATGGCGAACACAGCCCATCTCACGAATCAATTGATGAATACCATCCAGCTTGTCATGCGTACGGAAGTTAATCATTGACTCCGCAGAGATAAACATGCCTGCTTCACTCAGTTTGCGGGAATTCTCAATCATTTTCTCATACATCTTCACCGCTACTTCACGTTTTACAGGTCTGCCACTATTTGCAAATCCGACTTGATGGAAATCGTCAGCATTCAGATAGTTGAATGAGATATGCATAACGTCCAGATACGGTAAAAGCTGCTCATACCGACTGATATCCAATGTCAAATTCGAATTAATCTGGGAACGAATTCCACGTTCCTTGGCATATTTGAGCAGTGGGATGATCATTTCATCCACTGTTTTCTGGCTAAAGCTTGGCTCGCCACCCGTCAGACTAATCGTCTGCAGATGCTCCACTTCATCCAATCGTTTCAGCATCAGAGGAAGTGGTAGAGCCGGTGCTTCGCGCATCGTAAGCATATCTCCCACGGCACAATGCTCACACCTCATATTGCACAGATGTGTCACAGTCATTTCTACACTGGTCAGCACATGGCGTCCATATGTACGCAGAGAGCCGATCGGATCCCACGGATCATTGGTCGGCGATAAAGGCATCGGTTGTACCGATCCTGAGTTTAGCATGGTCATTGTTCTTCACCTTATTCCTTTTATTAACCTAAAAAGTTTTATTTACATCATACCTTGTGTTTCTCTTTTTGGAGTTATCTTTTATCATAGCACAATTTTGAATGCTCCGGCATACGTAGACCCTGTCCATTACATGACAAAAAACGCTCAGGCAACTCTGGACCGAATCACGAAACGGCCCCGATATTACGACATGAGCGCTAATCATCTTTCTAGTTGTTCAGCTTTGCACCTGTTCACTTTGGGCCGCAGATGGTATATCCTCCACACCCTCTACACCTGTAATCATCACAGACAGAGCTGTCAGCAGGTTAATTTCGTAAGGCGAAGATAAAGTCTGGCCGTCCGCATCTTTTAGAACACGGATCAGCGGACGTTGGGGAACACGTGAATGAATGGATGCAACTACCCCAACCTCTCCCGTACTGAGCTTAACTGAAAGACCTACTGGGTATATGGCTACACAATCCCTGAACTTCTCCAGCATCCGTTGTTCGTACAGGGTCCCTGAACCAGTGTACAGAACCTCGACAGCCTGATGCGGCAATAAGGCTTGCTTGTACACCCGATTCGTCGTCATGGCATCATAGGAATCAGCAAGCGCAATCCACTTGGCATATTCGTGAATTTCTTTGTCTTTCAACCCAAATGGATATCCGCTACCATCAATTCGTTCATGGTGCTGCAATGCACAATGCGCAGATAGAAGCGGTATGCCTGGTTCATCTTTGAGAATACGGTGTCCATATGTAGTGTGCTGCTGAATGATTTTAAATTCCTCGTCACTCAATCTGGAGGGTTTGTGCAGGATCTCAGGTGCAATCTGTGTCTTGCCGATATCATGCAACAAGGCGCCCAGACCAATCTCCATTAATTGCTGGCGTGTGTAACCCGAAGCGACACCAAGAACCAATGTGTACACACATACATTCAGAGAATGGTTATACAGGTCAAAATCACTGGAATTCATGTCCATCAGCATAATCATGGCTTCCTTCTGACTGCCGATGTCTTCCAGAATGGCATTCATCACACCACTAAGCGCTTTACCGAAATGAGGAATCTGATTTTTGGTTTTTAGTCCTGACATACTCTGAAATTGCTGCTTGATCTCTACCAATGCCTTCCTCTTGGTCTCTTCCTGCAACATATCAGGAACGATGATATCCTCAGTCGCAGCATCTTTGATATACACATAACCAACCCCGAGATCTTTGAGCCGCCCAATCAATCGACTGGTTAGCTCTACATCCTCACTAAGTAATACCAGGCCTTCTTCACTATAAATTCGTTTCCCCAGCTTCATGCCAGGCTGCAATAGGTTTATATGTACTAAACGCACAGCCTATCCTCTCCCGCTCCGTAGATGTAATTACCACTAGCCGCCGCTTCAGCAGAAGGCAAGTCCTTTAATTTAGCTTTGATGCCAGCGGGCTCGCAGGCTGTCGTCCAGAGCCCCTGGTCGTTTAATTTCCGTTTCCAGCAGATCACGTATGAATTCGGGAAGATGATAGAGCGTACGGGTTCCATGAGCCAGAGGAGGATACCCGACATTGAACGTAAACATGTCCAGTGTTCCAACGATATACTCACGCTGTTCGTCCATAGGCTCCCCATTAATGGATATGGTCTGGATCTTCTCATAGGCAGGCGCATGCGGATTGTATTGAACTTCCATTCCATCCATACATAACGTACCTAGAATTTGACCACGAAAACCAAAGCCGACAATAGGCTTACCTGAAAATTCGTCCAGCAAGGACTGTTCAAGTGCTTCACGAATATGACTTCCACTCAAGCATATTGTACAAGCATTTATAGGAGATGGACATAGGGAATGCAACATTCCTTTTGTAATATTACCTTGTGGAAGATCTCCGAGAAGCTGACCTGCGTTCACCAACGATAGCTGTGCCCCCGTGAAATGACGAACAGCTTGTGCAAGCAATGTTGCTAGCGGCGATTCCCTGTCATACGCGATGGGCAGTACCCGGTCTGTTATCACTGCCGTCTGATTAAGTGCCCTTTCGGCTTCCGCACGATCCGTAGCGATTGCCAGCGCGACCTGATCATCCAGTAATATACTCTTGGCAGCCATACAACCGCTACTTACCAGTTGAAGAGGTTCTCCCCCGCTTGTTCGTTCCAGAACCACTTTCCCAAGCCATTGTCCAAATTTCCCAGCTGCGCCCAGCACGGTCTGGCCTATGACTAATGGTTCTTCTAGAACATGATGGGTATGTCCACCGAGAATAACATCAATTCCAGTGATCTGCTCCGCCAGTCTCCGATCTGTGGAAAGTCCCAGATGTGAAAGAATAACCACCACATCCACTTCATCACGTAACGATTCTACTTGAGCACTTAGTGACTCCAGAGGGTCCAGAACATCCCACCCAAGAAGTTCGTAAAACGTGGTGAAAGGCGCAGTTGCCCCCAGCAGACCAATGCGAAATGGACCTTTCTCCACAATCAGAGAAGGCTTCATCCAGACTGGCGGAAGGCCAGTATCTTGCTCCACAACATTGCCGCATACCACAGGACACAGAAGGCCAGCATAGGACTGCGCGAGCTGATCTGGCGTAAACGTGAGTCCTTCGTTGTTACCGATTGTAATGGCATCGTAGCCCGTCAGGTTAATGACATCAACATTAGCCGTACCCAGTGTTCCCTCTGTTTCAACGGCCATCCGGTCCATATGATCACCGATATCCAATACAAGGAGGTTGCCACCTTGGTCCCGTTCCTCATTGATCATAGCGGCGATGGTGCTCATGGAGCCAAAGTGGCTATGAATGTCATTGGTGTGTAGAATCGTTAACGTTTGCTTCTCCCTGGTGCTCATCACACCGCCTCCCCTGCTCTTGAATAAACGTTCATTCTTCTAATGGATAAGCATAACATTTTCCACGTCGTTATGATATATTTAAAGGGTTTAAAGACCAAAAAGAGGTGGACCATATCCATGAAATTGACAATTCAACTATTTGCAGGCATTGCTGAACGCTTAAATACATCCCTTCTGGAGTTTGAATATATTGAAGGCATTCCAACCGCTGCCGAGATAAAAGAAAAACTGAGTCTGGCTTACCCTGAGGCAGCTTCTCAGATAAGGTCATCCTTTTTGGCCGTTAACCAACAGTACGCTCCTGCCGATACTATAATTAGATCAGAAGACGAACTTGCCTTAATACCTCCAGTCTCGGGAGGCGATGGTACGGATATATCCAATGAGCATCAATCTACTTTTCCTGAGCATCGGACGGAAGATGGCTTATTCCTGATTACAGAGTCCACCTTGTCTGTAGAAGCAACAACGGCGCTAGTGATTACCCCGAATCACGGGGCAGCTCTTACTTTTGTAGGTACGACTCGTGAAATGACTGGTGAACAGCGCACCGTCCATCTGGAGTATGAGGCCTATGTGCCAATGGCCCTTTCTCAGATGGCGGCTATTGGTGTGGAAATCTCCGATCGATGGCCTGGTGTGTTGTGTGCAATCAGTCACCGCATTGGCAAAGTGGATGTGGCAGAGATTAGTGTAGTCATTGCCGTATCCTCACCTCATCGCAACGATTGCTATAATGCAAGCCGCTACGCCATAGAGAGACTCAAACAGACCGTTCCGATCTGGAAAAAGGAAATCTGGGAAGATGGATCAGAATGGAAGGGTCATCAATTAGGACCATGGAACCCCATGGAGAACTAAACAATGAGCCTTTACACCTTTTTAGACAGAGTGGGTTAATAGTAAATAAGTCGTTGTCAACCCATTTTTTTCTTGTTATTATAATGATATATGTCGATATTAGTCGAGGAAAAGGTGGTTTATACGTGAGAGTGCATGTTACTGATCTCAAACCTGGCGACCTGTTAAAAAATGATGTATACAACAGTTCGGGTCTCCACATCCTGATGAAAGGTTCCACCCTCAGTGAAGATGACCTGTCCAAGCTGCTGCAACATGGAATCGATTACGCAGATGTAGAACATACAACATCCGACCTACACTCTGATGCACAAACCTTACCTTCCGATCAAACCCGTCTGTTAACTAATCTGTTTAACGATACGATCAAAGGTACTGAGTCTCTATTTCAACAAGCGATGGAGAAGGGTTTTATTGATGAGACACAAGTCGATGAGATTTTGATTACCCTAACGGGACAGTTGGAAAAACAGAAAGATGTTGTCTCCTTGTTGCTTATGCTGGACGGGGATAGCGATTATACGTATAACCATTCATTGCAAGTCGGAATGCTCGCTTTTTATATCGCCGGCTGGATGGGTTATAACCCCGAGGAATGTCTAACGGTAGCCAAAGCAGGATATCTTCATGATATTGGCAAGTCCAAGATTCCTTCTGAAATGTTACATAAACCTGGTAAATTGACCACGGAAGAATTTGACGAAATGAAGAAACACACATTCTATGGGTACGATATCATTAAAGAATCCACGCAGGATGAAATTCTGGCAACGGTTGCTCTTCAGCATCATGAGCGCGAGGATGGAAGTGGTTATCCCCATGGACTGCGAGGGGACGAGATCCACCCATATTCCCGTATAACGGCTGTAGCGGACGTTTACAGCGCCATGACGACCAATCGGGTGTATCAAACCAAACAGGAACTAATCTCTGTTCTGTGTGAACTGTACAGTCTCAGTTTCGGTCAGTTAAATGGTGAAGCCACGCAGGAACTGATCAAGCACATGTTGCCTAATTTTATCGGTAAACGGGTTCTGCTCTCCACGGGTCAGACGGGACTAATTGTGATGAATAATCCTGCAGATTACTTCCGCCCACTCGTTCAGACCTCTACGGCCTTTATTGATTTAGCGAAAGAAAGAGATATTGCTATCGTTGAGATCTATGTACAGTAACTGTTCATTGTACAAACATGCATACGAAGAACCAAAAAGTAGCTTAGATAGGCATAGCAAACTTAATAAGTTAATTATGACCAAAGGGAAGCCTTAATCGGCTTCCCTTTGTGTATTTCTATTCGATCATATTGGATTACACGCAGAATGCTTTTGTGATGATAACCAACAGAATGAACAGTACCAGGATTGCACCCGTGTTAGTGAACATATTGTATCCACCAACGCCACCTACTCCGCCTACGTTGCCTCCACAGCCATATCCTACTTCGCTCATGTGATTGCCTCCTCTTCATCAGGTATACCCTAACATATGACGTTTATCGACCTAATGAACCGGGCGAAGTGGCAACATTCCACAATTGGTTGTCTGCCTGGTTCTGCCCCGAGGATTCGAACTATTCATAAAAATAAATCCTGTCGTTCCGAATGATCTATATATTCTAATCCGAATGAACCTGGATGCCTTTTTCCTTACGGTGCATGATAACAAGTAATCTCCAAAATTCATAACTGCCTTTGTCGTTCATAATAAACGGACGATAATAATCATAAGCTTGTTGCGCCCATGTGGGACAATCCATATTGGAAAGTTGCTTTTGTTGCTGAATCCATTCCCCTTGAATCTCCAGCGTCTTCTGCATGTCTTCAAATATTCTCTTCTGCTCAGCGGTCATCGGCGGAGCCTCCTGTTCCTGAGTCGCAGTTCCGTATTCGGCCGCCAGATATGCAGCGGGTTCCGTCACACCATCTTCACTGGCTGTATACCCGTAAGAAGGTGCACTTGTTTTACGAATCTCATAATGTACATGCGGACCAGTACTCTGACCCGTGCTTCCCTGATTACCGATCAGCTGGCCTCGTTTCACCAACTGTCCAACTGTTACGGCAATGCGAGAAAGATGACCATAACAATGCAAGTAGCCTCGATGATCTTGAAGGGCAACTGTAAGCCCATAACCGCCGAATCCGGAGCCTGTAACTCCTTCGGAAGCAAAACGTACCCTGCCTTCCATAAAGGCATAGACAGGGCCATTCCACGGCTCTGTTACGAGATCAATTCCGCGGTGAAATGTTTGTCCACCATGAATGGGATGAATGCGATAGCCGAATGAACTTGTAATCCGATATCCCTCGAAAGGGTTAACGCTCATACACTCACATCCTTTTCTATCATTACATGCTTAAATCTATGAAATGGCTTGTGCTATTGGTCTTATTTTATTACAAATAAGCATTGCTCAGACTAGGGTTAAGCATAGCAGTATGCTTTTTTAGTCAAATTCTTTTCCCTTATATTTCGTTCTATACTAGAATCTGATCATTAATATGTACAATAAATGAACAGAACAGTATAAAAAAAAGACCGAGGAATTCACCTCGATCTTTTTTAGTATTACATGATTTAAGTTAGGTCGGATTCAGGACGAGAACGTCCCGATCTGCTGAATAATCCTTTTTGAATGGGATTAACCAATAGAGCCTTCCATTTCGAATTTGATCAATCTATTCATCTCAACAGCATATTCCATTGGCAATTCCTTCGTGAATGGCTCAATGAAGCCCATGATGATCATTTGTGTAGCTTCTGCATCCGTCAGACCGCGGCTCATTAGGTAGAAGAGCTGATCCTCGGACACTTTGGATACCGTAGCTTCATGCTCCAGCATGATGTTATCATTCATGATTTCATTGTAAGGAATTGTATCTGATGTGGACTCATTATCGAGAATGAGTGTATCACACTTGATGTTGGATTTCGCGCCCTCAGCTTGACGTCCAAAGGAAGCCAAACCACGGTACGTTACTTTACCACCATGTTTACTGATGGATTTGGATACGATCGTAGATGTTGTATCCGGAGCCAAGTGGATCATTTTCGCACCTGCATCCTGATGCTGGTTTTTACCAGCTACAGCGATGGAGAGTACGGAACCTTTAGCTCCACGACCTTTCAGTACAACCGCTGGATATTTCATCGTCAGTTTGGAACCGATGTTACCATCGACCCATTCCATCGTTGCATTTTCTTCTGCAACCGCACGTTTCGTAACGAGGTTGTAGATGTTTGGTGCCCAGTTTTGAATCGTTGTGTAACGAACACGAGCATTTTTCTTACAGATGATCTCAACGACCGCACTGTGCAGTGAGTTTGTGCTGTAGATCGGAGCTGTACAGCCCTCTACATAGTGAACAAAGCTGTCTTCGTCCGCAATGATAAGTGTACGCTCGAATTGCCCCATATTCTCGGAGTTGATCCGGAAGTAGGCTTGCAGAGGCACTTCACATTTAACGCCTTTAGGCACGTAGATGAAGCTTCCTCCAGACCATACCGCACTGTTCAATGCAGCAAATTTGTTATCTGCTGGCGGAATAACTGTTGCAAAATATTCACGCAGGATTTCCGGATGCTCTCTGAGAGCCGTATCCGTATCCATGAAGATTACCCCTTGGTCTTCCAATTCCTTTTGCATGTTGTGATATACAACCTCAGATTCATACTGAGCCGATACCCCTGCAAGGAATTTTTGCTCTGCTTCAGGGATACCCAATTTATCAAAGGTTTCCTTGATTTCAGAAGGGACCTCTTCCCATGTTTTCCCTTGTTTTTCAGAAGCACGAACGTAGTACTGAATATCGTTGAAATCCAATCCGTCGAGATCTCCGCCCCATTTCGGCATCGGCATCTTTTCGAATTGCTTCAAGGATTTCAGACGGAATTCCAACATCCATTCCGGTTCGTTCTTAATCCGGGAAATCTCGGTAACTACTTCTGCAGTCAGACCTTTACCGGTTTGAAAGATGGATTTGTGCTCGTCGCGGAAACCATATTTATACTCTTCCATTTCTGGTGCTTTTTTAGCCATCTTGCTCTACCTCCCTATCGTTATTGTACTTTGTTCTCTTCGTCAATCCCTTTGCGTAATGCATTCCAGGCCAGAGTGGCACATTTGATGCGTGCAGGGAACTTGTTCACACCGGATAGGGCTTCGAGATCTTCATAATCGTCGAAATCGACTTCTTCACCTTTCATCAGTGAGGAAAAACGGTTAGCGATATCGAGTGCCTGTTCCATCGTTTTGCCTTTGACGGCCTCCGTCATCATTGATGCAGAGGACATGCTGATGGAGCAGCCTTCACCCGTATATTTGGCTTCCTGAACGATTCCGTCTTTCAGCAAAATTTGCAGTGAAATCCGGTCGCCGCACGTTGGATTGTTCAAATTCACCGTGACAGCGTCATTATCAAATGTTCCGCGGTTACGCGGGTTTTTGTAGTGGTCCATTATAACACGTCTGTACAGATCATCAAGTTGCATCGCCAAAGTACTCCTTTGTCTGGATTAAGGCGCTGACAAGCCGATCTACATCTTGTTCGTTATTGTATAGATAGAAGCTGGCACGAGCTGTTGAGCTAACTTCAAGCCAGCGCATTAGCGGTTGACAGCAATGGTGTCCGGCACGAATGGCTACGCCACTCGCATCCAGTACGGTTGCCACATCATGCGGATGAACATCCCCCAGATTAAAGGTAACAACACCCACATGCCGCTTCGCTGGGCCATAGATGGTTAACCCATCGATCTCGGCCAGACGTTCTGTTGCATAAGCTGCCAGCACACTCTCATGATGTGCAATCTCATCCATACCAATCTGTTCCAGGAAATCAATGGCAGCTCCCAATCCTACCGCACCTGCGATAATCGGGGTTCCACCTTCGAACTTCCAGGGAAGCTCTTTCCAGTTGGATTCGTATAGACCCACATCATCGATCATTTCACCGCCGAACTCAATAGGCTCCATGGACTCCAGCAGCGCCTTTTTGCCGTAGAGTGCACCGATTCCGGTTGGTCCGCACATTTTATGACCGGATAATGCATAGAAATCACAGTCCAGATCCTGCACGTCCACCTTCATATGAGGTGTGCTTTGTGCGCCATCAACAACGATGACAGCACCATTGCGGTGTGCAATTTCAGCAATTTGTTTCACAGGATGAATCAGACCCATAACATTGGATACATAAGCGATTGCTACAATTTTAGTATTGTTCGTAATCGTCTTCTCGACATCAGCCAGTTCAATATGACCGTCAGGCTGAAGCGGGATGTATTTCAATGTTGCACCTGTCTCCTTGGCAACTTGCTGCCAAGGAATCAGATTACTATGGTGCTCCATTTGCGTGATAACAATTTCATCGCCTTCTTTGCAATTGGCGCGGGCGTATGATGAAGCCACCAGATTCAGGGCTGTCGTTGTCCCGCGGGTAAAGATAATCTCCTGCGTACTACGTGCATTGATAAACTTGGCTACCTTCTCACGTGCGCCTTCGTAAGCGTCCGTTGCACGGCTTCCAAGGGTATGAACACCACGATGCACGTTGGAGTTCTCATACTCATAATAACGTTTGACCGCTTCAATCACAGCACGAGGCTTTTGTGAAGTTGCAGCACTATCTAAATATACGAGCGGGTGTCCGTTGATTTCCTGGTGGAGGATCGGGAACTGCTCGCGAATGGACGGGTTCATTGTCCCAGCTTCTTCTCAATCAGGGACTGCAATTGGGTACGCAGTGCTTCCAGAGGAATATCCGCCACCACCGGAGCCAGGAAGCCATAGATGATCAGGCGTTCGGCATCCGTACGGTTAATTCCGCGCGACATCAAGTAATGAATCTGCTCGGCATTGACTTGACCAACAGAAGCCGCGTGACCTGCTGTTACATCATCCTCATCAATCAGAAGGATTGGGTTAGCGTCTCCACGTGCTTTAGGGCTCAGCATCAATACTTTCTCTGTCTGCTGTCCATCAGCTTTGGTAGCGCCTTTCTCAATCTTCGTGATGCCGTTGATGATTGCAGAAGCTTCTTCACGCATAACTGCACGTGTAATCATCTGACTTGGCGTATTCTTGCCGAAGTGACGAGCTTCTGTGGTGTAGTTAATTTTCTGGGAACCGGAACCTACAGCGATAACTTTGGAGTCGGAACTTGATCCATTGCCTTTAAGCACAGTCATCGTGTTACTTGCTGTATCGCCATTGTTCATTTCACCAACGATCCACTCGATCGAAGCATCATTCTCCAAGACTGCACGACGGAATGAAACATCAGTTACATTCACACTCAGTTGATGAACCGATGCATAGCGTACTTTAGCACCAGATTTTGCGAATACTTCCACAACACCATTATGGAATACAGGTGCGGACAGTTCGCCGGATACATAGTTATCCACATAAGTTACTGAGCTGTTTGCTTCTGCAACCACGAGTACGTGAGGTGCAAACGTTGCAGATGCATCATCCGTAAGCAGCACTGCTTGCAGTGGTACTTCAATTTCAACATTCTTCGGAACATACAGGAACACCCCGCCGTTCCAAAGTGCCGCATGAAGTGCAGCAAGGGAATGCTCATCTGCTTTCACTGCTGTGTTCAGATATGGTTTTACCAAATCACTGTGTTCGCGAACCGCAGTAGCCAGATCCGTGAAGATAACTCCTTTTGCCGCCAGTTCAGCAGACACTTTAGAATATACCGCACCGGAATTGCGCTGGATAACCAGACTGCCTTCAGCTTGATCCTGAACCAGATCTTTGATAGAAGCAGGTACTTCTGTCAAAGAAGAAATAGCTTCACTTGCTTTATATGTTCCGTACTCGCTGACATTCCAGCGTTCGATTTTTTGTTTTTCCAGTTTAGGAAGCGCAAGCCCACTCGCAAGCTTCAAAGCTTCGAGTCGCTGTTCGGTCAACCAGCCGGGTTCATTGTTGCTTTCCGACAAGGCGCGAAGCGCTTCAGATTCAACCGGAAGAATTGTTTGTGTAGTCATTAATTAATCCTCCTCCGTTTTGTCTTTACGCTTCTTGACCTACAGTTTCGTCTGTAATTCCCAGCTCTTCCTTAACCCAGTCATATCCTTCAGCTTCCAGACGGTGTGCCAGTTCAGGTCCGCCGGATTTCACGATACGACCTTGCATCATAACGTGTACATA
This sequence comes from Paenibacillus sp. JNU01, assembly GCF_059130585.1. Classification (NCBI taxonomy): domain Bacteria; kingdom Bacillati; phylum Bacillota; class Bacilli; order Caryophanales; family Paenibacillaceae; genus Paenibacillus; species Paenibacillus sp. JNU01. The sequence continues at coordinate 6,103,380 of NZ_CP169723.1, read as the reverse complement.
GTCAGGAGTAATGTAGTTAAGCAGGCGTTGATAGTGAGTGATGATCAAGAAACCACGATCTTCGCTCTTCATTGCATTTACGCCGTTTGCCACGATTTTCAGAGCATCGATGTCCAGACCGGAGTCAATTTCATCAAGTACTACGATTTTCGGATCAAGCAGCATCATTTGCAGAATCTCGTTACGTTTTTTCTCACCACCGGAGAAACCTTCATTCAGGTAACGGTGAGCGAACTCAGGGTTCATGTCGAGTTCTTTCATTTTACCTTCCATTTGACGAATGAACTTGATCAGGGAGATCTCGTTACCTTCGCCACGACGTGCGTTAATTGCACTACGCAAGAAGTCGGAGTTAGTAACACCAGCAATCTCACTTGGATATTGCATAGCCAGGAAGAGACCTGCACGTGCACGCTCATCTACTGCCATATCCAATACATCTTCACCATCAAGTGTAATTGTACCGTCGGTTACTTCATATTTCGGATGGCCCATCAATGCAGAAGCCAAAGTTGATTTACCTGTTCCGTTCGGACCCATGATTGCGTGGATTTCTCCACCTTTCATTTCCAGGTTGATGCCTTTCAGGATTTCCTTACCTTCGATCGTCGCTTTCAGACCTTCAATGACGAAATTCGTAGCCATGTGTATTGTTTCCCTCCATTGATTAAATTGATGTTTGCTGTCGAAAACGAAAAAGCGCCTATTATATCTGAACAGGGCTTCCCCTGAATTTCTCTTGTACTCGAATCTTCAAAGCAAGAACACTTTAGAATAATTCTAAACTGATTCTCAATGATAATCAAGCTATTTCCTAAGAGTGTATATTCCTTGAAGGAAACATTATTCTTTCTGATTCTATAATAAATACCAGATTGAATCAAATGAGAAAACATCTTCTGCCGAGATGGACAGTGAGAAAAATCACAGAAAATCAAGCTTTTATCATATCTGCTGCACACTAATCCAAAAAAGGACTTATCCATATTATGGACAAGCCCCTTCATTAATAATATTACAATTTGAGCATCTCGTTAATCTTCTGTACCTGTTCGTCAAAATCCGCAACGTCCACCACTGGCGTCATTTCGCGCGGCACCGGACCATTCGGAATAGAAATCCATGAGCGACAGCCATTATATTCAGGCAATACGGGGATTTCCATCGGTTCTTTCAAAAGGTACACACGTAAAATCAATACATGGAGCGGATCTTTCCGTTTCCATTTCAAACGGTTTTCGGCAAAATCCGCTGTCCACATATGAAAGTCAAGAAGTCGATCCAGCATCTCCTGATCTCGTATCTCCAGATCCTGCGTTACTTCGGCATAAGCAGTAATGCGGATTGTCGAAGCTTCGGGCACCCATTCGGCCAATGATTCTTCAACAAAGGATTGATCCGAGGACTTAATCAGTTCTTTACGCTGATGTTCATAAGTCGGATACAGGTAAAACGCCGGACTTTTCAGCTCAAAATGTCGGGTTTCCTCTACAATCCCACCTTTGCGCATCACCATAATTTGGCGACCCGTTTCCAGTGCTTTGATTGCTGAGGCCCATTCTTTTAAAGCCGGTATCGTTGGTTCTAACATAAGCTGTTCCTCCCCCATCGTTCTTGTCAGCAGTATAGACGCTCAGGGCGTTTCTGACAACATGATCGGGGATCAGAAAGCTTACGAAAGAATCATACTTGTATTAGATTAAATCTTGCTTGTATTAACCCAGGAAAGAGCGAAGCATCCACATGTGTTTCTCAAGGTCAGCCTTGAAGCCTGTCAGCATATCGGATGTCGGTTGATCTTCGGCTGCTTCTGCAACTTCAATACCTTCCTGATATTCGTTCGAAAGTGTAGCAAAGTCCTCGATCAGGTTTTGCACCATTGTCTTCGCGTCTTCGCCACCAGCTGCCTCCTGGATAGAGGAAAGCTCCAGATACTCTTTCATTGTAGCCGCCGGGCTACCTTTGAGCGTAAGAATACGCTCCGCAATTTCATCCATTTGCACGGTAACTTCGTTGTAGAACTCTTCGAATTTCACATGCAATGTGAAGAAGTTAGGTCCTTTAACGTACCAGTGATAGTTATGAATTTTGACATACAATACGTTCAGGTTGGCTACCTGACGATTAAGTACTTGTTCCACCGATTTCGCTTGATCTGTTTTGTTTTTTGTAGCCATATTAATCCCATCCTTTTATTTAAAATTAGCCTGTCATGCCGTGATAAGCAGGTTGTCCCGCAATGCATAACAGAGAGTTAATAATGTGTCACCGCTTGGTAGCGGAGAGGCTCATGATCAGCGTTTCTCACAACTGTCCGGCCTATTTGTTTTTACCCTTGAACAGGAAGTTCGAATCAGAATTAACTTGGGTTATCTCAAAAAAAAGTTCAAAAACCGCGCTATTTCCGATATACTGACATATACCAAGCAAAGAAGTGGGTTTTCCTGTTTCTTCATATATATGGAGGTGGCACCTTTGTCCCAATATCGCCCTTTAACCCCCCAGGATGCAATTGAACTGGCCAAAACATTACCGGGTCCATTTGCGGCAGATGCAAATCTGGATTGTCACGAGATCGGCGACGGCAATCTGAATTTGGTATTCCACATCACGGATCAGAACTCCGATAAAAGTATCATTATCAAACAGGCGCTTCCTTATGCGAAAGTGGTTGGAGAATCATGGCCACTCTCTCTTGTACGTGCCCGAATTGAACGTGAGATTCTTCAAGAAGAGTACCGTCTGTGTCCAGGGATGGTACCGGAAGTGTATCATTACGATGATGACCTCGCATTAACCGTTATGGAAGATCTGAGTGATCATGTGATCATGCGCAAGGGTCTGATTGAAGGTGTTTCCTATCCTCTTTTTGCACAGCATATTGGGGAATTCATGGCGAGAACGCTGTTCTTCACATCCGACTTGGGTATGGATCAGCAATTGAAGAAGGAACAACAGGGCAGATTCATTAACCCGGACCAATGCAAAATAACGGAAGATCTGATCTTTGATGAACCCTACCGGATCGCTGAAAAAAATAATTATGATGCTTCCATTGAAGATGAAGCTGACGCCCTTCGCACGGATGGGGAGCTCCACCTTGAAGTGGCCCTGCTGCGGGAAAAATTCCTGACACATGGACAGGCATTGCTTCATGGAGATCTGCATACAGGCAGTATTTTTGTTACACCTGAATCGACCAAAGTCATCGATCCCGAATTTGCATTTTACGGCCCCATGGGATTCGATGTCGGTGCAGTCCTTGCAAACCTGCTCTTAAATTACGCATCCCTGCCAGGATGGATTCAGGATGAGACTGCTTTACGTGAGCGTGAAACGCTTTTGCTGAATATGGTTCGTGATGTATGGACTGAATTCGAATCCCGTTTCCGTGCCCTCTGGGCTAACGACCTGGTGGATCCGATGGCAAAAACGCCTGGGTACCAGGAGCTGTATGTGCAGCAATTGTTCAGAGATTCGATCGGCTTCGCAGGTGCCAAAATGGTTCGTCGTATCGTGGGACTCGCTCACGTGGCGGATATAGATACCATTCCGAATGCAACTGAACGTGAACGTGCTCAGCGTAAATCATTGGCCATTGGTAAAGCGTTAATCAAAAACAATCGCCGTTTGAATACCATCGGTGAAGTACTGGATATTGTATCTACAGCGGTTACTACGACTAAGGCTTAACACAAGGAACGGAGGAACCACCCATGACAACCCCTGAATATCAGCCTCTGTCCTCTCTGATCTGGAAAAAGGACAAACTTGAAATGCTTGACCAGCGTCTATTGCCCGAAACCATTCTTATGCTGAAACTCTATACACCCGAGGAAGTATGGGAATCGATCCACTCCATGAAAGTACGCGGTGCTCCAGCGATAGGTATTGCTGCTGCATTTGGTGTTGTATTAGGTGCCAAATCATACGATGGAACAACCATTCAAGGCTGGCTGGATCATGTAAAATCCATCTGTGCTCATCTGGCGACTTCCCGTCCAACAGCAGTGAACCTGTTCTGGGCGCTGGATCGCATGATGCAAAGAGCAAATGTGGTCGTTGAATCCGGCTTGAGCCTGGAAGAGGGCAATGATGCCCTTGAAGTTGAAGCTCTGTTGATCCAGAAGGAAGATGAAGAAGTATGCCGCATGATCGGCGAGAATGCCCTACCTTTGTTCGAGGATGGTATGGGTGTGCTCACTCACTGTAATGCAGGCGGACTGGCTACAGCGAAATACGGTACGGCAACCGCTCCAATGTATCTCGCACAGGAACGCGGTATCCATTTGAAAGTATTTGCAGACGAGACTCGTCCTGTACTTCAGGGTGCACGACTGACTGCATTTGAGCTTCAGCAAGCCGGTATTGACGTTACGTTGCTCTGTGATAATATGGCAGGCATGGTGATGTCCAAAGGTTGGATTCAAGCCGTTATCGTCGGAACAGACCGGGTTGCAGCGAACGGTGACGTAGCTAACAAAATCGGAACCTACAGTGTGGCCGTTCTTGCCAAGGCTCACAACATTCCGTTCTATGTAGCCAGCCCATTGTCGACGATCGACTTGTCTACTCCATCCGGAGATCTTATTCCGATTGAGGAACGAGCAGCGGAAGAAGTCACTGAAGGATTTGGCAAACGTACCGCACCGCAAGGTGTTAAAGTATTCAATCCAGCATTTGACGTAACGCCTAACGAATATGTAACAGCTATCATCACGGAAAAAGGCGTTGTTCGCGCACCTTTCAAGGAAAATTTGGCTGCTTTGTTCGCAAAGGAAGAAGCTTAACTTAATAAGAGTATTCAAGAAGAGAGTGTCGTGTATAGCGTTGGTGCCTACGATGTGCCAGGCCAATATTACGATGCTAAAGAAGGGCTTCCCTTATGGGTAGCCCTTTTGTTAGTGATTAAATCATTTTCAACAAAGCCTCTACACCCGTCATGCCAACCGTAATGCCCATGGCCTCGGCCTCTGTTGTCACCGACTCCATAGGTGCATGCAATAACTGCTCCAGTGTACGCACACCAACCGCCCGAGCCGCAATAATTTTGCGATCCCCGAGCTTCTCATTAAGTAATCCCACATCGAGTGCTCCACACATGATATATCCTTTGGATGTATTAATGGTCAACAACGTTGTTTTGGGCAGCTTGACTTCTACCCCAACCAATACATGCTCTCCAACTACAATGGGCTCCATCGTCACCATAATTTCCCGATCCACCTCCTCTTCCACAGGTCACGATAATTGTATGCCTCATTCGGGATTGTCGTGTGGACACCTGCCGTGTTCGAGAAAATGTAGGTACTTATCTTTCGAATATTTTGTTGGTAATTCTTCTCGCAGACTTAGATGTAAAAGTATGTTTTCTTTGAAATATTAAAAAAGCCACCTCAGAAATGAGGCAGCTCTCATAATAATCATTTTTAAGTGTCTAAAAGTTTATCTCGGAGTGTTTGATAACATCTAATCAGCTTCTCGAGTTAAGAAGACGAGTTATTTTAACTGGTCAAAGTGGACCTACCTTAAAACGTATGCTCATCATTCTTTAATTTCCTTATCTCCGTTAACTCTCTTCTAATTCCCAGTACACGTCTATGAAGTACACTGCGGTCTACTGATTCAGCTACCGAATTTTTGAACTTAATATCCAATGCATTTAATTGCTCCTGAGCTAGTTTCTTTTTATGTATTGGCTCTACTTGAAGATTATCAGTTCCAGACTTGATCGTCCTCAATCTCTTCTGCTTCATAATTTGTTCAAATACACTGTCCTCTTGACGCATGGTCTTCATTCCTTAATATGTGATAAACACATTGTATCATAACGAGAAGAGGACTGTTACATAATAAAGTACAGATGCTTAGAGTCGGGCATGAGCCTAAACGCAAAAAAAAGAGGGCCACCGCCCTCTTTGATAGTTAACTCATTTTATAAAATGTAAAAATACGCTTGATTCCCTGGACTCTTCACAATCACTGTAGTCACTAAATCACTGGCATCCCGTTTACGGATACTTGTGATCGAACCTAACTCCTCATTCGCAATAACTCTAGGTAGGACATAAGCGGCCAGATCAGGCTTGGAAATTGTCATTTCAGTAGCCATATCCACAATCTGTCTCACATCTACCGTAGACTGCATATCCTTCCACTCTCGCACCTGAAGATAACCATCCAAGTATTCTCTTTCTTTGATACTAATGTGGCCATCCATTACATCCATATACTTGACCTCAATGCTCGAAAGTACATCAGGTCTGGAGATATATAATTGCCCAGGCTGTTCTTCCAAATAAGGAATCTCAAGACTCGCTGCCCTCTCATCATGATCTAATGCTCTGACTTGAAGAACACTATTCAGATCAGGTTTATTAACCTTAATCTCCGAAATGACAGTCGAATCACCGTCGTACATGACCGTTAGCAAAGCCCCCAACGTTGAAGTTGCTTTTGTATAATTGGAGACATCCAATGAAGCATGTAGATCAGGTATGGATACAATTAAACTCGTATCCCGTCCATCATGAAACAACTGTGATATCGTTAACGTGCTGACCAGAGACATTTGTCTATCTACTGTAATAACTGAAGGTAAGTCAGGATGAGAAACTGCGATTTCTACAATTTTTGCGTCGTCCAGACCTGTTCTAACCGCAAGATTACCGTCTGTATCCTTAGTTGTTCGTATAGCAGTAATGAACTGCGAATGAAGCTCGGGTTTAGAAACAGCAATCCATGTTTCCTTCTCTTCTGTTCTACTTTCAACAATAGAAATGTTCGAATCCAGTTCTGCATCTATACGTTTAGCTATAGTCAGGTCTGCATCCAGTTCCGGACGGCTGACCGCGATGACTTGAGGTGTATCATGGTGCATGTGATCCTCATAGCGGTGGATGTACAACTGAGATTTGAGCCAATCCAGCCCAATATCACTGTGTACAACTAACGATGAAGCTATATCTTTGCGACCTGCACCATAAATAAAAATTTCACTTCCGATTTCGGTTCGACCGATGGAATAGATCTGAGAAGTGATATATTTAATTTGCAAAACAGGTGGTTTGGAAGACTCGCGAGTGTTGAAATATATCGGCGTGTTACCTCTAGACTGAATAATCATTCCAACATTCGAAAGCATGCCTTCTCTCCACATCTGAAGTAAAGCCATCATATCAAACTCAACATAACGTTCAGTCGTATTAATAACATAACTGGACGATAAGAGCTGAATGGAATGAGGTCTGTTTGCATACGTAATTCCGTACTCCCGCCACAATGTATCCGGCTGATGCAGCTCAATATGTGCTCCAGGTGCCAGGGTTCCTGTATAATACAACCTCAATTTAGCTTTTTCCAAATATAACAGATCAGGTATTCTGGTATCCAAATCACCGAAATGTATGAATGATTCGAATTGTTCCATCTCGTCGCTGCCGATCATCATGCGCTGTGTATCACCAAAGTTGATTGTCTGCAGGTGAGTTTGACTTCGTGTGGTTGCATCAGCAACAGGCTTTAGGTCAACAGTCACACGAGGTGCTTCCAATAATTCGTATTTGCCGTGTGCACGGTTATGTGGCCGAACGTACAGCATGCCTTCAAGATCAACTTTGGATGCCGCTTGAATGGTTGCGCTCAGATCTCCTTGCGACTTGTACATCACATATAACGAATTGCTCAATTCCTGTGACCGTCTGACACGTACGGATACAGTAGAGACAACCTCGGATACTTTTCTTGTAGCAGCTATTAGGGTCGAAGACAGTTCTTCATCGACTTGATTGTAAAGGATATACTTTGCTGCAAAACGATTTTCCGGACTTTTAATATGTATAACACTATCTAATAGAGTCTCCTCGTTATTAATTCCACTCACTTCCTGTCTCATTGTATTGAGAGCTATACACGGTCTGCTGTGACCTTCATTTCAAAATTACCATTCGGGTTCGGCTTGGCATGAATATCCGTTGCGATGCGAATATAAAAATCGATGCTATCCTCCGGTTGGATCAGGCCATAGGTCAGATAATCGATCGGAAGAAACGGATCGGCCTGTCTGGATAATTGGACATCAACACCGTCCGTTTCAAATTTCTTATCCATCTCCAGGTAAACATGATCCACAGCATATCCGAGCATGTTTTTAATTCTGACTTTCTTCGTTAACGTCGTCTGTCCGGCAATAATCACCCCATAATCGAGTTGTTTCAAAATTCCGCCAAAGGTATCTGACAGAAAGTCTCCAGACTCATCCATAAACATTAATCCTGAATACGATCCGATAAACTTGGTTTCCCAGGAGTCTACGGCACCCCAATAATCCTGAAATTCAACGTTCAATGTATTCTCTACGCCAAAATGTACATTTCTCTCGTCGATATTGAGTTCGATATTGAATGGAGAAGCTGCTAGTCGTGTAAAATTGCCATCCGCCGGATAATACGTTTTACCGTTCAACAACACGCGGTACTTAACCTTGCCTTGATCTGCATCATCCAGCACACCTGTAAGTTTGTTACCAGAGAAGGTCAGGTCAATTGTGGCTGTGATGTTTAACAGTTGCAGTGACATATCTCTAAACTCCACTGCATGTCGCGGTGCATCAACGACCATCTTCACTTCATCAAGCAAATAGCTGTTTTCATAATGCTTGCTGCTATCGAAGTAGTAGGAAATTCGTGTCAAACCGATTAAATCCTTTTCAGGAATAGCGTTGAGTATCTCCAGATCCATTCCTTTTCTTTTGAATAGGGTGGTATTCTGGATATCCATATTAATCCACTTGTTGAAACGGTATGTCTTCCATGTGAGCCCCGAATCGAACGAAGCAGCCATTCTTAATATACCTTCCGGAATGTTCTCCGTTACTTTCGTAGCGACAACCTTTTTCACGTCTCCATATAACGCTATGTCTGTTGGTTGCACAATTAATTGCTCAAACGGTAGCGCGTCATACGTTAGCATCATGTCCCGATTACCGGCAATAACCTCTTCATCATTCGTCCACGTAACCACGTCAAAATCTCCCTCAAGTTCATCCAATGGGGAGTAGTTAGCCGTTATATTTAGTTCAGCTGACGTTTTATAGGGATCGTCTGTGTAATATAAAACGTCTACACTATCACCTAATTCATCATAGATGGTAAAAGGTTCAGTTTCAATTGTAATCGTTGATTCGGTTTGGTTGGGGTCATCAGTGTATTCAATAATTTTGATCTCTTTGTCTTCCCATTCTTCGGCTAGGGTAAAGGGTTCGGTTTCAATGTTGAAGGATGCTTCTGTTTTGGCTGGGTCGTCGGTGAAGTAGCATAATTCTACTTCGCCTTGAAGTTGCGCCCATGCTGATTCAGGTATGATGGAGATGTCGTCCATTCCAAAGTTTAAATAATCCTGCTCGGTGGGTAATCCTGAAGTTACTTGCCATTGTCCGCTTGCGTAATACTTGTAGGTTGAGCTGTCTTGAACTAAATACTTATGGTCATAGACCAAATCCATGAATTCAATCTCATGAATATTGATTACCTCAGAAGTGTTATTTCTTGTTACCCGAACTCTATAGTTGAGATAGGCTTTAGCGGGAGCGATATTAAAAGTGACTTTTCTACTGCTTGCCCATGATGCGACTACATAATCATTTCTTGTGTCAATTAGGTCCCATGTAACTGCATCATTACTTGCTTCTAGAACCCAAGATCGGGGTGGTGAGTTATTTTCCAAGCAATACATGGAGTACCCTGCCAATTTTACAGAGGTTGGAAACCTGTAAGAAATCCATGTATTAGTGACACGATAGGTTCCGTAGAACGTACCTTGACTTCTATCAAATGCTTTATAAGCGTAGTATGCACCATTTTGACCATTGTAGCTTACTACTCCTGAAGGTGAAGTGTAAGATGTCATAGGAGGTACGATATTCACAAGCTTTGCCATAATACCATCTCCTTTCTAAATATAAATAAAACAATTTCATTTTACTTACTTAAGTGATCGATACTTTCTTCAATGGCATTTTGCTAGTGTCGATTTTTTGTATAAAAACTTTCCCTGAACCGATTTCTTCACTATCTTTAACCAATGATCTTCTTTCGTTGAATTCATCCTCCAACTCAATAATCATTCCTTTACTCATCCCATGTTCAAGAATACTTCCTTCCGAATTTCCCACGAAAGATATGTACCTTTCAGCTTCATACATACCCAAATCACCAATCGCCAAGAAGTCTCCAGCCCCTTGGTTGGCAGTAACATTAATTCTATATTTCTTGAACCCAACTTTATTTTTAAACCCGTAAAGACGGAACTCTTCTACAGTAAAGTTAGGCTCATTTATTCGGGTGTCAAGGATAACCCATTTCGTACCATTCCATCCCTCAAATGTCCACGTTTTTGGAGGTCTGTTGACTGGAGTTGTTCCAGCTTTAATAGAATATGCAGATATCACTTTGGCCTGAGGAAACTCATAGCTTAACCATCCCACCAAAGTTCCACTAGCGGCAACCCATCCATTCGGATCAACAATTCTATCAAATGCTTTCCATGGATAAAATGTTGTGTAAGTCGAACTTGCATCAACAACACCTGATGGAGTAGTGTTAGATGTCATTGCAGGTATAGCATTATCTTTGTATTTATTTGTAATGCTATAGTGCTTGCCCTCTGATGAAATTAAAAATTTATTAGAGTAAACTACGTTGTACGCTTTATATCCAGAAGGAACATTATGTACAAAGGGTCTTACACCAAAATTAATTGTCACTGTTTTACTGTTTGAACTAAATGAGCCTAGAGTAGGATAAACTTCTCCTAATTCCTTTACATTAGTGTGACTAATGCCCATACTAACACCATTCTTAAAAAACTCTAATGTTCCATTGTCAAGATCAAGTGCGACACCTACAACTGTCCCAACATCCCATACTGTACTGTATACTGTATTTTCTGGATACTTGTTCCCGCTGTTACCATAATAAGTTCTCCACATTGAGCTATCTGCAACAATATTCCCTGTTAAAGAGAATGATTTGTTGGAAACCCCAATATGGACGTTTTTTACTCCAGCATCATTTTTAACCTCCCAATACCATTTACCATTTGACTTACCGTGTGTAGCACGAATAGCACGATAATCAGTTGAGGTGACTATGGTAAGGTTACCATTAGATAGAGTGAACCCTGAACCCATATCGTTTGGGTTTAATGTAACTGGGATTATTTCCATAAATGGAGCATCTCCTTCCCAAAAATAAATAAAACACATCGTATAGAGGTGTTCTAGATTAACCGAGGGTGATTTTATCTACTCGGCGTTTTAACATATCAATTATGTGTTCAAAGGTTTTACCTGAATCTAAGGAAAAATTCGTTTTAATGACATCTTTGATCTTATCAACCGCACCATTAAATGATTTATTACTTTTCATGCCATACTTGTTAAAGCTAATTTCATCACTTGTATCCAATACGTACATAATCTCATTATTCTTCTGAAATATTTCCATTTCACTTACCCCAACTGTAGTGACTAAATGATAAGAACTCAAAATGTTTAGTCGATAAGATGAATATGCTTTAGTATTCTCAAAATCGTAATATATCTTCGTTCCTCCATTAGGTTGTGTGTTCATATATAGCTTCTCATATACAGCACCATCATTAGATCCATACAATTCAAACTCTTTGATAGAGTATGAACTCCCAGTTATAAGTAGTGATACTAAAGATATTCCTGAAACTACCTTTGGGTTTTCAAATTCAACTTGTAACCAATGTCCTCCTTCTGGTGAGGTTGAATTTGTATACCAAAACGGTCTAGCTGTGGCGTTTACAATTCCATCAAACGCATACCAAGGATAGTCAGAAGCGTTGTAAGCACTTGCAGTTACTTTTGCATTAATATTTGAAGCCGATGTCATAACTGGCACAGCATTTTCTCTGCTAACTACATATTCAAGGCAATAGTTTTTATAACCAGATGAAAGAAAGATTTTATCTTTAATATCATAGTGTAAATATCCATCTGGAACTTGATAAGAGAATGCTTTTCTTTCAAATCTAGCAGTTGCAGTTGACGGTATACCAGTTCCTGTTGGGTTTCCGTAAAAGGGATATACAGTTCCAAGAGATTTAACGTTAGTGAAAGCTACACCTTGTGTTACACCATTCTTCCAAAATTCTATTATTCCAGCATCCATATCTAATAGTATACTTATGACATCTCCTATACTAAAAGTGGTTCCATAAGAACTACCGGAAGTTCCTCCCCACTTTGCCGCTCCGCTAAAGTAACCTCTATGATTCACAGTATTCCATATCTGTCCACTTGCTGTAGTACTAGTTATTCCAACAATTGCACCTGTACTTTGAACCAACACCTCCCAATACCATTTCCCCGAAGACACTCCATTACCTGTTGCTATCGTAGATTGTAAATGCGTAGGTAATGTGGCAGTTAAATTATTGTTACTCAAAGAAACATTGTCAAACGCTCTCCACGATATATGCATATCTTTAAACTCTCCTTTCTAATTAAATCATTATTCTATAAACAAAAAGATGTAGAGCATTTTACTCTTCTACTTCACATTTATATTTGTTATTTCGAAATATTTTTTCAGATCGATACTTCCTTTGAATAGCTTTCCTGATCCTATTGATCCATTGGCAGTCATATTCTGAATGAAATCTTCTTTTTTCCTATCTAGAACTGATAAATCGTCCATCCCATCATTAATAAAAGTATCTTCTGATGGCAAAGTTTCTGAAATTGTATTCCAAGTTAAAACTTCAGTTTGGTATTCCTTATACGCACCATCATGATGGATGAAAGATCTGCTAATTGGAAGAATTTCAATTTCAAGTAATGGTCTGAATCCAGTAGCAGTTGCAGCCGCTACATAAGAAGTTGGATTATATCCACTTGCTCCTGCATTGCCATTTGCACCTCGCCCAGTTCTGTTTGCCGAACCAGCGGTATGAGTTGTGGAAGTCCATGAAGACCCACCACTATAATTCCACACGTTGTCGTCACCAGCAATGATCGTTCCATTCAGTGTCGAGTTAACAATATATTTATCCCATTCATTGTCCTTATCTGTTGTGTTAATACCGCCTGTGAGAAGTCGAAGAATTGGTGAATCTAAACTTGGTATTGAGTCCTCTTCGATCAATTGGAACATATCAACTGCCATCGTTCGAACGTATGCTCCACCATTATTTGCAGTGAATATTAAGCGATATGTTTTATAAGTATCTTTATTCGTAAACACATACTCCCGATATTCTCCTGCTGACCATGCTGGTTGATTGGTCTTGGTGTCTAGCACAATCCAACTAGTTCCATCATTAGATCCCTCGAACCTCCAACTCTTAGCGCCATCCGTACTTGCATTAGAATTCGGACCTTTTATGCCATATTTATTAACAACTGTTATTTGTGGAAATGTATAGCTGATCCAAGCTCCGTTCCACTTGCCACTCTCCATGAGCCATCCTGCATCAGTGGTGTTTTTATCAAAAGCCTTCCATGCTTCAAGGGATGCACTGTAAGTTGTGCTTGCCGCCGCTACACCTTGGGGAGTTGTATTGGATGTCATTGTTGGAATCATGCTAATATAGTATCCTTTCTTCGGAAGTGGAACTCCACTACCAGAAGCAACACCGCTTGCATTTATCGTATCCCAGCTAATACTATGCTGAATGTTTCGATCTGCAATAAGTTTCAATCGACCAGCATGATCTTTGTCTACACAAATAAAATACAAGTCTCCACCTGCACCAGCAGAAGTTGTAATAAATGGCGCTGTCTCTTGACCAAAGAACGCAAAATTCCCCACCACTCCATTATTTGTAGAGTAGTAACAGCGAATCCGTTTGCCAATAGTGAGATCTATCGGATCAGTTACTTCATCAGGATGAAACATTCGTCCATCAAGGTCAATGTCTACAGCATCTATTCTGATGTTTTTGGCTTCAGGAGAATATATTTCAATTGTATGAAGAGAATCTTCAAGCCCAGTTTTCTCGAAAACAAGAACTTGATTTATAGCCGAACTACTATAAAAAGAAACATCGTAAGGAGTACCATCAATAGATATTTTTCCAATAGTGGTTGAGTCTGAATGAGTCATAGTTATCAGCCTGAGTTTAGTGCCTTTAAATGTAAAGGTAGCTTTCTTGTTAGCTGTATTATTTGAAGCACTGAATGAATTGTTGTAGGAGCCAGTTTGTCCCGTAGGGTATCTTAACCATCCATCATATGTTATCTCTGAACTTGAATCATCATATCTCTTCCATCCTGTATCAGGCGAAGTTAAAGGGACTCCAATGATTCTTGCCATATAACCATCTTCACCTACATCAACAGCATCGAGAATTAGTGTTTTGTTGTCTACTGTTTTAATTTGAACGACATGTTTACCTTGGGACAGGTCTAGTTTTTCAAAGACCAAAGCCTTCGTTCTTGAAGTTATTGAATCTTCATTAATTATTCCAACATTTACTCCATCAATAATAACTTGAGCTGTTGTCGTTCTACCTGTATACAAACCACCAAGAATTCTTACTTTCGTTCCATAGAAAGTAAAGCTCATCGTTGAGCCACTGGTCGATGTATACTTTGCACTTCCATTATAGTTTCCAGCAAGTGTTTCTGTTGACCATGTACCTGTGTACACAATCATGTCATTCGTATCATCATACCGCTGCCATCCAATTTCAGGTGTGGCTAGAGCATATCCATATAGATGTCCTGACTCATCAATATCTATTGCATCCATGATGAAATTGGTACGATTGTGCCCTACTGTAATTGTAACTGTGTGTAATCCAAGAGGTAGGTTCGTTTTTTCATAGACCATTGCATTTAATATAGCAGTCCCCGATTTATATGTATTAAATGATTCAGTGACACCATCTACAGTAATCGTATTATCAGAATGTCTATCTTGTGCAATGTCAGATATGATCCTGACCTTCGTTCCATAAAAACTAAATGAAACATAGTTGTTATCTGCGGCTCTGGTTGTTACATTCACGCTGCCATTGAAATACTTATCTCCAGTTACTTTGTACCAACTTCCTGTATAATTCAATCCTGCATGTGTATCGTCATATCGTCTCCATCCACTTTCTGGTACAGCTAATTGATCTCCTAATACTGCCATCTGCTCACCTCCTTATATTCAAATACTGGACGAAATCCCCATGTCGCATATGAACCACCACTTGCAGAGTAGTTTATGTCACTCCACTGTGCTCTCGTATTACTACCTCTTCCAATGCGCTGATTATTAGATGCTGTTATAGTCGAATTTCCAGCTTTGTCTCTCCATGTGCCATAATTCGGTGTTTCTTTGCACCAGCTATAATTACTTAAATGATGAAAAACATCATCTAGAATTTTTCCTGACAGAATCTTGTTTACAGGAAAATTAATGAGATACTTGTCCCACTCATTAATTGTGGGAAAGGCTCCAAAACCCAAATCGGCATTTGACTTATTTCCATTTGAATCGGCATATAATACACCTCCGCTTAAAGAGCGAATCGAACCCGATTCAAATGTAACGCCTTCTATCCAATTTTTAGAGTTGAGCTGATCCCATGTGATAGAGTTGAAAATCATTCTATCGGAAATGAGTAATCCCTTGTCTACCTTAATAAAGTAAAACGTTCCACCCACTCCTGCTGTAGTTCCTAAACCGGCTAATGGTATTTCTCCGCTATTCGCAGGAGCGCCAGACCCAAAATTATATACTGTAGTTAGTGCGATAGTACTTCCTCTGACTGCACCACATTTGATATAATCCCCAATCTCCATGTCCTCCACACGCTCTCTCAACTGCCCTGTCGTGGCTGGAACTGCCATAAATTCACCCCTTGCTCACTCTGATTCTATCCACTTTTTTAAATTTCGCTTTTTCAATCTTCTGACTTAGCACCATCCCTGTTGGAGTATCCGCTGCTCGTTCCATGTTCAATTGATATATTCTCTTTAAGCCTAGTGAACCCGAGTCACTTTCAATAAAAGGATTACTGTATTTTCCCTTCTCCTTGAAATCGTCTATGTAGAAATTCGAATATTCTCTCTCAGCTGCAATCTCAATTTTCAACTTCGCATACTTTGCTGGAGATTTAGGAGCAGTTACATCTGTTACGATCTCCTCATACGCCCCCCACTCAAAACCATCCTCAGATGTGCTCCAGTAGATTTTGTATGATGCTCCACCCATTACGTCTACACTTGCAGCTACACCTTTAAACGAAGCGATCTTATCCTGAATCCGAATGGGAGTGGATTCCCAAGATCCATTAGCTGGATAGATTGAATTCCCGTCCTCATCTTGGCTCAACTCTCTTAGTTTCAACTTTTGATCCTCATATATGGTATCTTGAAATACACCAACCGATAGATCTATCTCTAGTGCAATTTCTTGAATTGCCATAATATCACCACCTATCTCATGTCAAAATCCAACTCAACGAATATCCCAGTTTATGATCCCTGCATGATTCGCCTTCAGAGGAGCTACGATTTGATCTATGACAAATCCATTTTTACGAATAACCAATTGCCCAGGCAGGTCCTGATTGGAGGTAATTTTAATTTGGAGAAAGGCCGTTTCTTTCAAAGGCAGGGAACAAATACATTGAAAGTTAATCTGCACATCATTCAAATTCATTGTTTTTTTGTATCCGAAGTTAAAACATTCAATCGTATTATTGAAAGCCCCCGAACTCCCAGGGCCTGAGTGCCCACTCATATTCACATCTGAAGAAACATTCTTGAATTGAATGATGTCATTGTATAGAAAGGTCCTGCCCGTTAGCGGGTATTCTTGCTCTTCACATACGTAAGATACAGAGTACCGATCCGCATTAATATGAAAAACACCGTTGGCAACGTTGTGATACACGTGAGATCCTTGCCCGATCAATCCGAAAGAGACCAACTTTTCTTTGTTAATATTATAAAAACTGTTTGATTGTTGAGTCTGCAGATCAAATTCGCTTAAATAAGTACCATCATAATAATCTGCAATCCATACATAAGCTTGAGATACAGGTGCGCGCGTAAATTGTGTATTACCTAGAATCACAGGACTTCCTCCTTTTAATAAAAAGGACAGGCTGCAATAGCCTGTCCTCATGATTGTTTCTTTTTTACACGTATCGATAAGAGATACGTTTTTTGAATTGTTGCTTGCCACTTTTTGCATTCAGCGGTACTACACATTGAATGGATAGGGTCACATAGTTACCAGCCGCATCTTGAGGATTTCCATTATTACTCACGCCCAAGATTTCTTTCGGCCCGGGTGCAAATGGTGTTGCATAAGCGGTTCCTGTATGGTCTTTAGTTGTCTTGCCTGTTGTTCCGATGGGTTTAGAGAAATCCTTGCCAATTCGTGAACTTTCTTCTTCCAGGTCTGTCTCCCCCAAGGAGTCAACCTGAACGTGGAACCAGTTATTCTTCACCACTTCTACATCATGAGCCTCTGTGTCACCAGTACCACCAGTCATATCTCGCGTAGTAATCGTGCAATCTTCCATTTTAGATACGTCCGAAGCACCGTTCTTATTGTTCCATACATTGAAGATAAAAATATCACTTTTGCTATCTGCATCAATAACCTTGTAGTCGAACGGTGCACTAATCTCATTACTATGTGTAGCATCCATCCATGAAATAATCGGTTGTGTCATTATAATCCATCTCCTTTGATTTATGTTCTGATTGTTAATTGAATCGTAAGATGTTGTATATTTGAACCTGCTTCGATGATGTTGATTCTGAAAATATCTCCAGCCTCCACTTTTTTCATCTCAAATGTAGCCTTACCATCATCTTGATGTTGAAGTGCCTCAAACTTCAGTGAACTTCCCATCACATCCTGCCAGTGAATGAGATCCTTGGAATGTTCAATTCTGATCTCAGTTGCGGTATCTCCAGAAACCCCACAATAGCCCTTTACATGTACAATCTCGCCATCGAATGGAAAGGGGGCTAAAATTCCCAGTACTTCCGTGTACACCCGTGATTCTTTGCAAAAGACCATAACGCGATCCTGTACTTCCAACGGAATCTCATTTAATTTCAGATGTTCAGCTGTACTCATGAGCCCATCCAAATCGGAATTAACCACCTGAAGGTTTTGACCAAATACATCAATCTCTACCCATGTCTTTCCATCGTAACGATATCGTTTGCCATCCTTGTACGTTTGTACCGTCCAGCCTATTTCAGGAGAAGGGTACTGCATACTTAGCTCCTCAAAATTAGCAACTGGACTCTGATAAACAAGTCGAGTTGTTTGATAAGCCTCTTTTGCTTTTCCGGCAGCCTGCATGGCTTCGCTAGCAGCATCCAGTGCCCGCCTGATAGCAAGTTCAATTTCGCCAGATTCCCCAGGCTGCCCTGGGCTACTATGTTTCACTGCTTCTCTAATTAAAGACTCTACGTGTGCTAAAGTTATCCCATTTGACATAATTCACCTACCTAAGCGTTATGTAGCTTTCTTTGTAAGACAGTTTCCAAGTTGATACCTCCCCCTAACTAGGAAACCTGTCTCTGGCTTATCATTAAAGAAATTCTTGAACAACCATGCGAAGCATTGCTGTGTCTAGCTTTAGAGGAGTTTTCTAATGGGATTAATGCCGTTTTTTTTACATTCCTTGCAGTATTTCATTCGGTTCGATTTTGCCAGCATCCGTTTTCCGCATACGGTACAATTTTTAATATTCTCTCCTTTCCAGCGGGAGTACTCCAACACAAAGTCATCGAAGCGAACTAACTGGAAGGCGACCTCACCATGCTCCACAGCGAACAAAACCTGTACATTAGTCGAATCTACGCGATTACTTTCTTTGAGATACCCTAACTGAATAAGTTTGTACACTAATAGCCCCTGATCTTTTTTGCTTACTGCCATTTGGGTATCGCCATAGATTTCTTTCCATTGATTATTAATCCAATACGTATCATTTTTATTGATTTGATTGTTGATCTTGCTATAGACCAGTAAAACAAAGGCCAATCTCTCAAGTCGTTTACTTTTGAGTTGTTTGATCTTTTGAAGTTCTTCGTGCATTACTGGTACATGATCAATCTCGATTAGGGTGCTCTTGTTGGCATCCTCCCTTATCTTGATATACTTCTGCGACTGCTTAATGATACGATTGAGGAATGTATCCCACTGGACAGCATTGTAGTCTGGGTAGTATCGGGTCATAAACTGATTTAATAACGTGTACGTATCTTCGACGTTCTTCCCCTTCTCAAGCCCATATTTAGCTAAACAAATCAACGTTTTGGTTGGCTTCTTATCCATGATCCCATGTGCAATGGCCTGCTCGGCATGCTGACGTTCATTCAGAATGATTTTCAAGGGCGCTGCTCCTTCACATGCATTTGAGTCATTTTAAAGGTTCTCCCGGCATATTCAATATCGCCCTCCGGGTCTCTCACCGGATAATGGATGATGTGATCATTGCTATGCAACAGATTGCGAATAATCTGATCTCCCGACACATCCCATACAAATTGCTTCGATTTCTCGGCATTTCGATAACACATGTCCACAATCATATTGCACAGATCTTCTTCATTATTACAGATCTCCAGCGCCTGCTCCTTAAAGCGGGAAACAAACAACTGCCATCGGGCTGATCTTTCTTCCTTCCTCACCTTGCTCTTGCGTAAATTGGTCATATAGCTACGTAGTTCTTCGTTATGCATCTGATATAATCGTTGAATCTCTTTATAACGAGCTTGGGAGTATTTTTTGGTACTCATCAATATCGTATGATCAAACGGCCTTGCGGTCTGTTTCAACTTAAACTTGTTGAACTCGTCTTCCACTTGAAGGCATAACCGGTTCATCACGGAAGGTGCCTTGGATACAGGCATTCTCTGTTCATACTGTGCCAGGAACTGTTCCTGATTCGGTGATAGTTCCTTCTTCGAATACAATTCATCAACAGTCAAGCCAAATAACTGCAAACACTTCTGACTCGTTTTTTCTACATAGGTGGTATATTCTTTTTTCTGCTCCGGGTCATTGTATATGAAAAAATAAGGCTTCTTATGCGCTACCATTTTCAAGGCTGACTCATCCGTTACCGCAGCGCGAATATCATACCAGTGTTTCGGCATCTTTTTACATTCAATCCCTTTGGCTTGGTCAATGGCATTTTGCTGATAATGCTGACCACATTGAATTCGGTACATCATTTCCTGATATTCTGCACTATGCTCCTCATAATTGGCTAATACATCGAACATCGACGTGATTTTATTGGTTGTAAAACCGATCAGATCTCCAAAGCTGTCTTTGTTGGCCTGGATTAGATCCTTCTCATCCGGAATTTTTTGGGCTGAAGTTTTCTGCACACATACAATCGCATCTAACTCCTGAATTGCCCCAAGAATCGTTTTGTTATCCGTAGTTAAGATCTGATCACTATCCATATCTGCACCATTCAGAGAATGCGTCGTCGTATCCCATGAATTCAAGATCGTGACCGTCTTCATATAGCGATACCAATGTTGCATTTCATCCGTATTCTTGAAACGAAGTACCTTGATATTGTTATGACAAGTCATTGGAGCCCTGAAGCAAGCCACCCTGTCCACATGGCGTTCATTCCAATAGCTGGAGTAAAACTCTCCTGAACTTAGCAATCCAGTTAAAGGCATGCCAAATATGCTCTGACACAATGTATAGGGATCGCCAGATATAATGCTGAAATTTCCTTTGACTCTCAGAACCCCGATCTTTGCTTCATTTATTCGCTTACGTATTAAGGTATGAATTTTGCTTCGCACAAAAGGATCATCTATAAGTCGCGGGTCTACCATCAGCCCTTTAATATAATCATCCGGACTATTTCTGTAGTCATTCTCATGAATATGAATTCCTTTGAGAAATAACAGTGCCTTGCGATGGTCCTCGCCCAGTACATCTGTAATCGAGTCAATAGTGGGACGAATGAGTTCACCAATCTCGTTATCATCCAATTGAAGCGACTGAATGAACTGGTAGTTTAAATGACGCTCATCCTCTAATTCTCCGGGTGTAACTTTCGTAACGCTGAACGTGTAGCCATAATAACCGCAACATAACAGGTAATCATCAATACTGTTATACGAGCTCCATAGTTTGAGCATCGACGTTGTGAGGATCAGATCTACTTCTCGGATATCCACAGGGTTACCCCAGGCATCGTCCACCATATACTTGCCTGCAACTTGATCCGCAAATTCGTGATAATCAAATGTAAATACCATTCCTTTACAGAAGCTATTACGAATACAAAATCCACTCGGGATATATGCATGCCCCAGTTCGATTGCCCATCGTTCACTAAGTGCAGTAGAGATAAGACCGAATCCGTCACTCATGTTCATTTGAATAGACTCATTTTTCCTGCGCTCAATGCGAGGGTACTCTGTCTCGGTATCATCAATCTGAATAATGTCCGCTCCAAATTCGGTTATACAATCATGAACAACCAACACACGTTCAGGATGTGATACAGGGGTGCTTGTACTACAAGCCAAGGCCTTGTATGCCTCCAGTTTGGCAGGAACCAGTTCTTTATTGGGATCTCTGCCATTATTCAATCTTTTCTCCAAAAGCGGGTGAATATCCTCACTCACATAGATGACCGTCGAACTTTTGGCCCCACCTGTTGTCGCCAATAGCCGCTTGTATTTCTTACCGTTGATGGAGAAAGCTTTCGATGAATTCAGCCGATCGTAGTCTTTATTATTTTCAATGACCACCAGCAGGTAATCATCGACAAATTTCAGATTTTTCAGTTCTTCATGTCGTTTCTTCATTGTTCTTTTATGCTCGGCATTGGTTTTCAAAACTTTTAATTGCTCTATATCCAGCTTGATTCTAGCCAGATTCTGTTCCCTTTCCATGTAGCCTCGAATACGATCTATGAAACGAAACACCTGATGATTTCCAATAGATGCCACTTCTCCATTAACTGTCGCTTCTTGATAAGTAAGATGCAGATCATAATCCGCTTTTCTAATTCTGGAAGATGTAATTTTATAAACGTATCTCAATCGATCCTGATATGCATTGCCCATTCCCGATTCCCCCTGTTGCTTCCTGTCCTGATTAAATAAATTATAGAGTAGACCCGCGCGACTGACGCAGGTGAACAGGATGATCAGGGGATGAAAAAAGAAGAATATTAGTTCTATTATGGGGAGAAATTAAAGGGCAATCCGGGTCTTGATTCATTTCAAATCGGCATATTTCCCCTTCTCTAGCACTATGATAAATTCATTTTTAATGATATAGTGGATTGAAGCGTTTTTTTAAGCTGACATATCTTTTAACGGGGCTGGGATGAATGAAAGAAACCTTATCCAATCAAGAGGAAATCGGCTTTTTATTTAATGTCGATATACTTATTAAGAGCCGCTCAAATGCATTGGCACTGCAGTCCCTGTTGGAGTTCATAAA
Source organism: Paenibacillus sp. JNU01 (assembly GCF_059130585.1). Classification (NCBI taxonomy): domain Bacteria; kingdom Bacillati; phylum Bacillota; class Bacilli; order Caryophanales; family Paenibacillaceae; genus Paenibacillus; species Paenibacillus sp. JNU01. The sequence continues at coordinate 6,080,890 of NZ_CP169723.1, read as the reverse complement.
CAAAGAGGAACAAATTGCGGACTTTCGGATTCAATCCGGCATAGAGCTAGGCAAAATTATTGAAGCGACACTCCAGTCCAAGAAGGACTCTTTCGTCACACTTCACAATGAACGTAAAAAATCACAAGTGAGCGCGGCACAGAAGGCGTCCGGTTCTACGCAGACACCTACCTCAACTGCTCCAGCCAAAACACAGAACAAGCAAGAAACACCTGCTATTGAGAAAAAGACCTCTACTCAAACATCCAATATTTCCGAAGGAAATTCGTTTGATGCGTGGATTGACACGCTCATTAAAGAGAATCGACTTACCCGTATTGTGGTCAATAATAAGAACGGTAAACATCAGAGCATTCCATGCCGCATTTTGAATTTTGATCGGGATACTAGTATTGTGAGCATATACCATGTCGATGAAAAACAGGTGTATACGTTCCGAACCAATGAAATCGATGAGTTTCTGTAACCTACTTCATCGGAATAAAACAAAAAGCAACTTGCGTTAGAATGACGGGACATTCTAACGCAAGTTGCTTTTTTAGTTCGATGGTTCATGTAGGATTGAACTCTCCGAGATTCCTTCGGCCCGATCAGGAGCGATCCTTACCTCGCTGCCATACATCTAATGCCAATAACAACCATCCAGCAATGAAGGCTACCCCACCAATCGGTGTGATGGCTCCTAGAATCTTGATACCAGAAATGCTAAGCACATACAAACTACCCGAGAACACGATAATCCCGATAAACAACAAACGTGCTGCCCACTTTAGTTTCGTCGATGCCCCAAGCTGACCAGCCGTCAAGCCAATAATGAGCAAGCCCAATGCATGAATCATGTGATATTGCACACCCGTCTCATATGTAGCTATGGCCGCTGGCCCAATCGTATCCTTGAGCATGTGAGCACCAAATGCGCCGATCGCCACCGATAGCATGGTCATTACAGCTCCAAGCATCATCCATCTTCGTTGCATGTAAGTTCTCTCCCTTATTTCAACTACTCTTCACTCCTATCATTGTAGCGAATCCACTCCTCCTTTGCCAGTCGGGACGAGACTTCAAAGATCATATGTCTGTTTATACTTAACAATTCTATCTCCGCCCTATAAATTGTAGGAAACAAGCGTAAATCCTTGATTTTTATCGATATTTATGGAAAAGTAAACAGGTATGTCATCGTTGTATTTTAAGTGCAAGTCCAAAAAAGTTGGTGTTTCAGTACCGGAAAGATGGGAACAAGCTAATAATTACTCATCAATTAGGTTAATAACACTCATAAGATGTTTAAGGGAGGCAAGTTACAATTATGGATAATCGCGATTCCTATAATTCAGGTTATAACAATACGGATCAGAACCCTGGCCATGCAGATCCATACAATAACAACAGTTATGATCCATACCCACCAGATCATGAGAGACAACCGATTGTACCACTGAAACATTCCGGACCTGGTATCGCCAGCTTTGTCATAGGATTGGTTGCGATTTTGGGTTACATTCTGATATTCTTTATTGCCACCATGGCTATAAACGAGTCCATCGGAGTGCTCACCCCGTTGCAGGCAGAAGAGATAGCCTTACATCCAGCAGTGGTTCTGGCTTCATTAGCCATTTTGGTCGGTCTGATTCTCAACCTCGCCGGAGGCATCCTTGGAATTATTGGTCTTGTCCTCAAGAATCGAAAGAAAGTCTTTGCCATAATCGGAACCATATTAAATGGAATGATGATTCTGTTATTCGTTGCACTTATTGTGATAGGCATGAACATGATGTAACGGTTTGCATCAGCGCCTTGTTTCCTTATAATTAAAATGAATGGGTCTACACATAAGTATAATCTATATTTTTTTGCCAAAATCATTGTTTTCAAAGGAGATTGACATGTCACGAATCAAAATTTTTGCGGACAGCACAAGTGATCTGGCTCCAGAATGGATCCAGCAGCACGATATCGGCATTATCCCCTTATATGTGGTGTTCGGTGATGAATCACTGAAAGATGGTGCTGAGATCAAGCCTGAACAGCTATATGAACGTGTCAGCCAAGATGGGCGTCTTCCCAAAACGGCTGCACCTTCCCCCGCTGATTTCATGACGGCATTTCAACCTTACATAGATCAAGGGGATGAGATTCTATATATCAGCTTATCTTCTGAACTTTCCTCTACCTATCAAAATGCACGACTAGCGAGTTCCGAGTTCCCCGAAGGTCGAATTTCGGTTATTGACTCACAAAATCTCTCATCGGGAATTGCACTGATGGTGATGAAAGCTGTATATGCTGCCGATCAAGGACAAAACCTGAATCAGATTACACACCTGATTGAGGCGATGAAACCAAATGTACGCACCGAGTTTGTCATCGATACCCTGGAGTATCTGCATAAAGGCGGTCGCTGTTCGGGCATGCAGAACCTGATTGGCAGCCTGCTCAAGATTCGCCCTGTCATCCGGGTAACGGATGGCAAGATGGCACCTGCTTATAAAGTACGCGGTAAACGGGAGAAAGCGCTGGAACAAATGCTAACTAATACACTTAGCCAGAAGGATCAGATCGATCCAGATCTGCTGATCGTTGTGCATACCATGGCCGAAGAGGATGCGTTGGACTTGCAGAAATCTTTGCAGGAACAGACGGGGGCCCGGGTGGAACTAACCACGGCTGGGTGTGTAATATGCAGTCACTGCGGCCCGAAAACAATTGGAATCATCTATAACACTGTTTTATAGTATTACACGCACCATCGTATCGTATTATCCAATCCTTTCTTCTGGATCTGAATATGGTTACATCCACTACTTGGACTGGGCATACGATATATACGATATAGCCAAAAAGGGCATTCCGAGCTTAATCGCTCAGGATGCCCTTTCATATTTTGCTACACTTTTGAATGACCCACATGGGGTCCATTGTTCTTTATGTGACGTGAATCAATAACTTTTGGTTCGCAAATCATCCAGACTTTTAAATACATACCCTTGCTTGCGTGCCTCATCAATAATGGAGCCGAGTGCTTCCGTGTTATCTTTGGATACCGAGTGAAGCAAAATGACAGCCCCTGGATGAAGTTGCTTCAATACCTCTTGATGAGCATATTGTGCACCACGTTGCACATTGGTATCCCAATCTTTATAGGCAACAGACCAGAACACATTCACATAACCCTGAGCATGACTCTCTGCAAGCGTGCGATTGTTAAAGATTCCGCGCGGTGGGCGCAAAAAGGTCGCTTGTTGACCTGTCAGACGATTCACCTCTGATTTGACCTTCTCCAGTTCCACTTTAAGCTTTTCATTGGAGATACGGGTCATATCCGGATGACTCCATGAATGATTACCGACGATATGACCTTCAGCCGCCATGCGTTTGACCAACTCAGGCTGATCTTTCAGATAATGACCTGTTACAAAGAAAGCAGCTGGCACCTTCTTGGTACGCAAAACATCCAGTATGGCAGGCGTGAATCCATTCTCATACCCGTTATCAAACGTGAGATACAATTCCTTTTGCTTTGTATCCCCCAGGAAAATGGCATCGTTATGTTGTAAGATCGATTTGAAGCCTTCCTGATCAATGGAGGGCAGCTGACCGTTTTGACTCTTTTTGAAGCCAAAGTGATATGCTCCGGTAACCGGTGATGCTTCAGTCTGTGCCGGTACCATACTGATGGATAACAGTGCCACCAATATATATAGAACCATTCGCTTCATTCCATCCGCTCCTGTTCCTGAAAATTCGGTTAGTCGTTTGCATACACGAACACCTTCAGGTAATATGCCACAGGAACGGCTAATGTATGTAAATTATCAACGATCAAAACGTTTATTTTCAGGTTGTGGCGGAGATTGATAGAACAATTCAAGCAAGGTCTGGGGTTTGCCACTGGAAGCAAGCCATTCCCTCACGGTCTGTATGGCACGAGTCTGTCCATCTCCCCGATCACGCCATGTAAGCAGCTCGATAACTTTGATAATTAAGGCGGACATATTGTGATTATCCAGTTCAGAGCGTTCTGCCCTAAGCTTGTGATACAATGCCTCCTGTTCCCAATCCAGAAGAATCTCATCACCAATGGTTGGCTTCAACAGGGTATATGCTCTGTCACAACCTTTGCAACGAACAGTGCTGACCTGTTCATCTATAAATTCCACTCGAACATCCTGATAGCAATCCGGGCATTTGAATCCAACTTGTATGTTTTGTATGTTTTCGTTCATGGCCTTGTTCCTCCTGCGATGTGAGCACTCTACATCATTTCATGCAAAATACTCCTTGGATATATGCATAGTGCTTATGTATGTACTACATCTATACCCGATATTTTGTCGATTCACGCTTATTTTGAAGAAATCTGTAAGGTGCTATAATCTTGTAAATATGTTAAAATATTATACATATCATGGTAGGGAAAAGGCGGGATACACATGTCGAAGGAAGAGCGCAATATAACCTGGCAATCATCCAACATCAACAGACAAGACCGGGAGAAACAACATGGGCACCGTAGTCGTGCCATCTGGTTTACCGGGTTATCAGGTGCAGGAAAGTCATCCCTTGCATTTGCCCTGGAGCAATATCTCTATGACCAAGGCGTACGCTGTTATGTTCTGGACGGGGATAATGTTCGTCATGGACTGAACCGTGATCTCGGTTTTACAACAGGGGATCGTCAAGAAAATTTGCGGCGTATTGGCGAAGTGTCCAAGTTAATGGTAGATGCCGGGTTGTTTGTCCTTTCAGCCTTTATCTCTCCAGATGCACAGGATCGGGAGATGGTCAGACAGTTATTTGAACCCGATGATTTTATTGAAATCTATGTGCGCTGTTCAATTCAAGAATGTGAGCGGCGTGATCCCAAGGGTCTTTACAAAAAAGCACGCAACGGTGATATCCCGCATTTCACAGGCATTTCGGCCCCCTATGATGTACCAAAATCTCCTTCATTCATCATCGATACAGAGCAATCGTCCATTGAGGAAGCCGTGCAAGAGATTGTACAACATTTGAAGCAGATCGGCGCTCTTCAGCTTCCGATCCCTTCCAATACAGCACTTGTTCATTAATCCTTGTCATTATACTAGCCCACTTACATGAAAGGCGCGCCCGCAGTGGCGCGCCTTTTAACATAATAATTGCTGGTTATCCTTCGATAAACGAATATACAGAAAAACTTACTTACTGTCCTACAACACCCGCTTGCATATTCAGAAGTTTGCTGAACGTGCCTACCGGATCAGTAGATAACTGCTGGTACCCGCCCTCTTGAATCACCCGTCCTTCATCGAGCACAATGACACGATCTGCTGTTCGAATCGTAGATAATCGGTGTGCAATCACGATAATGGTCACATGTCCTTTCAGTCGTTCCAGCGCCTCATGAATATACTGTTCATTCTCACTATCGAGCGCACTTGTTGCTTCATCCAGTACCAATACCGAAGGATTCCTCAGCATGGCCCGGGCAAGCACCAATCGCTGACGTTCGCCACCGGATAGACGAATACCTCGATCACCAATAATCGTATCCAGACCCTGAGGCAGCTTCCGTACAAAAGCCGCAGAGGAGGAAAACTGCAAAGCCTGCCACATCTGTTCTTCACTTGCATTGGGATCAACCAGACGCAGATTCTCACGAATACTGGTATGAAACAGGAAGGGGTCCTGGGAGACATATCCGATAGAACTTCTCCAGCTCAATAAACGCTCTTCTGACAGAGGAACACCGTCAATCAGAATACGACCGCTCTCTGGCCTTACAAGACCCATAATCAGATCGATTAGTGTGCTCTTGCCTGCTCCAGATTTACCCACAATCGCGGTCATGCCACTTGCGGGAATCGAAGCCTGCACATTCCTCAAGGAGTACGTATCACTTCCCTCATAACGATAACAGACATCCTCACATGTGATCGATTCTTGAAATACCATGGGTTGAATCACATGAGACCCCGTCTCTCCCGCTGAAGCCACTTCTTCACTAATCTCACGACTTTTCGCCGTCTGAGCTTGCATTTCTCTTACCACACGGAACGCAGGCAGCATGGAGCTGATGTACTCCAGATTGGACTGAATCGCTGTAAATCTAGGCCATAAGCGGGAAAAAATAAGGATGATGAGCAGCAGACTTGCAGGTGGCACCGTCATTACACGAAGAGAAAGATAAATGAATGCCGCAATAATGATCGCCGCAGACATCCGATGAATCAGCTGTGTTCCACTGTTCAATTGGCTAAATTGAATGACATTGCGTTCAATCTGTCTGCACATACGCTCGAACCAATTCATGTGTGATCGCTCAAGCATATTGCTCTTAATATCCTTAATTCCGTTAAAATGCTCGGTTATGCCATTATAATAACTTTGCGAGAATTCAGAAGTCTGATCCCCGATCTGTTTGGCTCGCTTGACGAATTTTCTCAAGACCATAAAGAGCAGCAATCCACAGACCAACACAAGTGCTGTCAATTTCGCAGACAACCAGAAAGCCAGACCAATCTGTATGCCCGTAAAGATCAGGGAGGCTGTCATTTGCAGTACAATGCCTGTGCCTTGGCTGACACGTGCAAGCTCAGTCGTTAATATATGGTTAAAATCGGATTTTCGTTTTTGGAGAAAAAATGACCACTGCGCCATAATAATGGCACCATAGGTTTCCATGCGCAGCGTTCGTACAAATTGCTGCTGGATTCGAGTATTACGGATCGTCTGAAGACGCTGCATCCAGGCCTGTCCGGAGACAATCAATACAAAGGTGAACAATACGAGTAACAATTGGCCATTCTCAGGAAAACGATTCAACATTTGTCCAATCCAGGGAATGTTCAACCCAGCGGAGCCCATCTCAAATATACCGATCAGACTCAACATCGGAACAAGCATGTAGATCCCGATCCCTTCCATGAGACTGATACAGATCATCCCTAGCAGATTCCAATATAAAATGGGCCCCGTGACATGATGCAGCTTTCGCATAAAATACTTTAATTCCGAGATCATACTTTACCCCTCTCCGTGACCGTATACCTTTTAATTCGCCGCCAGAACCAGAGAAACGGACGTAACGGAAAGTACAGAAAAAACAAAGAACGCGGAAGCGGCAGTTGATCCACATCCCATGTACTTGGATATAACCGCTCAATAAAGAAAAACCACTTCTGTTTCGTACTTCGGAGTTTAAACAGATACGACGGATACGATTTCATATCAGCCGGACTTTCCAGCATATCATTCATGAACTCTGCGCCTTCACTCGCTAATCGTTTGCCTGTACGATCACTCAAGGACATCAAGGACCTGTACTCTGTATCCAGTGGCGTGTTCAGCAGATCTGATGCCAAGTGTAGAGCCTGTGAACCAATGGACAAACGTCCCTCCGCTTTCAGACGCCGTTCTACTTTTTTCACATCGAGTGGCATGCTTCGAATCATCTGATCGATATCCAGCAACCAACGCAGTCTGAACCAGCCATGACGTGCTCCATGGGTTACCAAATAAGCCCAGAGATCTTCTTGTTCAAGCATACGAACAGGTGTCTGTGTGTATGAACTGAACCGGCTCCGTTTCCACAACAATTCAAAATCGGTTTCTTTGCCCGAATCCGGGTTCAAACGCCAATGAATCTCCACTTGAGTCCTTTTGACCGGATGGATGTAACAGATATGATGTTCCCGCCATTTCCAGCTGCGAACCGTAGGTGCCCGCTCCCCTTCCTTGGATACGTAACCAAGGGTAGCCAGAATGCCTTCAGCCGCTTCCACATCATCGAACGGAATCAGAATATCCAGGTCTTTGGAGGTTCGCATGGATACATCACCATATAGATCATGGGCCAGCGCAGGCCCCTTCAGCGTAATATTACGGATGCCGTGTTCACGGAAAGCTCCACACACCTGTTCCATTTCAGCTGTCAGATGTAACATGCGGAACGTATTGGCCGTGTATTGTTGTCTCAAGCTCTCCATAACATCTGCTGGAATGATCGCAGTGTTCAATTCTTTCATTTTCAAATAAAGGACAGAGTATAAGCGGTGATGATAGACCAGCCGCAGAAAGAGCTGCCAATCCGTTCCTTGTAAACCCACCTTGAGTTCTTCAGGGGATAGAGCCGTCAGATCACCTCTAATGATGCTCAAAATCAGCTTAAGTTCCTTCGGAAACCCTGATGAATAGAGTTCACTTTCATGTATCATAGACAATCTCCCCAGATCCCTTCTCCGGACACCGTTTGCCAAACACGCCGACAACCGTATATTGGTCCATAGTATCAGCTCCGGTCACGATCAATTTACCACTTCGCAGCCAGGCATGAGCCATCATATGTCCTTGCTTATTCCGCGCAGTCCCCATGTATAACGTACTCTCTATCTTGCGTCGCTCAAGCATCTTCATCCCGGCAATCGCCATTACAAGGCAGCGGCTTTCCCATAACGTATATTTACTAGCAAGCGAAATCGCTTTGGAAATATTCCGGATAGCGATGACCTCGCTGCGATCAATTCCTGTCATCGGCGTTTCAACCATGGGTGTACCCAGACCTGGGGCGATTTTGGCGAATGGCATAGCCTTCTGTATGCGCGCCCAGCCAAGGAAGAGATAGGCCTCCCATATCAGTCGACGCATCGCCCGGGGGAGCGAGAGATAAGCCTTTATTTTTTGCAACATCATGCTACACTCCGCGAGTAACGTCGATCAGACCTTCACGGGACAAATGTTCCAGGAACTGCACTACCTGCTCACGACATATATCCGGCTCAATCTCATACTCCGCAGCGAGTACGTCTACAACTTCACCCAGCGTGCGTTCTTCTGCGATCAGATCCCAGATTCGTCCTCCGGTACTTCCGAGATTATAGTATTTTCCAGAGCTAATGCTCATCATGACTTTCTCACTGCCCATGTCACTCACCAGATTGCCTTCCTTCCGGGTTACCCGGTCTTCCACATTCATCGGCGTAGTCGCTGTCATTATCCTGTGTGCACTCCTTTACGTATATGATCTGTAATCCGATCTACCATCTCAAACGCTGTAAACTCAGCACCCGTTCTGACCAATCTGCCAATCTCTACACTCGCTGAAAGTCTTGAAGCCGTCTCAAACAGCCACTGTGCCAATCCCTGTCTTGCAACGAGTCCACCACGGAACGTATGCGAGCATAAGAGATGCAATCGTTCCAGCCCCTTCACTTCAACCAGTTGAACGGACGAATAGTTTGCCTCCGGTTGTGGAGCAAGTTCGAAGATTCCGCCTAGTGGTACGGCCATCTCATGAAAATAGTGCTGAACAGGTATCGCATACTTCGTAATCTCCGCGTGAACCGTTGCATAATCCTGTTCCTTCATGCCGAAACCATCCAGACTGGGCTGCCACAATTTTTGTTGTGGATAACCAGGCGATACGATGGCTCTTCCCCCGGCACCCCAGGTGAGTGCAACGACATCATCGGTGAGAAGCGGATATCCGCGTGATGCCAGGGCGGCCGAGAGTGTTGATTTGCCTGCTCCCGAATGTCCGACAAATGCGTAAGCCCAACCATCAATAACCACTGCACTGCCATGCAATGGAAGAATGCCACGCTGCATCATTATGACCGCCATACACGTGCCCAGAATGAATAATCTGACCTTTTTCTCATCTGCACCCGATATAGGGGACACGACAATGCGCTTTCCTTGCTCTATTAGAAACAGACCTGTATCTTCGATTTTGAAAAAAAGGCTGCCCTCTCGTGCCACAAAGTTGTCGTTGCCTACATCCCAGTCCTCCCACAATGGGGTCAAATCTGAAGACTCGATGTGTACATCCGCTACATCCCAATCCGTCTCGGCATGCTTGGGTGCAATCTGAAGTTCAGGCATTCGAATTTGGCTCGACCAGCGCAGACCATACGCTACATAATGCACAAGCAACAATGAACGACGCCTCCTTCGTGATTAAATGTAAAAAAAGCCCTTATATTCATGTTGCTCAATATAAGGGCGGAGGCGAAATCTGGATTGGTTCCATTTCCGCCCTTTAAGTATGATGACGCTGGTTAAAACTTAATAACTTAACAACTTAGGAAGTTGGATCGTACAGATCCGCATCGTGATCAGTTACCCAGTCAATTTGTCTGTAGCCAGTACCGGCCATCGTTTGATTGACTTCCAACACTTCAAGAGCTGGAGCTTGCCATTCTTTCTTTTCGTTTTGCATTGTTTTCACCTCCCTTCATGTGCACATGGTCAAAATTTGCGAATAAAACGGTACACGATCAGACTATGCATCATCAATCGCAGATCCGGATGTGAAGCGAGCTCCGGTCTCGGACTCGGAAAATTGGCCAGGGCAGATTGGATGCGCTCCGTGTTTAATATGCCAGCGACCTTGCTGTCAGAACACAACGCACGCAACTCGGCCGTAAACGCCTCCCAATTTGGAATGATGCGATGTAGCCAATCCGCCGGTTGTACCCCCCGTACACGCTGATTCAGTCTGACCTTGTCGGGCAACTCGGGTGAAGTCGCCCGGCGAATCAATGAACGATCCGTTCCGTGCTTCACATATTGTTCAATCGGTACAGACAGACAGAATCGAATAACTCTGATGTCACTGGTCGGGTCACGTTCCCAAGCCCGATAACGGAGAGAAAATTTTGTGGCTACGGCACCATTTTTATTCGCAATGGCCAGGTTATTGAATTTCTCGGCACGAACCTTTAGTGCATCCGCCTGCGCGCCGCCTTGCAGAACAATAATAGATTTGAGTCGTTCCAGCACACCCGTTCTTTGCGCAAAATCAGGATGGATCAACTGTACAGATGCAGCCTTGCTTGCTCCCTTGGACTGAGCCTTGAACCATTCCGGATATGCCTTTCGCCCCGTAATCTTGGCTATACGGGAGAAGGGCATGCCAGTCCGTTCACTATACTGCTGCATCTCACGGAACCAGCGGTACCATCGGCCACTTTTCAGCAGACTGGCGTAATAATCCAGAGCCGGCCCCCAGGAGATGGTGAAATTACCACGTGCGCCTGTGAGCAGAATACCTGCATCTTGCTGGCTTGCTTTTTCATAGAATCCGCGAATCCAGAATGAATTTTCAAAGTATTTATAGGGCATTTCCATAATGTCGAGCCACGTATCTATTTCACTAAGTGGGCTTCTGCCTTCAAAATCAAGGTAGTTCTCCGTAATATTGCCGACGTGATTAATCGTGGAACGTATGAAGGGCCTCTCATCGGCTAGCAACGTTTTTGACGTATAATCAGTGAAATCCGGTACGGGAACATAACTATAGGCATGCAGGCGTTTGCCCTGACTTCTCAGTGTTCCGGAAGCAAAACCTACCACGGCCCCCGAGTCCAGTCCTCCACTTAATGCGGCAGCCACCTGCCTGTGCGTTCGCAATCGTGATCCGACTGCCTGAGCGAATACCTCTCGGAACGCTTCTACATATTCACCGTCGGATTTGAGCCGTAGAGGTTCCACTTCATCCCAACGATGATATTGCTTCAGCTCCAGCCTGCCGTCACGGAAGACAAGTGTATGTGCAGAAGGCAGCTGGCTTACCCCACGATATACGGTCGAATTGATATCTGCTGAATCATGCATGTCGGGAATGGCAAGAAACTCAGATAGCCAGGTCTCATCAAGTTCTTTATGTACCCCTTCAAGCCCGAGCAACGGATTCATGAGTGTGCAGAAAGCAAATCGTGAACCATCGTGTCGGTAATAGAAAGCTCTCATGCCTGTAATGTCTCTCGCTGCATACAGTTTGCGATTCCGCTCATCCCATATGGCGAATACAAAATCCCCCAGCAATCGGACAGCTACATCGTCTCCCCAGCGCTGATAGGCACGCAAGATCAGTTCACTATCAGCCAACATAGCCAGTTCAGCTCTGGATATCTGTAATTGATCTGCCAGTTGTTCCCGATTATCCAGAATGGCATCTGCCGTGATCGTCAGGCCACTTTCCTCATCATATAAAGGCAATTTCTCGCTAACCGATTCCGGTGTAATCCATTGGGCATGACAGCTAAGAAAAGCCTCGTTGCCTTTCCACACTCCTGTTGTGTCCGCAGGCACATGCCCCAGGCTTGCATACAAGCGCCAGCTGTCTTCCCATAGCGCCTGTTGACCATCGTTATGAACAATTCCCGCTATGGCGCTCATGACTTTCCTCCCCGTAGAATCTTGCGCTGTGAAGCCCAGGCGCTGATCTGATGACCAAATGGTACCCATGATTTGATACGCTGTATTTTGCTTTGAGCAGAAGCCAACTGAACTTTCAGGCGTTCCCGCTCACTGTATCCCCGTTCCAGACGATGATCTGCCGCCCGTAATGCAGCTTGCAGTTGTCTGATCGTGACCAGTGCAGCCAGTGTAGGGTCTGTCTTTTCAGGTTCTTCGACAACTTGGTCATCAGGAGTCCCAGGCGGAGCATGAACGACAGAATCTGCTGGCTGCATTCGGTATTGCGGTTGCCACTGGCAACCAGTCGCTGCTGTCAACTGATGCGTGATCCGGTCGATAACCTCTTGATCAGGACTTGCATCATAATGGACTCCCGTCCATTGTTCGGCTTCTGCGAGCTGTTCACTGTATCCCATCCGGTGGAACAGATCTGCCCCCATCACACGGCAATACAATTCAACTTCACCCGGCTCCAATATGTTTTTCCAGTTGTTAACAGAACCCTGATGTGCCTCTTGATGCGAAGAAAGAAATGGATCACCCACGCCCATACTGTAAAACATGTCAGACTTCGGACTGTCCAGAAACTGTCCATATTGCTCCATACCCTGTTCATATCGAATTCCCAGAAATGCGCATAGTTTCTCAAGTTCTTCCTGAGGATTAGAAACTAATTGTTCATATTGCAACTCATACGCATTGGAGTGTGGTTCGGCAAAATAATCATTCAAGCGGAGCATCCCAAGTGTGAGATCCACAGATTTCATATTTAATTTGGGGCTCTGCAAACTATGAATCAGGTCGAATCCTTCTCCTGTATGGCGGTTTACCTTTTTGAATGATGCAGCTATGGCCAGAGGATTACGCTGGAGATGAATGCGCTTGGACTGAGGGAACAGACGATCCAGCCATTCAAGCATGTAATAGTACCGTGGAGATTTATCTACGATGAAGTCTGCTCCGCTACCCTCCAGGAATCCATTGTAGATCTCGAGAGCAAAACTTCGGCACGCCTTTTCGAAGACATCCTCGGGTACCATGGCATTGTAGAACTGACGAACGATGGAGCTACCACCATAAGCGCGTGAATCACCTTTGGGCAAATCGACAAGATTCATCAGAAACCACATTTCCTGGGTGGCAAATATACGACTGTGATTTTGCAGCATGACGGTGGATAAGGAACTACCACTGCGGGGAACACATAGTAAGAAAACAAGTCCGTTACCTTGAGCATCGATCAATGGCAGCCTCTCCTCTGTTCATTAGTATAAATATGTAGCCGGGATAGACCAGACTCTACCTTTGTGTTTGGCAAAACGAGTAACATGCACGCTATTGGTCAGTATTTTGCAATATTCCGGCGGAATCTTACACGGCAATGAAGCAAAACACATGGTTGTATTCGACAACTCTCAGATACAGTATGTATTCATAGTTTTACTCTATGATACAAAATGTATCATGTCAATCTTTTATTTTCACCTTTTCATAAATTGTTACTCTTTCACTGTATTCTGCTGTCTGTCGTTTAATCACTTCATCCTATCAATCTTAATAAAGTTGCATAAATGCGAATAAGCTTCAGACATGTTCTGCGAAGAACAACGCCTGAAGCCATGAGTATTCCAACGAGAAGTTGGATATGACACCTATCAAAAAACTAACCAGTAGACCCTACATTTGAACTTTGCCTAGCAGAGTTCCGACACTCCCCTTACGCCCTTCTTCCTCATCTGCAAAAGTAGCATCCTGCATTCCCTTCTGTACGTTTACAGTTAACAATACTGCAATTCCGGCGACGAAAAAGAAAATGAGGGACAGAATTCCCCAACGTGTAGAACCTGTTATTTGCCCAACATAACCAAACACAAAGGGACCGAAGATCGAAGAGAATTTGCCTGTAATATTCACGAATCCAAAATACTCACCTGTTCTGCCAGCTGGCATCAGATTGCTGAACATGGAACGAGCTGTGGATTGACTTACACCCTGCACGACACCAACCAATCCAGCGAGCATATAGAAGTGAATCGCTTGTGTCATGAAATAACCGAGAATTACGATACATATGTATACAGATAAACTGAAGATCAATACCCGCTTCGCTCCCCAGCGCTGTGCCCAGGCTCCCAGTAACAAGGTGCAAGGGAAACCGATAAACTGGGTTAACAGTAGCGCCAGCATCAAGTCGGATGTACCTATGCCTATACTTGTCCCGTAGATCGTAGCCATCAGAATGATGGTATTAATGCCGTCATTAAAAAACCAGAAAGCCACCAACATGCGGATTAACTGGGGAAAACGCCTCATCTGACGAAAGGTTTGCCGTAGTCTGCGAACACCCACCGCAGCATACCCTTTCCACGTGCCGGGCAGATCTGGTGATGCTGGCCGTCTCGGAGCATGGCGAAAGATCGGTATTGAGAACAAAAACCACCACAGCGACACGGAGATAAAAGCTAGCCTTGTGCCTGCCAATGTACTGCTCATCCCGAACCAGCCCGGTTGCTGAATCATCAGCATGTTCACTGCAAATAGCAAACCTCCTCCAATGTAACCATAGGCATAACCTTTGGAAGATATCATGTCTCTTCGTTCCACACGTACCAGATCCGGCAGCATGGCATCGTAAAAGGTATTACCACCTGCAAAACCAATCGTAGATATGACCAGTAATGCGGAAGCAAGTAACCAGTCCCCTTCTCCGATTGCGCTGAATCCCAATGTGGCAAGGACACCAATGATTGCAAATATACGCAGGAAGTCGCCCTTCCGTCCTGACAAATCAGCCAGCGTGCCAAGCAGCGGTGTTAGCAGAGCTACGCACAACATGCCAATGGAATGGGTATAGGCCAGGTAGGATGCGGCCGTATCTGTATCCAGCGTAGCCGCAGCAACCGAAGCATAGAATACAGGCAGTACTGCTGCCAGCACAGTTGTCGCATATGCCGAGTTGGCCCAATCATACATAATCCAAGCCTTGATCGCCTTTTTATTCACATACATCCTTCCTTTTCATGCATCTCTATAGTCTGTGTTTAGAGAATCAAAAGTGGACTTTTTAAATACTTCTATCAGATGCCAGATCAATGTCTTTCTCCTATTGTAAAGGAAGGATATCACACTTGTTCACTGTTTATGTAAAAAATGGAGCCGTTCTGTTCTGACGACACACCTTACCTCTGAGGTGAACTTGTGTAATTGTATCATTTTATATCCACTCTCATCACATATCGTCCTCGCCCGTGAATATACTTAATTACCGACAGGCCAAACTGTGCCGCGTAATCAATGGGGGGTGCCTACATGTCAAATTCACACCAGCCTTACTCGTTCGTCGTGTCGAAGGAAGATTGGTCGCTTCACCGCAAAGGGTACCAGGACCAACAGCGCCATCAGCAAAAGGTGAAAGATGTCATCAAGCAGAATCTGCCTGATCTGATTACGGAAGAAAACATCATCATGTCTGATGGAAAACAAATCATCAAGGTACCAATCCGCAGTCTGGATGAGTACCGTTTTGTGTATAACTACCAGAAGCAAAAACATGTCGGTCAAGGAGACGGTGACAGTCAGGTCGGAGACGTCATCGGTCGTGATCCCTCTGCTTCGCAGAAACCCGGCAAAGGCGAAAAGGCTGGCGATCAGCCTGGTCATGATATTGTGGAAGCCGAAGTTAGTATTGAGGAATTGGAAGATATGCTCTTCGCTGAGCTGGAATTACCCGATCTGAAGCAGAAAGATAAAGACTTGATTGAGACACATACGGTGGTATTCAACGATATTCGCAAAAAAGGCATGCAGTCCAATATTGACAAGAAACGTACCATTCTGGAGAATCTACGTCGCAATGCAACGACCGGTACCCCGGGCATCCATCATATCAGTCCAGATGACCTCCGCTACAAGACATGGGAAGACAAAATTATTCCGCAATCCAATGCCGTTATTATTGCCATGATGGATACATCCGGGTCCATGGGTTCGTTTGAGAAATACTGCGCGCGTAGCTTTTTCTTCTGGATGACCCGTTTTCTACGCCGTCAGTATGAGAAAGTCGAGATTGTTTTCCTCGCCCATCATACGGAAGCCAAGGAAGTTACTGAAGAAGAGTTCTTTACCCGTGGCGAGAGCGGAGGCACCATCTGCTCCTCTGTATATATGAAGGCGTTGGATATTATTGACAGCCGTTATCCACCTTCAAGCTACAACATCTACCCTTTCCACTTCTCTGACGGGGATAATCTAACCTCGGATAACGAACGGTGTGTGAAGCTGATCGGGGAGTTAATGAAACGCAGCAACATGTTTGGGTACGGCGAGGTGAATCAGTACAACCGCAGCAGCACACTGATGTCAGCTTACCGTCATATCAAGATGGATCAGTTCATGTATTATGTGATCAAAGAAAAAGGCGAAGTGTACAAAGCTTTGCGCAGCTTTTTCCAGAAAAGGGAAGGAGGCAGCGTTAGATGACAGATGAGATTCGCGACCTCGAATACGCCATTGCCGAGATTATGGAGATTGCCAATGGATTCGGCCTGGATTATTACCCCATGCGGTACGAAATCTGCCCATCGGATATTATTTATACCTTTGGAGCTTATGGCATGCCGACCCGTTTCAGTCACTGGAGCTTCGGCAAAACTTTTCATAAGATGAAAATGCAATACGATTTTGGACTCAGCAAAATTTATGAGCTTGTCATCAATTCCAACCCTTGTTATGCCTTCCTGCTGGATGGCAATTCCCTGATTCAGAACAAATTGATCGTAGCCCACGTCCTGGCCCACTGCGATTTTTTCAAAAACAATGCCCGCTTCTCCAAGTCCAACCGTAATATGGTCGAAAGCATGGCCGCTACGGCCGACCGGATCAGCAATTATGAGATGGAGTATGGAACGGAAGCTGTTGAAGCATTTATCGATGCTGTCATTGCCATTCAGGAGCATGTAGACCCACAGCTGATTAAACCCCGCCATTTGGACAAACAACGCTATATGGAGATGAAAATGCGGGAGCAGCGCGGTGAGAAAGCACCACGGCCGGAAGGTCGCTATGATGATCTGTGGTCACTTGATGATGTGCAGACCGAAGAAACACCCGCCGAAGGTATTCAGGTTCATCACTTTCCGCCCGAACCGGAGAAGGATGTCATGTGGTTTATTCAGGAATTCTCGGAAGTATTGACCGACTGGCAGCGGGATATCATGAGTATGATGCGTGAAGAGATGTTATATTTCTGGCCACAGATGGAAACCAAAATCATGAATGAAGGCTGGGCATCTTACTGGCATCAACGCATTATCCGTGAACTCGATCTCAACAGTGAAGACACGATTGAATTCGCGAAGCTCAACTCCTCTGTCGTGCAGCCATCCAAACAAAGTCTGAATCCGTATTATCTGGGACTGAAGATTTTCGAGGATATTGAACGGCGTTGGGATAACCCCACCCGTGAAGAACAGGAACGTTGGGGCCGCAAACCAGGGCAAGGTCGTGCCAAAATGTTCGAGGTACGTGAATTCGATTCCGACACCTCCTTTATCCGCAATTACATGACCAAGCAATTGACCGAGGATCTCGACCTCTACGTATTTGAGAAAAAAGGACCGGACTGGAAAATCACCGACAAGTCCTGGGAGAACATTCGGGATCAGCTCGTATTTTCACGTGTCAACGGGGGATCACCTTATCTGGTCGTGCAAGATGCTGACTATCTGCGGACCGGTGAACTCGTACTGAAACATCAATATGAGGGCATCGAGCTGGATTTAAAATACATGGAACGCACGCTGCCTTATCTGTATCGCCTTTGGGGACGTACGGTACATGTAGAGACACGTGTGGAAGATAAACCGATCTGGTTTACGTATGATGGTAAGAAGCATCACCGCAAGTTTATGTGAGGTTATGGATTATCATTATTGGAAACGAAAATATAAATGTTCTTATCACGGATGAAATTAATGATTAATAAAAAATAAGACTAAAAAAGCGGCAAGTTCCCAACACACACGGGAACTTGCCGCTTGGCATACAAAAAAATTAGGAAGGTAACGCTGGTGAACCAGTCCCCTGCAATCGCAGCGGCACAAAAAAGTCATGTTCCACTTCACTTGCGGGCAGTGGACGACTGAAATAATATCCCTGAATCTCCCGGCAGTCATTCTGCATCAGAATATCGAGTTGACCTTTCGTCTCAATGCCTTCGGCAATCACTTCCATCTTGAGATTCTGTGCCATCGATATAATGGTCGCCACAATCGCCTGATCGCTGTGACTCTCTGTAATGTCCGTCACGAATGAACGATCAATCTTAAGCTTGTGAATCGGGAAATGCTTCAGATAACTCAGGGAACTGTATCCCGTACCGAAATCATCCAAGCTGATTTTGACACCCAGTGCATTAAGTTCATTCAGAATTGCTGTAGATACCGTTGCATCCATCATCATGCTCTCTGTAATCTCCAGCTCCAGATAACGTGCCTCCAGTCCTGTCTCCAAGAGTGCATTCTTGACCTGTTCTACCAGGTTGGATTGATGGAACTGCTGGCTGGACAAGTTTACCGATACCGGAATGAGCGGCCCACCGCTGGCATGCCAGAGCTTCATCTGCCTGCACGCTTCGCGCAGCGTCCATTTCCCAATCTCATAGATCATACCTGTCTCTTCTGCAAGCGGGATGAACACATTGGGTGCAAGCAGCCCTTTGAGTGGATGGTTCCAACGTATAAGAGCCTCGACACCAATCATACGACTATCCTCGGTACGAATCTGCGGTTGATAGTACAGAACCATCTCATCGCGTTCCAACGCTTTACGCAGGTATCCTTCCAGCTCAATGCGTTCATAAAGTTCCGAATCCAGTTGGGCCGTGTAAAATTGGAAGCCATTTTTGCCATTCTTCTTCACTTCATACATGGCGGAGTCCGCATGTTTCAGCAAAGCATCGACGCCCACTCCATGATGGGGATACATCGCAATTCCAATGCTGGCGGTCACGTAAAAGTCATTTTCCTTCAAGCGGTAGGGTAACTGAATGGCTTCAACAATCTGTTTAGCAAGTTCTGCCACTCTTACCTCTGTCGCTTGATCATGGGTCACAACGAGTGTGAACTCGTCACCACCCATGCGGGCCAGCATGACATTCTCCATAGCCAAGGGATCAGAAGCCTCTATGGCTTTCATAATCCGGTTGCTGACTTCTCTTAGAAATACATCTCCAACGGAGTGTCCCAAAGAGTCATTTATCATCTTGAATCGGTCTATATCCATCACCATAACAGCAAACGAATGTCCTTTTTCTTCTGAAGATTGGATTGTACATGCCAGCACCTCATCCAGCTTGCGCCGATTGGGCAGCCCCGTCAACGGATCATGCAAAGCTTGGTGACGAATATTCTCCTGAGCTTGCTTCTCCTCCGTAATGTCTTTGATCAGAATGTGGCTGCCCACATGATTACCATCAATGACAACCGGGACTACAACAATACTAAGGTCCAGAAGTTCACCCCGCACGTCTCTCATCTTGGCCATGTAATGCATCTGCTCCATCCCATGATCATCCCAATCAATGGAATAGAATTCACTGATCCATTCTATATCGATCTGCTGAACAATCTCATCAATGGAACGATTCATGACCCTTGTTTCAGGATAACCGGTGATTGTTGTTACCGCAGCATTAATGCCTTTGACAATGCCTTCCTTGTCTACTGAAATGATCGCATCCGAATGATTATGATACAGGGCCTGATACCATTGCTCGTTCTCATGAATCCGTCGATCCTTCTGGGACATACGCTGGTTGATAAATATGCCGAATAACGTCAAGCCCAAGGCAATAAATGTGCCCGATGCGATCAGGTAGGCGAGAATACCGGGTTCAATCTGCATCCCTGAACTTGCCATCGAGGCATGTGAATGATGGAACTGTGCGGCTGACATCCCAGTATAGTGCATGCCAGAGATTCCAACACCCATAATAAGACCGCTGCCCATCTTGTAAACCCAGGTATGTCTGGATTGATGATATCGGAAGAAAAACATGAGCCATAGTGCCGCAAATGAAGCAAGTGCTGCAATCAGAATGGATAACATCACTCTGCCAGGTTCATATGTAACCGGAGTCGACATCGCTGCCATTCCCACATAATGCATTGAGCTGATTCCGACTGTCATAAGCACTCCAGCAATCATGAGCTTGCTAATCCTGCCCGATTGTCTTCCCGCAATGTTCAAGGCTACCCCCGATGCGACAATAGCAAGTAGAACAGATAAAACAACCTTACCGGTGGAATAGGAGACTTGCGTAGGCAGAACAAAAGCCAGCATACCTACGAAATGCATGGACCAGATCCCCAGCCCCATCGAGACTGCACCGCAGGTAAGCCATACGTTCCGCGCCATCCCGCTAGCCTGACTTACACGGCCTGCAAGGTCAAGGGCTGCGTACGAAGCTAACGATGCAATAATATAGGATAAAATAACAAGTTCTAAGTTGTACGTACCATGTAGGTGCTCCACTCACTCTGTCCTTTCAACCGGGAAATGCCTCATATGTATGCAAAAATGTAAAAAAGAAGCGAGTGCGCTGTCTGGATGACAGGCACTCCCTCCGCATCATTTGACTCGTGACCACAGACTCAGTTGAAGCCGTTGTCATACATTGGAACCCGTTTATTTGAATGTATATAGTCTAAACGTCCCAGCCTTTAAAATCAACACTTATTTCCAGAAAAACGAGGTTTAATAGCTGACATTCTCATATTCTGATACACAGCTCAATATTCTATTTGCGAGTCAGTAACAGACTGCCAAAACCGGAAGTATCCTGATAAGAATTACCTGATGAATCACTCCAGATGGACACACTGCTTCGCTTGCCATCCCCCGCGCCATCATCATTAACTTGAAGATCGAATCCAATCCATCGTTGCCCTTCAGCACGAACGCTATCTAGTGGGATTGCCGCTTCAACGGTGTACCCTCCGCTTGTTAATCGGGTAGCTGATTTGAAGTTTTCTTTCCGTGCATTTCCTCCAAAAGAAGCCTCATTATCAAAGTTAACCCGGTACTGAGCGTCATCCTCCTGATAGAAAGTAGTCTGATCTTTGTTCTGGTCAATAAAAATCTCGATAGAATCCTGCTCATGTGCATTAGAACTTAATTTGCTTCGCAGAGGATCTTTCACATCTGCCAATACGTACAGGTATTTTTCATCCCATAACAGCTGTGCAGTCGCCGTTGCACCTGAGTTTCCGATGACCCAGACATCCGTTTTAATAGATGCAGCCTTTTTCCATACGTCATCCTTTTTCGCATCAATTACAGGTTTGCCATACGTGACTTTCGTTTGTTTCAATACAGAACCCAGCTTCAGTTTCCCCCGGTTGGCTGGTTTATCAGGCTGTTGATTGGAAATATCATTCCAGACGATGGTAGCTGTCTTGCCCGCAGCATATTCATCCGTAATCCGAAAATCTAAAGACAAGACCTGGCCTTCAGCAAGTAAAGCAGCTGACATCGGCAGGGATGCATATACAACATAACCCGTTTTTGTCTCCTGTACGTTGTATGCATTCTTATCCTTGCCTTTACCGCCTTCCCGTTTGAACGTATATTGACCATTTGCAGACGGCGGATTTTTCTTCTTGGCAGTTAGATCAGCTTCAGAAGTGGCAGCGCCTGTACTCTTTACTTCTTCCGCGAGGAAAACCTGCACCTGATCCCCTTTGCGACGTGTGGTATCCTTCACTTCCACTCGTAAATTCACTTTTTTGGCATCCCACATTACACGAGCCTCACCCGTAACTGCGGATACACCATCTGCCAGATGATTAATTCCAAGCCCTTTCACAGCACCCCATAGAACATCTTCCTGTCCTTTGTGATTTGGAAAAGTAGGGCTGGCCTTCAGTGCTGTCCACTCATTACGATAGATCGGAAGCGTGGTAGCATCCACCAGTGCCCAATAGGCCGGTTTTGCTTTCAATTTACGATCAAATAACAATGGTGCATCTTTGCGTCCTTTGACTGGATGATTATCAAGCCATGTACCGTCATCCGCAAGTCCCCATACGGTAACACTGTCCATGACACCACGTTTTCCCAGGTCGTCAAACAGATCGAACAGCTCACGATAACGATAAGCTTGCTGCAACATTAATTCATCCGTAACAGGCATCTCCTGCTCAGAATTACTTGAATAGATCGAAACGTCCAGCTCTGTAACCTGTACGTTCACACCAAGAGCGATCACTTTCTCAAAAGCCTCACGAATGAGCTTTACATCCGGTCCGTACATCGACACATGCATCTGAAATCCAACCGCATCAATCGGTGTTCCTTTGGCAAGCAGCTTCTCTACAAGCTTCACCATATCATTCACCTTGTTTCCATTGCCCTCCATTCCATAGTCATTAATCACTAATACAGCATCCGGGTCAGCCTCGCGTGCATATCGGAAAGCCAGCTCAATGTAATCACTGTCATCTCCATCACCGTCCACATCCCCAATAATATCTCTCCATTTGGAACCACTCGCCTGATTGCGCAAGCCGCCTCCATCCGAGATGACTTCATTGACGACATCCCATGTATGAACCTTTCCTTTGTAACGAGTCACGATGGTCTGAATATGAGTTTTCATCCGTGCAAGCAACTGTTCACGCGTGGCAGGTTTGGAAGCATCATTCGGATCGGTAAAGAACCAGTCCGGCACCTGACTATGCCATAACAGGGTATGACCTCTTACCTCCATGTCATTTGCTTCGGCAAAGTTCACCAGACGATCTGCCTCTGACCAGACAAACTGCCCTTCCTTTGGTTGCATCGCATCCATTTTCATAAAGTTGCCGGCTGTAATACTATTAAAATGTTTGGTCAACAACTGGGAATGCGGATCTTCTGCATCCAGTGCAGACTGGTCGATTGCCGCTCCCATGGCATAGTTTTTTCCCACGACATCCACTAGATTCGGAATGTTCGGCTCTATCTCTATTTTTTCGGCTTCGGTAATCAGAACATCATCCACGTAAAAAGTAATTGTATCTGCCGGCGTCACTTCCGCTGACGTCTTCCAGGGTGTCTCTGCATACATCCGGAATCCGGTGATGCCACTATTTTCCCCTGGAATCACCACATCCGCCTCGATTTTTTTCCATTGTCCTTTATTCAGGGTTGCAGAGGCAAATGTAGCATATTCACGAGTTGAAGCGTCGTTATTGTACTCTTTCTCCAGTGAACCGTTAATGACCTGACTGTCAGGTCCTTCATCGTACATGGCCCAAAACGAAATATGAACCGTGCTGCCCTTCTGTACATGGTCCATTACTTCAATTAAGGGTCCATGGAACGTTTCGGTACGGGAAGAGGTTCTCAGACTGCGTGTGCTGTCGTGACCTTGCGCTACGATATCAAGCTTTTCACTCGCCCGTGGACGCCATTGTCCCAACGCACCATCTTCAAAATTAGCCTCGAACAGCACTTCATCATCGCCCGTTTTAACGTCAGCAGCCGCTTGAGCACGTGTCCCTCCTGTTCCCACACTCGGGAACAAACTGAAGATCAATACCGCCGACAAGCACAAGCTCCACCATTTTCTCAAATGCATCCGATCTCCTCCTTGGTTGTTTGTGAAGAGTAACCTCTGTTCTGTCATGCGTCCGCCCTTCACAAGTTCGTTGGGCAGGATTGGATAGACATTATTCAACAGAAATTGTAAGCACTTTCATTATACGATTGCCAGCAAACTTTGTTTACCCGTTAAACTATAGGACTTCTTCTAAAATCTTCACCATAATATAGAACGACAAAAAGCACAGCTTGTTCGCTGTGCTACGTGTGAAACGTCATTACACTTTTAAAGGCGCTGTCGTCTGACGGATGACCAAATTGGAAGGTTCCGTCACAACGGGTGGAGAATAAGACGGATTCTCAATCATGGCAATCAGATATTCTATGGACTTAATGCCAATCGAATAGATATTCTGATTCACCGTGGTCAGTCCCGGTTTGAATACTTCAGCATAATATGTGTTGTCAAATCCGACAACAGAAATATCTTCTGGCACACTCAGTCCATGCTTTTCAATTTCATGAATTGCCCCAAAGGCAGACATGTCTGATGCGCAGACAATCCCCGTCGGTTGATCCTGAAGTGCCAACAATCTTCTTGCAGCCTTGCTACCGCCATCAAATGAGTAATCGCAAACTTCCAGATATATCGTAGAATACGGAATGCCGCATTCTCGCAGTCCTTCCCGATATCCTTCCAATCGCAGATTAGCTACGGCAGGTCCGAGTGTTCCCGAGATATAAGCAATCTTGCGGTGTCCGAGCTCATACAGATGTTTGACACTCATGGAGATGCCGTTTGCGTTATCCGTAGTAATGTAACCGGCGCGTTTGCCCAACAGGTCCGTATCGATAAACATTGTTGGGATCTCTGCATCCACCAGTTCCTGAATACTCGCGTTATCTCTGCCTTCCCCGAATACCACCACACCATCCACATTACGACTGCGGCAATGTTTGATGAACGAGTACGTCGGATCATCGAATCGTGTAGACAACCGGACCAGATCATAACCACTGTTCTCTAGCGCAGTCTTAATCCCTTCCAGCAATTCCGACACAAAAGGGTTTGTAAATGGGACCGTCAACAATACACCTACCGTCCATGAACGGCGTTTTACAAGTCCACGTGCGACCACATTCGGTTGATATTTCAATAATTCGATGGCTATATTGACTTTTTTGCGTGTTTTTTCACTTACATCAGGATAATCGTTTATCACTTTGGAAACGGTTGCAACAGATACTCCCGCTTCCTTGGCCACATCATGGATAGAAGCCATCTGATCACCTCAACCTCTTTCAAATCCCCTGTCTCCGGCTGCATTTTCCATAACATCGGCAGGTTTGTCTACCCATTATAGCTTAAAACAGCCTGAAACGGTATGGAAGGTTCCTATTGCTTTTAACGTCTATTCCTGTTGTTCCAGATTCTTCAAATCCAGAGACAGTTTCTCCATTGTTGTTGCAAATACAGCCAGTTCAGCCGAGCGTGAAGCTTGGCTACGTGCTCCACGAGACGTATGATCCGACTCTTGCTGCACACTACTTAGTTTCTTCATGATCTGCTCTAGATTAGACTGAATTTTACCCTGGGCATCCCGGGAACTGGCTGCGAGCTTGCGCACCTCACTGGCGACGACCTCGAAGCCACGACCGAACTCTCCTGCATGAGCAGCTTCAATCGCTGCATTCAGGCCGACAAGATGACTCTGATCCGATATCTCGCGAATGAGTTCACCCATTTTTCCAATCTGCTGGATCTCCCCGGTCAACTCCGTGAGCAGAACTTGAGCCTGATCCTGAGAAGCAGCTGTTTCTTTGGCCACATTCGAGATAGCCAGCGCATTTTCATTCAGTTCACTGATCATGCCTGTAAGCTCTTGGGTAATTTGCGTGATCGCCTGCAAAGTATGTTGTTGATCATCGGCAAGCTGATGTAACTTTTCTTTTTCTTTCTTCTCATATGCCTCAAGGACAAGCTGTGAATCCAGATTAAACATTTTACTGAGCGCCTGAATGACAAGATGCCAGGAATCAGGGATAACCTGCTGGAATATGCTCGTTGCAATATCAAGGTAAACCATATAGGTACCCAGATAATAATCTTCGGACAGGCCAATACGGGAATGCACAAGCCCAATCGCAATACGTTGTTCAATATATGCGTCGTCCACGATTCCATCCGTCATCGATAACCAGTACATCTTCTGTGTTTCCTTTAGACGATCAATTGTAGAGAATCGGGCAATCAGATCTACCAGATCAGGATAATTCCCCACGTGATTGTAGAAATGATCCACCACTTCATTCACGACTTTTTTAAAAACAGGCCGATGATCGGCAAGCAGTGCCAGATCTCTTGCGGTTAATCCCATGTAATCAAGTTGCTTCTGTCTTGTTGCGGAAATACTGCTCATATCTGGTTCAGTCAGCTCCTTAATAAACACCATTACTTTAAATTGTAAATATATGTATTGATTATAGACTAAAATACCCAAACTTACATACACCTTTAGAACTAATTCACCGTAAAATTAACCTTATTTGTCAGTATTTCAGATTAATAAGATGCTTATGGAACTAAAAAGGCCCTGACTCTGCTGTGAAGGAGCCTCACAGCAGACATCAGAAGCCTGATCCGGAATGGTTCGTTGCCGATTAGCGATTAAGCAGACTGCCCACATAGCGTAGCAGTTCATTGGCGCTGGCTGCGGTATATCCATGTTCTTCAATTAAGCGTTTGATCACTTCATTCATTCGTTTCAATTGGGTTGCATCTGGTGTTTTGGTGGAGGTTGTAATCTTGACGATGTCTTTCAGATCTGTAAACAACTTCTTCTCAATCGCTTCACGCAGACGGTCATGGCTGCTGTACTCGAATTTGCGCTCCTTACGGGAGTACGCCGAGATTCGGATTAGAATCTCTTCCCTGAATGCTTTCTTTGCATTCTCGGAGATTCCGATCTGCTCCTCGATGGAACGCATCAAACGCTCATCCGGGTCCATTTCTTCATCCGTGAGTGGATCACGAATTTTGGACCAGTTGCAGAATGCTTCAATGTTGTCCAGATAGTTCTCAAATAATGTTCTCGCCGACTCCTCGAATGAGTACACAAATGCTTTCTGTACTTCCTTCTTGGCCAGTTCGTCATACTCCTTGCGTGCAAGAGCAATAAAATTCAGATAACGCTCCCGCTCTTCTTTCGTAATGGAAGCATGTTGGTCCAGACCGTCCTTGATGGCCCGCAGAATGTCCAACGCGTTAATGCACTGAAGATTTTGCTTGATCAAAGCACTGGAGATCCGATTGATGACATACCGCGGATCAATGCCGGACATCCCTTCATCCAGATACTCATTTTGCATCTCTCGCAGATCGGCTTCTTTATAACCTTCCACTTCCTCACCGTCATACATCCGCATTTTTTTCACGAGATCCATGCCTTGTTTCTTCGTTTCCTTCAAGCGGGTAAGTATGGAAAAAATGGCTGCAGTCCGCAATGCATGCGGTGCAATATGAACATGCTTCATGTCACTTTGCTGAATGAGCTTGGCATAGATTTTCTCTTCCTCGGATACTTTCAGGTTGTATGGAATCGGCATGACAATCATCCGGGATTGCAGTGCCTCATTCTTCTTGTTGGAGATAAAAGACTTATACTCCGATTCATTCGTATGCGCCACAATCATCTCATCTGCACTGATTAAGGCGAAACGTCCTGCTTTGAAATTCCCCTCCTGTGTAAGCGACAACAGATTCCACAGAAATTTCTCATCACATTTTAACATCTCCTGGAACTCCATCAATCCGCGGTTCGCCTTGTTCAACTCTCCATCAAAACGATAGGCACGTGGATCGGATTCAGAACCAAACTCGGTAATGGTGGAGAAGTCGATGCTACCCGTCAGATCGGCAATATCCTGCGATTTCGGATCGGAAGGACTGAATGTTCCTATCCCCACCCGATTATCCTCGGAAACAATAACCCGTTCCACAGGCACCTTGCTGATATCACCGCCATATTCGGTACGGAGTCTCATTTGGCAAGATGGGCAAAGGTTCCCCTCAATACGAACTCCAATTTCCTTTTCCACTTCAGGACGAAGTTCCAATGGAATCAGATGCAGTGGCTCCTCATGCATCGGGCATCCATCAATAGCATAGATAGCACCTTTTTTTGTCCGCGAGAATTGTTCAAGCCCCCGCTTCAGCAACGTCACCAGCGTCGATTTACCTCCACTTACGGGACCCATAAGCAGCAAGATCCGCTTACGTACATCCAGGCGGCGTGCTGCTGAGTGAAAGTATTCTTCAACCAGCTTTTCAATGGATCGATCCAATCCAAAGATCTCCTGCTCAAAAAACTTGTACCGCTTATGCCCACCTACTTCTTCCACGCCAAACGATTCAATCATTTCATACACTCTGGCGTGAGCCGTCATTGCCGGAGTCGGGTCCTCTCTCAGCAGTTCAATATAATCTTCAAATGTTCCGTTCCATGTCAAACGGTCACTCTCTGCCCGATGTTCCGCAACGCGTTCAAAAATATTCATGCTTGGTACCTCCCATGGCTCCTTTAGTGTGATTGTCAACCATTCCGAATGGTATGAAGAAATCAATAGAATTGCGGCTCCTGCTTGAATACCAATCTTGCGGTCCTGTGAAGTCCCGCCACCCTCTGTCCAAACATCTTGTTTTGTTGTGAAAAGTGTATTACATACCTATGCGGCAATTCGGATAAGTTGACCTCTTTTTTTCAATCCATGGCTTCGAATTTTGGCTTTTCCCTGTTCTATCAGACATCTTGTGCGTTCAGAAAAAAAAGAACGAATATGATATAATGAGGGTTCTAATTCAGGAAACCGGACAATGCGGTCAGAACTCTGACTACTTTGGGAAAGGAGCACGAACGATGGCAGTGCAATACGAAACCGAATTATATTCGCCTGTGAAGGCTTTCTTCGAGCAGCGTGGCTTCGACGTAAAGGCGGAAGTTAGACATTGTGACCTCGTAGGGGTCAGATCGGATCAGGAGGAACCACTGATTGTGGAGATGAAAAAAACATTTAATCTCTCCCTGTTGTTGCAAGGCATGCAGCGCTTGAAGCTTAGCCCGTTCGTGTATTTGGCCGTCGAGCGCAATCGCAGCAAACGTGGAGCCGTGAACCAACGCTGGAGCGAACTGACTGCATTATGCAGACAGCTTGGTCTGGGGCTGCTGACAGTCACATTTTACAAAACCAAACCTCCCCTAATTGATGTATTATGTGAGCCTTCTGCACAGACTCCCCTCACTGGCCGCAATCAGGTTGCTCGCAAAAGTGGTGTTCGGCGGAAACGCCTGCTTAAGGAATTCGACGAACGCAGTGGTGATTATAATACGGGAGGCAGCACACGCAGACAGCTGGTCACGGCATATCGTGAGAAGGCCTTACGAGTCGCATCTGCTCTGCGAACGAACGGAGAATCATCTCCCGTCATACTCGCCAGACAAACGGGTGTAGGTTCTGCCGCGGCGATTCTGCAAAAGAATTATTATGGCTGGTTTGAACGCCTCTCCCGAGGGAAATATATTCTGACGATTAAGGGAGTACAAGCGTTAACCGAGCATGCACACATGCTTGAGGATAATAATATGATTGAACGAACCATTAATGAACTTGATGTAACGTATTCCGTATCTGGTGAACATAAGGGCGACCTTGCACATATCGCTGAAACCGCGGAGCAATACTTGAAAAATACAGGCCATAACTGATATGGAAACACTCGAAGTACGTGATATGAAAATGAGAATGCAAAAACACCTGTAATCTCCAGAGGAGACAACAGGTGTTTTTATGTGTTACATATAGAAAATTGTTATTAGAAGCTTGCTGCTACTTCGGAAGCCAATTTCAGACCTGCAGTAACAATCTCTTCAGCACGATCTGCAGAAGCGTTATGTCCTTCAACGATAACCACTTCAGGGCTTTGAATACCCCACAAGCCGAGAACTGTTTTCAGGAAGTTCAGGGACATTTCAGCAGCTGCCATTGGACCTTCGGAGTACACGCCACCACGTGCGTTAAGCAAAGCTACTTTTTTGTCGCCAGCAAGTCCTACAGGACCTTCAGCAGTGTATTTGAATGTTTTACCAGCTTGGCTCAGGTAAGCAATGTAGTTTACCAATGGTGCAGGAACAGTGAAGTTCCAGAGCGGGAATGCAAATACCACTTTGTCAGCTGCCAAGAATTGATCTTGAAGCTGTGCTGCAAGTGAAGCTGCTTTTTGCTCGTCAGCTGTCAGTTCAAAACCGTTAGCTGCTTTGTAAGTACCTGTGATTGCAGTGTTACCATAGAATGGGAATTCTGTATTGTAGAGATCCAACTCAGTAACTGTGTCACCTGGGTGGGACTCTTTGTATGCGCTCAAGAATGCATCGTACAATTTAACGCTGACTGCTTGATCTGCAGGACGGTCATTTGCTTTAACGAATAAAATATTAGACATGTTGAATTTTCCCCCGTTAGATAAAATATATGAGTGCTCTTTCTGAACTGGCCACCATTGTAGCTTATATAAAGAAACCAACAACTCATTAATTCATATTATATATAAAAATGTTAGTGGATGCAATAACGTAATCACTTTGGTCATGAACCAATTTTAATTTTGCCACAATCTATTTTGGATCTGTCTTAGCTACGAGCCGTAAATTCGGAAATGGCTTCACTGATCAGATTCATGCCGAGCAGCAGTTCATCCCGACCCGGATGGCTAAAATTTAATCGAATGTAACGTTGATCCTGTACACCTGTAGAACATAGCGATCCAGGCAGAAAAGATACCCCTTTGGGCAGAGCAGCCTTAAGCAGAGCGCCACTATCCAATCCTTCCGGCAACTGTACCCACAGATACATTCCACCCTCAGGAATGTTGTATTGACACCCTTTCCAGCCTGGTCTCTTCAACAGTTCAAGCATCAGTTTGAGTCTTGTCTTATACTCCCGATTCAACATGGACAGGTGATCACTCCAACGAAACGGGGACTGGGCAAGCAATTGATACAACAGCCGCTGATTCATCGGGCTGGACTGACCATCGGCAATCCGTTTAACTGAGGCCATGGCCTGAATCAGTGCCGGGTGTCCCGCGGCCCATCCGGTTCGAAGAGCGGGCGCTACCGTTTTGCTGAATGAACCAATGTATAGAACATGTCCACCCTGATCTGCAGTATCCAGTGCAAAGAGTGAAGGGTATTTACGATAGAATTCCGTTGGCTCCAGGCCATCGAAATGAAGCTCCCCGTAAGAATCATCTTCCACTAGCAGTACACCATAGCGCGAACACAGTTCAAGGACAGCCTCCCGACGCTCCATACTCCACAAAGCACCTGTCGGATTTGAGAAACTGGGTGCAGCAAAAAGCAGCTTCGGTCTAACCTGCTGCATGTGATGCTCCAAAAGGTCTGGTAGTATGCCGTCCCGATCACCCATTACGGGCACAATCTTGGCTCCTTGCATTTCCAGAACCTCAAGACAGCCTGGAGATGTGGGATGTTCAACCAGTACGGAATCTCCTGGCTCAAGTAATAGACGCATCACGAGATCGATGGCCTGCTGGGTACCAGTGGTCAACAGAATCTGCTCGGGTACCGTTCGTATGCCTTTGCGTGCATTCCAGTCCTTGTTCAGCCACTCTCTTAGGGGGGTGTAGCCTGCTGGCTCTCCATATTGCAATGCGGAGGGGCCTGAACTAAAGACAGACACCGCTGCTTCTTCCAACAATTTGAAAGGAAACAACTCCTCCGCAGGCAATTCTTCTGCCAGAGAAATGAAATAATCTCTGCCAGACATCTCACGTATATCCCTCAGTGGTGATGACAAAAGCCTGTTGGTACGGGAAGCAAAGAAATATTTCATCGATCCGTTCCCCTTTCATCCCTATTCCGAAACTGTACTCGCAGTCCGCAGCCCTACAACCTATTCGTGCTCGCCATCGAATATGACCGGATGCATATCGACCAGTTGTGATAATAAGAAGAACAAACCCGATTCGTCAGGATCCCGTCTTCACTTGTCTTGCATGCAAGGCATAACGTTCAATGGCCTGTGCTCTGCTGCTTACTTCCAGTTTCACGTATATTTTACGCAGGTAATTATCAATGGAACGTCTGCTAACGTTGATCTCATTCGCTATTTTATCATAGGTTACACCCTGAACAATTCTTTCCATGATAAAAGTTTCGGTTTCTGTTAATTCAATTACACGTGATTCTGTCGGAGACTCCACAGGTTGCGCCCACTCCGCACTGTTTAACCACGCCAATGGAATGGACACATGGCCCTCACGTAACCCAGAGATCAGATGAATCAGCTGGCTAGGGGAAGCCTGTTTGGATAACATGCCGCTTGCACCAAGACTCATCAGATGACGAAACAGCTTCACATTATCTTCATCCGTAAGAATGATGATGTGACTGTGAGCTGACAGATTCTTCATCTGGGCAATATATTGATCGGCCGGGCCCTCTGGAAGACGATAATCCATCAGAATCAGATCAGGCTGGTGCATATTCACTAGATCGAGCCCTTCTGTTCCGGTCGAGGTCATGCCACGTACCGTCAGATCTTGCTGCTCTTCCAAAATCAATTTTGTACCGAGCATGCTGGTGGGGTGGATATCTACGATGACCACCTGCCATACTTTTTTCATTGTTGTTCCCCCTGTTATGTATTGGACAAATAGCTTCTAGCTTCTGTCATGATGATGCCATCGTCTATGCGACAGTCCGAGTATAGAAGAAGCATAGGTCGGATTATGTCGAAAAATAGAAAAACACAGGATGCAGCCGATAAAAAAGCTCTATTTTCACCGTATTTTGTTATAAAAACACCATGACGTCCATCTTCCCATCCCCGGAAAGGTAAAAATATAGTATAAATTTCCTGCATTTCTATCTAAAAAAGTCGAAAAACCTGCCCAAAGTTCCTACTTATTGCATCTATAAGAAATTGTATCCTAGGACTTCCTTCCGATGCAATCTCTTTTTACTCTATTAAGTAAAGAATTTCATTTTTGCGTAATCAATAGGGGCATGATAGAATGAGGACTGGAAAAATTTTTGTACCTATAAATGACCAGGAGTGATGATATGAAACCATCTGCCCCGCCCTCTGACATCCATCACACCCGGAGCGCCAAAGGCAAGGCCGGATCTTCAATCAAGCTGTTTCTGGTAATGTGGATTGTGCTCATTGCACTGGGAGTCGTTGGAACCTACTATTATAGTAACCATCTCCAGCAACAGATGATTAACCAGCTTCAGGCCCATAATCAGCAGCAGATTACAGCGTTAAAAACCGACTACGAAAATCAGCTAACAACGATATCTAAGGAAGTAGAAGACCTGCAGGGACAAGTTCAATCCTTCAATGAATTGCTGACTTTCACCAAGGATAATGCAAGTGACAAAACGGATAACAGCAACAAACTCTATACCCAGCTGAGCGAAGTCAAAAAACAACTGGAGACACTCCAGAAAAAGATGGACCTGCTCAAATGATTACACCCGTCAAACAGGTTAATCGTTTTTTTATGCTTGCACTCGCTCCTTTTGTTGGATTGATATTATGCCTGCTGTTGCTTCGTCCTCCGCTCGAACCCGGAGGTTTGATTTCTGCCGAACTGTCAGAGGATACGATTACACCCCGGGCCCAAGCAATTAGCCAAGAGCTTGCCGGGGCAAAAGAGGCTGCTGTCCAGACTTCTTCTTCTATTAAAAGAACGACACAGCTCTATAATAAAACAACAAGTACGATGTCTACACTCGTACAGAAGGCTTCCGCTCAGGCGGATCGTCCGGAAACGATCTACAACAAACGGATTACATCCAAGCTTGGCGTTCCATTTGAACGGGTAGACAGTGACCGGCTAACGATTGAACTGTACAGAGTGAATCCTGGCACCTATAAGGGCTATGCCATGAAGATTAAGCTAAAAGACCCCACTGCTATGCAGATGGCTCTGGACAGTGAACCTGGCCGTTCTGAGACAACCATGCAGGCTGTGAAGCGTAACGGCGCGATTGCCGGGATCAACGCAGGTGGATTTGCTGACAGTGGCGGCAAACGTTACCCACTTAGCACAACGGTTATGGATGGGAAATACGTGAACGGTTTTCAGGCCAGTTTCAAAGACCTGTTTTTTGTAGGACTTAACGATGCCGGCAAGCTGGTCGGAGGCAAGTTCTTCGATAAAAATTCACTGGATCGCCTGCGGCCACAGTTTGGGGCTACGTTTGTTCCGGTGCTGTTGCAGAATGGGCGTAAAACCACAATTCCCGATAAGTGGAAAGTATCACCCAAACGAGCACCACGTACGGTCATTGGCAATTATAAGGATGATCAATTGTTGATCATTGTAGTCGATGGATATAATGAAGGCGGAAGTTCCGGTGCTACCCTAGAAGAGTTGCAAGGACGGCTGTACAAGCTTGGGGTTATCGACGCCTATAATCTGGATGGCGGCGGATCTTCCTCGCTTATTCTGAATAATCGGGTTGTAAATAACCCGTCGGATGGCAGTCTAAGACCGGTGCCCACACACTTTTTATTTTACAAATAATAGGATGAAGCATTTCTTTTCTACCTATAATGGTTATAATAGAAGAAAATGAGCTTGTGCAGGAGGTGCGAAGGGTATGTCATTTTCACTGACATTCTGGATTATTGCAATTGTATTGACTCTCTTCATTACAGGCATTCTCACTTCATCCTACAACAATGACAAGACAAAAGGCTTGTAAAAGGCCAAGCCTCTCTCCGGAGAGGCTTTTTCTATTGCTTCATCCTTGAAATAACAAGAGGCAAGGCTTAAAAGAATGATTCGATTCTTCTAAGCCTTGCCTCTTGCTGTGCCGTTTGTTCCACGCATCAATCCAGTCAGGATACGCATATTCGGTATCAATAGCTTACCGCCCGTTCATTCCGCATGGATATAACAGCATCAGAAGGCATAGGTCCACTCACTGACCCACCCTCAACTAATGTCACATAGATTCGTTCATGATCGACGGGTTCTCCAGCAATAATTTTGATCAATTGTTCAGCGGCGAGTGATCCCCACTTGCGTTTGGAATAATCAATGCTTGCCAATCTCGGCTGGACGTACTTGCTCAATTCAATATTGTCGAATCCGATGACATCGACCTCCTGACCAACGCCAAGTGCACTTTCTGCCAGACGATCACACAAGCCAATAGCCATCTCATCATTGAGGCAGAATACTGCTGCGGGCCCATCATACTCCTGCACAATCTGATCTGCGGCTTGTTCTCCACCACTCTTTTCAAAATCTCCCGTGATCTCAATCCATTCCACATCGGCTTCACGTTCCGCAACCTGTCTCACAGCCTTTAATCGCTGCACAGAGTCAAACGAACCTTCCGGTCCTGTCACCACGTAGATTTTCTTATGTCCCTGCTCAATAAGATGTTCCATCGCAAGTGTCGCCCCGGCTTTATTATCCAACAGAACCTGATTAATGTTGGGATGATCCATCTCACGGTCCAATACAACGATTTTGTGGCCCCGATCGGCGTATTGCATCAGTTCCTCACTTGCAAACGTATGATCCAGAATGATTGCACCATCAATCATCCTCTCTGGAAGCATGCGATGGGATTGTTTACCACTGCACACGATCAGGTCATAGCCTTGAGCATTGCATACAGCTTTCATGCCACTCAGCAAGTCTCCATACACATCTCCTCTAAAATCGGTCAAAAATACACCCAGAATTTTGGATTCTCTCTTCTTCAGTGTTCTTGCAGCGGCATTTGGAACATAGTTCAGCTCTTTGGCAATGGCCAAAATTTTGGAACTCGTCTCATCGGTCACTTTGTTGCTACCATTAAGCGCATATGACACCGTAGAGATGGAAACTCCCGCCTGTTTGGCGATATCCTTGATACTGACCACATTCTTCGCTCCCCTGTTATGTTCATCAGGCCTTCCATAAGGAAAGGCCTGACACATTACTATTTCCATTCACCGGATTACACGAGTCTGAATGATTTCTTCTGAGTGTCCCGACTGTTTGCACCCACAAGAATATGGAACTCACCTCGATCACTGCGATGGCTTAAATCGGAATGGTGATAGCGAAGCTGTTCTTCATGTAACGTAAACGCAGCTATACCACTCTCTCCTGGAGCCAATGCAAGCTTCACATATCCTTTCAGTTCACGCATAGGACGAACGACTTCACCCGTTACATCCCGAATGTACAACTGAATAGTCTCTACACCTGTGCGATCACCCGTGTTTGTTACACGTACTTGGATACTCAAAGGCTCTTCGGCAGTCATCTCGTTACTGGACACTTCAAGATCACCATAAGAGAAAGAAGTGTATGAAAGACCATAACCGAACGGAAGCAAAGGTTCATTGGGACTGTCAATGTATTTCGAGACATAACGCTCTTCCGTTTTCTCCGGGTTCAACGGACGACCTGTATTGAAATGATTGTAATAGACCGGAATCTGACCTACGGACTGCGGGAAGGACATCGTCAGACGTGCAGATGGATTCACTACACCTGTCAGAACATCTGCGATCGCTGCCCCGCCCTCACTACCTGGGAACCAGGCTTCAAGAACGGCATCCGATTCATCGATTACACCATGCAGATCCAATGGACGTCCGTTGAAAATAACGCTAGCAATAGGTTTTCCCGCTGCTTTGAGCTGTTTAACCAATTCCAATTGGGCTGCTGGCAGACGAATATCCGTGCGTGATCCACCTTCTCCACTCATCTCCGAGTCTTCACCCAGAGCAAGGACAATGAGATCCGCTTTGCTTGCCACTTGAAGGGCTTCCGCTATCTGCTCAGCTGTAATCGTATGAACATCACTACCTTGAGCAAACTGAACTTTCCCACCCGTCAAGCGTTCTTGCAGAGCTGTTCCAAGCTTGACTGCATCTTCCTTAACTCCTTCACAGGACCACCAGCCCAGAATATCAGGACTCTGTGCAAAAGGACCAATAAGGGCTACGTTAGCGTCAGGTTGAAGCGGAAGCACACTATCATCATTTTTCAACAGGACAGCCGATTTGGTTGCCAGTTCATATGATACCTGACGGTGCTCTTTGGAGAACACGATCTCACGTTCACGAACCGGATCAGCTGCACGTAGCGGATTGTCGAACAATCCCAGCTTCTCTTTCAGTTGCAGTATTCGCAGAACGGCTTCATCAATGAGCTTCTCTTCCACTTCACCGCTCTCAATTAGCTCAGGCAAATGATGTACATAACAAGGTGTCATCATCTCCATATCTACGCCTGCGCGAATGGCACGGTATGCCGCTTCACGATCATCTTCCGCAGCGCCATGCGCAATCATCTCACGAATGGAAGCCCAATCCGAGATCAGCACACCATCAAAGCCCCACTCGTCACGCAAAATGCCGCGCATCAACTTCTCATTGCCACTTGCCGGAATACCGTCAACCGTATTGAACGAAGTCATGACCATTTCTACACCCGCATCCAATGCAGCTTTGTACGCTGGCAAATAGTACTCACGCAGGTTACGCTCGGACATGTCCACCGTATTGTAATCCCGACCACCCTCAGCCGCTCCATACGCCGCAAAGTGTTTAACACAGGCTGCAAGACGATCAGGCTCATCCTTCAAGCTATCGCCCTGATATCCACGTACAAATGCAGCCGCGAACAAGCTGTTCAGATAAGGGTCTTCTCCTGTCGTTTCCATCACACGGCCCCAACGCGGGTCACGAACCAGATCCACCATAGGTGCAAAGGTAACATGCAAACCGGAAACAGCTGATTCACGCGCTGCAATTTCAGCACTTTTCTCAGCCAGTTCTGTGTCCCATGAGCAACCGATCGCCAGTGGAATCGGGAAAATGGTTTTGAAACCATGAACGACGTCAGCCATGAACAAGAGCGGAATGCCCAAACGGCTTTTTTTCATATAAGCTTGCTGTACATCAATGATGGCCTGTGCACCAGACAACCCCAGAATGGACCCACTGGCATCCACGGACTGCTCCGTAATTCCCATCTCTTCCATCGGCCCTGTGATCTGGCCTTCGACATTTGTTCCTTCATAGAAGTTGGCAGTCAACTGAAGAAGCTGAGCTGTTTTTTCCTCCAACGTCATCTGTTTTACCAGGTCTAGCAGCTGCTCGTTATTCATCTGTTCGTATCCTCCACTTACAAGTTGTTGAAATAAAGAACCCGGCTGCGTTCGGGGAGAGACCGCGCACCGGGTTCAAAATTAATGACTGAACGATTACTAGAATTTCTCGTTTAGCTCATCCAGATAAGGTTGAACCAGGGACATTTTACTGTTCACCCATTCTTTCCAGTTTGCCTCCAGATCTCCGTTTTTGAGGATCAGGTTGGCATATTCGTTCTGGTAATCGAATGAAGCCTGACTCTTCGCTTTGGAATCATACAGGTTGACATCCCAATCGTATGCTGCAAGCGATTTGCCTTCTGTACCGAGTTTTGCTTTTTCTTGGAACAATTTCACGGCTCTATCACGGTAATCCTTTTTGATTGCTGGGTTTACAACGCTGAAGTCGTCACCGAGCAGATACAGACCTTCGAAACGTGCCGGGTATTTATCTTCCAATACTGTTCCTTCTGGCAACAAGCTAACCAGTTCTTGGTTCTCATCATATTTCCAATCCGTTCCTTCAAAGCCCATGTTGATGAGCAACTGTCCTTCTTTGGTTGCGGAGTAATCGATCAGATCCATGATCCGTTCGAATTTCTCGTCACTGATGTCCGGGTTGAAGATCAATGCGGACCAGAAGTTGGCTTGCTCCATGTTACGGTATTTACCGTCATCGCCCACTACGATTGCTGTGTGTACCAGTTCATCACTATCTACACCCAGATTTTTTCTCATATCCGAATCCAGACCTTGTCTGTACGAAGCGAGTCCACCCAGACTTGTTACAGCGGCTGTTCCTGTTACTTTGAAGTTGTTTTGACCTTCATTGTTTTTCCATGTGTAGAACTCAGGATTGAGCAATCCATCTTTATACGCTTTTTGCATCAATTTAAGTCCTGTCAGCGTTTCAGGATCTGCTGGTCCCCAGTGGAACTTGCCATCTTCACCCTTGTAGAACGGTGTGTCGGTCATGGCATGTACGCTGTTTGGCATAATCATGTTTGTCATGGCATCTGCTGCATTGTAGGACAATGGTACAAGTTTGTTACCTACTTTGCCTGGATCTTTTTCTTTCACCAGCGCAGCATATTCATTCAATTCCGTTGTTGTATAAGCATCTTTCAGTTCAAAACCAACGGCTTCAGCCCAGTCTTTACGAAGCGCAATGACACCAATTTGGTTCGTCAGTGGGTCAGCTGGTTTGTTCTCGAAATAGATTGGTCTAGGCAGGACGTATGTTCCACCTGTCAATTCTTCCAGCTTGTCTCCAAGACCCGTCAAATTGTAAGCTGCTGCAACGTTAGGCCAGCGTTCTTTCCAGTCATCCGGGAATTTGTAGAACAAACCTTGTTCAATGCTGTTAATGGCATCGCCATGTACATAGTTCCATACCGCTACATCCGGCAAGTCGCCAGAGTTAATCCACAGACGAAGCTTCTCGCCCCACGAATCCCAATCGATATAGTTGTAGTCCCATGTTACATTGAATTTGTCTGTCCAGAACTTGTGGAAGTCATTATCCAGGTTTCCGTTTTTGATTTCTGTCAAGTTAGCTACAGAGATGGTCAGGTTATCTTTGTAATTTCCCTCTGCATCTTTTTCGTTACCACCTGAAGCTCCTTGGCTGGAACAAGCGGTCACCATCAGCATAACTACACTAAGCGTGATGGCAAAGAGAGCTCTTACTGACAACTTTTTGTTCGTTTTCATGTTTTACCCCCATGTTTTTTAGTCAGATTTTATTGCAAAATCCTATACGTATAATCAGGTCTTGATTGCCCCTGTTAATACCCCTTTGGCAAAGTGTTTTTGCAGCATTGGGAAGAAACACATAATTGGTACCATGGTGACAAATACAGCTGCCATCTTCATACCCATGGAGAAGTTGCTCGCCTGGGCAGCATCCACACTGGATGCATTTGATGCATTCGTCGTAGATGTCACGATAATGTTTCGCAGTACATTCTGGAGCGGTAACTGATCCGCTTTTCGAAGGAATATCATCGCATCGTACCAACTGTTCCAGTAAGCCACACCGTAGAATAACGTGATTGTAGCCATAATTGGTGTAGCCAGCGGAAGAACGACAGAGAACAGAATTCTCCACTCTCCTGCTCCATCCAGTCTCGCCGATTCCATCAGTGATTCAGGCAAGGTGTAGAAGTAGTTCATCATCAGAATCATGTTAAAAGCACTGAAGCTTCCCGCCAGGATAACGGACCAGAGCGTACCTGTAAGATGAAGTGATTTCATGATCAGGTACAGCGGTACGATACCGCCATTAAAGATCATGGTGAACAGTACCAGGAAAAAGATAAATTTCTTAAACGGGAATTTGTTGCGACTAAGGCCATATGCCATGCTTGTTGTCAGGAACAAGCTGAGCGGCAAGCCGATGACTAGCAATATAATGGTATTTTTGTATCCCGACAGAATCGTTCCGTCAGCGAACAACGCCTTGTAGGAATCCAATGTCCATTGTTTAGGGAACATCAAGAATGGATTGTCAGCATATTCTTTCTGTGTTGCAAACGAGATCATGATAACATTCCAGAACGGAATCAGGATCATCAGGGCAAGCACGAGTAATACGGCGAAAATAATGTAATCGAGAAGTGTCATTCTTTCAGTACCAATTCTCGGTTTTTTGTTAGCTTTCTTGCTCATCTCATTTATCCTCCTCTCTTATCGGAACAAACCGTCTCCGCCAAGCCACTTGGCAAATCTGTCAGCAAGAAGCAGCAAGGCCATATTCACCAGGGAACGGAACAAGCTGACCGCTGTCGAGAATGAGAAATCGGTTGATGACTGGAACGTAATCCGATAGATATATACATCGAGTACTTCCGATACATTTTTGGTAGCGGCATTTGCCAAGTTGAAGATCTGGTCAAACCCGGAAGACATCAATCCACCAACCGAAAGAATAAACATGATTGTGATGGTTGGAAGGATGTTCGGTAACGTAATTTTGAACATCTGTTGCATACGGGAAGCCCCGTCGATCTGTGCTGATTCATACTGATCCTGGTCAATACCGGAAATGGCAGCCAAGAATATAATTGCGCCCCATCCACTTGATTTCCAAATATCAGTTAACAGCAACATCGGTACAAAGTTAGATTCGGATCCAAGGAAATTAATCGTTGGCAATCCGAGTAATCCGAGCGCGCTGTTTACCAGTCCGTCATATGCGAGCACATTGATGACTACGCCGGATACGATGATCCAGGACAGAAAATGAGGGAACGTAAGAACGGTTTGGAACAATTTTTTCCCTCTGCGCATCCGCAATTCATTCAGCAACAACGCCAGAATGATCGGGAACGGGAATTGAATAATCAGTTTCAGAATATTGATGTACAGCGTACGCCATACTGCGTCAATAAAGGTTGGATCACGGAAAACATATTTGAAGTTCTCGAATCCGCTCCATGGACTTCCCCAGATGCCCAGGTTGGCCTTGTAATCTTTGAATGCCAGAGACAGGCCACCCATCGGCATGTAGGCAAACAGGATTAGCCAGACAAGCCCCGGAATAAGCAGGGTGTATGTCATACGGTGCTTCCAGATTTCAGTCCAGAGCGAATTGCCCTTCACGTTTCCCTTCAGCTTTTTGCTAGGTCCTTCGGCTGCAGGTTTCACATTGCATCTCCTCACTCTACTTTGGTCTTGTCATTGTACAGAAAATCAAACATCGTTCTCAGGTGGTGCTCCCAAAATCTCCATTCATGAGCCCCCGGCGTCTCCACATACCGAAAATCAAAAGCGGTCCCCTGCATGTATTTCGCGAAATCACGATTCATCTCTACGAAGGGGTCACGATCGCCACAGCAACTGAGGATATTAGGTAAAGGAACACCCTGTTCCAGCAGCTTGGCCGACAGTGCGTAAATATCCTGATCGGCTTTTACCTGTAAACGTTCTCCAAAAACCGCTTTCATTTCCTTGATCATGGTCGCTGGCATATGGGGATCATGAAGCCGTGTCTGAATATCCGTCACCCCGGATAGAGACACTATTTTGCGATACTTCTCTGGATAAGTTAGTCCACATTTCAGTGCACCATATCCGCCCATGGATAAACCGCCGACATACGTTTTCTCCGGATCAGGATTCAGATTGAGTAGACGCTCGCATACTTCAGGTAACTCCTGAGTGATGTAGTGGAAGTAATTCAGGCCGTATTCCATATCGGTGTAATAGCTTCGATTCGCTTCCGGCATAATGATGGTGCAACCATATTGCGCTGCATACATCTCAATTGTGGTTAATCGTTGCCAGGTACTCGCATTATCGCCTGCTCCGTGCAACAGATATAGGGTACCGCCTGAAGTCTCTCCGGAGTCACTGGACACAACATGTATGCTGGTATTCATGCATAAGGTTGGCGATCCAGTTTCGATC
Organism: Paenibacillus sp. JNU01; assembly: GCF_059130585.1. Classification (NCBI taxonomy): domain Bacteria; kingdom Bacillati; phylum Bacillota; class Bacilli; order Caryophanales; family Paenibacillaceae; genus Paenibacillus; species Paenibacillus sp. JNU01. Next base: position 6,038,522 of record NZ_CP169723.1, on the reverse strand, counting down.
GTTATATGTGCCATAATGTAACCCCTCTCATCATCGCCTGCTGTCTTTACTCATTCGTTGCTCTGGCGTTGTTTTGCAGGCTGTTGTAGATTCCCTTGTATTACGATGGGTTATCGAAACGATTTTCTCGAATCGTTTCAAAACATAGCCAACGTTGATTCACTTGGTCTTCATTACAACACTTTTAAGGTGGAAGCGATTTCTTCGAATCGTTTCGAATAAATCATAAGCCCGATGAGTAAATCCTGTCAATAACCTTTTTACAAATTTCGCGTTATTTTCTCGAAAAAATGCTTTTTTACGTCTAAATTTGCGCCGAAAGACACTATTATTACGAAAAAATGAAATTTTAGTCAGTGTTATCACAACTTTAATTGACACCAAACCAGGTTTATACTAACATGAGTTCTGATTTTGCATTCGAATTACGGAAACGTTTCACCAACCGATTTTACTCAGGTTTCACCTGATATTAGGGAGGTTAATATGTCTGAGCAACTCAAAGATTTCATTCATACCATTACTAAGCAACAATTGAACGTGTTCTCCGTTCGCATATTACAAAAAGGGCATCTGCTTGCCTATTGGGACAGGGATAGGGATCAACGCCGTGTACAACATTCCATAAGTAAATCCTTCACATGCATGGCTGTTGGTCTTGCGCTTGAAGAAGGTCTGTTACATCTGGATGCCACACTTGGTGATTATTTCACCTATAATCATGTATCGAGTGCACATTACAAGCTCCCATCTCCACGGGAATTGAAGTTACGTGACCTGCTCCGAATGTCTTCTGGTCATGATTCGCCGCCTCTTTGGGCTGATGAACGAGCTTCTTTGACCGAGAAAGATTGGGCGAAACATTATATGTCTCTCCCTCTGGATCGGATGCCCGGAGAACAATTTACATACAGCAGCGGGGATACGTTTATGATCTCAGCCATGTTTCAGGCAGCCACCGGCCAAACCGTGAAAGATTACCTGACTCCGCGATTATTTGAGCCTCTGGGCATTCATGATGTAGAGTGGGAAACCTCTCCACTGGGGGTAACACTCGGCTGTGCAGGACTTTGGATAAGCAATGAGGAACTGAGTCGATTTGGACAGTTACTGCTCCAGGAGGGCCTTTGGGAAGGCACACAGCTTATACCTGCGAATTGGATCAGACAAGCTACGTCCCGGCAGATCGAAACGACTGGAGATGGTGATTGGGGAAAAGGTTACGGATATCAGTTCTGGATGTGTTCCCATGAGGCTTACCGCGCCGATGGAGCCTATGGTCAGTTATGTATCATCCTTCCCTCGAAGGAAGCTGTCATATGTATTAACAGCGAGGAAGAAAACATGCAAGGCATCCTGAATGCCGTGTGGGATGAGATTTTACCTATATGCAACCAGCGTTAAAAATTATATTCTTCTTATATTTCCGCGGAACTGAACCATGCACTGAATACTGAAAACAAAAAAAACGCCACGGGGTTAATAAACCCCATGGCGTTACTTCTTACCCGTGCTGTGGAAGCTGAGTCATTTCATCTAAACATTGTGCGCATATGTAACGCTCTTTGAACTCGTTGACTTCCTCGATGGATCCGCAGAAAATACATTTTGGACGATATCTCTCCAAGATAATATGGTCCCCTTGTACTAAGATCTCTACAGGATCTCCCTCATTCATTTGATACCTTTTACGCAAAGATTTAGGCAATACGATCCTACCTAATTGGTCAACTTTGCGAACTACTCCAGCTGGCTTCATAGCTACGGCACACCTCTCCTATCTTACTCTAAATTTCTAGGTACATTTGTACTATGTTTATAGATTCGCCAAGATTTTGTCGAATCCTGCTGGAAATAAACATTTTTTGTCCTTTTTTTTGAAAAATGTTTTTTTACCGAATTCTAGCCGTTATTTATAACCGGAAATTATCCTTCTAACCCCGGAAAATTGAGCTGACGCAACGCTTCATATACAATAATTGCTGCCGAATTAGACAGGTTTAATGATCTAACGTCACCAGTCATTGGCATTTTCATGCATGTATCGGGATTTGCAGCAATTAATTCAGGTGGGAGGCCTTTGGTCTCTTTACCGAAAACGAGGAAATCCCCATCTTGAAAATTAAAGTCACTGTATCGGTTCTTCGCCTTCGTAGTTGCGTAGAAGAAGCGACCTTCCGGATATTTTTCCTGAACCTCTGCAAATGAGTCGTGGTATTCAATATGAACGGCATGCCAGTAGTCCAGCCCTGCCCGTTTCAATGTAGCATCATCTGTTCGAAATCCAAGTGGACGCACGAGATGCAGATGGGTCCCGGTGGCCGCACAAGTACGCGAAATATTTCCTGTGTTCGCCGGAATTTCTGGTTCAACCAGAACGATGTGTAAAGCCATATGTGTTCAATCTCCTTTTCAATTCGTGTTGATGACAACCCTCTAATCTTAAAGAAAAGCCCTCCACACGTCAATGTGGAAGGCTCTGGTAAGGCACAGGATTAGACACTATGGTCCATGACTCCGTACCCCTACTTAATTATCCATTTGTCTTCTGGAAGTGACTCATGAAGTCTGTCAGTGCCTTTACACTCTCATAAGGAGCCGCATTGTAAATGGAGGCACGTAGACCACCCACACTGCGATGTCCCTTCAGACCTACGAATCCTTCTTCCTCCGATGCCTTGATGAACTTCTTCTCCAGTTCCTCCGAAGCAAGACGGAAGGTTACATTCATCAGGGAACGATCTTCCGGTTCCACACAACCACGGTAGAAATCACCGGAAGCATCAATTGCGTTGTAAAGCAATTCAGCTTTTTTCGTATTTTTTTGCTCAATACCAGTTAATCCGCCCTGTTCTTCAATCCATTTCAATACTTCATTTACCATATATACTGAGAAGGATGGCGGCGTATTGTATAGGGAGTTGTTGTCTACATGCGTACTGTAACGAAGCATGGTTGGAATCGTTTTAGGCGATTCACTCACCAGTTCCTCACGAGCAATCACAACCGTAATCCCCGATGGTCCCAGGTTCTTCTGTGCACCTGCATAGATCATACCAAACTGATTGAGATCGAATGGTTTACAGAAAATATCACTCGACATGTCGGCAATCAGAGGTACTGAACCGGTATCCGGGAATGACTTAAATTGCGTACCTTCAATCGTTTCGTTGGAAGTAAGATGCACATAAGCCGTACGTTCAGGCAGGCTCAGATTCGAAACATCCGGCAATTTCATGAATTTCTCTGCTTCCGAAGATGCAGCAACATGTGTCTCGCCGATCAATTTCGCCTCAGACAGAGCCTTCTTGGCCCAGCTGCCGGTCATCACGTAACTTGCAGTCTGACCTGCACCGAGCAGATTCATTGGCAACATCGCGAACTGAGTGCTTGCACCGCCCTGCAGAAAGAGAACCTTGTATCCTTTTGGATTGCCTAGAAGCGACAACAACCGCTCCTGAGCTTCATTATGTACAGACTCATACACCGCTCCACGGTGAGACATCTCCATAATCGACATGCCTGTATTACGAAAATCTACAAATTCCGCCTGTGCACGCTCCAGTACCTCAAGTGGTAACGCCGCAGGTCCTGCATTAAAGTTATACGCTCTTTTTGTCACAAAATCCCCCGCCCTTTCCATCCGTAACTCTGACATACAAACAGCATTTTGCACAATTCGATTAGACTCGCTCACGGGTATAAGATATAGACAAATTGAATAATTTTGATCTATATCTTACTTATTGAAAGTCGCTCTATGGATTTGTGCGAAATGCACTCAAAGTGAATATTATCGCTATGATATCAGTATTCTCTATCTGCTTCAAGGGCAATATGCACTGAAGTGTTCAATTCAGGCCATCAAATTCCTTTATCACCCTGCAAAGTTAAAGCACTACATTGTTTAATTCAAGGAAAAGCCCCCGAGATTGTGTCCCGGAGGCTTTAAGTTGCAACAAGTTCTGTTCCGACCCCGACCGATTAGCAGTCGAAGTAAAGGCTGTACTCGTGCGGATGAATGCGGATCGCTACTGCTTTCGCTTCATCGCGCTTGAGGTTGATGTAGTTTTCAATGAATTCTTTTGTGAATACGCCGCCTTCAGTCAAGAACTCGTTATCCGCTGCCAATGCATCCAGTGCTTCTTCGAGGGAAGCTGGCACACTGCGGATATTTTCTTTATCTGCATCAGACAGGTCATAGATGTTTTTGTCGAGCGGACCATATCCAAGTTCAGTTGGGTTGATTTTGCGTTTGATTCCATCCAGACCAGCCATCAACATTGCGGAGAATGCCAAGTATGGGTTAGCTGTGGAGTCTGGTGTACGGAACTCGATACGACAACCTTTTGGTGTCACAGCTGCAACCGGAATACGAACTGCTGCGGAACGGTTACCTTTGGAGTAAACCAAGTTAACTGGTGCTTCGTAACCAGGTACAAGACGTTTGAACGAGTTTGTACTCGGGTTAGTCAAAGCGATCAGTGCCGGAGCATGGTACAGGATACCGCCGATGTAGTGCAGAGCCATTTCACTCAGGTTAGCATATCCCGCTTTGTCATAGAACAATGGGGAATCGCCATCAAAGATGGATTGGTGAACGTGCATTCCGCTACCATTATCACCGAACAATGGTTTTGGCATGAATGTTGCTACTTTACCATATTGACGTGCAGTGTTGTGCACGATGTATTTGTATGCAAGCAGGTTATCTGCTGTTTTCTTCAGTGTATCAAAACGGAAGTTGATTTCGGCTTGACCTGCTGTCGCCACTTCATGGTGATGACGCTCAATCGACAGACCCGCTTCTTCCAAAAGGCGACACATTTCGCTACGAATATCTTGTTGTGTATCGACTGGAGCTACTGGAACATATCCACCTTTAGTGCGTACTTTGAAGCCCAGGTTTCCGCCTTCTTCTTTGCGGTTCGTGTTCCATGAAGCTTCTTCGGAATCTACGTAGTAGGAAGAGCTGTTCGTGCCGCTCTCATAACGTACATCGTCGAAGATGAAGAACTCGGATTCAGGTGCGAAGAATGCCGCTGTACCTACACCGCTTTCTTGCAAATAAGCTTCTGCTTTAACAGCGATGCTACGTGGGTCACGCTCATAACGCTCGCCGTCTGGAGTGAAGATATCACACATAACATTTAATGTAGGGTGTGCAGTGAACGGATCGACATAAGTCGCTTCAGGGTCTGGCATCATAACCATATCGGACTCTTCAATTCCGCGGAAACCTTGGATAGAAGAACCGTCAAAAGCTACTCCATTTACGAACGTGTCTGCATCAACAGCCGAAGCTGGCAAGGAAATGTGATGTGCACGACCAGCTAAATCTACAAAACGAAAATCTACCCACTCGATGTTGTTCTCTTGAATTGATTTCAATACGTTTTCAACCGACATGTATTCGTCCTCCCAAATATTCCGAACATTAAACAACCCCACTAAGAAAATGTCTAAATTCGAATTTTTTTCTGTCGTCATTATAAATTTTAAAACCTGACATCGTCAATACTTATGTAAGGTATTTTTTGCGAGTATGTTAGCTATACTCACATTTTATAAATAACGTAAATTCAGATAACAACACAATTTATATACATTTAACTGGTTTAATGCGGTAAAGCGACCCCTTTTTTATCCTAAATCATGGAAAAAACTTCACATCATAAATGTTTCTTATCACTATTGATTAATAAATACGTTCAAAGCTGCAAAATATGCAAAAAACCGAGCATCTATCTGATTCCGTCGCAATAAACGAGACCAGATGAGATGCCCGGATGATGTTCCAGACTTTGACTATGAATTCTATTATACGCCTACACGTGCCGGGAAGAATGCTGCTGGTTGTTTAGCTGTACTGAATGATTTACCCACGATTGGTGCCAATTTCTCCAGATCCTGCAACAGGTTCGCGAATTGATCAGGGAACAAGGATTGCACACCATCTCCTGTCATGGAGTTATCCGGATCGGTATGCATTTCAATGATCAGGCCATTGGCACCCGCAGCAACAGAAGCTTTTGTCATCGGCTCCACCAGTTCACGTCGTCCAGTACCATGGCTCGGGTCAGAAATAACCGGCAAATGGCTCAGAGACTGTAGAACAGGGATCGCTGACAGGTCAAGCGTATTACGTGTGTAAGATTCAAACGTACGAATACCACGTTCACACAGCATGACATTTGGATTACCACCCGCAAGAATGTATTCTGCCGCATTCAACAACTCATCATATGTTGCACTGAAGCCACGTTTCAACAATACCGGTTTGCCGCACTCGCCCAATTTGCGCAGCAGGTCAAAGTTCTGCATGTTACGTGTACCTACTTGCAGAATATCTGCGTACTCGGCGCAAATATCCACATACTCAGGTGTCATGACTTCTGTAATGGTCAGCAGGTCATGTTTCTTACCTGCCTCTGCCATCATGATCAATCCCTCTACGCCCGTTCCCTGGAAGCTGTAAGGTCCTGTACGCGGCTTAAATGCACCCCCACGTAACACTTGCCCACCTGCAGCTTTTACAAGTCCCGCAATCTCATCAATCTGCGCAGCGGATTCAACTGCACACGGTCCACCCATGACGACAAGTTCTTTTCCGCCAATATCTACACCTTTGATGGAGATCACCGTATCTTCCGGATGGAAGTCACGGCTTGCCAACTTGTAGGACTTCGAGATTTTCACAACATTCTCGACACCTTTCATTTGGCGAAGATGCTCTTGCATTTTAGGTTCAACTTTGCCAATCAACCCAATAATAGTACGATCCTCTCCGCGAGAGATATGCACCTGAAGCCCTTCTTTTTCAATAACTGCTACGATATCCTGAATCTGTTCCTCCGGTGTGGCTTTGCCTGCAATAACGATCATATTAATTCCCATCCTTCCTTGTATGAGAGCACAATAAGTTTCTAACGTGCGTCTGATTAAATATATAAACTCTGTCGCGCTTAAACGCTTGTTCGCTTTTAAGCTTTTATCCGTTAAAGTGAATATACCATAGATCTCCTGTTGCGTCAAGGTACACCTTCTTTATCCTATATTAAAAAGAACCCTGCTCCGCAGGCACCAAATTCGGTTCTGCATAACAGGATTCTTCTTATTCACATCTCGTTTGCAATTCACATACACGTAGACTTACATTGCCTTCACACTACGGTGTGCGTGTTTTTTCTCTAACTGGGGGCAGCAATTTGCTCATGTTCACGGTACGCTTAATCTCCCACGTCTCCGGCTTGTCATGCTCATACTGCTCCAAGTAAAGGATGACTTCCTTCGTAATCGGTGTAGGTGTTGATGCACCCGAAGTAACCGCCACCTTATTGACACCTTTCAGCCATTCTTGCTGAATCTCGGAGACATCCGATACACGGTAGGCCGTAACCCCCGCGATCTCCTCCGACACTTGAGCCAGACGGTTGGAGTTATTGCTGCGAGGATCACCCACTACAATAACCAGGTCTGCTTGACCTGCCTGTTCAGCAACAGCTTCCTGACGCACCTGAGTTGCGAGACAAATCTCATTATGAATCTCAGCGCCAGGGAACTTCTCCAACAGCCGGCTCATGATGTGTTTGATATCCCACTGGCTCATCGTGGTCTGATTCGTAATAAGGATTTTGCCTGGAGGTATGTTCAGTGCTTCGATCTCTTCTTCCTTCTCGATCAGATGAACGAGATCTGGTGCAACGCCTACGGCACCTTCTGGTTCAGGGTGATTCTTTTTGCCGATATAGATGATCTGATAACCCTCTGCCGTCTTCTCCCGAATGAGATCATGTGTCTTGGTGACATCAGGGCATGTTGCATCCACTGTTGTCAGTCCTTTATCCCTTGCCAGCTTACGCACTTCTGGAGATACACCATGAGCTGTAAAAATAATCGTGCCACTCTCCACTTGGCTCAAAATATCCATTCGGTTCGGACCATCCAATGTAATAATACCTTCCTCTTCAAAGGAATCCGTCACATGTTGGTTATGCACAATCATACCCAATATATAAATAGGTCGTGGTAAATCCAGATTGCGTGCCGCTTGACGCGCGAGCACCATCGCATCCACAACGCCGTAACAATATCCACGCGGCGAAATTCGTAGTACTTCCACTTGGTTGCCACCCGCTTTCTTTCTCGACAACATTGCCGATGTAATTGCAGTCCTGTCTATTATACCTTTATTCGATAGGCGGAGCAAAGACCACCGGCAACCAGATAATAAAGGTTGTTCCTTCTCCACGTCTGGTTACAACCTCGACCGATCCTTGGTGTTCCTCAATAATCCACTTCGCAATCGAAAGTCCCAGACCTATGCCGGGGGTAGCCCCACGGGATTCATCCGCTCGATAGAAGCGATCAAAGATAAACGGCACTTCATCCCGATCCATGCCAATACCGGTGTCGCTGATGCGTAGTCCCACCTGACCTTTATATAATACGGCATCCAGCGTTACAGAGCCGTCAGGTGTGTATTTAAACGCATTTTCGATGAAAATAAACAGCATCTGTTGCAGATAGTCCTTGCTACCGTTCACATAGATACCATTGAGAATTGACAGATCACCTGTACGCCACTCCGCATGGTGATCCAGGAATTGCGATCTTCGCGCGACTTCCTGTACCAATATCTGCAGCGGGATCGGATTCAGTTCAATTTTTTGCCCTGTATCCGCTCTCGCCAATGACAACATGTCACTGATCAGCCTGCTCATGCGTTTTCCTTCATCGGCCATGTCTTCCAACGCCTCGACGGACATCTGTCTGACCGTTTCTTCATCCAGATTCGGTCGGTCTGTTCCCTCTTGATCCCACAGCTTCTTCAGGAAGTCCACGTTCCCCCGAATGGTAGTCAGCGGTGTACGCAGTTCATGCGATGCATCGGATACAAAGCGGCGCTGGGCAGCATTCGTCTCCTCCAAACCGCGGAATGACAATTCTGTACGCTCAAGCATATTATTAACCGTTTCGATCAGACGCCCGATCTCATCCTTAGGCCCCGCATATTGAATACGTACACTTAGGTCATCTCCTGATTGAATCTGATTTGCGGCATCAATGACATTCACGAGCGGACGCATCGACTTGCGGGCCAGAACAAGACCTGAGGTAATAGCGAGGGCCATCGCTACCAGCCAGCCAAAAACCAAAATATTAAGCAACGCTTCCAGCAGGCGCTCCTGTGAACTTACATTGGCTCCTACCTGAAGAATTCCACGTACTTCATTGGTACCTTGAAGAGAAAGGGGGAGCTGATTCACCAGAAACGGTGTGCCATCCACATAGATCTTCGATATGCCACGCTTTTCAAGAATTTCATTGGATTTCAATACCGGAAACTGAATCTGTAATTTCTTCATATTGCCGGAAATTATGCCCGAACGACTCTGATAATCCCAGAGTTGAATATATATTTGAGCCTCTTGAAGCTGGCTCTCTGTAAATGGGTCCAGGTCCAACGACTGCGAAAGAGGATTAACACCAATTTGCTCCGTAATCCGGGCACTCTTCACCTTCAATTGCTGTTCGACTTCCTGGTAGGAGTTAAAATAAACAAAGGCATAGATTACAACGCCCCAAAAAATAAGCACAGCCGCCAAAATGCCAGAATACCATGCGGTTAGTCTTAACCGGATGGACATATCAGGAGTCACCTCTCAGAATATAACCGGCTCCCCGGATGGTCTGGATTAGACGTTTGCCACCGTATTCTTCGGTCTTCTGTCGGAGCATGGCGATGTATACTTCAAGCACGTTAGACTCACCGCTGTAATCATAACCCCAGATTTTATCCATAATCAGATCACGGGACAGTACCCGTCTTGGATTTTGCATAAACAGATTGAGCAGCTCGAATTCCTTGGCAGTCAGTTCCAGACGTTGCCCATCTCGGAGTACTTCACGTGAGTCATTGTCCAAAATGATATCTTCATACATTAAGCGGTTGTCCGGCGTACTTGCGCTATCTGACTTGCGGCGCAGCAATGCCCGGACACGCGCCAATAATTCTTCCAACGCAAAAGGTTTTACAAGGTAGTCATCGGCTCCCGTGTCCAGTCCGGTCACCCTGCTCTGTACCTCGTCCTTGGCAGTCAGCATTAGCACAGGCACTTTGCTGCCTGCTTCTCTCAATCTGCGACATACCTCAAATCCGTCAATCTGCGGCATCATCACATCCAGCACAACAATGTCCGGCTCCTTGTCCATCAGTTTACTAAGGCCTTCGGCTCCGTTGGAAGCAGTCTGTACCTCATATCCTTCAAAAGCCAAGCCCCGGCGGAGCATGGATACAATTTTTTCGTCATCATCCACAATCAAAATAGTTGAGCGCATGGTCTTTCTCCTTTATCCTAACGTTTTATCCCATTGTAACAGGCAGAAGCACAATCTGCATCTTCAAGTAGGCGTCTCAAATTCTTCACTGGTCCTTTATATCCCTGCTTTATCAGGGCAAAAAAAGCGGAAGGGCCTTCAAACCCTTCCGCTCTTTCGATCCTTACCCGATATTTATGGTTGTTGCTGTTGGGTATCTGTTGTTTGTGAAGTATCAAAATCATTTTTATTCCCGATTTTGATTTTCAGATCCATTTTCTTACCGTCACGAACCACGTTCAATGTCACTTCACTGCCAATTTTCTGTTTCTTGATAAAATCAATCAGATCCTGACTTGTGGCGTACGGCGTACCATTAGCACCAGTGATGATGTCATATGCACGAAGATCTGCTTGGTAAGCCGGTGATTGGAAGATCGTGCTGGCTACGACAGAACCTTCGGTAATGTCTGTTCCCATTTGTTTAGCTACTTCAGGCGTGAGAGCCATCAGAGATGCACCGATAAATGGTACTGGCTCTTTGGGAACTTCTTTGTTCTCTTTGAGATATTTAACGGCTTCAGAGATAACGCTCGATGGGATCGCAAAGCCAATCCCTTGTGCATCTGCGCTTACTGCAACGTTCATTCCGATAACTTCCCCATTCAGGTTCAGCAACGGACCACCAGAGTTACCCGGATTAATCGAAGCATCTGTTTGCAGCAAATGGCTGTACTCACGTGTTTTTCCTGTTTCTTCATCTGGAATGCTGATTGTACGTTCTTTGGCACTCAGCACACCTGCTGTAACCGTGTGTTCGAATCCTTCAGGGTTACCGATCGCTACAAGCCACTCACCGACTTGAGTGCTGTTGGAGTCACCCAGTGGAGCTACAGGGAACGCATCGTCACCACTGTTTTTCTCAATTTTCAGTACAGCTAAATCCAGATCGAAGCTGCTTCCCAGAAGTTTAGCTTCATAAGGTTTACTGTTGTTCTCCAAGGTTACCTGGATTACGTCCGCACCCTGAACTACGTGTTGATTCGTCAGGATATATCCTTCTTTGTCAAAAATGAATCCTGAACCAATGCCTAGGGGTACTAATTGATTACTGCCTTGCTGTTGTTGCTGGCTCTGACCTTGATTGCCTTCCGTTCCGCCCCCATTACCGAAGAAGTATTGGTACAACGGATCACTTGTGTTCGATCCACCCTGACCCATTCCTGTACGCGAGGACTGTTTCGCGAGTGTTTCGATTTTGACAACAGCTGGACTTGTACTCGTCACTACGGATGAGACATCTTCTTTGCCTGTTGGCAGTAACGATGCTGTCACATTGTTGCCTCCGCCTGTGTTTGTGGACGCTTCCTGTCCCGAGCTTTGATTTTCCGTGTTCGTAAGTGCAGTCTCCGGTGTGAACATGTTTGTTCTATCGGCTGTGTACATGAGAACGGTAATGACCAGCATGCCGGCAATAAAAGAGAACAACAGTGATCTTACAGATGAACGCGGCTTGCGGTTATTATAGTTCCAGTTGCCTTTGCCGCCATTCCCTTGATCTCCACCATTACCTGAGCCGTTTCCACCGCCTCCTGTTGATCTTGTCGCTTGCTCGGAGGATTGATTATTGTAGTAAGTAGGTACGGGTCTCACCGGATCAGGTTTTGTAATCTCTACATTTCCTTCTTCACGTTGATTATTGCTTCCCATGTGGTTTGCTGTATCTTCCTGATTCACGGACTGAAAAGGTCCATAAGAATAATAATAGGAGGATTCGTCCGTTCCGGAAGAATTGCGATTCTCCGTTTGTTTGGTTTCGTTTTCCTCGTCTTGACGGTTCGATCTATAATTGCGTTCGTCCATGCCTCTCTACCTCCCAATCTCTTATTCCCAAGAGATATTCTTTAACTGTCCTTATTTTGTACTTTAAACCTTAACCGTACCTTAAAAACAATTAAAAAGGAGATAAAAGCACGGAAGAATAGATTGTTTTTCCCGTCATAACGGGATTTTATCCTTTCGTTTTCACCCAGCCCTGACGATGCGCATAGATTGCCAATTGGGTTCGATCGTCCATCTCACATTTCATCAGCAGGTTGCTCACATGTGTTTTGACGGTTTTGATACTGATATGTAATTCTTCTCCAATGTCTTTGTTGGTTTTCCCCTCTGCAATAAGCAACAGCACTTCCTTTTCCCGTTCAGTCAAACCAGATTCACTCTCTCTCGCTGTACGTTGCCTGATCCCCCGAGTCAATGCCTGCGACACATCACCTGTCATAACAGGCATGCCTCTGTAAGCCCCTTGAAGAGCATAGATCAATTCTTCAGCAGAGACTGTCTTGAGCACATAACTTACCGCACCCGCTTCAATCGCTTGCACAACAAGATCATCCTCCAGGAAACTGGTGAGCATCACGATCTTCATCCCTGGAAATTCAGTCATGATAGCTTGTGTTGCTTCTGCGCCATTCATGATCGGCATCATCAGATCCATGAGGATCAAGTCGGGCATTTCATTATCATTTAATTTGCGCAACTGATCGAGCGCATCCTGCCCATGGCCTGCTTCTCCCATCACATGAAAAGTAGGTTCCAGCATCAGATACGTTTTCAAGCCCATTCGTACCATGTCATGGTCATCCACAATCATTACGTTTACTTTCCCACTCATTTCGTCTCCCCCTTAATTCATTCAGAAACATTCGGAAATTTCGGGATCAATACCCGTACCGTCGTTCCCGCTCCCGGCTTCGATATAATCTGGACTTGCCCCCCAAGCTTCTCGGCCCGTTCACGCATGGTAGATAACCCATATGAACCTGGACGCTCGGCTTGATGCAAAAATCCCTGACCATCATCGCTGATGCTCATGCTGATCTGATGTTCACTCTCCCGTATGGACAGACTGACCACGCCTGCCTCTGCATGTTTCACAACATTGGCAACCGCCTCCTGAATAACAAGAAACAGCTGGTGCTCAATGGCATCCGAGATTCCGCCATCCAGTTCCAGCTCTTTCACACCTTTAAGACCATTCTGCCGGCAATAATCAGGAAACCAGCTATCCAGTGCCGCGCTGAGATCACGCCCTTCCAGCTCCACCGGTCGAAGTTGGGCAATGAGTCCTCGCATCTGTCGCTGCGCAATATGTGACATCTGAATTAACTGGTCCAGCACTTTACCGCCATGCTCCGGATTCATCTCCAGCAGACGTGGTAAGGATGACGCCGACATATGCATGGCAAACAGCTGCTGGCTAACCGTGTCATGGAGATCCCTTGCCATTCGTTTGCGCTCTTCAAGCACAGCGCGCTCCGAGGCCTGCTCCTTCTCAATCACTTCCTGCTCACCGAGACGCTGAAGCAGTCTCATCTTTTTCTCAATCGAATCCATCATGACATTGAACTCCTGGTAGACACGACCGAACGAAGCGTCATCCGCTTCAGGCATGCGTACCGCCAGATTACCCTTGGACACTTTCAACATGTTAAGATCGAGCAGGTCGATCTTGCGCTGAAGTCGTAATGCGGCGATATATCCGGTGATAACGGTGGCCAGCACAATAACGGCAACATAGGTCCATGCCCTTTGACGGCCAGCCCCCATCAACACCTCTCCATATAATAGATAGAATCCACCCAGCGTAATCAGACCCGTTAACGCAAAATACATCATCAGTTCCCACTTATTGGCCTTGAGAATTGTTCGAATCATGCATTAACCCACCTTATTAACTTTGACGTCTCCGATAAACACACTTACAATAATGCGCACCTTTTTGCTTGCCTCACGATAATGGGCAGTTTCAGCCTGCGCACTACTCAGGAATCCGCCGCGTTTCTGATTCAACAATGACATGTCTCCAATGAATGAATTCGTCGTCACCGTCACACCCAGATCCATATCTTCTGGTACAAATACTTTCACATCACCGATAAATGAAGAAATGACAATTTTCGTCTCACCGTATGGAATCTGTGCTTTGGTCAAATCAATAACGGTATCTCCGATAAAGGCCGAGATGTTCATCGGTTTCAACGAGAACACTTCCTGTCCCATATACAAATCCCCAATGAACGCTGATTTATTGATGGTATTGCCACTGCCATAATCCCCATAACCATTCCCGTAGTCATCATCATAATGTTTTTCATATCCAGTATCACTTGAGTTATGCGATTGATATTTCTTCTTATATTGATGCTCTTGTGATGATGAATCTGTTGATCCTGTGAAATGAGGGCCATATGAGGCGTTCTTCTGTTCCTGCTTAGGTTTGCCAAAAGTTTTCTCGAACTGTTCGTCAAACGAAGATGGCATTTCCAGATCCTCAGGAGACAACGGTTTATAAGGTTGCTCAGGTGCTGGAGGTGGCTGCATTTTATCATGATGTTTCCGGTCGCGACGTCGTGGCCCAATCAGTACGAATAATCCTCCGCCAATTAGCATAACCGGGATCAGGTAACGGATGAACTCCCCCATGGAGTAATCAATCCATCCCAGGTTACGGGCAAGAAAGTAACCACCAATCCCCAGTACGATGACCGGTCCAATAAAAGCATAACCCCCGTTGCGACGAATCTCGGAGATTCCCTTGGCCCCCCACCAGATTAAAAATAACGGCCAATATGTTCTGAAAATATATCCTACATCAATGTCATATCCCAATTGTCTGAACAAGATCATTGCACCTATAGCAATAAGAGGTATGCCAACCCACCAGCGGTCACGCGTAGATCGTTTCATCGCTCATGTCTCCTTCGTCTTTATTATGTATCCAGTGTAACTCAGACAAGGCAATGAGAACAGCGGCGGCAGGTGGAAGTCATCTCGGTCTCAAGACTGAGATGTGAGGATATTTTTGTAAAAACTTCGCATATGTAAAACACCCTGGAGCTGCTGCTCCAGGGTGCTGAATCATCATTGGGTTAATGAATCTTCATTTATTTTTTGTATTTGGATGCTTTGCCTTGACCTTGGCCAGTTTGGCCTGTGTTTTCTACACCGAACTCGGCATTGAATTTTTCATCAGGTGTTTGGAAATTATCTTGAACTTTGTTTTGAGCGGATTGCTTCACTTTAGATGCTGTATTCTCTTCTCCAAACTCTGCATTGTACTTCTCGTTCGGCGTTTGATACCCTTGTGATTTTTTAGCCACAACGAATCACCTCTCTCTTCATATTTACGATGCATTGCTGCACCGCGGGGTTCGTCCCCAGTCAGTATTATGTGGAGAGAGCACTTCTGTTATTCATGTTCACATGTGAAATTAAATGGCCTTGTCCAACCAAGAATCCGGTACAGATTTGTACACATTGATCGCATCAGCCAAATCGCTGAGCATCTTTTCTGTACACTTTCCAGCGCCTTGCCTGATCACCTGTACCTCCACATCCTTTTTGCCCCACTCCTTATACACTTGCTTGGTTGTCGGGAAATACAGATCAATTTTATTGCCTTTGATCGCCGAACCGGTATCTGCAACAATCCCGTATCCATAGCCCGGAATATATAGAATGGAGCCCATTGGAAACAACTTTGGATCAGCTGCAATCGTGGAGACGGTTTCTTTATCACGGCGTACTTTGACACCGGAATACGTAATTCCGTATTGTGGATGTTTGGGGCCTTTACCTGTAGACTCCACACCTGCCGTATATCCTGTTGCTGTCACCTTCTGTGTGCCAAGAACCTGTTCTGAACGTGGGGCAAGCACAGGCATAGATGGATTACCCACTTGTTTATCTGGAAGCTCCGGCTTTGGAATGACCATCGGTTGTGGTGACCACAGTAAAGCCATGTATACCATGGTTGTCAGTTGGGCCTCATCGCTGTATAGATGGTCGGCCTGTTCCGAAAATTCTTGATTAGACTTGCTCGAACGCTCAATCGAAGTCTCACTGCTTCGACTCTCGACATGAAGTACTGCACTTTCCTCTTCAAATGTATACGCATCCGCCTGATTCAGGCTGATCATTATTCCGGCGAACATTACACAACCAACCAGTAAACACCGTATCGTTTTCTTTTGAATTGAGAATTGCTTTTTCATTGTACAACCTCCCCCTCACTGCAAAGGTTTTCCAAAAAGCAATTAATCTATACTTTTCAAAATTGAAAACGACGAAAAAACGCCTGAACAACAAGGGAGTTCCCAAGTTACTCAGGCGTTTATTCAGATAAATCAGCTCAGCTTATGCAATGGTTATCCCATAGATCCATGGTTCATTTACACCAAACGTGTTGCAATTTCCTCTTTCAATTGTGCAATAATTTCATCGACCGGTTTCATGCCCAGATCGCCTTCTCCACGCTTACGCACGGATACCGCTTCTGCATTACGCTCATTCTCACCGACAACAAACATATAAGGCATTTTCTCAAGCTGCGCCTCACGGATTTTATATCCAAGCTTCTCATTCCGCAGATCAGCTTCAGCAGAGATTCCCGCACGTTTCAGCTTCGCTTCCACTTCACGCGCATAATCGTCGAAGTTTCCGGATACCGGGATCACTTTGGCCTGAACCGGAGACAACCACAGCGGGAAAGCTCCTGCAAAGTTCTCCAGCAAGAATGCTGTGAAACGTTCCATCGTACTGATTACACCACGGTGAATAACGACCGGACGATGTTTCTGTCCGTCATCTCCCACATATTCAAGCTCAAAGCGCTCAGGCAACAGGAAGTCCAGTTGGACTGTAGACAATGTCTCTTCTTTGCCCAATGCTGTTTTGATCTGCACATCCAGCTTCGGACCGTAGAACGCAGCTTCACCTTCTGCTTCATAGAATGGAAGGTCAAGCTCTTCCACAACTTCACGCAGCATGCGTTGGGACATCTCCCACATCTCGTCGTTCTGGAAGTATTTCTCGGTATCCTTCGGATCGCGATACGACAGACGGAAACGATATTCGTTGATACCGAAATCCTTGTACACCGTTTGAATCAATTCGATAACACGAGCGAACTCTTCTTTAATCTGATCCGGGCGTGCAAAAATGTGTGAGTCATTCAGAGTCATTGCACGTACACGGTGCAGACCTGTCAACGCTCCTGACATTTCATAACGGTGCATCATGCCAAGCTCAGCAATACGGATTGGCAGATCACGGTAGCTGTGCATGCTGGACTTGTACACCATCATATGGTGAGGACAGTTCATTGGACGGAGAACGAGTTCCTCGTTATCCATAACCATTTTCGGGAACATATCTTCCTGGTAGTGCTCCCAGTGTCCAGATGTTTTGTACAATTCCACGTTCCCCAGAACCGGTGTGTATACATGCTGGTATCCAAGGCTTTCTTCCAGATCCACAATATAACGCTCCAGGGTACGGCGCAGCTTCGCACCGTTAGGCAACCAGATTGGCAGACCTTGGCCAACCAATTGGGAGAATGTGAACATTTCGAGCTCTTTACCCAGCTTGCGGTGATCCCGTTTGCGAGCCTCTTCGAGGAAGTGCAAATGCTCGTCCAACTGTGCTTTTTTCACAAAAGCCGTACCATAGATACGTTGAAGCATTTTGTTTTTGCTATCTCCACGCCAGTAAGCACCCGCGACATTCATCAGTTTGAACACTTTGATTTTGCTAGTCGATGGCACGTGAGGACCACGACACAAGTCGAAGAATTCACCTTGCTCGTAAATCGTGATCACGCTGTCTTCGGGCAAGTCACGAATCAACTCAAGTTTGTAGGGATCGCCCACTTCTTCGAACGTTTTGATCGCGTCCTCGCGGCTAACTTCCTTACGTACAATTGGCAAGTTCTCGTTTACAATACGCTCCATTTCCTTCTCGATCTTTTGCAGATCTTCAGGATTGAGCGGGTGTTCGAGGTCCATATCATAGTAAAAACCATCTTCGATGACCGGGCCAATACC
Source organism: Paenibacillus sp. JNU01 (assembly GCF_059130585.1). Classification (NCBI taxonomy): domain Bacteria; kingdom Bacillati; phylum Bacillota; class Bacilli; order Caryophanales; family Paenibacillaceae; genus Paenibacillus; species Paenibacillus sp. JNU01. The sequence goes on along the minus strand of NZ_CP169723.1, from coordinate 6,020,316 downwards.
AAGGCGTACCTCTTGGTTACCAAATAAACGTTTCACGGCTTGAGCCATCAAGTGAGCTGTACTATGACGCATCACTTCAAGTCCTTCTGGTGAATCCAAAGTTACGATCTCCACCAATGCTCCTTCATGAAGTGTTGTGGACAAGTCCACCACGATACCATCCAGCTTGCCGGCTACGGCATTTTTGCGCAATCCGCTGCTAATCGAAGCCGCTACGTCCTCAATGGTGCTGCCCTCCGCGTACTCACGTACCGAACCATCCGGTAATTTAATGTTAACTGCCATTTGTCTCATTCCTCCTGTTAATGTAACCTTCATGTCCTAATGTTCATGGATTGATTATCTAATGCTATTCCAATCATTTTGCAAAGGAACGCAAAAAACACCCGTCCCGGCAAAGGGACGAGTGATATATACTCGTGGTTCCACCCTAATTCAGCTGATTCATCCTATTCGGAGACACAGCCCTCATTGGCATGACGATAACGGGCATGACCCGGCAGATCCTTACTCGCGGATAATCCCCAAAAAAGGTGATGTTCTAACTCCACTTTCAAAATTGCAGCTACAAAGGGGTAAACCATACGTGATATCCGGAGGAAATTTCAGCCAAGGTTCCTCTCTCTGCACCGATCGTGCGTGTGGTCATTGTCTTTGTCAACGCTTTTGGTTCAATGGTTCACATGAAAAAATCATGGATCAACAGTTATTATAATTGCCGAGATCACTTGCGTCAAGACCTGTCAACAATCCTGAACGCAGCACTTCACATTCCGGGCAATGATGGCATATTTGTACCTTGTCTTCAAAGATCTGGCATATGGTTGAGATGATCGGCAGATCCGGGGTACGTGTATGCAGCATAACTTTCTCAGGAGAGATCGAGATGAGTGTACTTACAATCATATCTTCAATATCCATCTCCAGTTCCAGACCCGGCATTTCCACAACAACCTGTTCATCCTTTTGCACGGGTAACAGATTAAGTCCAGCATCCAGGACCTGAAATTCATGCATTCCCTTGTGTACAAGATGAACCAGAGGTACTTTGGCTTCTTGAAAAAATACAAAATATTTTAACAGCCCCATAAATTCTTCATACTGCCGATCCATCCAGAACTCATCCAGCGCATACTCCACTAATTCCTGAAGCTCCTGTTTATATGGCCGTATGCGGAAGTTGATAATGCCTTCAAGGTGAAAAAAGTGAACATCCTCCAAATCCTGCCGTAGTCCACTAGCCAACGTAGTACGACGGCGCTCCCGGAGTCCAGGTTGATCCAGATCACCATTTAATAGTAGTGGCATGCAGATTCGATTGACCTTCTCCACCTCATGCTCATCCATGACAGAACATGCCTTGGCGATCATATCCTCCACCATGTTACGTTCTTGTGTCTCCATAATGAAATCGGCGAGCCCAAGGGAGAGCAGATCACTGATCCGGGGAAGCCATTGCTGGAAGTCTTCGTGATTCTCATTCCCTCTGCACACCCAGGCTGCTCTTCCATCATTATGTTTGAAGACAAGCCTGAATCCTCTTTTACTTATATGTAAACCTTTGGTTTTTTCCTTGACACAACGATAAAATTGATCCGCTTCCTCTTGCCCAGATACATCGGTCCATACAGCAAACAGTTCCACAAGAATCACTCCTTTCCTTCCTCTTCAAAGTATATGGCAAGGCCGATGGGGATATACGAAGCGGATTGATGGAAAGCGTGTCATGATTTCTCAGTATATTATGAAGAGGTTTGGAGTTAAGACAAAAATGTGTTATTATTTTAATAACAGTATGTTTCACGGAAAAGGAGGGAAGCCAAAATGCGACAACAACCTAGAATACTCCACTACACGATCATTATCATTTTGTGCGTTTTCCAAGCCTTGTGCTTCCCTATTCCGACGCAGTCCGAATCTGCTGTTGGGGTGTCTGTTGAAGCAACTTCCAACAAGGAAGTGCTGTTGCAAATACCCGAAATCCAGCAGAAACCTGTTATTCGCAAATATCCACAAGTCATGACCAAGCTGATTGCGGTTACGCATAATAAGCCTGTCTTTCTTGTCCTCGCATTGTTATTAATGCTGCGAATCCCTACAACGGGTCTGTCCTTTAAACCGTGGTATTGTTTGTTTAAACGCAGATTATTTCTGCTACCTATTAAGTTCACCAGTATGTATGTATCCCTCACCCCTATAGCACCAAAATACGCGAACGCTCTTCAGTAGCCGTTACGACGTATTTACAGGTTGCTTTTGCATGGAGACACCTCTGTATTAAAGACGGTGCGCTTGTGCATATCTTATAACCCTTATTGCACACGTTAGATACAAAGCGATGTTTATCGCCTTAACGAACGAACCTATTTTTGTTGTACCCACACTTACAAATTCAAATCATATGGCTGTGTCAGGAATTTCTGGCTCTGTTTACCCGCATCTTTTGATGTTCCCTAGAGCAGCAGATTATACATTTTCGGGAAATAAGCCTGTCTTCTGTGGCCAGCCCCTAAATATAAGGAGGCAACAATCCATGGATGTACGCGAAACAGACTTGCCGGGAATCGGCAAAAAATTTCAGATTGAAACAAGCAGCGGTGATAAAATTGTCATTATTATTCACGATGACGGTCGCCGGGAAATGTACCACTTCGAGTATGATGATCCCGATCAAAGCATCTCGATGATCACACTTGACGATTACGAAGCACGACAAATTGCTGCTATTGTAGGTGGATTAACTTACAAGCCAAAGCAGCTTGAAAATATTGAAGTCACGTTTGACGACCTGATTATCGAGTGGTACAAAATCGAACCATCCTTCGGATGTATCGGCAAATCCATCGGTGAATTGGATGTACGTCAAAACTCTGGGGCGACGGTTATTGCCGTTGTAGAAAAAAATCACAAAAAACACATCAGCCCAGGTCCGGAGGTAGTTATCAGTGCAGAATCCACGGTAGTAGCCGTTGGCGAACGCAATCAGCAGAAACTGTTTAAATCCCTCCTCCTGACTGGAAGGGGGTAAATAGATGGATCATCTGATATTCGAAGTAGGTCTGGCCCTTGTGCTCATTGCGGCAGCCGGCCTTTTATCAGCAAAACTAAGATTTTCGGTCGTTCCGTTTTATATTCTGATCGGGATGGCCGTTGGGCCACATGCCATGAAAATCTGGCATCTGGACTTCCGCTTCATTGAAAGCCAGCCTTTTATTGATTTCATGGGTCGGATCGGTATTCTGTTTCTTCTCTTCTACCTCGGACTTGAATTCTCGGTAGGTCGTTTAATTAAATCGGGTCGCTCTATTGCAGTTGGCGGCTCGATCTATATCGGAATTAACTTTACGCTGGGATTAATATTCGGTTTTATGTCCGGTTTCCCAGTTGCAGAAGCACTTATTATCGCAGGTATAACTACCATCTCTTCCAGTGCGATCGTGGCCAAGGTACTCGTTGATTTGAAACGAACAGCCAATCCGGAAACAGAGATGATATTGGGTATTATCATGTTCGAAGATGTATTCCTCGCTGTATATATCTCGATCTTGTCCGGACTTGTGCTTAGTGATTCATCCTCCATCGGAGGCGTGCTCATGTCCGCACTTATTGCCCTCGGATTCATGCTTATCGTCATAATTCTTGGACGCAAAGCAACGCCGCTACTAAACAAGTTGCTTAAAATACGATCGAATGAGCTATTCTCTCTTGTTGTATTCGGAGCTTTGTTCCTCGTAGCCGGCTTCTCTGAGACCATTCATGTTGCCGAAGCGATCGGTGCATTATTGGTTGGACTGGTGCTTGCTGAAACAGAACACGCGAAACGGATTGAGCACTTGATTCTGCCGTTCCGTGACTTCTTCGGAGCCATCTTCTTCTTCAGCTTCGGACTGTCCATTGATCCGTTGTCTCTGGGTGGCGAAGCCGTATGGTTAGCTCTGATTGCAGTTGTTATTACATTGTTCGGTAACTTCCTTGCAGGCATGATGGCCGGTCGCAGTGCAGGCCTATCGCCCAAAGCATCAGCCAATATTGGATTAACCATTGTGTCACGAGGTGAATTTTCCATCATCTTGGCCAACATGGGTAAAGCCGGAGGACTGCTGCCAATGATTCAACCATTTGCCGCACTGTATGTCCTAATTCTGGCCATTCTGGGGCCTTTATTAACCAAAGAGTCCAAACATGTATTCCGTTTATTGGATAAAATATTCAAGTTCAAAGATCCTCGGAAAAAGAAAGAAGAACCAAAGGTACTGCAGAAAGAAGGGTAATGCCTATGTCTGTGCAGAACAGACATACGATCGTACTTCGCGGCTCTGCGCCGGTCTTTCTGTGACTAACCCAGGGAGAATGGCTCGAAAGCCGCACAAAGGAGGATGACCTATGAAAGCACCTCTGATATCGGCTAATCCGGTGCCAGCCACCGCCAAGACCAGAATATCATCCACCCGCCGCTGGTTAAACCTATTGCTCGTGATTATGGGTGGAATTCTGGCCTCCGTGGGACTTGAATTGTTCTTACATCCCAATAAGATCATTATTGGAGGCATTACAGGCATTTCCTCCCTCTTCGCCCACTGGACGGAAATGAGGATTGGATTATTCCTATTTTTATTCAATGTTCCGTTCATATTTCTGTCCTACAAGATTGTGAAGAAGAACTTTGTATTGGTTACTGTGCTGGGTCTGGTTGTCTTTTCGATCGGTGCCATTGTGCTTCATCCCATGCCGCCACTTGTAGAGCACCCGCTGGCTGCCGCCATGTTTGGCGGATTATGTCTCGGACTTGGAATTGGGCTCGTCGTGCGGTACGGCGGGACACTGGATACGCTAGAAATCGGTGATCCCTCTTCCCGCCCACCTGAACGTGTATTTAGCGGAAAACGGATGCTTATCGAAAAAATAATCATGCTGCTTAACTTGTTAATACTGACAGCCGCAGGTGTTGTCTTTGGCTGGGACCAAGCGATGTATTCCGTAATCGCCTACCTTATTGCTTATGAAATGGTCTACATTGCGTTCAGGGGTTTCTCTTCCAAACGTAAAGTATGTATTTTGACCACACAAAGCTCTCAGGTTGAAAAAGCTGTACGCAAACGTCTGCGCCGTGAACCTGGAACGCTGGAAGCCACTTCTGACTCAACACAACTCGCGATGACGGAAGGATGGATCAGACAGATCCCCGGTGCACTTTATTATGAGGTACATGTTCTGGAGATGGTCTGGTTGAAGTCCATTGTGCGTCACATTGATCCGCATGCGGGCATTATGACCAATCCGGACAAATAAAAAAACGCTCTCTTTCCCTATGGATGGTATTGTCCACCAAGGTCAGAGAGCGTTTTTTTCTGTTATCCGATTTACTTGTGATTATAGCTCAACGATGGCTTTGACTACATGTGAATCTGGCAAGAGCCATTGGTCGATTGTAGCAGGTAACTCATCAAACTCCACTCGGTGTGTGATATAACCATTCATACTTAATTTCTTTTGACGCAGGGTTGACAAGACTTGTTCAAAATCTTCACGGGTTGCGTTTCGGCTGCCCAGCATGCTCATCTCCCGCTTGTGAAACTCAGGATCATGGAAAGTAATATCCGCTTTCACCAGTCCGACGAAAATGAGTTGACCACTGTGCGCCACATATTGAATGGCCTCATTCATGGAATTCACGTTACCGGTTGCGTCGAAGACCGCTGTAGCATAGTCGCCTCCCGTAATTTCAGCCACTTGTTGTACAGCCTGTTCATTGGCCTGTACCAATTCATCCGCTCCAGCCCAAGTCCGGCTAAGCTCGAGCCTGTCCAGGTTACGGTCAACGGCAATAACATGGGCACCTGATTGTTTGGCAAATGCCATGACGCCAAGCCCAATCGGGCCAGCTCCAATCACAACTACATGCTCACCAGGCTTAATTCCCGCTCTCCTGACCGCATGGGCTCCAATGCTTAAGGGTTCTACCATTGCGGTCTCATCCAGTGTCAAACCTTCTGCTGAAAGCAGATGTGAGACCGGCACGCTGATTCTTTCTCTCATGCCTCCGTCTACATGGACGCCCATGACTTGCATGGACACACAACAATTGGTTTTTCCACTGCGACAAGCAATACAATGACCGCAATGCAGATATGGAATAATGCTTACCTGATCCCCTGGACGTAGCCCTGCATCGTTCGGACCGATCTCTTCAATAACACCCGCCAGTTCATGACCCAGCACGCGAGGATAGGTAAAGAATGGCTGATTGCCTTTATATGCATGCAGATCTGTTCCACAGATTCCAATCCGCCTTATCGCAACCAGCGCCTCTCCTTCTGCACGTTCCGGTTGAGGCAGGTCTTGCAGCTCTAGACGATCTATTTCTTCACACACAATGGCTCTCATCATTGTTCCCCCTTGAATGTTTCTAATGTCATGTTGTTATAACTCCGCATTATATTCAGGACGCCCGCTTGACCACGTCTCGTTATGCAATGGAGCCAATTTGCGCAGCACTTCATCCAGCAGCCCTTGATCTATCGGTTCTTCGATCCAGGCTGCGTTATTGACGATATTACGCTGGTTAGCACTGCTCACCAGTGTAGTTGGAATACGTTCATTCGACGTGGAAAATTGCACGGCCAGCTTGGCAATGTCACTGCCATGATCTGCACAGAATTGTGCAGCCTCCAGACAGAGCTGCTTCACCCGTTCACCTGCCGGATGCCAAGCAGGAGCACCTCGGGTGCTTAACAAGCCCATAGAAAGAGGCGAAGCATTCACGAGGCCAATTTCTTCCTTTTCCAACAAAGGCAACAAAGATAACAATGAGGTATCGTTCAATGAATAATGACAATACGAGATGATCGCATCCGCATTGATCTGTGGCAGAACCTTCTCGAACAATGGCAAGGGTAATCCGCAAATGCCCGCATGACGAATAACTCCCTGTTCTTTCAGACGCAGCAACGTTGGAAAAGCTTCTTCGATAATAATCTCTGCTGGCACAAATTCAATATCATGCAGGAACAAAATATCAATATAATCGGTATGCAATCGCTTGAGGCTCTCTTGTACACTATCCTGAATACGCTTACGTGAAAAATCAAACTCATTTTCCCCATACCGTCCGGCTTTGGTTGATAACATATATGAACTGCGCGGCAAGCTGCGGATAGCCTCACCCAACACCGTCTCTGCCTTTGTCAATCCATAATAAGGCGAAACGTCTATGTAATTCATTCCGGCATCTACAGCAGCATGTACAGTGCGAATTCCCTCTTCCCGGTCAATGTCACGAAATACAGAGCCAAGTGAGGATGCTCCAAAGCTCAATACAGGAACGTCCAGTTCGGTCTTTCCAAGTGTTCTTCTCTTCATTGGTTTGCCCCTTCCAACATGTCTGACTACACAAGTTCCTTTTCATTGTAACAGTTCAATTACAATATAAAATATCGCCAATTGCGTAACATGTACTGTTTAATGACCTCAATCTCCAGAAAAAATCAAAAAGCCCGCCGTTCCTCCAGACGGAGTAATCAGCGGGCATGCTTCATAAATACTCATCTAACGATCAGCATATATGGAAGTGGTATACAAATATTATAATTAGTTCTGCATTACGAAATCTTCATGCACGGTATTCTCTTCATCGAACATGCGCAAGATGTCGTAACGGGTGTTACGTTGTGCGGGAATATAACCGGCCTCTCGAATCAAACGTAAAATGGATTCAATGTTCACTTTGTAAGTTGCACCCGCAGCAGATACAACGTTCTCTTCAATCATGGTGCTGCCGAAGTCATTACATCCAAATTCAAGCGACTTCTTACCGATCTCAGGACCCATGGTTACCCAAGAGGATTGAATGTTCTTAATATTATCAAGCACCAGTCGGCTGATGGCTACAGTCTTCAAGTACTCTTCCGGCGTCTGACGCTCCAGCTTAAGGTTGGTATTGTCTGGCTGGAAAGTCCAAGGAATGAACGCCAGGAAACCTTCGGAATCATACTTGTTCGCAATACATTCATCCTGAGCTTCACGTACACGGAGCAAGTGTAAAGCACGCTCTTCCATCGATTCACCAAGGCCGATAACCATCGTTGCCGTGGTATTCATGCCGATGCGGTGTGCAGTTTGCATAACGTCCATCCAATCCCGCCATGAACCTTTCAAACGGCTGATTTTCCGACGTGTACGGTCATCCAGAATTTCAGCGCCGCCGCCAGGCAAGGAATCCAGTCCAGCTTCGTGTATAGCACGAACAACCTCTTCCAATGTAAGGCCATCGGAGACTTCAACCATTTTCATAATCTCAGCAGGTGAGAACGAGTGCATCGTGATGTTCGGGAAACGCTCCTTGATGGCTTTCAACAGGTCTGTATAATAGCTGAAAGGCAAGTTTGGATTCGTTCCACCTTGCATCAAAATTTCGGTACCATTCACATCTTCCGTTTCCTGAATCTTCTGGAAAATAACTTCATCTGGAAGCACATAACCTTCATCTGAACCAGGTCTGCGGTAGAAAGCACAAAAACGGCAGTACACATCACACACGTTCGTGTAGTTGACGTTACGCCCAATTACAAATGTTCTGTATGGCTCAGGGTGCATGCGTTTCATAACGACATTAGCAGCTGCCCCGATTTTGTCCACTTCATTGGATTCAAATAACTGAATCGTGTCTTCCAAGTCCAAACGTTCGCCCCGAAGGGCTTTATCTAAGATACGGTCTACCGTACTCATCGTAAAAAAGCCTCCCTCATGAAGAGAAATTATATAACGATCCGTCCCAACTTGTTCAAAAGAAGCAAGTTCTGGTGGCAACATCGCATTTCTGTACTCCACATATCGTAACACAGGTTACATGTGAAAAAAAGCACCTTATGTACAGGTGCTTTAAAAATAAGTAAAATTTTTTACATATGGAATGGAATTTATCCGAACTTAAGTGATACTCATAAGGGTATTTGGACACTCCCTTTTGTTAGGATTCCTGAAGTGCTTGTTCCAAATCTACAATCAGATCTTCGATATCTTCCAGACCTACCGAGAAACGCAGCAACCCGTCTGTAATGCCACGGTCCCGGCGAACCTCAGCCGGCATTGCTGCATGAGACATCATCGCTGGGTAGGACAGAATACTCTCGACAGCTCCCAGGCTTACAGCAACAATGGGTAGCTTCACCCGGTTAAGAACTGCTTTTGCACGATCTCCTGAACCGACGTCAAATGAAACGACAGCTCCATATCCTGTTGACTGGCGCTCATGTGCCTCTCGGCCCGGATGATCCTCCAGTCCAGGGTAAAAGACAGCGGTAATATCACTGCGCTCATTAAGCCATGCCGCAAGTCTGGCTGTACTCCGTTCACTATGAGCCATACGAGCCCCCAAGGTTTTCATCCCGCGCATCAGAAGCCAGGATTCTTGTGCCCCGAGTACAGTTCCAAGTCCATTTTGCAACTGTTTCAGTTGTACGCCAAGTGATTCCGTGCGAGCAACTGCTAAGCCTGCCAGCACATCACTATGCCCCCCTAGGAACTTGGTAGCACTATGTACGACGATATCCACACCAAGCTCAATTGGACGCTGATAGTACGGTGTCATAAAGGTGTTATCCAGAATCGTGATCAGGTCATGTTCCTTCGACCAGTCAGTTACGGCAGCGATATCCGTAATACGCAGAGTAGGGTTGGACGGTGTTTCCATATAAACTGCCTTGGTGTTCGGCTTGAGCGCCGCTTTTACTTCATCTATATTGGTCATGTCCACAAAAGTCGTCTCAATCTGCATACGGCTTAATATGGAAGTAAGCAACCGATATGTGCCTCCATATACATCTTCCGTTACAATCATGTGATCCCCTGCGGAGAACATCATGAACACGCTGGAGATCGCAGCCATCCCCGATGAATAGGCGAATCCTCGCGCTCCGCCCTCCAGCAGTGTGATGTAATCTTCCAGAGCCTGACGTGTCGGATTACCCGAACGACTGTAATCATGTTGAGGCGGATTGAAGATATCAAAATGATGGAAGGTTGAGGCTTGATAGATTGGCACACTGGAGGCTCCAGTTGTTTTGTCAATTTCATCACCAAAATGAAGCAATTTGGTATCAAATTTCAATTCAGAATTGGGCTTGTTGTTGGACTCACTCATGAGTGCACGCCTCCTTCAACTTCCTGTTGTGCAGCTGTCAGAGCATTGCCAAGATCTGCAATCAGATCATCCGCATGTTCAATGCCTACAGAGAACCGGAGCAGTCGGTCATCGACACCTACAGCATCACGAATTTCAAGCGGAATATCCGCATGCGTTTGTACCGCTGGGTAGGTCATGAGTGATTCCACTCCACCGAGACTTTCGGCAAAAGCAATCAGTTTGATATGACGCAGCAATGGTTCAACGTAACGTGCATCCTTCACTTTAAAAGAGAAAATACCTGTGTTACCTGTGGATTGTTTATTTTGTATCTCATACCCTGGATGATCCGACAGGCCTGGATGATACACTTCACCCACTGCTGGATGCTCAAGCAAATATTTGGCAATGGTAAGCGCATTGTACTCATGACGCTCCATGCGAAGAGCCAGCGTTTTCATGCCTTTCATCAACTGGTAGGAGTCACTTGGAGACAATACCGCTCCAATGGAATTATGCAGGAACGCCATCTCTGCAGATAATGCCTCACCCTTGGTTATAATTAGTCCGGCCAGCACATCATTGTGTCCGCCCAGATATTTGGTAGCGCTATGAATGATGATATCGGCACCCAGTTCAATCGGACGTTGGAAAAATGGAGTCAACAACGTGTTGTCAACAATGGTCAACAGGTTGTAACTTTTCGCCCAGGAAGCAACGGCTTCCACATCGGTGATCATCATCAATGGATTGGTTGGTGTCTCAATAAATACCGCTTTGGTATTTGGCTGACGAACCTTCTCCAGTGCTGCCAGGTCATTCGTATCTACATAACTGGCAGTTACGCCAAAACGAGACAGAATGCGTTCAAGCAGACGATAGGTTCCACCGTATAGATCCAACGATACAATCAGATGATCCCCTTGACCAAACATGGCAAAGATCGTTTGCAGGGCAGCCATACCCGAGCTACAGGCAAACCCCGCATCACCGGACTCCAGCGCTGCGGCTGCTTCTTCCAATACCTTACGGGTTGGATTCGTCGTACGAATATAATCAAACCCCGTGCTTTGTCCTAGCTTCGGGTGGCGAAACGCAGTGGATTGATAGATCGGAAAGTTAATGGCGCCTGTTACCGGTTCATTGATGGACCCTATTTGTGCTAAGCGGCTTTCGATTTTCAACTTGTTGTTGTCTTCCATTGCTGCATCCTCCTGTAATCTCGATTAGATTTGCGGGCCAATATCGTAAGGTGTTTCTTGATACACATAGTAATTGAGCCAGTTAGAGAATAATAAGTTGGCATGAGCTCGCCAAGTAGCCGGTGGTATACGGGAAGGGTCGTCATTCGGATAATAATGTCTAGGTAGTGCAATATCCAATCCTTTGGCTACATCCCGGTCATACTCCCACTTTAATGAGAACGGGTCGTACTCGGCATGACCTGTGGCAAAAATTTGTTTGCCGTCTTTGGTCGCAACCAGGAAGATACCCGCTTCCTCGGATTCAGCCAAAATCTCTAAATTTTCATTCTTTTCAATATCTTCGCGTCTCACTTCCGTATGACGGGAATGTGGAACGTTGAATACTTCATCAAATCCACGCAACAATGGAACATGTGGTTTATTGATCGTATGTGGGAAAACGCCAAAGCACTTTTCATCAAGTGGTACTTTCGGCACATCAAAATGATGGTATAAACCTGCTTGGGAAGCCCAACATATGTGGAGGGTTGAAGTCACATTGGTTTTGGTCCATTCGAAGATCTCCTGGATCTCATTCCAATAGTTCACGTCTTCGAAATCCATCTGTTCCACCGGGGCACCCGTAATAATCATGCCATCGAAACGTCGGTGTTCAATCTCGTCGAAGGTTTTATAGAACAGATCCAAATACTCCTGAGACGTATTCTTCGACGTATGGGATTTGGGGTGTACGAGAACAACATCCACCTGAATAGGCGTGTTTCCGACCAGACGAAGCAATTGTGTTTCGGTCGTTTCCTTTGTCGGCATCAGGTTTAATATAGCGATACGGAGTGGACGAATATCCTGCTGGTATGCAGAAGTTTCATCCATGACGAAGATATTCTCTCCTTCAAGTACTTCTTTTGCTGGTAAAGTATCCGGAATTTTGATTGGCATGGTAAGTCTAACTCCTCCTTGTGCATAGATAGATGCAGCCGCCACTGGCTTGATGTCTTCACATCAATACAGTGACAGACTGCCTTGAGCTTGTAAAAACATTGAATTGCTCTTTCATCCAACGTTACAAACAACCTCAAGTTCCTTAGCGAAAATCACTGCTGAGAAGTCGGGGCATATGACAAAGACCTTCCTCGGATTTCGAGAAAGGTCATATGTAAATAGATATGCGCCTCTCTCATCTCTCAGTTACAACAGTGCCACTTGACACTAGGTCGCTGCAAGAATTAGCACCGTGCGGTATACCGCCGGTTGCCGGGTTTCATCGGGCCAGTCCCTCCACCTACTCTTGATAAGATTTCGCTGTATTAGATTGTAATTTAATATGGTTCACCGTCTACTTTATTACATTAATGCCTTTACGTCAAGGTGCAGTTCTATGTCTGCTGTCCAGATCGGAACCGTTCTTCATCCGTTGTCATACACTGCCTCAGGGCGCGAAATAGACACATTTTTGCGCTTGAAAGCACCTTGTACCAGCGGTATACTAAACAAGGTGTTATAAACCCTTATGTGAGAGGTGACATATTAAATGGATGGCGACCCGAGGCCTGACTGGCAGCCGAATTCCGACAAACTGCATAGAGAATTGACATCAGCATGCCGGCAGCGGGACGTGACTTCCGTTTGATTATATAGTGAACGCAGCCCTGATCTCCAGGCTCCGCTGCCGACCGGCTGATTTGTTCTTTTTGCGCCCATAATGATAATATCCGCCGAGTTGGCGGGTGCAGAAGGAGTAGATTAACGATGAAAATCCGGTTGGTAAACAACGGTGTGTTTATTCCGGTGGACGATATTCAGCAGGCGCTGACTCCACCAGCGGAAGGATTTTACTGGATTGATGCAGATGTAGACGATTTGGCGGTACTTCAACCGCTGTTCTTGATGCATGATCTGGCTGTGGAAGACTGTCTTAGTGACGAAGAACAACGTCCGAAGATTGAAATTTATGAGAACCATTATTTTATTGTGATCAATAGCATACGTTTCGATGATGAAGAGATTTTTCTGCGTGCAGTCAACTTGTTCCTCGGCAGACATTTTATTATTAGTGTTACGAAGCAAAAGGTCAGCGAATTGCGCACACTGAAACCAATCCTGTGGGAACAGGAAATCAGTACACCGGATCGTCTGCTCTATTTGCTGGTTGACTTGATTGTTGATAATTATTTCACCGTAGGTGACCGAATTGAAGCACGGATTGAGAAGCTTGAGGAAGACATTCTGATGCATACCAAAAAGTCACATCTGAATGAAATCATCGGGCTGCGCAGTGAGATTCTGTGGCTGAAAAAAGTCCTTGGACCTCAGAAAGAGGTCATTAACACACTGAACAAAAAAGACCTGCGTCTCATCGATGATCAACTGCAAAAGTATTTCAGTGACATCTATGAAAATGCCGTAAAAATATCGGAAACCTTTGAGACTTATCGCGACCTGATGGGCAACTTGCGAGAAGCCTACCAATCCAGTATAGCGAACCGGGCGAATGAGATCATGCGTGTGTTTACCGCCATTACCACGGTCTTCATGCCGCTGACGGTTATTACCGGTATATACGGTATGAACTTTACGAATATGCCCGAGCTTAACTGGAAATACAGCTATTTTGTTGTGATTGGCCTGATGGTTACACTGGGCCTGAGCATGTTCTTCATTTTCCGCAAAAAAGACTGGGTATGAACTCGTACGAAATAACAAAGACGATGCGCTCCTCTTGGAGGAACGCGTCGTCTTTTTCTATACCCTGCAACTAACTTACATTCCGCTCTGTCTCTGCATGCCGACGGAAGCGGATGCGAATCATGCGCAGTTTTTCATAGACCTGCTCCAGACTTCCTCCGTCGGGCTTCTCCGCTCCATACACCTTATGTAATACTGGCTTCAGGAACGTATCTCCCAGCTCCTCATATGCACTCCATACAGCCTCTTGTTCGTTCTCTGGCATCACAGCAAGCTCCACATCAAGAAGGCAATCGGTGTCATAACCTTCGAGATCCAGTGCCTCTAACAGCTCAATCAACTCGCGTCGGGATAATCCGGATCGATTAACGATTTCTTCTAACGTATGCCCTTCCTTCATGCCTTCAAGCACCTGCTTGCGCGTGGTGAACTTATCAAGTTCCTGTTTGTACTTCTGCTCTCTCTGCTTGTATAACCAGTTCTCATACTCTTCTTCCTTCAGCGCCGTGTACACCCATTCAAGCGGGAATGTCGTTGAACGCTCCAACCCGTTCGTAATCTCCATCCATTCAGCACCATAGTCGGTCGCTTTGCTCTCCCCTACGCCCGGCAATTGCATCAGTTCATCCATCGATTGCGGCACAAAGGCACTGATCAAACGCAGCAGACGATTCGTTGCAATAAAATACGGTGCCTTCCTGTCAGACACGGCTCTCTTTCTACGCCAGGCGCACAAATCCGTATATAACTGCTCATTGCCGTATAACTCACTGTAACAATGGAGTCGCTGCCCACCATAACTGCGCAACTTCAAATCATCATTCTCATGAAATAACCCCTGTAACTGCGGTCGGTATCCCTCACTCATCTGTATGGCGAGCTGATGACGATAAATATGAAGCAGTTCCTCCCAAGAAGTCCCTTCATACCAGATGCTGTCCTCACGTTCTCCTTCCTCGTAGCGACTCCATCCCAGCTGCCAACCATCTTCCTCTTCCCCAATCCATAGCTGTGCATACTCTGCATTTTGATCTGACATTCTGGACAATCTGTTCATGAAAATGACTTCCATCTCCGTTCCCTCCCTTTAACATTTCAGCCTAAACGGGTTAGCTACACTACCTAAAGGCAGCACAAAAAAACACCTCTCCTGCAAAATCCATGCAAGAGAGGTGCTTCCTCATTAACCGTACTATGCTGTTGTCCATATCATACCACAATGGTAAAATTCGTCAATCTCTTATTGATCTACTTATTTAATGCCAGTTTGGCAAGCGCCAGCGAACCACATAGTCCCGCATTGTCACCAAGTCCCGGTGAAACAACATACTGGTCAATCTCGGATTGAAGTGCGGGATGCTGAACATATCCAGCCAGCAACTCCTGCAGTTTGCTACGAACCATCGGTAACAGGTGCTCCTGCTTCATTACTCCGCCACCCATAACAATCTTCTGTGGAGAGAGAATGAGAACATAATTCATCAGTGCATGTGCCAGATAATGTGCTTCAATCTCCCATGCTTTATGATCTGCAGGCAGTTCATAAGCCGGTTGCTCCCAACGTTTGTTAATGGCTGGGCCTGCTGCAAGGCCTTCGAGGCAGTCGCCATGATACGGACAGAAACCTTCATATGTATCCTCGGGATGTCTGCGTACAATGATATGTCCCATCTCTGGATGTGACAATCCATGGACCATTTTACCGCCAACTACAGCACCTGCACCAATACCTGTACCCACCGTGATATACAGACAGCTCTCAAGACCTTGTGCAGCGCCCCAGGTTGCTTCTCCAAGTGCCGCACCATTCACATCCGTATCAAATGTCATCGGTACATCAAAATGCTCCTTGAGCTTGCCAATCACGTTATATTGTCCCCAATGTGGCTTCGGTGTTGTTGTGATATAGCCATACGTCGGGCTTCCTTCAATCGGATCAATCGGACCAAATGAACCTACGCCCAGAGCTTCAATGCCTTTGCCTTCAAAAAACGAAATCACTTGAGCCATTGTCTCTTCCGGTGTTGTTGTTGGAAAACTTACGCGTTCCAGAACTTCTCCGTTTTCTGTGCCAATACCACATACAAATTTGGTTCCGCCTGCTTCAATTGCGCCTAAGATCGTCATGTTAGTCACACTCCCAAGTTAGTTTAAAAAGGAAATCATTTTTCGTGCTTTACTTGATGACACTATAGTTATCCTGCTACTTGTTCTCCAGCTTGGACAATCGTTTCATTAACGTCTGCCTCCAGCTGTCTGACAGCGCAGAAATGGCCAGCAGCGCCTGGATACCTTCGACATTTTCTTTCCCCTGATGCATAATTCGATTGGCTTCAAGAACGGTCATTGATGCAGGATCGGTGCTGATCCGTCGAAATGTCGATGAAGGCCTTACCTCACCTTCTTGCAGGACACGAAAGTAAAAGCCGGTATATCCACTCTCCTGAAAATATACAGGCAGTTCCTTAAAATCATACCGTGCGCCCAGCTTGAAGCAAGGTTGTCTGGGCTGACTGACCTGCACTGTGGCTTCGCCCAACTCGTAGACATCACCAATCCGAACGACTTCTTCGGCACAGCCTTCAACCGTCAGATTTTCTCCACAAGCTCCCCAGTCCAGCTTGCGATCCATCAACTGTTCCAGCTCCGGATAACGACTGTAATCGTATACACAAACGGCCTTGTCAGGGCCTCCATGATGCACCAGATCCGCCTGCGCATCCCCTGTCATTCCAGTGAATGACAGGAAAACCGCGTCGGATACAGGGTGTTTCACAATGCCGCTCAGCACTTCACGCTTCTGCCCAGAGAGCGGTTGCGGCAGTCCTACATTGATGGCCAGAACAGCTGTACTACCCTCCTCTGGCTTTCGATCAGATGTGAGTGTCATTTGCGTCATCCCTCCCATAATCACTTTCTTTTAACGAACAGAGCCACCAAACACGAGTGTATTACTCAAAAGTCGACCTGGTGAGGTCAGCATTTTGCCCCCGGCGTACATGCCTGAAGATGCGCCACCATCCAGATTCATGGCCTGCTTCGCCCCAAGCTTTTGCATCACCGCTGCCCACTCCTTGATTGTTGCTCCGGAAACGGTAGCCAGCATAACAGAACCGTCCGCCATGATTGCGATACCACTTCTGGCTCCGGAAGCATTAAGAATCTTGGCATCCTTGAAACCTTCACTCGTCGGATTTACAGCTACCTTGCCGTCTTTCACCAGACGCGGACCTGCTCCCACAGCGGTCACCACATCTTGCCAAGGAATCTCTTTACCTGCTGCGTTCGTATATTTGTAATTCATTTCTACGGTTGAGCCAACGGTGAAACGATCTGAAGAGGACTTTTGGTTGCCTGTGAAGACCAGCACAGAGCCATTCTTAGGAATGGCTACATTGGTGTTAGGGACTTTTTTGGTCACGATGCCTTTCTCCATGACTACTGCAGTACCACCTTTGAACCCGACTGTCGCACCTCGTTCAGGTGTATACAGCATCGTAATGCTTGCATTCGCAGAGGGTGTTCGATTAATAAATGTCGCATACCAACTGCGTGATTTGCCTTTTGTATCTGTTACTTTACCTGTCAAACTCACCTGAAGTGAATCCATGATCGCCGAGCCATCTTCCTTAAATCCGATGGATGTTCCGTATCTTCCAATATGTATGACCTTACCATTTGCTATTAACATGCCGTATGGATCTGGCGCTCCGTTATATGCTTCGAAAAATGCTCCGTTAATGGCTGCTTGTGCACCATAGGCTTTCACAATCGATGGCAATGTAGCCGTCTGGCCAACTTGCTTCTTCGCGAGTCCAACGGTAACCGGTGTTCCCTTCGGAATCGAAACGGTCTGTACGGTAAAATTACGTCCTGCTGCTTTTACTTTCTGTACTTTGGTGCTAATTGCTGCTTTGGCATCCACTGTCTGTGGCGCACTTACTGCTCCCGAAAGAATTATTGGCAAGGCCAGGACGAGGGCCATAGCCCCTGTCCACCACTTTTTGCCTGATCGTACGTTCTTCATGTTGCTCACCCTATTGCCACTCCCATCCAAGAGCCGAGGCTCTTCATCTCAAGTTGTTCAAACTTGTCCATCACCATATCCGGATCAAGACGCAATTCACAGATATCCAGCGCACAGGCAACCGGAACAGCACAATGAATCTCTGCCAGTTTGCGGGACAGATGAAGCATGTCCAGATCATTCTCAATCTTGTTACGCACCGAAGGGGTCAGTTTATCCATGTTGCTCAAAATCCCTTCAATGGAGCCATATTCCTGTACAAGCTTCAACGCTGTTTTCTCACCAATTCCCCGTACTCCGGGATAGTTGTCACTGGCATCTCCCATCAGACCCTTCATGTCAATGACTTGGCGAGGTGTCAGTTGTTTCTCTGCCATGAGCGTTTCAGGATTGTACACCATGTAGTTGCCATGGCCTTTTTTCATAATAATGATACTCGTGCGATCATTAATCAGTTGCAACATGTCGTGGTCACCCGTCAGTACCATAACATTCATATCTGTCTCTTCGGTATAATACTTAGCAAGCGTCCCGATGCAATCGTCAGCTTCGAATCCTTGTGCACCTATATTCGGAATACCCAGGCTATCCATGACTTCACGAATCAGGGCGAACTGGGGAATCAGGTCATCCGGAGCTTCAGACCGGTTGCCTTTGTAGGCTGCATATTCTTCACCGCGGAACGTCTTACCGCCCATATCCCAACAACATACGACATGACTTGGCCCAAAAGTCTGAACCGCATCCCAGAAATAACGGATAAATCCGTAGACTGCGTTGGTAGGCAATCCTGCCTTTGTACGTCTGATATATCCGCTTGCAGATGTCGCATAAAAAGCACGGAACAACACCGCCATACCGTCCACCAGCAACAAAGTAGGTTCATTACGTTGATTCACTTGAATTTGTTCTCTCCTATCCTGATCTAGCATATAAAATACGAAACTAATTCTATCATTATAGCATAGTTCCGCCAACCATCGTTCAGCCAAAAAAGCCCTGAATCTTGAACAATTCAAGGCTGGTATTCAGCACGCTTATGCGTTATTCCATTCCTGCTCGAACGTTTCTTCCTTGAAACCAACTGTCACCTTTTCTCCATCCGTAACAATCGGACGTTTGATCAACCGACCATTGGAAGCCAACAAACGAATCTGTTCATCAGCGGACATGCCTGGCAGCTTGTCCTTCAATTGTTGTTCTTTGTACACTTCCCCGCTCGTATTAAAGAACTTTTTCACCTCGAGCCCGCTTTTCTGGATCAATTCTGTTAGTTCAGATTCTGATGGTGGTGTGTCAAAAATGGGGATTAGCTCCAGCTCATGTCCTTGCGCTTCAAGCCACTTTACAGCTTTGCGGCATGTGCCGCATTTGGCATATTGATATACTTTTAAGTTGCTCATTTATTTACCTCCAAATGCTCCGGTTTCGTGTGGCTCCGGTTTCGACTTCTCGCTTCCCTTGGTTTGCTTCGCAAATCCAAAAGTCGCTCCAAATCGATACCATCGCCATGTAATTTTACTGATTTTTTGCGAATGTGTTCAAAAACACTCATTCGCTATATTTTTTGGGTCAAAGTCTTACAGCTTTTATATCCTTAAAAGCTTTTGAGATTTGAATTCATGAAATATTTAACATGAAATGGGTAAACATCAACACATTAAACCATAAAGATTAGCCTACGGCATGTTGTTCGAGTGCATTATAGCACCCCTCACAATGGAATAGCTTACTAGCGTTGAAACTTAAGCAGAAAGGGCCTAGCAAGATGGACCGTACAAAAAGCTACGACACCTACTACACAGAGGGCGTATCTAAGGAAATCTAAGAGCCTCGTTGCAGGCTTCCTACAATTCTTCTCTGGGAGCTGCGTCATCATTCAAACGATTCTCTAGCGCGGCCATATCTGCTGGCAAAGGGGCATGGAACGTCATGCGTTCCTGTAGAATTGGATGCTCAAACGTCAATTCGCAGGCGTGTAAGGCTTGACGTTCGATCCAGCTATCCCGTTCTTCCCGAACAGCCATGGCCTGCTCATTGATCTCATGCTCAGGTAGTGTCTTGTACATCCGATCTCCGATCAACGGGCAACCGATGGACGTCATATGTACCCGGATCTGGTGGGTTCTTCCACTTTCCAGCTTGAGACTTACTGCACTGGCGGTGCCCTCTGCCCAACGTGTTAACGTCGTATACAACGTTCTCGCCGCGTAACCATCAGGCGTTACAATTCGGCGGTGTGGCTCTTCAGGATCCCTGTCAATCGGCCCATCCACTGACCCTTGTTCCGGGACGGGGCTGCCGTGTACAAACGCAATATATTTCTTGTCTACCGTCCCTGCAATCATCTGTTCAGATACGTGCTGGTGCACATACGGGTTCTTGGCTATAGCCAGCACACCTGACGTTTCCTGATCAAGACGATGAATTGGTCTAAACCGGAATCGCTCACCCTTGGATTTCCAGTAATGAACGACTCCATTCGCCAAAGTACCTGTGTAATGTCCATGTGTCGGATGAACGATGATGCCTGCATCCTTGTTTACAACAAGTAAGTGCTCATCTTCATACAGAACGGTAAAGGGGATAGGTTCAGGCAAAATATCATCCGATTCCTCTTGCTCCATCCGAACTTCAACGACATCACCTGCAGCTACCTTGACGCTAATGTATACGCGCTCCCCGTTAAGCATAACGCCTTGTTCCGTCAGCTTGATTTTGGACAAGAGCTTGCGGGACACCAGCAGCCGCCGCTGAAGCACGGTCTTCAGCAGCCAGCCATCTTCTTGCTCGGTCACCGTGTAGACAATGGGAGAATAGTATTGGCTCATTCTTTGCGGCGGAAGACTTTTTTGCTCCGCACATATTCAATATCGGCCACCTGTTGTCTCGCGTTGGCCGTCCGTGCAACCACGAAGAAATAATCAGACAGTCGGTTTAGATACCGCCGTACAGACGGATTAATATCCGTATGTTGTCCCAGTGTTACCGTGCGACGTTCTGCGCGGCGACATACGGTACGGCATACGTGCAAAGCAGAGGATAACTGGCTGCCACCTGGAATAATGAAGCGTTCCACTTTCGGATTCTCTGCATCATACTGGTCAATCCATTGCTCCAGACGTGTGACCATTTCATCTCTCACCTTATATTTGGTCTCACTAATCTTCACGAAGGCCAGATCCGACCCGCAATCGAACAATTCCTGCTGCACTTCCAGCAGATGTTCACGCAGATCGTCGAATTCGCCCTGAGCTGAGTCAATAAGGCTAATCGCCTGACCGACAAAACAGTTCAATTCATCAATCGTACCATAAGCCTCTACTCGGTCATCATCCTTGATGACACGTCCACCAATAACCGAGGTCTGACCTTCGTCACCTGTTCGTGTATATATGCCCATCGTTATCCCTCCAATTGTTAATATCATTAATGAATACGGGAATGCTATTTTTTCAGAAACCAGTTTCTCGCTGTACACGTATATAAGAATTGGTGTGCTCTGCCGAGTATACGACAAATCGAAGGAAACCAAAAGCAAAGGGAGACGATTATGCAAAACTGGATAACCGATTTCATGGAACAATACGGCTACATAGGCATTGCACTCATTATTGCTCTTGAGAATGTATTCCCCCCGATTCCATCCGAAATCATCTTGCCCTTTGGCGGTTTCATGACCACTTACACCAGTCTAACTCTTCCAGGGGTTATTATCGCTGCTACCATCGGCTCCGTCCTTGGTGCTGTCATGCTGTATGGTATTGGTCTGCTCATTGACGTCGAGCGCCTTGAGAAAATTGTGGAACGTTGGGGACATGTGCTACGCATCAAAAAAGAGGATATTCACCGTGTCGATGCATGGTTTGACAAATATGGCATGTGGACCGTATTATTCTGCCGAATGGTTCCCCTCGTACGTAGTCTTATCTCCATTCCGGCAGGCATGTCCAATATGAAATTTGGTTTATTCCTTCTCTTTACAACCATTGGTACATTGATCTGGAATGTCATTCTTGTCTGCGTCGGTGCTGCGCTAGGCGCATCGTGGGAGAGCATTTTGCACTTTATGGACGTCTATTCCATCGTGGTGTACGTCATGCTAGCCATTATTGTTATCGGATGTATCATCTGGTGGATCAGACGTAGCAAAAAGAAAAAATAAAGAACGATGATTAAATAAAGCCTCCTCGCCACCCATTCGTGGTTAAGGAGGCTTCTTTATGTCACCCGTTTATGTCATCTCACTATCGTTCATCTTCATTGCGCATGCCCTGACTCTTAAGATCGATAGCCAGACCAGATACCAGCATGTACATCTTTTCAGCATGTATCTGCAGCATCCGGTTAACCGAAGCCATTCTCGCTGTAAATATTCGTTCTTCCTCGGTAGGATGTAATGTGCCATGCATTTCATTGGTAATCACAAGCAGCTTCCCCTGATAAGACAATAACGCATCAAGCAAAAGCTGTGTCTCTGATCGCTGCTGATTCAGATCCTCGGTTGCTCTGAAACTGGTAGCCATCCAGGAGGTCAGACTATCTACAATTACAATTCGCTGATCCGCCAAAAACAGATTGGATTCCCGATTAATCTGGGTGATCACCTCTGTCAGATGCTGACCGTTCCCGGCATGAATGGCACGATAATGAGCGGATGGCAATTCGGGAATAACGGGATCATGATCACCAGTGGATAAATATACACCCTCCCGGCTAATCCCGGCTGCGTACTTGAGGGCAAACCGGGTTTTACCACTACCTATGCCGCCTGTGACCGTAATCAGCAATCCGCTTCCCTCCTTCCATAGCCATTCTGAATTTTCTTTACTCTGTCAGCGCCTTCAGCACTTTCTTGGATTCTTCGACATTGGAAGATGACACTGGAATGGTAGCGAACAGATTGCTCGCAGCATATTCTACATCTTTAAACATTTTCATATCTTCGAGCGGAATGCCGTAAAGATGTGATTCTTGTTTGATATCTGAACCTCCATCTCCTTCACCCTTCTCTACCAATACTCCACCCTCAAATACACCCCGTTCAAACTTCTTGGGGTCAAAAGTATCATCCAGCGGAATATTGGAACCATTACTTCCATATTGTTTCATGTCAGATTCAGGCAAAATGAAGATATCATGTCCTCCAGCTGCGTACTCAACCATAATTTTCTGAACATCATACATCGCACTGGTGATCACTTCCACCTTGGGTTCCTCGCCCAGTTTCTGTTGCAGATTAGCCTGTAACTGTTCTGAGATTACAGATGGATTTCCTTGGTTATCAATGATAAAAATGGAAAAACCATCTTTACCACCACAACCAGCAAGCAGAAAAACAATAGAAACGATCGCAGTAAGCCCCCAAAATCTCTTCATTCCAGTTCCCCCTTTAGTCTCCTACGTCCAATATATCACAATTGTTCCACGCAAAAAAATAACCTGTTTGATCGGGCGATCACCCTGCCTTTGCACACACAAAAAAAGAAGACCCTCTCAGGTCTCCCTCTCTAATTCGATTAATGAAACGTTTCAATCCGGCATAAACGTTATTTTGCTTTGATCGGGTTAGCCTTCATATACTCATTAATCTTTAAATCCAGCAAACTGCTGATTTCAATTACAATATCGGATGTGAATGATTTCTCTTCGAGGAAGATCTGTTCCATCTTGCGACGAAGCATATGAATTTCATCTTCCAAGGAAATGTCATGCAAAGATGCGTTATCGGGTTTCACCGACCATCGGTCGCCATGATCGCCTTCTGCCAGAACGTGCCCACGATTCGTCGGTAAATCATATTCAACACAAAACAAAGCTAACCCCTCCTTGGAAAAATGTTTTCCAAATATATGAAAACTTATTTCAAATTGAAATTATATCACATTATTTTGTAAAAGAAAGTTATTTTTTTCCAACGATAACAATGTCACATTTGTAAAAAGATTCTACTTTAGTATTAACCCTCTTTTTGCAGTTTGTAAACAAAGTTTCCGATTCGTTCCAAAGCTTCATTCAATTGGGTTACAGAAGTAGCATAAGAACAGCGCAAGAAGCCTTCACCCTGAGGGCCAAAAACATTGCCGGGAACAGCAGCAACTTTATTCTCTGTTAACAATCGCTCAGCAAACAGGTCGGAACTCATACCTGTCTTTTGAATACTCGGGAATGCATAGAATGCTCCCTGAGGTTCATGACAATCAAGTCCAATATCCCTGAATCCCTGCACAATTAAACGTCTACGCTGATTATACGATTCTACCATCCGATCTTTCTCACCCAAACCGTTCGTCAATGCCTCAAGTGCAGCAACCTGACCCATGGCCGGTGCACACATTACTGTATACTGATGGATTTTGAGCATGGCTGCAATAAGCTCAGGATGACCACACATGTAACCGATCCGCCAACCTGTCATTGCAAATGCCTTCGAAAATCCGCTTACGAGAATTGTTCGCTCCTTCATGTCAGGAATAGCTGCAAAGCTAACATGTTTTTGTGTGTACGTCAATTCAGCATAGATTTCATCAGCGATTACAATCAGATCATGCTTTTTAATCACTTCAGCAATCGGCAGCCACTCTTCATACGTCATGATGGCCCCAGTGGGATTACTCGGATAACACAGAATAACCACTTTCGACTTCGGTGTGATGCCAGCTTCAAGTGCTTCGGCCGTTAACTTGAACTGATCTTTTGCGTAGGTTTCAACCCCAACCGGTATACCGCCACCGATTGAAGCGATTGGTGAATAAGCCACGTAGGAAGGTTCAGGAATGAGAATCTCGTCGCCAGGTACGATTAACGCGCGCAAAGCCAGATCAATCGCTTCACTGCCACCCACGGTGACAATAATCTCATCCTTGGGATCGTATTTGGTATCAAACTGAGTATCCAGATATTCACTGATGGCTTCTCTCAACTTCGGCATACCTGCGTTGGATGTGTAACTGGTCATACCTCTTTCCAGCGAGTAGACACAGGCTTCACGCATATGCCAAGGTGTAACAAAATCAGGTTCACCCACACCCAATGTAATAATATCCTTGTTGTCTCCAACCAGATCAAAAAATTTACGAATTCCGGATGGAGGTATCTGCTGCACGAGGGGTGCCAGATAAGTTGTCATTTTCTTATTGTTCCCGGTTGTCTGTTCATTCACTATCATGACACATCTTCCTTTACGGCGAGATCATGAGACGGTTGTCTTCTTGATGGTCTTCAAAGATAATCCCGTCCTGCTTATATTTTTTAAGTATAAAATTCGTTTTGGTTGAAAGTACAGAGTCTATCGGAGACAGTTTCTCCGACACAAAATTAGCGACTTCACGCAGGTTGCCACCTTCCACTTCAACGAGCAGATCGTATGCACCTGACATGAGATATACGGATTTCACTTGCGGATAGAGATAAATGCGCTCGGCAATCCCTTCAAAGCCACGACCACGCTCCGGCGTGATCTGAACCTCAATCAGGGCGGTTACTTTTTCATCATCTATTTTGCTCCAGTTCACGACGGTTGCGTATTTCACGATGACGTGGTCTTGTTCAAGCTGTGCCACAGCATTTTTGATCTTGTCTTCCGACTCCCCCAGCAGCGTCGACAGCAGTGTGGGAGTCCTTCTCGCGTCTTCCTTCAACAGATCCAGAACTTTTAATTGCAGATCGTTCAAATCTTTCATGGTTTTCCCTCCAGCGTCATACAGGTTCCTGAAAATGAATTAATACTTATATTACATGAATTTAACGTTGATGCATAGACAAAAGACCGCCTGCCCTGAATTCGGGCAGGCGGTGGTATGGTCCTGGAATGTTAGGTGCTTCAAACCCCTTTTGCAAAGGTTACATGTAATAAGGGTTACCGTAATTCGGCTGATGCTGAGGAACATTAGGAGCTTGGCTGTACGAGCTGTTCTGCGTATTCTTTTCCTGAATGAATTGCTGACACTTCTGTTGGGCCTGTTGTGCAGACTGGAGCTGCTTGTCCACATCCTGACGGAGTGCTTTGGCCGACACAGAATACATGTTGTTTTGCTGCATCAGATTGAACAGCTCTCCTTGCAATCTCAGAGTATCATTCGTTAAATCGGTGAACATTCGACGTGTCATCGGGCAGGATGCTTCCGTAGTCGCAGTCGTATATTCGCGCGAGGTTCGTCTCAAATCTGCAAGAATCGACTTCAGCAGATCTTGCTCTTGCATAAAAGAGCCATTAGGTGATAAAGATTGTGAATACATGTATTCTCCTCCTATACAGTTAGAATAGTCTTCAATTACTGAGCTTGTGTCGGGGCAAGTGACTGATGTTGCTGAAGCGCATTGACAAGCGTGTTCAGATGCTGTTCATGTGAGCGAACATAGTGATTCAGTGCCTGTTGAATTTGTGGATTATGTGTGATGGAAGCTGTTGCTGCACACTGCTTAATCAGCAGTTCTTCATTGGTGATTGAGTCCGCAATATAGTTTAATTCCTTGGGACTCAGTGCTTGCATCGTATGATTCTGCATGTTTCGCTGGCCTCCTCGGCATATAGTTTATGCGCAATTATTGTTAACCCGGTCACACAAAAGTATACAAATTGAATTCGTAAAGGAGATGTTTCTAATGGATTTGGTCTATGGCACACCTTTTTGGCCCTCCACTTTTAATGCAACATTTGATTATTCTGCTCTGCAAGAAGACATCTCTTGTGACTGCCTCATCATTGGTGGAGGCATGGGGGGCGCATTGACATCTAAACTACTCACGGAGCAGGGTATTAATACCGTTGTCATTGACAAGAGAGATATTGCCCACGGCAGCAGTTCTGCCAATACAGGTCTTTTACAATATACCAATGACAAAACACTAACCTCATGTATCCATACTTTTGGTGAAGCGACAGGCGTACGCTTTTATGAGCTATGTCGTGAGGCCATGAAACAGCTTGCTCAAATTGCAGACAGTTTAGATACAGACCCTTGGTTTATCCCTCGAACAAGTCTTTGTTTTGCAAGTAGCGAAGATGATGTAACTCTACTGAAGGAAGAATACGAGACGCTGAAACGTTATGGTTTTGAAGCTGAATTATGGGATGCTGACAAAATAAGCAAGCATTTTCCTTTCAGTAAACCCGCTGCCCTATACACGATGGGAGATGCAGAAGTGAACCCCTATCGTTTTGTTCATGCCTTGTTTGAATCCGCAAATAATCATGGCGCTCGAATTTATGGCCAGACGGAGATGATACACTGTGAGTACGATGAAGAAGGTGTATTATGTCACACTTCCAACGGTAAAATCCGTGCCAAGAAGGTTATATTTGCTGCCGGTTACGAGACACAGGACATCAAAAAGGATCGTGGAGCCTATCTGAAAACGACTTATGCGATTGCTACCAAACCATTGTCTGATCTTAGTGAATGGTCTGAACACAGCATGATTTGGGAGACGGCACGCCCCTATTTGTATATGCGAACAACACCCGACGGAAGAATCATCGCAGGCGGTTTGGATGAAGAAATACCTCGGGAGGATCAACGTGAAATACGGGCAAAACACCGGGGAGATACACTCCTGGAAGAGGTACGTTCCTATTTCCCTTTAGATGATCTTGAAGTCGATTATGCCTGGGGTGCCGTGTTTGGTAATACGAATGATGGTCTCCCTCTGATTGGTACCCATCCCGATTATCCACATTCATATTTTGTAGAAGGATACGGAGGTAACGGGACCGTATACAGCATGATTGCTGCTTCCTTAATTGTGGATGCCATTGTCGGCAAACAGAATCCTGATATGGATCTGTTCTCACTCACACGCACAAGTAAACCATCTCCTGTGTAACAGGAAAACAAATCAATACAAATAGGGTACAGCACGCGGAAAGTTCTCTTTCCTGTCGCTGTACCCTGTTTGTATTTCGAGACCTGCTAAGCCGCAGGCTCTTGCCCCTCCGTCCGGTTCAATAATTTGCGCATGAAGATCCATCCGATAAGTGGAGAAGCACCAAGGATAATAATAAGCCATGTTAACATGTGTAGAGACGGAGCATTTATGACCGTCACAATGAATATGGCCAATCCAAATAGTCTGCCAAGCATCAGGCATAATTCTCTCAAAACGACAAGTTCAACCCTTTTCTCCACATTTTCACCACTGGTGCCCATCATGTCGAATCCCGCTGATATCATTGGAAGTACGTACAACGGCATCGCAACAGCACTCCCAATTCCCATGATTAACAATGTACCATAGGTCACTTTCAAGAGAAGAGGAAGCAGCACAACGAGCAGAATGAGGGCCCCGATGAACATGCCTTTCGATCTGAACTGTGGTTTGAACCACTTCCCGGCTGCCCAATAACTTACGAGTGCCACAGCTGAAGTGATGAGTGAAAACTGCCCCAATTTGTACTCCTGTGCTGTGGCCAAATATACCAACAGTGCAATCAGGAAGGCAAAGACACCTTCCCGTGCGCCCTGAGCGAATAACCCCAAGGCTAAGGTCCTCCAGGGACTATTCGGTTTGGATAGCTGTATCCAGGGTTCAGACCAGCGGTATGTACCGCTCACCTTTCTTTTTTTCAGAAAAAAACTGAAGACTACCGCTATCACATAAATGACGAGTGATACCGTAAAGATGAGCCGATATCCTGTGTTGTCTGTCATGCGAGTAATAATCAGACCGGAGAACCACGGACCTATAATTCCGGTCATCGAGCCAAGTAACCCGACCCAGCCATTGAATAGATCCCTGTTTTCCCGATCCGTTATTTCAAAATACACAACATTAAATGCGATCCAGAACAGCCCCAGTGAACAACCTAATAGAATACCCAATGGCCATATCCAGTCTACTGCTTTGGAGCCAGCCCAGAGGACGATCATATAAAATATGCCCGACAGCGCAGTACCTAGTCGAAGTGCACTCATTTTATTGTGTTCCTTGACCCATTTGCCAGCAAGCCAGAATGTCAGTCCAATGGTCAGTTGCTGGCTGAGAGTGAACCATCCCAACATGGCATAATCCGGGCGGCTTTTCCACAGAAACACATTCAAAAAGGTTCCCGACAGTGCTCCGGCTAACGCAAACAATCCATTCACGCCCAAAAGCAGAATGGATTGTCGGCCTAAAGTAATCTTCATCTGCTCCTCCTTCATCCACCTGAAGTGAACTGTGTACAGGTAGGTCTTAGGGTTAACGTGCCCCAAGCAAGAGGAAAACATGATGAATCTTCAGGATTGCTTTGAAATTGTGGTTCGTATCTACGTGAAGCTTACTCTTGCGCACTCAGGTTCTGAATCAGACGCAGACGGTCATCCTCAGACAGACTGTATTGAACTTGGAAACATCCCGAGCATATATAGGTCAGCACCTTAAAAGGAGGTGACAATAGCGCCCCTTCGCCTGAAACTGCGTTAGCAACTGGCATGAAATTATCCTGCGTTGCAGCTTGTGTACCTGCGAGAATCATGAATTCCCGGCAATTCGGGCACTCAGGCACTTCTTCCTGATGATCAAGTTGCTTCTGAACACCTTGTTCATACTGAATGAGGTCATTACCCTCATCGGCATATTTGGTCAACGTTCGCAGCTCCGGCAATTTGAGTTCAACTTCATCCCCCCACAGATCTGTAAGATCCGTAGTCTGTTCCTCATCTTTTACATCATCCACATCATAGATGTCGTCCTCTGCATCATCGTTCTCTTCATCACCAATGTTAATGTTGAGCGTTCGATATCCCTTCAATTCATTGTGGCAGTATGGACACTCCTCTTCAGGGCCAAGTTCCTCATCCCATACAATTTCCGTTTGACACCAAGGGCATATTGTTGTTTCCATATTCAATCAACCTTTCTCTTTCATCTCATCATGTATTCATCACATAGATCACACCGATGGCAAAAAACACGATCGATGCCGCAAACAGAATCCGTATCAATATCTTCATGACCGTTCCCCCTAGATAATGCTCGCGCCAATAACAAACGACAGCGAGACTGAAATAATCATGGATATCAATCCGACAGCTCGGTTATCCGCTTCGATCTCCTTATCAATGGAGAACACGGGTGTCAGGAATTCGAACAAAAAATAGGCGGTAAGCAGAAGAACAAACCCAACAAAAGACCATGTCATGGCTTCATATACCGAAGACTTGGCTTGTATACAGAACCGCAGTACGTTGCAGATCCCAAAGATCTTGCCTCCTGTAGCCATCGCAACCGCCACATTGCCCTTCTTGATCTCCGTCCAGCATTTATACTTGGTCACCAGTTCGAAGCAAGCCAGAAATACAAGCAGCTCCATAATCGCTACCGAGAAAAAACCGAGTACCATCCCCAAAGGATGAGACAGCAATTGGTCAATGCTTTTTATCACGCACCGTTCCCCTCTCCCCATCTGCGACCTTCATGAATAAGGTCGCAGAATATCATTGATTCATGGACCGGCTATTCCAATTCTGCGACGGTCACACCGTTTCCGCCTTCTCCGTAATTGCCCAGCCGGTAACTTTTAATATGTTTATGCTTACGCAGGTAATCCTGAATACCGGAACGTAAAATTCCAGTACCTTTACCGTGAATAATATAAACTTGGCCCAGGTTGGCAAGGAAAGCTTCATCAATGAATCGGTCTGTCTCCATCAGGGCTTCTTCCAGGTTGGTGCCACGCAGATCCAATTCACTTTTCACATTGTCATCACGTGTGCGTTTCATACCGGTTACCGGTTTTTGCTTCGGTTTGGCTGCTGGAGCCGATTGTTGTAGTTCCAGGTCATCCAGGGATACTTTCATTTTCATAATCCCCAATTGTACCATAGCGTCTTTACTGCCCGACATCTCTACAACATGGCCTTTTTGATTCAAACTGTAGACAAGCACTTCATCACCAGGACCGATGGCACGAGTCTTCGGCGCTGTTGCCGTCTTCTTGACCGTTTTCCTGCGTTTCTCCGGTTCAGCCTCGTCCAGTTGTTTGCGGGCAGCAATGAGTTTGTGCTCCTTCACGGAAGCACCTTCCTCCATAGCCAACAGGCGAAGATCTGCTATAATCTTCTCCGCTTCCGCGCGTGCCTTGTCCACAATGCTGCGTGCATCTTCTTCTGCTTTTTCAATCCGGCGATCACGCTGCTGTTCCAGCTTCTCCAGTTCCGCCTGATGACGACTGCGTAATTTCTCCATGTCCTGGCGCAAGCTCTCCGCCTTCTCACGCTCTTGTTCAGCTGTAAGACGGTTCTCTTCCAGAGAAGCGATCATGTGCTCAATCCGTTGATCCTCTTCCTTCACTTCGCCACGAGCGTAGTCGAGAATGTAACCTGGCAGTCCCAGTCGCTCTGCAATGGCAAATGCATTACTTCGTCCCGGTACACCTACCAGAAGGCGATAGGTTGGACTCAATGTGTTAATGTCAAATTCCATGCTGGCATTAATGACACCTTTACGCTCATAAGCGTATGCTTTCAGTTCACTGTAGTGGGTGGTTGCAACCATGCGACATCCCGTCCGGTGCATATGCTCCAGCATGGAGATCGCCAGTGCGGACCCTTCAGCCGGGTCTGTTCCTGCTCCAAGTTCATCGAGCAATATCAGACTCTTCGGCGTCATATTCTTCAGAATGCGAATGATGTTCGTCATATGACTGGAGAACGTACTCAGATTCTGCTCAATACTCTGCTCGTCCCCAATGTCTGCATAGATCGCATCAAATACACATAGCTGACTGCCATCCTCAGCCGGAACAAATAAACCGGACATCGCCATCAGGCTCAGCAATCCAATCGTTTTGAGCGTTACCGTCTTACCACCCGTATTCGGACCTGTCACGATAATGGATGTGTAATCATTGCCCAACTCTATGTCGATTGGAACCACGTTTTCGATCGGTATCAATGGATGACGGCCCTTCTTCAGTTTGAGGAACCCGCGGTCATTCATGCGTGGTAATGTTGCTTTCAGTTCACGAGCCAGACGTGCTTTGGAGAAGATAAAATCAAGCGATCCCAGCAAGTCGACATCATACAGCAGCCATTCACCCTGCTCACTGACAAGTGCCGTCAATTTCTGCAAAATAATCTCTATTTCGCGTTCTTCCCGAATCCGGGTTTCGCGTAATTTGTTGTTCATGGCTACAATCGATTCCGGCTCAATGAACAATGTCGCACCCGAACCGGACTGATCGTGCACAATCCCGCCAAAGTACGAACGATATTCAGCTTTTACCGGAATAACAAAACGGTCTCCTCTGATGGTGATGAGCTGATCCTGCAACATCTTGGATACAGTAGAGGATCGAATCATGGAATCCAGCTTTTCGCGAATACGCGCTTCACCGCCTCGCAACTCACGACGAATCTGAGCCAACGTTACGCTTGCACTGTCGGCAACCTCTGCATTGTCGTCAATACAGATTTTGATGGCATCCTCAAGCGTTTTTTGCTCTGACAGTTGGTTACTGATATAGAACAGAGATTCGATGGGCTCATCTTCATGCAAAGTACCAATCTGACGTTTCAATCGCCGCGCCGCAAAGGTCGTGTTGGATATTCCCAAAAGTTCGTGAGGGTTAAGTGTGCCTCCAATTTCAGCTCGTTTGATGGAAGCTGTAATATCTACAATTCCCCCAAACGACGGGGAGCCTTTCAAGCGATCGAATGTAAAGGCTTCATCGGTTTGCTGCAGCAACCGCTTCACTTCTTCAAGTTCACTGCTTGATTCAAGTTGCTCCGCTTTCTTTTTTCCCATAGTCGTCTGGGCAAAGCTAAGCAATGTATTTAAAATTTTGCGATATTCCAATGTGTGTAAAATTTTCGTGTCCAAGTGTACAACTCCTTCCAAACTATATCTGTATTATAACGAAAGAAACTTTCTTACGCTATTTAACGAATCCTTCCACACATAACTTAAACCATAGCACCACAAACTACAGGTGTCAGGATTGTGCAACCTCTCCATCCCCTTGGAGTTGCCCTGCTCAGTTCAATCCGAATAAAAGGAGGTAAACACCATGAATTTCCTGGGACATGTCGTGCGATTTATCATCGCCGCAATAGTATTAATGGTGGTTAGCTGGATCGTTCCCGGATTCGCCGTTGGTGGCTTCTGGAGCGCCCTGTTGCTTGCTCTCGTCATTGCCCTGCTCGGCTGGATTGTTGAAGGTATCTTCGGCAAAAGGGTCAACCCGTTTGGTCGCGGTATTGTCGGATTTATCGTTAGCGCACTGGTGATTTGGCTTGGTCAATATGTTGTAGATCATGTTGAAGTCAGCCTGCTCGGTGCCATTCTCGCTGCGCTGGTTATCGGGATTATCGATCTATTCATCCCGGTATCCACCCCTTTTGATGCAGGACGAAGCTCCAAAAGTTAATCTACATTTCACCTTAACGTTCCAATGAATATTCGCTTAAACCTCTGAAGGCTCCGTGCCGGAAGAGGTTTATTTCATTTGGGCAGTACCCCTCTATGACATAGACGCACAATTTTCAAAAAACCGACATACGCAGCGTGTACAGGCATCCACATATTGCGGTATGATGACTGGAGCAATCATTCAAATTTTATCCATATCAAGCTTAAGGAGGCACATGATGAAGAAAGGCATAACATGGCTTGCTGCCTGTATGTTAATTCTGGTCCTCGCCGCATGCGGAGGGACGAAGCAGTCCGCAGAATCTGGAAGTAATGGATCCGATGCTGAAGTTACAGCCAGTGAAGAACTGGTCATCAAGGCAAGCAACTACGAATTCGATCAACCTGAGTACCGACTCAAAAAAGGCGTTCCGGTTAAGATTGTTTATGAAAATGTAAATGGAAATCACGGTATACTTGTGCCTGAGCTGAATCTTCAACTGGATACCAGAAATAGCTCCAAAGTCATAACCCCAGACAAGGTTGGTGAGTTTGAAATGTCCTGTTCTGTCTTCTGTGGTTCAGGACACAGCAGCATGATCTCCAAAATTATTGTTGAAGAATAGGTTTCAAGACAAGGAGCCCCCGCAGCGACGGGAGCTCCTTCTTTAGTATAACAAATTGTACCAGAGTACGTTGCCCACGAGCCAGGTCTGCTACATTCATTCCGCTAGGTCTGGTCCTGTTCAATCAATTCAATCCATTCGTTATATTCCGTCTGCAATTTCTTATATTCATCATGCAACTGACGATATTCCGTGTTCAGTTGCTCTGCCTTCTCCTGCTCCATCTCGCGTTCCACCTGTAACAAACGTAATTGGTTTGCTGCTAATTCGTAACGCTCTCCCATCTCAAGCAATTCGGTTTCCATCATCTCTTTCTCTTGCGTTGCTTCTGCACGTAACTTGTCCAGCTGTTGTCGTTCTTGCTCCAGTCCCTCCAGCAACTCGCTACTTGCAGCACTCTCACTCTTCCAAACCGTCAGTTCATTCTCAAGCGCGGCCCAACGTTCCTGCCAGGATTGCTCCTGAGCCGACCATTCATCCGCACGGCGTTTCCATACTTGGTCGTTCTGCTCTGCTTGTTCAACGCTTGAGCGAAGTTCTTCTTCACGTCTCGTCAACTGCTCTAGGCGGGATGCCAATTCAGCCTGTTTGACCGACAGTTCTTCGTATTTGATCTGCCACTCCAGCGCTTCTTCCTCGGTCTGGGCCAGTTGGTTCTCTTGCTCGGAGTAGCGCTCGGAAAGTTTTGCTGAAGACTGTCTTGCTTCTTCAAGTGCTCTCACAATCTCTTGCTTCTCTGAACTCAATTCATCAATTTTGGAACTGTAACTCTCTTCCCGTTGTAATGCATCACTGTAATCGTTACGGATTTGTTTATAATTATCTTGAAGTCGGTCCAGATCTTCCCGAACAACATTTAACTCAACTTCAAGCTCTTTGCGTTTTTCTTCCAAGAGCTCAGCATCCTTCTGGTAATGGACAGCCTCTTCATGATTAAAACGAGACTCTTCCTTCACTACGGACAATTCATCATGAAGGGATTGCACACCAGATTCCAATGTTTCATTTTGTTCAGCAACTTCGAGAATCTGGTTCTCCAGGTCCCCGATCTCAGCCAACCGCTGTTCAGCAAGGTCTTTCCAGGATTGCTCACGTTCCGTAAGTGTGCCGATCTCATTCTGCAATGTACGCACCGCGGCATGAGCCTGTTCAAGCACCTTATGCAACCTGCGCTGCTCCTCTTCCGACTTCACTTCAGCCTCACGAAGGTTTTGGACTTCCTGTTCAAGCTGTGCGTGCTGCTCCTGAAGTTTGCGCAGCTGCGCTGTAAGAGAGGTTTCTCTCTCTACAGTTTCATTATACTTCTGTTTCCATTGTTGCTGTGCATCACGGGATTGCTGGGCAGCCTGCTCCGTTTCACGCAGAAGCTCCTGCAACTGAGACCGGTCCTCTTTCAACTGCTCCAGTTGTTGTTCCAGTTCCGTAATTCGGCGACTTTGAACTTCCTGCTCCTGTATACGGACTCCATGCTCATGACGCAACGTTTCCAATTGACCACGCTCGTGCTGGAGCTGCTGTTCTTGCGCTGCAACTGTGTCCTGCGCACTGATGAGCTGGGTCATTACTTCTTCCAATTGCTCCTCGACATCTAACAGTCGAGTCTCCGCCTGTTTACGTTGTTCCTCAAGCTGCTGCTTGAGCTTGCTCTGTTCATCTTGCAACAAGGCCTCTGCCACTGCAGCGGCTTCGGTTGCCTGAGATGCTGCTGCTTCCTTGGCTTGTTGCAATTGTTCCTCAAGGGCTGCTTCTTTCTCCATCCATTCGAGTTCCGACTGTTCGGATAAGGCTTTGAACTCTGCATTTAATTGGTTTATCTGGTTCAGGCGCTTCTGCTCCGCTTGTTCCTGCAAGGCAGCCCGCTCCTGATTCGCTTGATCCGTCAGAGCCTGAGTCTGTTCCAGCGCTTTTTCTTCAACCTGCTGGAGACGAAGCTCCATCTGTTGCTGAAGTTCGTTATATTGCAGTGCCGCTTCTTCCTGAGCTTTTTTCAGGTTATTCTCTGCTTGCTCCAACTCTAACAAAATGGCGGACTCGGCTTCTTCCTTGGCTGTCTGAACCTGTTGTGCAGCTTCGGCTTCTATTTGTTGACGTTCTGCAATGGCACGACTCTCGGCTGCTTTTAATTGAGCGGCAGCCTTATCCTGCAATTCCTTATATTGAGCCGCAGCTTTGGCCTGCGCCTGCTGCAATTCGGCGGCAGAACGATTCTGAGCTTCTTTTAGCTGAGAAGCGGCCTGTGCCTGTGCAGTTTTGAGCTGATTAGCCGCTTTTTCTTCCATCTCCTTCAGCTGTCTCGTTGCCTTCGCTTCTGCTTCCTTGAGTTGTGTTGCCGCCTTGGCCTCTGCTTCCTTGAGTTGTGCCGTTGCCTGGGCCTGCAATTTCTGCACTCGCTCCGTTGCCTGGGCACGTTCCTGCTCAAGCAGTGTGTTTAACTTGTCCATTTCTGCTTGCTTGTCCGTCTCAGCTTTTTGCAGCGCCTGCTCTGCTTCAAGCTTCAGCTTCTGCAATTCAGCTAGAGACTGGTCACGCCGTTCCAATTCTTGTTGATGTTCATTTTGTATGGCGTTCAATCGATTTAATTCGTTTCTCAGTTCTGTACGTTCTCCAGTAAGCATCTTCAGCTCATTCCGGATTTCCTGTGTCTGAAGAGACTGTTCAGCCATATGTACAGCCGCCAGCACCGCAATACGCGGAGTATCCAGACGGGAATTTTGCTTGGAGATCGCGCTCATACGCTCATCTACCAGGTTAGCTACTTGTTTCATATAGTCGGCACTGCTGCCAACCAGTTTATAGGAAGTCCCGTAGATCTCTACGGTGACGCGTGTACGATCAGGTGTAGTCACAGTTGTGCCCTCCTTCAAGTCTGTATGTTGATTCTAAGCTGTAATCACAAAAAAGTCACATCGATCCTCTAATGCTAAGGATTCGATGTGACTTCAAACAATTCCTGCTAATCTTTGTTCAAAAAATGTTCTTCTGTCCTATTTACGCAATTCCGCTCCGAATTGCTCTTCCAGACGAGCCACTACACGGGCATGAACTTCAGTAACTTCCTCATCGGTCAGTGTACGTTCACGATTCCGGTATACCAGTGCCATCGCCACGCTCTTCTTGTTTTCACCCAGCTTACTTCCAGTGAACACATCGAATACTTGTACAGTTTGTAACAACTCACCCGCCGATTCACGAATGGCGCGCAGCATATCTCCCGCTTCAACATCCTCATTCACAACAACCGCGATATCACGTTCCATGGCTGGGAAACGCGGAAGTTCACGATAACGAATGTCAGCGTCTGCTTCATTGTAGATCGATTCAAGTGCAATCTCTGCGATGTACACATCATTCAGATCATACTGCTGTTGCAGTTCCGGATGCAACTGACCCAATGTACCGATCAATGTGCCTTCTACGCCATCCTTGCCTTCCAGATAAACTGATGCAGAACGTCCCGGATGGAAGCCTTCGGGGCTGTTCGCTACCAAGCGAATGCGTTGTTCCAGGCCTACATAAGCGAACAGTTGCTCAAGTGCACCTTTCAGGTCGAAGAAATCTACTTTCTCCGCTCCAACATTCCACTGCTGGTTTGCACGATTCCCGGTGAGCAGCAAGCCCAGTACTGGGATCTCATGGGGTTGCTTGGTCAGCTGATCTTCTTCGGTGAAGAACACGCTGCCCACTTCGAATACAGCCAGTGAATCCTGTTTACGGTTCATGTTATACACCGCTGCATCCAGCATTTGCGGCAAAATACTCGTACGAAGCACACTGCGGTCTTCACTCATCGGCATCGCGAGTTTCACGGCTTTACTGCCTTGTGTCAACGCCGGGAATAATGTCGCTTTATCCGGGTGCACAAAGGAATAACTGATCATTTCCTGCCAGCCACTGCCTGAGAGCACTCCACGAATAGTGCGGCGCATCGCTTGAGAGCGTGTATATGCCCCCGGAGTTGTCGGTCCTTCAATCCATGTGGTTGGAATGTTGTCGTATCCGTACAAGCGCGCAATCTCTTCGAACAAGTCTACATCAAGTGTAATATCCCCTCTGCGTGTTGGCACTTCCACATCCAGCAGTCCTTGCTCAGCATCACCACATGCAAAGTGCAAGCGAGCGAAGATCGTTTTCACCTCAAGCAAAGACAGATCTGTTCCCAGATAACGATTCAGCCTGTTCAGCGACAATTGAATGACACGTTTCTCCGCCGCTTCTGCCCCAGCTTCCACAATTCCCTGATGCACTTCACCCTCAGCATAACGCTGAATCAGTTCAGCCGCACGATCCAAAGCCGTAATCACCGCACCCGGGTCTACTTCCTTCTCAAAACGCATGCTTGCTTCGGAACGCAGCCCCAGTTGGCGCGACGTTTTCCGAACGGTTCCGCCGTCGAATTTGGCGGACTCCAAGAGCAGATTCACCGTACCTTCCGATACCTCGGAATTCTCGCCACCCATAACCCCAGCGATGGCTACAGGTTTCACGCCATCCGTAATGAGCAACATGTGCGGCTCCAGCTTGCGCTCCTGTCCATCAAGCGTAACGATCGTTTCGCCTTCGTTGGCCATACGCACTTCAATATGGCCTTTTTCCAGCTTATCCGCATCGAATGCATGTAACGGTTGACCATATTCCAGCATGACATAGTTCGTGATATCAACGATATTGTTGATTGGACGAACACCTGCAGCCATCAGACGGTTTTGCATCCAGAGCGGGGAAGCACCCAGCTTAATGCCGGTTACATAACGAGCCGCATAGTGACTGCATTGCTCCTGTGCCTTAATCTCTACAGAGATATGATTCGCAGCTGCATCACCCACTTCAACCAGTTGGTCTTTGGGATTCGGCAACTTCACTTCACGACCCAGAATGGCACCTACTTCATAAGCTGCACCACGCATGCTGAGACAGTCGGAACGGTTCGGTGTCAGGTCCAGTTCAAGTACATGATCGTCGAGACCCAGAACCTGGCTGATCGGCGTGCCAACCTCTG
The DNA here is from genome assembly GCF_059130585.1 of Paenibacillus sp. JNU01. NCBI lineage: Bacteria > Bacillati > Bacillota > Bacilli > Caryophanales > Paenibacillaceae > Paenibacillus > Paenibacillus sp. JNU01. The sequence continues at coordinate 5,981,327 of NZ_CP169723.1, read as the reverse complement.
TTGTTTCCGGTAGAACAAGAATACCTTCCTGTTGATCTTTGGGCAGCAATTTATCGTTCATGCCGAGCTCTTTCGCAGAACAGATCATGCCAAGGGATACCACACCGCGCAGTTTGGCTTTTTTGATATCCAATCCACCTGGGAGCTTCGCTCCAACCAAAGCTACGACTACCTTTTGACCTGCATCCACATTTTTCGCACCACACACGATCTGCAGATCTTCTTCCTGACCGGCATCGATAACACACACATTCAGTTTGTCTGCATCCGGGTGTTTCTCTTTGCTCTTCACATAACCTACAACAACTTTATTCACGCCCTTGTTGCGGTTCTCCACTACATCAATCTCGACACCCGCACGGGTAATTTTCTCTGCCAATTCCTGTGGCGTCACACCTTCAAGGGAAATATAATCAGACAGCCAATCTGTCGATACTCTCATGGACGTTCACTTCCTTCATCTATAAATTGGTATTCCCGGTTCATAACGCTTGCTCTATATTTGTTGATCCATTGTATTGTTAAGTTACAGCCTTCCGAATTGCTTCAAGAAGGTCAGATCGCTATTGTAGAAGTGACGGATATCATCGACACCATACTTCAGCATGGCGATACGTTCCACGCCCATTCCGAATGCAAAACCGCTGTATTTTTCCGGATCATAACCACCCATTTCCAGTACTTTCGGGTGAACCATACCGCCGCCCAAAATTTCGAGCCAGCCGGTTTGCTTACATACCCGACAGCCGCTGCCGCCACATTGTACACAGGTTACATCCACTTCCGCACTTGGCTCCGTGAACGGGAAGAAGCTTGGACGCAGACGAATCTCCGTGTGGGAACCGAACATTTCGCGCACGAATTGCAGCAGGGTTCCTTTCAGATCGCTCATACGAATGTTTTCGCTGATAACCAAACCTTCAACCTGGTTGAATTGGAAAGAGTGCGTCGCATCATCGTCATCACGGCGGTACACTTTACCTGGGCAGATGACTTTGACAGGCACTTCGCCCTTCATGCTCTGCATGGTACGTACTTGAACCGGAGATGTGTGGGTACGCATCAACAAGTCTTCGGTAACATAGAAGGAATCCTGCATATCGCGCGCCGGGTGATTCTTCGGCAAGTTCAATGCTTCAAAGTTGTAATAATCCATTTCCACTTCAGGACCTTCCGCTACGCGGTATCCCATCCCGATGAAAATATCTTCGATCTCCTGTACCACTTTCGTCAGTGGATGCAGTCCGCCTTGACGTCCACGACGTCCTGGCAAAGTCACATCAATTTTCTCGGATTGCAGACGCTTCGCCGTCTCTTCCTTCTGGAACTGATCCTGCTTGCTGTCGATGACTTCCTCAATGGCAGCCCGAACATCGTTGGCTACTTGACCAATAACCGGACGTTCCTCCGCACTAAGTGCACCCATACCTCGCAAAATTTCAGTTAATGCACCCTTTTTCCCCAAATACTTCACACGCAGATCACCGAGCGTCTGTGGATCATTCACACCAGACAACTGCTCCAGTGCTTCGATCTTCAATGCCTCTAAACGTTCTTTCATGTGTAATTGCCCCCTTTTTGTGGTGTTTTTGCAACAAAAAAAGGCCTTCTCTCCCCTGAAGGGACGAAAAGACCGTGGTACCACCCTTGTTAGACATCCATTGCTGCACGGACCTTCTGGCCTGCAACTGGTTTTGTCTCACTTTGTACGGAATAACGACCGTTAACCGTTTGCCCCTACTGTTGCCTCTGTGTCTGCACACAAACAGGTTCAGGGAACCGCTTCGGAGTGAATTTCGGCAGCCTTGTTCTACAGAAACGCTCTCAATCTACGGCGCTTCCTCCCTGTCCAGAGGCACTGCTTACTTATCTCCATCATCACGTTTGCTTGTTAGTTAAAGCTTTAGAGGTTGTCAAAAAGTCCGCTTTTGATTACGAATGATGCCTCGCGGCATCATCAGCATCGAATATGGCATTCAGCCGAAATGTCCGTTGCTCACGTAGTTTTCCTACGCTCCGCTACTCCATTTCTATCTTCATCCCATCTTCTCGGTACTGAAAACCACTCTTTTTGAACACATACCCTATATCGATGTAATCATCGATGATCGTTCATAATTATATGCAAAATAGATCGAAATAGCAAGCCGTCCATGTTCTAATTTATGCTTGCGCCCTTATCTTTCAATTGTTTCAGACGCTGCTGGATTTTGCGAATCTCAGCTGCCTCGACTGCTCGCTCATTCGAATGCTCGGGCTGTGTCAGACTGTCTTTTCCAGCAGTGCTCACAGGAGACAGCAACTCCGACAGGCGCATCTCCAATCGCAACCGCTCGTCATCGGATTCCCGTGTCTCCAGCGCACGCTCCCGAAGTTTGCTGGACTGCTCACAATCCGACACGCCTCCTTCAAACAGGGTTGCTGTGCCCCCAGCTTCCAGATCGCACAATCGATTCGCAAGTGTCTTCGTCAGCATCCGGTCATGAGATACAAGTACCAAAGCACCTGAAGCCTGTTTTAATACATTCTCCATGACTTCCTGGGTATCGATGTCCAGATAGTTCGTCGGTTCGTCCAACACCAGCAGATTCGCTCCACCAAAATACAGTCTCAGAAATGCCACTCTGCACTTTTCCCCCATGCTCAAATCCCCAATACGCTTGAACACGTCATCCCTTGAAAACAGGAAACATCCCAGAATGGTACGTGCCGCACTTTGTGTCATGGATGGGAGGGTAAGCAAACTATCCAGCAATGTTAAACTCTCGGGAAGCCCTTCCAGCTCCTGTGAAAAGTATCCGATTTTCAGCTGTGGATGCCGTGTTACCTTGCCCTGCGACGCTTCCAGCTCACCAATCATCAACTTTAACAGTGTCGTCTTGCCCGTTCCATTAGGACCTCGTACTGCAAGCCGATCTCCGCGTTCAACGGTGATTCGAAGGTTACGAAGCACTGGCTCGTTACCCGTATATGAAAAACTCACCTCATCCAGGGCAACAAGCTGTCGTACAGCCAGTGGATTCATCTGCAATTCCATGTTCAACTTTGCAGCTTCACGAGGTTTATCGACCCGTTCCCGCTCCAAACGTTCCAGCTGTTTTTGTTTTGCATGGTAACGTGAAATATTTTTGTTGGCTTTGGCCTTGTAGAAGCTCTGGGTGATCTTCACCTCCACATCGGTCGCTGAATTATGCGCTTTATGGAACCATTCCTGGTAGTTTCGAATCGTTTCTTCCAAAGCCTTACGCTCCAGCTCCTGCCTGCGGTAGATCGTTTCCTGTTCCCGTAATTCACGCTCTTTGTGGAGCTTGTATTCGGAGTATCCGCCTTTGTATTTGGTCAGGGCATCTGCACTGAATTCAATCACTCCTGATGCTACCTCATCAATAAAGGTTCGATCGTGAGATACAAATAACAGCGTACCTTCGTATGAGGATAACCACTCTTCAAGCCAGCGCATGCTTCCCTCATCCAGATGATTCGTCGGTTCATCCAGGATCAGGAATTTGGGCTTGCTGACAAGAAGTCCTGCCAGGCGAGCCTTTGTTTTTTGTCCACCGCTCAAAGAATGATAGGGTCTGTTCCAATGCTCTGCGGATAGTCCAAGACGTGTCAGTACCTTCTCTACTTCAGTCTCCCACATGTAGCCGTTAAGCTGTTCATATTGCTCCATCACTTGCGTATAGGCTGCAAGCAGCTCATCATCCGCTTCAGTGCTAATGCTCAAACGTTGCTCCAGTTCTTCCAAACTCCGTTTCACTTCATAGATCTGACCGCTCTCACGCCGGACCGCATCCAATACATTCATGCCCGTCTCAATCTCCGAGCGCTGGCGCATGAATCCCCAATCCTGCTGCGGAATATGCCGTTCAATCCGTCCACCACCGTGCTCTTCTCCCAAAATGATTCGTAACAACGTCGTCTTGCCGCATCCGTTACGACCCAGAATGGCAAGTCGCTCGCCCTCATTAATCTCCAAATTCAATCCTGTAAACAATTCAATGCCGTTCCATTCTTTTGATACTTCATGTAAGCGTACCAATGTCATCATGAGGCCTCATCCTTCCTGCATCCTTTTTGCTAAACAAAAAAACCGCTGGCATCAGCCGGCGGTTTGGCAATTCAGGGTTGGATCAAGCATTCAAAGACAGATCTAAGGTAAGCTACGGCATGAACAAAGAAACCCCAAACACAGGGTACACGTAAACCTCCAAGGTCTACTTGTTCCATACCTGATCCCATAGCTGAATTTGGACACACGAATCCCCTCATTGCTCAGCCGCTCTGGCTGACTGCGTCATAAAACTGTCTGCAGTTAACTGGGGTCAATTCATGTGTTTTACTTCATGGGACGTATGGTTACCTCTCATTCATGTGTAGTATCAATTTCTCCGTTATTGTACCAGATCATTGTAAAAAAGCAAAGGTTATAAATTATTCTGAAAGAATACATACTACTCACCAATCTGATGACATGCAGTCTTCTGATGATTGCTTTTATTCAAAAGTTTCTTTTATGACAGAAAAAAAGCCCTTGCATCGCAAGGACTTCGGTTTTGCTTCGTTAAGCGGGTGATGGGAATCGAACCCACGCTATTAGCTTGGAAGGCTAAAGTTCTACCATTGAACTACACCCGCATGAATGAAGATTTAATTGTTAAGTTCCTTAGGAAGTTAACAGTGATTTTACAAATAATAATATACCATGATCCTTTATAGCATGCAAGTCATGTTTTCCATTTTTTTCATTACGTATCAACATTAAAAAAGCAGGAGCACTCTTGCGCCCCCGCTGTTCCCTATCCTGTGGGCTTATCCACATCTCTCAAAAACTGCTTTTCAAATTCAGCGGCTTTAATCGGTTTGCTAAAGAAATAGCCCTGAGCCTCATGACAGTGCTGATTGCGGAGAAAGATCATCTGGTCTTCGTTCTCCACGCCCTCGGCAGTCACTTTCAATTGTAAATGATGCGCCATTGAAGTGATGGTAGATACAATCGCAGCGTTATTGCTGTCCTCCATGACTTCATTAACGAATGAACGGTCAATCTTGAGCCGATCAATCGGCAGATCCTTCAGATAGTGCAACGAGCTGTATCCCGTTCCAAAATCATCAATACTGATATGCACACCAATTTCTTTGATTTTGCGCAACTGTTCGAAGGATCGGTCTTTATCAAATGTCATGCTCTCTGTAATCTCCAGTTCAAGCCATACGGGCTCTAGTCCTGTCTCCTTGAGAATGCCATTGATATTGTCCAACAAATGGGAATGCCTGAATTGTCTCATCGACAGATTCACCGAAACACACAGCTTACGATAACCAGCTTCCTGCCACTGTTTGTTCTGTGCACACGCTTCACGAAGCACCCATTCGCCAAGAGGCACAATGAGCCCACTTTCTTCTGCCAGAGGAATAAATTCCGCCGGAGATACCGAGCCTCGCTGCGGATGCTGCCAACGAACCAATGCTTCCATACCCACGATCAGACCACTTTGCAGATTAACCTGCGGCTGATAGACCAGGTAGAACTGACCTCGATCCAACGCCTTGCGCAGATCATTCTCAAGCTGCAAACGCTCCTGTGCCTTCATCTGCATCGCATGGGCAAAACGATTCAGTTCCATTCCTTGTTCCTTGGCACTGTGCAGAGCCGTATCCGCATTCTGAATGATCTCCTGTGGCGACTCACCATCATGCGGGAAAATGGCCATACCGATTCCAAGGGTAAGGTGATACTCATTGCCATCAACCAAAACGGGCTTTTCAAAAAGTTGAAGAATGGATCTTGTCCGTCGCAACGCCGTATTGGTTGAACTGAAATCTGTCATTGTCAACGCAAACTCATCTCTTCCCAGCCCAAAGACTTCTTCTCCTGGAAGTGACGAATGTTTCAGTCGTTGACCTACCTGACGCAAAACACGGTTAGCTGCTTGCTGTCCGAGCGAATCATTAATGGTCTTGAACCGGTTAATATTCAGGACCAGTACAGCAACAAGCTGTTCCTCGACCACGGCATCATCCATCATTATTTTCAATCGTTGTGAAAGCCGACGACGATTTGGAAGTCCTGTTACATCGTCATGATGAGCAATATAGTTCATCTTGGCCTCCGCGACCTGCTGTTGCAGGAAAGGTGTGTCCACTACGGACGTATACAGTCCTTTTTGAATGAAAAAATATGCCATACAATTACTCAGCAACCCCAGCAGCAGATTGAGATCATTCACCCCCGTTGCTGAAACAAAATAACATTCTCCAAAAAAGAAACATAAGATGCCGCATAGAATGGTTGGTACATCACCATCTTTGGATTTTTTCCATTGTACAAACAAAAGAACTGCAATAATGGCATAGAGCAACCCGACCATAAAATGAACCCGGGTGAAGATTCCACCAAGCACATCCCCATCAAGCATATTTGGCAACATGCTCCACTCCTGAATCGCCAATATGTACAAAATAACAAAGGCACCCAATGTTCCACTGAAGAGCAAGAACCTTCGTGGTAATGCAATTTCTTTCTCATTTAGGGTATATACGAGCAGCAAACCTACTGAACACACCAAAGATCCCATGGTTGACATCATTAAGGAGAACTCTGATTCCATCATGGCTCCATTTGGAATCTCTTCTGCAAATGAAACGATATGAACCAGTTCAAACAGACCAATCAATAAAAAGAGTGTTGTCAATAATGTTCTCCGAAGAGTTAGCTTCTGTGTCCGAAACAACCAGCTTTGATTGTAGATACCGATACAGGCCGCTGCCGCAGCGAATCCACCCAAGAGTGTCAAAACCGGGTAACCCGATAGGGTCAGATCAGAGCTTGAAGAGGAACGGAACCATTGACTTGCGAGGAAACACAATAAGCCGCAAACAGCGACCCAAATTATTTTTCTCTGATCTTGCAGATTAACCTTCATGCCGTGTTTTCCTTCCCGGGGTCACCTATCCTGAATTACATTAACCAAACTCAACAGCTTACTACATGATTCGACAAAAAAACATATTAACCAACGTTCAATTCACATGCATACACATGCTATCTGGTACATAATAACATTTAAATCTGCATACGTGAACTAAAAAATAGTCACTCCTAGGAATATTTATTCATAAATATAGAGAAAAACAAGGCATTAAGAACTAAAAAAACATGGATCTCCAGTTAGAGTCCATGTTTTCCTAATTTGCAACTGTATATCAGACTATATTACTTATCAAAATTCACTTCTGGCGTTGTTAATTTATCATAGAAATCAACGACCTTATCCTTGTCTTCCGATGAGCGAATCGCCATCGCTGAACGTGGGTGCTCGTCCAACGCCCCTGTAATCATGTAAGGCAGAATGTAACCCCATTCTTCTTTTTCTCTCAGTGGAACCATCAACTGTTCCAATACACCAAGTACTGGACGCAGATTGTATTTAGTTCCTTTCAGATGAGCTACCAGCAATTCGGTTGGACAGTTTCCTGCCGCGCGTCCCATACCATACACAGAGGCATCAAGCAGCTCAACGCCAAGTTCCGCCGCAACCAATGTGTTAGAAAACGCAAGCTGCATATTATTATGTGTGTGAACACCAAGACGTTTGTTAGGCAAATGAGTCTTGAACTTCTCTACCAGATATTTCACATCATTATGATCCAGACTACCGTAAGAATCGACAATGTAGACAACATCCACAGTACTTTCTTTGATCAATTCAAATGCTTCGAGCAGCTCATTCTCCATAACATTAGAGAGTGCCATAATATTAAGTGTAGTTTCATATCCACGATCATGGAATGTTTGAACCAGCGCAAGCGCCTTATCTACATCTTTGCTGTAGCAGGCAACCCGGATCAGATCCAGCATGCTCTCACTGCGAGGCAAGATATCATTCTCGTCCACACGTCCAACGTCAACCAGTGCAGACAGTTTGGTATTGCCTTTTTGAGGAATCACTTTACGCAAGAAATCATCATTCAGGAAACGCCATGGTCCTGCTTCCTCAGCACCTTTCAGTAACTTCGGAGAGTTTTTGTATCCAATTTCCATATAATCAACGCCAGCTTCATTCAACCCAGCATACAGCTGTTGAACAAAGTCCACGCTAAAGTCCCAATTATTTACCAATCCGCCATCACGGATCGTACAATCTACAATTTTGCAATGATTTGTCTTCATTAATGTCTGCTCCTTTTCTGACCAACTTGTGTATTCCTCTCATGATACTTGAACGTGACAAGAAAAGTAAAGGGATTCCGGACTTATTTACTTCGATAAGATTTCCAGATTCGATCAATCTCAACCATATCTGATGCATCTGGAACCTTTCCTCCATACCGCACGCTGTTATACGCATCTGGCAGTCTCGCAGACAGCTCATCTTCCTCTAGCTTCACACCATTCTGAATAATGGTCTGTGCAGCCTCGAGCGGAGTATGCGTCCCCTGTATTCCCACTCCTCGATGAGTAGCTCTATCGATCCAAGTCCGATAGTAATACCGAACACGTTCAGTCTCCTGAGCAGGTACCACTTCTTTTCTCCGAAACCAATTCTTCCGAACTTTTGCTGGCGCATCAAGTGTCTCACTCACATCGATATACTCCGTTCGTGGTTCTGCCTTCTTTTCACCAGGTTGTAACATTCCCTTGAATCGTTCCATGAGTCTGTTTATCGTTTTTCGTCCCAACCTCAGAAGCAGCCACAGGATTGCTCCTGCTACAGCACACATCACTACCCACCCCAGAATGTTCCAGAAGACTGAGGGCTCGGATGGGGGCTCTCTCCAGTCATTCGGGAGATTTAGCTGCTGATCAGGAGTGTCCATTGGCAATCGTGGCTCCTCGCCGGATATCGGGCCAAACCATCCCCTGATCCATGCGAGCAAGCGGTCACGTAGCGGTCCCAGCCATGATGCGAGACTTGGGAAAGCACCGATCGCGACGATGACAATAAACATCCACATGAACCGCTGATGATTCGCACGTGCAAAATCTCGTAAAACCAATCTTCTCTTGCCATCATTGAGCATTGCCTGGTCCAGTTGCAGCATATATCGTCCAACCAGCCAAAAGGCAAAGCTGATCACTCCCGCAATATAGATCCATAGGGTATAGGTTCGTATCGGCTGCATGAATTCCAATGAATTCGAAGCAATCATAAGTACAATCGCACTGATTACACCCATAATCTGCAAACGCCATAACAATACAGAATGAAAGACTGGCTGGAAGGTCAGACCTGCATAAGCCGAGATGACTCCACACAGTATCAATGTGATGATATCCGGCATCGGGAGAATGAGGCTCATTCCTACAACGAGTCCGAAGAAAAATCCTACGAAAAGTGCCGTTACTCCACGAATAAATGTACTTTTCTCGCTAAAACCCGGAATTTTATACTGAATGAATTGTCCCAACCAACCCACGAGAACAACCAGGATGAATAATATATACGGCAAATGTTCCATGGCATAGAATGAAGCGAGTGTAAATATCGGAAATAGGTATATACCAGCCATCAAGACGGCAAACATCGCTATGAGTCCCTTGGTCGTCGCTGCCTGTCTGCTGCTCATGCACTCACCGCCTTCGTATTCCCCTTTACGTCTTCTACCGGGAGAATCGTCACACGATGCCCTTGTTCATGCAGACGTGCAATCTCATGCTCCATAGCGGCAGATACATAGGATGTAATCAGCAGATAGCTACGGATTTGTTGTGCTTCTTCATTCAACCGCACTTCATCATTCAGGAATTGCTCCATGGGTACCATGCATTTCAGCTCTGTCTCCGCCATAGCTTCCAATAATCTTTCCAGATGGGGTGTGCCATAATCTGGCTCAATCCGAAGTGTATCGCGGCCGCCACCCACATGATAACCATTATGGGCGAAGCCTGCCGGTAGCCCTCTACCGATAGCATCCACTGCAGCCGTGGCAGCGTAACGGAGTGCCCGTTCAATCTTTTCGGGTCGAGTGACAACACTCCACATATCTGCAGATTCCTGAATATTGACTATAATCCAGGATTGCGGATCAGCTGTCCATCCCTGCTTGTAGACTTGTAATTCACCTGTACGTGCACTCGCTTTCCAGTGAATGCGATTCATGGGGTCACCTGCGCCATAAGGCCGAACACCCAGAATCAAGAAAGGATCTTCAACGATCCATCGTGATACTTCCACTTCTCCCTGCCATACCTGATAAATTGCAGGAAGATCCTCTGCATTCACTAATGAAGGATACACGACCATAGACATTTGCAAAGGAATCGGTTTGGTGGAACGCCACACGCCAAAGAGATCCCCACCTGTCATCGTTGCTGTATTTAATGGATAAATCCCACGCTGAGTACATGTAAAAGGATGCTTGCGCGTAATACGAGTAAACGGTTTCAACGTAAAAATACTCTTGTGGTTCTGATAGATTTCGCCTTGGCTAATATCCATACCTGAGCCGGAACGAAATACAAACGACACGGGCATCATCGATTCAAGTCTGAGCCACGGTACGGAGACTCGCTTCTCATTCGATATCGTCTCCACCATCTCAAGTTCATCTCCAGCGTAACAACGCAGCTTGCTGAATTGTCTACTGTACTTGAGCTTTCGCAGTGCAGGTCGTCCGAACCACACACCATGTATAACAACGACAATGCCTCCAACAAGGACAAGCCATAATAATGCCATAAGATTAACGCCCGCTTGTAGCGAGATTCTCCGTAGGCACTTCTGTCTGATTCAGAAGTTCCTGGATGATACGCTCCGCCAAGCCTTCTTGTTGTCTGATCCGGTTACGAAATACAAGTCGGTGGGCCAGCACAGGTACCGCCAGAACCTTAATATCATCAGGCAAAACAAAGTCTCTGCCATGCAGTGCAGCCCATGCCTGACTTGCCTTAAGTAATGCCTGAGCCCCGCGTGGACTTACGCCAAGTGAGAGCTCAGGATGTTGCCTTGTCGCTTCCGTTAACTGAATGATATATCGTAGCAAATCTTCGTTGATTTGCACGGTTTTATACGTATCCTGCGCCTTCAAAAGTTCTTCACGACTGATCACTGCCGTGAGATCATCAACAGAGCGTCTGGCTACCGTACGTCTCAAGATTTCTACACTCTCTTCACTGCTTGGATAACCCATGCGAATTTTCATCATAAAACGATCCATCTGAGCCTCAGGTAGCGGAAAAGTTCCCTGATTATCTACGGGGTTCTGGGTGGCGATAACGATAAATGGCCGTTCCAGCTGTCTCGTTGAGCCGTCGATACTGATCTGGCGCTCTTCCATGCACTCCAGCAAGCTTGATTGCGTACGCGGTGTAGCCCGGTTAATTTCATCGGCTAGTACAAGATTGGCAAACAAGGGCCCCGGTCTGAATTCAAAATCACCTTCTTTTTGATTAAAAAAGTGAATTCCTGTTAAGTCAGAGGGCAGCAAGTCTGGTGTAAACTGTATCCGTTGGAAGGTGCAGTCCAATGAAGAGGCCACCGATTTGGCGAGCATCGTTTTCCCGGTACCCGGTACATCCTCCAGCAGTAAATGTCCTGACGCTATAATCGCGGTCATCACCAGCTCTATGGTATGCTCTTTTCCCACAATTACTTTTCCCACGTGATCCATCAATTGTTGATTCATTCGTTCCATTCCTTGGATTTCCATCTGCATCTCATCCTTCCGTTATGGAGCTTATGTATTCGCATTCATTACTAACTATAACCCTAATTGGCAACATAAAACAAAGGAGTCGGCAGATGGCCGACTCCTTGACTCCCCGCACTTCTCAAAATACCAAAGGCAACATAATCATAAACCGCGTACCCTCGCCTTTTTTGCTATCCACAGAGATGGTACCTCCATGGTTCTTGATGATTCGGTAACTTACTGACAGTCCAAGTCCCGTTCCGCTCTCCTTGGTCGTGAAGAATGGATCAAACAGACGTACAAGCGTATTATGGTCCATCCCATGACCGTTATCCGCGATGGAGATCTGCACGAACTTGTTTTCCGTGGCAGTAGATATTCGAATTAGACCGGTATGTTCTTCACCGACTTCCTCGATCGCATCCATTGCATTTTTCACCATATTCAAAATAACCTGCTTAATCTGTTTGACATCAATGGACACATTCAGCGGGGCATCCCCTTCATCCAGGACGATCTCGCATCCCTTCATCAAACCTTCGCTTTCTGTCAGCAGGACCACCTCTTTGAGTAAAGAGTCGACAGACATCACGGTCTTCTGTGGAGCCGATGGCTTGGAAGAATTCAAAAATTCGTAGATGATGTCGTTCGCCCGATCAATCTCCGTCAGTATGATTCGCGCGTACTCGTCTTTGCCGAGCTGCAGCAAATGGGGCCTGAGCAGTTGGATGAACCCACGGATTGCAGTCAACGGATTACGAATTTCATGAGCAATAGATGCTGAAATCCGCCCCAGCATCGCAAGTTTGTCATTTTGATAAGCGGTCTGTTCGATTTGTTTATAATCAGATACATCTTTGACGCTGAACAAAAAGTCGCCATCCATCTGATCACCGTACGTTACAGTAACCAGCCAATGCCTGCCGTATTCATCGATCAACTCATGATAGCGCTTACGATGAAAAATGGTTTCCCGATAAATACGTAAAATTTTCTTTTTCTTGAATCGGCTCATCTGCGGATGATGCAGCATTTGCATCAGGGTGCAGCCGCTCAACAGACTTCTCGGAAGTTCCAACAACTTTGCCATCTGAACGTTAATAAACGTCAATACACCGTGACTGTCAAACAACATAATACCGCTATCCAGATGTTCCAGTACATTCTCGTACTTGTTGTTATCCAGATGCACAGGCGGGAATCCATCCGTTGGTTGAGGCACTGTATCCTGAAATTCACTAATCATGTCAGGTTCCTCCTTTTCACGTAAATGATAAACTTGCCATTCGGACATCATATCATCACAGAAACAGGAAGGGCCGATTTTATTTTTCATTACCGGTGCCCTTTCGTTGGGGGGCTGAGCCGAAAATATGGATGGCATGTCCGGAACTCAAGCTGGTCTATTCCCGGTAACCAACACTCGATCCGGAAAATCATATACGTTTGTTCCATTCCGACCTTCTCCTATTCCCAAACACGAACATTTTTTTGCTCCGCCTCTTTTGCAAGTCTGCTTTTATCATAGACAAGTTTATAGAAGAGAGTCAATCGGAGAAAGTGTCGAATGGAAATTATTTTAAAAAAAACCTCGAATTAGTTCCAGAACAACAGCACAAAAACGAAGCCGTTTCACCCCTTAGGCAAATCAGCTTCGTTTTTAATATCTTTAATTTGTGATATATCCAAATTCATCTATAGTCCGGTCTTATTATGCTGAATTTTCAGTCTGCGCTGACTCATCACAGCTAATCGACGTTTAAGTTCACTTTCCCACTTCTCGTCTTTGGTTTCTTTGGCGAGCCTGAGCAAATCCAGAGCCATATCAATCTGGCGCTGCACAATGACCATGGCATCCTCGCTCTCACGGTTTACACAGTTTTCGAAAATGGCATCCTCATCTTCTGTAACATAATCTTGAAAGTCGATCTCGGATGCACCGTCTCCATGCGCATATTCGGCGAGAATTTCATATTCGTTTTCCACTTTATAATGCACCTCAACCCGATGACACACCGGGCAAAACAGCAGGGGAACATTATGAACCTGGGTGCGGTAATGCTTCAGCGTGCCCTTCGTTCCAACCATACTTGCCCCACAACAGTAACTCATTTTTGTTCACCCTCCTTATTACGTGCCGGGACTTTTTTTGTTAAAATGCATCCCGTACACTTCCAGCACTTCCGAAAAGGAATAGTTCCATCAGTGTATCACATTCATGTACAGATTATAAATGCAGAGCACCGGAATATTTACCGGGTTTCCATACCCTATTCGCCTTACTGGCCATCAATTCCTCTTTCAACAAATAAAAAGAAGACTTTCTTCTAATATATTATTAACACGCTTAGCTGCTTGTTCAAACACTTTTGATTAACTTCGTGATAACTTCTGGCAAAAGGGTGCAAAAAGCCCTCAATCCCTAACGGGATGAGGGCTTGAACAAAAACCGTTCAAGTTAACCTGGCCTTACAGGTTGTTGTCGCCTGGTTTCCAGTTCATTGCACACAATCCGCCGGATTGCAGTGCTTGCAGTACGCGAAGTGTTTCTTCAACACTACGGCCTACATCGTTGTGGTTAACCACTTGATATTTCAATTCGCCTTCTGGATCGATGATGAACAGGCCGCGCAATGCTACGCCTTCTTCTTCGATCAGAACGCCGTAATCTTTAGCCACTTGCTTCGTGATGTCGGAAGCCAGCGGGAAGTTCAACTGACCCAGACCATTGCTATCTACAGGTGTGTTGATCCATGCTTTGTGGCTGTGTACGGAGTCTACGCTCACGCCAAGGATTTCAGTATCCAAAGCTTTGAATTGCTCGGAAGCAACGCTCAAAGCTGTAATTTCAGTTGGGCACACAAATGTGAAGTCCAAAGGATAAAAGAAGAATACAAGCCATTTGCCACGATAATCGGACAGTTTAACGGAACCAAAATCTTGTCCATCTCCCGATACTGTTTCCATTGCGAAATCCGGTGCTGGTCTACCAACCAAACGTTCTGCCATAACTAAAAATTCCTCCTTTGGGATTATGTAAGCATCCATATGGATTGCTCATCATCAAGAAAAACGCGAACGCCTTTCCTGTAATTAAAATGATTTGATACTTGATAACAAGTACAAGTAAAATGTTATCATCCGGACTTCCCAAAGTCAAGATTATAACCATTATTTTTTTATAATAATTATAAATAAGGATTTTTCGTGCCAAAAATCATAAAGGAACAGCCCTCTGTACATTCCATAACTGGAAACAAAGGGCTGCCATGTTCTTGATAATATAATTACGCCTGTTTCTGAATAGCCGCTACAATCAAATCGCCCATTTCGGTCGTGCTGATCGCTGTGCTCTTGTCTACAGCAATATCACTCGTGCGGTGTCCTGCGTTCAATACATTCGACACAGCTGCTTCAATGGCATCCGCACCTTCTGCATAACCAAAGGTTGTGCGGAACATCAACGCCAAAGAGAGAATGGTTGCAATCGGATTAGCGAGGCCTTGACCTGCGATATCCGGTGCAGAACCGTGTACCGGCTCATAGAGTCCGAAGCTGCCTTCTCCCAGTGATGCAGATGCAAGCATACCGATGGAACCCGTCAGCATCGCTGCTTCATCACTCAAGATATCTCCGAACATGTTTTCCGTTACAATAACATCGAAGCTGGCTGGGCGACGAAGCAATTGCATCGCACAGTTGTCTACCAACACATGCTCCAGTTCAACATCCGGATAATCCGGTGCTACCCGATTCACAACTTCACGCCAGAGACGGGAAGTTTCCAATACGTTGGCTTTGTCTACAGAAGCCAGCTTCTTGCGACGTCCTTGCGCAATTTCGAATGCCTGACGAACGATTCGCTCCACTTCTGTTACATTATATGCACAAGTATCTACGGCCTCTTCACCCTGTGCACTTTCACGTCTGAACTTCTCACCGAAGTAGATACCACCTGTCAATTCACGTACCACCATCAGATCTGTACCTTCAAGTACTTCCGGCTTCAACGTTGAGGCATCCTTCAAGCAATCAAATACGACAGCCGGACGCAGGTTGGAGAACAATCCGAGTGCTTTGCGAATACCCAGCAGGCCTGTTTCCGGGCGAAGCTCCTTGCTGTTGTTATCCCATTTTGGACCGCCAACCGCTCCAAGCAGGACTGCATCTGCACTTTTACACACGCTCAGTGTTTCTTCTGGAAGAGGCGTACCCTTCTCATCAATCGCGATTCCACCAAACAGGGCATGCTCTGTCTCAAAACGATAACCGAATACTTCCTCCGTACGTTTAAGAACTTTCTCAGCCTCAGCTACGACTTCAGGGCCGATTCCGTCACCTGCAATAACTGCAATTTTTTTCACGTCTGCCATTGGGTTGTCCACTCCTTATATTTCATTCATTATTATTCATAAAGTAACGTCTCATATTAACTCTCTCTTTTGTATCATATTCCAAGGTCATTTGACCAAGATATACAATCTATGACTTTAATAGATTTTACCTATAAGCCGATAGAGATTAACTTTCACAAGTTGTTCCTGACCCTCCCGGTAGGGTAAAATATAGCTGAATTCAAATCAGGTACGCAGGAGGGATAAGCAACATGCAATATTCGTATTTGGGTAAATCAGGCCTCAAGGTCAGTCGAATCTGTCTCGGTACCATGAATTTCGGGCCTGCTACAGATGAAAAAGAAGCTTTCCGCATTATGGACGCAGCACTCGATGCAGGGGTAAACTTTTTTGATACCGCTAACATCTACGGGTGGGGTGAAAATTCTGGGCTTACCGAAGAAATTATCGGACGCTGGTTCAATCAGGGCGGTGGCAGACGTGAAAAAGTAGTTTTGGCCACCAAAGTCTATGGCTCCATGCATGATGATACAGATGGCCCCAACAACGAAGCTGGCCTCTCTGCCTATAAAATCAGACGGCATCTGGAGGGTTCCCTCCGCCGCTTGCAGACCGATCATATCGAACTGTATCAGATGCACCATGTTGACCCAGCTGTATCATGGAATGAACTGTGGGGTGCATTTGAGAATGCCGTTCATCAAGGTAAAATCGGTTATGTAGGTTCAAGCAACTTTGCTGCATGGCAGATTGCAATCGCTCAAAGCGAAGCCAACAACCGCCATTTCCTTGGCCTTGTTTCCGAACAGCATAAATACAGCCTCAACTGTCGTTTGCCTGAGTTGGAAGTACTGCCTGCTGCCAAAGAACTGGGCCTCGGCGTCATTCCATGGAGTCCGCTTGATGGTGGGTTACTGGGACGTAATGCTCTGCAGAAGCTGGAAGGAACACGCAGTGGCGGCATCGCGGGACGAATTGAGCAGCAACAGACTCAGCTTGAAGACTTCGCAGCGCTCTGTCGTGATCTCGGTGAACCACAGGATACGGTGGCTTTGGCATGGGTTGCAGCCAATCCCGCAGTAACCGCTCCAATTATTGGACCGCGTACACTCGAGCAGTTTGAGACCGCACTCAAATGTCTGGATGTGACTTTGGATGAAGCCGTGCTCAAACGTCTGGATGAGATTTTCCCAGGTCCAGGTGGACATGCACCTAATGCATACGCGTGGTAATAACTTGATAGCGTATGGTAATGCACGAGGTCACCGTAGAAACTACACTGTGTGGACCTGCCCTAATTATATATATTAAAAGCAAAAGAGTCTGACCCTCCATAGGAGAGTCAGACTCTTTACGTACCTCACTGAACGGAACAAAGCAGGCCGCACGATCTTCTATATCCATTCGAAATGAGATACATCTTCCTGTCAGCGTACATTGCTGCACCGGAACGGAGCCTACAGGTTCACATTTACACGATTTGTGTATGTCTTGCGTTTCTCAATTAATTGATTCAGACCGTCTACATAGGCACGTGCACTTGCACCCAATATATCTGTGCTTACACCACGCCCTTGTACGGAAACCTGATTTTGAGTCAGCACAACATGTACTTCACCCAATGCATCCTTGCCATGTGTTACCGATTTGATCGAATAGTCAGACAACGTTACGTCTTCCCCACTTACTTGGTCAATCGCATTGTAGATCGCATCTACCGATCCATTACCCTCCGCCTGCTTCTCAACCGTATCCCCGTCAAGCGTTGCAATGCGGACTTTGGCTGTTGGTACCGATTCATCTCCGTACGTAACAAAGATCGATTCCAGTTTATACACCTCGGGTGCATCCTGCAATTTCTCTTCAATTACGGCAAGCAGATCTTCGTCAGTAACTTCTTTTTTCTTATCAGCCAGCTCTTTGAACTGGGCAAATGCCCGATTCAAAGCTTCTTCTTCCAACTCATAGCCAAGATCGATCAACCGCTCACGGAAGGCATGACGACCGGAATGTTTACCCAGTACAAGCTTGCTTTCCTTCAAACCGATGGACTCTGGCGTCATAATTTCGTACGTTGTTTTTTCCTTCAGCATGCCGTCCTGGTGAATGCCGGATTCATGTGCAAAGGCATTCGCCCCAACAATGGCTTTGTTTCCTGGCACAACCATACCTGTTAAACGGCTAACCAAACGACTGGTCCGTGCAATTTCAGATAACTGCAACGAGGTTTTCGCCTGGAAAAATTCCTGACGTGTCTCCAGCGCCATAGCAATTTCCTCGATCGCCGTGTTACCTGCACGTTCACCAATGCCATTGATCGTACCTTCGATCTGATCGGCCCCGTTGAGGATGGCTGCTAGTGTATTGGCCGTCGCCATACCCAGGTCATTATGACAGTGGGCACTCAGCTGTACCTTTTCAATCCCGTGCACATTCTCCTTGAGATGTTTGAAAATGTTTCCGTATTCATATGGACTGAGGTAACCCACCGTGTCCGGAATATTCACTACGGCTGCGCCTTCTTCAACAGCCATATTCACCATTTCCACGAGGAAATCATATTCAGTACGACCTGCATCCTCAAGTGAGAACTCGATCTTCGAAAATGTTTTCTTCGCATAACGAATCGCAGAACGAGCTGTATCCAGTACCTGCCCTTTGTCCATACGCAATTTATGTTGGCGGTGAATAGGTGAAGTTGCCAGGAAAACGTGAATACATGGGTCCTGTGCACCTTTAAGTGCTTCCTTAACCGCATCAATGTCTTGCTCTCTGGAACGGGACAAGCCAATTACGGTAACATTTTTAACCGCTTTTGCTACTGCATTGACAGCTGCCAGGTCGCCTGGAGATGCCGCCGGGAAACCAGCTTCCATCCGGTCAATGCCAAGCCGCTCGAGCTGATGGGCAATTTCCACCTTTTCACGAGTGTTCAGATTGACTCCCGGGGATTGCTCTCCATCACGCAGCGTTGTGTCAAATACATAGATTTTACGCACGCTTCGCACCTCCTGTACTTGTATTATAATGTTTCTCTGAACCAGCAATAGCGGCACACGCATAAGCACGGCCGCTATTCCCAGTTAAAGCTTTAAGTTTACTTGAATACCTTAAAGTGCATATTCTAAAAGTTAATGCTTACTTCTTGATCCAGTGCATCATCTCACGCAATTGTCCGCCAACCACTTCGATTGGATGTTCAGCTTCGTTACGACGAGTTGCTGTCAAGAATGCACGACCGGATTGGTTCTCCAGAATGAAGTCACGTGCGAATTTACCTTGTTGGATATCCGTCAGTACTTCTTTCATTGCTTTCTTCGTATCTTCCGTTACAACGCGAGGTCCAGTTACATAGTCACCGTACTCAGCTGTGTTACTGATGGAATCACGCATACTTGCAAGTCCGCCTTCATACATCATGTCAACGATCAGCTTCAGTTCGTGCAGACATTCGAAGTATGCCATTTCAGGAGCGTAACCCGCTTCTGTCAAAGTTTCGAATCCCGCTTTTACCAATGCACTTACACCACCACACAGAACAGCTTGCTCACCGAACAAATCAGTTTCTGTTTCTTCACGGAAGGAAGTTTCGATAACCCCTGCGCGTGTACAACCGATACCTTTAGCATAAGCCAAACCGATTTCTTTAGCTTTACCCGTTGCATCTTGCTCGATCGCGATCAAGCCCGGTACACCAAAACCTTCCACGTAAGTACGACGTACCATGTGACCAGGGGACTTAGGAGCTACCAGCAATACATCACTGTTTTTTGGAGCAACGATTTGACCGAAATGAACGTTGAAACCGTGGGAGAAGAGCAATGCAGCGCCTTCTTTGAGGTTTGGTTCGATTTCGTTTTTGTATACAGACGCTTGAGTTTCGTCAGGAAGCAAGATTTGAACTACATCTGCGCGGCTTGTTGCTTCAGCCGGGGACAGAACTTCAAATCCGTCATTTTTTGCGGAGTCAAAGGATTTACCTTCACGAAGTCCGATGACCACGTTCAATCCGCTATCACGAAGGTTTTGGGCTTGGGCGTGGCCCTGGCTACCATAACCGATTACCGCAATCGTTTTTCCTTTCAATACGTTAAGCTCTGCATCCTGTTCATAATAAGTAGTTACTGGCATGTTTATAAGTCCTCCTTTTATTGTAAAGAACCCTTCATTAATGAGCGGGTGTCTCAAGGGACCGACTCGCTTGAAGTGTCCAAAGCGTCTCAGGTCTGATCGATCCGTTCAGACACCCGCCCATTAATGCGGGAATGTATCTATCTTTTCAAGCGTTACATCACTAAAATGTTATATTGCAACTAGTAAGGGACTGACACTTTCACATAAGATCAACTATATATGTTAGCTCACCGTCGTCCCTTTTCATTCATTATAGCCTTATGCGTTGCCGCGTACCAATGCAGTTATGCCTGTACGGGACAATTCGCGAATGCCGTATGGCTTGAGCAATTCAATCATCGCATCAATTTTGTCCGTATCTCCGACCACCTGAACAATCAGGCTGCCTGGACCAACATCTACAACGGATGCGCGGAATGTTTCTACCACACCCAGAATCTCAGGACGCTCGGAAGGCTCTGCTTTAACTTTGATCAGGGCAAGTTCACGGGCTACCATCGGTTTCAGGCTGAAATCAACCACTTTGATCACATCGATGATTTTGTACAATTGTTTCTCAATCTGCTCCAGCGTTTTATCGTCACCAATGGTGACAATAACCATCCGGGAGAGTCCGGGTTCTTCTGATTGACCCACTGTAATACTCTCAATGTTAAATCCGCGTCGACCGAACAACCCCGATACCCGCTGAAGGACGCCTGGCTGATCGTTAACCAATATTGAAATCGTATGTCTAATCATTCCTCAGCATCCCCCATCAGCATTTGATCAATTGTTGCTCCCTGCGGAACCATCGGATACACATTTTCATCCTTGCGTACCACGAATTCTACAACGACTGGGCCTGGTGTATCCAGAGCTTCCTGCCAAGCACGTGCCGCTTCTTCTTTATTCGTTGCACGCAATCCTTTTACGCCATATGCTTCAGCCAGTTTTACAAAATCCGGACTTCCTGCCAGATCAATATGGCTGTAGCGGTTCTCATAGATGATCTCCTGCCATTGGCGGACCATTCCGAGCACCTGATTGTTAATGATTACAATTTTAACCGGTATATTGTTAATGGCACAGATCGCGAGTTCTTGGGAACACATCTGCATTCCGCCATCACCGTTAATCGAGATTACGAGTCTGTCCGGATTGGCCATCTGAGCACCAATGGCAGAAGGGAATCCAAAGCCCATCGTTCCGAGACCACCTGAAGTTACCCATGAACGCGGTTGATTAAATTTGTAATATTGTGCTGCCCACATCTGATGTTGTCCCACATCCGTAGTTACAATCGCTTCACCTTTGGTTGTATCATTCAGCATTTCAACAACCCACTGGGGTTTCAGCACTTCGTCTGAATCCGTATAGCTGTAAGGTTTCTCTTGCTTCCACTGTTTGATCTGGTCTCTCCATGCATCTGCACGCTCGGCACGTCCAACTTCTTTGTTAGCTATTTCCAGCACAGTCTTCACATCACCCACAATTGGGATATCAGTTGCAATGTTTTTACCAATCTCCGCCGGATCGATATCGATATGAACGATCTTGGCATGTGGAGCGAATCCATCCAGCTTGCCTGTTACCCGGTCATCGAACCGTGCGCCAATATTAATCAGCAGATCCGCTTTTTGAATAGCCTGATTGGAAGTGTACGTTCCGTGCATACCTGGCATACCCGTCCATAATTCATGACCGCTTGGGAATGCACCCAGACCAAGGAGAGTCGTTGTAATTGGAATGCCTGTCTTCTCAACAAACTCGAACAGTTCTTCATGTCCACCCGAGTACACCACACCGCCACCAGCCAGAATCATTGGACGTTCTGCTTCCTGAATGGCTTGGGCCAAACGGTCAACCTGCAGTTTGTTTGGTACTGTCCGTGGATTGTACCCTCTCAATATAACAGGTTCAGTTGTCGGTTCAAACAATGTTTTGTTCGCTGATACATCTTTCGGGATGTCAATCAGGACAGGACCTTTACGACCGGTATTGGCAATATGGAATGCCTCATGAATTACACTGGACAGATCTTTTACATCTTTCACCAGGTAACTGTGTTTGGTGATTGGCATTGTAATCCCGGTAATGTCCGCTTCCTGGAAAGCATCTGACCCGATCAGGCTCGAAATAACATTCCCCGTAATGACTACGAGTGGTACTGAATCCATATATGCTGTTGCAATACCCGTAACCAGATTCGTTGCTCCTGGTCCGGAAGTAGCGATGCAGACACCAACTTTGCCGCTTGCACGTGCATATCCGTCAGCTGCATGTATTGCTCCTTGTTCGTGACGAGTGAGAACGTGTTTGAAATCCTCGAAACCATACATCGCATCGTAAATGTACAACACTGCGCCGCCCGGGTAACCAAATACGCACTCAACACCTTCAAGTAACAAGCTTCTCAGCAGAATTTCGGATCCGCTAATGACCTCCGGCTTCATCCATTTTTCACGTAATTCATCTGTTGACCGTACTTCTGGAATTTGAGCTCCCATCAGTCATCCTCCTCTCGAAATTTACACCATTCTGACATTTAAAGTTACAAAAAAAACCTTCCATCCCTGCAAACAAGTTCATGCTTGCGAGGGACGAAAGGTTATCGCTTCCGTGGTACCACCCAACTTTGCCCGAAATTTCGCAATAACGGACCTTACCAGGTACAACAAAACGAATAGCTCAAACGAACATAGTCGTTTCCCATACCTGTTGTCTGTAACGCAGACATACGATTTTCCCTAATACGCGAAAGGAGTGACATCCAGTGCTTTTCAGGAAAACAGCTCCGAGGTGAGCTCGTATATAAGGGATAATGGTGGTGGTTTCAGCAATTCCAGCCACTCTCTGAGCAAAAGAGCCCTTAAAACTTCGTCCTCTTCATAGCCGATGAAATATTCTCGTTAAATGTTAGGAACATTATATGATTCCTCCAACCGATAAGTCAATACCTGTTTTGCATAAAAATTCAGAGAACCTTTCTTCCTCCCTCTTCAACCTTTAAGGTTGCCCTAATCCCAGCGCTTCATTCAGTCACCTTTTATCTTGCTTCGGGCATAGGATATACGAGCAGCGCGACTGGTCCTGAAAGGAGGCTCCGTATGGTGATTCGGCAACGCACATCCAAGCTGGATGATGGCGCCATCATGAAGCTGATTGACACTCAACTTGTGCCTCTCTCTCACATGAGTGAAAAAGAAATTAACAAAATCCGCAAAGAAATACCCCTGCGAATGAACAGGGGCATGACCTTTGTTGTCTCGCCGGAGCCAGATAAAGCTGCTGTGGCATTCATCCATTTTCTCATGCATGGGGAACTGCTCTATGTCGATATGATGGCTGTTAGCCTGAAAGAACAACGCAAACGTTACGGCCAAACTTTGCTGCTCAAAGCAGAGAGCTTTGCGGCATCCCGGGGATGTCGAAGATCGAAAGTGATGGTGGATGAAGGCAATACCAAAGGGCTTCAGTTTTATCAAAAAAATGGGTACAGCGCGATTCGATACATCATGATGAGCCGCTGCTACGAATTGGAAAAAACATTATAGAATCCCCTAGAAAAATCCTGGTGGACGTGGTCCTGGTCCATAAGGACCGAACCCAGGCCCTGGGCCAAAACCGCCACCAAGTCCTCCTGGTCCATAACCCGGCCCGTAGCCTGGACCATATCCCTGACCCGGTTTCGGGCCAGGTCCATATCCGGGACCAAAGCCGGGACCAGGTCCATAAGCATAAGGCAGTGTGGCAATAGCGAGCAGATCAAACAGTACCAACGGCAAAATCGCTTTTGTGCGTACTTTTTTGCCATTCAAACGCTTCAGTACCAGTTTGTTGCCGGATACTTTCAACAGCTTTCCCGTAACCCGAGTGCCGTCTTTTTTGATTGCAACAATATTTTTGCCTATTAATTTCATCGCTTCATCACGCGTAACTTGTTGTTTCATACTTTCCCCTCCTCCTCGGATCGTTCAAAACAGTGTATTCGTCCATCACTGAATTCGCCTGTTTCTTTGTCCCTACCTGAAAATATGGGTATCTGCACGAGAACCAAAGTGAACGTGAAAAAGCGGCCTGCCGAAGCTCATAAAAACAAAAAAGGCCCGCACATGGCGGACCTTTCCATCAAGCTTTTGGAAAGTAAATCAATATGTTGCACGTCGTTACCTTTTACCCGGATCATATGCTTCACCGAGTGCAGACGGAGCCGAAGAACGTCCAACCGCTGCAACAAGAACGATGATGGTAAGCAGGTATGGCAACATGAAAATAATTTCCTGGGGAATACTTTGTGACCATTCAAACAACTGCACATAGTTACGAATCGCTTGTGAGAATCCAAAGAAGACAGCCGCACCAAACGCACCAATCGGATTCCATTTACCAAAGATCATGGCTGCAATGGCAATATAACCTTGGCCGGAAACCGTATTGTGTGAGAATGTACCCGTTGTCGTCAACGTGATTGCAGCACCACCAATGGCTGCAAGCGCACCACTGATCATAACGCCAACATAGCGATAACGACGTACTTTAACACCAACCGTATCAGCCGCACTTGGGTGTTCACCGACAGAACGAAGACGCAGACCAAATGGTGTTTTAAACATAATGTAATACGTCAGGAATACGAAAAGAATGGCCAGATATGTCGTTGGATATACGTTTTTGAAAAAAGCTTCTCCAAGCAACGGGATGTCTTTCAAGAATGGCACATCAAATTTGTTGAAGCCTTGAACCAATGGTGAATCACCAGAACCTTCGAACAACAGCTTAACCAAGTACAACGTACTGCCTGCTGCCAAAAAGTTAATGACAATACCACTGATAATTTGGTCTGCCTTAAATGTGATAGACGCAACGGCATGAATCAACGATACCAGTACGCCCAGTACAATCGCAAGCAAAACGCCCATCCAAGCCGATGTCGTTCCGCCCATACCCGCTTCTTGAGCATAGTGCGCCCCGATTCCCGCTGCAAATGCACCGAAGACCATAAAACCTTCAAGTCCAAGGTTCGTAACACCTGATTTTTCCGAAAAAATTCCGCCGAGTGAAGCAAAAATCAATGCCGTAGCAAAGACAAGCGTCGTATTGATAATCTGCCCAATTGTCAACAAGTCCATCTACAACACCTTCTCTTTCTTACGCTTCGAATAGAACGGTTTGAGTATCCAGCGCACGATGCCTTGTGCCGCAATGAAGAAGATAATCGAACCGATCACAATCCGAATAATCTCAGGCGGAACATCCGCAGCAAAACTCATACCTGCAGATCCGTACGTGAGGGTACCAAACAACACTGCACCCAACAACACCCCAAACGGATGATTCAAACCAATCAGGGCAACTGCTATTCCGTCAAAACCTGTACCTGGTGAACCCGACATTACAGTCTGGTAATGGAACACACCAAGAACTTGGAATGCACCACCAAGACCGGCAAGCATACCACTGATAAACATTGCTTTTACGATATTCCGGTTAACATGCATACCTGCATATTCAGCCGCATTCGGGTTGTAACCTACCGCGCGAATTTCGAAACCTTGTTTAGTTTTCCACATATAGATATAGAAGAGCACAGCCATCACAAGAGCAATCAATGTCCCCATGTGCACACGGGAGTTACCCATTAGTTCAGATAACCATGTGAGACTGATTGAAGCCGATTCGCTGATATCCACCGAACGATTCTCGCCCTTCAACAACAAGAATTGGCGTACGATAAGGTTCGCCAGATATAGACCAATCCAGTTCAACATGATACTGCTGATAACTTCATTGACCCCACGTGATGCTTTCAGATAACCAGCAATAGCTGCCCACAGACCACCAAACAATGCACCCGCAATCAAAGCCAGTGGTGCATGAAGGTAGATTGGCAAACCTGCAAATTTAACTCCTACAAATGTTGCAGCAGTCATACCGACGAGAAATTGGCCTTCTCCCCCGATGTTAAACAACCCTGCACGTGATGCAAATGCAAATGCCAGTCCAGTCATAATTAACGGTGTCATTTCCCGTACCGCTTCACCAAAGTTGTACATGTCTCCAAATACCTTGGTGAACAATGCGCCGTAAGCTTCAATTGGATTGTAGCCACCAATCAGCATGACAACCCCACCGAGTATCAGACCCATAATAATGGCGACTACAGGCAATATAAATGAATCTCGGGTAAACCATTTCAATACGTTATTCATGCGCAGTACCTCTCTTTTGGGTGCTGCCCGCCATCATCAAGCCGAGCTCCCTGTCATTGGTTTCTTCCGGCAGCACCTCGCCAACGATCTGGCCTTCATAGATGACAGCAATTCGGTCAGATACATTGATAATCTCATCCAGCTCAAATGAAATTAGCAGAACAGCCTTGCCTTGATCGCGTTGTGCAATCAGCTGCTTTTGCACGAACTCAATAGCCCCTACATCCAAGCCACGGGTTGGCTGTGCAGCGATAAGCAATTCAGGATTTTTATCCACCTCACGTGCGATAATGGCCTTCTGCTGGTTTCCTCCAGACAAGGAACGGGCTTTGGTCTCGATGCTTGGTGTACGCACATCAAATGCCTCCACAAGCCGCTTCGCCTGCTTTTTGATGGCATCAAAGTTAAGGAACCCCTTACGAGTGTATGGTGCCTTATAGTACGATTCCAGAACGATATTTTCGCTCACTGAAAAATCAAGTACAAGTCCGTGTTTATGTCGATCTTCCGGAATGTGGGCTACACCCGACTCCGAGATATGGCGCGGAGAATGATTGGACAGCTCCTTGCCCTCCAAAAGAATTGAACCACTGTCGACTTTACGAAGTCCGGTAAGGGCTTCAATCAGTTCACTTTGACCGTTACCATCCACGCCTGCGATACCAACAATCTCTCCAGCACGAACGTTCAGGTTAAGTTGGTTCAGAACTGCAATACCCTCTTTGTTCTTGGAAGTTAGTTTGCTAACTTCGAGCACATTGGCTCCAGGTGTAGCCGGTTTTTTGTCCACTTTGAATGTGACATTCCGCCCCACCATTTTCTCTGCCAGCTCATTCGGGTTCGTTTCCGAAGTTTTGACGGAATCAATGACTTTCCCCCGACGGATAATCGTTACGGTGTCGGAGATTTCCATAATCTCTTTCAATTTGTGCGTAATCAAGATGATTGACTTGCCTTCTGCGACGAGCTTCTTCATGATGATCATCAGTTCTTTGATTTCTTGAGGAGTCAATACGGCTGTAGGCTCGTCAAAAATAAGAATGTCCGCACCACGATACAATGTTTTAACAATCTCCACACGCTGCTGCATTCCGACAGAGATATCATGAATCTTGGCATGAGGATTTACTTTCAGTCCATACTGTTCGGATAGACGCTGAACTTCAGCGGCTGCTTTTTTATAATTAATATTGAGACCCTTCGTTGGTTCAGATCCCAAAATAATGTTCTCTGTTACCGTGAACGGCTGTACAAGCTTAAAGTGCTGATGCACCATGCCGATGCCAAGATCGATCGCTCGGTTAGGGCTGTCGATGATGACAGGCTTGCCATTCACTTCAATGGAACCTTCATCTGGCTGATAGAGACCAAATACAATATTCATCAACGTTGACTTACCAGCGCCGTTTTCGCCCAGTAGCGCATGGATCTCGCCTTTACGAAGCTGAAGGCTGATAGCGTCGTTGGCAACAATGCCTGGGAAACGCTTCGTAATTTGTTTTAACTCAACGACGGGGGTTGCTGCACCCATGTAATCACCCTTATAACTGATATAGTGTGGTTCCGCAAACGAAAGAAAAGCTCCTACCCGGAGCGTTGATACACAGTGACCTTGTACAATTGTTATGATGACTTGATCAAATGTTCCTGTTTTTGCAATCATAAGGCCGGTCTAGACCGGCCTCAATGATTATTCATCTGTGACTAAGACCAAAATTACTCTGTAGGAACTTTGATTTCGCCACTGATGATTTTTTCTTTGTACTCATCTACTTTAGCAAGGATATCAGCAGATACGTTAGCAGTAGAAGTATCAGCAATACCTACACCGTTTTCTTTCAGTGTCAGGTTCTCAGAACCGCCAGCAAATGTACCATCAACAACTTCTTTGTTTACGCGTTTAACCGCTTCGTCTACTTTTTTGATCATGGAAGTCAAAGTAATCTCATCACCAAACTCAAGAGATTGGTCTTTGTCGACACCGATAACCCATACATCTTGACCTTGGTTTTTACGAGCACTTGCTTCTTTAAACACACCGTTACCTGTTGCGCCAGACGCGTGGAAGATAATGTCTACGCCTTCATTGTAAAGTGTTGCTGCTGCTGCTTTACCCAAATCAGGTTTATCAAATGCACCTGTGTAGTTAGAAATGAATTGAGCATCAGGGTTAACTGCTTTTACGCCTTCTCTGAATCCTACTTCAAACTTTTTGATCAGTGGGCTTTCCATACCGCCTACAAAACCAATTTTGTTCGTTTTTGTTGTCAGACCGGCAACAACACCAACCAAGAAGGATCCTTCTTCTTCAGCAAAAGTTACGGACTTAACATTAGGAGAATCCACTACGCTGTCAATGATCGCGAGTTTGGAATCCGGGTTTTGGTCAGCAACCGTTTTGATTGCATCAGCCAATTGGAAACCGATACCCCAAGTCAGATCATATCCGCCTTTAACGAATTCGTTCAAGTTAGGAATGTACTCTTCATCGGATTTACTTTGCAGGTATTTAACAGCTACACCTGTTTCTGTTTCAGTCGCTTGCAGAGCTTCCCAAGCGGATTGGTTAAAGGATTTGTCATTAACTCCACCTACGTCAGTAACCATACCGATTTTGAGATCGGATTTCGCTTCAGTGGATGTGCCACCTGTATCTCCTCCGGCATTTGTTTCTTCTTTCGGTTTGCTACCACAACCTGCGAGCATAACCGATACCGCCAGCAACATTACCAAAGACAAGCTGAGCATCTTTTTCATTTTCTCTTTTTCCCCCTTAATGATATATCCTTCATTCCAATCCAGCCTACAATTGAACGGTTAACAGATAGCAGGAATGGCTTTTATGCAGAATGTATGGTTTCTTCGACATTAAAAGCGCATTCTCACCCTTGAAGCATTCTATCATCTGTCGAAAAACCGAACATTATGACATGGAGAGAAAAATTTAGGACTAGCCTACTAGAGGTGATTATACAATCAACCAGTGTTAAAATCCAGATGTTTCATCACCAAATATCACATATTTTTGTTCTTTTTTTATTGAAAACGCTTAATAATTTAGCGTTTTAACACGCTAACGTTACAACGATGTGATGTTATATAACAAAAACATATCGTGAACTTTAGTGAGGAATGGAATTTACCTGTTTTCATTTGTATTATTTCACCGTTCGTATTTTATGTATTTCCACGGACTGTTATTCACCGGTTATCTGGTTTTCATTGTTCCCTGCCAGACCATAGCCTATTCGCTCTACTCATTCAGAGATTCACCTTCGGATTGCTTCCAAGCCGTAAAAAAAGCCGCCATATAGGTACGGCGGCTTTTATCATACAATTTTAAGCGTTGATTTTGCCTTTAGCTACAGTAGCCAAAGAGTTGAACGCATTGATGTCGTTAACGGCCAGATCAGCCAACATTTTGCGGTTCATGTCTACACCAGCAAGTTTCAAACCATGGATCAGTTTGTTGTAAGACAAACCATTCATACGTGCTGCTGCATTGATACGAACGATCCACAGTCTGCGGAAGTTACGTTTCGTGTTGCGACGGTCACGGTATGCGTATACCAGGGATTTCATTACTTGCTCGTTAGCTGTTTTAAAGATACGGTGTTTGGAACCGAAATAACCTCTTGCCAGTTTCAAAACCTTTTTATGACGACGACGTACTACAAAACCGCCTTTTACTCTTGCCATATTAAAGAACCTCCCAAATAAATATAAATGTATCCGTGGTATGTGTACGGCCGTAGCCGATCCCCCATACGGAATGTACTAATTAGAATTAGCCTTTCAAGTTAGCCAAACCTTGTTTCAAACGTCTAACATCCCCGGCAGCCATAACTGGGTTACCGTTCAGAACGCGCTTAGCACGTTTAGATTTGTGGGAAAGCAAGTGGTTTTTGTGAGCTTTGTAACGAAGGACTTTACCGGAACCGGTAATTTTGAAGCGTCCTTTCAAACTGCTGTGTGTTTTCATTTTAGGCATTTTGTGTTTCCTCCTCCAATGTTATCAGGCTTTAGGAGCCAAGATCATGATCATACTGCGGCCTTCCAATTTCGGTTGACGTTCAATAGTACAAAGTTCTGCAACTTCTACCTTAACGCGCTCCAAAATCCGTTGACCAATCGCGGCATGTGCAATTTCACGTCCGCGGTAACGAACAGAACATTTCACTTTGTCGCCTTCGTTCAAAAACTTAACTACATTACGAAGCTTCGTTTGATAATCGTGCTCCTCAATATTGGAACGGAACCATACTTCTTTAATGTCAACAATTTTCTGGTTCTTACGGGCTTCTTTTTCTTTCTTTTGTTGCTCATAGCGGAATTTGCCATAGTCCATAATACGACACACCGGCGGTTTAGCCTGTGGTGCCACATTGACCAGATCCAAATTCAGGTCAATCGCCATTTGCAGTGCTTCGCGAATGGGCGTGATCCCAATTTGTTCTCCTTCAGCTCCGACAAGGCGTACTTCCTTCGCCCGAATCTCATCATTAATCATGTGATCTTTACTAATAACCGTCCACCTCCAGGTCATTTTGAATATCCAGTTACACAAAAATAAAAGGGATGCCGGTCAAGCTACCGACATCCCTGTAATCAACACAATTCTTCATGAGTATACACTTCATAAATTATTGGGATCGTTGACCAGCCAACATAGTGTTGATCAGGTGAGAAGTCGGACTTCTACTTGTGATTCCATTGCTATTCATTTTGAATCCGTTTTAAAGCACTTGAATACTATAACATCCACGAAATGCTTTGTCAACATCTTCACAACTTTTTTTTCTGAATTATACATTTGTTATATCCAATGTCGACAAAGTCTCGTATGCATGTTCCTTATCCTTGTTTGCTCTGCACCTCATCGAGCCGCACAACACGTGTGTGTTGGGTGTGGCTCCACTGTTTGTTGTTCTGCGTGAAGAAAGCGTAGAACGTAATCGGGTACCAAGACAGCAGATAAATTGGGAACAAAATCAGATATAGATAAACTTTGGCAAAGGTAACCTTCTCCAGCGCCATGGATAACAGGAACGTCAGAATATTCAGACCAATAGCGACGAATCCAACCCATAACGGGAAGTACCCATAAATATTCGCAATGTGCGGACCATTGAATATGGCCATGTCTACCCACATCACAGCCGTCATCAGGAACGTAAGCAACACAACATAGACATTGGCTCCATAGATGGCAAGGTCAAATTTCACCAGGCT
The DNA here is from genome assembly GCF_059130585.1 of Paenibacillus sp. JNU01. NCBI lineage: Bacteria > Bacillati > Bacillota > Bacilli > Caryophanales > Paenibacillaceae > Paenibacillus > Paenibacillus sp. JNU01. The sequence continues at coordinate 5,949,781 of NZ_CP169723.1, read as the reverse complement.
TCTTTCCTTAATGGACTGCCAGAGCAGCGGGAAGAAATATCTACGTGCAACTGTAAAGTGTCCTTGCATCCAGCGCAGACGTTGTCTCGCTGAAGCTTTGAATGTTAATGGCTTCTCATCAAATACTTTGGCGTCATAGTTGAAAACAGGATACACGTTTCGTTGAACACTACGCATCGTAAACTCCAGATCCTCAACCAGACTTGTTGCGCCCCAGCCAATTTCCTTCAACAGGTTGGTCTCGAAGCACATTCCGGTTCCTCCGAGGAAATTCGCCATATTCAAGTTATGACGAGACAACTGCCACAGACGGTTAATGTACCAGTAAGATACGCCGTAAGCTGCAGTAATCCAGGAATCCTCCGGATTTTTCGTATCAATATATCCTTGGATCACACGTGAACCATTGTTCAAGTCATCATTCATCTCAAGCAAGAAGTTACGGTCAACCAGGTTATCGGCGTCAAACATAACAACTGCGTCATACTGACGTGGCAATTTCCACAGGTACTTAAGCATCCATTCAATGGCATACCCTTTACCTCTTAGATCAGCGTTGGTACGTACGCAGGCATTCAAACCATGTTCTCTAACAATCTGAGCCGTTCCATCCGTACAGTTGTCACAGATGACAAACACATCGTACAGATCTTCCGGATAATCAAGTTGTTTCAAGTTCTCCATCAAGGCACCAATGACTTGTTCCTCATTGTGTGCTGCGACGAGTACAGCGAATGATTTTGTGGCTGGATAATGTTTCTTTTTCTTTTTCTTAATCAGACCGAACAGCGAAAACGTGAATTGGTACACGGCTAGCAGTGCCAGAATGACCTGCATCGTGACGAATATAGCGTCCAACATCGTTCTCTGTTACCCCCTTTTTTTCAAACCCAGTTTACTTAAGCATTTCTCTTCCTGATTCTGCAATTTATTTTTTTTGTAATGTGCAGAATATGACCCTGTTCTTTTGTGTAATACGTGAATTTATCAGGCAATGTTTCAAAGCTTGGTTGCTATCAGTTGGCTGCTTTATCGATTCTGTATTCTTTTCAGTCATTTGTCAAAACCCCAATTCCACTTTCTGAACGAGAAATGTGATCTTTAAACGCTGAATAGACACTTCGTGATACCACAACCTCGCATTCATGCCTGTTATATCTTATTTTCAGCCGTTTACTTGATTTTTATTTCTAAAGTCCCTGCTTTTTTCATCAGCATGTTATTCTTCGTCAGAGGCTCTATAACAAATAACGCAAACAGACCTCAAAAAGTTTAAACCAAAACTCACATTTTTTTTACCTCATTTCAGCCATGTTGAATCATTGTATCTTTTTTGGCTAACCCAAGTCAAAAAGTTAAGATGGGTATATATCCACTCTTTAACATGAATTTTACGTTCTTTACATGGGTTCTTCTTGAAAAGGACAACATTTAAAAATATGATAAACATATACCTGAAATAACCTCAAGTTCATGAAAAACGGTTATATATTAATCAGGACGAAACCGGATGCAGAAAATGACCGGAAATAATGCCGCCATTACAGGCGGCCTGACTGGCAGGAGGCCAATATGAGCCGTTTATTCTTAAAGTTTCAAGATTATGATCGAAATGTTTTTATGTGGATCAACGGCCGACTTCATAACCGTTTTATGAATTTTTGGCTGTATTATTTCACCCATCTGGGTGGAGCAACTTCTTCTATTGCAGTATCTTTGTTAATCTGGCTGTTTGCTCCGGCTCCATGGAGCACAACAGGACTCCAAGCTTGCATCGCTCTTGCGGTCAGCCACATTCCTGTAGCCATCGCAAAAAAATTGTATCCCCGCATTAGACCTTATCTGGCCTTGCCGGATACAATTACATTTCGGAATCCCCTGACGGACCATTCGTTTCCATCAGGACACACAACTGCCATTTTTTCGGTCACTGTTCCATTTATGACCACTGATCCGATCTTATTGCTAATATTGTTGCCTGTGGCTCTAATTGTCGGATTCTCTCGCATTTATCTGGGATTACACTACCCTTCCGATGTTCTGGCAGGTGCCACAATAGGTACTTTAGTCGCACTTGCAACAGTTGCATTCTGGTCTTAAAGCCGATATGTTAGACTCAGAAAAACCTAGCAGGAACAGGTGAAGTAAGCGTGGAGAAAAAAAGAGTATTACTATTATCTGAAGGCTTTGGTACGGGTCATACTCAAGCCGCCTATGCACTGTCTAGCAATCTGCGAAAGCTCTCGTCAGATGTGCAGACGAAAGTGCTGGAACTGGGAAGTTTCTTAAATCCCAAGGTTGCACCTCTTATTATAACAGCATACAAAAAAACGGTTACCAACCAACCCAAACTTGTCGGATACGTATACAGACACCAATATAAAAAATCATTGAATCGGCTGACAACACTCGCATTGCACAAGCTGTTCTATACCCATACACGCAGCGTTGTGCGCCAGTTACGTCCCGATGCAATTGTCTGTACCCATCCGATCCCCAGTGCTGTCATAGCCAGACTGAAACGTCTGGGTGCACAGATTCCTCTTTGCACAGTCATCACCGACTATGATGCACATGGAACATGGATTAACCGTGAAGTAGACCTTTATCTGGTTTCTTCAGATGAGGTTAAGTCCAAACTATTGCTTCGTGGCGTACCTATAGACAAAATTCGAGTCACCGGCATTCCGGTGCATCCGAACTTCTGGGAACATCCCGGACGAGAAGAGATCCGAAGCAGATTCAACCTCAAAAATATGCCCACTGTACTGGTAATGGGCGGTGGTTGGGGTATGCTCAGCGACGAGCTGGTCCATCCGTTGCTGACACGGTGGCATAAAGATATTCAGATTATTTTTTGTCTGGGTCGCAATGATAAAGCACGGATCAGCATGGAACAGAACCCGATGTATCGCAAAGAGAACATTCATATTATCGGGTACACCAACGAAGTGGACAAATTGATGGAAGTCTCCGACCTGCTGATCACCAAACCTGGAGGAATGACATGCAGCGAAGGCTTAGCCAAAGGAATTCCGATGTTGTTCCACAACCCTATTCCTGGTCAGGAAGAAGAAAACGTCCATTATTTTACCGCTAGAGGGTTGGGAGAACCCATATCTTCGCCTGACGTAGTTATTAAATGGATGAACAAACTGCTGCACCACTATCCGGATGTCGTACGTAAACGCAAACGTCATCTGGCGGAAATTGCCAAGGTTCATCCAATGGAAAGCGCTCAAAGTATTCTCGATCTGTTGGAGGACGTTCGTCCTTCATCCGCAGAAGAGGCCCATATATGAATTTATCCGAACATTTGCTGCTTCCCGCATATCTCGTCCAATTACGCCTTTAAGCGGCGGCTTTAAACAAACCTGCAACCACATTGAAAAGGTGCCTTCGACTTTGAAGGCACCTTTTCTGTATGAAGGAAAGTACAAATTTACTGAATGCCTGCTGATTTCAAGTACTCCTGCCACTGCTTGGTGTATTCTGACTGAATTTTTTCTAATCCCGCTTGTTTTGCCTTCTCCATAAATGTGTTCAACCCAGCCTCTACGTCTGCCACCAAACCCACATTAAGCGGATACAAATATTGTTTCTCAACTTGCTCCAATGCAGCTTTCTCGGCTTGATATGGAGTCCAGTCTTCCGCAAATCCGGTAAAAATATCTGGCTTTTTGATTTTGTCCAGATCCTCAAACATGGTCAGGACATCATCAAAGGTTTTATCATAGAGCATAAATTCCGGATTACGCCAAGCCCAGCCATTCATGCCCTCACGCGGGAAGCCGTTCGTTTGTGCATCCCCCACCATTTTGTAGTATCCATTATCTACCTCGAAGTTTTTGCCCTCCACGCCGTATTCAGTCAACCAATTATATCGTTTGTCTGTCACAAGCTTTTCGTAAAATGCCAATGCTTTTTCCGGGTTCTTACTACTGCGTGGAATCGCAAACCCATTGTGAATCGGGTGAACAGGTTGTGCAAACCCTTTTGCATTCGGGTAAGGGAAATAAGCCAGTTTCCAATCTGGATGCGTAGACTGCACCTTGATAACATCTGCATTAAATTTGTTAGGGTTCTCCCCGGACAGAACAACAGCCGCTTTTCCATTTTGCAGCAATGAGTTGGAAGTATCTTTTACATTCAGTACGTTTTTCGGGAAGAATCCTTTGTCCATCCAGCGTTTGTATGTTTTCAGGTCTTCCAGATGTTGTGCCGATCCCCAATAGGACGTCACGGTCGAAGGTGTGTCATACATAATATCCAATCCATATGGAAGTTGACCCGCTGTATTCACCAGCTTGGATGTCAGTTGACGGATACCGTGCGTATGGTTGGCATTGCTATCCGCGATCGGAATCATATTGGGTTCGTTGGCCTTAATGCCTTCCAGATACGCTTCGAGTGTCTCGAGCGATTCTGGCTTCGGAAGATTGTACTTCTCGCGCAAATCCTCGCGGTACGCAATCCCCTCGGTTACATACTCAATCCAAGTAGATGGAACCGTATAGATTTTGTCATTGATTTTGACAGCATCCCACATGTCATCAGGAACATGAGCTTTAAGCGCTGGCGCTGCTTTAGGCAGCATTTCATCCAGTGCCAGAAACGCTCCCTTCTTGGCATAGGACTGGTAGAATGTCCAATCCGCTGTGAAGATCAGATCGATCGGCTGTCCGGAAGACAGCAGCAGTTTATATTTTTGATCCCAGTCGGTCCAGGAGGTGTAGTTGAATTTCACATTGACGTTCAGATCAGCCTCAGCCAGCTTATTAATCTCGGATTCAATGACAGGCAGATCTTTCGGAGCATCCCCAAGCATGTAAAATTGCAGTGTTACTTTATCACCTTTATTCTCGGGTGTTCCCCCTTGCTCGCTTCCTTGCGCCGATCCCCCCGAACCATTGTTACATGCGGCAAGCACCCCGGCGAACAACATCAGGGCAAGTACCAGAGACAGGTGCCGAATTGTTTTGTTACGCATACGCATCCTCCCTTTTTGTGGTGAACCTTTATATGTTAGCGCAGACTCGCCATGTTTCAGACCGAAGATGATGCTAGCAGCCTGATATCCAGAGCGTGTTCACGTTCTAACCTTTCACTGCACCAATCGTAAGTCCTTTGACAAAATAACGTTGTACAAACGGATACAGGAACAAAATCGGTCCCGTCACAACGATCGCCATCGCCATCTTGGTTGATTCCGTAGGCACATCCTGACTAAGCGTGATCCCTGTGCCAATCGCCATCTGGTCAATAAAAGTAATCGTGTTCATCGTGTTATAGAGATAAAATTGCAGTTGGTACATATCAGGATTGTTAATGAAGAGCGATGAGGTAAACCAGTCATTCCAGTACCCCAATGCCAGAAACAGACCTACAGTAGCAATCCCAGGCATCGCCAGTTTCAACACAATGCTGAAATAGATGCGGAAGTCGTTAGCTCCGTCAATCTTGGCTGACTCGATCAACTCATCCGGCACAGCCGAACGAATGAAGTTTTTCATCAAGATAATGAGGAACGGTGTCATCAACCCCGGGAAAATCAGTACGGTATACGTATCTGTGAGGTTGAAGTAGTTCGCCAGCATAATGTACCAAGGCACAAGTCCCCCACCAAACAACGTTGTGAAGTAGATAAAAAATGAGAACGTGTTCCGATATTTAAAGTCCTTACGCTGGAGCACAAAGCCGGCCATCGTGATGAGAAACAGCCCTAGCGTGGTCCCCACCACCGTTGTAAAAACGGTTACCCCATAAGCCTTGAGTACCTGAGTTGGGAATTTGAACACCATTTTGTAACCTTCCAGGGAAAAGTCCGTTGGAAAGAGGTGATAGCCATCCCTTACAATGGATTCGTTGCTGCTAAACGAACCGGATAGAATCAGAAGAAAAGGTAGCAGGCACATGATGGATAAGATGATGATGAAGCTATAGGAAATCAGTTGAAACATGAAAGTAAACTCCGAATCTCTGAGACGTGTATTCGTACGCGTGCGAGTATTCATTGGCGTGTTCATGATCGTTCTCCCTTCTGCCCTGGGGGCGTTCTAGAACAAGGCGTAGTCCTCATTTACTTTGCGGATTATATAATTGACGGTCATGATCAAAATGAATCCAAATAAGGACTGATACAGACCAGCAGCCGTTGCCATCCCGATATCAAACGTTACTTTCAGTGAACGATACACATACGTATCAATAATATCTGTAGCATTGTACAGCACCCCATTGTTACCAATCAGTTGATAAAATAGGTCAAACTGCCCCTTCATAATACTGCCGAGCGAGAATAACAGCAGGATGACAAAGGTTGGCTTCAGCATTGGTACCGTAATGTACCAGATCCGCTGAAAAATGTTGGCCCCGTCGATTCGGGCAGCTTCATAATACTCGTCACTGATCCCCGTTATGGCGGCCAAATAGATGACCATGCTGTATCCGAGATTCTTCCACAGATAAAAAATGATGATCAAAAATACCCATATCCAAGGTGTATTATAAATATCCACCGGTCCAGCCTCGAAACGTTTGAGAACCGTGTTCACAAAACCCGACTCGTAGTTGAACATGTTGTAAGCGATTACACTTAATAGTACAAATGAGATGAAATACGGCAAGAACATGACGGATTGCGTAATTTTTTTGAATAACCTGCCACGGATTTCACTAAGCATGATCGCACAGAAGATCGCCAGTCCGTTTCCTAATATAATGAAGGCGAGGTTGTAACCCACAGTGTTGGTTGTGAGCTTCAGCAGCATTCCGGATTGCCATAGGAACTTAAAGTTCTCCAAACCGACAAATGGACTGCCAAACAGTCCGCCTTCAAAATCATACCGGGTGAACGCATAATAGATACCGACCATTGGAAAATACGAGTTAATCAGAAAAAAGATCAGCGTGGGCAACAGCATCAGAAACATGATTTTGTTTTTGTTCAATTCTTTGAGCATGGCTCGATCCCTCCCGAATTTCTTGCGGTGCTGCGTGGTGGAGCTCTCTTTTTATTGTAGGTGCTCCCTTCGCTCACGGATACTGAAGCTTCCCCTCAGAAAATGAACGATTCTGCGAAATGAACTATGAACAAAACGAACGAACCGTGAAATGAACAGACATCCACACGCATCCGTTCACAAATGTTGATATCGTGCATAGGCCGCAACTGGTGAACAATCCTGCGAAAGTTGAACTTTATGTAGAGAAAGTAGGCAAAACAGCCTGTCCAGCGTTGATGTAAACGCATACATAGTATATAATTCAAGATACTCTTGTTCTTCTGCTCATCCAGGTATGAAGTCTGGCGTATGTATATGAAGTTCTATGTTCTCCACCCATAACAAGAGGTCCAAGGGGGAAAAAGAATGCGTAAACGTTCAGAGGACAGTCAGCAGGTCTTCACACGGATTCTGATCGGCATTATCATCAGTACCGTCGCCACCTTGCTTGTGGCTTCTTCTATTTTGTATGTCAACTATAATCGGATTGCTCTTCGCCAGGTGTATCGTACTGATATGAACAGCCTTACACAAACCAGCCGTGAAGTAGCCAAAATGACCGAGACTGCGAAATCATTGTCATATCAGATTTATCAGGACTACACCATCTCATCATTACTGCTTTATTCCAAACCAAATATCTATGAGATTACATCGGCGATGGAGCAGCTCGACAACTACCGCATGTCCCTTCCCTTTATCGAATCTATCTATGTATATAACTCTAAAAGCAATGATTTTTTTATCAGTTCCAACGTGCGTAATGGGCAGCAGTCCGTCTCGGAGATCGACGATCAGGGGATTACAAGCATCCTCCAACGCTTCCATGACTATAAACCTTTTGTTCCCATCCCGCGTACATATCAGGTCGGCTCTACTGAAGAAACAGAGGTCAACAGCTACACTTATCTCTGTTACGACACGATCAATGACAACGCGAAATTAAACTATGCTGTCATCGTTAATATCAAGGATGATTGGCTCAGTCCGAACATGAATGCTGTGGATCAACCAGGCAAGACCTTTATCGTGAATGAGAATGGGGATCTATTATCCGACTTTGGTGATCGTTCATTGATGAAAAATCTCTCCAGTGAAGCTTTTATGAAGCCAATTATGCAGGATGCGGAGCATTCCGCTTATTTTACCGAGAAGGTCGACGGAGAAAAATCACTCATCACCTATACCGCTCCCGATGATCTGGGCTGGCGTTATGTGAGAATAACACCGTATGATCTGATTACCTCAGATATACGGAGTATGCGTACACATACCGTTCTGTTTTGTGTTGGACTTCTCATCGCAGGGTTGCTGCTCTCTTACCTTGTATCCCGAAAACTATATCACCCTATTGATAAGGTGCTTGTTCGTTTACGTGTGATGGAAGCAGAGCGACGTGGCAGTCTTCATCTGTTACGGCAGGATTTTCTGCGTGGGGCCTTGCAGGGTCGTGAAACAGTAACTGGAGGTATGTTGGAAGAACGGATGAAGTTCTACGGTTCCTCCATTGATGTTCAGCGTGCTTCCAGACTCGTATTGCTGCGTATTGATCATTTTACGGAATTCTGCGAAACGTATCGTGATGAGACCCAGCTTGTCAAATACGCCATGATGAACATCTGCACCGAGACAGCCGATCTCCACTATAATGCGGAAGCTGTGGATATGGGCGGTGATCTGATCACACTCATTTTCAACGAGAAAGTGGAATACCAGGAACTTGAGCAACCTGCTAACAACCGGATAGAAGAGCTGCTGCGCATGATGCAGGCTGCTGTGATGACCCATCTGAAATGCTCCATCTCCTGTACGATCGGCACGGAGGAAGATTCATTGGAAGACAGTATTGCTTCCTACACCAGATCAGCCGAAGCTTCACTGCATCGTTTGTTCATGGGACCCGGCTGTCTGATCTATACTTCTGACATTATGGCTTATCACGCCAAAGAGTACGCATTCCCGGCAGGTAAGGAAAGACAGCTTGTCGATCATCTAATGACAGGCAAGACGCAAGAAGCCAAGCAAGTCTATGCAGATATCGTCGGTGAAACAGCCGCTTATCCCTTCACCGTCTTCCAGCTGGCCTTATCCCATCTGACGATGACACTCAACCATGTACGAAATACCCTTAAGAAAAATAATCAACTCACGCTTGATTCAGTATCAGATGGACTCATGCTGCCTGTGAAAGAAGCGGAAGACATCAGTGAAGTGCATGAACACTTCTATCGTATGTTTGATGAGCTTGGTTCCAAAGTTGAAGAGAAACGTACACTGAAGCACGAAGAGTTGATTCGCAAAATCAACGGCATTATTGAGCGGGACTATGCGGACCCTAACCTATGTCTAACTTCTATTGCAGATGAGCTTAGCATGTCGCCCATCTATGTAAGCAGGCTCTACAAACAGCTCACCCTGAAAGGGCTAACGGACGTGATTAATGAAACCCGCATAGCCAAGGCTCAACATCTGCTGGTAGAGACAGAGAACTCCGTTGCCGATATTGCCGAGAGGACCGGATTCACCAACAGTTCCTATTTCTATCGCATGTTCAAAAAGTTCAACGGTGTTACACCGAACGATTATCGCCGCAAAGAGTTTCATTCAGAGAACTTTTGAAATCATCCCAGACGTGATTATTAGGAGCACTTCACAACGCCAAAAAGAGCGACCTATGAGAATGAACCATTCCCCTCATGTGTCGCTCTTCTTTAATGAGTTTAAGTTAGATTTCGATTTTATTCCTGTTCCTGACCTTCACCAGACTCATCTGTCGCTTCGCGAACTTTATACTTGTCCAGACGTGTCTGCTGATACTCACGCAGTGCCTCTTCACCCACAATCACTTCAACCCGGTGAATGTTCATGCCTTTGCCCATGAATTTCTGCTCATACTCGGTCATCACATGTTCTTCGTTAAGTCCATCGCGATGCAGGTTCAAAGACAGATTCGTCATTTGCAGACCAAAGTCGGCAATGGCGTTGAGTGAGAAATCAAACAGCGTCTCCGAATCGGTTTTGAAATGAATCTGTCCTTTTGCATTAAGCAATTCCGTGTATTTCTTCAGGAAGCGCGGGTGCGTCAACCGGCGACGTGCATGCTTTGCTTTTGGCCACGGATCGCTGAAGTTCAAATAAATGCGTTCCAGTTCTTCCGGTTCAAAAACTTCCTCGATCTGTTCAATGTTTGCCAGCGCAAGCTTCAGGTTCGGAGGTGTCTCCACATCTGCCTGGCTCCACGCATTCCGAGCTTTCTCACTGGCACGACGCACCAGTTCATCATACATATCAATACCGATGAAATTAAATTCCGGATATTTATAACTCATTTGGCTGATAAATTGACCTTTACCCATACCAAATTCCACGAAGATCGGATGGTCATTGCCAAACAGTTCAGACCATTTTCCTTTATGTTGCTTGGGGTCCAGTACAACAAGATCAACTTGTTGCTCCAGATTTTCTCTTATCCCTTTTCTGCCACGTAAACGCATTTTATTCCTCCGTTTGTCCCATACTTGTCTCAGACTTATTTTGCCGAAGAACTCGCAAATTGTAAAGAGCAATGAAAAGGGAATCTTCGGATCTGCCACTTTGGGCAAATCTCAAAGATTCCCTCTTCGATTTATTTGGAATTGGGGTCCAACTACTTTAGTAGTTCATAGTCTACCTTATCTTGGTGTGAAAAATCAAATGTCTTTTCGAAAGCATCGCGAACTTTTTGTCTTGCAGCCGCTTTCACTTTCGGATTTCCATTAAAACGAACACCCGTTAAAGCCAGTGCTTCTTCTGCCGTCAATTCAACAGACACATGATTCAATTCATTGTTTTTTACTTGGGAATTCATTCATATCACCTCACGGTATAGTATGGTCCATGACGTCAACATTGATTCAAATGCTATGATGAATAGTACCCATTAGATGGTGTCTGACGCTGATTTAAATATAACATAAGGTGTAAACTATAGCAAGGAGAAAACCTTGATTTTACGGCCTATTTTGCGTTTTGGTTCCCTTTTTTTTTAGTTTTTTGATACAATGATAAAAGTTCATGAAGACACCTATAATCGCTATCCATCGTCTATGACGGAAATCGCATAGCGCTTCTTCTTTTGTTCACGTATGATTACTGTAATTAGACAGCCAAAGGAGTACCTTGAAGATGAATGCACCTGCATTACAGTCCCCTCTCCTGTGGGGAGATAAACGATTCCATACCTGGAATTATGAGATGCGAGATCAATTCAACAATAAAGTTTTCAAAGTGATGCTGGATGCTGGATTCACCTGTCCCAACCGTGACGGTTCCATTGCCAAAGGTGGTTGTACCTTCTGCAGTGCGCGCGGATCAGGCGATTTTGCTGGCAGCAGACGTGAAGATCTGGTCACCCAATTCAATACAATTCGAGGTAAACAGCACCTCAAGTGGCCTACAGCCCATTATATTGGTTACTTCCAAGCCTATACGAACACATATGCTCCGGTTGAGGAGCTTCGCGAATATTTTGAAGAAATTTTAGAGCAACCAGGTGTTGTTGGTCTGTCCATCGCCACGCGCCCGGATTGTTTGCCAGATGACGTTGTTGATTATTTGGCTGAACTGAACGAGCGCACATACTTGTGGGTTGAGATGGGGCTTCAAACGATCCACGATTCCACATCAACATTGATTAATCGGGCGCACGACACGAAGTGTTACGAAGAAGCGGTTGAGAAACTGCGCAAACGAAATATACGTGTGTGCACACATATCATATACGGTCTGCCTCAAGAAACGCATGAGATGATGCTGGACACAGGACGGGCAGTAGCCAATATGGATGTACAGGGCATCAAGATTCACCTATTACATCTGATGCGTAAAACACCAATGGTGAAGCAATACGAAGCCGGTCTTTTACGTTTTCTCGATCAGGACGAGTATATCAAGCTGATCGTAGATACATTGGAGATGCTCCCGCCAGAAATGATCGTACACCGCCTTACAGGCGACGCACCGCGTGATCTGCTGATTGGACCAATGTGGTCCATGAACAAATGGGAAGTATTGAACTCCATTGATCGTGAGCTGCGAGAGCGGGATTCATGGCAGGGTAAGTATTGGAGGCGAGCATAGATGGGCTTTCTTTCGGTTCTCAGCTGTGCTCATCAGTGGATTGCTTCCCGTCTGCAGCCAGGTGATCTGGCCATAGATGCAACGGTTGGTACAGGAGCAGACACACTATTTTTGGCACAACAAGTAGGCAAACGTGGTCAAGTCATTGGATTCGATATTCAAAATGAAGCCCTTACGCTTGCACAGGCCCGGATTCGAAAACAAAACGACGAAGCCAAGCTTGGCTCCATCTCCATGCTTCAACTAAGTCATGATCGAATGGCAGAAGCCGTGCCGGAGTCATGGCTTGGTGCGGTTGGCGCAGTCATGTTTAATCTGGGGTATCTGCCTTCGGAAAATGCAGATTCCTCCATCATAACCAAGACTGACAGTACAATTGCTGCACTCGAGGCCGCACTCGCTTTATTACGTCCTCGCGGCATTATTACAGTTGTGCTCTACCCTGGTCATGACGGAGGCGCACAGGAAGCATCAGCCGTGTTGGAGTGGTCCTCTTCCCTGCCGGTAGGACAGGCACAGGTTGTGCTGTATCGCCAATTACAGCGAGAAACTTCTCCTTTTCTGATCGGAATTGAGAAAAAATAATTTCCTTTGTTCACCAAATACAATAAACTAGACACAATCGCAAGGTGAGCTGTTAACGGCTTCTCCTTCCTGCGATCTGTGTTCTAAATCTACATATGCAAACGTATTCACTTGTTTGTTCATGGCGATTGCATGCCCATGACTGATTAAAGCGATCCACCATTTCATATACTAGAGGAGAGATTACTGATGTCTACGCCATACCCATTACAATTCCAACCTGAATTCAAAGAACGTGTGTGGGGCGGTCGTGCGCTGGAGCAATTCGGCCTTACGCCCCCTGAAGGACATATCGGAGAAGGCTGGATGATAGCCGATCATCCAAACGGTACAACCAAGGTATTAAATGGAGCACTAGCTGGCAAGGGTCTGGATGAAGTTCGTGAACAACTGGGCACCGAATGGCTTGGAACCAAAGGCGTTTCCGAAAAAGGCGGTCGTTTCCCCCTTCTGATTAAGCTGCTTGACTGCAACGATGACCTGTCCGTTCAGGTTCATCCCACAGACGAGTATGAGGCACTTCCTCCTGGCGAGCTTGGCAAAACAGAAATGTGGTATGTACTTGACGCAAAACCGGGCGCGCACATCATCTACGGCCTGAATGAAGGCGTGGATCGGGCAACATTGAAAGAGGCATTGGAAAATGGCACGGTGATGGATACCCTTCGTCAGGTACCTGTAGAAGCTGGTGATACGTTCTTTATCCCTGCCGGAACCGTACATGCGCTCTGTGCAGGTGTCGTTGTCGCTGAGATTCAGCAAAACTCGGATACAACTTACCGGATTTACGATTACAATCGTCCTGGACTGGATGGCAAACCACGTGAGTTGCATGTTGAAGACTCATTGAATGTCACCGCCTATGAGGGCGCAGGTGCTTCAACAATGAAAACCAATAACGCTACTCCTGGTGAATGGCTCAAGCTTGCGGAATGTCCTTATTTTGTGGTGGAAAAAGGGGTTGTAACTGAACGTTGGGAACTCTCCACAAATCCTGACAGCTTCACGATTCTCGTTGTCTGTGAAGGAGAAGGCACTTTGGAGTGGGCACATGCTGAATCAGACAGCATTGAATTGAAAGCTGGACAGTGTTATCTCTTGCCAGCCAATCTGGGTTCTTATACTTTAAACGGGAATACTACTGTTCTTCGCTCTTATCTGCCATAAATCAAGCTCATATGTAACCTGTGAAGGAGGAATTACACGAGATGCAGGAATCTACCTTTGCCTTGGTTGCTAGTGAAGGTACCCGTATTCATGTGTACCGCTGGCTTCCCGATCCGGAACGCGACGTTAAGGGTGTAGTGCAAATTGCACATGGCATGGGCGAGACGGCCGCCAGATACGCGGAATTTGCCAGCGTTCTTACTGAAAATGGCTATGCGGTCTATGCCAATGACCATCGGGGTCATGGCAAAACTGTGGAGAATGCCAAGCTACTCGGTAATGCTGGTGTCGATGCCTTCCGCTGGATGGCAAGTGATATGATTAATCTCGGCGAGGTAGCCGCCAAGGAGAATCCTGGGGTGCCCTTGTTTCTAATGGGACATAGCATGGGTTCATTCTTGGTACAACATCTCATGTACGCTGGTGATGAGCAGTACCATGCCTTTATTCTATCCGGGACGAATGGTAGACGCGGTCTGCTACGGTTTGGAGAGAAGCTGGCCTTCTTGCAATGCGGCATTCAGGGGGATACTCATCCCAGCATGCTGCTCAACGCGATTGTATTTGGTGGATTTAACCGCTCTTTCCGCCCTGCAACGACACCGTTTGATTGGTTGTCCCGGGACGCACAAGAGGTTCAGCGATTCATTGATGATCCCCTGTGCGGGGCAGTCTGTACAGCAGGCTTTTTCCGCGACTTCTTCAAATTGCTGCTCGAAGTCCATCTTCCACACAATATGGAGCGCATACCTAAACACAAACCCGTATATCTGTTCTCAGGTGAAAAGGACCCCGTTGGACTTCATGGCAAAGGTGTTCTTAATCTGGTCTCCCAGTACAAGAAGCTTCAACTGGAGAATATTGAGTATCGCCTGTATCCGGGTGGACGCCACGAAATGCTGCATGAGATCAACCGAACAGAAGTGGCTCAGCATGTTGTAGACTGGCTAGAGCGGAATACCCCTAGCTCGAATACACACGATAGGCCTGTGAGCCTTACTGAAACAGCTGACTCTATATAATAGAGCCGGAACAATACAATATTATCAATAGCTAAAGAAACCCCTGAATCGGATGTACAGCTCACGCTGCGCTCCAATTCAGGGGTTTCTTGTTAAGCGATATGAATAATAGCCTTGATCAAACGTTATGGATTAACCTTCAATCAACAGTGATTCCGGGTCTTCAAGCAGTTCTTTCACGGTCACAAGGAAACGTACAGCTTCACTGCCGTCGATAATTCGGTGATCGTAAGACAACGCGATGTACATCATTGGACGGTTTTCCATCCGCTCTGCATCAATCGCCACTGGACGAAGCTGGATCTTATGCATCCCCAGAATACCCACTTGTGGTGTATTCAGAATTGGCGTAGATAACAAGGAACCGAATGTTCCACCATTCGTGATGGTGAACGTTCCACCTTGCAGATCAGATAACGCCAGTGTGTTGGAACGAGCTTTGGATGCCAGGTCCGCAATGCTCTTCTCAATCTCGGCAAAGCCCAGACGATCGGCATCACGCACAACCGGTACAACCAGTCCTTCTTTCGCAGATACGGCAATGCCGATGTCATAATACTTTTTGAGTACAACATCTTCGCCATCAATCTCTGCGTTAATTGTAGGGAATTTTTTCAGAGCTCCCACAACTGCTTTGGTGAAGAATGACATGAACCCGAGGTTAATCTCATGTTTCTCTTTGAACTTGTCCTTACGGCGTTTACGTACATCCATGATGGCAGTCATATCCACTTCATTAAACGTAGTCAACATGGCTGCAGTCTGCTGAGCCTCTACCAGACGTTTGGCAATGGTCGCACGACGGCGAGACATCCGCTGACGCTCCACTGGTTTGGTATACGT
The DNA here is from genome assembly GCF_059130585.1 of Paenibacillus sp. JNU01. Lineage (NCBI taxonomy): Bacteria > Bacillati > Bacillota > Bacilli > Caryophanales > Paenibacillaceae > Paenibacillus > Paenibacillus sp. JNU01. Next base: position 5,934,042 of record NZ_CP169723.1, on the reverse strand, counting down.
GGAACTTCCAGCTGCCGGAGCACTTGGTGCCGCAGGAGCTTTATTGGCAGGTGGAGCTGCCGGAGCAGGTGCCTGATTGTTATGGCTCTTCACGTCGTCCTGGTATACCCGTCCAATTGGATCTTTGCTCTGAACCTGATCCAACTCGATACCACGTTCACGTGCAAGCTTGCGAGCGGACGGTGAAGCCGTTTTGGCGCTGTCGGATGATTCCGGTGCCGCCGCAACAGGTGCTGTTGGTGTTGGTGCTTCAGGTGCAGGAGTAGCGGCCTTTTTCTCTTCTGCCGCTGCCGGTTCGGAAGCGGGTGCACCGCTTCCTCCTCCAGAGCCAGCTGAGAGTGTACCGATCGTTTCACCGATCTCTACCGTCTCTCCTTCCTGACGAATGATCTTCTCCAGCACACCGCTTTCTTCTGCGCTGATCTCGATATTTACTTTATCCGTTTCCAGTTCAAGAAGCACATCACCCTGATTAACGGTTTCCCCTTCTTTAACCATCCATCTGGATACAGTTCCCTCAGTTATTGACTCACCCATTGCAGGTACTTTAATTTCACTCACAGCTATTACCTCCCCAGTGGAATATTATTCTTCGTCGTTTGTTTCAACGCAGATGTAATAATCTGTTGCTGTTCCATACTATGCACAAGCTGATAACCGCTGGAAGGACTTGCGTGTTCCGGGCGACCTTCGTATCTAACGGTTGTGCCTTCCGGAGCAACTTCGCGAAGACGAGGCTCCATGTAAGTCCAGGCGCCCATATTTTTGTTTTCTTCCTGTACCCATACCAGTTCTTTTACATTACTGAAACGTGCGAGGATACGTTTGATCTCTTCTGCCGGGAACGGATACAGCTGTTCCACTCGAATAATGTGAAGCCATGACCAATCTGCTTTATCTTTTTCAAAAGCATCTTCCAGGTCAATGGCAATCTTGCCACTGCACAGAATAATGCGCTCCACACGATCCGGCTGCGTACCCAGCCCAGCTTGCTCAAGCACAAGTTCGAATTTGCCTTCACTGAATTCCACTGCCGGTGATGCAACACGCGGATTCCGGATGAGACTTTTCGGTGACATCATCACAAGTGGACGGGCATCTTCCGTTTCAGTCAACGAAGCTTGACGACGCAACAAGTGGAAGTACTGGGAAGCACTCGACAAGTTGGCAACCGTCATGTTGTCTTCTGCACACAACTGAAGGAAGCGTTCCAGACGAGCACTTGTATGCTCAGGTCCCTGACCTTCATTCGCATGTGGAAGCAACATCACCAGACTGGATTTTTGAGACCACTTGGCACGACCTGCGGATACAAACTGGTCAAAAATAACCTGTGCACAGTTGGCAAAATCCCCGAATTGAGCTTCCCAGATGACCAGTGTATCTGGTGAATATACGTTATATCCGTATTCGAATCCAACAACGGATTCTTCAGACAACGGACTGTTATAGATGGCAAAGGATGCTCTTGCCTGTGGCAAGTGATGCAACGGACAGAACTTGGCTCCGTTCTCCGAATCATGCAGTACCAGATTCCGATGAGCGAATGTAGCGCGCTCGGCATCCTGTCCACTAATCCGAATTGGTTTGCCATCAGCGAGAATGGTTGCAAATGCGAGTGTCTCCGCAAGGCTCCAATCCACTTTTTCCCCTTCGTTCAGGGAAGTGCTCCGGCGTTGCAAAATGCGCTGTAGCTTCGGATACACATTGAAGTTCTCAGGCCATTTCAGCAGGTCCGCATTAATGCTGCGCAGATTCTCCAATGGTACGGCAGTAGGCGTAATTGTAACTGCTTCCGGCTCACTGATTTTCCGTTGGTAATATTCATGTACTTCATTTTTCTTCATCTGGTCATAAGCTTCTTTTAATTTGTTCGTTACTCCATCGCGAATGCTCGTAATGGACGCATCATCGATAACGGATTCCTGCTTCAATAGATCCTGATACAGGTGGCTTACCGTTGGATGGTTTTTCACCTTGTCATAAACGATAGGTTGAGTCGTTTCGGGATCATCAGTTTCATTATGGCCGTAACGACGGTAACCGATCAAGTCGATCAGGAAATCCTTTTTGAAACGATTGCGATACTCTGCTGCCATACGAATGGCTGCAATACAAGCTTCTGGATTGTCCGCATTCACGTGAACAATCGGAATTTCGTACCCTTTAGCAAGGTCACTTGCGTAGTATGTTGAACGGGAATCACCGCTATCTGTAGTGAAACCCAGACGATTGTTAACGATAATATGGATGGTCCCACCATTCTGATATCCTGGCAGAGCTTTGAAGTTAAGTGTCTCCGCAACGATCCCTTCTCCAGGGAATGCGGCATCACCGTGCATCAAAATGGTAGCTGCCTTCGTTACATCCTGTTTCGGATATCCAGGGTCACGACGGTCATCCTGAGCCGCACGTGCAAAACCCTGTACAACCGGATTGACGTATTCCAGATGGCTCGGGTTATTCGCCAGAGTAAGGCGGGCCTGCACAGTTTCCCCGTCTTTTACAAAACGGTTGGCACCCATATGATATTTGACATCCCCCGTCCAACCGTAGTTGATTCCAGTCGAACCTTCCGATGGAACCAGGTCTTTGTTCGGAGCATGATGGAATTCAGAGAAAATTTTGCTGTACGGTTTGCCTAATACATGGGCAAGTACGTTTAACCGTCCACGGTGGGCCATACCCATCAGAATGTGGCTTGATCCGGCTTCTGCCATGATACGGACAGCTTCGTCCAGCATCGGTACAAGCACATCGTTACCTTCGATAGAGAAACGTTTCTGTCCAACAAATGTTTTGTGAAGATAGTCTTCAAATTGCTCAACTTCAACCAAACGTTCCAGCAAAGCCTTACGTTCTTTCGGCGTAAGTGGAGCTGGTGAAGTCCGGGATTCCGCACGGCGATTCAACCATTCACGTTCTTGAACTTCGTGCACATGACTGAATTCATAGGCCATGGGTCCAGTGTAAATCTGACGCAAGCGTTGGATTGCATCCCAACCGGTTGCGGTCTGCCCATCTGCACCTTCCCAGATCAGGGAAGCAGGCAAAGCTTTCAGATCTTCTTCGTTTAATTCAAAATGCTGAGGTTCCAGCAAAGATGTATCTGTATCTTCACTGATTCCAAGCGGGTCTATGTCTGCAGCAAGATGACCATACGTACGGATATTCCATACCAGCTTACCTGCTGTAACCGCTTTCTGTAATAATTGAATGTCCACGCTTCCGGAAGCCGATTGGGCGTTGCCGGAATTCGAGGTTGTGCGTGCATCCTTGCCAGACATTGGCGGTGCACCCCATTGTTCAAATAGTTCACGATAGGCCGGTGTAACCGAACCAGGGTCTTGAGCAAATAATTCATATTGTTCCTGTACGTATCCCATATTGGGGCCATAGTAACTTTCCCAGGGCTTCTTGTTGCCTTCCACGATCGTCATCGACGTTCCCTCCGTCTTGATTTAGTCATAAGTTTTTGACGGAAATCATTGACTAAGCCGTAATTTGCGTTCGTTCAACATTTTAAGCGAAATTTTTCATGAAGTCCAATAATCGTGCTGTTGGTGGTAGTAACGTTAGTCCGACGCTCCCGTCAAGGTTTGTCTGCGTTTTCAAAATCAAAGTAGAACAATGATTGTATATACCGTCGCACAGATGTCGAATACTGTCCTGATCCGTTCGAAGGTTACACTTTCTCCTCTTCTTCAAGTGAAGTCCGTGTTCTAATATCTATTCTATAAACTTTTACGCTCAGGAGCATTTCCTATTTTTAGCTCAATTGATGCATAAATTAGATGAATCAAAATTCATCGAGCAATTTGGTTAGAACAACGAACGCTTAATTATAACAAAATAGGCATATGATCTCCCATTTTACCTCCTTAATTGAATTGTGGTCCATTATGTTCAAAAACAAACCGTCAAGTTAAACATTAACCAATTGACATGACATTCAACAAATAATTGGTTTTTTCTTCAGGAGACCCACTAAAAAAGCTGGCCCAGACGTGAATTATCCGAGCAGCTTCTTTGGATATATCCAATTTGAGTTAACAGTATAGTTAATGATGCGCATCAGGGTGTTCTTTTACTAATCATATACTCTGCAAACGGCGTTAGGGAAAGATCAGCAGTCTGCTCCAGTGTAAACCAATCCGCGCCTAACGAATCTTCACCATCGGGTTCTTTTTTGATCTTATCCGGCTGACAAGCTGCGGTCAAAACAACATCGTACAGCATCCCGATATGGTGCAGCTCTTCCGGCTCACCTTGATGCACCCATTCCACAACCTTAGACTCCGCAGAACAAATCATTACTTGTAGATCGGTCAGGCCGGTCTCTTCTTCAATCTCACGATGAAGAGCTGCCTCTGGATGCTCACCAAACTCCAGCCTTCCGCCCGGTAAATCCCATTGCCCCTGATATGCTCCCCGTGCCTTATGAATCAACAGAATTTTTTGCTCCCAAGTGACCAAGCCATATACGCCAATATGTGTATACCGATTCACCTAAGTACTCTTCCTTTCGTCTTCATCCTCTGTAACAGCATCCAGATCTATGGCCATACGAATCATATCCACACAGCGAATACCATCCTCTATAATTTCTTCCTCATAGTGCCTCACAAAGAAATCACGATCAACCCCGATAATGCGGAAACCGCAACGTTGGTATAACTTCAATTGATGAAAGCTGGAGTTGCCTGTTCCAATCTCGAGAATCCGGCAGCCTAATCTGCGTGCAGCTTCCATCGCTTCCTTAATCATGTGTTTGCCTACACCTTGTCCCTGCAGTTCTTCCTGTACGGCAATATTAACTATCTCGGCAGTCTCCGGACGAGTCTTGAGCAATACGAACTCTCCAACCATCTCTCCTTCATACTCAGCAATAAAACAAACACCCCGACTCAGGTACTCATCAACAATTTCTTTTGAAGGATCAGCCATCAATAAAAGTTCGTATGGTCGCTCTTCTTCCCAATCCAAAATCCGGAACGACAATTTCATGCCAATCTCCACCTTTTCATCGTACAATATTCATTCTCGTTCTGTTTGCAGAAGCCTATGTATGGCAAATCTACAAATATATCATGCTTACTTCAACAAACTAGTTTACTCAATCTATTAAACACACACTGTTTCTCCTGGGCTAGTCATCTCCCATAAAAATAGTAACCTTCATTATACCATAATATTTGGATATAAATATATAGATATGGATGATACATTATGAGGCATTAATTTTATCCTAACCCAAGCTTAAATGCTCATGGATTAATTTCCATTCCCCATCAAGCCCAGCAACAAACACATTCGTTGCCCGCCCCTTTCCATAAGCCGGCTCTCCCTGATAAATCCCCTTCCAGTGGTAGGTATAAATACAAACTGCCTGATCTTTGCTAGTCGTAATCCACTTAACCTCTTCAGCACTGTAGACTTCTTCCTGGACTGTTTCCCAAGCGTTCTCAAAATAAGCCCGGATTACGTCTGGAGTAGTGCATGACGTTCCTGTAAACCAATATACGGCATCTGGCGATAACCATTTGCTCACTTCATGAAACTGATGTGTATTCGTCGCTGCAATGTATCCTTCTAGGGCATGCTGGTATCCCATGATCTTCTCTCCCTTTCACGTTGATTTTATCGAACCCCACGCTGTTCAAGAGCGGAATCGCTATACAACATAAATGTCTCTTGCAGCGTACGTCCGGATGACTTCTCCCAGATCACACTCCGCTCAAACGTACCCTTTTGGAAAAATCGTGGGAGACGTTCAGCGAACCAGTCCTGCATAGGCAGCTCGGACACCCGCTTCATAGGCACCCATAACAGTTCGCCTTCGGGCGGATTCTGCAATAATTGTCCCTCGAATGAAGTCGCCAAATAGTTGAATACCATGTAACGTAATCCTTGTTCGGGATCACAGAATTCATCGAGTCCTTTATACGTAATCTCATTGACCGTTAAACCCGTCTCCTCCAGAACCTCCCGCACAGCACCATCCACAATGCTCTCCGGAAAGTCTACCTTTCCCCCAGGAGCGATGTATCCCGGAAATCCTTTGCGATCCGGCCGATTCATTAATAACACCTGATCATTCACTTTGTCCCATACCATACACATCGTTAATATCTCTATTCTGGTGTTCATATTCGTCCTCCTGCTAACATGCACTTCTCTGCTGTACACTAACATTTCTGGGAATAACCTGTGTTTTCCTTCTTTATTCCCACGCTGATTTATTAGTAATTTCACTGATCTCACAGTACATTCCATGATGATATATATGCATACGAAAGGCGGACACCCTGTACATCAGAAGCCCGCCTGTTTTGTGATATTCTATGTTGCTCATTCCCCTAGCTTGGCGTTTCCAGTTCTCAGTTCAAATCCGTAATTAACACACGACGTTCCTTCCACTCAGCCCGGCGATAAGCCTGTTGCATACCAAATTTGCGGATACTTGCCTTCGGCACCGATTTATAAGGCAAAACGACCGTAAAGTCTTCATCAAACGGAAAAAAAGACAGGCCTACTTTTTCATTGGATAACCACTCTGCCTGAATCGGTTGTCTGGAACAGGCATCAAACGTGCAACTAAGCCCTTCTGCAAAAAAATCATAACGCGCAGCAGGTGTTCCAGGTTCCTCCATACATAGAAACAAACTGAGCTGATCGCAGAAAAGCATGATTTCCACATCGCTTTGCAGCCTCTGTTTCAATGCTTCAGCATTACCGCCAAGCTCTTTCTGCCAATTCAGCTGACGTTCATGTTCTTGCTGGAGATAAGTTCGGATGTCTTCATCATCCTGAGCATTAGCACCCAGATTCTTCTGAAATAGCTCCGTATACATCAAACTGCACAATAATCCGGCGTAGAGGTTTTTCTGACAAACCTCTTCAATCCCTTTATGGTAGAATACAAAACGCGGACGCAAAGGAAAATCCCGAAACGAATATGGTGATTGGCTATAATCATTCCAGAACGGAGCAGCATCCAACTCAATCCAGCCCCGGTCATGTTCTTTCGCCGCCAGAATCAATTCATCCCGATGTGCAGCGTCGGCTAGTAATTCTTTCTTCCAGTGGGAAGCCATCTCTCCGGCTACTAATCCATGCTCATGCTGTGCGGTCAAAACAAAATCATGCTCTCTCTCATATATGATCATATGCTGTCACCCTTCCGCATGGTATACGTTGACTTTAACATAAATTGGGTTAAACTTTCCTATAAGTTGGTTTTCGCTCCATTTTCACGAAAGGCATTATGAAACGGACAATGTAAAGGTGTTGTCAGTTTCCTGAAATTTGGTACACTAAAGGTTGTGTCCACAATTATATTACATACAGAAAGCGGGATCTCATGAATTTATACTCTCCTTACATCGAGTTTAACCGCAAGGAATGGGCTGAACTTAAAGAACATCAGACCACTCTTCCACTGACGGAAGCCGAATTAGAACAGTTAAAGGGATTGAATGAAGAGGTATCGATTCAAGAAGTCGAAGATATATATTTGCCTCTTACCCACTTTATTGACCTATATGCAAGAGTTTCACGAGAGCTGAATCGACTAACGGCCTCCTTTATGAAAAAAGAAGCGCTCCCCACCCCCTACATCATCGGAATCGGGGGAAGTGTTGCCGTGGGCAAAAGTACAGCGGCCCGCTTGCTTCAGGCACTGCTCGCTCGAGGCAAGAATAGCCCGAAGGTTGACCTTGTCACAACCGACGGTTTCTTATATCCCAATGCCGTGCTGCAAGAGAAAGGCATCATGAACCGTAAGGGATTCCCGGAAAGCTATGATATCAAATCCCTGATTCAGTTCATGGGCGATGTGAAATCAGGCAAACCCGAAGTGAAAGCACCAGTGTATTCTCATCTCGCCTACGATGTCATTCAAGGAGAAGAGGTGCAGATCTGTCAACCGGATATTCTCATAATTGAAGGCATTAATGTACTTCAGGTCAAAAAAGAAACGCCTTTGCTGGTTAGTGATTTCTTCGATTTCTCCATCTACATTGACGCAGAAGAAGAGCATATAAGACACTGGTACGTTGAGCGTTTCAAGCTGCTCCGCAATACGGCATTCCAAGACACGGATTCCTTTTTCCATCAACGATTCGCCAATATTGATGAAGAAGAAACCGTGCGGACCGCCAACCAGATCTGGCAGGATATCAATGCCAAAAACCTGCATGAGAACATTTTGCCAACCAAAGGGCGTGCCAGACTGATTCTGAAAAAGGAAGCCGATCACTCCATTGGGCAGATTCAATTGCGCAAACTCTAAACAACACTCGTGCAAAATAAACCTTGATGTTATAACTAATTACCCTTAAAAGGAGAGAAAAACACATTGCAAACCCTGATTATACTCGGCAGCATTATGATGTTCCTGGCTGTTGCTTTGGGTGCTTTTGGCGCACACGCGCTCAAGCGCAAATTATCCGCTGACATGATCAAAATCTATGAAACCGGTGTTCAATATCACCTCATCCACGGGCTGGGGATCATCCTGATTGGGCTGCTGGCAGACCGTCTCGAATCCTCTTCACTCGTCATGCTTGCCGGATGGCTGATGTTCGCCGGCATCATCCTGTTCTCTGGCAGCCTGTACGCTTTGAGTGTTACGGGTGTTCGCAAATTGGGAGCCATTACGCCACTTGGTGGAGTCGCATTTTTGGCTGGATGGGTTATGATCATGATTGCCGCCTTATAAGCATCCCCTATGAATAAACGAAAAGAGTGTTCTGGCTGATATCCTATCGCTGGAGCACTCTTTTCCTGTTTAATCTGTCCAGATTCTGCGAATGGTGAGCTGCCCTGCTTCTGGCCGTTGTCTCTCCAATACATACACATCCGGGTTCGAAAGTTTAGCCCACTCTTCATAGCCAAAGGATGGTTCATACTCACGAATAAGCAGTGATAACAAGTTCCCATGTGTAACCACGGCCCCATGCTGTTCAGGTCTGCTCCACAACTCTTCCAGAAGCGCTAGCCCCCTTGCAGCCGCGTTTCTGGAAGATTCCCCGCCTTCTTCCACCAAATCCACATCATCGTATGTACGTTTCAGTACATCCATCCAGTTAGGCAGATCCAAAGAGCTAAGTACCCTCTCCTGGAGACGTTCATCCGTATGTATATGTTGCAGCGTTGCCATGCCCAACGGCATAGCCGTCTGAACAGCCCTTTTCCACGGACTGGAGACAATATACGTAATGGATTGATCAGCCAAGATATCTGCAAGTTTTTCGGCTTGCCTGACCCCTTCATCTGTAAGCTCTGCATGGGGTTCCTGCCCTGTGGCCTTGGCGTGACGGATAAGATAAATGGACTGCATAGCGATCACCTCCTATGGTGTAACCTACATGGAGTTCTTCTCAAGATATTGGAGTGCCCTGTACATCTTCTCCTGCTCTTCCGGTCGGCCTGCTGAACTGAGGAAAGTGACCTGTTCCCCAATTCTGTCTCCATGCTGAGCCACCAATCCAAGCCGCTGCTTCAGATGATTCACGGTGCCTGTACTGCCATCAATAATCTGTATATGATCTGACAGAACCGTGCGCAGAATGGACGTATAGAATGGATAATGAGTGCAGCCAAGCACCACTGTCCCATACACCTGAAGATCGAGATCTGCCAGCTTGAGCCGGAAATAATCAGCGATTTTGCCCGGATCAAAATCCAGCTGTTCGCACCATTCCACAAGTTCCGGCAGCGCAATGGAATCCACACTGTGGTGATCATCAACACGCGATACCAGTTCGTTATACTTGGTTTGGCTCAAGGTGAGGGCCGTGGCAAATACAAGCACTCTCTTCCCACTCTCACGATTCATCTCCACGGCTGGTTTCACCGCAGGCTCCATACCAATAATCGGGATATCGTACTTGGCGCGCAGATCTTTAACAGCCAGACTGGTTGCAGTATTACAAGCAATTACGATTGCTCGGACATCCTCCTGAACGATGGCTTCCACACAATCAAAAATATGTCCTCTCACCTCATCCGCAGATTTGGTTCCATACGGGACATGCAAGGTATCCGCGTAATACAGGAATTTTTCTTCGGGAAACTGTTGTAATGCCTTATGCAAAACGGTCAAACCACCGATGCCTGAATCAAAAAAAGCAATTTTCTTATTCAAGGATTTCACCTCTATAATGTATTATTTCGGGTTCCAAGAACCTCTCAATGCTGCTCATGCTGACTGGAGGTGAGGTTTGTATTTCCGGCTCATCACACACTATAGTGCTTGACGACTTGCGGGAATCATTCCCGGTTACGGATCGTTCTTCTGTTCGCTGTTGTCTCCAAAGCTTCTTGAATAAACTTATAGATGTATAAATTCGGAGACAAAGGCGAACGCTATCGCTTCTTCAGAATCGATTCCGTCCCCTCCATTATTTCCGCTAAGTCAGATACTAGAGATGATAATGAACCATTATTCTACGTTTATTTTATACTGCCTGAGCCAGTCCTTGCCACTATGCCACGCCTCTACAGGGTTGTGCTCTCCAAGCATTTCGCTACTTGCCTGAGCCATGATCCATTCCTTAAGACCGTTCTCCGGACTGGATTCGAGTTGCTGTAACAGGAGAAGAAGTCCTTCCTTACCCGTATGCAAGATGTCCTTGTAAACCTCCGGGTTACCAGCAATGTATTCATTGGGATTGCTGCTGGTCAGCAGGAGAGGGTCACTAACTATCTGCTGCAGGTTGCTTTCGATGGTTGATGATAATACTTGTTCTTCCGTCTGAGTCGAGCACGCCGTTACCGTCAGTGCAATACATCCAGATAACAAACCCAGAATCCATCTTCTGCGATTCACTGGACCACTCCTTTCAACAACGAGTTAACGCAACAGGGAAGCTGTCTGATCTAACTCCATAACCCATAACATCTCCGTCGCGTGATTGCCTGAACAACCAAACGAATTCACCGCATGGGTGATAAATTCAGCAAAGCTATCATCATAATTATACTCATCTCGGTAGATTCGGATATGCGCTTCAATGACATACTGAAGGTCCTTTTGTAGGAAAGTGCGGATCATCCAACATCACAGCCCTTCCTCAACTCCACAGTTGTGATACTGAAATCTACACCGAACTGAATTAATCCCAATTTACGGGCAACTTGCTGTGAAGCGAGATTATCCCAAGATGTACTGTAGAGTGGCATGCGTCCACGTTCCTTGACATGATACTGCCAGCATTTTACCGTCTCCGCTGCATACCCATGTCCTCTATAACCAGGTGCCGTATAGAGACTTGCTTCCGCCCCATGTTCGGAAATCCGTGCGGAGCAGCACACTGCCACAGCAGAATCATCAATAACATAAGCCGAAACAGGCCATTTTTCATGCAAGAGATCTGTTAATTCAGGGAAATGCTCTGCCAGCAAATTACACTGCTCCTGACCAATCAACTGAACCTGCCGATTCCATTCGTCAGATGACTCAGGAAAGACATAGACTGGTCCCATCCACACATGGTTAACTGGCTCAAAGGTCTGCACCTTTCGAATCAGTTTCGGAATATCCAATGGAAGCTCGCATTCCTTACTCAATTCATCCATCAGATCCGGCGGTAACTGCTCGTGGTAATAGATCAGTGAACCGGCAGAAGCCAATCCGATAAATATGGCTGGAGCCTGCCCACCACCCGGCTCGTTAATGCTTAATAGACGCTGCTGCTCATTGATTGTATATAACGTGCTCGCTTGTATCTTCAACATTTCCATAGACGACAGGTTCGATGTAGGAGCCATAACTATGAAGTTAACCTTTGCAATAATCGTTTGCCTTCACTGCCTTTACCTGCTTCCTGCTGATCCAGAAAATCGGGTAATTCACGTAAATCTGACGGCCGATATCCAGCCCCGCATCCACAATTATGAAAGGTATAACCATGGCGATACAGAATCATCACTTTGGTCCATTGTTTGCTATCATTTTGTTTGGGCGCCTGGAAATCCTGTCCCATGCTAACCATAGACGCAGCACATTGTGGACATTTATATTCGAGTTGTTCCACAACTTCAGGGCGAAGGTCGTATCTGGAAACTTGTTTAAATGATTTGCGACAATTGAAGCATGCATAGATGTCTTTGTATGGTCCTGACATGGCATATCTGCACATCATCTGCACCCCCTTAATAATTTCCATTATACGGTATTTATCACACACATACGAATGGATTTTGCATATTTGCGAATAATTCGTATACGCGCTCCTTACCTTTGCATTGCAGCTTCTTTCCATGCCCCACCGAGTTCTGCAATCGATGCATACCGTTGGGACCGATCTGCGCTGACTGCACGTATCACAACCTGATATAAAGCCTCTCCGGCATCCCATCTATCATATGAATGGTCTTTCTCCCCACCCAGCAGCGCGAATGCCATGGCTCCCATATTGAATACATTGGTAACCGCATCTATGAGTGCACCCAGCTCGAATTCCTCTGGAGACATAAAACGGGAAGATCCCCACATACGCCCCATGGTATTGGTAAAAGAGCCCTTCCGATACAAGTCTATATCACAAATTTTCATGACGTACTTGTCAAAATCATAGATCAGACTGCCGTCATACAGATCAACAGCCACATACCCTCTCCGCTCCACCTCGATATGAAAATCAAGAATCTGCTCCATCGCGCCAATCCTTGTCTTCACCGGAAGTTGTCTGAACTGATAGTAGGGGGAACGAGGATCTTCATATTTGGCCGGAGGCGGAAATTTCCAGTGGTTATGAAGATTCTCCCCCTCCACCCAATCGAATACACAGACATACCCTTGCTCCGTTGCAAAATGATCCGTTAGTCGGATCAACGTGTCATGCTTCAAATCTTCATAGACGGAAACAGATGATTTCAGATTACGAATGGCTTCCGGGGGACTTCCCGTATGATTCGCATGAATGGTACGTGCTCCCGCATACTTTACGAACAACCTCTTTCCATCCTTTTGCACGATACCGAAGGAGAGATTTCCTGAATCCTGCTGATCGAATACGCGAAAGACCGTACCCAAGGGCCGTAACCAATCAAATGAGTGAGACTCTTTCAAGACAAAGGAAATACCGTCGATCTCAAGTTCAACTTGACCTGTCATAGGACACCTCCTGCTGTGATATCTTCATCATATTGAATGCTACGTATAAAAGTAATTCATATGCGCCTCATCATATCCCTGACCATGGACCTCCAGTGCCTTACGCTCAATGCCATACACTTCAAATCCATATCGCTCGTATAAGCGTCTGGCTGATTCATTCGTCGTTACCACACTCAGATTAATTTGCTTGATGCCTTCCAGATATCTTCCCCGTTCCAAGACTTCCTGGAGCAATTGCGATGCCAGACCGTTTCCCCGATATGGCGGAGCAACATAGACGCCCCAGATTATGCCTTTGTGCCTGAGCTTCAGGCCATATTCTCTCTTGAAACCCATCATTCCCGCGAGTGTTCCTTCTGTTGTATATGCGCCCAGGATATAATCGTCGGGCTCGTTATGTATGCGTTCCTGCACTTCATTCATGGGAATCCGAATGGATAATTCAAAGGAAGCCCCAAAGGCTTCAGGATGTGTTTTCAATGCTTCCAGTCGAAACGGCCAGTATACATCTGCTTCATCCCGCTTAATATTGCGAAAGATATAGGTTTCTTGCTTTCCATTTTCGTTCATTCTTCGACCACTCCCTCCATTTCATAAGGATAATCGATCTGGAGTTTCACATTTGCTGCCGCTTCCTGTCCTGCAAGCAACCCAACAACATAAATTCCCAGATCAATGGACGTGGCTACTCCACCGGCTGTAATTACGTTTCCATCCCGCACGATCCGGCTCTGAATAACCTCAGCAACGTACGGCTGAAGCAGATCATAGGTATACGGATGTGTCGTCGCTCTTTTACCAGACAAAAATCCAGCCGCTCCCAGCAGAAGAGAGCCTGTGCACACGGATACCTTCAGAGGAACAGACTCCGCTTGTTTCAACCAGCCTACAAATGCCTCGTCGTATCGCAGCTTACGCGTTCCCATGCCCCCGGGGACAAACACGAGATCATATTCCGACAGGTCAGGCTTCACTCGATCCACCTTCATCGTTAAACCAGACTCATCCGTGACCTGATCTGTTATTGCACAGGTTGCCCATGTTGTTCCTTTGGTTTGTTCAAAGAAATTCAACCGATTGATCACATCATAAAACCCAGCAAAATCAAGGAAAGTCAGTCCATCAAACAAAACGAATGCAATTTTCATTGGCAACCTCCGCTTATTTTAATTTGGAGAACTCTGGTTATGTTTTTGATTCCGATCCCGTTCCATCGCTTCCTTCACCCAATCACGTTCCGGCAGCTTGCTGTTGATTCGCAAGAGCAAGCCCACAATCACAAGAAGCAGAATAACAACAATGATTTCAAACACGAATCCACCCCTCTCTAGGAAATAGCCGCAATTGTGAATGGATACTGAAGTATATAATCTCTATTTTAAACCACGGGCAATGATCCATTCCAGCCACTTCCACGGTAGCAATGCTTTACCTATGATCAGCACACGCGATCCTTTGCCCAGCGCATATCGAAGCTTTGGTGCACGCATCCGTGCAATTCGTCCGATCAGATCTGCTACCTCCTGTGGGTCAGGTGCCGTCTCGCTTGCATGTTGGGAATAACGAAGGACCGCATCCAGCTTATGTTTATACGGAGAGTCCTCGCTCCGGTGAATCTCACCCAGACCTTTATTCCAGATCGGCGTACGATAAGCACCTGGCTCAACCAATACCACGCGAACGCCGAACGAAGACATCTCATGCCGCAGACTTTCCGAGAATCCCTCCACAGCAAATTTGGAGGCAGCATATGGAGCATAACCCGGAAAACCGGACAACCCGCTGACACTGGACAAGTTAACAATTAGACCTTGCTTCTGTTCACGCATCACAGGCTGGACTGCACGTGTCACAGCGATTAACCCAAACAGATTCGTATCCATCTGGCGCCGCCAATCCTCCATCGATACTTCCTCAATGAACCCGCCAACCGCAAATCCTGCATTGTTCACCAGTATGTCGATGCGCCCATAATCCAGAACGACTTTGGTTATAGCTGCTTGCACCGATTCAGAATCCGTAACGTCCAACTGCTCATACACCAAACGTTCTGTTATGCCTGCCTCTCCTGCAAGTCTGACCAACTCTTCTTTTCGGTTCAGGTCACGCATGGTGGCAACAACAAGGTATCCCTGCTTGGCAAGAGTAATGGCCGTTAACATACCGAAGCCACTGGATGTGCCTGTAATGAGAGCCACGGGATCATATGCACCGGATATTGATATTCTTTTTTCCTTCGTTTCTTCATTTCTATCATTCTCTGTCTGCATCCGTTGCTGTCCATCTCCTATCTTGTATGTCACCACTGTCATGCAGCCACCTGCTCTCCCCCAATATTTTCTCACCAACTCAATCAAGCTGTCTCTCCACCCTGCGCAGCTTGGTGACCCCTGGTTTGAACGCATACGGAACGAATCTCACCTCCGGCAAAGTACAATCCATCCTGTCTGCCATCTTGTTCAATTCATGCAACACATCAGCCCTTACTTGCTCCATTGCTGCATTTCCACCAAGTACTAGCGATACCTCCATCGTCCCGTCCCCACGTTGCACCACACGATAATGTTCAATATCCGGCGAAGCCGCAATGACGGCGCGAGTAACGAAATCCGGAAAGACCGGTACAGACACACCCGTATGCAGTTGTTCAAAATAAAGCGTATCATCACAGCGGCCTTCAATCCGCTCAATCGCTGTAAACAGAGAACCGCAGGCACATGGCGTTGCCGCCTCGGTCAGAATATCATTCAGCCGATACCGGATGATCGGCTGTGATGTTCTGGAGAAGTCCGTAATAATGGGCACGAACCGGCGGGTGGCCGGGTCCATGTACTCTTTTTCAATATGGACTATATCCTCATTCAAATGCAGTGTGCCATAACGACAGGTCGCTCCCAGGAACCCTTCTGTACACTGGTAGACTTGATGAACGGTCTGTCCAAAGACCTGCTCCAGTACCTTGCGATCCAAGGGGTCCAGCACCTCGGCAACCGAGATGATTTTATCGGGTACAGCGGTCAGGTGACCCGCCACATAGGCGTCCGCCAACAGACGCAGCATGGATGGGGGAGCCACCCATACGGTAGGTTGGTATTCTTCCAACCGTCTCACCAAGGTTTCCACACGTTCCAGAAGATCAAAGTACTGGAACTGTAACTTGCCGCGCTGCACCGATTCATACAGATTACTGTTGGCCCGCAGGAAAAACGCAATCTTCGCAGGTTTCCACAGCCCACCAGGCAGCAACTTGGCCAGCACCGTGCCCGTCCACGCATCCTGCTCCTGATCACTTACCAGAAATATTCCCCGGTTCCCTGACGTACCCGAGGACAATCCAACAGTCACTCCCTGAATGGAGGGTTTGAAGTCACGCGTTTCTTCACTTTCACCTGCTAGAGCCAACGCTTCATCCTTGGTAATGCCTACCGTATTCAGTGTATCAAAGTTCTCCATCATGATTGATTTGTCAATCAACGGAAAGCTTCTCCAGTTGGATGCGTCCACGCCACCCCACCACTTTCGGTAAAACGGAGAGCGGGCGCGGATCTGATGGACATGTCGAATAATCCGGCGCTCTTGCCAGCGCTCCAGTTGTTCTCGCGTTTTCCATGTTCGCAACCCGCGTGCAAGCGCATAATGTACTACAATACGAAGGGTATTGCTCATCGTTTCAGCCCTCCTGTGCCCCAAGCGTCCAGCACCTCTCTGCAGTGACTCGGCACTATCCGAATGTCGGGAAACTGCTGATGCAGCTGAACCAACTTGTCAAAGTTACGGTGGTATTCCTGTCGATCAGACATAATGATACCCGCGAGCGCATGAGGCCTGCGCTGTTCACGAAAAGCCCGACTCGACCACACGGCATCCGCGCACAGGAAATAATCATGTTCTTCTGTACGCAACAGAAGTCCCATCATGCCTTCCGCATGACCGGATACCTCCACCCCCAGCAGACTGCCATCGCCGAAGATATCGTAAACCTCATCATAAGGGAACGATTCTCCCGCTCTTGTCCACCGCTCAGGCTGACGCGTAACAGGCAAGGATCTGGCTACAAAATCTTCAGGCAACAATCCAGACAGATAACCTGCCTTCACAGCCGCAATCGAACCAAGGGAGCGCACCGCATCATAAGCCCTTGGCAGATAGATGAATTGTGCCTCCGGGAAATCTCGTACACCTGCGATGTGATCGCCATGAAAATGGGAGAGGATAATATACCGGATATCCGAAGCTTTCAGCCCAAGCCCAGCCAAAAAATGAACGGCACTATCCTCTTCACGATAGACAACCGGTGTAATATGACGATACAGTGCATTGGGCAGATGAGCCGTTTCCTTGAAAAAGCGGGAGCTATATCCCGTATCCAGCAGGATTGGTCCATGTACAGGGTGAATGATGCAGGCAAAACCTGCCGGGAAAGGCACCGGCTTCAACCGACCACCCCGCAGCGTCAGAAATTCTGGATGTGTACAGTAACCTGCTGCACCCAGATATAGTTCTACCGGAGTTGTTGTCAGCATGATCCAGCCCTCCACCAGTCTGCAAATTGTTGTAAACCTTCTTCAATAGACACCCGAGGGACGTATCCCAATCGCTCCCGTGCATCCGTAATATCCAATGTCTGCGGGATGGATAAGGAGCCAACGGTATACCTTGTCAACACAGGTTCACCCAGCGCAGGAATAAAGCCATGAACACGCTCGAGCAATGCTGCAACGCCATATGCTGCCTGATAAGGAATGTTTCGACGACGCAGAGGCATGTCCAGCATGCCAAACAAGCTGCTCACCAACTCATTAAACGCCCTCGGATCGCCATTGGAGATATTGTACGCTCTGCCGAGCGCTTCGTCCGGTGCATCACGGCACAATAACAGGGCGTCCACCACATTATCCACACAGGTCAGATCAATTAAAGCCTGTCCGCCACCGATCATGGGCACGCCGGATTTCGCATTGGCCGCGACAATTCGGGGAAACAACGTCTGGTCATACGGACCAAAGATCGCTCGCGGTCGAATCATGACCGACGGAAGTCCCTTTCTATGCCCTTCCATTACGACCTGTTCAGCGAGAAGCTTCGTGGCTGCGTAATGATTCGCTGGTTTGGATGGCAACGGGTCATTTTCATGTACGTTAAATCGTGGTATGTAGTTGAAATATACACTTGGAGTCGAGACATGTATGAATCGCTGTACATCATTTTTCAGGCAGCCATCCATGAGTTTCTGTGTTCCTTCCACATTACTTCCATAAAAGTCCCTATACTTCCCCCATGGTGATGATAGCGCCGCACAGTGAAAGACCACATCCTGCCCCGTACACGCTTCATTTACTGCCGCCTCATCCCGTATATCTCCATTCAGGAATCGGATTCCTGCCGACTCAAGTTCTGCACCAACCTTGGACTGTCGGCCCATGCCTGTGACGTCCCATCCCTCTTTTGCAAGCCGTATCGCGAGGTGCCTGCCCAGACATCCCGTAGCTCCTGTAACCAATGCTCTCTTCATTGTTGTTCACCGTTCCATTCTATGTCGTGAGTCAAAGCTTCAGTCAGTGAGATTTTCTGTGATCTTGCCAGACGCCAGGCGGCCAGCACTACCGCGAATTGTTCAAAGAAAGGCTGGATATCCTGCCCTACATAGACTACATCTCTGGCTCTACGCCACGCATCTATCCAATTACGGAGTTTGCCTTTGCCGAAGATCTGCTTTACTCCGCTTCCCAGCATGGGAAGCATGAGCATGGCTTTGCTACCCTTTGTGGGCGTGATCCATTTTCCTTCTTTGACCAACGTCTCCGGTTCAGTCAGTGCACGCACCAAGTCATCTCCAGGGTGAAACAGATGAATCCCGCTCGTTGCCCTCGGATTACACTCAATTGCATACAGTTGCCCATCCTGAACCACTATAAAATCAAACCCAATCTGTCCGCTAAACCCCGTTCCTTCAACGAATTGTCTTACCCACGCAAGGGCACCCTCATGTTCCACCTGTTCAAAAAATACACTGGCCCCCACGCTTCCTGTGCGGTAGCGGCTATCGTAGGTGGCGTGCGCAACCAGTTGTCCTTCGTGGGCTATACTGTATGTACACAACACCTGACCCGGAATGAAGGCCTGTGCAACCCAAGGCGAAGCAGAGGATAATTCCCCTTCTTCCGGAGGATCGTTACGTAAATGTCGATGCTTCTTTTTGCTTATGTGTCCTTCTTGCTCAATCCCGGCCGTACCCTCATCGATCAAACGTGCTGGCATGCGAACTTTGGCTGCGAAGCGGGAATACACCGGTTTCCACACCCAATCTCCTGATTCTCCCAGAACAGACTGAGCTTCCATCCATTCCTGCTGATTGTTGATCAGGCGCGTATCCGGAACTGAAAGACCGAGTGACCCTGCAAGCTGGATAAAATCATATTTATGGTGCAGCTCATGTAATTGCTCCATGGTTGTAACCAGAACACGGCAATATGCACGCAGTCTGTCTGCCCCTTGAGCAACATAGAAGACTTCTTCACACATGGGGATCAGCAGGTCAATCTGCCAATCCTGTACCAACCGTTCCAGTTCCGCCAGATAAGTACGTGTGTCATGACGCGGCGATGGAACCACAGCGTACTGTTCCACTGCACGGGATGATCTGGTCAGATGCCGTACGGCACTCTCCGCAACATAGACCCGATGGCCTGCACGATGAAGCATACGTGCCAGATCGAGCGTCACGGGAGCCCTTCCGCCTGTAAGCAGCACACGAAGAGAAGCAGCTGTACGATGTCCGGTTTCCCCAGATCTAGTAGTCAAAAATGAGTCCTCCCAATGATAATCCGGCAGCCGTGCCAATCATCAACACCCGATCTCCCCGCTGAATCCGCTGTTGTCTAATCGCTTCATGCAGACCCATCGGGATCGATGCCGCAATTGTATTGCCGTGATTTCGTGTGATGTCCATAAACCGATCTTCAGCAATGCCTAGCTTTTTGCGGATCAGTCTCATCGCCATGGCACTCCCCTGATGGGGAATCACCAATTGGAAATCCTCCATTCGATTCCCGGTCGCCTGCAACATACCACCCATGAATCCGGGTAAAAGTCTGGAGGCCATGCGGAAGATGGCCTGTCCATCCATATGAAATAGGTAAGGCTCAGGCTGATCTGCATTATAATTCGAAGCATGCTGCCGTGTACCGCCACCTGCTATCTCCGAGAAGCGAGCACCTCGGCTGTAGGTTTGAAGGGAAGCATGTACAATCTGTGAGGATGACCCTTCAGGCGAACGCTCAATAATAACGGCGGCTGCTCCATCTCCGAACAGGGCCGCACTCTCTTTATCCGACCAATTTAGTCCCGCTGAGGCAATCTCGGTGGCTACGAGCAGTACTCGCTGGTAACGTCCGGCATCTACCATATAGGAGATCACATCCAGTCCGTTCAGGAAACTCAGGCAGGTTGCATCCATATCAAAAGCAGGTACGCCCGAATCTTGCTGCCCCATGGCCTGCTGGATAAACACCGCCGTACTAGGCAACGGTTGCTCCTTCGTGCCACTGGTACACACCAGGCAGTCGATATCACTGAATTGTAATCCTGCATCCGCAAGTGCAGCTTCAGCAGCCCGCGCGCCCATGAAGGAGGAAGTCTCTTCACCCGAAGCATAATGGCGTACACCTACACCTGTGGCTTTGCTAACCCAGCCTGCAGGCACGCCCAAGCGGCGATCCAGTTCCTCATCGGTAACTTCCTGTTCAGGCAGGTACTTCCCTGTTCCCGCAATCCTCACTCTTCTAAGTTGCATTTCCCCAACCTCTTTCTGTTCATCTGACTGATATATATAAGTTCAGCTAATTAGTATTTACACAGACACTCCGATGACAGAACAACTTTCCGATCGCTGTTATCCCCAGATTTTTTTGATTCCCTTCTTAAAAAGGGAAAATCCGGGGATAAAGGCGCACGCTTCGCTTCTTCAAGTTATTTCTGTCCTCTCCGTTATCGTGTAAATGTTTAGTTGAACATATATAAATGAAATGAGTCCTTAACCTCAAATGGCGAAACGCCATTTGATAGAAGCCTTAAAATATATAATAAAGGGCAGATGCCTCTGCCCTTGCTGTTGTGTTTTCTTTTGTATGAAATATTATTTCTTCTTACTCAGGATCTCGGCAAGAGCGACATCTAACGTTCCGTAGGTGAAAGTGAAGCCTTCCCTCTCCAGTCGCTCAGGAATGACCCATCGACTTTTGAGAACCAGCTCTGTTTCGGTCTTGATGAATCGTGCGCCCAGTTCAAGCATCCAGCGAGGAGAGGGCAGCCCGATCCGAACACCCATCTGTTCTCTCAGACGTGCCATGAGCTCCCGATTTGTAACCGGATGCGGAGAGGACGCATTGAACACACCATTTAAGTGCGGATGCTCTTGCAAATAGATCACCATGCGGAACAGATCCTCGATATGAATCCAACTGAATTGCTGTGTTCCTGCACCTTGAGATCCTCCCAGGCCAAAACGGACCAGGTTCGTCATGGGCACCATCACGCCGCCCTCGCCCAGCACAATCGCAATTCGCAGTGCAATTTGACGTGTAGACGGCAAACTGAATTCAAAGAAAGCCTGTTCCCAAGCTTTGGCAACGTCGACCGAGAAGCCAGAGCCAATCTCGCCTTCTTTTTCCGTCATGGGACGATCTTCAGCATGTCTGTATATGGTCGCCGTACTCGAATTAATCCATAGTTCGGGAGGATGTTTACAAGCCAGGACGGCTTCCCCGAGAATACGTGTTGTACGCGTTCTGGATTCCAGAATGACTTTGCGATTCTCATCCGTATAACGGCAGTTCACCGATTTACCTGCCAGGTTAATCAACATCTCTGCTTCTTCCAGTGCCTCTATGATCCCTGTACGATCCTCCCAGGCAATATGACCGGGCTGACGCGAGATAATCAGCACCTCATAACCCAGCTTCCTGAACCTTTGGGCAAACTCCTGTCCAACAAAACCCGTTCCACCAGCTAATACAATCTTTTTCACGGTATCCCCTCATTTCCCATACTGGGTAAAGATTTCGCAAGAGATAGATCAACCTGTTTCTATGCATGCAAAATACAGATATTAGATTAAACACCGCTGGTGACCCGTTGGTTTGATTTAATTCGCACCCAGCGCCGTGTACAAGCGATCCCGCTCTTCGATAGCCCATGTGTGTGCAGGGTTTTGTTCCAGTTGATATCGGAGCTCATCATAAAAGTCATGGATCATGAATCCGTCCGGCAAAGTCCCAAGCATGGCTGTAAAGTTGTACTCGGGCAGTGTTCTTTTTCCTTCACTGATCTGCTTCAGCCAGTCCATCCACTTCGCAAGAGTAAGCACTTCCTCCTGCCATAACTCAGCCTGTAACCCAAGCGCATCTTGAAGTTGTTCGTACGCCAATGGATCAGCGAAGACGCGGCAGGCCTGAACAGCCAGTGCATACAATTCAGTCACAGCAAGGCGTACCTCATGCTCAAGTTCGACTTCCAATCCTTCCAGATAGTCCTGAACCTGAATGCTCTCTCCATCATCATATAGTAGCGGGGCTTGGGCCAACAGGCGTACAATCTCTTCCATTTCTTGCATTGAAACTCGCTTCTGCTCATAGAGAGCAGGTAATTGATATGCTGTAATGATCATTCACTCCTACATCGTTCTTCTATTAATGACCTATATTATAACATGGTTTGGCAATCATCTATCAGGATAACTTGACTATCCACTACAAGTTGTAGTAGTTTATACGTACTACGTAGTGTAGTAATATGCTCGTTATGGACGCATAACGATGTTAAGGAGTGTTCACTGTGAACCAGATTCAAAAATTATCCGAAACAGAAATGGAGTTAATGGTCGTTATATGGTCATGCGATCCACCCGTCACCTCGACAGAGCTATTAGACATATTCGCTGAGAAAGGGAAAGCGTGGAAAGCGCAGACCATGTCTACCTTTCTGTCCAGATTGGTGGATAAAGGCGCTCTTACCGTGACGAGGCGTGGAAGAATCAATGATTATAAACCTCTTCTACAACCAGAAGACTACAAACTACAGGAAACACAGCACGTGCTTGATGGGCTTTATCAAGGTTCTGTCAAGAATTTGGTTTCGGCCATGTATGACGGCGATAAGCTTTCAGACGATGACATTTCAGAACTGAAAAAATGGCTTTCGGAAAAGTAGGTGCAGATCATGAACATCTTTTTTGAAATTCTGTGCAGCCTGACCGTGGCTGGAAGTATCGTTGCCATATGTATGTTGACACTGCGACTCATACCTGTATCTGTTTTTCCGACCAAGTGGCTCTACAGACTCGGTAAAATGGCTCTCTTGTTCTATCTGCTCCCGGTATCCCTTGGCCTTTCATGGCTTTTGGGTTTTGCATTCCCTCCTACATCAACTGTACCGAGTATGGAGCATGCAACATCTACAAGCTTACTTGCAGGGACATTTATCTCGGCACAAACCATTTCTGTAACTACAGCCTGGTCCCTGTTATGCATATGGGGCATTGGCGTCATCGGTTTTTCTGCATGGCAGGTGTACTGTTATCGGAGATTTTTGAATGAACTATCACGCACACGTATACCAGTTCTCTATGATAGTGAAGCCGCTATACAGCTGCCATTAATCAAAGAGGCTTTGGGTCTCCAACGCAATATCACGCTTGCTCACAGCACGGCAGTACGGAGCCCTATACTGGTCGGCTTGTTTAAACCAACCATATATCTTCCACCCGAAAATACGGTAAAGATGGACATCAAGATGGTGATTCATCATGAGTTGGTACATCTGAAACATCAAGATCTGTGGGTCAAGGCTCTGACCTTGGGGGTTAGTGCCCTGCACTGGTTCAATCCCCTGATTCATATGATTCGCCGGGACATTCATACCTGGAGCGAATTAGCCTGTGATGAAGATGTGGTGAAAGAGATGTCCCACGAAGAACGAAGACAATATGGTGAGACAATTTTAAATGTGATGGCGGGAACCAAGAATATGCCTGCTCAATTTTGTTCATCCCTGTCGGGTGAAGGCAAACAATTAAAAAGGAGATTGATGAACATGTTTAACGTGAAGAAACTGAACAAGAAACACTGGATGTTAAGTATGGGGGCCCTATTGCTTATTACAGGAGTAAGTACATCCACCGCAGTATGGGCATCAAACCATACGGTTAAAGTAGAGGCCAAGGCTACTGAAGCCGTGCCTGTTCCTACCGTATCTGAAACTCCTGAAATCGCAGCTTCTCCATCTAAATCCGGAATTTCTGAAGCTGTAACTGCTCCCGCTGCTTCCAAAACGCCTGAAATCGTGGCTATCCCTGAAGATGAAGTTTCAGAAAATATACCAGCTCCTTCGACTACTGAACCCTCTGAAGTTCAAGTTGTAGAACCAGCCACAGTTCCTTCTCCTGCTGGATCTTCTGAGATGGTAGCCCTCCCTTCCGAGGCTGCAACCGTTCCTTCTCCTGCCTCATCTTCTGAAATGGTAGCACCTGCGGATCAGGTTTCTGAAGCTGTACTTGTTCCTTCAGAGAAGTAACACAACGTTAAGGAACA
This sequence comes from Paenibacillus sp. JNU01, assembly GCF_059130585.1. Taxonomy (NCBI): domain Bacteria; kingdom Bacillati; phylum Bacillota; class Bacilli; order Caryophanales; family Paenibacillaceae; genus Paenibacillus; species Paenibacillus sp. JNU01. The sequence continues at coordinate 5,909,331 of NZ_CP169723.1, read as the reverse complement.
AGTACACCCATATATGCAAAAGGACGAAGCATAAGTATTACGCTTCGTCCTTTTTGCATATTAGATAAACGTTTTGATCGTAGCAAAATATTCACGGATCATGTTGACCGGCTTCAAATATCCCGGTGACGGGGCCGATATACCGTATTCTGCCGCGTACCCGTTCTTGGCAGCGATATATTTGGAACGGAACATATGATAGTCACTGGTGACAATCATGATCTCGGGGTGCTCCAATCCGGATTCATGAATGATTTTTTTGGAAAAGGCCAGATTCTCCTGTGTACTCGTCGAGCGATCTTCCATAATGACTTGGGCGGGGTTAATCCCCTGTTCAATCAGATAGTTTTTCATGGCAAGCGCTTCGGGAATCGATTCCCCGGGTCCCTGTCCACCCGATACAATGACCGGCGTCTGAGGGTGACTGCGAATGTAGTCCAGACTGGCATCTAACCTTTGCTTGAGGGTCAATGACAATTCCGTTCCCCGAATGCCTGAACCCAGAATAATGACATAGTCCGCTTCTTCCGGATCATTCGCACCAAGCTGTGTGAACACAAGTGCTTCAACAATGACAAAGGAGACGGCAACCACACCAAATCCGGTAAGGATAATCCGTTTCAGAATAACATGCTTCTGATAGTCAATCCGTCTTAGCACGATAAAAGCCACCGTGATCATTCCGAAAAACATGACCGCAAACCTCTGGCCCCAAAAGACCAGAAAAGCTACAAAACATGCCAACAGGACAAGATCAATGATCAGTCCGTTTTTCTGTAAGAACTTTTTCATCAATTCCGTAGACACTCCTTCTTGTACCTGCACTTCCGCAAATCACTCATCTTTCAGTCTGTTATTATCGTTAGTTTGGGCCACTGTTGTTGCCAGCACTTCTTCTGTACGCGTTGATTATAATAATCAGCATCCGTGAAGAACGGGCTTCGACGAACCATTAACGCATACAGATCACACAGACCATGAGGAGCGCAGATGTTAACCCGATCTTCTTCATCCAACTGTACGCCTATGGCAGTCACAATCTCTGGCCAATAGCGAAGAGCATCTTCAGTAGAAAGATAAGGATCTGTGCCATTGCGCAGATGCATTCTGGCCTGATTTTTGACCGACCACTTGGCATTGCCTGTCAACTCACGAAGCTGACACTCCAACTGTATGTCTCGTTCCTCTCGCAGATCTTGCGCATCGTAATAGACAACATCAATATCACTATGCAGCTCTCGAACAGCATATCCATGAAGAACATCCCAGATATAATTGCGAATATATCCTGCACCTATGTAACATTGTGGCAAATGGAGACCTCGGACTCTCCGCAGGTCATGCATTAATTGCTCGTGCTCCGCAATTGCCCGGATGAATTTCTCCTCATGCAACAAGTGGTCCTTCTCTTTACTCCCGATGCTCTACTCACTCCCTCAATCTATTCTACCTGCTTACTGTGCCTGCATCCAATATATCATGTTTGGGTGTCTCCGATAAAATGAACAAATCCCCTCAGGCGGTCACCTAAGTGTCATCTGAACAGATGCATCTTAAGGTCATTCACCTGAGGGGATTGCATGAAGAAATCTGATTCATTTTTTTAGTCAGCCCCACATCCCAATTAGCAAAATGCCGGCAAAAATAACGACGGAACAGAGAATACGCTTTTTCCCCTGCTGTTCTTTCAGCAGTAAAATACCGAGGAAGGCTGCAAATATCGTTCCTACTTCCCGAAGGGGACCCAGTCTTGCCATCGGTGCCTGCTGTAACGCAAACAGAAACAACAGATACGAGCCCGGATTCAGTAACGCGCCAAGCATAATGGTCGATCGATTCACCTTCCACTCCTGACGCAGTTGACGAGAAGCCAGCAACGCAGGGGTTAAACCGGCGACAAAACCAATGTTGGTCACTTCAAGTAATGATAAGGGTGAGATATGTTCCAGATTCAGCTTATCCACGAACACGTAACTGGTTGTACATAAACCTACACATAAAGCCATCAAAACCGGCTTCAATCCCGTTACACGCGAGCCCGTATTAACATCTCTGCTTCCGGCACCACTGAGCACCGTAAATCCGCCGAGCATACACGCAATGCCGATCCAGCCGTACAATGATAAGGTTTCACCCAGAAAAGTAACTCCGATCAGAGGTACCAATAAGGTGCTCGTTCCCCGCATAATCGGATAGATCTGAGATAGATCGCCGAGTTCGTAGGTCTGAGACAACAGCCAAGAGTACAATGCCTGCAAGCCCATCGACAGAATCAGTAGCGCATAGGCTGCCATGGATAAGGGTTCACGTGCCAATTCCACAATGAGTACAGGAAGCAATATAATCGTTGGAATCATCATAATGGACCACAAGAACACACTTTTATTCAGACTGCGCTTGGTAAACATGCTCCAGACGGCATGAGCCATCCCGGAAGCCAGTACCAGCATTATAGGTAAAATCATAATCAAAACGTTCCTCTCTACTCCATTACTCTTTTATATAATCTATTGTGCTGAAGCGCTCCCAGGTTGATGTTCTGGCTGCTCCTTCACGACAGAGCCGTCTTCCAGACGAAGCCATGTATCAAAGCTGCGTTGTCCCGCCTTCATCTGAATGATGCGTCCTCCGCGCAGCATGCCTTCCCTTCCATATGTACTGTGCCCACTCGAACGCCCGTAGCAGAGACGAATGCCATGGTAATTCCCGTGAAAATCATTCACATGATCATGTCCGCAAAAGGTTCCCATCACATCGCCCATCTCCAGCAGTGCAGAGAACAGCCCCGAGTTCACTTGGGCAGAACAGACAGGCTCGTACTTGCTGCCATAGCAGATCTGCGTGTCCCACATGGACTGGTATTCAGGAATCGGGATATGAAAAAACGCCAAGGCGGGTAGCTTATCTCCGCGGCTGCGGCCGGAATTGACGCGTATGGATTCAGACATCAGCCACTGGATCTGATTGGGCTGAATCCAGTCATAGCCGGGAATAGACTCAACTGTGGAATAACTCCCTGAATCGAGGAAATACAATACTGCAGCCGGACTCCCATCCGGATCGGCTACCTCCAGCGTGTAATTGCTCATCCCTGCAATCTCGCTTGGACCAGGCTCTGTCACGTTATACTCATGCTCCTGAATGACATCCATTAATCCATCGGGAGTAATCCGATTTTCCGTATCGTGATTGCCGTACACAAATGCCCACGGAATGCCACACTCTTCCACAATTGCTACGGCCTCACGGAAAGCCTGCTCCGGATGCTCACATGCCTTTTTCCCCTGATCTACCGGCCCTGTATAGATCACATCCCCTGTAAACACAACCAGATCGGGTTGTTCCGCCTGAACAACGGTATTCATTAACTTCCGGGTTCTGATATCCTCAGGACGGCCGTCTTTCCAGTGCAGATCTGTAAACTGCACAATTTTAAACGTTCCATCTTTTTGAAAAGTCAGCTGTCGCTTCACTCTTTTGACCCCCTCATTAGTAAGTAAAAATACATGTTATATAATTATGATCTCGTTACACTCTGTATGTTGTTTCTTGTGACATTATGTTGTTTTATATGATCTTATCTTCACATGATAGTACTGTCAATACATCATTAACTTCATCATCACATCTCTGTCCCATGTTCTTGGATAACAAAATAATCAAGATCCTAGACGGTGCAGATTTATTTCTTTTAAAGTACACGTTCGGCAAATTGACAAGCTTTGCTTGACCTTTTAAACTATATAAATCAACATAAATCCACAAGACTACACGAATTATAAACTTAAAATACATATGTATACGCAATACAGGAGGTTCGACAACGTATGTCTCTAACGTACGAAGAGCGCAAAAACACTATTCTTACCCGTTTGGCTACCCAAGGGAAAGTTCAGGTTCAGGCTTTGGCAGATCTGTTTCAGGTATCTACAGAAACCATACGACGTGATCTGGATCGACTCGAAAAGGAAGGCGAATTGCGTAAAGTCTATGGCGGAGCTGTTCGTGTACGTTCAGGAATGATCGAAACCCCTTTTCAAAAGCGTGCGCAGCTTCAGATGAGTGAGAAACAGCGCATCGGCATAGCAGCTGCCGCTCTGATTGAAGATGGTGAAACCGTGATGTTGGACAATGGCACAACAACACTGGAGATCATGCGTCAACTAAGAAATCGTTCACAGGTGACTGTCATCACCAACTCAGTTCCAATCCTCACCTGTGCGCTGGAAGGTTTTGCAGGTAAAATCATTTTTGCTGGAGGTGAAATCAATTCAGCGGTGCAAGCTTCCACGGGGTCAGTCACACATGAATTGCTGAGTCAGTTCAAAGTAAACAAAGCATTCATCTCTGCCGGCGGTGTTTCGTTAATGGATGGTGTAACAGACTATTTGCTGGAAGAAGCACTTGTTTCCCGCAGAATGATGGAACGAGCAGAAGAGTCCATTTTGGTAGCCGATCACACCAAATTTGGTCGATCCACGTTTGCACAGATCTCCCCCATGAATCACGTATCAATGGTCATTACAGACTCCGGATGTTCGACAGAATGGGTAGAGGCCCTGCATCAAATGGAGATTGAAACGGTTCACACGATTTGACAGTGTGAGCCATTTTTTATACCTTTATAAGGTATAATGATCGTTCTATCCTATTTTCAAGAGAGGACATTCCTGATTATGAGCAGCAAAAAAGAAATGCTTTTGAACGTCGCTGAAGAATTATTTTATCTTCATGGCTTCCATTCCATTGGATTGAAGCGAATTATTACAGATGCCGGGATCGCCATCATGACGTTATATAACCACTTTGAATCCAAGGATGACCTCATCGTTCAGGTGCTCCTCCGGCGCGAACAGCGTTATTTGGAACAGTTAAGGCAATATGCAAACAATAAAGAACAACCCATGTTTCTCAATCTGGCTGAAGGACATGCAACTTGGTTGAAAGAACACGAGTCAAGAGGTTGCTTGTTCTTACGCGCCAAAGAAGAATTCGGAGGTCATGCAGACCATATCATCGTCCAGACAGTGAATGCACATAAAAGACATATGCGAACGTTAATCCAAACATTGGCGCCTGCTGCAAGTGATCGAGATCTGATACGATTCGCCCTGCTGCTGGAGGGTTCTACGGCACTTGCTGAGACAGAAAATGTAAATGACGTCTGCCGAGAATTGATCCATATGACGCAAACCAGTTTCAAGTAGTCCTATTCCGGGTGAGTTAGTAGTTCAACTCACTTTTTTATTTAAGTGAAAATATAATGATCGTTCTATCTAAAAAGGCGGTGTATTTTATGAAAAAAATTATCTTTCCAGGCATTGCACTTATCGCTGTATGTTATGCATTCGGGCGATTCAGTTATGGATTGTTTATGCCGGAAATTTCGGAAGCCTTACACTTGAATGACGCAGCCTCCGGGGCGATTAACTCTGGAACGTATATTGCCTATTGTCTGTCCCTTCTAACGGCACCCCTGTTGATTAATCACAAGGGGCACCATTATGTCATTCAATTGGCAGGCATCAGCGCAGTGCTCGGATTAACCGGCATTGCCCTGTCTCAGAATGCATGGGTTCTTGCATTTAGTGTATTTCTAGCCGGTTTAAGTACAGGCTGGGCCTCTCCGGCCCTTGGTAACACGGTTAATGCGGAACTTGCACCGGATCTGCAAGCCAGAGGCAACAGCTGGATTAATACAGGGACCAGCTTCGGAATTGTTATATCCGGTCCACTCTACTGGCTGTTCACGGATTACTGGCGTCTAACCTACATCCTGTTTGCCGTGATCGGTGTTGTAGTTCTGCTGTGGAACAGACGTGTCATTCCGGCAACCAAGACACTGCCTTGTACCAAGTCGCTCTGGACATGTATGAAACCAACCAGACCCGGGTCTGCTCTTCTGATGGCTTGTCTGTTAACAGGTGTTAGTTCCGCAATCTACTGGACCTTTGCCCGAAACTTCCTCACGGACGAGAAAGGGGCCTCCGATTCGGAAGCCGTGTTGTTCTGGATTGTGATGGGGGTTATGGGGATACTCGGCGGATGCGCCGGACGCATTATTGAACGTATTGAGATTGGGTGGTCCTACCGGATAGGTATACTTTTATTGGCTATCTCGCTGGGGGTAATCCTGCTTCCATCCATGGCGGCAAGCCTGATCTCTGCGATCATATTTGGCAGCACATATATTTTCCTGACCAGTGTATTTATCGTTTGGGCAACGCGACTATTCAATCCCAATGTATCCATCGGAATTAGTCTTGCCTTTCTCGCGCTGGGTGCTGGGCAATTCCTCGGCTCATCCATGGCAGGTTACACGATTGAAGTGTTCTCCAATACAACGGCATTTCTGGCCTTTGCTGTACTCGGCCTGTTCGGATTGTTAATTCGAGTGAAATAAATGACAGAACAACGTTCTGATCGTTTTTTATTCTACTCGGCGTACACTTCCGGTCAGTCCATGCTGAAGCCGTACATCTGCAAAAGTAACTGTGGTCCCTTGCCCGATTGGGGATTGGGCCACGATTCCAACTTTGATCTCTTCGGGGCAATCAAGGCCAAAATAACGTACCAGTTTCCACTTCTCACCATTCTGGGAATAATGAAAAGCAAAGCTGCTGCCTGCACGGGCTACACGCAGATAAGGCTTGCTGACATCTACAGAGGATGATACACAATCATCCGAGTTACCACGGGTCACAACACTGAGAATGGACGGCTGTTCTTCAAAAAATTCAAAGCAGACTTTAGCCCAATTCGTATCGTCAACCATTACCATCAGACAGCCCGAGTCATACTGTTCTTTCATGTCCACCTGTACTTGAGTGACGATGCTGAAATCTCCCTTGATTATCGTATGTAAAAATGGAGCTGAGGCTTTCACCGGGTCACCTCCCGGATCAATGAAAAAGTCACTGACTGGCGAAACGGTTATCGTTACTTTGCCATCTTCAATGGACCAATCTGCTGGCTCGTTCAGCCATCCCAGGTTGGCAGATAAAGTCTGACCTGAACAATGTTCGAATAGATTCGTCATGTGGCACACCCTTTTTGTTGGAGTTTAAGCTGACTCATTTCTCTATTTGTATTCGGTATGTCTCATGGTTAACCCTGTAGGCTTAGCATCAAGTTCCATCCCCGTTATCTTACACCCATGTGTACGGTTGGATGAACCGCTCGTCCCACACTTGCACCTCAATATAACGTTCCGGGCCCTTATCGCCCTCCCGGTTCCATTCCTGAGGCCAACCATAGGTTTGGATCACTTCGATGATTTCATCTTTGGTATAAATCTGCTTACGATAAGGTTTAGCATCGTCAAACCTCATCGTTGGAAACAAGTCCCCGTAGGTAAAACTCACAACATCGACAGGAAGATCACCCCACGGAATGAGCACATGATCAGGTTCTGAATACCAGGACGACAACCATTCACATGCACCAAGCGTCAGGTAATGGGGATATGATTGCAGCGGCTTTCCACCTTTGGCAACAAACTGCTCATAAGCTCTATGCTCAAGCATTCTGCGAATGGCCATGTAATCTGCGGATCGCCGACTGGCAAAGTTCCTTCCCTGAAGACGGATCTGCTGAGTTACTGCTTCTGCTTCATCCGCAGACAGGCTGGAGAGATTTCTGAAAGGACCAAGACTTTGTTCAAAATAATGATAGGCATTCCAGTCGTTCAACCCTTCCACTCCCTTCATTATTAATAAGGTAATTTTATCCATAATATGATAAACTGGACATACGAGATTATTACAATGATATGAATTACAACAGGAGGAGAGCAACCTATGTTTGGCGTTAACGTGAAAAAAATAGAAGATCAACTGGTCATCCGCTGGCAGTTCTCCAAAATCGAAATCCCCATCGCACATATCTCATCGGTCACTCTGGATGATACGTACGGTGGCAGCGAACCATCCGCCATTCGGATCGGTCCGGTTAATGGCACAAGCGAGAGGATTCTGATCCGTACGGTTAATCAATCATATATCTTATTCACGAACAGTGTGAATTTATATCCCAATATCCGAGATATGCTACAACCGGCAAACTAGATTTTGGTTCGAAACAGATTATAATGTTTCTCCAAAGGACAGCTCCATTTACATATGTACCCCACCAGAAAGAAGCGTGAGTATTCGCATGAATTGTTACAGCGAATACCCACGCTTCTTTCATCTCAATTCAACGCCCCCCTTAACCTACTACACCTGAGCGCTCAATGCTCTCCACGAAATAACGCTGCACAAACAGATATAAAATAATCAGCGGTGCAATCGCCAGCAAAATACCCGTGTCCACAATCATGGCCACATAGTTCGGATCGGCCTTAATGCCCGAGTTCGAACCAAAGCCCATCAGTTGCGGAATCAACTGGTTCGCCTGAGCAGGCAAGGAAGCCACCTTCAGTGAGATCAGTGGACTTTCACTCATGAATAATGCCGAATAGAACGTATCGTTGTACTGCCACACAAAGGAGAACAGAATGACCGTAATCAGTGGTGAGATGGCATTGGGCAACATGATTCGGGCAAACGTCTTGAATCCACCAGCGCCGTCAATCAGGGCGGCCTCCTCAATCTCTTTCGGCATGCCCTTGAAGAACTGCCGGAAAATATAGATGAACAACCCCGCCTTCAGCCCTCCTGCTGTAGCCGCCGTAATCACGGAAGGCCAATACGTATTCAGCAGATTAATGCCATTCTTTCCGGTAAACAACTGGATGATGCCCATAAAGTCAAAGCTGCGGAAATGCAGATACATCGGCACCATGAGTGTGCTTGTTGGTACAAGAATCGTGAGAATCACCAGGATAAAGAGCACATTGCTACCTGGAAAAGAAAACCGGGCAAAGCCGTATCCGGCAAGTGCACAGGATATGGCTGTCAGAAGCGTTGTGATGGTAACGAACAATAACGTGTTCGCCAGCAGAGGCAGGTAATCCATCACTTGTGCCGCCAGCCGAATATTATCCAATGTAACGTGCTGAGGAATCATATAGATCGTTGGATTGTAGATATCCTGCTTATCCTTGAACGCCACTGACACTTTGAGAAATAACGGGTATAAAATAATAAATGAAATACCAATGACCAAAGCATATCTGAATATGGAATAGAGAAGGTCCGATGTTTTATTTCGCACTCGCTGCATGTGGTAATTCTGCTTCGGAACTACCACCATGCGATCTGTCCCTGATGCAGCCATAATCTGAAGCCTCCCTCAATGTGAACTGTCAGTTGTAATGAACACGCCGTGACAGTACCCAGCCCACTACGATCAGTACAAGGCCAATCACCAACGTATACAGCCAGGACATCGCCGAGCTTAAGCCAAAGTTCTGGGTTTTGAATGCGGTCTGATAGATCGCCTGCGTGACCGGACTTCCGGCAAATGAATCAATAATGGTATAGATCACATTCGTCAGAATTAACGGACTGACCATCGGAAATGTTATTTTCCAGAACGATTCATAGGCTGTCGCCCCTTCGATCTTCGCAACCTCATACATTGATCCCGGTACCGATTGCAGCGCGGCGAGGAAGATCAGAATCTGCACACCCGAACTGCTAATAATCTCATAGATCCGCATGATGGCTTCAACGATGTAATCCACATAGGCCATTGGCAATCCCACATCCGCCAGCATCCGCACAATGGATACCACATTGAACGAGGCACCACCATCAGCGGCCGCATCGACAGCACTTGCATCCCCCATTAGATTGATTAATCCCGCAGACTCTGCTGCTGCAACTGCACTGGAAGCCAGAATAACCGGCAGAAAGAAGATCGCACGTGCCATCGTCCTACCTCTGAACTTCTGGTTAAGCAGTGTTGCTGTAAACAGACTGAAGAACAGAATCATCGGCACATTCAGCAACATCGCTCCTACGGAATCCACCAGAATCCGGTTGTATGTAGCATCAACCAGAAGCGCATCCTTGAAATTTTTGAATCCAACAAAGTCCAGAACGTATCCCCCCGGAGCAACGGACAGATTACTCAGACTGAACCGAATCGATTGCAGGAGCGGTGTGGCAAAGAGGAAGATGAAACCGAGCAGCCACGGCGAAATAAATGCAAGTCCAAGCAGCGCTCTCCGTGACTTCAGTGATAATCGAATGGTTCTCATCGGTTCACTCCTCCCACCACATAGTCCGTCCCGCCAACCGTCGTTCCATCCACAGTTACTGCATCCGCATTGTAATTCACAATAATGGTTGTACCGCCAGTATAGGTGACTCGGACCACACCTTCCTGAATGCGTTCATGTCTGAGGATCTTCTCATTCACCACATCTCCCAGTACGTCTTCGGCCTGCTTATACAAAGCAATGGCGTCATCCACCCAATAACTGTACTCCGTTGCGTAGGCCGAATCATAATTCGTCAGCTTCAGCCTGGATGATGGTTCATAGGTCCATTGGAAATACGGAGCTGCTCCAAGCTCCAAGCTTCGCAGCAACTGTTTGCGGAGATCCTGATCCCCCGACATGTTCATTGGAGATGCCGCATAGTTCATGTATCCATGAATGACCATCGTATAAAAAGGAACTTCTTCATCGGTAATATTGAATCGACTTGACCCTGCGGGTACATTTACAACATGTTGGGCACTACCCCAAGCATAGCTATTCGCTGCGGATACCATCAGGTTCGGATAGGCCTGTGCCAACTTGCCCAGCTGCTCCTTCACTATGTTTTTTGCCGTCTCCCGATGAATCACCCGACTATCCCGGTAATCCGAAGTCAGAACCTGCCCCAGATCACGAAGGGATAATCCACCGAGGTCCAGTTGATTGAATTGGTCAGTAAACTTACTCACCACATAAGGAAGCTTGGCCGCTGAGAGCAGATAATAGCTGTCCTTACTCTGATCCATACGATTAAGCGCAGAGTTGTATGGATACAGTTCTGCTGTCTCCTTAGTAATAAACCGCGCCGCATCCGAGGAAGGAGTAAAACGCATATCATCGTGATAAATATGCTGGAAAGCCACATCCGGGTACAAAGCTCCACCCGACTGCTCCAGCTTAGTTGACAATGCCTGAAGTTCGGAACGACTGCCTACTTCCTTGTCCAACTTCACCTGCGTTGGCGTATGATGGCTGACACCACCGCCGAACCATCCCTGATACCGCATTTGTACACGGTTCACACCATTCTGCTGTAACTTCGCTGCCATTTCAGTGGCCTGTTCGTACGTCGTCATAGCTAAAGTGGTCCGATAGGGTACGCTAAGGAACGAAGCCTTTTTGTCCACTGCACCAAGCACATCTACATAAAACGGCAACGCTGTCTTTTCCGCGAGGGGTTTCAGCACATCCTGTTCTATTAACTGCTGTTGATACAGGCGGGCCATTCCCGAGTAACTGGCATCTTCTCCATGAAGGAAATGATAGCGGACCTGAATGTCTCCACGGTAAGGCTCTTCGCCAAGCAGCTGAATCTCCTGCATTTTCTGCGAGGTGTACATCTCCAGCTCATCCTCCCCCCGCAGGGAGAAGGTCGCATGTACATGGTTGTAGCTGTTCTGTCTGCCTCCAATATCCGCAGAGATACTGGCTATGCCGTCCCCTTTTTCAATGACTGCAAACCACGCATTCTCCCCGTTCTTCAGACCAAACACAGGCATATGCGCGGATTCACTAACCTGAGGACGACTGAGCGAATTATCATTCGGGTCTGCTCCATAGACACGCTGTACATACTGCTCTTCCTGGGTTTTCCCGTTGTTCAGGTGGATCAGACTACCCGAACCGTCAGGTACGAGCATGTAGCCTTCACCTTTCGTATCCACAGCACCAAAATAAGCGAGCAAATCAATACTTCGGATACGGTATTGCCCACTTTCCTCTATCTGACTCAGGGGCACGCTAACAACAAGCGCTCCCTTCTCCAATCGGTATTCCACAGAAATCACGAAGCTTGGCTTATCCGATACGCCTCCGCCTTCGACTCCATTCTCCTGATTGTCATAAGCGAGATCGTCCGCCGTGTAACCTGCCGTCTCGAAGGCACTCAACATCTTGTTCAATACAAGCTGCTTCGAAATCTGTCCATCCAGCCGTTCCAGAATATCCGGATTGTTCTTGGTTGGATAATAACGGGCAGATGTGTATCTAGCGACAGTCGCGTCCAGCTTGGAAAGAACCTTCTCCTCCAGTCGCTGTTTGCTAATCAACTTCGGCAGTGCATCAATCCCAAGTGATGTATCACCCAGTGTATAGTTGACCCGAATCCCTTGATCGATCTGGCCCACTGTGAATTGTTTGTTGCTTATACTCGAACTGAAATTTGGAAAGTTCTCCAAAGTGCCCATCGAATCCCGGAAAGACACGTTCAACTGGGAGGACAGCACTTCTTTCTCATACGCAGAAGCAAGACCGTCCTCAGCCCGTTCTTTCGGGTTGCTGTACCAGACCTCTCCACTTTTCCCGTCACGTACTGCAATTTCCGTTGTCTCCTCGTTATAGTACAGAGCCAAGCCCTGATCTTCGGCGACCAATTGCATACCAGGCACCCCCTGCGAAGAGTCGACAAGGAACTTCAACGGTTCCTCCGTGACAGGCATAGCTCTGATTGTTGTGTCCTGATAAGCCGCAGCTTCTACGGCAGGAATGCCCCTGTTGTTTATATACAGCAGTCCTGCTGCAATCATGATTACAGCTGCACCACCAGCCAGCACCGTATATAGTCGTTGCCTTTGGTTCACGGATGCCGCCTCCTTTAGGTCCGAAAAATCAACTCGCGGTAGATGTTATAACCGAATTCGTACAACTGTTGCAGCATGCTGAAGACGAGTGCGCCAAGGAATACAATAATGCCCATCACGATGAGTGTCAGCACCATCGTAACGATCGTTTTAATCACCGTGTACTGGTGTACCGTCATCATGCCAATGAACAGAAGCAGTACAAACCAGAAAAACGCGATGCTATTGAACAGATAATAAAAAGCAGTCTCCTCCTGCACCATGAACCGGCTAATCACGATCATCGGGGCATAGACCAGAATAACCGGAATGAGCGAGTAACCTGTTGCCAGAACGATTTCCCTGAACTTGCCTTCCCCTTCCATCAAGGTTGTTACTGCCCAATTGGCCGTGCACCATAGAAAGAAAGGCGCCGCAACTGTGGCGATCTCAATGATGCTGTTAATCGTGCGAGGGTCGATGTAATTGACGAGAAATCCTGCATACTGCTTTTGCAGAATCATCATGATAATGGTAAGCGCGAGTGCTGCAAAAGCAACAAGCAGCCGTCCCCGGTTATCCGACTTGAGGTCCCAGAATGCATCAATGGGGTGAAAAATGAGATGCAGCGGGAACTTAATGAAATCCTGCTTCACGATCGACCTGCCTCCTCCGTCTCCATTTAGCCGCCACCCGGGTCAGGATCAGAATGACAATCAGCGCAATCACAGCGGTCAGGAATGTACCAAAGTGTTCCTTCATCATCTCTCGCCGATGCCTCTTGAACGCGACAGAATAACTCTTGCGATCCATCCCAAGTTCGAAGTACCCCAGCGCCTCCTCGTTTTTCTTCTCCATTAATAAGGACTTGCCGATACCGATATAGGCGATGTCATAGTTGGCATTCAGCTTAAGCACTTCTCTCCATATATTCACGGCTTCCGTGTCCTCGCCTCGATAGTGGAGTGCGACCGCTTCATTCACACGGGAACCAAAACGGGTTGGCTCGTAGACAACAAGATTGTTCTTCCCCCGGTCCAGAACCAAGTGGTGCTCACCCGATTGTTCAATCGCAACTGGCGTTTTGAGCGTGCCCACCTGATTTCCTTTGCCACCATATATGTAGAGCAGATGACCTTCATCGTCGTACGTGAACACCCGATTCTGTGTCGCATCCAGTACACTGTACATGCCATCGCCGAGCACTTTCACATCAATCAGTTTGGATGGACCGGGATTGTTACGGAACCGGATATCGCCTTTGACGTCGTAATAACCAAACCGCTTCAGTACATCTTCGCCAGACGGGTTAAGGCGTTTGATCGGTTCATTCGAGCCTGGATCAATATTCGTCGCATATACGAAACCTTTGGGGTCGATATCCGCATTGGAGAACTCTGTTGGCACAAACAGAACCATCTGTGCACGCTGGGCTTTGGTGGATAACATGCGCCAGATATATTCGCCGTAGTCCCGCTCCACTTTGTTGGTACCAACGTATCCGATAAATGTCCCACTCTCGTCAAACTGCATAATGCCTTCGTAGACCCCTTGTGCCACAACATATACGCGACCTACATGATCAACCGTCAGTTTCAAGGGCTGGAACTGGAATTGGGTCGACAGGATATCCGACTCCGGCTCGGTTATGATATGAAGCAGCCTCCCTTCTCCATCCAAAACAACCACTCGACTGTTGCCCGTATCGGCGATGTATATGTGTTCTTCTTCATTCACGAACAATCCGCCCGGAAGATTAAAGCTCTCTTTGCTGCCCTCTGTCATGAATCCATCGATAACGCGCAGCAACTTAAATTCCGGGTCCAATACGACAATTCGATTGTTGCCACTATCCAAAATGTAGATCAACCCGGACGGAGAAACGTTCACATCACCGGGGTCTTTGAACTCACTAATGCCGAGGTCACGGCCTGAAATGGTGCGCTCAGGCAGATAGGCATCTGGTGAAGGAACAGCCTCTTTCCAGTAGTTGTAGTTATAACTCTCATACGGCGCCGGGGAGGCCGCCGCAGGCACGGCATTCACCAGCAGCAGAGATACTGCCGCCAGGAGAACAAGCCATCTTTTCACTGTGCGTGCCATATCGTTCCCCCTTAATCCTTCATGCCCGAGCTCGCCATCGTCTCAATGATTCGGCTCTGAGAGAAAATAAATAGCGTGATCGGCACACTCATCAAAATCAGTGCTACCGCAGCACCCGCTCCTGCCCGGGATATTCCGCCCTGAATAATCTGACCTGCTGCATAATGCAGGGTCTTGAGCTGCTCGCTGTAGATGTACCCATTGCCATCACTGCCCCATAACATCTGGAACAGCAGAATGATCAATGTAAGCCAGGCTGGCTTCACATTGGGCATGACAATGGACCAGAAGATCCGGTATTCACTGGCACCATCAATCTTGGCCGCTTCCAGCAGTGCATCCGGGATCTGCTCCATGAACTGTTTCATCAGATATAACCCAAGTGAATAGGCAAATGCCGGAATAATAACAGCCCAGTACGTGTCAATCCATCCGAGCCATGACATGATCATATAGTTCGGAATGGCCGTAACTGCCGGTGTGAACATCAGTGATAGTACGACCACTTGGAACATGAATACTTTGCCTGGAAACTTGTGCTTCGCAAGCGGGTAGGCGGCTGCGGAAGCCAGAAGCACATGACCTACAATTCCGATACCTGTAATAAATACCGTGTTAAATATATAGCGTGAAAACGGCACCCACGAGTCACTCAGCAGATTCAGCAGATCTGTAAAGTTGCTGAATGTGGGATTTTTGACAAACAGCGTTGGCGGAAAGGTGAAAATCTCATCCAATGGTTTGAATGCATTGTTGATCGCATAGATCAACGGCAGCACCATGAAGGCACCAAATACGAGCAGAAGGGCAAACAGGGAGAGACTTCCTGATAGCGAGCGATTCACCCGCTTTTTGCCTGTTGCAATTGCAGCCATAGGTTATTCTCCCACCCTTCGAAGCAGTTTCTGTACCAGCAAGTTGGTGCCCACCATGATCATGAACAGCACGGTCGCAATCGCCGATGCGTATCCCATCTCAAACCGCGTTGTACCAAAGTCGATCAAGTGGGTGACCACCGTCTCTGCCGCATAGTTCACGCTTGGGAACCCGGCCAGTGCAATCGACACATCAGCCACAGCAAACGAAGTTGTGAGCTGAATGACCGCGCCGAACATGAGCTGTGGACGCATCGAAGGCAAGGTAATGTACCACAGCTCCTGCCAGCGATTTTTGATCCCATCCACCGCGCCCGCTTCATATAACGTCCGGTCCACCGTCTGCAAACCCGCGATAAATGCCAGAAATCCGGTTCCCAGACTCAGCCACAACTGCACGAGAATGAGGATGGGCATAATATAGGCTTCCGTCTTCAGCCACTGGATCGGTTCCAGCAGAAAACCCCATTTGATCAACAGCCCATTGGCAATACCATAACGATCTCCCGAGAAAATCATGAGCCAGATAAAATACACATTGCCCGAGATGGAGGGCGCGTAGAAGATCAACGTCATGAACGCTCTCCATTTCGGTGTTAACTCATTAATAATCCACGCGAAGACGAAACAGGCAATATAACTGATTGGCCCGGTAATAATGGCGAACAACAACGTATTCTTAATCGCAATCAGGAATACATCATCCTCCAGAAACAGGCGGGTATAGTTCTGCCAGCCAATGAAACGCGGGAATTCCAGCATATTAAAGTAGGTGAAGCTGAGTATGATCGAGATGACAACCGGAATCACGGTAAACATGACGAACAGCAGCATATAAGGTGCAAGCAGAACATAGGAATGTTTGCTGGCCTTCATTTCCTGGAGCTTCCAGCTCCACCACGATTTCATGCCCATCCTTGACGCTTTCTCAGGAGGACTGTTTTGTCCGTCTCGGAGTGATATTTGTGGCACGATTAACCCTCCCTCTGCTTACGGAAGACCAAATTCATTACGCTTCACTCGAATCTCGTCCTGAATATATTGGGTATAATCCATGATGGATTCCCTGGCTTCCACTTGGCCAACAACGGTTTTGTAAAATGCATTGAACAGATGGCGGCCTGTAAAATAACCACCAGGTACTTCGGGAATACCCTTCACTGTTTCAAATTGCGCCTTCAGATTGGCGTAATCCTCGGCAGGCCACGGCAGGGAATCCAGTGCCTTGATGTTGGCCGTTGGATAACGAGCCGCCGCACCCATCAGACCTTCCATCTCCCGTCCGAATTCCGCCTGAATCGGTGCACTGGTCCACCATTTCATGAACGCCCACGCCGCATCCTGATCCTTGGCACCCTCCAGCATCATGACTGCACTGCCTCCACCCGGTACGTCCCGATTTAAGGTTCCATCCGCCTGAACGGTTCCCGGGACAGGAACGAATCCCCATAATCCCCGAATCTCTGGTGCAAATACGGACAGCTGGTTGTACATGGTGTAATCCGTTAGCCCAATAGGCATCTGTCCTGTCCGGAAACGGTTGGCAAAATCATATTCCCGTTCCAGCTTGTAATCGGTATAGAACTCTGTCCACCGCTTAAAGGTCTCAATCCCGATCCGGGAATCCAGATCCGACTCCTTGTCATCATTCCGATAGAAGGCGCCTCCGTTCTGAAGCAGCATTGTGGCATACTGCGAGTTCGGTGGAATATTGACCCCCTGCATATTGGCCTGGGTTACAACCGGCATGCCAAATTCCATATGGTTTTTACTCAGAATCGCGAGCAGAGCCTCGACATCCTCCCAGTTCTGGGGCACTTCAAGTCCCAGTTCTTCGAGCACATCCTTACGGTAAAACAGCATGTTAAAGGTCTGCGTCTCCGGCAAGGCATATACGCCTGAGTCATAGGCATACGGTACGATTGCACTTTCCCTGAACTCCTGCTCTACGGTGCCATAGTCACTGAATTGCGTCAGATCTACAGCCGAATTCCGCATGGCAAAATTCACGGGCAGATCATTGCCGATCTGCATGGCAATATCGGGTCCTTCGCCCGACAAGGTCGCTGGCAGCAAGGTTCCCATGTTGACCAGCTTCAAGTTCACGTTAATGCCACTATCTGGTGTAAATGTCTTGTCAATCATCGCCTTCATCGTATTCGCCTGGTCCCGCCCGCTGCCAATCCAGACGGTAACAGTGCGCTGATCTTCTGATGTAGCTACATTGCCGATCTGGTTATAATCAATGAAGAACGAATGATAGAATATCTTCGCTTCATGACCGAGCTTGGCAATTGGCCCCATGCCTGTACCGGGAATATCTTGGTCGATGGAAGTGACGTACAGGGCGTCGATCTCAAGGGGCTGCTCTCGTGCCTGCTGCACCCATGTGCCGAGACCCCCTGTGTTGGTTTTGTATGCTCCAAGCCTTCTTGGTATGGTATTTGGCTTGTCAATCATCTCGTCCAGTTGCTGCGCCATCGTCTTGATCAGTGCTTCCTGATCGCTGGACTGTCCTGATAGAAGACGAAGCTGTGCGGCCACGTCTTTGAGTCGTTTACTCTCCCCACTGAACACTTCCAGCAGGTTCGGGATCTGCTGCTCCACCCGATAATCCCGGAATTCATCGGGCTTGGTACCTGTAATCATCAGAATGCGCCGGTACATGGAGTTCAAGTTGTACAGACTGTCCTCCACATTTCGGATGAGGGGCGCAAAATCACCCAGGCTGTTCTCCAGCCGCAGCACATGTTTTCCTTTTTCCAATTGAAACTTGTATGCTTCCTTGCCACCCATGACGTCAATGCGATAGTCACTTTGATAACGAAAAGGCGCTTGGGCCATCTCTGCGAACGGAACTTCACCGTCAATGGTCAGTTTGCGAGTAGAATAGATGCCTTTGACAAAATTCTGCTGTGCGGTAAAACCGATATGATACAGTCCGCTCTCCGGCACATCCACTTCCCATTCAATCCATTGTCCTGGCAGACGCCAGTTAAAGCCACCAATCGTATTGATGCGTACCTGGGAAGCACTGTAAGGAGATACCGCAGAACTTGACCTTTCGCTCGTCGGGTATAACGTAGGTGAAGATTTGGCAATAGCGGCTTCTCCTTCAATGCGAATAAGGACATCCTTCGGCTGCCCGGAGGAATCCGACTGTTGTGCCCCCGCAGTCTCTGCGTAAGGAACGGCTGTCTTCTCATTGAAAAGGCGTATGGACCGAATCACCATGGGTTCACGCGAAGATTTTAGCGTTAGGGTGTGTTCCCCTTTTTCCAAATAAAACTTGAATGGAGCCTGCTCGTACCCGTCGGAGTCCTGAAAC
This sequence comes from Paenibacillus sp. JNU01, assembly GCF_059130585.1. Lineage (NCBI taxonomy): Bacteria > Bacillati > Bacillota > Bacilli > Caryophanales > Paenibacillaceae > Paenibacillus > Paenibacillus sp. JNU01. The sequence goes on along the minus strand of NZ_CP169723.1, from coordinate 5,890,317 downwards.
GTTTCTTCCATCCAGCGTGGTTGCTCTACTTGTCTCGGACGAAGGTCATTGCCTTGATTGTCCTGCTCCACAACATCTTTCTCATTGGCCCATACCCGATCAAACTGCAAATAGGCGGCTTCCGCAAAAGGAAGTTCACCGTCAATGTACAATGCACGTTCAATAGCTGAGCTCTTGCCTTCAACGGGATAATAGATTGCGGACAGGTTATACAGCCCGGTCTCCGGCACGTTAATGGTCCAATCGACTTGTCCGGTCTCTCCGGTATGGAGAGATACACCATCCATTCCCTCATAATTAGTGAGTTTGCGGACGTCTTCACCTTCGGCTCTTATGTAATCTCCCGCTTCAATGGTGATGTCCACACTCGGCTGTGAAGCCTGGTCTGTTCCAGAGCGATACTGTTCGTACCCCTTCTTCTGCCGGGTTTGCTGCAAGATCGCATCCACTTCAATGGCAGGCAGACTGCCAGGTGGAACGTCTGCACCCTCATCAGCGCCGGAAGTTACATATAGAATGATGCAAGCTGCCGCCACGATGATCACTGTGGAGAATATCCATGTCTTACGTTGTAGAATTCCAGCCATCCTGCGAGTCCTCCTCATCAAGGCTGATGCCAGCAAAGCCGATTTGGTGGTTCAGGAAAAAGGGGCTCCGTGCAACATTGCCGACACGAGCCCCTGCCTGAATCGTTTGCTGGTGATAAGTGTTGTTATTGTTTGCCGAGTTTATCAATGGCAGCTTGTGCCTGTGCTTTGTATTTCTCAGCGGTTGCTGTGACGGAAGCATTGTCCTTGATGATATCGTTCACAAAATCTCCGAAAGGATATCCCGTGTAGGCATCATCCAGCAAGATACGGCCTGTTCCAGCGATGTGCTCGCGAATGATGGCAATATCCTTCTCGTCGGTATAACGACTTTCCAGATAGTCCTGACCTGGATACTCTTCGATCTGCGGGATGTCGAAGGTCTCTTCATAGATTTGGTAGACGATCTTTGGATCCTCCACACCTTTTGGAATGAATTTTGCCGATGCCGCGTTGTTTGCATACGTTATCTCTTTACTGCCCTGTGGCCCATTCGGAATGGGTACAACACCGACAGCAAAGGTGAGATCGCCCAACTGCCATTCAGCAGCAGTGAACAGAGCAACGTCTCCATCCTTAAAAGTGTTGCTCTCCTCCCAGTTGGTTTTGTCACCGGTTTTGACCTTCACGACATTTTCCACGTTATACAGGCGTTTAACGAATTCGGTTGCTTCAATCGTTTTCGGATCGGATAATCCTTCCTTGCTATTGGCATCATCCACGATGGTTCCACCATTCGCAGCGGTAAAATGGCGAACGACATCAAGGGCCCAGCCAGAAAATCCGTATACATCTGTTTTGCCGTCATTATTCGTATCTTTGGTTGCCTGTTTGGCAAGCTCCATGAATTTGTCCCAATCCCATTCGCCCTGGTTATACAATTCTTGTGGATCAGGTAATGACAGTTTCTTGAACAAGTCTCGGTTATAGTGAAGTCCCAGACCAATGCTGGTTGGTGATTCGAAGGCATATTCTTTGCCTGCAATAGCAGGAAACTTTGTGATCAGGTTTGCTTCCTGGTTGATGTTGTTCTCAGGTGTAGTGAATTCGGAGAGGGGCAACAGTTGCCCTTTGAGGATGGCGGGTAGTGCGGATTTGTATTCCATCTGAACGATGTCGGCGAATGGTTCGCCGGCCAGTGCAGACGTGGTAAATTTGTTCATGTATTCTTCGAAAGGTACGTTGACGAACTCCAGTTTTACGTTGTATTTCTTCTCGACCTCTGCAATTTTATCGAGTCTGGCCTTATCGGAGGCGGTCTCTCCCGCCGGTTTCAGATCCCACCAGGCAGCAACCTTGATGACACGTCCACCCAGATCAGGCACATTTGCCACAGCTTCTTCCACTACGTCCTCTTTCTCTGTTTCAGCGACTTCGGTGCTGTTACCTGAGTTCGTTGTTCCCTCTGTTTCGCTTCCCGTCTGTGCTGTCCCCCCACCACTGCAAGCGGATACAAAAAGCATCACGGCCAATAACATCAGAGGTACAACATTCCATCTTCTAATCATGTTTTTAACAACCTCCCCGAATGTGTATACCAATCATGGTTCACCCTAAATCGCTAACCCCACTCAGAAACCAATCAAAAATAAACAATCACCACCATTTGTTATTTTATCGTTTGTTTTTGACAAACAAAATTTAACACAGCAAAATGTAAGCGTCAACATTTTTATTGTTAACATTTTCTATTTATTCTGATAAAATGCTGATAATATGGTTAAAACCCTGTTTTCACGCTTACTAAAATCCTTATTCCTAAGTACACCTTATTAAAACTATAAATATAACTTTTATTATTTTGTTATTTTTAAATAATAACAAAATAATAATTTTACAGACAAAATTCGTCATTCTATCTGAAAATGTGCTTATCTTCACGTGGATTGCGTATCCTGAAATGCTGTGCTTCTCTAACATTTTGAATTCTCTGTCCGTTATTAGATTAAGAGAAATACATCATGCTATACTAGAATCAGTTGGATATCGCTCCAAACAAGGAATACGGCAGAATTACGAGTGTAAGGATGGTATGATGAAAACGAAGGTAACAATTCAGGAGATTGCACATTTTACAGGTTTGTCGAAATTCGCGGTGTCACGAGCTTTGTCTGGAAAATCGGGAGTCAGCGATCAGACGAGGGATGTCATTCTCAAAGCCGCTGGCAAACTTGGGTATTTCAAAGATAACAGCCTCTTGTCTGGTGAACTGTCTCACAACAGTGAATCACATGACTCGAAAAACACACGTTCAAGCGGTACCATCTTGATTTTGTTTCCCAATGTTCGATACCAAAATCAGGACTCCGTATACTGGGGACCCGTCTTTAACGGGATTTCTTCCAAGCTGAACCAAAAAGGCATTAATATTCTAACCTTGACGGAACCATCCGCAGACCAGCTATTCACCCTACTCAACCCGGATGCCATTCGTGGAATCATTACCGTTGGCTCGATCTCGACCCCGATTCTGCTTGAAATCAAGCGGCTCAGTATTCCGGTTGTCATGGTCGATCATCTGGACCCTGTTTTTCACAGTGATAGCATATTCACCGATAACTTTGCATCCATGCGGGAGATCATGCTCTATTTGCTCCGCAAGGGCTTCAAAACTTTCCAATTCGTTGGAAATATCGGGGATGCTCAAAGCTTCTATGAACGCTGGATTGCATACACTTCTGTACTTATGGGCCATGGGATGGAAATAAGTCAGATTCCCGAGCTGAGCAATCAGGCATTGGATGAGTTTCGCCAGACGTTCACTTCGGTAATCCATGAGGATAATCTGCCTGAAGTGTTTGTATGTGCGAATGATTTTTATGGGCTATATACCATAGAAGCCCTTGAGAGTATGGGGATTCGTGTACCCGATCAGTGCGTTGTCACGGGATTTGATAATCTATACGACCATATCCCATTACTGGCTACAGTCAATGTGAACAAGGAATTGCTCGGTGCGCGTGCGGTGGATCAGATGTTATGGCGCATAGCGAATCCAGAAAGCAACGTCGAAAAAAAGTTGATTCTTGCTGACGTCATCATCCGTGAACAGTTCGGCAGGCATAGCGGATAAAAGCAGAATATATGGTGGTAAATATGTGTGGAATACACATATTGAAGCATTCATGGAATAAAGTTTGTGTCCACACAAAACCACACGCCAAACACCCCTTTAACCGTATTTGAGCGGCTATCGGGGTATTTGCATTGTGTATGTTGTGTTCTACGTATCTGTATGCACATCATCCCACTCCTGATCCAGATAACAGATCAGCCAGTTCAAAGCACGGTGACGTTCATAAGCCACTCCACCATTCAAGCCGGCGGGAGGTGTTTTGTCATTGACACGACTATTCACACACACCCAGTTATAACGGTAGATCAGATCTGCTTCATCCAGAATCTCGCTCTTGCTACGCAGAGATGCACCGGAGAGAAAGTCGGCAAAGCTGTCCTTCTGTTGCAAATAACCGACATCCTTCCCTACGTTACACAACTCCGTTGGTGCACCCAATTTCTCCACATAACCAAGCGCCCACAACATGACGTGGTACGCCTCATATCCCCAAGAGAAGGCAATGATCTCGTGCTGCTCCGCTCCGTGTTGGTCGATAAACTTCTTCTCTAGGGGTGAAAAAAAGGAGTCAGCCTCATACTTGTCGATCACTTCCTGAACCAGAGCTGCGGTATCGTCCGCGCTTTCGCCTGCTCCCAGACACTCTCCCTTCAGCGCGGCAAGACACAAGGCAACCGCACGGCGCGCGACTTCCTCTTTACTCCGAATGGTGGTGTGCTCTTCTCCGGCCCTTGCAGGCAAGTTCGCATTATAAGGAATGCCTTGTTCCGTCAACCGTTGCTCTGAACGGTCTTTACGTTGAATTGCAGACTCTGTCTGGGTTCCAGCATCGTCCAGGAAACTGGTGTGCGCTGTCACCGTGTAATCCTCCACCTCAGATTCTCCATTCACGTCCAGCAATAACTGGCCATGTGCATTCAGCAGAGATCCTCCTCCCCAGAAAATGACGGCATCCAGAGCATCCGCCAAGCGCAGCAATTCGCCGAAGAATTCTTCCGAGATATCCTCTTCTGTCTCAATACCAATCACCATGTTCAGTGTGGAACATTTAATCAATACCTTTTCCTGGAGCGAAGCATTGCGCCCCTCAATCTGACTCAAAAATCCAAGCATCCCCTGAATCATGGTCGTAAATTCCTCAGGATGTGTCTGGCTGGTCATGATATTGAAACCTTTGGTTTTTTTACTCAGCCATTTTTTCTGAGTCACTTGAATATGGGTCTTGTCTTCCCTGCGTTTAATCGTACCCTCAGGATAAATGGATTGAATTAATTCAAACAGCTGATCCAGGTCAAACTGAGAGCTGTATATCGCACAATTTCTCATGAAGTTCACCCTCTCCGTTATCGTGTAAATGTTCAGTTGAACATATATGACTAATCCTTATACGGATCGAATTCATTACCTCCGGCCATGGCGACACCAACGGGACGTAGCACATGGTTGATTTTCAGCGTATTCGCATGTGCGTTCAGTACGTCTTGCAGTTTCTTATACACAAACGGACTTTCGTCCGTGCCCGCTCCCCGCAGTTCCACGCCATAGGCGCGAATCGCCTCATGCATCTGTGCTTCACTAATCTCACCGCCCATGCGTGTGCGCAGCTTGTAATTCATTTTGCCAGCCGCCTGGGTTCGGCTCATCGTACGCCCTGCTCCATGTACGGTGCTGCGGAATGACTCGGTATTTTCTTCACTGTGGATCCCCTCCACAATCACCGAGATATCCCCCATACTGCCTCCGACAAAACCGAGCTGCCCAGGTGCCAGTGGCGTTGCACCTTTACGGACCACGACGACCTCTTCACCCATATGCTGTTCTTTCCAGGCAAAGTTGTGATGGTTATGTACGGTGTATTCAGCATTTGCCCCGAGAATTCCAAGCACCTGTTCAATGACATAATCACGTCCTGCATAAGCGTATCTGCCCGCCAGAGTCATTCCATCCCAATACATATCACCCATTTCGCTGTTCAGGTTAAACAATGTAGGTGGCTGATCCATGGATTCACCCGGCGCTTTGCCACTGAACTGACGCCCTGCGGCAAGGTTAAGGAACCCACTCGCCACTTTGTGACCGAACCCGCGGCTGCCAAAGTGATTCGCGATCCACACCTTTCCCGTGGCCTCTTCTACAAAAATATCCACGAAATGATTGCCACTGCCTACGGTTCCAAGTTGGTTGCGTGCGAGCGTCTTCAGCTTATGCTGTAATCCCGGTTCAATGGTATCAAACAGCTTCCAGCTCGCGTCGTCGAACAGTTCATGATCCACGGGTGTTGGATTGTTACGACCCACGCCGAAAGATATATTCGAATTGATGTCATCCATAATCGTCACAATCTGATCCCGAATATCATCCCACATCAGGTTGGTGCGCACAGCCTTGTTACCACAGGCAATATCATATCCGACACCTGACGGACTGATCATATTCCGATAAGCGACAACACCACCGATGGGTTGCGAGTAACCTTTGTGGTGGTCGGCCATCAGAGCCACACCCAAGACATCTCCATATTGCGAGCAAGTCACCGCCTGACTTACGGCGTTCTCCAGCGGCTCCCCCCAGACTTTAATGTTATCTACGATACGCATGATTGTGTTAACCTCCTATGTATTATTTTGAATATTTCATCTTAAATTTTGTTCTGATACTTTCATTAGTTTAACAAAGATCAGCGTAGCTCGAAACGTTATCATCCTTCAGATCACCAATTATTTATACAATAAAAAAAGAGAGCTCGGCTCCCTTTTATCACACGGTTGGTACCTATTCACTTCTTGCTAATCTTAAATTTGAACGCCCAGGTCGCTGTGTTACCAGAATACCGACCTCTGTTCTCGGTCACCACCACAGAAAGCGTCTTGTTGGTTGACTTGGAGAACGAAGATAGTTTGACGTTGGTACTTTTACTCCCGTAATCGGGAATTTTGTCCTGTTCTTCAGCGATGGCCTCCAGTTTCAACGTACCTGTAGACTTCAGATTTAAGGTGACCGATGAACCCTCTTCCAGATCTTTTCCATTCACACTTGCTCCGATGGCCCATTCATTACCGACAGAGTTGTTCTCGACAAGCTCTGCGCTCACCAACGTCACGGTGACCTTAACCGTTTTGGCGGCAGCATAGGAGGTTGGGGAACATAAGGCGAATACCAGGCTCAGAATCATGAAAACATTAGCCCATTTTTTGAGCACGAGAGTGCCTCCCTCTTATTCGTTTCATTTGTTAAGACTATGCCTTATTCGCCATATTCCTTAAGTAATCCTTCCACTTGTGTAAAATATTATCACCCGCTTGGATATTTAAAGATGCTTCCGGTAACCCTGCACCTTCTCATCCTTGAAACCCAGCTTCTCATAAAATATATGCGCTTCCTTGCGCTGATCGCCAGACACCAGAATCATGTAACCACAGCCCAGATCTTTGGCAATCCGCTCAATCTGGAGCATCAATCTTTGCCCAATGCCCTGCCTACGCACTTGATCCGATACAATCACATTCTCCACAACCATGAATGGTTTGCATGGGCCTACCAGATCCATACACTCAATCCCCATAACGGACCCAACCAGTTTACCATTGTGAAATGCACCAAGCACATGATAATGGGGATTCTGTTGTATGTAATGGAACATCTTTTTCATCTGCTGCTCATTGGTAAGCGTTCCCATCAACTCATTGTATAGCTGGCTTAGTGATGGTAAGTCTTCAAGTCCGATTTCTTTAATGGTAACCATCGTCATCCTCCTGATTTTATCCTATTTCGCATATGTTTTCTTACGTGAGGTCCTTCTTAAAATAATAATGACTATGTCCAGTCGGTGCATTCTCGATCGTTGTGATCAATTGGTATCCGTGCTTCTTGTAAAATTCTGGTGCTTGATAGGAAAAGGTATTTAACATGACAAAATCACAAGATTTCTCTCGTGCAATTCGCTCAACTTTAAGCAGCAACTGTGAACCATATCCCCGATGCCGCTGTTCAGAATCAACCCAGAGAATATCAACCTCCAGCCAGTTCCAGCAAAGTGTACTAATCACACCTGCAACAATCTCGCCAGTCTCATTTTTGATATTGAAATTCAACTCCTCGTAACGATGCCTTAATTCCTCCCCCACATGTGCAGCATTAAATGCAATAAGTTGCTGGCGAATATAATCTGAATCCTCTGAAGTACTTGGATTGATATTTCCTTTAGACATCCTCTTCTCCCCTATCATCATTACTCACAGCCTCATTCATTTCTTGCATATTTTAACATAAAGTTATCTCACACAAAATAAAAACAACGAACCTTCCATATAGGAAGGCACGTTGATGTAACTTGCATTAGTTCACATATGCTGTTCTAAGTTACGCTACTCTATTCCTCTCAGATCAACGTACACGTGACCTACACCGGTTCTGCCCAGAGGGTCGGTAGCTTTCACCTCAATCCGAATAGGCTCACTACTCGTCCCCAGTGCAGTAACGTATAGTTTCTGTCCAATCATTCTGACATCTGCCAGTTGTGGATCAGGGGAGTCAGCCTCTAGTGTGAGAGTTGATCTAACGTCATCTTCATCCTCAAACATAAAGGACAGGTCAATCTCAACCTCATCCCCATGAACATAAGCGGTATTACCCGCAGGTGCCTCTACCAATACAGGAGACGCATCATCGAAGTCATACCTGTCCAAACGTTGCAGCAACGTGTGATGCAGTGTGAAGTCAGCCTCTTCTCTCAGTGTTATGGGATTGTTACTCACATCCAGATATTGCAGATCAGGTAATCCAGCAATTCCAACGGGTAAATGAACAAGCTCATTACTGTTCATATCCAGTTCTTGCAAGGAGTCTAGTCCGCTCACATCCAATAAAGCAAGTCGATTATTCGCAAGATTCAGATACTCCAGCTGATCCAGTCCTGTCACATTAATTTGCGTAAGTTCGTTACCGGATAAATCAAGCCAATTCAAGCGATCAAATCCAGAGGCATCTGCTTTGCTTATTTCATTTCCAGAGAGGTCGATTTCAGTTACGTTCAGCCCTTTGAATATCTCGACACCTGTCAGATCGGAAATGCCCGCATTTCTGGCATACAATCCTCCATTGGTCTGAATGAGAGCTTCCACCAATTCATCTTTGGTCAGTGGATCATCCACATCCTTTTGCAACCAATACGCAATTGCTCCAGCCAAATATGGATCAGGAAATTGACGACTTATCGTATTGCCCTGTACCTTAACGTTGAGTTGTGCCGTGACACTGGCACCCTGGACGTCAGCTGCTTTGATCGTCAACGTTGTTACTCCAGTAGCCTGTGGAACAAGTCGAATCACTTTTTCTACGACAGTAGAGGAAACAATGGTTGCATCTCCGGTTATGACACTGAATTGCAATTCATCACCATCTGGATCACTAAAATACGTGGAGACATCCAAGTCCAATGCGGCATGATCTAGTGTAAGTTCCTGATCAGGCAAACCGCCACTACTAACCAGTGGCGCCCTGTTCCCCGTACCTGGATTGGACGGAGTGGAAGGATTCGTTGGCGTAGTTGGCGCAGATACACCTCCTCCACCCGTACTTCCAGTTCCATTCCCTGGTGTCACCCCGGAATTACTGTTTGCGTTTCCTGCGCTATTGCCGCCTGAAGTTGTACCCTGCACCTCAATTCCCTTTCCTGGCTCATCAGGATTGGATTCCGAGTTGGTACCCCCTTGGTTCGCAGCTTCATCAAGCACTTGAATGACTTCAGTTGTGCGTAGTGCGATCACAGCCATTTCCTGTCTGGAGGTAGAACGCTTCGGCGCAAAGTTTCCATTGTCCCCTTTCAAGATTCCCAATTCAACAGCCTGTTGTACACTAGGCAATGCCCAGGCACTAATATCGGAAGTATCCTTAAATGACAACTCTTTGGTCAAATTTAATGTTTCGTCATATCCTTTAGCCTTCAGAGCCCGAATAATTGTCGTTGCCAGCTCTTCCCTCGTTACCAGACCGGCAGGACGAAACGTACCATCGGGATAACCATTCATAATTCCTGCCACTTGAAGGGCATGAATATAGGTTCCATTCTCAGCGTTATGATCCAAATCCCTGAATAAAAGATCTGGAAGCTGGACTGAGGACAACACGTTCAACTCCAATAGTTGAGCCAGCGTATACGCAAGGTCGCCTCTTGTTAACGTTGCGGTCGGGTTGAAATTCCCTGCTTTGTCCGCCAGAATCATCTGTTGCTCGGCAGCCCTTTCAATAGCTTGCTTGGCCCATGGTGCTGCCTGCTGCAAATCCCGAATGTTTACTGCATCAGTCGCTGCATGCACTATCCCGGGAACAGAAATGACAGATAAAGACAGAAGGGCTGCCCAATAAGGCGAGACCTTACGGATCTTATTTTTCGTATGAACTTTACGTTTGGTTATTCGTGTTGACATCTCTTAACGTTACCTCCCACGTGAACATAACTCTGGTGTCAGCAAAGACTCGTCAGCGTTATTTGATTATCTTCATTGTAGGAGAGACCTTGACTCGAAAACAGTCTACAAAAGAGTAGACATCGTTTCACTACATCATAACAATCCCCGTTGCTCCGCAATCTGTACAGCATGAGTACGACTACTCGCACCCAACTTCGCGAACACTCGGCGAATGTGTGTATTAACGGTTCCAGGTGAAATGCCAAACTCGGCAGCAATCTGTTTGCTGGTCATGCCCTCAGCGATGTGACCGAATATTTTTTGCTCCATCGGGCTGAGTCCCACTTCCTTTGTATCCAGCTTCGCCTCTCCTACAGATGAGAGGCCTCTTAACCGTTTGTCTCTTGCGAAAGCAGACAATAACTGTTTCACATAAGCCATTTTCACACCATCATCGTGTATTGCCTTCGTGCGACGCAGAGACAGGTAGTCCTGTAGCAGCCGCTTCATCTGTTCACCTTCAGCAACAAATGAACGGATATACCCTTCGGGTCCTCCCAGCACCAGAGCACGGGATAACGCCACAACACCGGCATCTGTAGATGCCTGCTTTTGCAGCATGATTGACTCTAGCAGAGCACACTCTACCTGTTCAGCAAGCAAGTCCCGTTCTTCAGCCAGTTTACGGATTCGTCTCAATTCCTCTCGTGCATGATCATACTGTTCAAGGATGATCATCGCACGTATGCGAACCATGGATCGAAAGATCTGATCACAGCTGATCTCAACAGCTGCATCTCCTTCGTTTGCAGGCTTAGTCAGAATGGTATGGGACGATTCCACTGGACTCATTTCAATTAAAATTCGGTGTTGATGTGCTTCCAGTACTGGCTGCCAGTATTCCATGTCCTTCACAGATAATAAACCCAAGACCTGCTGAAGCAGTTTCAAACCTTCTTCAGGTCGGCCCATTGTAAGTTCAAGTCTGACCTTGAGTACATACGCAGGAACGAGCAGCGCAGCCACCTTGATCTGCAAAGCCACTTCAAGCGCTCGGTCCGCATAACTTATCGCTTCTGTAATTCGATCCTGTTCCATTAAAATCTCACCATATCCAACACCGTAATAGGACGTCACGTAGGCACGTTCAGCATACCAACGTTCCGTAATCGCCCCGAAGCAAGCTTCCCCACGTCTCAAGTAGCCATTAACACCATGAAAGCTGCGCAGGCGCATGCTCTCTCTCCGGTCATAGTCCATATACTGAAAGGCAATATCATCGGGATATCCCTGATCAATATAGAACACCAAATAATGAGTCAACCCCTCCAAATCTCTGTTCAGATAGGCCATATAAGCTCGCATTACACATATAACTTGCAACAAATACCCGATAATCTCTGGTTCCAGCTGCCCTTGAAGATGCACCCGGATCACATGTTCCAGTTCATCAAGTTGCTTCACCATCTGTCCATAAGGCATTTCACGTGCAACAAGGAACAGATAAGACATATATAATTTGGGACGTGATTTCACGATCTCCAGTGGCACAACATCAAAGTATCGCCGGAGCGTCCACCACTCTCCCATAATAAAATGGGCGAACAACTCTTCCAGCAGTCTCGCTGCATCCTGCATATGCTGTCCGAGGATATAATGATCCAACGCTTCAGCCGTGTACCCTTGTCGCTCATACCAAACTGCAGCAAGAGCATGTAATTCATTTACTTGTTCTGTGCCACAACGATCCAGTTCACGCTTTAGAAATGCAGAGAACAAATGATGATAACGATACCAGTGTGCTTCCCGATCAAGTGGAGCAAGAAAAAGATGCTCCTTCTCCAGTTGCCTTAACAATTGCGGAGCTTCCTGCATATTACTTAATACCTTACATAGACTGCTGTTCATTCTTCTCGTGATCGCTGTTCGGAGAAGAAATTGCTGCATTTGCGGTGACTGACGCTGGAATACCTCTTCGAGCAAGTAATCCGAAATCGTTCTCTCGCCAGTTGTTCCATAATCTTCACGAGACAGAGGTGATGATATCGAATTCATAGGGCTGACCGAAGCATTTCCACCCCATGCGTGAGATAAAGCGAGCAGCTTCAAACCGGCAGCCCAACCCTCTGTCTGCTGTACCCATCCACGCGCATCTCCCCCGGTAATATCCAGATGCATGATCTCTTGGCAAAATTCAATGCCCTCTTCTGGCGTAAATGCCAGTTCCTGAAGTGTAAATTGCTTCAACTCACCTCTCAGACGCATCTTTTCAAGCATGAACGGAGGATATGTGCGACTAGACAGGACCAGATGAATGGATAGCGGAAGATTTTCAATAAAGTACTGCATCTGTTCATGAATCTCCGGCTGGGTAACTGCATGATAGTCATCCAGAATGAGTAGCGCATGTTGATTGGTCTGGGCAACACGGTTCAGCAATAATATCAATGCCGACCTGGGATCTACCGGGTACCGTTGCAAAAAATGCGGCAGTACATCCCCGCAGAGACCCTTACTCACGCGATCCAGTGCATGAATAATGTAGAGCCAAAACTGAAGCGGGTCCTGATCTTTATCATCCAGGCAGACACAGGCTGCATGAATAGCTGCACTTCTCACCCAGCTACCTAAAAGTGTTGACTTCCCTGAACCCGCCGGGGCAGTCAACAACGTGACTTTGGATTGGAACAATTCTTCGTGTTGCAAACTTAGCCGTGGACGTTCCATTGTGTCCGCTGGCAAAGGTGGAAGTTCCAGTTTGGTTGTTAAAATCATAAATTGAAGCCAGTCCCCGTGGTGACCAGCGGTATGTTCCTGTTGCATGAGATCCTCCTGAATCAGCACCGTTGTGCCTGTTTTCCGATTCATTTTATGTATATTCAGATATTCTAAGTATACAAGGAACCATGACTATGCCCCACATATTTTTGAACGGAAATCAACGACAAACAACCCCTGTGTACATGAAGTACAGGGTAACATTCGGATTATCAACCATTATCCGATTGGCTCTTCTATTTTTCTGTCCGAAGCAACTGATAGTTCACTACAATATAATTCAATCCCGATAACAGCGTAACGCCTGCCGCCAGCCATAATAGAATTAGGTCAACCCGCACCTCAGTCAGCAAACTGATCGGAACATTGTTCAACAAAATTGCAATAATCGCTGCCACCTGAAGCACCATTTTGATCTTGCCATATCGATCGGCTGCAAGAGCAATGCCCTGCTCCGTTGCCACCATTCGTAACGCTGTAATGACTATTTCACGCCCAATAATGATTACAGCAATCCATGAACTGATCATATTCTCCTGAACCATCAGGATTAACGCTACCGCAATCAACAGTTTATCCGCCAGCGGATCAAGAAGCTTTCCCAGATTCGTGATCTGATTATATTTTCTCGCTACATATCCATCCAATTTATCCGTACCTGCCGCTACTGCAAATATAATAAGTGCAAACAACAAGCTACTCTGATTAAGGAAACAGAGCATAAACAATGGAATCAACGCAATTCTTGCCAACGTGATTTTATTTGCATAATTCATTGAACATCACCTCTCCTCGATTCAAATGTTATCCTTGGATCAGATTCCGTGACTCTATCATCATTTCGACTCAATTCCATTTCATCCTTTTTTCCACGAAGTAATGTACTTAGAAAAAAAAGAACAGTCTGTATATATTACAGCTGCCCTTTACTCAAACTATTTTTGTTATATCAGCATACGCCTGATCCCCATTCTACAAAGCTTCCTTAATTACCCGTTTATAATACCACACGGACAACAGACCAAAGATCGAATATAACAATGTATAGACTATCATGACAATGACCGTAGGTGTCGCCAGCTCCGTGCCAAAGAAAAACCAACCTGATTTCACGGCAAAGTAACTATGGCTCAATCCTACCATGAGTGGAATACCGAAGTTAAACAACTGCTTGATCTGAATGCCACGCAACAGATTGCCTTGCATAAATCCGAGCTTTCGCAGAATGGTATAATTGCCCTTCTCCTCTTCACTCTCATTCATTTGTTTAAAGTACAGGATACATCCTGATGTAATTAAAAACGTCAAACCGAGGAATCCAACAATGAACATAATTAGGCCCATCGTGTTACGTTGGTTATTTCTGAACTCAATCTGGGAGAAACTTGGGGCTTCCAACTGCTGCTCCTTATATACGGCATAGGCATCTTCAGCCTGCCCCTCGTTCACAATACGTACACCATAGTAGTCAGCCCACTCGACTTTCTGCAGCTCGGGATCGATATCCTGCTTCAGTTGCTGATATACCGTCTCATCCACGACCGCTACAGGCGTGCCCCTAGTATAGTACGTGGGAAGGACGCCTTGTTTAGTTGTTCCGATCAGTTGTTGTGCCCGCCTATGTTTCAACCCGTGCAAGACGATTGGACCTTTCTCCTGAATGGAAATTAACTGCTTAATGGCATTTCCATATCCCATGAAGACCACTTCACCTGCTTGCACATCAATGTTATCTACCATGTTGTCACTCAGCACACTGCTGAACAACAGCTCCTCCATTGCGGAGTCATCCATCACTTCCTGTGCATCGATTTCAATATAGATAGGCTCTCTATGCTTCTCTTCATAAGCAATCTGTTTGTGTTCCAACTCCGCTACAAAACGACTTTTCACATCCACCTGAGCAAAAGAGAAATCCTCCGGCAAACTTTCCTTAGCCTGAGCCTCTGCCGAATAATATGAAATGTAACTGAGTGACAACATGCCAATCGCAAGCGCAGATACGGTTGTAATAATCGTGAGCAGCAAGGCATTGGACTTCATGCGGAACATAATTGAAGATAACGATAACACCTCATAAATGGATAGGTAGCCGTTTTTGCTTTTGCGAATCAGATTAAAGATAAAACTTACCGACCCCTTATAGAACAGGTATGTCCCCAGTATGACCGAGAACAGAATCAGGATCATCGTATACATCAACTGCTGCATATCCATTGCCTCACCACTGAACAGCCGAGCAGACACGAAGTATCCATACACCATCAGGGCAATGCCCAAGACGCCAACAATCATCTGTCCAAACGACATCTTCTGCACCTGCTGCTCCGAAGTGGATGACACCCGAAAGAGCGAGAGAATACTCTGGCGCTTGATAAAGATATAATTCATCAGCATGATGAGCAGATACATCATCGTAAAGACGATCACCGTTTGCATCAGTGCCATCGGAGAGAAGTACAGTTTGGTAATCGCATCCACACCGAGAATTTTGAACAATATCATCAATACAAGCTTGGACGCAAGAAAACCAATCAACACACCAATGGCCATGGAGCCAAAATAAAGGATACTGTTCTCGGCGCTCAAAATACCAAAAATTCTGCCCTTCGTCAGTCCAATCAACTGAAATAATCCAATTTCTTTGCTGCGCCGCTTAATAAAAATGGTATTGGCATATAACAGAA
Source organism: Paenibacillus sp. JNU01 (assembly GCF_059130585.1). NCBI lineage: Bacteria > Bacillati > Bacillota > Bacilli > Caryophanales > Paenibacillaceae > Paenibacillus > Paenibacillus sp. JNU01. The sequence continues at coordinate 5,874,782 of NZ_CP169723.1, read as the reverse complement.
AAATACCGACAATACCGATTAATAATACCGAAGATGCGCCTATGGCTGCCCCACCTTTTGTTGAAGCAGCTACCTCATCCATGGAAGGATCATACTGTAACGTCACAAAGGAAAAATACAAAGCCACACTGAACACAAGCGCAAATACATAGAGATAATAATTCTTCAAGTTTTTCCTGAGATTACGGAAGATAATATAATTCAAGCTCATTGCTGCACACCACCCAATACGCCCTGGGTTTTGATAATGTCATTAAAGAACGATTGCCGGGACTCGTCTCCTTTATTCAGCTGGGTGTAGATCTGACCGTCTCGAATGAAGATCACTCTGCTGCAATAACTTGCAGCAACCGGATCATGGGTAACCATAATAATGGTTGCCTTTCGGGTGCTGTTCATCTCACTTAACTTGCCGAGCAGATCGGAGGCAGACTTGGAATCGAGCGCTCCGGTTGGCTCATCCGCAAAGATGATACTTGGCTCATGGACAAATGCTCGTGCTGCTGAAGTCCGCTGCTTCTGCCCACCTGAAATCTCGGATGGATACTTGTCCTTCAATTCGTAGATGCCCAGTTCATTGGCAATCTGTTCAAACTTCCGGTGTGCCTCCTGTTTTGGAATGCTCGTGATCGAGAGCGGCAATAATACATTTTCCTTCACCGTAAGGGTATCCAGCAGATTATATTCCTGAAAAATAAAGCCCAGATGATGTTTGCGGAACTCAGCCAGCTGTTTCTCCTTCATTCCGGTGAATTCCTTGCCCTCAATATCAATCGTGCCCTGGCTCACCCGATCGATGGAGGAAAGTACATTAAGCAGTGTCGTTTTACCCGAACCCGATGGCCCCATAATACCGACAAACTCTCCCTTGCTTACCCCGAGATCAATCCCCTTCAGCACTTCCTGTTTATTCAGTTTATTACCATAGACTTTATGAATTTTTTTGGCTTCCAGTATCCACATATCCCACTCACTCCTCTTTGAACTTCTGCAAAATGCCCATGTCTATATCATAGGCGGGATGTGCAGTGTTATCGTGTGATTCACCGAACAAAACCAAAAAGCATGTGACATTATTGTCACACGCCTGCAAGATGCACCATGTCGTTCTTTCGCGGAAAAGTAAGTGTGACGGTAGTGCCCTCGCCAGGAGAAGACTCTACATGAATGCGCATATGAAGGGTTTGGACCACCTGACGAACCAGATACAGCCCCATCCCAGTCGCCGCTCCATCCATTCTGCCTCGGGTAGACGTAAATCCTTTATCAAATATACGCGGCAGATCCTGAGCCTCAATCCCTCGCCCGTGATCCTTAATCCTCAGTATGACATGTCCATCCTGTTCCCGACTTTCAATGAGGATGTCCGATGAATCGCTATATTTCACCGCATTGCTCAACAACTGCCGGAGGATGAAGCCTAACCATTTGCTGTCTGTGAGCACACGCGATACCATCAACGACACATCAAAGCCAATCCCCTTGGATATGCACCACGATCTCAGTGCTCGAATCTCACTATTCAATATCGGTTCAAATTCCGTCTCTTCGATGAACAGATCATTATGCATGAACGGAATCCGCTTCTGATGAAGCTGCTGATCCAGCAACTGATGGATTCGTAACCATTCATATGTCATTTGGCTCTGTAGCTTATCATCTGGCAAGCGCTCGATCATCAGTTGCAACGCAGTCAGTGGGGTCTTCACCTCATGAATCCAGGACAACATCTCGTCCTTCTCCTGTTCCAGAGCGATAAAATGATGTGACGACTCCTTACGATATCGCTGTGTCTGGGAACTGAGGGCCTCATGTACGATGTGCTCATACGGACTATCGGCGATATCGAGTTCTCCCAGATTATAAGTTTGATCCCAGGTGCTCAACTTTTTATAGAAACGAGTCTCTTTCAGATATCTCGCCCAGATAAAAACAAGACAGACCACCACATTCAGCACTACGATATACACCACAGATTGGAATGGAATGGACGAGTCCAGGTAAGCTACCAATAAAATAATAAGTTGTATGCTTACCAGTAGACATAACCAACTAGCCCTTTCTCGTATGTACTTCATGCTTCTGCCTCTTCCGTTGCCATGTACCCCTGACCTACCTTGGTTTCAATGTATCGCTCCAAGCCGATGGGTTCAAGCTTCTTCCGTAACCGATTAACGTTAACCGTCAGCGTATTGTCACTCACGAAATGCTCGTGATCCCACAAGCTCCGGATGAGATCCTCACGGGTAACGATCTGATTTTTGTGCTCCACCAGCACTTTAAGGATGAACATCTCATTTTTGGTTAACAAAACAGATTCATCCCCGCAAGTGAGTGTATTTTTCACATATTCAATTGCAGCACCGCGCCAAGTCCGGAGTTCAATATGCTCTGTATTGTAGTTGTACACCCTCCGCAGAGTTGCCTGAATCTTGGCAATCAATACATCGAAGTGAAACGGCTTCTGGATAAAATCGTCTGCGCCCAAATGCATGGACATGACCATATCCGCAGGATGATCCCGTGAGGACAAAAAGATAATCGGCACATTGGAATGCGAACGAATGATCCGACACCAATGGAACCCGTCATATTGGGGCAACTGAATATCAATAATGACCAATTGCGGCTGAATTACGCTGTACTCCTGCAATACCTTGCCAAAGTCCTGCACACCATACACGTCATACGACCATTGGGATAACCGTTCCTTGATTTCATTAAATAACGATTCGTCGTCTTCAATGAGCATAATTTTAAACAAGAGAGTTCACCACGTTTCTGTTCTTCTAAGGTTGATTGTGTCCATCCATCCGCTCGATCAACTGTATCGCGACGTCTCGTGGCGATCTTAATTGGCCTGCTTCATACACTTGATTGAACATGCCTGCAAGCGCAAACTCCTCTGTACTTTTGCCTCGTGCAGCAGCCTGTAACTCTGTATCGACCATCCCCGGATCAAAAACAATGATCTCAACAGGATTCTGTTGACCCGTTTGCTCCAAAGATACGCATTGGGTGAACATGTTCAGGCCTGCTTTGGATGTACAGTACACTGCCATTGAAGGCGCGGGATAACTTCCCGAACCCGATGAGAGATTAACAATTTTACGTCTGGCGGACAGGTGATTGGTTTGTTGAATAAAAGATGAGCTCAGTATCATTGGCGCTGCAAGACTGATGTTAAGACTCTGACTTATCTCTGCCGCACTGCATTGTTCTATGGGTCCTAGAGGCTCCAGCATCGCTGCATTATTAATGAGTCCAATGCAATCAGCTTCCTGAGAAGGGATTTCGTCCAATACACGTGTAACCATATCATCAATCCCCGTCAGGTCGGCTAGATCGTACTGAACATGATGGTAACGCCCGCTCCATTCCTCGCTTGATTCCAACTCGTGCGAATGCCCGCGTGAAATGCCATAGACCCAGTCTCCCCTGGCTAACAACAACTCCGCGAGCTGTTTGCCAATTCCTTTGGATGTACCTGTAATGATAAAATACCTCTGTCTCATATTCCCCCGCCTTCTCTCGCTCAATGCAGTATTAGTTAAACTCCACCCTATGACTTTATAACTCTATAACTACACGCCCGGTTTTCTCCACATGGTCACCCACAAAATGGGTAATCCAAAACAATTCTCATCCTGGCCCATCGCCTTCATAGGACGTAATTCCACGCATTCAAATGGATCTTGTAGTAAATAACGGAGCTTTTCCTCCGTAAAGGCCAGTCCGCCTTTCATCGACTTCTCTTGATATACCTGCCAATCATCCATGACGCTCTCCGGCCCACCTTGACCGCCAAAACCAGGAGCAAAACAGCTCATCCCAAAGTATCCTCCGGGCTTGAGCGCTTGGTGAATCATCTCTATGTAAGGAATCCGCTGATGAGGTAGCAGATGATGCAGACAACCCGAGTCGTAGACAAGATCATATTCTTGCTGCGGGGCCAGTTCGAACACGGAGCGACATTCAAAATGTACGTCCAGTTGCTCTTCTGCCGCCCTCTCCTTAGCCCAGGCAATAGCTGTCTTGGAAAGATCATAAGCATCTACCTGATATCCTTGGCGGGTCAAATACAATGCATTTCTGCCTGGACCACAACCCAGTTCCAGTGCCTTGCCACCTGCCAGCAAACCTGCGTTCACATGCGCTACCAGATTCTCATCCGGTTTGTTTGGGAAAAAGGGTATGGGTCTGTTCCGATCCTCATAGAAAGGCTCCCAAAATTGCTTGGCAGATCTGAAGTCTGCATCGAGCATATCGTACAGATCCTGTACACTTTTAATCGTCTTTTCCACTACTACATTCCTCCTTAAGTCATCCATCCGAAACTTCAGTTCAGACCCTTCATTTCTCGTCAATTTTCATTAAATTAGCTACACTTTATTATAACATTTTTAACCATTAATCCTCTATTTTTCTTGTATTTTTCTACTCTGAAATATAAGATTTTTCCAACAAAAAAACGACCGACTTGGATGTCGATCGCTAACAATTGTAGCAGTTATGAGTTACAGTTTACTTCGCCCGTTCCATGACTGCAAAGTAATTTTTTTCGTTATCAGCAAAGTTGAAGACACGCCCCGTTGGCATCTCGACAATCTCTCCAACCGTTACATGTTTTCCAGACAAGTCAGCATATAGTTGATCCAGATTTTCGGTAAAGAACATTAATGATGGTGTACCCAGATTTACACCCGCCGACATCCGCTCGACAAACTCTTTGTCATGGAGAATAATGCTCGTCTGCGAATCTGGGGTAGGCGCAATCTCAATCCATCTCATGCCCTCGTCGAGGTTTACTTCATCCACAATGTGGAATCCTGCAACTTCCGTCCAAAATGCCAGTGATTCATCCTGATTGTTGACATACAACATAATTTGGCCGACTTTGCTAAACATGGAACAATCACTCCTCTGATCATCTAATCTCTCAACATCCTGCTTATCATTCCTCAACTTCCAATAGAGTATAACATGCAGGACAGCTTTTTCATTATCTTTCTTTGGCATTACACTGCTTTGATCGAAGTTTCAGATCAGACCGATGTAGCGATCCTACTTTGGAGAATGGGAGCTTCCCCTTCACTATGCAGATAGTTTAAATTAGCTTAACAAATCAAGATCAGATTTTGAGTAAAATGGATTTCTCGAAGTTACTTATAATGTTTTGACAAGAGCCAGCCTATGGAATCCCGAGGTATAATAATTCATATCAATACCTTCCTTTTGAAAATTCATTCGTTCATAAAATACGAGCGCTGCTTCATTTTCTGCATGATCAAGTGTGTAAAGCATGATATCACTACATCCAAATTCAGCTATTTTCATGCATATTTCAGTAATTAGTGTACGTGCTACACCTTGTCGAAGGTGTGATTTACACGTAACAACGCCAACGATTTCATATCGGTTAACCGTAGGCTGAAAGATATAACCAGCATGACCTATGACAACATCTGCTTCGTCAACCATGACATAATAAGCACTGATCCGTTCATCCATCATATTTAAAAATAAATCCCAGCGCGCAGGATACTGTTCGCGTATAAACGAAGGGAATTGAAAATTATGATCCGTCATCATTTTCAGCACTGCTGGCTGATCAATCGTTTGAAAAAGACGAATAGTCATCTTGCCACCCCCTCCCCTTAAAGGTCACAGCTTCATAGAATCCAGCCAAATCCAAGCTTGTCATTCCATCAAATAAAACAAACGCCATTTTCATTGCCGCCACCCGTCCTCTCGTACCCGAATAATAAATAAAGTGTTTGATCAAAAGATCAAACACTTTGCCCAGGCGTACGGCATATAATATATGTGCTTCCTCGTGGTTCACTCCACGTTTACGCCAGTCACACACAATCGATATTTAAAAACCAGTATACATCACTCACACTTATTGTATGCCTCTTAATTTCTTCGTAAGATAAAGTACAACATCGTCGTCCATAATCGTTTCTTCACCTGGCTGAATGTAATGATCGTGTCTGTGAACACCATGACCGTCCGGTATGTATCCGCGATGGGCATATAAAATTTGCGCTTTGCCATAATCGGAAAATACACCTACACCAATACCTGCTACATCCGTTCGTTCCGAAATAACTTCCTCTGCGCGGTCCATCAACCGTGAACCAATACCTTGGCGCTGGAACTTGATCAGCACATTGAAATCGTTAATTTCGGGAATGCCTTGTTCCCTGAAAGAAGGGTATTTGGAATGCCACAATACATTCACGTATCCGGCAAATTCTCCATTCAACTCCGCTACCAAGGTTACACGGTCCCCATTCTGTTGTTCAGCCAAGTAATGAAGATACTGCTCAGCGTATCTCCCCCACCCCTGCTCCTGAAACGCCTTGGATATGATTACAGGATCACTCTCATTTAATAATCTGATATGTACAGTCATTAATAAATTCTCCTTAATAAGATATTTATCCTAACTAAATTTCCAGTCGATCTCGAAGCGATGTAATATGAGCAACATGGTGTTTGCCATGCCAAGCATACATGCCCAGATTATAATCCAGTCTCGTCGTTTCTTGCGATGAGGGATGATAGAATTGTTTGGCATAATCCGCATCTGTCAGTGCATTTAACAGAACCACCCACCGACGATGGAGCGCATCCAGAATTTGAAGTGAGAACTCAACATCCAGGTCCCTTGAATCACTCAGTTCAGCCCAACGCTCTTCATAATACGGTCGAATTGTAGGTGTATCCTCTGTCAGTGCCAACTTGAAACGAATCATACTGTTCATATGGCTGTCTGCCATGTGGTGAATGACCTGTTTGAGCATCCATCCACCTTCTCGATACGGCAGACTTAATTGCTCTTCACTCAGCCCCTTTACCGCTTCTCGCGCGCGTTCAGGTAGCTCAGCAATGTCCTGAATCCACTTCTCCCGCTGTGCCAAAGTAACTTCACCCGTGTGTACAAATGGGCCTATCGGAAATCGTTCGTCCATCCATTATTCCTCCTTGTTTGTATGATGAAAATAGCTCTTAATATTCTAACGTGCATATTCCATGAGCCAGCAGTCTCTCATCTGCCCTTCATGCAGCTCATGTTTCTCCAACAGCTTAATCCTTTGAAAACCACATTTCTCATAACAGGATATCGCTCGCAAGTTCCAGGATTGAGGGTCCATAACCACTTTACGGGCTTGTTTTTCATGAATGAGATAGGCCAGCATGGATTGCACCAGCAATGTTCCGATACCTTTGTTCCAATAATCTATCTCACCAATGAACTGATCCGTTCCATAGATGATCTCATCCGTGTCTCCATAACCATACTCCGTTCGTTCTTCTTCCTCAAGCTTATAGAACTGAATGTATCCTATGGGACTTCCTACATACTCAACGATACAACGGGTAGCATCATCATCCTGATTGTAAAAATGCTCTCTTACCTGCTCCAGATCATGCGGCCGATCACGGCCTTCATAGTATTGAAGGACTTCCGGGTCAGTCAGCCACTTCACCAGCTGGTGTTCATCTTCTGTTTCCAAGAAACGTACGGTGATTCCGTTTGATTCATATACACTCATCACTCTGCATACTCCTTAATGATCTCCAGATTTTCACCCGTAACCCAACTTAGATCCTTCCCCAACAACTGCTCGTTATGAACATAATACACGATGGGATTTTCAAGCGGTTGAGTCGTTCCATCCAAGGATCTGAGCGTAAACCTCAACTTGTAACTCCCCATCTCATCAGGGATTGCAAACCCTATCAGATTCTCAGCTGATTTCCTCGTTTTCCCCTGCACCTTCAGATACTCTTCCAGAATGACTTGATCAAGATAGGAGCTGCCAACAGACGAAGGCACGTACCACGCATTATCTTGTTCTTCAGTGAATGTGGCTCCTCCCCACCCCGGGACAACGGGATACACCATATGTTGATCTTTGTCTTCTCTTTTTCGCGTTATCTCTAACTCTACCTCAACTGCATCCGTATCAATCTGCCTGATGGTACCTGCCATTACAACATCTTTGGCATTCACACTTGGAATAACATAGCTATAGATGAGCAGAGTCACCAAGAATATGATCGTTATTCCCGTAATCCAAAATATTGTTCTTTTACGCATCTGTCTGCCTCCCGTCTGGTTAATCATACTTCTGGAGCAGCTCCTTCTCTGTTACAGATTGAGTTAACCTATCCAACTCAGGTGATGCCATCCAATCACTGGATGTATTCAATCCATGTTTGATTGTATGGATCGTGCTATGTGCAGACATGTATATATTGTGGTGCACTCCAGGTTGGACAATAATATGCTCTCCTTCACGCATCACTCGAATGGAAAACACCTGATCGTCTCCATAACTGGCATAAGCAATCCATCCGGATTGCACCACATAAAACTCCGTTAGACTGATATGTACATGACTGTTTTGCCATGCTCCCTGGGAAGAAGCAACGGTTCTGCAATAATAACTGCCATCTTCGGATATCATTTTATATTTCTGTTCCCCGTTCGCCATCTGCTCAAAGCTGGTTTTGACACCAGTCTCACCATATTTCTGTTCTGAAAATTCTGTGTTCAATTGTCTTCATCTCCTGACAAAAAATCCCTTTAATCTAACATTCGACATCGACTAAGCGAATCTCCTGTTTGAATATGCGAATATCTTTGCCAAAATTTGAAACGCTTCTCTCCCAGCTTCCGTATTAAGGTCGAAGTCGTATGTATGCCCAATAATAAAACCATCTGATCTGGAGGTTGAGCGCATGTCATTTTTCAAAAAAATGTTAGCCAGTGTAGGTGTTGGAGCAGCCAAAGTAAATACGGAATTGCATACACCAGAAGTCACGCCTGGAGGAATCATCTCAGGGGTTGTGTACATTGAAGGTGGAGATGTGGAACAGAACGTAGATCGAATCTATCTTTCAATCAAAACCCATTACATACGGGAGCACGATGATCGCAAAGTAAAAGAAACAGCCATTATCGCCAAATACCTGCTCACCGAAGGTTTTACTTTACAGCCTGGAGCCAAATTGGAGAAAGAATTTTCATTTGACCTGCCAGAAAACCTGCCGATTACACTGCATCGTGCAGAAGTTTGGGTAGAAACGGGGCTCGATATCTCAAGCGCGGTGGACCCATCAGACCGTGACAGATTGCATGTTGTTCCTAGCAAAGACATGAATACTGTGCTCGATGCGATCGATATTCTTGGCTTCAAGCTGCGTGAAGTGACCAACGACTATGCGCCGAAGCTTGGCGGAAATCTGCCATTTGTGCAGGAATTCGAATATGTACCAACAAACAAGTTCCGTGGACATCTGGATGAGTTGGAAGTCCTGTTCTATCCAATGGGCGATTCGCTCGAACTGTTATTACAGATCGACCGCCGTGCTCGTGGGCTCAGTGGAATATTCTCCGAAGCCATGGGGACGGATGAAAGTTTTGTCCGCTTGCATCTGTATGAAAGGCATCTGGCACGGGGTGCACATTCTGTCGCTCAAGGACTGGAAGAGGTTATTTCCAAACATATCTAGTCTGTAGTCTGTGAAAAAATAAAACCGTCCTCTATCAGATAAATCTGATGAAGGACGGTTTTTGGTTTTCCGGGTAATAAGACTTCGAAGTTCTCCCCGTGCAAAGACAGCGTAAGGAACATGGGACAGACATGTAGCTTACGAGGACACACCTTCAGGAACGCTGTGTCCAGCGTTGCATTCCTGATCGAAGACCGTAATATGCAGCGGCGAGCACAATGAACCCGGCAACAGCCATAATCATGGATGTTGTATCCCATCGAACCATAGTTCCAAAGGCAACCTTGGATTGCAATGGGGTAAAGGAAGAAGCGGTGTTTGTCAGATCAGGTGCGTAATTCATGGTCATGATCATGCCTTGCACAACATTCCAAGCTGCAAAACCGATGATGAATAACAGGGTAACCAGAACGGATTCCGTTGCTAATCTTTTGTTCATGTTTGTCATTTCGCCCCCTCTTCCCATTCAATTAGACAAGAAATGCTGCATCTCCTTTTTCAGCAGACCTTTGTTGGCATCCACATACTGATACAGCAAGTCGAAGCTTTCCTCGTTATCTGCTTGCATGCTTAAATTCGCGGCTTCCAATTCAATCTCCTGCAATACCTCATGAATCTGTTCCCCATGCGTTTGCAGGCTTGTCGTAATGTCATCTTCAGACAGGCCATTCACATTATCTCGCAATTGCCCGTTCGTTACGCCGCTTTCGGACAACATCTGCTCTATCTTCTTCAGGATCACGGCATCTGCATCATTGCCGATCCGTTCCATAGCTGTTATCGTCTCACTCAGATACTGCCCGCTGGCATTCTCAAGGAAACCGGTCATACCGTTCATGGACAGCTCGGTATCCAGATCGATGATTAGAATGATATCTCGCAATACTTGCGGAAGTTCCGGCCCACTCTCTCGAATCGTTGCGAATTCAGCCCGATAAAGGTCCATGGCAACACTCCCCACCACTTCTTCACCTGACATCTCTTCAAACTGATCGAGTGGTAACAACTCCTGCAGTTCTTCTTGTAACTTGTTCATCTTTCTCTGCCTCCTGTATCTCTCTATCTGAATAGTTAAACGATTTTTTTACACTGGACCACTACGCGGCCAGAATAAACTTCCGCTCGCTGTTATCCCCAGATTTTTCTCATTCCCTTTATTAACGGGGAAACTCCAGTGATAAAGGCGAAGTGTATGCTTCCGAAGCAGCTTTCTTGCAGAAAGCTTTTAGCTCCGCTTCTTCAGTTTTTTTCTGTCCTCTCCGTTATCGTGTAAATATCAAGCTCAACTACGCCGACACGTTATTACATCATAGCAGAATACATTATATAAGTTGAACTTATAGTAGTTAGTATGTCTATCCTGTTATCAAATTTACAGGGAATATCGTCAAGTTAACATGCACTTGACCTCGGGAAAATGTTCCGCTGTTATGATCTTGGCATCACGAGTCATGGGAGGGGTAATGATGCGCCTGGCCTTGTTCACAGACACCTATCTTCCGGAAACCAATGGTGTTGCTGGCACGCTCCACCGCTTGAGTAACCATCTGAACCGCAGAAGAATTGAACATCTGCTGTTTACTCCGAACTCCATCATTGAAGGAAGCCATGAGACTCAAGTCCGATCGGTTGCCAACATCCCTTTTTTTCTGTATCCTGAATGCCGCATTGCACTACCCAACAGAACAGACACTCATAAGCAGCTGCAAACCTTTCAACCCGATCTGCTGCATATCGCCACGCCTTTTAATATGGGGCTGCTTGGCCTGAGGTATGCGCTCAAACATCACCTTCCACATGTTGTCTCCTACCATACCCACTTTGATCGTTACCTCGAATATTACCGGTTGAAAAGTATGATCCCTCTCTATTGGAAATATATCCAATGGTTCCACCGCACCTGTGATGCAACCCTTGCCCCATCTCGGGAAACGATAAACACCCTTCAAGTCCAAGGCATTCAGCGTCTGAAGCTTTGGTCTCGCGGAATTGATTGCAACCTGTACTCCCCTGATAAACGCAGCTCGGATATCCGTGAACGATACCACATCACTGCTCCCCTTATTTTACTCTACGTTGGACGCATTGCCCCGGAAAAAGATATCGCTACGCTCACGACTACGATGCAACAGTTGCCCCAGGAAATGCAGTCCCGTGTACACTGGATTATCGTTGGTGACGGCCCATCTCTTCCCAAAATGCGTCTGCACTCCCCACCAAATGTCACCTTTACAGGTTATATGCACGGGGAAGACCTTGCTGTTATGTATGCTTCGGCAGATCTGTTTGTGTTTCCTTCCGCTACGGAGACATTTGGCAATGTGGTGCTGGAAGCGATGGCTTCAGGGCTTCCTGTGGTGGCGGCCAATGCCGGAGGTGTAAAGGATCTGGTATCCCACCACCGTAATGGAGTATTGTTCGAGCCAGGTCAGGCTGATGCACTGATTCGGGAGATATGTCTCTGGGGAAATCACGTGGACCAATTGAGGATGATGGGACTGGAAGGCAGAAAGCTGGCTGAACAGCGGTCGTGGGAGCATATTTTTGATACATTGATCGTGGATTATGAGGAAGCTATCGAACATCGGAATAGACAAACGAAAGATCGGATTATTACAGCCTGATCCGGTCGTAAAGACTTCATTCGTTAAAGACATATTATGTATTGATATTACGATATTAATATAAAGAGACATGATCTTATTGAACGGGATCATGTCTTTTATTGCATATATCTATTGGTTGAATTTAGTGTATGGGACTTTGATATCTACAAATCCTTTAGCGTAGGGTGCAACCTCATAAGGATAGAATCGGATGACGATCCCTTTGTCATACAAAAAGAATTCAGATGTTTGATCAAGCTGAAAATCATAAATATTCTCTTCAAAAATAGAAACTCCAGCATTATACATGGCTAATAAACTGTTGGAGATGGATCTCTCTACCTTCTCCATCTGAATATCATCTTTAACATACTCGCTTAGCTTCAGTTCTTCCCCTGTTCTTAAATCATAGTTATATGATGTTGTCGCATCCATTCCATGTGCTCCGCCAGTGTATACATGATCTTCATATACTACAGACAACTTTTCTTTTGCATTGTATTTTACACTGGCCATGGTAGTGTAGAAATAAGCTTTGTTTGATTGCTTTTCTTCTTTGTCCAGGCGAGCTGCTTTCACTGCGTGGAGTTTAAACGTCTTGTTCAACTTATCCGTCACAGATTTCTTTCCACCTGTTAGATGTATGTATGGCTGTCCTTTGTAATATTGGACCTTCGTTTTCACTGTAATCGTGCTGTCTGCCTCTACATGACTACTCGGAAGAATGATAGCAATCAGTACAGTGATCAACAGGTAATTAATCCATCTCCATTTTTTTCTTCCAGTTCTATCTTTCAATATTATTGGCAACCCCCTTGGGCTCAAATGATTTCGCTTCCTGCATTCTGTTCCATATAACCTGTGGAGTGCCCTTTAAGTCTGTTCCGCTCTGAACGTTGCCAATCCAGATGTCTTCTGCTCCCGGCTGTTGTAAATAGTGCCTAAGCGTCGCTTTGACCAGAATAGACGCATGTAAATCCAGTACCTCATCTTGCGGTATCCAGAATAACTCTCCTTCATCGGAAGGTACAAATTGTCGATGCTTCGTCTCTCCAAAATAGACAAACTGCTGCCAAATCTCACCACCGCTAACCTCTAACAGAATAGTTCGAAGTCGAAAGTGTTCGATATCCTCTGGCTTGAATCCGGTCTCTTCTTCAATCTCCCGATAGCTGGCAGTCATGGGTGCGTTCAGTTCCCCTTGCTCCAGATGCCCGCCTATACCGCCCCAAAATTCAAAATCAAACAATCTGCTGCCTGCCTTCTTCATCATCAGCATGTCTGAGCCATTGCTCAAAAACGCTGTAGCCATCTGTCTAATCTCCATATGTACCTCGCTTTCGAAACTGTGATATTAGATTTTACTTATCTAACTGTCCTCTAAAGCAATTCCTTTAGCTCACTTAGATGTTCAATCGTATGTAAAGGACTAATCGTGATGCTGTCCTGCCAAGGTTGGTTGACCTTCATCCAGATGGTGCTCATGCCTACGCTTGCTGCACCTTGAATATCGTTCACCGGATGATCGCCAATGTAGATGCACTGCTCCGGAGTTAGACCGAAATGATCAAGTGCAAGCTGAAAGATGCGTGGATCAGGCTTTTTGACTCCTGCCTCTTCTGAAACAATAATATGGTCGTAGTCATCCCGGATACCGAGTTGATCGATTTTCCCATACTGAATATCAGTCTGCCCATTGGTTATTAACCCGGTTTGATATTTCCCCCGCAGATGCTGAACGACTTCTCGCGCCTGTTCCATTAGAACTGAACTTCGTACATACTCTCTGCCGTAGAACTCCATCAGTTCTGCATGTGGCGGATGCTCTGCCCATGGCAATTCATGCAACAATTCGTTGAACAGGAGGGGTTTGTCCTTATAACCATCCTGGTCTAGTTCAATAATTCGCTTGCTTATCTCTTCAGTTGACTCAAGGTGACCAAAATAAGTGTTCATTAAACGTTGCGTGAATCCGTCAAAAGTCATCGTTCTGTTTAGAATTGTATTGTCCAAATCAAAAATAACGGCTTTAATATGATTCATTCCTCTTCCCCCTGTTCAAGAATGTAAAGCAGTGCTTATTTTTTCTTTTTATGATAGTGATAACCCTTGCACAGACCCTTTTGCTTGGATTTGGCTGAACAGTTATGTCCACCGTTCTTATCCAGTCTGCCTGGATGAGCATAAGCGGAAGAAGATACACCAACAAGTACAACAAGAGACAGAATTACAATAACAACCTTTTTCATAAGTCACCCTTCGATCTACACCCTATGCTTTAGGGCTTATTACGTGCTATATCATTCTACATGAAAATCCACAATTGGGATATCCTTCATCTTTATTTTATGTGTGAATCCTCATATGAGCTTGAATTGCTCCAGCGCATGGGTGACGCCATCTTCACTTGCTCGTAGAGTAACATAATCTGCGGTTTGTTTAATTCGTTCTCCGCCATTTCCCATCGCAATTCCGATTCCCGCATACGTTAGCAGATCCACATCATTCTCCCCATCGCCAAAGGCCATTGTATCCTCTCTGGATATCTTCAGGTAATTGAGGACTTTCTCTGCGGCTATCGATTTGCTGACTTCGCTTGCTTCCAGCACATTCACTACATACGGATGGAATCTCACGAATCGTAAAGAAGGAAATCTGGATTGGAATTTCTCCGTCTCCGTTTCATCCGCATATAAGCAGATGCAATATACGTCCTGTTCCAACGTGCTGATTTTCTCCGGGGAAACCATGAGTCCAAGCGTATCTCTTAAGGCATCAGTAACACGACCATCTGCTGTACACAACCCGTTCGTCTCAAATGATTCTGTAAAATATGAAATACTGTGCCCCTGCAACTCGGCAAACTCACTGAATGCTCTTACCATCTGTGCAGAAAGTACAGACTTATGTATCACTTCATTACCTGCTTTGATCAATGCCCCATTAGCCGAAATGATCGTCTCGATTCCGAGATTTCTGAATTCTTCGCATAGATTATAGGGTCTACCTGTTACAAGTACGACTTGAACGCCTTTACGAATCAATTCCCGGATCGACTCTGCTGTACGCGGTGACAAACTCCGATCTATTTCGCTCAGCAATGTGCCATCCACATCAAAGAACACAGCTTTCATCAAAATATCCTTCCTCCTCTATTAAAAGAGCAAGTACAGAATAACCTGATGCGGTCTTCCTGCACTTGCTCTTGCGATTTACCGGGTCTGAACATCTTGGGTACGTCCCATGTACCATAATTGAAATGATTCCGCCGTATCCAGGGGAATGTCATGTGCACGATGATGCAGGACAGGTTTGGCACGGTTTACCGTATGAATGGAAGCAACACCGAACCAGCGCTGTAACACGTTACGGGTGATCTGTACTTCGATGACTTTCTCGCGTTTGGAGATAAAGAGTGTTGAAGTGAGCGCCCCAGTCCGAAGTTGAATGAAATTTTGATGTAAAGTGTATCTGGTATGGAAAAAGTCCATCACTCTGCTTGTTGCAATCCACACGAGCAGAATCGTCGAAATCATCCACCAGGCATGCTTCTGCCCAAGAACAAATGGTTTGAAATACCACAATACACCTGTAATCATGATCCATCCCCAGCTTGGTTTGAGCAGACGCAGCCATAGTGATATTCTCGGAAGTTTTTCCATCTCCTGCGTCACCTGATAGGATGGTAGTATCTCTTCAATCATGGTATAAGCTTGCTTCACCGGCAAGAAGGGATAGAGCGAGTTTACCTCCTGCTCGGATTCCCCCAGACTACCTGCAGTGGTCAGTTCTACTTCCGCTAGTCCAAGCAACCTTTTCATCGGAGACTGTGTAATTTTCACAGCCTGAACTCGTTCTTTCAAGATTGAAAATGACGTTTGTTCCATCATGCCCTTCGAGATATAGATCCGCTTGGTATCCGAGGTGATCTGAAAGTTTCCATACTTCACAAAGGTTCTGACAATCCCCAGAGCGATGGATATGATCAATAAAACCAAAATCATCAAACCGGCAATCCACCAGGAATCAAGCCATGTTAAGAATAAACTTTCCGTTACTTCTTCATCGGGGAAGAAATCTTTCACCCAGGAATAAAGTGTACCCAGGACTGGAATCAATACGAGAAAGCTGAGCGAGGTAAACGACGCTTTGATTATGTCCTTGCGGGTCGAATGATAATGAACAACCCGTTCTTGTTTCTCTTTTGCAGGCAGAGACATGGCTTGATCGGTTATAACAGAGTGGGATTTCGCCTCTCCCTCTTCCATATCTTTAACTGCATCCAACGGTTCATGTTCCTCTGTTGCTTCTACCGTTTCTGCTTCTGCATCTTCTGTCATATAACCCGCCACAATCTTCTCCAACTGTTCTGCTTCGGAAAGTGAAACAACGTGTAACTGAAAGGTAGCATCTTCTCCCTTAATCCCGGTCTCAAATCGGATCGATGTCACGTTAAACAGACGGTGAAATAGAGTCGTGTGGCGATTCACATTTTGCACTTTGGTATATGGTATCGTTCTTCGGGTGCGGTTAAACACACCACTATAGATGTGAAAGGCCTTATCGTCTGCAGTATAACGAGAGGTAAACCACTTCCAGATGATTGACACGATGCCGATGGAGATACCTGCATAGAAGGCGATCCTTCCATAGAAAAGCCATGGGGACTCTGAGCCCTGACGGAAAACAAACAAAAAAAGGATGATGGCAAACGAATTCTTCACCAGTTTCCACAGACTCCACAGTATGGTTAATGGATGATGTCGCTTCATATCGATCATTCATCCACCTCATTAATCCGTGCATAGGACGCAATCTGATGACGGAGCGCAAGCGCGACTTCCTCGGGCAATGCCGGGATTTCATGCGATGACCCCATCGTGCCAACCGATACGGAATAGAGTCCATATTTTCGCATCAAAGGTCCCTGATTTGTTGTAACCGATTGTATCTTAGCCATAGGGATGATCTGATGTACCTTGGTTAGCGCCCCACGCTTCAATTGCAGAAACTCCTCATTCACATCATAGTACCAATGCTTATATAACCATGCAGGCTGGATGAAAATATCCCACGCCGCATAGAGCACGGATATGGCCGTAACCCCCCACAGGATCCAACCGACCCACGTCTTCCATCCATAGATGGAGTCGAGTATTAACAGTACGGCAAGGATCAGGAAACCTATGACATTCCATAGGATGGCGCTAATTCTCCATAGATTTACCGCATGAGGGGAGAGCCGTTGCTCGGGTATCTTCCATTGGATTGACATATGTTCACTCCTTTTTCCTTCGGCTACATAAAAACACACATAATACACTGTACGAATAATCGTCTACCATCGATGCAGAAAGATTCACTTAGTAAAAGAGATGACCCCTGTAAAGTACAGGTCGTCATCTCTTTATTTGTAATCAAAAGCGGGCTTTTTGAACAACCTCTATAAAATCCTGTACTTTACATAGCCAAACCATATGATCTGTTCCTTCACCCCAATAGTTCTTCATTACGACATAGGGTTCACCGAATTTGCGTTGCCACTTCTTCTGTGCAATTCGATAGCCGCTATCCAGGCAGAATTGTTTAATTCCACGCCGCTGAAGCTCAGTAACCAATGCGACTATGAGCGCCGAACCAATCCCTTGACCTTGAACCTCGGGCATCACGTACAGGCTACCCAGTTCTCCGATATCATTCAGTCTACCCTCTGTACATTCTCGAATCTCCTCACCACAAGGTCCATACGAGATTGTGCCTACAATGGACTTACCCATTTTGGCCACGAGGAAAAATATATTTGCTTCCTTGTTATGATCTGGCTGCAATGCAGTGTGAATTAATGCTCTCTTATGTGCTATTTCATCCTGGATATCATCCAGTAGCGAGCCTATGCCCTCCTGTTCAAATGCTGCCGGGATCGTTGTCTTGAACACCTGATACGCTCCATCTGCGTCCGATCGTGTCAATGGTTCAATGGTAATTTTGTCATCCACAGGTTCTTCTCCGTTCCATATACCTTCTTAATCTGTACGTCGCTGAATCAGTCTTCTTAGTTGATTCGCATCCTCAAGAGCAATGCTATATCCAGTATGCGTGTCTTCCTCGTTTACTAACAGTCCTTGCATTTTGGGATCCATTCCTAATGAAAAATCATACCGGGTAACCGAACCATCTGCATTATTGATACTCATCTTGTACTGCGTACCATAATCAATAATACCCGGTATACGCTCTGCCTTATGTATGGCCTCCATCATGATTTGAATCTCGTCAGGTCGATCAAACTCAACATCTTGGCATGGTTCCGAGGCGAGGTTGGGATTACACGTTAAAGTGATTAGTACAGGAAGCCCTTCTTCCGCGTTCGATTCATTCGGTTGACTGCACCCTGCAATGATCGTGGCAATGACGACTACGAGCAACACTCCTACATATCTCACCATACTGCGTGCCCCCCCCCCCTGACTTCGTGTTAAATACAAGTGATGAACAGAGAAGTAATAAATACAGTTCTAATGACTCAATTGCACTCAACTTGTCATATTCAGTTACGTAACTCCGGGTCCCATGAAGACAACAAAGTGCTCAGTCGCTCTACGGTCTCTTCCACAAATACTTGGATCTTCTCCCCCGTAATGAACTCAGGAGTAATTCCAGGTTCTTCCCCATTCAGAAAAGAAAACGTGTGGTCCCTCCAGCGTACAATCTCATCAGCAGTTAAGCGATCCATCATGTCATAACCTGGTGAACTGTTGATCAGCTGCCACACCTCTTCGCTCCAACTCGAACCTTGATAGAGATTGAAATCGATCTGGTCCGTCTCCTGATAGTATAAACGCGCCAGTTCTTCCTTGGATCTACTCGTACCTATGGATAAGTCTGCCTTGTTGACCCGTTCTACAAATTCAGGATGCACGCTGCGGAACCAGTAATAATCCGTTAGCACATGCATAAAGTACCCCCGCACAAACCACTTCCATCCTTCATCAATGAGTGGTTGCATATAGGATGAGTAGAGTTCGTGGAGCCCTCCAACGTAATCTCCATCATCTTTCGGGTTAAAATGGGTGTATTCCTTATCCTCTCTGGTTGTGCCTTCACGCATATGTATGGAATCCGGGGCGATGTTCCCCAGATAGAATGAACCTCGATTAGCCTGCATTTGCAGCGAGTCAGCAATCCGATTAGCAATATTGAGATGAACCATGGGTAGCGGCATAGAGTTGATCTCCTTTTATCGGGAAGTATTCTACATTAATTAAAAAACGATATACCTACTGGTGGAACGTACAGATCACTGGAATAGTGTGACTCCGCTATGTTTCACCTTTTCACCGTAGATACGTGATTAATCCTGTATTCTCTCTGCTTGCATTCGATCAAACAATTGCTCCAGATCCGTATGGTACTCCGGGTGCTCCTTCACAAGCAGACTAATATATTCCGACCCACATTCATAGAACATCAAGCGGTTAAACGGGGCTGTGTCTCCCATATGATTGCTTTCCTGTCCGAATTTTGCCCGAATCAGATTCTCAATATAACGTGCGTAACCCTCGTTCCATTCCAACCAACTCCAGTACTCAGCTTGTTCTTCAGTTAATGAAGTAAACAACGCCTTTCTAGCTGTATGTACTTGTGTTAGGTCTCTACTCTTCAAAGCAGACAACAATGCGTTAATCCGCTCCACAACGACTGCATCTTCATACGGAAACTCATAATCCAGTTCCCATGTCACACGCTTCAATTGCGTCATTTTATGTTTAATCTGAAGACGGTTGACGATTCGCTCATCATAACTCTCATATACATAGCAATGAACATATTCGTGGAACAAATAGACTTTCTGCTCCAGGTCTTTGAATGCTGCGTCCGTAACAATCGCACACATACGTCCATCCATATGAGGCACTGGCATGGCTGCAAGGCATTCATCTGGAATATATAAATCGTCCGGCACCGTCTTTACCCACTCATATTGCTGCGTCTTGGACGAATAATCATAGATATATAATAAAGCTTCATAGGCGACAACCACTGGATAATGTTCTGCAAACAGAGGATGTAGGCTAACCAAGTCCTTCTGAAGCTCGTTTAACTCGTTAATCTGCTCTAAAAAAGCTTCCATGTCGTGAACCTCTCTTTACTGAAATGATGCGTTAATCATACTAGATTAGGAGAGATAAAACACTGAGAGAAAAATGATAATTCTGTTCGAGTGTGAGATAGTGAACGTTAGAAACGTTCGCCGCGTTTCTCATACAGGTAGATATCCAGTGCCTGAATCCCACGCCGGGCCAGCTTAATAAACAGGATCAGCGCATACACACCGAGTCCATATAACAACACATTAATCAACATTAGAAACATTGTAATCATAATTGTTATTCCTCCTATCAACCTATTAAATTATCACTTCCTATTCTAGCATATTTTCCCTCAGTTAACTTTTATGGTGGATGTAAAGGTTATTCGGGGTGCTTATTGATTCAAAACAAAAAAAATCCTCCACGTCCCTTTATGAAAGGTGGAAGATTTATAAACCGGTCTACCGTTTCCTAAGTTCGTTCACCACTGACTATATGCCAATGCTGATGCTTCGAGTCTTGATAACTGCCCAAGTTAGTTACAATCTTCGATGAGCCTGTCTGAGCTAACATGTCAGCAGCTACCTTTTTAATGACTTGCATCATTTCTAAGAGTAACTCATTATTATTCTCTTCCTCTTCTGAAATGAAGGACTGAATATGCATCTTGGGAATTACAACAATGTGATGCTTGTAGTAGGGCCGAGTGTGATGATAAGCCATAACGTTATTGGTTTCCATGACAACTTTAACTTGCGTTTTACCACTCAGCACCTCATCACAATAAAAGTCCTGCGTCATCATACTCCCCCTTCTTCAAAGTGCGTACGTTAGAGCGTAAACTTATGATTTGGTCAAGATTCCCTGATCCACCGATTTCTGAATAAGCTGCTGCGCATACTCCCACAATGTCTCGGAACCGTTCGCAATCTCACGGTTTCTGTTTAACACCTGTTCACTTGTAATGTTATATTTCTGCCATGTATCTCCCTCATTCTGATGGTTGTGGATAATAGGCTGCAATCGATCGAGAGATGAGGCAAATTGTGCTTCAGACGTCTGTTTTGCTTCAAACTCTAACCATAAGTGGAGTAGTTCTTCAGCCTGTTCCTTAGGCAACATACCAAACAGTCGATGAGCCGCTTTGAGTTCACGATCATATTTATCCGTATTCCCCACCGTATCGTAGGCAAAAGTATCGCCGGCATCGATCTCAACCAGATCATGAACGAGAAGCATCTTAATGACTTTGAGCATATCCACATCCGTGTTGGCATGACTCTGTAAAACCAAAGCCATCATTGCCAGATGCCAAGAATGCTCTGCATCATTTTCAAGTCTCTCACCATGCATAATTCTCGTCTTTCGTTCAATCGTTTTGAGTTTATCAATCTCAATGAGAAATTGAATCTGATCCTGTAATGATTCGCTCATAGCACATCCTCCTTCATATCTGACCCCCATCTACGTGGATAGATCGTACCAGTAAACTCTATAGTTAAAATCCAGTGACATTCCCACACCCTGCGCCAGACGAATGGAACCCGCATTGTCCGGTGAACAATCCCAATATGGATGTATGCCTACACGGTTGCATTCTTCTACAAAAGCTTTTGCCACCATCGCACCATAATTCCTTCTTCTATAGTCTTCAACCGTTTCAATATCAACCGCATGTGTCTCATCTGCGATAAAAGCCGAGAGACAAACACTCGCGATATCATCATTATGCACTGCAATATAGCCAAAGCCATATTGTAAAAAATCATCTATTGTAGTCCAGAAGTGATAGATTTTGTCCATCAGAAATGCAGAATTGTTGTATCTTTTCTCTCCTAATATCACTTCATCTATCCTGATAATTCTGACTTCTTCGTCCCGAGAAGCACATATGTCGAAAGGAATTTGATGACTTATGTGATCTGGATTCAATTTGAATACATGCTGAATGTCACTGGAGAACTCTCTTTTCCCAGAGATGTGCTGGAGAACATCTTCCCAAGCTTCGTCCACCACACCAATTTCAACACCATGAATATGTAAGTTCAACAACTTAGGTTCGATACTTTCCCGCATGTACTCGTTCAATTCATTCAGAAAGGGTTCACTTCGAGAATCTCCGATCAACTGAAAACCAGATTGTCCATGTATCCAAATTAGTGCTGCTGTTATATTCGCTGCATCATCTACATAGATCCTTCCCGGATTCAACCCAGACGCAACCGCCTTTACTTCAATATTCTGACACGAGTCCGTGAGATGTTTTACTTTGTGGAAATCATGTTTATTAATCTCGGTAATCATAGGTTTATTCCTCCTATAACAACAGCTCAGGAATCATTACAATTATAATCAGACCAAGTATTTGTTAAGCAATTCTTGAATCTCAAGATTATGCTTTTCTAGCCAATTCATGTTCCTCTCAAACTGTTCAATCATAAACGTGAAGTTGTGTTCAATCGTTGCTCCGGCATAATGCTGACCAATATAGAAATGAAGTACTGCTATATAATAGATTTTTGTAAGTAAAGGGAGATAACCGAACTCAAGCACTAAATGCTTGCGTTCACTGCCGTATCCTTGAAGAAAGGACTCGATTATTTCCAATGATCCTTGGGATTCCTGAACCACATGGTTAAAGCTAATTGTGAATTCCATAAACGCAGTATCCATACCCATAAAATCAAAATCTAGCACACCAGTGATCTCCTCATTCTGAGTGAGCAAATTATAAATTAACAAATCATGATGAACCAACTGTTGTGGTAACACCTCAAGCTGAAGTTCGGAACTCTCAATTTCTCTAATCATTTTCTGGTAAAAGGTAACCTTTGAGACTGATAATTCAAAAGGTGAATTTTTGTAAAAAGCCTTAATCGACTGCTGGTTAGCTAACGGATGAATTTCGTACATCTTAGTAAATGAAATCCCCCTGTATACTTGCTTGCCTATTGGGAACCTCTGCATTCGTGTCGAAAACTCTCCCACCAATTGACCAAACTTCTTAGATCTGTCTACGCTATGCAACTGGGGTACTGTACCCTCCAGAAAGGAAGTAATAGCCGCAAGCGTCCCATCTTCTAATAATATATAGTTTTGGCCATCTATTGTCCTATGAAAGCGAGGGACTTGAAACGAAGAAGGCTTACTTTCAAGGAAAGCCGTGACTTCACATTCAAGTTCAATTCCATCGATCGTTTTGAGATGTCTGTTATAGATACGAGCGATAAACCTCTGTCCATCTATTTCAAGAATCTTGGTCATATTCGTCAAGCCAAATGGAACGGCTCCCAAGCTATACTCGGTATCTTTGAAATAATGAGAAAGGATTTCGTCAAATCTGATATTCATAGATTCTCGTCTCTTCATCATCAAGCAGATAACCTCTACTGATATAGTCCCAATTATTTCTTTCATAAAAATCGGTCAGATCAGTACACAAATAGAGCTTGTTATACCGTTTTGCTTTCACCTCACTCAATGCATGGATTTGAAGTTGTCCACCCAGACTTTGGCCCCAATGTTTGCAGAAATACTGTACTGCTTCTTGTAGCACCTCCGGCTTCTGCCGGATATCAAAAATTTGCAAAATGTTAATCTCCCTTCACTTGGATCTGATTCAACATATATTCCGCATACTCCAGAAGTAAGGCTTCATTCAAATTCACCTTCTCCAGATCACCATTGTACTTCGCAAGGCATTGTGAGATGATATCCTTGTATTTAGAGGGAAGCTCTGTGAGCGCCCATTCTCCTGCTTCTCGTTTGGAGTGAATGACTGAATCTCTCACGTACAAAAGAACACGGCACAGACTCAGTACATAGTAGACTGGGTTGTCCACAATTTCTTCCAAAGCTGAACTCGCGTCCGATGTAATTGAAGCAATCATATGTTCACGATTTTCCGGTTGGAACAGATCCTTAATGGGTGTACCATCCAGCACAATACCTCGATCATAGATGACCGCCATATGTGCTACCAGATCTGGATCTTCATATCCACCACATAGATATTGCTCTTCCGTCCGATATTTCTCCCGGTGATAAGCAGAATAATGAAATTCGAAAGGTGTAGGGTAAGACATAGCAACAACTATAGATTCTAGTATGATACTGAGTTCAAACCCTTTCGTAATGCGCATCTCATCTTCAATCTGCATTAACTTTTGTGCAATCCTTCGATAGGTGTCGGCAGATCGATGTTCCCGGCTAACGACCAAGATATCGATATCACTCTGATTCGGATGAAAGCATCCCATGGCCATAGAGCCGTGTAGATAGATTCCCACCAAGGCATCCGTTAATTCTTCTTTCAAGACACGAGTAACGTTATCTAAAACCGTCTTTTCATTCAACAGAAGCAACTCCCTTATGTATATGATCAGGTATCCAATTCAACGTTCAGTTCACGCACAAAAACAGCTGTCCCCTTCATTCTGACATCCATATCCTCTCCATCCCGAATTACGCTCACTTGAACCTTTCCATCTCTTCCAATCTCATGCCCCTGCTCTACCACAAACTGTACCTCATCGATCTCCGGTTTCACATAGGTTAAATAATAAGCACCCATCACCCCGGAGGCTGTTCCAGTCACTGGATCTTCCGTCGTACCTGAGTAAGGTGAAGAGAAATGTCTGGCATGCATCATCGCATCGGAATCACGAGTTTCGAAACAAAAAGGATGTAAGGAAGCTTTGGGATTCTCAATTAAAATTTCTGGGAACAGGGAAGAATCCGGTTTCATTTTCATAAAAGAGTTCAAATCACGAATGGGGATTAACAACGTCCAGGTTCCCGTACTCCCATAAACGATTGGCATAGAATGATCCACTTCATCCAGAGTGAGGTTTATGGCGCTTACCAGCTTCTCGATATCCCCCTGGAACGGTATAAACTGCGGATGATCCTGTTTCATCTCCATGTAAATGATGTTGTCATTTCGCTCAAATCGAATAGGTAGTATGCCTACATTGGTTTCAATCGTGATTAACTCTCGGTCACCCAGCATACCACGCGTCTTTAATCCATACAGGGATGCCATTGTGGCATGTCCACACAGATTAATCTCATGACCCGGCGTAAAATAACGTAATCGGACGTCAGCTACTTCAGATTTCAACACAAATACCGTCTCATTAAAGCCAATTTGATAAGCGATCTGCTGCATCTCCGCCTCACTGAAATGATCCGCATCAAAGACCACTCCTGCCGGGTTACCTTGACCGGGAACTGTGGAGAAAGCATCATAATGATAGACCGTAACATCACTCATCAAAAGACCCACTTTCTCTGTAATCTACGAGACGCACATTTCCATATAACTCTACGCTTTCACCATCAACTACAAGCCCGCCACCATCTTGGCACGCATATACAGCTGTACGGTTAACACGGGTATACTCTCTTAATGAATCCAAAGCATCTTCCGAACCATCCCAGTGGGGTGCAACCTCAAAATCGACAAAACCCAGTGCTTTCATGTCTTTCAGATCTAGATTGTTCTCATCTGCATCTTCCCCATGCCCAGCGATCTCTATCGTAGGTGTAGTAAGAATACTGCCTGCGCTGACCCCAATCAGCATGCCACCACTCTTCACATAGGAACGCAGCAAACCTAGCACATTTCTCTTCTGTAATAGACTTAGAAAATAAAACGTATTTCCGCCGGATA
Organism: Paenibacillus sp. JNU01; assembly: GCF_059130585.1. Lineage (NCBI taxonomy): Bacteria > Bacillati > Bacillota > Bacilli > Caryophanales > Paenibacillaceae > Paenibacillus > Paenibacillus sp. JNU01. The sequence goes on along the minus strand of NZ_CP169723.1, from coordinate 5,848,881 downwards.
GATGTATCGCATCACACTCGAAAATAGAGCCAAATGTGTTCTCCTCGTACTCCAGATCAAGATCATAATATTGAATGTTGTCTATTCCTATTTGGTTATAGTAACGTCTAGTGTGCTCAAAATACCTTCGCTCCGCGTCGGAACATGATGGTATATAGCCGATGGAAGGCTGTTCACTGTGGAATAAGCTTCGTATTTTCTGATTCAATTTATCGTTAGATTCGAACACCAAATCACTTAGCAGAACCAACGTAGTCATCTGATTTCCTCCCGTATCTATTAGACTGGCTTAAACTCTCTTTCCAAAATTGAGAAGAAATACTGGTCTGTCCACTGTTTGTTCCACCATAGTTCTTCCTGGAAGACGGCCTCCCGTGTCATACCCACATACTGCATCAGTGCTACTGAGCGGACGTTTTGTGAATTACACATGCCGACAACCTTATGAGCTTGTAACTCTTGAAATGCAAAATGTAGCAAAAGTCGGGTAGCTTCACTCCCGTATCCTCTACCTGCGTATTCCGAAAGTACAGCGAATCCAAGTTCCCAGCTTTTTCGGTGATCCACGTAACTCCACATCTGAACGATCCCAATGGGTGTATCCTCTGGATCATTCACGCGCCGTATAACGAAATCATAAGCATACGGTTTCTCATCTGCGACAGCAAAATGGCTGCGATATTTCTCACGGACCTTTTCCTCATCTGTTTCAACAGTTTCCTCGAAGCTCCATACGCTTGTGTCACATTCAAGTTGACCTATGAAGTTGAGGTCTTGTTCTGTAACTGTAGTTATTTTAATTTCCTGTCCCACGAATTCCATGTGAATTCATCTCCTTAGGATTATGCCACCATTCCCATAGACTACTGCATCAGCCCGTTAATATATCTTCTGTGGCTTGCAGATGCTTCTTGAACCCACAAGTCCAACTCAACTCTACTCACAAAAAATTGATCCTGAACCTTAATGAACGGGAACATTTTCCCATCAAAGAAACCTGATACGGTAAAGCTTCCTTGTTCCGCCTTAATAATACTCATCACCTGTTCTTCAGTCATACTCAGATACTCGGCAGTTTCTTGCATCGTCAACAATACTTTATCGTTTGGTACTACTTGCTCTACTGCCTGAGTGAGTTCACTATTTCTCTCATGAGTGGTTAAAATTATACAGCCAATGATAAAGCAGATACCCAAAATGGCACTAGCTAAAAGTATAGAGAACGGAACAGATTTCATTTAAATCCTCCCTTGCTCAAAAGGGGTCTATGTCAGACCCAACATATTTTTTCTGTAAAGTGTAATAGAAGAGATTGTCTACTAACTCAGTGGACTTCAGAAAGTTTAACTTTTCTAACAAGCTCTGCGATTGAATATTTGCCTGCTCCACAGTCGCTTCAATAAAATCAAGATTCATCTCGTTCCAGCCAATTTCGAACATTGCGGTTAAAGCTTCTTGCATCAACCTTTGTCCCCAATAGTCCGGGGATAAGTCAAAGCCAATCTCTGCCTTCGACGGTGAATCCGTATTCCAACAGTGAAACCCCGCTGTACCTATGAATTCGCCATCTAATTTATGGAATAGACCATATCTGCAACCTGAATCTTCAATGTGAAATTGTATGATTTCTTCTGCTTCCTTTACATCACGGCAAGGCTGAATATCCATTAATCGAGTTACATCCGGTTTAGCAAAATGTTCATACACATCCTGCCGGTCTGCTAAGGTTAATTCTCTGAGGTACAGACGTTCAGTCTCTACATTAGGAAAATGTATCATGACATGATCTCCTTTAAATCGTTAAACGTTTCGGATTGTGTACTGCCCGGCCTCACCAAGAAAATCACTTTTGGTTAATCCTTTTTCTCCGAGCAACATCCTGTAGTTCGATATTGTACCGTCATGTGAAATGACAAACGTGTTGCCCCTCTGTTTCCTGCACCACTCCAGAAGCTGTTCAGCTAATAGCTCGAATCGATGTGCATCCATCTGATCAATACTTTCCTTCCAACAATCCAGCCCCAAATCAAGCATTCTTATGTAAGTGTATTGATGGCTGAGTTCTTCCTTGGAATAGGTCTGATCGCAGACAAGAGGAACAAACTCCGGATTCTGAGGAAACATTCTTGGGCCAACCAACGGGCTGAACATAAGATTGCCTTTTGGTTCTAGCAGGCGCGCTGTTTCAATAGTACGTTTCGTTGGACTAACCAAGATGGTGTCTTCAGGCGATAAATTCACTTGTTTACGTAACGCTATAACTTGACGTTTTCCCAATTCAGTGAGACCAGGATGCAGGTAATTTAATTGATTAGGATAATCTAACAAGTGTTCACCATGACCATGACGAATAAATGTAATGTCCATAAGCCCTCTATTCCTCAAGCTTCTCAACTAATTATTTTTGTTTTCTTAGATACTCATCTTGCTGACCATCCATCGGACACTCCATTTATAAATCCCATGATGAATGAAAAAATAACGAGTCCGAGCAATAAAATCAAACTGGCTATACCCCATTTAAGCAAAATTTTCCTTTTGCTTTTAGCACCAACCCCTAACAATAAAGCTGTTACAACAATTAATGCTACTTCCAACAAGAGCATGAAAATAAACCTCCGTTATGTATTATGCTGAGCAGTTTTCATATATGTTCTGACCTGTTCTGCAAACCGAACTGCTTCCGCCTCCGTTTCAAAAGATCGTTTCGGAATCACATGTGCACTTGCCTTATTAATGAGAATAAAGAAATATTGTTTTGTCTCATTGAAGATTTCCAAACCTTTCCACTTCTATGAAAAATCAAGTTGTCTAAATAGGATGGCAATAGCCACAGGCAGCACACATACAGCGATCAGCACACCTTTCTCTTACAGTTTAAACATCGCAAATTTGTTCATTTGCCAGTAATCTTCTTCTGTCAGATGAATATGCATCATGTTACTAACTTCCTCCACTCGTTGCAATCTAGTCTGATATTACTCATAAATCTTGCCCATATACAGGATCTGAGCGCATCTCTTCCATGGGTTATCCGGCTTCTCGTAATGGCTTAATCCATCTATCGACGCTTGTCCCCACTCCGCTGCCGCTTCCAAAAATGACGCTATTGAATCATTCTGCCATTCATCTGCATGACCTTCCCGATCCTTACTTAATTGTTGTAGGAAAACCATAAAGGTCACTTCATCTTCGACTTCATTTACAAGCTCAAATAACGTTTTTTTCATGTTGTTTTGTTCACCTGCTCTCGATTTCTTAGCTTCGTAAGGTTACTCCAGAATTTTGTCCAGTTTGCGCCTACAAAGCTCCAGGTCATAATCCGAGTTATCCAGCCATACCTTATCCATCTGAAGTAAGTCATAGATTTCGGACTCCAGCTTCTTTCTTTCCTGTAAAACTTGTACCGTGCCCTGAACCCCCTGATAACCTTGCGCTTGCCCCAAACCCTGGTTCGTATAATAGTTAATAAAACCTTCTGACCATTCCTTCGGTCTTTCACGAACTGCCTTATCAAAAGTAAAGGATATATCTTTCTGGTCGATATAAATGAGAAGCGGATTTAGAGCATGAATGATACGCCCGAGTTCCAATACATACTGCACATTCTGCTCTTTGGTTTGATTGCATTTTACGAGACCCATGGTCAGTGGATTCTGGATAAAACAGCACTCAAATATCGTGATGTAATCATCATTCGTACTTAACACGTTTTGGGCAAAATCTTGCCACTTCTCGGTGATCAGCTCCATATTTTGCTCAAAAGGAATTTCGTAAATATCTCGGCTGAAAATATCCTGTACAATGTGATCGGGGAGCTCTATTCCCCGTTGTTCTCTCATCTTACGATAAGGAATCAGAAAACCATCGCCATAGGCAGTCGCATTGCTTTCCAGAACCTCTCTGTATTCTTCATGTTTTTTCAATAAAACCTCAAAATCTCCAGCATCATAAAAAGCAACACCTTCGTAATCAGCAGGGTGATCCAGGTTCCCTTCCTGAAATAGTTGTACCTTTTTGCCTTGTCCCTTTAAAATTTCGGATACCATTTGGGCAACTGTTGACTTGCCTGAACCCGGTAAACCTTCAATCAGTATTAATCGCCTTGTTATCATTGCATCACCCTTTATGTTATGTGAATGTGAAGATATAGATCTTCCATGTGTCAGACATTATGTTATTAATCAATATCTGCAATAACCCATTGCGCAGAATCGCCATCTTCTTTCTTTTTCCAAAACACCATCGTATTGCTATACTCTTCGTCGTTCTCATTTAATTCGTTAACCATCACCACTGCCTGATAGAGCTTCCTTTGCTCCTGTATCGTTATGTCGCTCATGGAAGTAACCTTGCGAATTTTGTATCTTCCCATACCTAATATAGGAGATTCAGGATCAATCAGACTCATATATGCTGCTTCATCCTTTTCGTATAAATAACGCAAGCGGGCATTCATCAGTTTGACAATTTCCAATTGGTCTCCGTTATAGTTTGTTTCATCGAGATACTCTGGTGGAGTGTCTTCCTTCTCTTGGGATGTCGATATTTCTTCATTCTGTTGTGTCTCTTTTTCTGTGACATTTAAGGTTGAGGAATCTATTGTTTGCTGCGCATCTTCAGTGTTTGCCTGGTTCTGACAAGCCACCAGAAGCAGAAATAATAATGAAACTAGGATTAACTTTTTCATATTCCGTCCTCCAATCACCAATCGTCTACATAAGAAGACTTCCTATCTATGTAAAATTTTCTCTCAAGGTACATCATAACCCATAATGTGGGATTTGCGAACGAACGAAATTAGCCATTCCAACGTATAAAGCATCTCACGCCAAAAACACGCTTCTCTGCACAAGTTACATCATGCATAGAGCGTGGATATCAGCAGAACTTTTTCCTAACTTTTTTAACTGTCCATAGTGAATCTAACTATCGATTCCATAGCATGTTCATTATGCCGACCGCTTCAATCAGGATTTCTTTTTCTTCATGATCCGAGAAAAGATAACTATACGTTGAAAAGATTCCCATATGGCGTATATGTCCACCTTTGTAATGAAGTCTCTTTTCGTCACCGTCGATTGTCTGCGTAAACGTACTGCCTTCATTCACATTATACGAAGCATGGATGCCATGTTCACTTGAGAGCCAGGCAACAAAATCCTCTTCGTTTGGATTGGTCATGACTAGAATAACGATCAGAACAACAAATACAACAATGCCTGTTCTTAGTCCTGTCTTCCTCTTGCTACCATGTTGCGTGTATTCAGGCTCATCTTGATCACCCATTTCTTGAGCAGAAATCTCTACGCTCTTCGCCAAAACCCAACCACTCAATCCATATGAGGATGAGATCACCATGTACTTGTATTTCTCATCGATCAGCCGGTTATGCAATTCGTCATACGAATCATAACTGACAGGCCAGCAGTAGCCCTTTCCCGACTCTAACAATTCGCGATTAGATGGGATAAAATGCTCCAGATCCCACTCATCCAGATCCAAAATAATGCTGCCATGCAGCGGCGTATCGAACGCATGGGCCATTACACCAGAGAATAAGACATCCATATTTTTCGGCACAGCATGACTTGAACGAGTACGCATCCTGATTCTTTCGTTCTCTAAATCTACTTCGTAGCTTAATATGATGTTGTCATGCAAACTTGGCATACTCCCCCCTCCTTCCGATATGTCCGTTAACTCGTTTATCCTCAAACACCGTAATATCGTTTATAGTTCGAGACCCATTCCACTTTGGAGAAATCAACAAAATCATACGGCTCGCACTGTCTAAGGTACAGCAATTCCTTGTGCGCCTGTTCCCCCTCCATCTTTTCCAGGTAAAACAATGTCTCTTCATACCCTGCACCACATAATAACTGCACATCAAGATAACTGCTCGTATCCTGATTCTTTTGTTTGGCCTGCCAGATCAGCGTGGTGTCCTCTACATTTCCGATACAGAACAACATAATGCACAATAGTTTTAGAACTTCGTTATCCTCTAAGTTTCGATTCTCTATCTCTTGGTGTAGCAGCTGTCGGATGTCCTTCCGGTTAAGCTCATCTGGTTCCAATCCGTACAGCTGCAACAGTTCTTCCTCGTTCATACGTGCACTCCCTGCCTACTTGAGAATGTTATTTAACTCTTCCGCTTTTTTCCTGCTATCTATTCTAGCATAAAAATAAAAAGCGATGATGTGCAGCACGATAGATAATAACCACATACCGGGGAACCAGGGAGCGATGAACTGGAACATATCTACCGAGAATAACCATACCATCGCCATACCTCCAGCAATATTGAATGTGGAAGAAATAACGATATTCCATACCGGTTTTAACGTAAAATGGTTCCACAGTATGTTATACATCACTCCAAACAACACAGCTGCAATGAGAGCAATACCCGCTATGTTCCATAAATAGGACATCTGAATGGGTAGATCACCAAAGAATATGGTTGCCAAGAGTGTGATCCATAGCGTCATCATCGTGAATACTTGAAAAAAAGAATGTCTAAGTTGAGTCATCATGATAATTTCCCCCTAAAGTTTTTAATATAAAATCGACTGACAAAGTAGCTGGAGCGATCGCTCAGGTCTACCTTAATTCGGGCATGGTCTGTTGCAGAGAATGCGGTGATGTATCGTGTATTGATGATCGTTTGATTATTAATTTTCACAAAATGAACGTCACCCAGATCCTCTTCTACAAATTTCAGACGTTTATTAAGCAAATACCTCTCCCCTGAGATCACCCGGACACAGCACATCCGATCCTCTGATTCAAAGGCAACCACCGAGCTCAATTGGATCTGCATATTGCGATTATTCTTGGCATGGATGACCGTTAATTGAGTTTCTGATTCGCAGATCGCCTGCTGAATACGATCCCACTTCGACTTTTCCTCTGGATGTGTAATGACCTTGGCTACCCTTTTTTCAACTGACGTGTCCTCTTCAAAAATGACTTTCATGTGTTGGCCCTCCTCTCACAACTCATATTACAAGCATAGTTACGACAATCCCACTGTATTGCGTTTTGTTGCAGGATTTTGCAAGTTTGTTGCATCGGCACTGCACAGATACCAAAAAGAACCACTCCATGGGAGCAGTTCTTCTATATACTCATCCGGAGCATTCAAGGCATGAGTTAGTCTTTTCATATAATGGTGCTAGGTTAATGTTAATCGATCTCCAGATACATCTCCTGATTTTGCAGGATCATCTCGTTCATGTGTGTAATAGCTTCTTGTGCCACGGCTTGATAATTAGCATATAATGCTTCTGTTCTCTGAAGTAGGATCGGGTCCTTCTCCAGATCGGTTGGCAGCACCTCACGCCACACTTCATCCACCCAATTGTGTTCCGTAATCAGGCTTTCTATCTGATCCAGTACATTCACCATCTCATCTAAATGAAAAAACCGCATCCCATTTTTAATCCCATTCCAACTCTTGATCTGGGTGATGTTATACGCCGAAAACCAATAAAATTCTGCCAGACTCTTCGTGTGATTGTGATAGGAATAGAACAAAAATAAAGCTTGTTGCCCCTCATGTAACTGTCGGTATATCTCTGTTTTGGCGGCCATATCTCTGCCCCGCACGGAAACAAGCATCGGTTCAATACACAGCCAGCTTAATTGCTTGGAATATATATCTTCTGGCCGAAGTCTAGCCTTCATAACATGCTCCTCTCTATTCACTAATTTAAGGATTCTCTGGTGTATCCACGGCCGGGTCATTCTCTCCACCCATTCTGCGTCTGGATGTCTCCATCTTGCCCGTCGAAGGCACGTGTTCAGACGCTTTAGCTAATCCGAATTGGGGCATATTTACATATATGGTCTCGAAGGAACCCGACTGAGCTTTATATGTTTCATGATAAATCCCTACTGTTCCATCGGAACCAATGGAGCCGTTGAATCTTTTCCAGGCTTCCAAGTGCAGTCCGCCCCGTGCGTATTTCTCCAATTCATCGTAAGATCGCCAATATTGGAGTAGCGTCACCCCACGCCAGCTTATAAAATACTCTGTACTCAGAAATCCGGTCTCCGGATTCATATAGAGTTCTTTAATCATCGGCCCCATGGATCGTAAAACAGGCAGCCATTTATGTATAGCCCACAGACGATTAATCCTCATTCCGATGATAAATACAACAAATTCTCCATCAATTTGAGCTGAATATCTTCCCTTATATATGTTCGGCACGTCACTTCTCCTTCTCGTCCAACATGTACCTGCGTTCAATAAACTTGATCTTACTAGCAATATTAAAAGCTTGGCTTGTCGCCACACCCTCTTTAATTATATGACCCGCACTATCAAATAATCGGACGTTAGTCCACATTAATTCTAATGACTTAGCACACTTATCCGCTTCTTTTCGATCTTCATATGACCATTTCACCCGATGTCTAATATGTTGAGGGACCCACTGTGATCTGAATTTCTTTAATTTTTTGTAGGAAATATACTTCTCGATTCTCTTTCCTCCCCTGGCCATACCATATACCAATGGACTTTCAGCCATACCATGACAATATAAAATGTACACCTTCGCACCCGTTCGGAGTTGATTGTCCTTAATAACATTGGTAATTACCGCATACATCTGATCTGACCCCGACTCTCTAAATCTAGTTGATCCTCATATCGTCTGCGAACGTTTATTGGTCCAGATTCTCTGCCATTAAAATTCTTACAATGCTATTCGCGTTTTTGAATCTCATTTTGTTATTCTTCTGTTGGTAGTCCCACCCTTGTCTTATTGCATATTGAATAAGGTTGGATATCAGTCTGGGTTCATGGACAAATATATCCCATGTATCTTCCCAAGCAACATCGAACTCTACGAATGTGGATTTAAGTGAATTCGAATAAACCCGAATGACGATATCATATGCTTGTTCATCCACAACGTACAGGAACAGTGTATCATTCACTACAATTTTGCGGAGTTGTTTCCTGTATACCTTCAGGTATATCCCTCCCTTACTTACACACACTGCTGCGTAAATCCTTATAAACATCCCATTTCGTATACAATTGTTTTAACGCTAATCCTGTTGTATATATGAACTCTTGCATAGCTTCCATGGATAAAATATTTAAGTCACCCAAGTGTTCGTTGTCAGGGTTAGCTAAAAACTCAAGTTTCTCTCCCCTATACTGATACACCTCAGCTTCCAGCAATCCGCCTAAATCATATGCTTTTCCCACGTTCAGCTCACTTAACCAATCGCTGGCCTTGTCCCAATTCCGTAAAATCAGAAATTCAAGCTTCGTGACATCCTTCGTATACACGTTTCTTCCATTGGGGTGAACTTCATATGCAGGATATATATCGAATGTCCATACGCGGTCCGTATAGATATGGGCGATGTAACCGCACAGATATTGCATGAATTTGGGATCACTATAAGCTAACTTCTTGTTGGACTCAAAAAAAGCTTTAAGTTCTTCATCTGTTGCAAACCTTCCCTCCTCTGGCATGAGGTGGGTTTTTGCCTTATCGGTACGAAGATTAGTTCTTACATGGATGGAATCAGGAGCTAGGCTTCCCAATAACAATTCAGAGGGTGGCTTGGATATCAATTCTGATGCAATTGCAAAATGGACCATAGGCCAAGGCAATGTAAAAGCTCCTTTCTCTATCTGAACTATTCTATTATCGCGATCACTCGCGAAGCAATTTAGTCGCTCCTTGCTTCAAGTCTACAAATATAGGCTTCTGCACATTGTTAATTGTGGCAATATCAATCTCATCAAGATATCTGAAAACAAGCTGTAATGATTCCTTTTGTTCATCTTCAAATAAAAGAGTCATCTGGTCATCACAGAGTTTTCCTTCCAACTCCGCAATAACGTCAAATAAAAACATTACACTTCATTTCCATCCGGATACGTATAATGCATTCTCTCGCCCGTGTAGATGGAGGCCAATTTATAAGAACTCACGTCAAGCCCTGTTTCCTCTTTCACTTCTCTAATCATGGTTTCTTCGATTCGTTCACCTGGCTCCATACCACCACCAGGTAATCCCCAATCTCCATAATCAGATCTCTTTTGCAGCAGAACCCTTCCCATACGATCTCGAATAATAGCTCCACCGGTAACAACAATACGACTAGTCATGCCTCTGCCCCTCTCTGTTGAGTTACTTCAACAGCTCACAATTTCAATCAGGAAATTCTACGATTATTTCTTCATATCCCAAAATGCACAATGCATTTCCCATTTATCTCAGCATGCTTTGCCATGTTCGCAAGTTTATGTAATTCGTAGATTAATTCGACCTTATTGTATGCAAGTTTCTCGTAGTAGCCCTTTTGTTCTTCTCCATCGACACAGTAACTCCCTGTTAGAACAATCGGATCTGTCGCATGACTAAATAGATCTATCCAGGCTTGAATCAATTTATGAAACTTCAACAATGCATCCTGCTCTTCAATAACGGTTATTCCACAGTTGTTCAGTCCACTACATCTCATACAGGTGGATGGATTCCATGTATCCAACCAGCGAAGGGAATCATAAATATATGCAATGAATTCGTCTTCCAGGGCCGCATAAAACTCTGACTTCAGCCCACTTTTATGTATGTTGCCATGAGAATCCCAGGAGTAGGAGGTATACATATTCTCGTTTACTCGCGATTTGTTTTCAATCACAAAATGATGCTTGGGCATACCTGCTTTCTCCCCCTTACACGGTCATTCCTATAGACTCCTCTTTCTTCATCATAACCCATGTATTGGTAAATGGAAATTGAAAAAGATCCTATCCACCTCTCAACATAGGAGAAGCAAATCGGACCTAAAAAAATCAATTACATTCAAAAAACCTTTCATTCACTCAGAATCTCTGCCTCTTCGCACAAAAGTCTGGGACAAAATCCGGTGGCTACCAGCGATGTTGTCAATCTCAATGTTATATTCAGACTCGGTATATTCGATCTGATGGTGCTCATAATATTTTTTCCAGAATGAAACTGCTGCCGCATTGTTAGCGAGTTGTTCTACTTTGAATCTACCCTGAAATTGAGCAAAAACCAAGTCAACCGCTTGTGATGCCAGCCCTTGCCCGCGATATTTTTTGACCAAGAACAACTCCTGCACGGTATAATTCACATCTTCCGGCACATATGGAGGTGAGCACACCAGTACGAATCCAATAACCTTCCCCTCATACTGAATCAAAAACGGATGTAATTCATCGCGTTCCAGATATAAATAGGTGTTCGTTGGATCATATTTCCCCTCTTCTATTAGATCTTCGCCAGAATATTCAGACAGATCATATAAGTACAAGTTGAACAGGTTGAGAAACAATTCCTTTTGTTCTGCCAAAATACGCGTAATTTGCACATTCATCTTCATTCCACATCTCCCTTAGTTAATCAGTTGGTTCGTGACCCATACAGGACTTTCCCGATATCCACAAAGCGCTTGCTGCGCCCTGTTCTCAATATATCGTTTCAACCCTAGCAGATATAGGCAAAGTTTGGTTTAAACCATAGAGTAACCATACATTCACGGTCGACATGCACATATGTACAAAAAAAAGACTCCCTACAGAGTCCATTTATTGATCTTGTCTTTATTTTCCACCACCAAGTATCCTCTGGCATGTAGCCAACCCTTAATGGATTAGATAATCAACCACAGGATATGAGATCACATTGCGGTCTCTGTACGTTGAAGTCACCGCTTCGTGATGTGTGCTTAGAATTCCATTTTGCAACATCACCGGCCGGAAACCTCGCTCCATCGCTCCGTTGTAGGTGAATAGTACACATTCCTCTGCGGCAAAGCCGGCGATGATCACTAGTTCAATGCCATGACTCTTCAACACTTGCTCCAGATCAGTCTGCCAGAAGGCATTGGATGCTTCCTTCGTAACCGTGATATCCTTCTCATTCACATCCACCTCGGGAATAATGCGATACTCATCTGGCGCTGCCTCTTCCATCCCTTCCACATCCTGTACGTGAATGACCACATGATTATTCGTGCGCAGCACACCTGCAACATGATTAATGTACTCGCATGCATGGTCTATCGAAGTCTGGTCCATCTTTTTCCGCACAATACTCTCTTGCATATCAATAATCAGCAAACCTACTTTCATCTAATCTCTCCTCAATAATAAATTTAATGTCGCATGATTCAATATCTTCCCTTGTTTACACGGATAACTTAACTTAATCCTTGAATAGTTCATTCAGCATCCGGTCGCGGTTCTCCAGGAAACTGCGGGTAATCTGATAGTGGTCGGTATCCTCATAGGCTACCCCTTGAATCTGGCTATCGTCAAAGCTTAAAATCTCTGCCCCTGGATACCCAAGCAAAATGGGTGAGTGCGTCGCAATAATGAATTGCGAAGTGCCTGACAGATTATGAAGGATACGCAATAAAGAGAGCTGCCTAGCAGGAGATAAAGCGGCTTCGGGCTCATCAAGCAGATAGATGCCTTTGGAACTGAAGCGATTGACGAACAGACTGAGAAAAGACTCCCCGTGCGATTGTTCATGCAACGAACGCCCGCCATAATATTGAAGCGATGCCGGCATTTCATCGACATGTGATGCGAATTGATAGAACGATTCAGAGCGCATGAAGAAACCATTCGTTATTTTGGGCAACCATGCCAGCCTGAGATAATTCCCGAGCGAGGATTCCGAAGCATGTGTCTCATAGGTATTATTCCTGCCGCCCCCTGCGGTATTGAATCCACATTGATGAGCGATGCCCTCTAGCAGCGTAGATTTCCCAGAACCATTTTCACCTACAAAAAAAGTAATGTTATTCGTGAGCTCCAAACGTTCCAACGAACGTATCGCGGGGATGTCAAAAGGATATTGGTTCCGATTCTCAATCTTGGCCGACATGAGTTCTACACTTCGAAGATACATAGGCATACTCCTATTCATGTTAGAATTGGCTCCAACTACGGCAGGTACCTTTTCGTTTACACATTCCCTATATTAAACGACGAACAGTTGGATGACAAAATTAATGGTTGACGGTGGCAGATCAGCTTTATATTATGTAGGAAGAACGTTCTGATGAAAACATAAAATGAATTGGCGTGTTACCACCCCAGAGGGCATGAGCCAAGAAGCGAACATGAGACTATACTCGCTTCTTGGCTCTTTTTGCGTTCCGGAGGCATGAAAGCGTTAACTTTAGAAATGAGGAGGCGGTGAACCGTGAGTAAAGGAATGATTCTGCAGGTGGAGCGGGTCGTTGGCAGTAATATTGTTCTGGCCCGGTCGCACCAGAATACCAAGGAGTACGTACTGATTGGCAAAGGGTTGGGATTTGCGTTCAAGGCGGAAAGCACCGTTCAGGCCGATGATCCGCGGATTGAGAAAAGGTTCCGGCTGGAAGACCGGGAGGAGTGGGGGCAGGCGCAGGAGCTGATAAAGGATCTGGACCCCAATGTCATCGACATCTCTGACCGAATTATCCGTCTCATCGCTGATCAGTTTCCCGGCAAGCTGAATGACAAGATCTACCTTGCTCTTCCGAGTCATATTCAGTTCACCTTATATCGTATCCGCAACGGGATGGAGATTCTGAATCCTTTTCTTACGGAGACAAAGCTCAGTTTTCCGAAAGAATTCGAAATTGCCTCGGAAGCGGCGGCCATGATCGGAGAGGCCTTTGGCGTAGAGGTACCGGAGGATGAGGCCGGGTTCCTGACATACCATGTGTACTCCTCCGTAAATCACGTCCCTGTCGGACAGTTGGTTAAGGTATCCAATGTGATCAGCAAACTTCAGTCGATTATTGAAGATGAGGGTGGTGTTCGCTTTGATCAGGGCAGCCTTAGCCAGGCAAGACTCATGATACACCTGCGCTTCTCCATGGAACGCCTGTATCAGCAACCGATGACGGCCCCCACCTTCGCACAATATGTGAAAAATGAATATACGTCTGAATACCAGCTGGCCAGAAAACTAAGCGCTGTAATGGCCGAGGATTTGGGTACAGAAGTGCCTGAGGAAGAAACGGCTTTTCTCACAATGCATTTATACCGGCTTTTTCAAACCCATGCCAAAACCAACAACAGAAAGGACAACACACAATGATCTGGAAATGGAAAAACAACAAATCTGCCAAAACATCTGAAACAATATCCGTTGCCTCCCCGCTCACCGGAACCTGCGTCAGTTTGGAAGAAGTGCCTGACGAAGCGTTCGCGCAAGGAATTATGGGACCGGGAGTCGCAATGATTCCCCAGGAGGGCAGGCTGGTCGCCCCTATCGACGGCACTGTGGTGCACCTGATCAAATCGCACCATGCCTTAATGATTGAGCATGCTTCCGGGCTGCAGCTGTTGCTGCATATCGGTATGAATACTGTCAGCCTGAAAGGACAGGGTTTCACACCCCAAGTGCAGACCGGGGATCAAGTCACTATCGGTCAGACTCTGATTGAATTTGACCTGAATGCGATCGCTTCCGCCGGTTATCCGGTCATCACCCCTGTCATCGTTGCGAATGCGGCTGAACAGTCGTGGGAGTCACACCCGGAGTATGGCAGCTTAGAAGCAGGCATGGGAACGATCATGAAAGTCAGCTTATCCAAATAACCTAAATCAAAAAAAGAAAGGAAGAACAATATGCTGAAATCACTGCAAAAGCTGGGAAAATCCCTGATGCTTCCTGTAGCAACCTTGCCTGCAGCAGGGATTCTTCAAGGCCTCGGTCTTCTTAATTATGAAAAGGACATTCCGCTCGGTCCCGTGATCGGGGGATTTCTTAATCAGTATGTAGTCCCATTCCTGAATGAGGGCGCGGGGGCGATCTTTGGCAACCTTGCGCTCATCTTCGCCATTGGGGTGGCAATCGGACTGGCGGGGGATGCGGTCGCCGCGCTTTCCGCCCTGATCGCTTATATGGTACTGACGCGGATTCTGGGAGCCGTTCCAAGTGTATTCGGCTATATTCCTGACGATGTCAAGCTGGATATGGGCGTATTGGGCGGGATATTTGCCGGACTGCTTGCAGCCTATATGTATAAAAAATATCATACTATCAAGCTTCCTGACTGGCTCGGCTTCTTCTCCGGCAAACGCTTTGTGCCGATGGTGACCGCCGGCTCCATGCTGGTGTTGGCCATTCTGTTCGGCATGATCTGGAGCCCGATTCAGGATGCCATCGGTGCTTTCGGCGCCTGGATTGTAGGTTTTGGCGGCGTTGGCTCCATGGTGTTCATGATCGCCAACCGCCTGCTCATCCCGCTCGGTCTGCATCATGTCCTCAACTCCATCGCCTGGTTCCAGATTGGAGATTATACCAATGCAGCCGGGGAAGTCGTGCACGGCGACCTGACCCGCTTCTTCAACGGAGACCCTACGGCAGGCATGTTCATGTCTGGCTTCTTCCCGATTATGATGTTCGCTCTTCCGGCAGCGGCGCTAGCCTTGATTCATACAGCCCGGCCTGAAAAGCGCAAAATGGTCGCTTCGATCTTTATCGGAGCAGCGGTCGCTTCGTTCTTAACGGGTATCACCGAGCCGCTCGAGTTCTCCTTCATGTTCGCGGCTCCTCTGCTGTATGTAGTGCACGCTATTCTTACCGGTGCAGCAGCCCTGATCATGTACCTGCTGAACGTTAAGCTGGGCTTCGCCTTCTCTGCAGGTCTGATCGATTACCTCGTGAACATGAAGCTGTCAACCAATCCGTTGCTCATGATCCCGGTCGGACTCGCATTTGCGGTCGTCTATTATTTCCTGTTCCGGTTCATGATTGTCAAGTTCAACCTGAAAACGCCGGGGCGCGAAGATGACGCTTATGATGCCGATACCCCCACTGATACTTCCGCCGTGGCAGCGTCTGCCGACACCAAGGCTGGTAAGGTGCTTGCCGAGATCGGGGGAACAGATAATATCGAGAGCATTGACGCCTGCATCACTCGCCTCCGGCTAGTTGTTAGGGACGACAAAGCCGTCAACGATCGGGCACTCAAACAGCTTGGCGCTTCCGGCGTCATGAGGCTCGGTGGTGGAGCTGTGCAGGTTATCTTCGGCACTCAGTCTGAAATCCTGAAGGATGAGATTAAGAAGCTGATGTAACGCTCGTCCTCCTGTGAGTTTAAACGGCCGAGAACAAGGGTATTTCCCCCCCCTGTTCTCGGCCATTTTTGGTTAATCAAGAAGCACGGGATATTCTTTTGAAACGGTTTTGATTGAAAAAAAGAGAGCAAGCTGTATGCCCACTCTCTCTGTGTTAATAGACAAATCTGCGCTGTGCCCAATAGCTGAATACAAAGATGGACACCTCAGTTAACAGCTTGGCTGCGAGCAGCGGAATAATCAGCTTTTCATTATAAAAATACAGTAAACCGTAGTTTAATAACAGCACCAGTAGGACAAGTGAGAAGTATTTGGGCAAAGACTGCCGAACCTTCGAGGTTCGTCCAGCTGAAAATACGTACTTCCGATTCATCGTGTAGTTGAAGAGTGAGCTGCATAGTCTCGCTGCAACAACCGACAGAAACAGATTATGCGTGAAATACTGAATAACGAATAGTAATGCAAAATCAATTAGAGCAGACAGCAACGAAGATGTGCTGAACATCAGGATGGGCCTATAGATTCGGAACGAATCGACCAGCGGGCGGAAATGAGAGGATTCATTGTGATCCAGATACACCGTATCAATAAACTCCTCCGTAATCTCGTACCCTTCCTTGTGTGCACTTAACAGCATGTTCATCTCGTATTCAAACCGTTCCCCGGGGATCTGGTTCAGCCAGTCCAGCATGGCGTAGGGAAAACCGCGCAGACCCGTCTGTGTGTCATATACTTTGGTACCTGTCGTGAGGGAAAAGACCGCTCGTGTAACGGTGTTGCCAAAACGGCTCCGTGCTGGAATCTTACCACTGAAGCGACGGCTGCCGAGTACAATTCCGGGTGTCGTTTGTGCCAGCAGCACTTCGAAGATACGCTTAATATCATGTGGCAGATGCTGTCCGTCACTGTCCGCGCACACTACACCACCCTGAGGCCCATACTCCTTAATATACTGAAAGCCTGTCTTCAACGCCCTACCCTTCCCCAGATTGACGGGATGTGTCAGGATCGTACAGCCATAGGCTTCTGCCGTCTCGAAAATCCCACGGTAACCCGGGCCACTGCCATCATCCACAATCACAATAGGTCCAAGCTTAAATGTCTGTAACTGCAGAACGAGATTCAGCAAACGCACATCGGGTTCATAGGATGGAATTAATATCGTCATGATCCTTGTCCCTCCGTCAGATATAGAATGTCACTTACGCCACGTTCCTGGTTGCGCCCCAGTGGATTATTGACGA
The DNA here is from genome assembly GCF_059130585.1 of Paenibacillus sp. JNU01. Classification (NCBI taxonomy): domain Bacteria; kingdom Bacillati; phylum Bacillota; class Bacilli; order Caryophanales; family Paenibacillaceae; genus Paenibacillus; species Paenibacillus sp. JNU01. The sequence continues at coordinate 5,831,541 of NZ_CP169723.1, read as the reverse complement.
CTCTGCCCATAAAATACATCGTGGATGAACCGCCGCCGTCCAGATTGTAGGCTTCGGTTGCTCCAAGGCCTTTCATGACATCGGCCAGTTCTGCCAAGGTCATGCCACGACTGTCGTCCTGCCGCCCGTCCACCACTACGAAGACGTAATGATTCGGAGCAATCATGCCGATTGCTGTTCTTGGATTCGCATCCTGGATGGAGCGGTTGCCGAAGTTGTTGTCAATTTTTACACTGCTAAAATCACTGACAATCTCGCCATCCTGAATCAGAATGGGTCCAAAGGATAATGTATTGGTGGCACCTTCGCTCAGCAGTTCCGAGGAAGAAATCTCGTTCTCGTTATATGTTTTCATCGTTCCGTCGTTGAACAGGGCCAGTGCATCCCGTGTTGGGCTGTCCCGGTACAATGTTCCATTTCGAATAATGACACCATCATCACGGAATCCATAATAATCACCATTAATGGCAAAGATCGCATTGTTGGCTGCGGCAATCTCTGACGTATTCTCGGTAATGTTCGTTCCAAAACTGTTATCCGCCAGTGCTGTTCTCAGGCTGCTTGCATCCGTTAGCTGAACATCAGCGACATAATACGTAATTTGATCCGAGCCAGATCCTGACTGTACCTTATCAATATGGACCTCCATATCATCGCTCGAATAATTCCAATCATCTGACGTTGCATTCACTTTAGTTGCGGTGGTCGGAGTACTGGTGGAATCATTCGTGTTGCCCGTTGCTGCCGTTGCTGTGTTCTCATCCGCTACAACCACCTGCACATGCCGGATCAGGTAACGGTCAGCCAAGCTGTACAGGATTCCACCTACTGCGAGCACAAGGACAAGTGTGATGATGAGCCATCTTCGCTTTCTAGGGGAGATCGGTCTTTTATGGGGGTCTTTCCGGGTTGGTTTCTGATAGATCTTCATCATGTCAAGCTCACCTCTTCATCTAAGTTCTTAAGGCCATATTAGGCCGGGGAGCTTAAATGAATCTGAAACTAAATAACTTGAACTAAAGAATATTCACACTGACACTACGATGACAGAGCAACCATCCAATCGCTGTTATTGTGTAAATGAATAGTTCAATAAAATAAGGTGATCCGTTTTCCCAATGAGGAAAGCAGATCACCTTGATTTTTAATCTATATAACCTTAAATGTCGCTGTTATTGTATAGATGTTTCGTTCAGCTTACAGATCAAAACATCTTCGTCAGAGCTTCCTGTTATACGTATGGAAATAGAGCATCATATGCGGGACAAGGCCGCTTTTTCAGGAATTCCGTTAACGCTGGTGGCTGCTGGGCATAGATATCCTTCAACGACGTTCCTTTATAGATGTTGCCAATGACGACAGGATGACATAACTCACAGATGAGAATATCTCCGTTGCCGTGCAAGTGAAGTTGTTTCGTGCCATCCACGCAATTAGAGAAATACACGCCCGGTTGCTCCCGCAAATTCAACTGTTCCGCAAACCGGTCCATACAGGTGAAATAGAGCGTTGTATCTGGCTTTTTATGCTCAATTAATTCCGTTACAGATCGAATGAGAGACGCTTTGGATACAATCTGGCTCCAGTCGGTATGCGGCATCTTAATGCTGTTCTGGATCTCATGGATGCGCACACCCAGATCATACACCTTATCGCTAATGGCCTGCATGTTCGCTTGATTCCCTTCAAACAGTAACGTTTCCAGTACCGTCTCCAGACCGGCTTCCGTGCACAAACGGATATTCTGCTCCAGTCTCTCATACATGCGAGGATGCACACGGTAGTACGCAGCATACGACTCCGCATCCGTATAATTGAACGAGATATGAATGTTGGACAAGCCTGCATCACGCAACGCGAGAATCCGTTCTTCTGTCAGCAGACTGGCATTACTGTTCAATTGTGTATCGATGCCATGTGCCGCACAGTACGTCACGATCTCCAGGCAATCCTGGTATTTCAGGGTAACTTCGCCCCCGGACAATCGCACGCGCTTAAGACGAGGAAGCTCACTAATAATACGGATGACTTCCTGACTACCGATGCACGCTCCATCGTCCCGATTGTAGGCGCAGCAATAGTCGCATTTATAATTACAGTTCGATGTCACTCCAACTTCAAGCCCTTCCAGCTCATATACGCCGGGTGTTTCAAGTTCGAGTGATTTATATTTGTTTTTGGCTGTCAATTCGTTGTACCTCCCGATTCTCTCATTCAATCCACGTTTGGGTAACTTGAAGAGTATAGCGGATAGCACACGGTTGACGATATGACATTATGTACGTTGGTTGTTGTAAAAGTGTGATGAAAGGAAATCCCCGGAGCCCTCTATTGTATGTCATCCATGTTGAACTCAGGATTATAGGCAAACTCGTGGCTCGCCAGCAAACTCGATCGCCCTTTCAAAAACACGTTCTATATTTAATACGAGTTATAGAAATCTTCTTTTACAATGGCATACATCTTCAGATCCTGAAGTTCATTTTTTACCTTCATGTATTTTCTCAGCACACCTTCAAATTGCATGCCTGCCTTCTCCATGACTTTCGCGGAGCCCGTGTTCTTCACTAAACATTGAGCCTGGATTCGTTCCAATCCCACTTCGTCAAATCCAAATTGGATGATTCGTTTCACTACTTCGGTCATGTAGCCTTGATTCCAATATTGATCAGATAACACATATCCCAACTCGACTCTCCTGTTATCGCTATCACACCCTAGATAGTTACAACTCCCAATCAGTCTCTTGGTTTGTTTATCTTCAATGCCCCATGGGCCTATTAAATTCACATCATACCGGCTCATGACAAAATCCAAAAAAGCTTTGGTATCTTCTTTGCTCTGATGCGCGTCCCAAGTGGTGAACTCCGAGACAGCGGGTACAACACAATAACTATACATATCATCCAGATCATCATAGGTAAGCCGCCGGAGTATCGTCCTTTCGGTCTCCAACACCGGAAATGGTTCGAAGAAACTTTCAATCGTTTTCATAGATTCGCCTCCCTGAGATTGTTAAGAAAAGAAATCCATAACCGTTCGATCCGCGCTGCCTACTCATCTGTTATAAAATCAAGGCCACAATCTGCGTGTCTTCCACTGCCCATCTTGCATCACATATTGGACTCGCACATGCTTGCGCTCTGAATCTCCCTGCCAGAACTCCACCTCTTGTGCATTCACGGCATATAAACGCCATTGAGATGTAACGACATCGGGATCACGTTGGATGCGTTCTTTCTGGGCTTCAATGGCATTATCCAGCACTTTCTCACTATTCAAAACCTCACTCTGATGCCCTGTCATGGCAACTGCTCGCGCTCCAGCTGAACGCTTGCGGAAATCATCAGCGCCCGCTTGATCTCCCTGATCCTCAGCAATTCCCTTTATCCGAATCTGTCTTCCAAGTGAAGGCCAGTAGAAGGTGAGAGCCACATGAGGGTTCTCCTTCAACTGCTGCCCTTTTCGGCTCTCCGAACTGGAAGCAAAATAGAACGTTTCGTCGATTACGTTTTTCAAAATTAACACCCGCGCATCAGGATAACCATCGTGATCCACGGTGGAGATCGTCATGGCATGAGGTTCTTTCACTTCGTTCTCAACCGCCAATCTCAACCACTCCAAAAATAGCTTCCCTGGCCGCTCCGGCAACTGCCCCATATCCCACGTTGGAAATGGTCCAGATAAAGACTTCAAATGTTGTAGCAGTTCAATGGGTTGATTACTCATGTCATCGCCTCCGTTTGTTATTTTATACCATTGTAATACATTGGGACCTATGAGTCTGTACATCCTGATTATGTCGACTGATCAGCTCTGGATCTAATAAACAACTACTCTAGATGACTTAATGCATTTGCACTACTAAGTTTCCAACCGTGCCTTCCCTTTTCAACGGTATGTACACTGGTGTTACCCATGGGATAAAAGCTGGACTGATTGCTCCATTCCCGATTCTCAAGCAGATAATACAGGATGTTAATCACTCCGCCGTGAGTAATTAACAGTACATTGGACTTGAGTGTATTCTCCTCTAAATCTCTGAAAAGATTCTCGAAAGCGGTGCTTATCCGGCTATAAAAGTCTCTTGGACTTTCTCCTCCCGGAAAAGGGGAATGCATCTCAAGGGTGTTGAAATACACTCCTGGATAATGCACTTCCGCATCTTTATGAAGCATACCTGCCAACTCTCCGTTATTCATCTCCCGCCAATCTTTCATGAAGATCGCCTGCATGTTTAATCTCTTCTCAATTTCTCGTGTTGTCTGTGCTGCACGAGGCAGATCACTGCTCATGATGGTATGTATGTTGTACTCCTCAGCATGATGATGCAAATGCTCTCCCAATTTCCTGGATTGATTGATCCCCTGTTCCGTGAGTCCACGCTCACTCCATCCGCCTCGATAGCCTTCCTCATCCATCCCATGCCTTACCAGATAAATTTTCAAGATCTCTCCTCCTTTTCAGATTCCACTAAACAGATTCCTTAACATACATACCTACTTTACGTTTATAGAACCTTTCAATAGAATCAAATAAACCCGACCTCAGATAGCTTCTATCCAAGATCGGGCATTTCCTGCAACCCATTTATCTTACAAATGTGTTATGAACTCGTTCCGACTTGATAAAATAAGGAATCCAGATGGCACAAGTAAGTACCGATTTGCCTATATCCCTTAACGAGCTTCCATCCTCAAATTCTCTCGCCATTGGAATCTGGAGCAACAACAGATAATCAATAATACTAACGGCCAGACTGACACTATAAAACATGATCATAAGACGAGGAAAAATCGATTTTTTGCTATAAAGAGCAATGATCGTATAAATGCCAAACACTAAAAATAGCACGTTATATACCGTCTCAAAAATAACGACCGGTCCCCATAGCGGGTGATAATATTCAGATTGCTCCGAAGTTAGCAGCTCCCAAGTCTCGGTTGTAAGCGTGGGCAAACAATACAACACCAACTGGATCGCCAGGAAAATCACCGTAAGAAATAATCCAATCTGGACAAGAATCAGCCAACCACCCAATCCCGATACGCCTAGTGGACGGTAGTCTGTTTTTGGTTCTTGAATATGTGGTTCCACTTCGTAACACTTCCTTATATCATTTTGTTTTTCTGAGATAAGTCTTCCTCGTAACAGTACTGTTGCAATTCGAATCTACGGGTGCTTCTATCTCCTTACTCCAAGTGCATTGTATGTATGTTCTGATACTCTTCTATAGCTGCCTCGCACCCTCCTATCATATAGAATTTTACACAACTTCCTTATTGTACTACGAGTGTCAAGGAAGAAGCTTCAATTTCAGAACATTATACTTATACGCTGTAACAGTAAAGAAGACCTTCGCTATACTTCCGCCATGTTCAGCATAGTACGTGTACATCATAATGCTCTTATACAGATGCAGATGGTGACTCTGCATTTGACATCTACAAAGGAGGATATGGATATGCCCATACCCAAAGTAAAACTTTTGCCTTTTGCCGATATTTCAGATTATGTCGAAGGCTTCGATATCGTTTCCACCCAGTGGGGCGGTGATGGCCTTGTCTATGTACTGTTGATGAATCAGATCCCTAAAAGAAAACGAGGTATGTTCGTCCAAAGTAAATTGAACCAAAGCTATACGTACAAAGTGCTTATTGTGACTGATCAAACTATTGAGGAAGTTGTCATCTGGGGACAGACGTTCAATTATCATTACGTACAACCATTACATGATCATCTGCTGCTCGTCGGAGCACGGTGTGCGAATTATGGGAATGAACAGGTTGATCTGAACGCCAAAGTGTGTGATTTAGACGGAAATACCATTCGCGAGTTTTTGTTGGGAGACGGGATCCAAAGTGTGCAGGTCACAGAAAAGGGAACGATCTGGACCAGTTACTTTGATGAAGGGGTATTTGGTAACTACGGTTGGAGCGATCCGATTGGATCATATGGTCTGCTGGCCTGGGATGAGCACGGGAATAAACGATATGAAAATCGTGAAGCTGACATTGCGGATTGTTACGCACTCAATGTGGTGAATGAGAAGCAGGTCTGGTTCTACTTCTATACCGATTTTGAACTCGGTTGTATCTCAGGGGGCACCTGTGAACCCAACGTTACATTCACGAATCCAAACATCTCCGGTTCCTCCGGCTTCAGTACGGATGGTTATCATTTCTTGTTCGATGCCGGGTACGGTAAACATGGGACGTTTGTGCTTAAGAAGATGGAGAAGCCCGGAAGATTCAGCAAGGGGCAGAAGATTGATTTATTAAATGAAAATGGTCGGCCCTTCAAGCAGGCAAGGCAGGATTTTCGCCAACATCGTCTGCTACTCAGTGAAGGTAACTTGTTGTATCGGGTAACGATGGAGGAGATTCTTTCAGCAGCTCCTGGTTTGGATTAGTGGAACAGCGTAAAGAGGGTTATTTCTTAAAAGACATTCCCTCTTCTTCCAAAGCGCTTCGCAGTTTAGGTATGGCAGATAGCCCGATTCCGTGCAGCTTCAGGATTTCTTTCTCCGTGTACTCCGCAACTTGCTGTAGTGTTGTAATCCCTTCATTCTCCAAGGCTCGTCTGGCGGGAGCAGACATCAAGGCTAGAAATCCATTTTTCGGTTTACGTTCAGCTTCGCACGTTGGACAGGTTGGGCAATCACTTTTTTTATAATACGAATGTCCTTGTTCGCATGTTCTGAGTGTTCCTTTATCGTTTGCCATATGGGCATCCCCTCCTGGATTAAGTATTCAACCAGTTCTTCATATCTGAAATCATGTTTTCGTATTGTTTCAAAGCCTCTAAAGTGTAAATGACTTGTGATGTTCCCACTAACTGTTCCTCTATGTCCGTACATTCAATCCACAGTGACCGTTTAAGACTATATTCGAGCCAGTCCAACTTTCCAGCAAAACCATTATCCAGAACCACTTCCCAATTGGCTGTTAGACTCCCCACTCGCTTCTCATAACCAGCTATAAAAGCCAAGAACTTTTCCTTGTTTATACTTCCAGTGCTACCTACTGACCAATACACAGCGGTCTCGACCAGATCATGCATGGGATTAATATAACCTGCCGATTCCCAATCGATAATAATAGGTATGCCTTGTTTCCACATCACATTCTTCGGCTCCAGATCTCTGTGACTAATTACCTTATCGGATGCTAGCATTGAAGATGACTTCTTAGCCTTTGTGCTCCACTCATACAGCTTATTGATATTGGAATCCAAAATATCAATCCATTCTATATTCTCTTTCTTTCCTTTGTTCAGATAAAACATCCAATCTATTGTTTTAGGATTAGTTACCTGTGAACTATCCAATTCTAGTTGTCTAAAATCCGTTTTGTGGATATCTGCAAGGATCGTACCCATCAGAGAACTGTTATTGATCGTGACTTCATCTTGTTCCAAACATTGACCCTCAATCCAATCAAATATTAGATAGAATTGATTATCAATGTTATGCATAGAAGCGCCCTTTAACATTTTTGCAGGTTGAGCATGGATATGTTCAGCTGCCACGTTTGCTATTTTTTCTGAATCCATATAATTTTGCACAGCAGAAGGTCTTATCATGATCTGTGGATTCAATGCCTTAACTGCATAATTAGCTTGCGTCGTTTCAATGCTGTACATTCGATGAAGAAGTCCACCTGAGATTGGTTTGGGCGAACTGATCAATTCACCAAGCTGTAATTCGCTACACAGTTTATTGAAATTCAAATTATATTGAGTATCATTCATATGTCATCCCCTCATTTTGGCTATTTGTCTGGAGCAAAGCTTACAAACCGTACTCAGCAAAAATGGCTGCATATTTCTTTTCAAATATCGTCCAACGCTTTTCGACTCCGTATTTGGCATGTAGTTGCTCTAAATAATGCTTGGCTTCTTCCGTATCGCCGGCTTGTAGCAGGAAGCGGAAAGTTTCTTCACTTAAATGTAGCGCTGTCTTCGCCATATAATAATGGACTATATCTCTGGCCCCTGTTAGCGAGTGTAGGAATGAAATACCCTCTTCCAAATGTGAAACCAGTTCTTTCGATAAAGCGTCCTGATCAACATCAGGCGTTAGGGAATAGTGGTCTGGGGCGGATGGGACTATTTCCTCGATCCGGCAAGTAAAATGCGATTTGTTCTCCAATATGGCCCCACTCAAAGCAACGGACTGCAACTCCGCAAGCTCGGTGGAATGGACACTACAGTTAATATAAAACTGCACATGCCTACTGCTGTTACTTTGATTTCTGGACGTTGAACTTGTATATGAGGTGTTTAGTAAAAACGGGTTTGACGTCTGTGTTGATGATCTTCTTAAACAGTTCCTGCAAAAGATATCTCTCGAATTCGAGAATATAATGATAAACACCAGAAAAGCCACTTAATGTTTTGTTTTGTCAAACTTCGACAAATGCAAACTCTATTTGTCTCCATTTGTCACTTTATAATAGTTCTATACTACCAAGTTATTGTTTTACACATCCAGATAATCCTACTTTATAATCAATTTGTATTATTATGTATTTAAATAAATAATTTTCATATATAATATAATCTATAATGTACATCAAATTACATATTTGGTTTACATATTAAAATGAATGGTGGGTTTACAAATATGAGAAAAAAACTATCGATACTCAGCTCTTCACTGTTATTAGGTTCATCTTTATTATTACCTGCTTCAGTGTTTGCAGAATCCGTAGATGCTACGACTAAAAACAGTTCGCCGAGTAATAACATCGAAACTAATCAGAGTAATCTTAAAGCAGCATTTAAAGACCATCTGATTACTTTTGTAACTTCTAATGAAGCTGATGCGGGTACCGATTCTTTAATTTGGATCAGCATTATAGGAAGTAACGGAAAGTCTAGCGAAATATTGCTTAATAATTATAATATTGACAACTTTGAAAGAGGAAAAACAGACGTCATCAACTTTAGTAGTGAAGATGTTGGACAAGTGCAGGCTATAGCTTTAAAGTCAGATGGTAGCGGTTGGAAATCTGGCTGGTTAATCAGTAAAATCACACTAGACGGAAAGCAATTTAATATACCGGGACGTTTCTTTGGTGAAAACGGCCTAGATACTGTTGTACTATTCCCTAAATAATAAGTTAAGAAAAGAAGCTTAAATTCAGATAGATGAACTGTGACCCGTAAGATGGACACTTTGAAAAAAAGTGCCCTCTTAGGGTTTTTTTGTGTTTTAATCAGATTTTAAAAGTTTCTGAGGTTGTAGATTATGGGGAAAATCAAACGGTTTTTTACGGAAAATGAGATCAAGATACTGAAATCGAATCTATCCATTCCTCGCGTATCCGAGAAGAATATCACGTACTCCCCTGCCTTTAAGATTGCGGCTGTACAGGCACAATCAGGTGGGGCATACACCCATGGAGATCTTCGTACAGGCAGGATTTAACGTTGAACTGATCGGACTGGAAACGCCAAAAAGATGTTTGGAGCGTTGGAGGAAAACATAAGCTCTTCAGATGAAGCTGGTCTGCTGGAAGAACGTAGGGGGAAGGGAAGCTCAGGCAGACCGGTTAGTCGTGAACTATCGGATCAGGAAAAGCTTCGTCTTGCTGAGGCACGTATCAAGCTTTTGGAAGCTGAGAATGAACTCTTAAAAAAGCTAGAAGCGATCGAAAGGCACAAAGACAACAATGAACTACTAGCGTCTTCCGAGCGCTTCTAGATCATCAATTAGGTCATTCGTAAACATGGGCTGAGACGCGTGACTCGCTATCTTTGAAGCTTGCTGAAGTCAGTACAAGCGGGTATTATCGCTAGTGTGCGGCGGAAGAACACCGCCAGCTTCGAGAGGCTGCCGATGAACAAGACTTCTTACTTCTGAAGTCGCACTTTGATTCACCTAGAGGGAAATCAGGCGCATTGGTCATTAAAATGAGGTTAGAACGGCTTCATGGAATCATTATGAATCACAAAAAAATTCGCCGTTTGATGCGGAAATTCAGACTCGTTACTGTGATCCGTCAAATGAATCCTTATCGTAAAATGGCTAAAGCGACGCAAGAGCACCGCACCTGTCCGAATCTCCTGAAGCGTCAATTTGACCAGGGAGAGCCTGAAATGGTATTACTAACCGACATTACTTATATGCATTATGGAAATGGACAGCGGGCTTATTAATCCTATGTAAAAGATGGTGCAAAAAAAGAAATCTTAGCCCACTACTTGTCCTCTTCGTTGGAGTTGTCTCTTGTTCAACGAACACTGAAGCGACTGCTTGACCATCTAGATGGGGAATTACATCTGGAGGCGATCTTTCACTATGATCAGGGTTTCCATCACACACATCCTGAAGTTCGTTCCATGATTGCTAAAGCTGGGTTCAAACAATCGATGTCACGAAAAGGAAACTGTGGGGATAATGCTTCAATGGAGACGTTTTTCGGGCATATGAAGAATGAATTAGAGTTCAAGGATTGCTCATCCCTACAAGAACTGAGAGTTCGTGTCAACAAGTACATCACGTATTACAATACCGAACGCTACCAATGGACATTAAAAAAGATGACTTCTGATGAATACAGATGTCATCTCATTGCTGCTTAATGAATAGGGACCCTTTTTAGCAGATTCCACAATTGGGGTGACAGTTCAAGATTCTGATTTAAGCCTCTTTTCTTTTAACACGATGTTCCCTTTTTCCTGATTACCGCATTCCATTCAACACTAAAATAAACCTATGAAGACCGTTGCATCGTGAGTCAGGTATTTATGTTATTCATTCGTAACTAAAGATGTGCCACTACTTGTACTAGCAATAGTGGATAGACTCTTCATCTATATGCTCGGCAAAAACGCTGTACAATTCCTTCGGATTTCTCATACAGTTCGGATGCAACATCGCCTTATCCTTTAGCTTCTTTTCGCAGCATATGAGCCAATTTGTACATCTCAGCAATGTCATATCTGTTCTGCTTCTGGAATCTCCGAATCGCTTCGTCGATCTCAACAACCTCCACCGCAACTACCTGCTCGCCATCCTCTGGATTCAGCGGATCAGCAACAAGTTCAACGTCACCATAACCGATGATTCTTACAAAATGGGGGTGCGGGATATGCGGTCGATATGGCTCCAACGCACTGGATGTACAATGGAATTGACCAAAAATCTGATAGGAGCGGATTTCTGCCCCAAGTTCCTCCATCAGTTCGCGCTTCAGTCCGTCCATATACGGCTCACCTGCTTCAAGCGTCCCCCCAGGCAGCTCCCAGTCTCCATTATCCAGTTGAAAAACAACACATTGATCCCCGACAAATGGAATGATACTAATATTGCTCACCTGCTTTTCATCCACGATGGCATTTAATCTGAACTCTGCCTCAATAATGCCCCAATGAATCGACGTCGTCAGTGCCGGGAATTGTTCTGCATTCAAGCTGCTCAACCGCATCCGTTCCTCTCTATCTAAAATAAAATCTCTCATTTATATACTTCTCCCAATTATAGATGAAAATGAAGAAAGAAGGCCACCTTCCCCTTGAGGGAATACATGACCTTCTCGTCCTTAACCACATCAGATCGTTCCTGACAACTTACCTAATGTCTAATGATGAACCAGCTTTCCCTTTTCCAAAAAAAGAACCCGGCTACAGAGCGGCAAAATCCGCTCATCATGCGTAACCATCACTGCACTCTTGCCCTGCTCTTTCACAAGCCGTGCAATCATGCCGACAATATCCAGTCCGCGCTCCGCATCCAAGCTAGCTGTCGGTTCATCCGCGAGCAGGACAGCCGGATCATTCATCAGCGCCCGCGCAATAGCGACCCGCTGACGTTCCCCGCCAGACAACTTCTCCGCATACGCCTTCCGCCGATGAGTCAATCCTACCGTATCCAGCAGCTCATCCACTCGTTTCTCCGCCTTGTTTTTATCCGTTCCGGCGAGCTTCGCGACCACCATCAGTTGTTCTTCTACTTTCAGGTAAGGAATGAGGTTGGCACTTTGAAATATAAAACCAAGCTGCTTAAGCCGTATATCATATATATCTTGTTTGCTTTTGCCCATAATAGAAGCCCCGTCCAACAGAACCTGTCCTTCCGTTGGTTCAAGAAGTGCGCCAGCAATGGACAGGAATGTACTTTTGCCAGAGCCGGAAGGCCCCATCACAGCCACAAGTTCCCCTTCGGCCACCTCAAGATCGAGCTTATCCAGAATCGTGCGTTTACTGCCACCATCTTCAAAGGTCTGGGTAATTCCCTGTAATACCAATCGGTTTCTCATGCTGCTGCCCTCCCTATCGCATCAAGTGCATCAATTTTGGTAACCTTCCACACTGAAAATAATGAACCCGCCATAGACATCAGGATGAACAATACACAGGTCAGTGCGAGGGTGGATAAACCTAATTGAAACGGCATTGATGCAGGCAGAATGGACTCAAACAGTCGAACCAACAGTACGCTAATGACCAGACTACCAACCGATAGAATGAATACTTGTAAAGAAACACTACCCGCCAGATATCCATTCCGCGTTCCGATTGCTTTCAATATGCCAAACTGACTTGTTTTCTGAATCGTGATGACATAGAAGAATACCGCAAGTACAAACGCTGAGATGACATATAGAAAAGCGATCATCATAAGCAACGATCCCTGCTCTTCCTTATATCCAGGAATAGCCGAAACGGCATCCGATTTCGTGATGACTTCCGTATCAGGCATTGCAGCACTTAGTTCGTCTACCTGCTCACCCGCGTCCTTTACCGCAATGGCATTGTATATCGGAGCATTGGCATTGGTGTCGGTTGAACCTTGTGTAGTCCGTGTCCCTCCTTGAAGCGTAAGCCATTCTTCTTCATTCAGGAACACGACCGGAGAGTGACTGAAAGACTCATTTTGTACAAATCCGCCAACAGTCCACTTCATCCCCGAAGCTTGATCGACCAGAACGGTGCCAATCGTCACACCAGATTCAGCTAACTTATGATCCACCACAACCTGCCCGTTGGTCTGATCCGTAATCGGAGTTCCTTCGGTAACCGCTGGAGCAAGCCAGCCCTCCGGATTCACCATGAACAACGTGACATCGATCTTTTTCGTGTCGCCCATTGGACTGACGGTTGTCATTTTCACACCGAGCGGCTCAGCGTTCTCTTTCCCCACTACGGAGCGAGCTTGATCAAGCTGATCCTGATCCACTTGTGACCGGGTAAACCGATGATTCGAATCCTGTTCCAGCACAAAGTGGGTTGCTGCCATATTTTTGACCGAAGCTGCGTTATCATACGCCAGCCCCTGTGCAAGACCTGTAACAAACAGTACCAGAAATGAAACCAGCACCATGATTGTAGCAATTAAGGCATACCGCCCTTTGGCATACCTCATTTCTCGAATAGCCAAGTACATGTTGTGTGACCTCCCTCTTGATAACCCAAGTATAGGAGGCGAAAATGAACGGAAAATGAATAACAGATTACATCTGCGGAAGTGTCACGGTAAAGACCGTACCCGCTGGCGAACTGGCAACCTCAATTGTACCGTCATGGATTCGGATAATTTTCTGCACAATGGCAAGTCCAAGCCCGGTTCGTCCGGAAGAACGTTCCCGCGCACGGTCCACCCGATAGAATCGATCGAACAGGAAAGGCAGATGCTCCGCAGCAATGCCGTCCCCTGTATCCCGAATCTGAATCACACACTGGTTATCTATCTGTTCGGCATGAATCTCGATGCTTCTTCCTTGTGGAAGATGATTCACCGCATTACCGAGAAGATTCATCCAGACTTGCATGAGCAGCACTTCATTGCCAATCAGCTGGATGGATTCGGGCACCGAAATCCGAAGCAGCAGTTCTTTTTCTTCCAGTTGCCATTGCAGCACCTGAACCGCTTGCCGGAATTGATCCCGCAGAGAGAACTCCACTTTGGTCAGATCTTCGTTGCCTTGTTCCAGAGAGGACAGAAGAAGCAGCTGCTTGCTCAACAAGGAGAGATGACGGCTCTCCTCCTCAATGATCGACGCATAGTGCTCCCGTTCCTGTTCAGGCAGATCCCGATCTGCCACCAACTGGGCAAACCCCTGAATGGAGGTCAGCGGCGATTGAATTTCATGAGATACGTTGGATACAAACTGCTGCCGCGCCTGATCCACTCTCTCCAATTCACGACTCATGGTCATGAAATGCTGAGCCAGTTGACCAATCTCATCACGCCGTGCAGTAGGCAATTTCAGATTATACTTTCCTTGTGCAATGCGCTTGGTCGCCTCTGACAGACGTTCAATCGGATTGACCAGATATCGGGTACTGATCAGAAAGATGAGAATACTAATGCCTATGGTAAATGCGCCAATCAGTGCAAAAAAGATACGCAGCTCACCGAACTGCAGGATTACATCCGGGCGCATAAAGAGAGCGTAATTGGTATTGCCCAACTGTAGATGAACACCCACGGTATTGCTTAATTGATTATCGAAGAAACCGGTAATGAACGGTTTGCTTGGAAACTGGGCGACGCCATGGTATACCTCTCCATTCAGCACCAGTTCCACAGCTTGCTTGTCCAGATCTTTTTCACGGAATTCTCGGCCGTAGAATTGGTCGTTGCCTTTCCCATCCGTCACATAGATTTCGTATCCAAGATCGGCGGCATTGTTTAAATACTGCTCCATTGTGTCCGGTTGCTGCTCCACAAATTGCTTCATTTGCGTTGCAATGCCCACCAGCTTCTCATCATTGAAGTCCTTGAGCTTCGCATGATAATAGATATTCGATAAAAGGAAACCAAGCATGCCGCTGACCACAATCACCGCCACCGTAATAAGGAATACCCGGACGTACAAGGTCCTCACGGTGCTTTCACCTCCATCTTATAACCAATGCCCCGGACCGTTTGGATCACAAAATCATCCGTATAATCAGCAAACCGATCACGGAGTCGCTTAATATGTACATCAACAGTACGGTCATCTCCTTCGTAATCCGCTCCCCAGACAAGTCGAATGAGTTCATCCCGAGAGAACAAACGTCCCGGGAACTGGGCAAGCTGTGAGAGTAATTCGAATTCCTTCATTGGTAAAAAGAGAATGGATTGCCCGTCCGTAACCTCCACATTGTTCCGGTCGATCACGATCCGGTTCATACGAATGATATCACTGGACGTGCGATGGTAGCGGCGAAATAATGCCTTTACCCGGTAAACCAGTTCTTCGGGTTCAAACGGCTTGGTCACATACTCATCTGTTCCTTTCAAATAACCTTCTCGCTTGTCAGATAGCTGATCTCGTGCCGTCAGCAACATAATCGGAATGTCGTAATGCTGCCGAATGTAATCACATAATTCTAGTCCGTCCATGCCAGGCATCATGACATCGAGGATCGCCAGATCGATCGGCGTTTCTTGCATCAGTTTGACCGCTTCCAGTCCATCCTGTGCTTCATGTACCCGATAACCCTCCTTGGTCATGACATGCCGGAGGAGTGCTCGAATATTTGCATCATCGTCTGCCAGCAGCAGATGTTTCATATCGTTGTCCGCCCTTCTATGTAGCGAGAACATCTCACTATGATCCTGCACAGATGGTAGCACAAAAGCAATCTCATTCGCCAGCACGTGCATGGAGATACCTTGGTATGTTTACATTTCCTTAAATCTGGTTGACACTACTATGAGGCGCAACTATAATAAAACCATAACATATGAACAGACGCTCATATATTCATTTATAGGTTATTAATCCTTGTTAAGGATCATTTATAGTCACACTAGAATTCATATTACATAACGGAGCCTCGCTCCAAAGGAGAGGATTTATATGTCTGGACATCAACACAGTCATAACCATGGGCACGATCACGCTCACACCACCAATAACAAAAAAGTATTGTTGTTTTCCTTCATTATTATTACCGTCTATATGATCGTTGAAGCCTTTGGCGGATTCATTACCAACAGTCTTGCTCTCATCTCGGATGCAGGTCATATGTTGTCCGATTCCATTGCGCTCGGGATCGCTTTGCTGGCGTTCACGTTTGGTGAAAAAGCCGTGAATACCGGCAAAACGTACGGCTACAGAAGATTTGAAATTCTGGCTGCCACGTTAAACGGAATTACGTTAATCGCCATTGCACTCTACATTTTCTACGAAGCCATTGGTCGATTCATTAACCCGCCAGAAGTCGCAACCGTAGGCATGTTAATCATCAGCGTCATTGGTTTGCTCGTCAATATTCTGGTGGCCTGGATCATGATGCGTGGTAGCGATACGGAGAATAACCTGAACATGCGCGGTGCTTATCTGCATGTCATCAGCGACATGCTGGGATCGGTTGGGGCCATTGCGGCGGCACTGCTGATGATGTTCTTTGGCTGGGGTTGGGCCGATCCACTGGCGAGTGTGATTGTCGCGGCGTTGGTATTGCGTAGTGGGTTCTATGTCACCAAATCATCTCTGCATATCTTAATGGAAGGTACACCGGCCAATGTGGATGTGAATGAGCTGGTGCAGACCATCAAACAAGTGGATGGCGTCAAAGGTGTACACGATGTGCATGTCTGGTCCATTACCAGTAACCTGAATGCACTGACTGCTCATATCGTCGTAGATGGAACAATGGATGTGTATGCATCCGAGATCCTGGTTCAGAAGATTGAACATATGCTCGAGCATAAAGAAATCAAACATGTGACACTTCAAGTGGAGTCTGAGAAACATCTGCATGACACCTCGGTATTATGCACTGTCAAAGGCGACGCACCAGATGCTCACGCACATCATCACCATTGAGATGGGCATAACATATGGTTGTTTCTAAACAAAAACAGGGCACATTCCCCGGTAAGGGAACGCCCTGTTTTTGTTTGTCTAAGTTCAGCTTTTGGGGGTGAGTAGAAAATGAGATAGCCCTTACCTTATCGCATTAGCTCTGGACTACTTGTATTTGGAGAGTAACTTCTCTTTCTTTTGATCGAATTCATATTCTGAAATGATATTTTTTTCTTTTAATTCACCTAGCTGAAGCATTTGTTCATGTACATTCACAGGGGTCTTTTTTCTCTTGCCAGATATAATCAAGGCTAGAATTGAGAAAAGCAGACCATACAGGACGCCCAAAATCCCCAAACCTGCCGCTACTTCCGCACCATCTTGCGAACCATCTAAAAAAAAGACTATTAATAAAAAATTAAGTACGAACCCAATAAGGCTAACGATCGATAATGCTTTCAATCAATATTCCTCCTAAATGTTATGTATGTTTTTATTCAAAATCAGGAAAGGTCGGTCAGAACACTAAACATCAACCTCGTCCCAGTTTATAATGACGTATCCAATCTGAAACAACAGAATGACAATATAACTGATGTTGATTCCCAGACTGGTCTTCACTCTCTTGGTCTGATCCCAGAATTCCTCTTTGTTCATTTTTCCGCGTTCCAACTTGGACTTCATCTTTTGTTTTTCTTTCCATAACAGCATAAACTCGATTACACCAAATACACCCCAGACTAATGTATATATCAGTAATACTGCGTTAGCAACTGACAACAGCATAAGTGAACCTTCATCCAAACCTTTCTCAATCCCTAGTTTGAAGCTTACATTTACACTCAAGGTGAGAATGACTAATCCAAAACCTATAAAACTTAAATACGGTGTGAATCTGGAGCTGTGCAATACTACCTCTCCTTTCGGATAATATAACCCTAGCACATATGCTAGGGCTCTTCGATTCAAACTCAAATTCTCTTTAAGAAACTTTGATCTTATAAACCACATAACTAATCTGAAAGTCAAAGTATATAATTACTTTCGAACTGTCGATCTATTTCTTCTGTGCCTGTAACAATTGATCATTAACAAATGCTTTCAAGAAGAAAAGTTCATTCCCATTAGGCTCCCGCAGCTGATCCTTATTAAAAAGTGCTATCGCCTGCTCCAATGAAGTAGATGTAACCGCTCTACTACTAGTAGTAAGCTCTCTCCAGAATACATCCATCTCTTCCCGATCACATATAGACTCGTGTCCGAGAATGAAATGTTCTGCATCATACATTTGGATATCTTGTATCATGTGGCTGAGCAAGGATTGCTTAAAATGAAACATTTTATTCGTTGTTGTTCCATAAGGACTATCTCCCAGAAAAATAGTCTTCTCATCAGGAATATAAACAACTGTCGAATCATCCGTGTGCGTACTTTGAATCCTCTCCAGCATACAGAGCTTGTTCCCCAAATCAATCTGGAAGGAATCTTTAAAGACAATACCAGGCTTATCTAGTATAAATGATTCTCGCATCGGGATTTCCGTCTGTATAATTTCCATGCAATGCGCGCTGATCATATCGGCATCTACATACTCACGAAGTGACTGATCATCGAAGGAATAAGATCTCCAGTCGTTTAAGCGCTTATTGGTTAAACGATTAACGATGATCGTCGCATTGAATTCATTCATTCCCAGAAAATGATCCCAATGTGCATGCGTAATAACCACATACTGAACGGGAGGCACATCCAGGGATCGAATTCCCTCGATAAAATCTCTGGCATGTTGAACTGAATTTCCACCATCGATCACCAGGCTATATTTTTCCCCACACACCAAGCCTAATACCGGTCTTTCTCTATCATTATCATTGGACATATAATAAATGGAATCGCTTATTTGATTTAACATGTCAATTCTTCTCCTCTATATGAGTATTTTCATATCATAGGCAGAGAAAAACCGCATGCTTATTCAAGCTAATACATGGATTTTTCTCCGTTTATGGATTTACCAATGGAATCACCTCTTTCAATCTTTAATCAATATTTCAACGCCATCTTATGACACAGCCACTATTACACTACTTATCAGCATCAACAACGTTACGGGCGCCCAGATCCTCCGTTCCCATACACTTCTCGTGATCAGATTCAATATCGTCCCCAACACCAAATACCCTACAATGAACCAAATCGCTGTCCTTGCAAAAACAGACCACTGAGGCCAAAGCAATCCTGCTTTACTCAGAACAATGGTATCGATAAATGCCAAAATTGCGATCTGAACTATGCAGGCAAAACGCATGGAAATGGGGTATTTCCCGGGAAACTTCCCACCCATAGAATACTCGCCCCACGGCACACCTACCGCCAAAGCAACTTGAAAGAGAATCACGATCAGAATCAAGACGGTGAATACCATTGCTGACGTTAATACGATCATGAGCACGCTCCAGTATTCAAAGTGGCGGTAGAATAACTCTCATGATAGGGATACTTCATTCCCACTCGTAGATCCTTCATTCTCTACAGAAATGTAACGTGATAGTTCTCTAAATTATACAGGATATTCCACTAAATCATACTTCCTTTTTTTCCTGTTCGACTCCCCAGCCTGTCAATTCGTGTCTCTCGATTGGGGTGAATACAGTTAGAGACTTTCACTAAAGGAAAGTCTCTTTTGTATTCCATATTTGTATTTTTGCTGAGCAACTACTTCACATGAAATAATAAGTTATATGGACATCTTTACCCATTAAGCTGCGTCATCATTTCTGTCATATAACGTGTTCCATGAACCTCATTTTGAGGACTTACCTTTTCAATGCGATCTAAGTCATCCGGTGTCAGTTCAATGGTTGCAGCGTTCGCATTTTCCTCCAAATAGTTGATTCGCTTCGTTCCCGGAATCGGCAATGCGTGATTAGCCATTGTCCAAGCTAAAGCCAATTGTGCAGGAGTACAACTCTTCTCCATCGCAATCTCTTTGATTTTATCCACAACTTCTATGTTTTTGAGGAAATTATCTCCTTGGAACCTCGGCATATATCTGCGCAGATCATTAACATGCAAATCTTCGAATCCCCGTAGCTCACCTGAGATAAATCCTCTGCTTAATGGACTGTATGCAACATGTGTAATATTCAGTTCTCTTGCAGTCGGCAGAATCTCGTCCTCAATATCCCGGCTCCACAGAGAATATTCGCTCTGCAACGCAGAGATCGGATGAACGGCGTGTGCCCGGCGCATGGTGGAAGCTGATGCTTCCGACAAGCCAAGGCAGCGGACTTTTCCCTCTTTAACCAAGTCGGCCATCGCACCAACGGTTTCCTCAATCGGAATCTGAGGATCTACCCTGTGTTGGTAGTACAGATCAATATATTCGGTATCCAGCCGACGAAGACTTGCTTCTACAGCTTTTTTCACGTAATCCGGATGACCATTCAACATCTCATAGTTCGGGGTATACGCAAATTTGGTAGCAATAATTGCCTGATCGCGACGACCCTTCAGCGCTTTCCCCAGTAGTTCTTCATTATGACCATTACCATACACGTCAGCTGTATCTAGCAGTGTAACGCCAATCTCCAGCGCGTGATGGATAGTCTTTATTGACTCCTCATCATTGGTTTCTCCGTACATCCCTGGAGACATGCCCATTATTCCCAATCCAATCGAAGATACAACAATATCGCTATTTCCCAGCACTCTTTGCTTCATTTCTGCATCTCTCCATCCGTTCATGTTAGTCTTCAGCGATGCTTTCCATTTGGTCTAGCAGCTTGCTTTCTGAAGGAAGCTTTCCTGTCTCTATGTCTTCATAGATCGTCAATTTGTTATCCACCGCTGCAAGTGCCTCGGCAATTTCAAGTTGGCGGCGATGTAATTCCTCTTTATATTCGTGAAGTATCGCTTTCCGTTGTGGAATCGTTGAATCCCCCTCCAGCGCCAGACTAACCATATGTTTCAATGTAGATACCTTCATACCCGTTGCCCGGAAACAGGACATCAGTCTCATCCAATCCAAATGTTCTTCCTCGAACATCCGATTGCCATGTTGATCCCGCCTAATGAAAGGGAGCAGTCCCTCCTTCTCGTAATAACGAATTTTATGTGCAGGACAACCCAGCCGCTCGGAAGCTTCTTTTATCGAAAAAGCCATAATGCTGACTCCTCCTTTATGTTCATTTTGGGATGCATTTGGCCGGTTCTTTTACATCCTAAGGCTTCATGTTCACATTAAGGCAAGCACTAATTTCAAAAAAATAATTTAGCTGATCACTTTTTTTAACAAATGGAGGACATAACACACGCTTCAGTACTGGGAAGTAACGATTAGAGGAGATTTGCCGAGAAGATCGGTGAAAGCAGAAATACGGAGAAAAAGAACCTGGAGATGCTGGGTTTGTTTCACTTACTTCAAGCGTTGGGTGCCATAGAGTGCCCGAGCTTGATCTTAATTCAATTGTTCCTTGTAGGCGGATATACACGTATGGCGCTTGCCACCTTTGCCTTAATCCGATACGATATCGTTTAGTCTGAACTAAGGCATTCCGTGATAGCTGTAGAAACTTTTGCTAGATCAAAGTTCCTCACATAATCGCTTCCATTTATCCCATGCCTTCAAATATTCAGGCAGATCATCCGGATGATGCTTGTTACTCAGCCCAATTCGGCAATAGAGATGAACCAGATCTTCCTCAATCAATCTGGATTTGTCCATATCCACTTGCTCTAACAGATCGAACGCAGCAAATAAGGTTTCGGTGTTGATATCATCTGGCGAAGAGCTAAAGGCATACAAGAAATCATAGAGGATAGGTCCGACCATTGGAGAGGGATCAATAACGCCGATGAGTTTATTTTGATCGTATACAAAATTATGAACTCCCGTATCGCCATGCAAAAGAAACTTTTCCTCTTCCTCAAGAAACAGGCGATCCACTTTAGATTGAACCAGATGATAATCATCTGTCGTTAACATACTTCCGATATTCACCTTCGCTTCATGAATGCTAATCTGATTGAATTCTTTCCATGTCCTCTGCGGGAACTCCATTCTGCCCCATGATTTCGTATCTGTAGAACGCACATAGGTATTGAACAGCTCTTTCACCAGACGAGTTAACCATTCTTTCTTCAGTCCACGGTTGAAATGGGTTGTGCCTTCAATATAGGAGTAAATTAGATAAGTGTTGTCCTGAGCAGTCAACAAAACTTCAGGCAATAACGAAGAATTCTTATACGTCTCCAAAAACTGCTGGGCGATATGTATCTGTTCAGGTTCATCCGATTTTAAAATATAGTGCTTATTCAGACTTGTACTCAACCGATAAACACGTCCAGCGGTGGTACCTGACAAACGTTGAATTTCAGTGATCACTTCGTTGATATGATGTATCTTGAATAAGTTATTGATCTCATTTACCGTTGGATTGATTAACATATAGTTCTCCTCATACAACTAGGATCTTATTCATTTGGTAAACATGCGGCGAGGTTAGCTTCGAATTGTACAGTGGGTTATCTTTCAAAATGGGCTCGTTCTTCTTGCTTGGAGCTAAAAATATAATCCGGATACTGGTTTGCCATGGGGGGAAGCTGATCCTCGGGGAAAAACTGCAACTCCTTCATCTCTTCATTATCGGGCATGAGTTGCCCAGATTGGATCCTGCATTCAAATACGATAGTCAAATATTCGACCTGATGACCGTTACTGTATATAAACCGTCTTGCTTCACCACCGTATACTCCGATAATCTTCTCGGGTTCAACGACCAGACCTGTCTCTTCCAGTGTCTCTCTCACCATCGCTTGCGCCGGTGTCTCACCAAGCTCAATGGCTCCGGCAATCAAACCCCAGGTTGATTCGTTATGTTTACGACCGAACAGGATCTCCCCTTGTTCATTTCGGATAATTCCAGCGACACCCGGCATAAAAATAAGCTCGTTGCCGATCTTGTCCCTGAGGTTTTTGTAATAGTCTGACATGCCCATACACAGTTACCTCCTGTTTTTTTATTCTCTGGATTCCCTTCCATGAATGATCCATTGTACGGCATCCCAAATATCTTCTGCGATATAATCAGGTTCAGTCTCTAACCATTTGTCTCTAAATTGGGTTAGCGAAGATTCCCCCCAACCTGTTCTCACCATGATCTTGGTCGCTCCTACAGCATGGGCAGCAAGCATGTCTGTATCTCCCACATCTCCAATAACGATGCATTTGGATAAATCCAGACCGTGTTCCTCTGAGGCCTGTAATAACATTCCGGGTTTGGGCTTTCGGCAACTGCATTCTTGCTCATGTGGACATATATAGGAGTGATCGAATCCATACTCGCGAAACTGCGCTTCAAAATCCTGAACACTTGCTTCTCCACGTGAGATTCGATATTGATTCGTAAACGCCAGTACCATAATTCCTTCTCGTTTCAAACGCATAATGGCTTCTTGAGCATTGGGGTATAATCTGAAATCTCTCGGATGAATAAAATGACCTGTCCCACCGATGGTTCCATCTCTATCTATAAAAACAGCTTGTACATTCCCATTTGCTTTCATCATGGTCTGTTCCTTTCCGAGAACATATTATTGTATCTCTCGCCTCGATCTAAAATTATCCCCCTATACTTTCTCGTCAAAAATATGCTTGCTATTATCTTGCTGCTTATGGTGTTGTTGTTTTTTGATTTCAGTTTTAAGATAGTGTACTTCTTTAATTAATGCGTCCAACTTTTTCGATGTTTTGGATGAATCTACGGCATACCGTATGATTGCCGCAAAGATAAGAACTACAATAATACTTATAATTGAGATCACTATAGCCCAGATAAATTCGAAAATGGTGCTCAACTCCTTGCTGTCAAAAAACTAAATTGTAAAACTCTTCTGAGAACCAAAACCATATCACCCCCAGGATCACCATAATGGTGCCTAGTACTTTTAATATTATTTCAATATGCTTAGGGATATCACCATGAGGTGGGTTATCTTCGAACTCCCAATTCGGTTTAATTTCTCGATATCTCATCAGAACAAATAGCTTGTATAAGAGGTCAGGAAAGAAGTAAAACGCAATGCCCACGACAAATACGGGAATTGATAAATAACCAAAGGTACTGGTATTCCATTCTATCTCTATACCCTCCATCCTCCTTTTGGGCGCTCTCTCATTCTTCCTCTACAAGAATGTCGGTACAGCGAACCATTAGCTCAGGCATATTCTCTCCATCAAATAGAACATGAAGCTCATATCCGTTATCGATCCGGTACAGCTCTTGATACAGCCAATAAGTGCCTAGAATCCCACCGTCTTTCTTAATGATTTCTGGTGCAACCAGCGTAAGTTTGTTTATATTGGTGAAGCCCCCACGAGTGTCAAAACGAATGAGCACTTCCTCTCCCGTCAGTAATTCCGTCACTGTACAATCATGAAATTGAACCCGGTTACGAATTTCATCCGGAATATCCTGTGCTATAATGACTTCCCGGTATTCATCCAATACACGCTCCATCTCTCTCCTATTTTCTGCGCTCTGTTTCTTTAGCTGTAGCATAACTTCTCTCGTACAGTAGCCCAACGTAAACACACGGATATCCGCAATTTGTTCAACGATTTTCTGTGGCAATTTCTCTGCCATATATCGAAAATTCCATTCCATTGATTCTTTGTACTCTTCCTTGCATTTCTTCTCATCAAACGGAGGGCGTACATCATATTCTGCAATAAGTTTCTCGATATGCGCTCTTTGTTCCAGCGGCATGCGAAATACCATCTGATCCTCTTCCGTTATCTCTTCCCCGCTAAAAGCCTTCTCTACACGAGTCATGACCTGACCATCATGCTCCAGCATGAAACGCGGGTCCAAGTTATATAACTCTCGCTCCTGCTCCACATGCGCTTTTTCCTTTCGTTTATATAGCCTTAAAAATAGATTCTCATCAAACTCATACGCTCCACTATGTACTCTTATACCAAAATGAAGATGTGTCTGCTGACACAGCTCATACCATTCTTTCGTTAAAAATTTCATATGCACCTCTCCTGCTGATTTTTAGAATCTACTTTGCGATTGAAGCGTAAAGCTTTTTAATTTGTGACGAGAAATTAGCTGCACCTGGAATATGTGTGCGTTTAAAAAACGCTGTTAATTGTTTAGCATGATTTTTGACCATATCATATTCAATGATGGTGTTAGCGATAACAGATCTCGTAAAACCTAATACCTCGACCACTTCAGATCGATCTCCTGCCTCAAGCTCCTCGCCTTCTGGAAATTCTCCATCTGGATCATCTTCCAACTGTTCACTGAATGTTAATCGAGCTAGAACATAGGACATGATGTGGTCCTTGTCTCTGTCCATCTGCTCCATGATCCACTGTATACACTCTTCTTCGGTTGGAGCCGAAACACCGAAACCCTCTAGTACATATTTCCGTTCTTTAAATGAATCCATCAGCAACGATGCTTCAAAACTGGCATGCTCGACAAATTGGACCTGAGGTTTAAGCTGAATGATCTCAGCTGTTACCTGTTTATACCAATCACTCGTTAGAAATTGCTCTATGGTTTGCATCGCTACGCCTCCCCTATCTTCAGCCTTAACCATTCCTTATACTCAACAGACGCACGGGTCTACGCCAAGGTTTGAAAAAATCTGTGTTTTATTTCTTTGTCGTTTCGCGCAGCCCATTCATGCACAGCTTCAACCCCTGTAGTCTCCTGACCTCGTTGAAAATAAAAACATAGATCCATCGGCACTAACCGTTTACCATAGAGTTTGATGCCAATCCGTCTGTAATTCATATAAATACACTCAATCTGAGATGCATCATATCTCTGATGTTTCGTAGAAATCACATGATCGCTTGCCAGCGTAATACTGGGCTTAGTGAAAAATAACCGCCAGATCAGGAAAACGATATAAACCAGAATATAGGTCAATATAGCGATCAGGGAGTACTTCCAAATCCCATTTTTATTGTAAATACCATCCCTGAGGAGTATTGCTTCAATGACCAACATACATAGTAGGCTCAACCATGCTCTTGGATAAATCGTCTTGTATGTGATGAGTTCCACCTCCTAAACATTCTCTACATGAATCCGAAGCCACTTGGAAGGGGCTTTTCTGGCAAAATGCTTTTCAACAAAATCCAAAATGTCATCAATTCCGGGCAATGCCGCATTGTCTTTGGCTTCGTCAAACGTCATCCATTGGTACTCGGTATGTTCATGATTTAACCGGACAGGCTGGCTTTCATCCACGTATCCTACAAAAACGGGCGCGGTATAGATATACTCCTCCTTGGGTGAATAATATTGTTCAAATTGATTGGCAGAATACAACCGGACTTTCGTAATGCCTGTTTCCTCGTGAACTTCTCTCAGTGCAGCTTCCCATGCCTTCTCACCCTTCTCTATCCCGCCGCCAACATAACACCATTCATTATGCAACATCCGACCCGCCCGCTTTAACATCAGTACACGGTATTGATCGTGGCTCTTCTTCAACAGAACTACAGCCACGCCTTCACAACGAAAGGGCACTTCCTGTTTCGCGTGCTCCGCACCATTCATCTTCCCGACCCCTTCTCTTCGGAATCAAAGTCCTCCAACACTTTAAACTTATCCCCGTGGATTTTGTCCAGATGATCTTCTCCCCAATAACATAAATGGTCCAGGGCAGGCTTAAGTCCCCAGCCGTAGTCCGTTAACTCATACTCCACTTTGGGAGGAACTTCCGAATATACCTTGCGCTGCACAATCTCGTCCTTTTCGAGACCTCTGAGCTGTGTTGTCAGCATCTTCTGCGTAATGTCCGGTATCAATCGTCGAAGCTCTGACGTGCGTTTCCGTCCAGTCATCAAGTGATAGATAATCAAAGGCTTCCACTTCCCACCCATCACTTCCAAAGCCGCTTCCACGCCTACTTTATATTTCTTTGGAGCACTTGTTTCTCCATGTTCCGTCATTATTGAACCCCTCCATATCCAGTTGTATCCCAGATGAAAATATAATCTTTTTGCTGTTCTTTTTTCTATTATTAAGCTCATTTCGAGGCATCCATGTAGGGTACTTCAATGTTCCTATGGCACTTTATTCTTCTTATAGAACATCAAAGTGCGTACTTCCAGATGTTCTCATACCTGTTTATAATAGCATCAGCCATTGATTTATGGCTACAAGACCGCAATCCAGAAAGGTAGTGAAAGATAAGATGAACGTACTCGTTGTAGTATCCCACCCGCGTAAAGATTCGTTGACCTTCCAGGTAGCTGAACGTTTTGCAAAAGGGCTTACCGAGGCTGGTCACGGTTATGAAATATTGGATTTGCATGAAATTGGATTCGACCCGATTCTTCGTGAAAAGGATGAACCCGACTATACCCAAGAGAATCAGGTGTTCTCACCTGAGGTTGTAACCGAGATGGAGCGTTTGAAGAAGCACGATGCTGTGGCTTTTGTGTTTCCTCTCTGGTGGTGGCATCTGCCAGCCATGTTGAAAGGTTATGTGGATCGTGTCATGAACAACGGGTTTGCCTATGGCACGAACAAACTTCCTCATCAGCAAATATTGTGGCTCTCTCTTTCAGGTGTGACGGAAGAACAGATGCACAAGCGCAACTATGGTGAATCAATTGCCAATCTGCTCAATGTAGGTATTGCCGATTACTGCGGCGTGTCCCGATCCAGGGTTGAGTTTTTATATGAAACGTTGGAATCCAAGCCAGAGCATTATGAGGCATTACTGAACCATGCACATAACCTGGGACTGAACTATGCCAACGATCCTTCGACGCTTTAAAGGGCATTACAACCCCGATATGAAGTCTGAAGATCTGTTTTAATTTCTGTGGCCTGAAGCCTTCTTTGTGAACATAAAAATCACGTTAACCATCACGATGACCTCTTGCGTTTACGGTAAGAGAACAACTACGCTTGAACACGGCAAACAGGTCGCTCCGAAGAGCGACCCTGTCTGTGTGTCTTGCATTATTTTACGGTCGAGAGAAGAAACTTCTCCAACATACTAGTAT
Organism: Paenibacillus sp. JNU01; assembly: GCF_059130585.1. NCBI lineage: Bacteria > Bacillati > Bacillota > Bacilli > Caryophanales > Paenibacillaceae > Paenibacillus > Paenibacillus sp. JNU01. The sequence continues at coordinate 5,803,743 of NZ_CP169723.1, read as the reverse complement.
CGGTTATGCTATGGTTGCAAGCTGTGTTATCCCTGCATACATACTGGGCAACAGAAGATATGTTATCCGGCGTATAGCTCTTGGTCTTCACGTTAAAGAATCCGAGCTCCTGATGACGATGACAGAACATGCAGTACCCTTTCTTGTTCGTGGCTGTAAGCCGTCCCTCAATACCGAGGAATTTGCCCTCATGCGGGTACACGATGAACAAGCGATCGGTAGCAATGTCGGTCCATCTCAGATAAGTTGTACGTGCGTAATCGATGGATTCCAGATCCGGTACTTTGAGCTTCTTTACCTTGGGAAACAGCTTCTGAATCTGCTTCGCGGATACTTGCGGAAATGGAATCAGATATGCTTCCAGCTGGTTCAGATAGGTCTGCAACTCATGTGTCTTCTCATACGTGGATAACTGCTCTAGCAGTTGCTTTTGTTCTGGCGTCAGATCATTGAAGATGCCAACGGCATTCGTGCTGACCGTATAACGGACCGTATCCAATACCTTGGGGTCCACGACCGAGCGCAGCGTTTTCAGCAGGAAATCAGCTTGTTTATGAATATAATTGAATTGATGATTGTGAATAAATGGTGCTTGCATGGCTTTCAGCCCCTTATATTTATTATGAAAATAAAGTAAGGTGCAAAGCCTGCGGGTTGAACCATGTTGATGTTGATTCCAGGGCAAACGATCTCATCTGGTCGCGCCCTACACAAAGTCCGCCCCTATTCAGGCTTTGCGTAAGGCTTTCTAGCGAACGAGCAATCCGGCATCATCCATATTGCCACGTCATAACCCCCAATACGATAGATATATCGAAATTATAACAGGGTAGCATAGCGTAGGCAACGGGCTTCGTTTCAGTTTTCAATTCAAAAATAGCTTTGTTCTACATTTATAAATGATAAAGTCTAAAGTTCTCTAGATCTATATTGAATTTACCTTCTTTAAGTATATCTAGTCCTAATAAACCGTTAATATTATGATCTCATTCTCTTTGTCAACTTGAATGCCAATATCATCTACTTCACCCTGTGAAATTAAGGTATGACTTTCTCCCGTATCAATAACTATGTTATTGATGCTTTTTCTCTTTCCGTTAATATAAAATTGTTAGTTCAGTGAAAAATAAGTAGTATAAACTTCGAAAATCTCACAAAAACATCATTGATAATTTAGAGTTTAATAGGTAAAAATAGTTATTGTATCAAGATTCAATATAAGGAAAATAGTAGAAATTTATTCAATGATACTTCCGCTAATTACATCCTTTGAAGAGCTGAGGTTTATAGAGATTCATATTCGGGAGTAGCTTGAATACATAGGTGGTGATTAATGAAAGTTCCTTCAACGCTGTATCATAGTTTATCCATTCTGAAAAACTAGGAGGAATAACATTCATGTTAAAAATGTTCAAATCCGTATTTGTCTCATGTTGCATGGTATCGATTCTAACAATTCCACTTGCAAGTAACGCCTTTGCAACTGACTCGGTTAAGACCATAAGCGCATCTGACAGTATATTGCCTACCGTTGTTTCTGATTATGTCGACGCAATCAATAACAAAGACTGGGATACGTTTGTTCATTCTTATTCGCCTGATCGACAACAATTTTATCAAGGATTTCCAAGTAAAGAACAAGAAAAAAATAAAACAGGTATTTTATCTGTAGAATCTATCAATGTATTCGAGGCAAAAAAACTCCCTTCCAGTAATATACTAGAAGTAGAGCCCTATTTTGCTGACATCAGCTCAGCATACACGGATATCGGTTATTACTATGTAGGATTTAATTATACAGTTAATAAAGAAAGCGAATTCTTCTACAATGGTGTTAAATATGAGTTAATTGCAACAGGGAATCTAAACGGACAAGAATATATTATTGGTCATGAAAATGTTTATAATATTGACGAACTTGTAGCTCTTGGTTATGCCTTTAATTCAGCAGCTGAGCAACAAGCCAATAACGTAGTTAAAGAACGAGAACAGGGGCATATTGTAAACTTTGAGAATAAATCTATCGAGCAAACTACTATTAAAGAAGATGCGCAACATGCAGATTTAAACCAAACAGTAGAAGAAAATACTATAGATCTTAATCAGGATTTCCCTGAAACAACTACAATTAAGAAACCACGAGAACAATTGAATTTGGAAAAAGCTAAGAACGGAGGTAACGCTCAAAGTAATTCAGGTGATATCCAACCTTTAAGTGCTACGAGTACGCCATCATCATTTAAATTGTATATCACTGGTTCCGGAACAATCACTAATATAGGATTTGACACTTACGCAAAGAATGTATTGCCAAACGAGTGGTACGGATCATGGAAATCAGAGTCATTGAAAGCTGGAGCAGTAACAATTAAGACATATGCCTGGTATAACGCCACTTATCCAAGAAAACCTGCAACAGATTATGGGGCACACTTGACAGACCGCTGGCAAAATTACCAACACTACGTTCCAAATTCTGGTCAAACAACTACAAACAATGCCGTTAATGCTGTATCAGGAATCTTCATGGTCAATTCTGATGGCAAAGTTTTTGACGCTCAGTATAGAGCAGGATCAGAAGGGGATATTGGTACAGCTTGGGGTGGAGTGTTAAGTCAATGGGGTACACAATATATTGCACAAAATTACCCAGAGTATAACTACTACACTATATTAAGCTATTATTACAGTTTTTCTGATAAAAGTAGTGGATACATTCAAACTGGGAACTATTAATCTTATCCTTCAGATTAGACGTCAAACGTAAAGTTTGGCGTTTTTTTGGAATTTTAATTCATTTTTTTCTATAATATAGTTTATTCGTAGAAAATTATAGAAGGAGGTGATGATAATGACAAAAAAAGCATTCTACCTGCTTCTTTTTTTCCTTCTTCTTCTCACTGCATGTACTTCAGAAGACTCTAGGAAAAATCATGAGACTGAAAATGTTCAAAGAAAAGAGTCTGCACCTATGATCGCGAGTATTAAGACTAACTTTCCTGAAAAAGAAGGTTGGGTCGTAGTCCCTGCAAACAGTTCTGAAATAACAGTCACTGTAGAGACGACAAACACGGAAACACTTCTTTTCTGGTCCGTTCCAACTGGGACAGAGACTTGGGGAGAAAGAGAACTAATTGGGTACGATACCAGTGGGAGCGATGGTTGGAATATAACGTGGAATATTGCGGGTAAGTCATTACACAATCGTTTAGTAGTTCAAGCATTGGGGAGTGATGGAAAAACGATCACTGATGAAACGATAAATATTACGAATGAATAAGTCTGATCTAGATCATTAGTTAACGAAGATATAATTAACAATGGATGCCCACTTTAGGTGTTCGTCCATTGTTAATTATTCAGTTGTCTCTTAACGATTTAATCTTGTTAAGCAGCTTCTCTTTTTTTGCTCAGATTCATATTTAGTAATCATATTCTTTCTCTCAACTTTCTACTTGTGAATTGGATGGAGTTTAATAATTGGCGCTAAGCCTTCAGATTGTAAAACTTCTAACTTAGCTGGAGGGATGCTTTCTTGCAAATCTCCATTCATAACATCCATCGCTTCCCATTCGACGAACACAACAAAGTTTTCTGTCAGTATGGAGTAATCGGACCAATTCGTCTTTTCATTAAGGGTATACGCGACTTCTTTCCACAAGTTCTTGCCTTCCTCCCACCAATCTCCGTTGCTACGCCAATACATAATAAGAGTTCGAAGTTTCTGAATTAAATATTGATCCGTAAGTTCCTGTTGATCGTTCATCGGATGATCTCCTGAATTCCAGATCGTGTAATAATATTCTTCCTCATCATTATCTTTTACTTCTATTTGCTCCTCTCTTACTTCTTGCAAGCCAGGATGGAAAATAGGTGAGTATACCGTATGCACTTCATCATGCAAGTAGATCGACATAAAACAATACTCTTTGTCTGATTGATTCTCATAAAGATCGCTAATAATTTCTTTTAAGGCTAGAATGAGTTCCTCTTTTACCGTTTCTCTGAGTATTAAGACTTCCTCATATGGCATCCTTACATAGATAACACCTTTGGTCCCATCTAACACTCGCAGTAGATTGCCTTGCTCATCATATTCGAAATAGGTTCGAAGAAGATGATTAAAATAAGCATTATTTTCATATTGAGGTTGATATATTTGAACCAAAATGGTCCCCTCATAGATATAGTCTTCAACCACTAATTTATCGAATCGAGGGAAATATTCCACAGACCGATCGATCAATCCATCTTGCAACAAGTACTCTTTGATGGAATCCAAAATTCCATTGACATACGTTCTGGTAGTTTTTTTATTTTCTTCATATGCAGTATAAGCATACCCTTCAATTAAATCATCACAAGCCGAGATCCTTTTGTTGCCATGCTTATCAAACCCATAATATGTATTCGTCTCTTTATCTGAAATATCTCCAGAAATTTCACCTTGGCGTTCAAACCAATATGGAGAAATGTCATAACACTTGCTGGTGGTATATTCTCTTCTATGTAGCGATGCTTCAGCCTCTTCCTTGAAAAATGTATAATTCTCTTGGGCATTTTGACTAAGCTTTGCATAATATTCTTTGTCAATCATAATTTTTCACTCCTCCGTGTCAACTGTCTATGTCTTTCTAAATCGCCTGTAATTGCCTGTGCTCGTCTCTTATCAAGTCTCCATTCAAAAGAAAAAGAGAGAATTTCTTCTCTCTTTTCACTTAAGTAAGACAACTTAGTAAGACAACCACCCATACGTACGATAATCATGAGGTACTGGACGATAAAATTCTTCATGAACCATGTTCTTTTTAAATTGTTTTCGAAAACTTCTTTGAGTGAGTCTTCGAATGTACTTAACCTCGTTATGATAATAATACTTGGTTTTTCTGTGATTTCGATACTCATTTAATTTCTTGATTCTGGGATCGAAATCTCTTTTTATTCTCTTCCATGGATCCAGGTCCTTGTCTAGCTGTTGCATTTCCCATACTTGCATTTCGTCGTTATCTTTGAACAATAAGATCCCCGGCACGGACTTTAGATTTACCTAAAATAAGGTATGAGTAGTAACGTACCTAGAGGTCTATAACATATGGAGGTAGCAACACGATTAACCTCACTTCCATAATAGATTGGTACTATCTTACAACAAATTAATAGGATTGAAAATATTTACACAAAAAGAAGCCACCTCCCTGGCCTTCCCCAGTTCAGTAACTCCTTTTTCATAATACATTCCTTTCAGTTGAGCAACACATGTTTACATTTACGTTCCCTACTCCTTAACAGCACCAACCACAATCCCCGTTACAAAGTAACGTTGCAGGAACGGATACACTAACAAGATCGGAAGTGCACTGATAAAGATCTGCGAAGCCCGAATCGTCCGTTGGGACAGGTTCTTCACCGCTTCCGGATCAAGCTTCGACATATCGGCCTGCACGATGATCGTCTGCATGAATGTCGCGAGTGGCAGCTTTTCCGCATCACGGATGTAGATAATCCCATCAAAGTATGCGTTCCAATGCCCAACCATCATGAAGAGTGAAACCGTTGCAATAACAGGTACGGAGACCGGCAGATAGATTTTGATAAACGTCTGCAAGTGACCTGCCCCATCAATAAATGCAGCTTCCTCCAGATCCTTCGGAACGGTACGGAAGAAATTCAGCAATAGAATGATGTTGAACACCGCAACCAATCCCGGCAGGATCAAGGCCAGCAATGTGTTCATCAGACCCAGCTTCAGAATCAGGATATACCCCGGAATGAGGCCACCGCTGAACAGCATCGTGATGACAAAATACCACAGATAGATGTTACGTGCGCGGAACACCCGCGTCTCCTTGGACAGCGCATAGGCTGCAAGTGTATTGACGATTAACGCAAGCCCTGTACCGAGTACGGTCCGCTCCACGGATACCCATAAGGAGGAGAGGAAGTTGGTATTGGCAAATGTTTTTGCATACGCCTCCAATGTAAATCCAATCGGCCAGAACGTGACGAGACCAGCATTCGCAGGTGCAGATGCGCTAAGAGATACCATGAGCAAGTGATACAAAGGCAGCAAGCAGAGCAGTGAAAGCAGGGTCAGTAACACATTGTTGAATATGCTGAATATGCGGTAAGGCATCGTTTTATGATACATTCGTTCGTCCTCCTCTCTAGAAAATTCGGTATCCGGCGAATCGGTAAGCCAGTCGGTACGAGATCACAATCAGGATCAGGCTGATGACCGATTTGAACAGATTCACAGCGGTAGCGAAACTGAACTGCCCACTAAGCAGACCTTCTCTATACACAAACGTATCGATAATATCACCTTGTTGGTAAATCAACGGGCTATATAAGTTAAAGATCTGGTCAAAGTTGGCGTTAAGCACGTTCCCCAGTGCCAGGGTCGCGATGACGATCCCAATCGGAATAAGTGCCGGGATGGTAATATACATCGTTTGCTTCCAGCGTCCTGCGCCATCCACTTCAGCCGCTTCATAAAGTGCCGGGTTAATGCCGGACAATGCCGCAAGGAAGATGATCGTGTTGAATCCAAACTCTTTCCAGACATCACTTGCGATAATCGTGAACCGGAACCAGCTGCCATCCCCCAGGAAGAAGATCGGCTTGATGCCGAATACGGATACCAGGAACTGATTGACAATACCCGTCTGGGCCAGAATGTCGATCAGGATACCGGATAACGTTACCCAAGACAGAAAGTGTGGCAGATACACGAGCGTCTGAATCGTTCTTTTCAGCGCCATCTTCCGTACCTCGTTGAGCAATAAGGCGAAGACAAACGGAATGATCAGATTCATGACAATCTTCGTACAGGCAAAAAATAGCGTGTTCCACGTAATTTGCAGGAAATAATCATTTTCCCACATATACCTGAAGTGCTTCAGTCCTACCCATTCGGAATTGAAAAATCCCAGTGCAGGTTTATAATCCTGAAATGCCATCAAAATCCCGGACATCGGAATGTATGAAAATATAAAGACCATAATGGCTGCCGGCAACACCATGAAGTGCAGAATCCATGGCTGTTTATAGCGTCTTTTTCTCTTTTTCTCCAGCTTGTTCCCAACGTTTGCCTGCGGGACCCGCTTACCCTCCAATTTAGCCTCCATAGCACTGCTCCTGTTCCCAAAAAAAGTTTTTGTGTGTGATGGGGTTCTCTGATATAAATAGTATCAAGCCATACTGAGGTCTGCTATATAACATTGTTAGGCTTGATAGTGTTTTGTTAGGGCCATCCTAGAAACAGTTGTTTACACACGAATTAAAAGGAGACTTTTTATGTATATATGGAAGCGCTTCATGCCTTTTCAAAATAAAACCAGATCCCGATTCAGTCTATTCGCCAAAATAAATCTGTTAATTGTGGTCTTATTCATCCCCATTCTGATCATGTACACCTACTCGAATAACGTCACCTATGATGTCGTCAGCAAAGAACTGCAAATCTCCAACACGAAACAGCTCACGTTCTTGTCCAGTCAGATCGACTCCCGCATCAATCAGATGATGGATTTCAGCCTGATTCTCTCCCGAGATCCCAATGTCAGAGCCTTCAACGGCCTGAACATGTGGGATGATCGATATGACCGGATGCAGACCCGTTATGTGATTCAGGAGAAGATGACGCTTCAGACGAGCGTTACCGATATATGGCCTACCCGATATGCGGTGTATTCACAGCAGAATGAGGATGTCATCGCCAACTACAACCGAACTACCGGATATGATGAGGCCTATTTGAAAAAAAATATGAGCGGACAATGGACCTATGGGGATCAAAGTGCGGAATCACAGGATGAGATGAAATCCTTCTATTGGTTCTATACGGACTCCCTTGCCCAACCAGGAATGCTCACGGGAAGCAATCTGGTGATTGAAGCCAGCTTCAGCTATGAGAATATTCAGAATATGCTGGATACGTATAAAGCAGGTGGACAAGGCGATCCTTTCTTATATCACAAAGGAAATGCACCCATTCTGAATCGCAGCGCGGACAAGCAATTATCCGCAGCACTCACCCAGTATCTGGATACACACTCGCCAGAGGATACTACACAGGACGTGGTCGAACTAAACGGAAAGAAATATCTGGTTAGCTCCGTGAAGTCTACCTATCTGGATTGGCATCTGGTTGACGTCATCCCGCTGTATCAGATTTTGAAACCCATCTCGCTCAGTCAGAATCTGTTCTACACCAGTATGATTTTGCTACTCGTTGTGGGCATCTCGGCTTCCATCCTGCTGTACCGGAATGTCCAGTATCCGATCAAACAGCTGATCAAAGGTTTACGCCGCGTAGAGCAGGGCGATTATTCTGTTCGACTGCATAGCAAAAACCAGAATGAATTCTCATTCCTGTTCCGCCGATTCAACGATATGTCCCATCAGATTCAGGATCTGATCGAGAATGTGTTCCATGAGAAAATTAGAGCCAGGGAAGCTACGCTGAAGCAATTACAAGCGCAGATTAATCCGCATTTCCTATATAATTGTCTTGGTTATATCATCAACATGGCTCAGATGAAGGACGAGCAAGCCGTCGTCTCCATGGCGCATAACCTAAGTGCGTATTATCGCTATACCACCCGTATGGAAAAGGAGACATCGTCGCTTCAGGAAGAGATCAAGCTGCTGATCAACTATCTGGATATCCAGAAGCTGCGCAATGGCCGAATTGAATATCACATTGATATTCCTGAGGACATGCTTGCCCAATCGGTGCCGCGATTAATGCTTCAACCGATGGTCGAGAATTCCGTCATACACGGTGTGGCGAAGTCCTATTCATCCGGGGAAATCCGAATTACCGGGGAGCGCAAGAATGGTTTTGGCAGAATATACATCGACGACGACGGACCCGGCCTAAGCCCCGAACAGTACGAAGCGCTGAACTTGAAGATGCAGGAACCTTTACAAGAAGAAATGGGCTGCGGCCTCTGGAATACGAATCAACGAATCATGCACACATTCGGAAGCCATTCCTACCTCCTATTCGGCCCCTCCCCACTTGGCGGATTCCGAACCGAAATTATCTGGGAGATATCAAAAGAGGATACGGAGCGAGGAGATTCTTCTAAGAGTTAAAGTTAATACAACCAATAAATTGAGATTTAATTTTGAACAAGATCATGTACACGATAACGCAGAGGACAGAAAAAACCTGAAGAAACGGAGTGCTCGCCTTTATCCCCAGATTTACACGTTTAAAAAATCAATCAATAAATCTGGGGGTAACAGCGATCGGAAGGTTATTCTGTCATCGGAGTGGCAAGTGTACATATGTCTGCGTTCAACCACCAAGGAGACAATACAAACATGCACATGATGATCGTAGACGATGAAGCACACTGGGTCGATAACCTGTCCATGACCAAACCCTGGCATACGCTGGGGATTGAACATGTGCATAAAGCCTACTCGGCCCACGAAGCACTACAAATGATTGACACCCACCCTATTGATATCGTGATCTCGGATATACAGATGCCCGAAATGACAGGTATAGAACTAATCGAACGTATCCGCATACGGGACAAAAAAATTAAATGCATCCTGTTATCCGGGTATTCCGAATTCGATTACGCCAAAAAAGCGATCCAGTTCGAAGCCGTAGACTATTTGTTGAAGCCGCCCACTGACGATGAACTAATGGGTGCTGTTCAGAAGGCCATTGATCAATTGAACAATGAATGGGAACTGGTCAGTTCACTGACACGAACGCAGTTTACGTTGCGAGAGAATCTCCCCCATTTACGAGGACGACTGCTCCTTGGGGCGTTGCAGGGACAACGAATCGCCGCTGCCGAATGGGAGCGGAAGCTCGCCAATTATGATCTCCCTTTTCACACCGGGGATGCCGCATTAATGTTGGTTCGTTTGGAAGAAGAATTCGGACACTATGACAGCAATGATCAGACCCTGATCGAATATGCGATCATCAACATGGCGGAAGAGATTATGGGTGAGTTTATGGAAGTGTGGGGCGTGAAGGAGGAACACGGATATCTGGTGTTTTTGCTTCAGTTGAAAGAACGGAAAGGCGATATTGGCAAAGAAACCATGCTGGAGAAGCTATCGATTCAGCTTCAATCCAAAGTAAAACAGTTTCTGAAAGGCTCCCTCTCCATCGTTATCACCGAGTGGTTCACCTTCCCGGAACAGATTTACGATCGCTTCCGTCAGGCTTCGGCCTATTTCCGGCAGATCGTTGGCGACGAACGCGAATTTGTCATGCGTGTGAGCGATGTCGAGACGCCTGCAGCGCAAGGTCCACTCGACGTGTTGTACACCCCGCCCACCTTCATTAGCCTGTTGGAAAGTGGACAGTGGGATGCCGCCGAAGAGAAAATCCTCGCAGTCTGCGCCGAGTTGGATGAGAAATGGTCGGAATCCTGGGAACATTGCATGGAGGCAGGTTTTCTTATTACAGCTTCATTCACTAATATTGCTCACCGAAACAAGCTGACCCTGACCACTTTAATGGGAAATGATGTCGAGGATTTACAAAGTGGCGAAGTCTTCGCTACCATCAGCAAACTGCGGAAATGGTCGCTCAGCGTGCTCGGTAAACTCAAGGAAGGCACATCCAATGAGATCAAGGATATTCGTTCGGATTATGTGAAGAAGATTCAGGATTTTACAGATAAGAACCTGCATCTGGATGTCTCTTTGCGTGTATTGGCTGACCATGTCAATCTGCACCCAACCCACCTGTCCAAGATCTATAAGATCGAAACGGGCGAAGGCATCAGTGATTATATCTCGCGCCTGCGTATGGATCGGGCCTGTCACAAGCTGGTGACGACCACCAAAAAAGTATATGAAATCAGCATGGAGATTGGTTATATGGACCCGGCTTATTTTATCAAAGTGTTCAAGCGTCAATTCGGCGTTACGCCGCAAGAATACAGAGACCAGCACAAATAACATCTTAGAGGTTGTTCAAAAAATCCGCTTTTGATTACGAAGGATGCCTCACGGCATCATCAGCATCGAATATGGAATTCAGCCGAAATGTCCGTTGCTCACGTAGTTTGCCTACGCTCCGCTACTCCATTTCTAGCTTTATCCCATCTTCTCGGTACTGAAAACCGAATTTTTTGAACTTCATTTGAACATTCACTAATAGAGTCCTATGGAAACTAACAAACTCATATAGATGCCCTCCCGCCCAAATTGGTACAGTTACATTGTAAAGATCATACACCGTAGGGGGACTGAACAATGATCAAATTTAAAACATGGTGGTCACTGCTCATGGTTATCGCGCTCATCACGATCACTGCGTGCGGCAGTGGCGAGACAGCCAGTGACAATGGTACCGATAATACGCCGGGAACTGTCGGCTCAGCGGAAGCAGAAGCTGCTTTTGCCAAAGGAAAATATGACCCACCCATCGAGTTCAGTTCGGTATTAATGCCGAAGAAATACGTGCAAGGGGATACCAAAGAAAATAACGTGCACGATCGCTGGATGCTCGAAACGCTGGGTATGAAACATAAAGATACCTGGTATCCGGCCAATGACGATCAATACAGACAAAAGCTGCAACTGGCGATCGCCTCTGGCGAGAAGCTGCCTGATTTCGTCACCGTACCCACCAATGCGGTACTGACCAATCAGCTGATCGACTCCGGTCAATTCATCGCCATCGATGAGTTGTTCGACAAGTACGCGAGTCAGACCCTGAAAGATCACGCAGCAGCACATCCTGAACTGTGGTATCCGTTCACCAAGGACGGCAAGAAATACAACATGCCGATCATGGAGTACACCGATAACGACGATACACTGCTCTGGCTCCGCGAGGACTGGATGGAGAAGCTGAACCTGGAAGCTCCGAAAACCATCGCAGACCTTGAGAACATCATGGACAAATTCAAGAACGAGAACCCGGACGGTCTGTCTCCAGACAAAGTATTCCCGCTGGCGATCTCGCTGAAAAATAACACCAACACCTGGATGGGTCAGCTCGACTGGTTGTTCGGTGCATACGGTACAATCGAGGAGCAATGGAACAAAGACGCGAATGGCAACCTCGAGTACGGCTCCGTTAACCCGGGAGCCAAACAAGCCCTAGCCAAGCTGGCTGAATGGATGGATAAAGGTTATATCCACGCTGACTCCGCTCTGTGGGACGAAGGCAAATCCGCTGAAAGCTGGACAGCTGGCAAAGCAGGCATTCTGCCTGGCGCAAACTGGGTACCTGACTGGCCTGCACCTGACCTGCTGAAGAACGTACCTGGCTCTAAGTATAAAGCTTACCCTGTTCCAGCTGGCCCAGACGGCAAGATCGGTACGAAGTGGCAGAACTCTGGTGTCAACGCAAGTATCATGATTAACAAGGATGCGAAGCATCCAGAAGCCATCTTCCTGTACTACAACTACCTGCTGGATAATCTTGCGAACCCGAAAGCGGGCAGTGAGTATGAATACGGCTTCGCCAAAGGTTACGACTGGGATATCATTGACGGACAACCGACCAGTGACAAAGAGAAGATCAAAGACTTCTCCAACGAATTCCCGTTCCTGACCGGCCCAGCACGTATCCCGGATCTGTACATGAAAACACTCGTGAAGCTGGCCAACGGCGAGAAGCCTGAAACACCGTACGAGAAACAAATGGCCGAATTCCGCAAACCGGAAAACTGGTATGCAGGTAAAGTCGTTATGTCCCAGATCGACGTCCGTAAACAAAACTATTTCACTGGCGCTGCAACACCAACCATGGTATCCAAATGGAACCTGCTCCGTCAGTCTGAGATGGAAACCTTCAACAAAATCATCTACGGCAATCTGCCAATTGATGCCTTTGACCAATTCGTCGCCAACTGGAAATCCAATGGCGGAGATCAGATCACGCAAGAAGTGAATGATTGGTTTAAGTCAGTGAGTGCGAAGTAAGAATTGGATTTGGGGAAAGTAGAGCATTAAAACCCGAGCCGAAGCGAGGTATTCAAGCTTCGGCTCGGGTTTTTAAGTGTAGATCAGGGTCGTTTCCCTCTGTAATTCAAATAATATCCATTGTGCTACTTAAAATACTTTTCACTTACCTCGTTATATAAGGCAGAATAATGTTCATCTTTTTCGGCAATATCCAGATCATTAGTGGATTGAATACTCATATTACTTTGACTTTCCGGGTAAACATATTTACCCTGATGGTTGCCGATGATCTCATATGAACCTGAAGGTTCCTCTGGACTTTGATATAAAAACAATAGATAGTTTTTACCCGACGTTAAAGGTTGATACAATTCATTTGGATATTTTACATATGCACCTGCCACATCTCTCCACTTGGCATAGTATTCAACTACGTTTAGTTCCTCCCCCTCCTTCACTTCACCCTTGTATACTTTCTTCACTTTTATATTTGAAAATGTACGTGTGTCCAATGGATACTTATCCTTTTGATCTAATTCAACGATTGAATTCGTTTCCTCTTCCCAATCAGCCTCCACAATGACAGTAGCTAATGATTCTATCTCAGAAAGAGCGTAATTGTGGTAATCTGCATCTGGACGTAGTTCTTGTGCATTTAAATGCTTATATCCAAAAAAAATGCTAACCCCCATCACAGCTATAACTCCTGCTATTATCCACTTTTTCATGTCAGCACCTCCAAAGTTTAATTTCCATATTTCTCTTTTATATTTGACTTATCATAGGTCTGTACAGTTTTCATTTCCTAAATAAAACAATCACGATTAAATACTTCAAAATACAGCAACTTTAACAGAATCCGTACCCATAATTCGGTTTCCATTTTTCTCTTCTGATCCGACCTCAATACCAATTTTTAATGACTCAGAGGGGGACATTCCCTTTTGATCTGGACTTAACTCGATCACAATCGTTCCAGTACCTCCGCCATTTGCTATGTAATTTCGTTCTCTCCCAATCTCAATCATCGTGCGCCATGAAGAGTCATCAGAAGAATTCATCCAAGTGGATATATACTCAGCGGGCTTTAACTTCGATTGATTTTCAGGATAACTGCTAGTGATGCTGGAGACACTCCATTGATCAGGGATATAAAATGCAACACTCCCCAGTCAGCGGGGTCAATCTCTACATGTGCTACTATTTTGATATGATCAATATGCTCCTTCTCACCCTCAACAAATATCGTTCCTTCTGTCATTGTCTTTAAATTCGTTGATTTGGCATCCAGATCAAAGTTTTTGACTTGAATAATATTTCCATTAACCACTGGCCCATTAGCTTCATTTTTGTTGGTATTTAAAAAAAACAGAATAGATACAATCGCAATAAACATAAAAAGCACGATTAAGTATTTAGATCTTTTTTTCATAATATCCATACCTCTCTTCTACCCTTGTTTTTTTAAGCTTAACACATACACTAAGTCCTCCTTTCCTTAATTTAGAATTTGGAAAAGTAGAGCATTAAAACAGGAGCCAAAGCGATAGATTCACGCTTCGGCTCCGGTTTTTAAGTTAAGTTTGAGGTAGCTTCCCCTGACTTATGGGTTCGCTTAGTGGATCAAGCCTAAGTATCGGTCTCCTCTGGCATCGACTGACCCAGCAAGGATACTGTGAGCTGAATACCATCTCGTAGTCCCTGCATATACAACCTCTCATTTTCTATGCCTTTTCTGACAATATAACGATTCTCCCACTCGATATATTCAGGTGTCTGCTCGACATCCTTACCTGCAAACAAAACTTCAAGCGCTTCGTCTGTTCCCCGACGTACTCGACTCAGTTCAGGATCATGTTCGATCCGGGCAGTCACCTCATCCAGCCTTGCTTGAATCGCTCGTTGCATCCACCGTGGAAAATCCATAGCTTCTCCTCCCTACCCATTATGTACTTCGCTCATTGCCGTGCTACTATGTTTCGCCTTCGCTTCACTAACTCGGGCCACCAGTTCGTCCACCCTTCGGCTCTGTTCCTGAACCTCAGGGTTCTCCCACAACGGAATCGCTTGATTCAAGGATGCCTCACCAAGCTGATTAAGCTTGCGCCGTTCCTCTTCCAATAAGTCAAGCAACCGGCTCATACATGCACCCTCTCTGATGGGTCTAAACTGTGTCATGTCTTGTTAATGCTAGACGTGAGCAGTCAATTTTAATGCGAATATCTGTACCCGATGTTGAATACTAATATTTTCATCTAAACCAAATTTTAAGATAAACTATGATTGCTTTAATGCGGCAATCGAATTAAAAATAAAAAAACACCGATATAAACTTTCGGTGTCAATAATAAGACCAACTCTCAGCTTCCTATCTAACCTCACAGTCACAGCAAATTCACTGGTCTGTTAAGAAATTTCTCCCCCCTCCACCCAAGGCTTTAAAAAGCTCCTACTCGATCCTCCATTAATCTCATCCTCAACTTTCAAATGTGTTGTATCTTTTTGTTTGGTTTGGTTTAGGGGTTTGGTTTAGGGGTTTTGTATAACGTTCCTGTATTCACGACTCGACGCATGTCAAGTATCCGGCGAATGACGGAACAAGAACGTATGTACGCAGCGTGAATATTATGTTATCAGAAGTTCTGTACTATTCTACATTGAATTAATTATAAATTACGCTCAATAGGTCAACTATAAAATAAGACAAAGCTATATTTATGATACTTAAAAATAATATAGAGATAGACAAAGAGTTTTTCTTTATAAAAGTAGCTGTTAGGAATTTTATCTTTAACATTTTGAAATCATCTTTCACCTGAAATAAGCAATCATTAATTTCCAATAAAACTTCTAAGTAGATGAAAAAAAAAGCCGAAGATATAATCCATGTACTTTGTTCTACTGGCTTCATTGGTGATAATTGAACAATCATAACTATCCAAACCATAAACATTATTTTAAGCAAGGACTTTACTAACACAATAAGAAATTTCAAATTCGCAAAACCGAGTATCATAAAAAAACCGACTGTCATTATATTAATTTCTAAAATTCCACTTATCAAACTACTATATGCTGTTTTATTCAAGACTTTAGCCCAAAGAGCCAAACCAAGTGCATATACCAAAAGACTTGAAATTAAAAAAGCGATTTGGAAAGGAATCAGTATCATTTCTTTTCTGAGTTTTTCTTTCTCTTCACAGACTCTCTCTACTCTGGTTTTCAACGATCTTTGTCCTTTCTTATTCAAAAATTTCTGATAACGTTTCTGTATTCACGAACCCCGAAGGGTTTGTCTGCTGAAATCCTTCTTCAAATTCCTTCCCGCAGACCAAGGCTCCAAGGGAGCCGCTGCTTAAATATGATGTTAGGGATGTCCACTTCTCCACGAGTATGCTTACAAAATTGGTATAGTATCTAAATTTTCATACTTGTTATAGATAGTATAAAAACAACCTTCAAAATAATCATATGATTCATTAAAAGCTAGTTTTAAATGTTCATAGTCGATACCATAGTTATGTTCTTTATCTCCTATTAATTGCGCCTTCTCATATTTATTATCAAAAGGATATCTAAACATCATAGAAGATGAGTCGATACTATCTAAGTCTTCAATAGTTTCTTTCATCATTACAAATGGCGATCTATCTTTTCTAATAGCTTCACCTAAATACTCATGAAGTATATTTTCTGTTTTATTCCAAAGAGTCTTTATGCTGTGGCCCTTCAATTTTTCTTGGATTTTTTCTCTTGTCATACTCTTATCCATTAAATAATGTGTTAAAAGAATTGCTTTTAAAATCAATTCCGTTGAATGCCGATACAAAAAAATGCTTGGAATTATTACTTCATCAGCTTGTTTCGTAACATTATCACCAATAGAATTTATTAATAGGTCACCACTTTTTTTATACATATCTGAATAAGTTTTGAATTCCCAACTTGAATAATGACTTCTTCTCCAGTTAGGAAACGCATTCTTGTTAATGTCTGAATTTCTCTTAAATAATTCTCCCATGGAAATGCCTCCAAAATAATTTTCTTGTAAATTTCACCTAACGTTCCTCTATTCACGACTCAGCGCATGCTGAGTGTCCGGCGAATGTCGGACCAAGGACGAATGTCCGCAGCGTGAATATTTTGTTAGCTGATGTCAGATGTTTTCTAAGTTATTGTTGATCTGATTATTCTTCGATGCAAGTTAATGTTCAAAAAGAACTTAGAACCTGTCTCTATTAGAATTTTTAAAATCATTTTGTTCTTTGAGAAATTTTTTTGCGAAGTCAAAATTATTGATAGAAGAAATTAGAAGTTTATATGACATCCCAATTTGCCCTGAGTTTTCATGGTTCACCATATCGCTCGAATAATTTACAGGAGTTATTCGGTTTTCGAATGTTTTAAGTTTCCCCCAATAATCAGGCTCCTTACAATACATAATTAAGTTAGGCGTAAGTGGGAAAACAATGTACATACCCTTATCGAATACCCTTGGTCCAATTATCCATTCAGTATGATTAAAATTTCTGATTAGCACTGGATGATCAGAAATCATAAAAGGAGTAGCACTATCGTTCTTGCCAAATATCCAAATACATTTAGCTATTTGATTGGTAAGCATATTAACTGTGGATTCATCCCATAATAGTGAAAGATGAAGCCCTGCTTGATCATTTCTGGCATCATAATTTTTTGTATTCCGTTCAGAAAATTGAACGATTTGTTCTCTAGCTTCTACTGTTCTAAGAAGTTGAAGAGTGATATACAAAGAAATTATTTCTCTATTTACATTCGGAATTTCTAGCTTGTTCGAAATTGAAAATTGATGGAGCCAATTTTTCAGAATATTGCTTGCTTCTGATTCTATTCTCGAAAATTGTTTTTCCATTATTAAAGGATCATGTCCCTGTTTTTGAAGTTCTTCATGTCTATAAAAATGATTTACTACTGCAATATTTTTAGGAGCGATAGAAAAAGAAACTTCCCTTTGCTTATCATAAATAAATAACTTTCCCTCTGAATTAGTAAAATTATTTAAATAAAATCTTGGAACATAATGATGAAATTTTGCTTCATTCATATGAATTCTCCCTTTTGATTTCAGCTAACGTTACTGTATCTACGAACCCGATAGGCTTAAAGGAGCGTAGCGACTCGGTGGCTTCCCCACTTAGCCTTGCAGGGTTGAGAGTTGAATCAACTCCTTTGCTTTCTAGTTCTTGCGAACCAAGGGGCGAACGCCCCGCAGCGTAGATGCGATGTTAGGCGATTTGCAGGATTTCTTTGTATTAGCTGTCAAATTGTTCTTTCCTCAGTCCATAAATCATCTTTACCAACTGATGTTCATCTTCATTTAAAACGATTTTCTCAAACCGTCTCCTACCAAGTCGTCTATCAATAATTCCAAATGCTTTATATATTGGGTTATTGGAACTCATTATTTCTGAGAAAGGTGTATTTATGTAATTTCTAAGATTTTCAGTAATATGACTTGTTTCATGCAAACCCATATTCATTATTGTCTTTACATCATCGTTTCTTATATGTGTTTTATATAAATCCTCATGATATCCATGGTGAAGTTCTAGTAATGTAATATTCTCAGGTAGCTCATTCATGTACCAATGATAATATCCACCTCCGAAAATCTTCTTACCATCCAGTGTAATCCAAGCTTCACCATACCCATCGTGTGCTTCGCGATACCTGGTTTCGTGAATATCAATACGTTTCTTTAATCCCGGAGTAATAAATTCTCTTATCATTACACGTAATTTAGACCAATCCATGAAGTAGTCCTCTCATTTATTTTTGATTGATTAATCTGTTCCCTGCATTTCATCTAACGTTCCTGTATCCACGATGCCCTACCGACTAAAGCCCCTCAGGGGCGGCCGCGACTAGTCGGTGCGGATGTGTCCGCCTGATTCAACTTCCCTGTCAATCACTTCGGGCGGACCGAGAAGCCGTCAGGCTTCGATGCGTGGATATGATGTTATGGGATGTCAGCGCCTTCATTGAAACTCTTACATATCTTATATATCCCAAAAAAGAGAACCAATATTTTTAGTGTTACTATTTCTAGCGCCTTTAATTAAATTGCATTTTGAACATGTTAATTGGAAGTTTGTAGGGTCATTTGTTCCACCTATATTGAGTGGCACAATGTGATCATAATGTATTTCAAAATCATTACTTAATAATCTTGATAAATCCGTACCACATAATTGACATCGTCCCTTATCACGGAAAAAGACTCCTTGTTTCAACCATTCAGGAAGATAATCACATCTTCTTAAGACTCCATTGCTAGACAATACTTTAGGGTAGTCGTCTTGTTCAAATTTAATTATTAGTTCTGCTATCTTTAAATTAAAATCCCTAAGGAAGACTTTATTTTGATAAAGAACAGTAAATGCATCCTCCACTACATATTTCAATAGTGTTTTTTCAAAATAATTCAAAAGTCGGTATACTAGTTTGTTATTATCTCTATGATCTGGGTCTTCTAATTGACTAATCTCATATTCTTTTTTTATATCAATTATTTCATCTGAATTAAATTCGTAAGTATCAAATACCTTAACTAGATCTTCAATTACTTCATCATAGAAATGTTTATCAACTATATACTCTAAATGATATTTATAAACACTTGTTATATATCCATGCAATAAGGTATACCGTTGAGGCTTTAAAACAATTGATAAGTAATCAACATCTTCATAATCAATCCATTCAATTGGTGAAAATTCATATTCCCCATCAAGTTCTGCAATTACACCTGCTACCACCGAATAAGCCTCATAAAGATTTAAAATCCTGATCTTTCCACTAATGATTTCCATCTCCTAAAACGAATATTTATTTTTGCGCTGATTTCCTATAACGTTCCCGTATTCACGACCCGACGCATGTCGAGTGTCCGGTGTATGCCGGATCAAGGACGAATGTTCGCAGCGTGAATATTATGTTATCAGAAGTTCTATATTGCTCGAATCAAGCAACTACTTGTAAAAAATCAAATATATTCTGATTCTTAGAAAAATCTTTTATGATTGATCCTTATTAAGCCTTTTAAAATTTAAATTTGAATACGCTATAGATTCTCTCATATCCGTGAAAGGAAGAAATTCTCTGATGTTTTCTTTAAGTAAAGCAAACACTCCATCTTCTCTAAGAAATTGATTGTAATTAACATCATCTTTTTCTCCTTTTGGTAAAATGAACATCCAACCATACCCTCCAAAAATCATTACTATTAATCGAGAGTCTGTATAATTTTCTCTGAGATATGTATTTCCATGAGTTATAATTTCATCTAAATTAAAGTTATTTGTAATAGGATCAAATAACTTCACACCCATTACAGGAAAAATATCAATTGATGGTGCTGATTCTTTGAGAATATACTCTTTTAAAACTTCTTCTTCACTTCTATCTAACTCTATACCGGTAAATAAATTTTCAGCAAAATGTGCTCTTAGCAAAACTGAAAGTAAAAAAATTTTAAATTTATTATATTCGACATTAGTCCAAAACTCTGCTTCCTCGCTAAAAAATTTATTTATGTATTTGTTGTCTCTAATCACTTCAATCCCGTATTTATCATAAGGACCTAGTAAGTCTCTGTCACATTTATTACACAACATATACTCTCTCTGTCCTTTTTGCATGAATTTAAATTGATTTCTAGAAGGTGAAGAGTGGTAGGTTACTTGTTTTTCATCATATAGAGGTAGATAAAAACCTTCAGGAATAATATGAGATCTTACTAGGTTTCTGAATTCACCACAAAGCTTACAGTGACCAATATTCTTACTCATGATTTCTCATCCTCTTTTCTAGAATCTCTGATAACGTTCCTGTATTCATGAACCCCGAAGGGGTTGTCTGCTGAAATTCCCCTCCGAAATCCATCCGCAGACCCAGGCTCCAAAGGAGCCGCTGCTTGAATATTATGTTATGTGATGCTTCTTATTTCTTTCGACTCTTTATATCCAGCTTCAATTATTATTTTCTTCATCAGTTTTTGTTAAATATAAGCTTCCATTACTGAATCCATTTTGATCAAAATTTATAGCCATTTTACTTATATTTGAATTTGAAATATGAGTTAGCGTGTTTTGTACACTTAGCGGTATACTAGCTAGTTCATTTTGCTGCTCTGCATTCTCTAAAGTAACAGCAACTTCTTTTAACCTATTTCTATTCTCTTCTAATATAAGTGTTTTGTTTTGAGCATCTTCAGCCTCACTATTGGATTGTTCTCGTTCTTCATAACCTTCATCCACTAATTCAATATCATCAAAAACAATTTCGTTTTGAACTTGAAGCCTATCAATTTTATTGACATACATTTGATAAAATAACTGGGCGAGTACATAAGTAGCAAGGAAAACAATAACATAAGGACTATTATGACTTATTTCTTTTAAATCAAACTGTCTATCTTCTTTGATCTTTTGCCTAATAAAGTTCTTACATAGTATCTCAACACTATTACTCTCTTCATTATAAACGCCTACAATAGGGCGTTTATTGTTTATAAAACTACGTTCAAATGCTCCTGGTACTTTGCTTGCTAATTCATAATAATCTTTATGAAGGGATTCAGTCTTATTCGACTTGATCTCTTCTTCGGTTTCAATCATTTTTTTCTGTATTTCGTATCTATCCGTGTATCTGACTCGTAATGTCTTCAATTCTTGAGAAACCAAATCCCTCATTTTATTTTGAGATTTAGGCTCAATAATTGTTGAAATGTATGTGTTTAAATATTTTTGGTACTTATGAATTTCAATTGTGTTATCAGATGTCATAGCTTCTTTAACAAAAAAATAAAGATTATTCTTATCCAGCTTAACTTGTCCTTCTCCTGTCTCCTTATTAAACTCTGTGTACATTCGAGAAAAAGAATCAAATATGTACCTTACTGCATCAATTTTAGGGTTTGAGTATAAAGGAATTGGAATCCCTAAATGATATAGATTTTTCACTCCGTTTTTACTACTTAACTTATGTATTCCCAAGTATCTATAACTTCTGTGAATACTGAATGATTTATCAAATACAAAGAAATTCTGTGGCTTCTCTCCTGATTTTATTCTATTTTGCACTTCATTTAGCAATTCATGCTTATAATGCAATTCATTGATTTTGTTTGCAAAATCAATGACCCTCCAAGATTTCAGAAATTCATCTTCATTCTGTTCTAATTTAAATTCAATTTTCCTCATTGTTATTACTCCTTTTTGCAATTGTTTTTCTTAACTTATTTATTTCTTCTTGGTATTTTATTCTCAATTCCCTTTCTTCTAGATATTTTTCTCTGAATATAAAAGTCTCTTCGCCTTTTTTATCAACCAATATGTTTTGTCTTTCGTCAGACAATTTAAAGGACCACAAGGTTACTGCTATACCTATTAAAAGAAGAGCATTAGTGTTTATATTGTTAACTAATTCAAAAAGGATACTGTAATATTTGAACCCGCTAGCAAAGGCAGCCAATATAATCATAAATATACCAATGCCTATATTCACCTTCTTTAAGAATTTCAAAATGGAATTCTTCCTAGGGCTAGATGAAGAACCCAAATTCAAACCAGTAAGAGTCAAAAAAAATGCACCTATATTAAATACATTAAGCTGAAACTCATTAAAATCATAAAGGTTTAATCCTAATAAGACACCGAGAATGAATAATAGCCATGGAGCTACCTTGTCCCTAAACATTCTTTATCCTCCTTTCTGTTATATACTTGTATCACTTTATTAGTTGTTGAAGTTTCACATAACGTTCCTGTATTCACGATTCGACGAATGTCGAGTGTCCGGCGTATGCCGGACCAAGGACGAATGTCCGTAGCGTGAATATATTGTTATGAGATGTCAAATTAACCTTCACTGTTTTCGCTTTCAAACTTCTTTTCTTGGTTCTGCTTAAACGTCCTTCCGTTAGCATCTACCCACTCTACTGGTCCAGCCGCTTGACGTCCTAGTACTACAGCAGTCGCTGCACTAATACTAGAAAAAATCGCATTCTCTTTGAATATATAAAATTCTCCATTATCGATTAGGATTCCGGTTTCTATCAACTTATTTCTCTGCTTGATCCATCCTTCAGAGATTGAACTTGATGTTTGCTTGCAACTTTGAGATCCAGATAGAACTACATAGCCCTTTTCAGTTTCAATCAATTTAGCAGAAGCTCTTTTACTTTTAAGCGTGTATACAATATCGCTATTGACTTGTACTGGGGCAATTACAGTCTCATTTGATTGTTTGAGGGTAGAAGGAACCAAGAACATAAAATTAACTACTGGAAAAATTAATTTCATTTGTTCTAAAAAATACTCCATATCCGAAATATCAGCTTCCGGGAGAGTTGATAGTTCAGGCTGAACCGAATTATCAATCTCGGCTGTTTTCGCTTCTTTAGATAAGAAGATAATTCGAGATTCTAAATACTTTATATGAGACTTAGTGAGCATTTCGTCTTTGCTTATAAAAGCTACAATCTCAATAAAGTCCTTATCTGAATCTGCTAAATGTTGTTTTAATCTCTTTTTGAGATTCTCTGCTTCCCCTATGTATATGCGTTCATTATAGTTTTCACTATTTGGTAAGGACTTTAAAATATATACTCCTGGTCTATCAAATTCAGAGCGCTCTATAATTTTAGGTAAAGAAGAACGTTGAGAATATACAGCCTTTCCTGACCAATTACCGATTTCGATTGTTCGAGGTCCTGTTTCCGAACCGTCCACAAGAAATATAGTTAATTTTTTCCCCATTTTATTTCTCCTTTAATTTGATTTCTCATAACGTTCCTGTATTCACGACCCAGCCCATGCTGGGTGTCCGGCGAATGCCGGACCAAGGATGTATGTCCGCAGCGTGAATATATTGTTAAGTGATGTTCCTCTGAATTACCTATCAAATACGTCTTGAAAATATTTATCCATTAATCCTTTATTCTTAAATCTGTCTTTAATATGTTCTTTTGCTCTTAAACAAGCATTTTTATAACCTTCACTTTTCATACTATCCGCAAGAAAAACCATTTCAATTATTGGATCACTTGGTTCCAACTCGTATGCTTTTGACAGCATGTTTTTCCCTATGCTTTCCCAATGCTCATAGTCTCCAAAATGTTGAGGAAACAACGTAATCATATAACCGAAAATCAATAAAAACTGCGTTTCTGCAGAGAAATTATGTATCCCTTTCTCTGTAACTTCGTTTAATGTCAATTCAATCATTTCATAATCGTTTTCATTAAGCCCCTCAGTAACAAACGTATTGCCAGATTCGACACTCAAATACCAGGATAGAAAACCTAAATTCAAGCATATACTCAAATCACGCTTCCCTTTGTCCCACTCTCTTTTCATCGACAGAAAGGCTTCTTGATAATTTTTTGCAGTCTCAAATTCATTGAACTGATCTCCATCAAACATCACTTACCTTCCTTTCAATTTCGCCTCGGAATTTCACTTAACGTTTCTGTATTCACGAATACGAGAGGCTTAAAGGAGCGTCAGCGACTGGGTCACAGCACTTAGCCTCGCAGGATTGTCTGCTGATTCACTTCTCCGGACCACCTCTTGCAGACCAAGGAGCCTTCAGGTGACGCAACGTGAATACTGTGTTAAGCGATGCTTCTGACTTCCTGTTTTCAATTCACAATCTCAAAACTTTATTTTAATATTTCTTCTTTGTAATAATTTCTCAAACTGTAACTAACCCATTCACGAATATTTGAAATATTAAAAGCTCTACTTTCACCATTGATACTAATCGAAATACCACTATAATCTACTGCACCTGACCCAGTATTTTGATCTAGAAGTGGCCTAACTGGTCCAACATACTTACTGGCACATGTCTCACCTGTATGTAAATAAAGAGATCTAAGATTATAAATTTTCTTAAATATTACACCGTAGCCCTCACCTAGATAATTCTCCATAAAATTATTCACACGAGAAGTAATATTAAATCTTATCTGCCCACAAGAATCGCATTTCATTACAGAGGATTTATCGATGTTTGAAGTTACTGTTTCAATTGAAGATAAATATCCAGTAACAGAAGTATCTAAGATTGTATTCACATTATTATCAATTCTTGTTTTCATTAAGACAGCTTCATTTCCAATTTCTAAAAACTCACTCTGAATTTTTATTTCATTCATTAAACTATTTCTAAAATGATAGCAACCTTTTAAAAACACATTAAAGTCTTCCTCTTGAGAATAATCATCATTTAATATTTTTTCGATGACTGATATAGCTTCAGTAGAAATTATCAATTTTCCATCTACAACAGGGTAAAAATCTATAAATTTATTTTCGTCGAAACTATTTTGCCACAAAAAATCATTCTGAAAGTGGACAGCATCCTCGAAAGTTTCTTTTTTATTATCTTGAAGAATTTCTATTTGGGTATATTGGTATAATAAATTCGTTTCAACAGCAAGAAAGTCTATTATTTTATCTATTTTCTGTAACGCTTTATTCGATGCATCACTCGAATTCAAGGCGCATAACTGTAGTTTCAATTTTTGGCTATCCCTTACAATATCAAAAGAAAAACTCTTACCTTGATATCTTTCAAAAAATAAATTATTTGAAGTGCTCAATAGTTTAAGATCACATTGTACAAAAAAGACTCTATCTGTATATAGATTATCTTTAGCTAATTTTATATAGTCGCTGAAAACCGATCTCCATTTCTCAACATTTAAGTCGATTTCAAATGAAAATAAATAAATATCTTTTATTGTTCCTCTTTTATTAGAAGAAATGGCAAAATGAATATATCCAATTGATGTTCTCATGGATCCAAAATAAGTATAAGTTACGTTAGTAAAAGAGAATTTCCTGGGGAAATATGCCCATGGACAATAATTGTTCTCTTTAGGGCTAATTTTCTCATCTACAATTTCCCATAAATTATTTAGAAACCTATTCGATGAATTTATATCTTTACTCTCTACTTTAAATTTAGAAAACAGATTTATATTTAGTTCAATTAGTTTATCAATATCTTCTTTTATATCTACTACGTAAAAAACTGGCTCATCTTTCATTGATTTCTCCTTAAATGTCTATTTTTTCAGAAGTTTAGCTTAACGTTCCTGTATTCATGAACCCCAACGGGGTTGTCTGCTGAAATGCCTCCTCGAAATCCATCCAGCAGACCAAGGCTCCTACGGAGCCTCAGCATGAATATTATGTTAGGCGAAGCTATTTCTCTCCCTGGAAATCCCTGCTAAGATCTAGTAAGTCTCCTGGATCTATAACATCTACCTTCATCTCATGTAATTTTCTTGCAATACATTTAATGAATTGATCGATTGAATCACTATATTCCTTTATCCTCTGAATCTTGAAATCGTGATGCTTGTTCCCATGTACAACTTCGTTTCTTAACAAAGTAATTTCATTAATTGTTTGAACATTTTCTTCAGCAATTGTAAGTCCACTTATATCGGTCATACGTTTTATAACACTATTGATAGTCCCACTGGAACAAATTCCTGCTGCTCTGCTTGCAAGTGTAAGTATATAATCATCTTTTGACTCATATTTAATGAAATCGTCATATGAGAAACCAAAACGATCTTCGGACTTAACTGTCCTCATTCTTTGCGGATCAATAGCAAAAAGACAATAGAAGAAATCACTTATTGATGCTTCTATAATTGTGGCCATATATACAATAACTTGGTTATTCATTATCTCAGAAGCTGAGATAATATCTTTCTTAATACTTGTATGTATAGTTGGTCTTGAATCATCATCTTCTGAAATTAATATCTTGTTACCTTGATCGTCGATTGCCCACCCGTGTTTATTTGTGAATACCCTCATTGAATCTTCATCATTAACATAATCTAACAATGTTTCATAGTTTAGAATCGAAAAGAAATTTAGAGACCAATATTTTCTAAAATCATATTTTGGGTTCATTTTTTAAACTATCTCCTAATTTTTGAAATAATTTCGCCTAACGTTCTTGCATTCACGAACCCGAGAGCCTTAAGTGGAGCGAAGCGTAACGGGTCGTCAGACTTTGGCTCGCAGGGTTGTCAGCAGGATCTACTTCTCTGCCAATACCTCTGCTGACCAAGGGACGGATGTCCCGATGCGTTAATGTTTTGTTATCCGATGGACTGGCCACCTTGAATTTACTTTCAGTATATCTATACTTTTATTTTCATTCATTTATATATTCAAGAACTTTTGGAAAGTAATCTGCGATTGGTTTCGATGAATCTACTACTATATACTTCTCTTCTTCTGGTTTTTTACTGTTTTTAATAGTCCTATAAAATCCTTCTTCTGATGATGGTGCTTCGATTTGACTCAGAAGTCTTTCTCGATTTTTTAATCGATTTCGTATTATTTCAATGTCTTCTATATAACATTCCACATACTTATATCTCTTTTTGTGTTTTCTCGCTAATTCAAGTCCGGTTTCTAATAAATTTCTGTACAAACAAGGACTATCCATAATGACACTGTGTCCATTCGATAAATGAAAATCCACCAACGACCAATCTACATCATAGGATAGTTGTCCTATTGCTTTACCTTCCATCGTGTTTCCTTGTGATGATAACGATTTTAAAATTGCTGTTTTGGAAATATCATGATCGACAATGACAGCTCCAGTTGCTTGGCTAATCTGTCTTGCTAATGTCGACTTTCCTGATCCTGGGAATCCTGACATCTGTAAAAAGAACATACTTACACCTCTATCCTCAAATGTAGTATTGTAAGTCTTTCGGATAACATCTATTTTATGTACTTCGTAAATACCACACATCCTGCATGATATGTGAACTACGTATATGATAACCTATGGTGTAGTATTTGCGAAGAAGAATTTGGTGAAAAAGGGAGATTTATTGAAGCATTCAATCTCCCAAATCCATCCGATCCAGCGGGCTTTGAATATGCTGGATATTTTTGGAGCTAACATGCGTATATCGCTGAGTTGTACGTGCACTCGTATGACCAAGTAACTCCTGAATGTAGCGCAGGTCTGTCCCGTTTTCCAGCAAATGAGTGGCGAAGGAGTGTCTCAGCGCATGAATACTTACCTTTTTCATAATTCCTGTGCGTTGTCTAGCTTCTTCAAAAACCTTCTGCACGCTCCGCTCAGTAAGATGTCGATCAGAAGATTGCCCCGGAAACAGCCAACGATTGGGTCTGTATTCATCTATGTATTTCTGCACCATATCCCAGGCGAGGCTTGAAAGAAGCGTTCTCCGATCCTTTTGACCCTTTCCCTGTCTCACATTGAGTGTCTGCCTTTCAATATCCAGATAGGTGCAACGCAGACGCACAACTTCACCTACACGAAGCCCGGAAGGATAGGTCAGAAACAATATGGCCTTATGTTTAGGGTTGGTTACGGATTTGAGTAATTGTGCAACTTCCTTTTCGGACATCACTTGTGGAAGCTTGGTCGCTTCTTGGGACGAATATACTGGATATCCGTAGGATGATGGAGCACATGTTTGCAATAGAAGCGGAGCGCGCTAATGGTCTGATTCACGCTTGAATGGGAAATTCCTCGCTCCAGGTAACGGTTCTTTGCTCCGGGGTAATCTGAACTTCATCTGGATCTAACTGGCTCATAAACTCCTGGATGGCCGCAATAGTGTAGGGTATGATCCACATTTTCTGTTTGGGTTCCCACTTTCCGCCCGTAATCTGGCGAATGCGCTGAATATATGCAGGATTATAGGGACAACGAATATGCAATGAAAGAGTGGAACCTTTAGTTATGGTGATCTTCTCTTCCGTTGTAGTATCATCGTTCATAGGAAACTCTCCTTTGTTTGAGTCTATGTCTTTCTCCGCAATTTTGAAAAATAAAAAAGGAAGGCTCTCCTCATCCCAAAAAGGGAATCAGATGACCTTCCGATGCTTTCGGAACATATATGATCTTTAAAAGTAAAGATGGGCACAGCCAGTACAATAAAAAACTGCCACTCCATGTAGCTTCAACAAAGCATATCTACTGATCAATCTGTCCTCATGGATAACAGTAGACGATTGAACCAGCTGGTACTTCGTCTGGGGAAATCCCTTTTCCCAAACATATACCGATATTCTTCTTGCCAGCTATAGAATGGTTATTTGAGTAGAAACAACTTCAAATATTTGCTCTTCCCCATCCGTTTTTTTTGATGATAATCTGTTTACCGATCATCTCTTTGATTGTTGAAGAAAGTAGTTCATCCAACTCTTCATTAGCCCCCATAACGATGATTCCGAATTCCGGAGTATCGAAGACTAACCCCAAGCCAAACAGCATTTTAGTTTCCATTCTGTGGCCTCCTTATCTCTGATCTATGAATAGCTCGCCTTTGACATCTCGCACCCTGAGATCGGCATTACGAAGTCTAAGCATCGCATCTCTCAATAAAGTATACCGTTCAGTAGAATTGAGGTCAGGAGCAAACCTTGCCTACAGATACTTGACCAAGCATCTGTAGGCAAAACTGCTTCTCTAATCGCTCCATTGACGCCAAATGTCCAGTAATTCAGAAATCCATCTACACAATCATATTTTTTCTGTTATCGGTCATATGCGAATAGTATAAATGCTTGTCTCAGCTCTTTTACTTTGACGATGATTTACTACGAAATATTGATTCAGGATACATACACCACTTGTTTTTATTCCATTTAATAATATTTTTTTGAATTTTTTTCTAAAAAAAATGTAACTTCTATTGAACTTTCGTTGTTAATAGATTCGAGAGGAAAAATAATCACATCAAGTATTACATAACACTCTAAATCAACTAAAGAAAGAGGTGATTTTCGAAGATATTGTTAGATAATGAGTCGTTACAATGTCTATCTCATTTCGATCTTCTTTGGATGCTGAACAGAAATTTACTACTGGAAAGATAATACAAAATCCTGAAAGTATGGAGGAATCAAATTTAAAATGAAGAATCTATTTAGAGTTCCGTTTCTTTTGTTGGCTATCTTCACTCTAGCGTTCAGTACTATATTTCCGACCTATGCTTCTGCAAATAGCAACACTACTGTACCGACAGAGGCTCAACCGTCTAAAGCGACTGTATCTAGTGAACAGCCTAGTCCCGTAGTAAAGAACAAAAATGGTACTATTATTCCTATGGCAAGCTCTGATGTTGCCGTATTGACTCTTTTTTCGGTCCCTAATGGCAGTACAAATAGTTCAGGGGGTTCGACAGGATCGAATTGGGGCACCCATTCTTTTATAACAGTTAAAAACGTGAGTACATCCAATATTTCTGTTGGCGGACTTAGCGGAATTGCCTCTAATAAAACTATTTCTGTGGGTACATGGGGCAATAAAAGCGAAAATGAAGGCATATTTTATAACTTAGAAGCTAAATTTATCTCTGAGAATAGCTACAATAATAGAGTTTCCCGTTCTATGTATTTAACCCAGAGCCAACTTAACAGTGTCAATTCATATATTCGAAGCCATGACTCTTGGAGCTCGTTAAATAATTGCTCTTCTTTTGCGGTAGGATTGTGGAATTCTGTATCAACAGATACGTATACTGCTGGTTTTCCAAATACGCCACAAAATCTGTATAATTCACTCAGAGACGGTGCTTACACTACGAATGCTGCTGTGCCATATGATTATTTGGTATATTATTCAGATGAACCTAATGCTCCTAAACGTAGCAATCAGTTTTAAACAAATACAATTAATCGATGTACCCAAGTATCATCGGGTGCATCGATTAATATCAATGAGGTGATTTATCAACTATGAGACCAAGAACAAAGTATGGCATTATCGTTAGTGCCGTTATAATCGTTGTGGTTCCTGTTATCATTGGAATTTATATGTTTAACAAGGTTGTGAACCCTGAGGAAATCATGGTTACGAAATCCGAAGTTTCTTCTGAACTTATCACTTTAAAAGGTGGATTCGCAGATAGTATCAGTAGGTATCACGGCTATAACGTTTCGCATAATAACAATTCATTATTCATTCAGATTAAAGGTAGTAAACTCCCCATAGGAGGTAGTAAGGATTTCAATATATCGTTTTCCAATGCCTACGGAAAGGTCGAAGAAATCTATTTACTAGGTCCAGATGACTCAAAGAAAAAGATTTGGCCAAATCCCTAATTACCTTTTTATTAAAAGTAACATCTCTAGATCGTTCGAATCATTCCTGATCTATGTAATGAACATTTCTATAATTGGAACTTTACTGCTTAAAGAAGGTGATCCTGTAATCTAGCTAGATCATCTTTTTTAAGTTTTTTGGTATTTATAATCGTTGAATTAGGTTTTGTTTAACTACTTATCTCATGACTTTTTCCAATGCTACCTTACATATCGTTAAATGTCTTATGGAACGTAATATACTCACAAACATAAGGATGGGGTTTATTTGAATAACAAGAAGTTAATATTTAGCGTTTTACACTTTGTATTCTAATCATATTGGGTTTTCTCAGGTGGGATAATCTTGAATCTAGTGAAGACTTTCATTATAAGTATGATCGATGGGCAGGTCAGAAATGGGTAGAGTTCTATCCGCCGCTAGCTGCTTCTTCCAACAGCATGGAGTTTCCACTTATATATAGGGATGAAATAAATCAAATGATATAGAAAAATATTTAGGAAAACAGGCTCTCTCGGGAGAGTTAGTGAATAAGTGGATTGAACGAACAAAATTAACGGATGGATATATAGGTCTATTATTATTGAATATTCTAGTGGTCATTTACAGTTCTATTAAATTATTTATTTTGATAGACAAAAAATAGGATGATCTTCATCCCCCTTCAATATGCCGAGGCACAAGTTGCCAAAAGGCGTACTAACACAAAGGCAGCAGTCCTCAATAAGGAACTGCTGCCTTTACTCCGTTTAATTGACCCCACTTAATACTATTGATATGTAGAAGTCATCCGCGAGCCATTGTAATGCTTGAAATATCTACGTTCAGCGTTTGCCACCTTAAACATACAAATGCCATCCCACAATAAAAGCAGCCAAGATCACAGCAGAGATGCCAGACATAATGTACATTACCTTTTGCTTTTTGCTGTAACTGCTCTTCCGCAGTTTGTACATAAGCAAGCCGAGATACGCCACTGCTAGAACCACATAAAGTAGGTTAAACATTAAATTGATCCGTAACGAAGAATAAGCAGGATAATTTGGAAACCTCAACTTCGTTTGTAAGATGAAAAGATTAAGAAGGAGTGCCACACCTGCAAAGTTAATTGCAAGATAATATTTATTAAAATTAGTGTTAGGATTTCTTCGTTTATTTAGTTTATTAAAAAGCATCCGGATTACATAGCCGAGCAAAGCAATTAAAGTGAAAATGGCGGCAAGCACAGCAGGAATAAAAGATATTTTAATCAAGTTCACCTTTACATTCGAAACAGGCAAGTAATCAATGTAAGGAGTAAAGGAAATTCTATCAACAACCCCATCATGCTCGACAACATGATAAGAACTACTTAATTCAGCTTTTGTGAATTTCCTTATATCAAGAGCCGTAAATAAATTAGTAAATCTAGATGCTGCCCGTCGTGCGGATTGAAAATATCCTCCCCCCTCCGAAGTAACTCTATTAGAATTGACGTTATTACCGAAAATCTCTTTAATAAGTCCATAACCGTAAACTTCTTCAAAAGACTGATTTGTCATGACCACCACCCCAAATTTAGATTCGGGATCAAAGACAACTTTGCTGGAGAATGCTTTCAAATTCCCCTCGTGCAGCAATGTAGGCACCCAGTATTCCATCTCAACGAACCCATGCGCAAATCGCGGAATAGAAGTCCCATCATAATATAGACTTGTTGACAACATTTCGTTTAACGTATCCCTGTTCTTAAATAATACATTACTATCATCTACTGGCATCAACGCTGCAAGGAATTTGCCTAAATCTTCTGCTGTCCCCATCGCTGCCCCGGCAGGATAAAAGGTGACGTATCCTCTGTTCTGAGGGATTGGTTTCATCTCTTTCGTATACCCTTCAACCTCATTCCTTCTTTGCACGATATCTGGACGATCTTGCCCCGTTGGATGAACCGTAGTGTCGTTCATATGAAGCGGTTCAAAAATATGTTGTTTAACATATTCATAAAAAGGTTGTCCACTTATCTCTTCCACGATGTAACCGGCTAGACCAACGCCGTAGTTCGAATAACCCACTATGCTATTCGGTTTATAGATCTGTTTCGGCTCATTTTTACGCAGCGTTTCTCCTAATTCTAACGTTTCTTTCTCGGAGTAATACAACACCCCAGCCGCTGTTTGATCTTCCCAACCCGCATTGTGATGCATCAGGTTCAATAGGGTAATTGGATCATCGTATTTCAGCTTTTTGAAAAATCCCTCTGGCAGATATTCTTGGATATCCGTCTGCAAATCAAGCTTTCCTTGTTCAACAAGCTGCATCACACTCGTATAGACCAGCAGTTTAGAGATCGAAGCCCATACAAAAACAGTAGAGGTATCGGCCTTTCGCTGATTCTCAATATCTGCGTAACCATATGCCTTATTCACAATAGTTTCACCATCTTTGATAGCCACAACCGAAACGGCAGCGGTATACTTCTCATACGATGCAACATAAGCATCAATCGTCTCCTCTAAATTGGATAAAGGAATCCTGGATGGTGTAGTCTCAACCTGTTTTTCTTCAGCGTGGGCAGGTACCGCTATTGCCATAATGATAAAAATGAATGACAGAACACAAGCGATTACTTTGTTAACAGTTTTATATCCACGATTCAGCTGCATAGCTTCTCTCCTTTTATATTAAAATGTTAATTACATATTCTTGTTCTCACGTATGCGTTTTCAAATGAGTCCACATGAATCTAAATTATTCTCAAATGCAATTACACTCCATTCAGGAGAGAGGTCGGAGAATTTCACCTTTCCAATTTACGATGTTTATTTCTTTGTCTACCAAGATGCACCAATCAATAATTTCACCTATCAACTTTGGCGTGATGATCTCATCGTTCCATTGCGGTGTTAATACTCTTCTGTATCCTATATATTCTGTTGTCCAGCCTTCAAATTCTTCTCCTATGATGACTATAAATGGGGGCTTGTTCTTAATACTGTGTTGTCCCACTTCATAAGTGACAATTAACTTCTTATCCTCAGAAACGATATGTAATTTGATTATCCCTTCGTCGTCAATATCCGGATCAACATACCAATAAAACAATCGATTGGAGCGAACGATTTTACGTTTATATTTTTTTCTTACGCCCATAACTCACCTCGCATATTTCTTTTTTCTTTTGATCGCAGTATTTGGTCATTTAACCAAGACACAGCTAAAGTAACTCGGTATCTGATATCAAAAGCCACACTGAGTTTAAGGAGTAGTACTCTTGTAAAAATCAATGACTCTATCAAAGATCTCGATCTCTCGTTTTTTTATGTGCGGTAATGTCTCGCTATGCTTTACAATATGATGTACATTATCTGCTATAGACTCTGCTTTATGAATTCCCACATATCCTGGTACGAGTTCATTAAGATAATGAAAGTATCTCATTTGAGGTTCAATCATGCGTAGGTGTTTATCAAAATTTCTTCTGGATCGTGTCTGATCCATCTCCTTTCGCTTGCGCAGTTCATCTTCTTCCGCCCAGAATAGTACATAAGCATCCGGTAATGATATTTCATTCTCCAATAATTTCTTTCTAAAAAAGTTCGCTGTTTCATCTAAAGATAGATGCTCATAACCATATATCCAGCTGTACCACATCTTAAATACATCGCTATCCAATATCACATACTCATGTTGTTGATTCTTCTCATATGCTATATGCCATCTGTCGATTTGTCTCTCCAGTAACCACATCATAAGTTCCTTACCTTCAAGCTGAGGAGTTTCAAAAAGATTCCCTTTTTCTGGAACAATAAATGCATCATATTGTGTAGCGAACTGCTGACAAGTCGTACTTTTACCTACAGAACTGGCACCTTCGAGACAAATTATCGTCATTGAAATATATTACCTCCTGATATGACTCACAAAATAATTAATCAACCTTCACTGGCTCTTAAGTGATCATGTTGAATTTCATGTTAGACTATGCATTGTAGATTTCTTTGATCTTCAGCCATGTTTCATACCAAAATGTTTTTCGTTTAAGAGGTTTAATCACCTTAATCTCGACTTCTTTTCTTTTCAAATAAACCGTGCCATCCACTTCGATGAGTCTATCGCCAAATGCAAATGCCATATCCTTGCAGTCTTTGTGATAGTGGTTCTCTCTAGTTTCTGACCACTCCGCTTTTTCAATAGAATGTCGTTTTCTCAATTATTTAAGATCCTCCTTTAAGGAAAACACCACTATTTACAGCAAAAAGGAAGCCTGTCCCACAACATAAACACTTTATCCGATGATGAGCCTTAAGATTCGTCTATTCTTGTTCCAATTCTTCATTATATGGATTTGTATACAAATCCACATCAATTTCAGCATGAATCATATTAACGAATTCAATAAAATCAGAATCGAAATAAAGAGCAGGAGTTTTGCCCTCTTCTATTCTGATTACAATGAAAATTTTCGTAAATAATCGATGTTCAATCCGAATCGAATTGATTTCTTTCACTTTATTTTTTAATAGATCAACTACTTTTGTTAATTGGTGATTTACATCTAATGATTCTTCATAATGCGTACCTAATGTCCATGATGTTTCTTTTATTCGATGCTTTTTGTTAATTATATCGCCTTTATAAGCCGTATTCGTAGGTTCAATTTTAAGTATTGAACTTACATAATTCGGATCGAATTCATCTCCAAACAAGCTAAAATAAGCCATTACTTTGGTTTTGTCTTTCAGGAGTCTCACCTCTTTAAAATGGATGTATGGATCTTACCTAACAATCAAAGATTCACGACTGGCTTCATCCTTAGATAGCTCTTATCTTAGGATGATTGAAATCCTCATTTAATCCAGAAATTCTTAATATCTTCTATTATGATTTCTGAAATATGTATAGATGAATCCTGCGGATATAACCATATTGTTACGATAAGAGTCAGACATATAATTATTCCTAGAATGACTCGCACAACGACTCTAAATCCGGTGTATTTAAGCAAATAATAAACCAAACTAGATGAGATCAGAATTATCACACCATTCATCATAAAGGTTAATGGCACGCTAATAATTCTTCCTAATCCGGTGTTAGGATATTTTAATAAAAGTAAAATCTCTAATACTACAAATGGAACTGACAGTAGAACAATATAAAAAAAATGACTTTTGAATTTCCTTTCCACTACTTAACTCACCTACTCCAACTCTTCTAATACAATTTCACATAATATCATACATATCCATCCTCAGGTTCACCAACATCAAAGCCCAACACTTTTGACGCTTCCAACTTAAATGCTTCTATCCAAGAAGCCCAATCCTCGCTATTCATCTGCGCATAAAAGGATAACCCACTAGGCTCAACGGATGCTTCAATGAAGACCTCATCCTCTTCAGTACCAAACCAATGTGGAATTCCACTGTTATAACCCATCCACCCTGGCATACACTCATATACTTTAGCAACTTTAGCCCATACCTCATCAGGCAGGTCATACCTTATATTTAGGTTGCAATGTTGAGAGTTTATGTTGTCCATATCCATTCTCTCCTTCTACCTTAGATGTACATCCAAAAATGCTCTTTATTATTATGTAAAATACTTATCTCTCCCACCACTTGATCAAAGTTCTATCTCCTGGTCTTTATACACTTTTTTCGTTATTGTTTTTGTATATTTTAATCTCGTGATTTCAATGAGGTCATTTGGCTGCATCATATTCAAAATATGACTATCTTTGATTAAAATCTTGCTATTACCTCGTCCCAATCCTTTAACTACGATGATATTTTTGTTCAATCTCACATCTACGACTTGTCCAATCGTTATGAACTGCTCTTGCTTCTTGAGATCAAGGTATGTTACAAGGCCGAGTATACAAAAAATAATAAAGCAAAAAGTTGATAATGCAGTTGTCCATACAGGAGGATGATATGCGAAGTATCTGGTAGTTAATTGAACTCCAATAATAAAAATAAATAGAACGATGAATAGCAATTGCTTTTTTAATTTCGCTTTAATTTTTTCGTTCATAGTCTCTCCTTCTAATCTTTACGGAGATGAATCACAAAGTCTTGATTCGAAGTATGATATACAACGTTACCAGGTTCTACTCGAAAAAACTCTTTATTCGCATCTTGTTCTGATACGGTGCGAATTGGTGCAACTTCATCTACGATTTTTTTGTTATCTTCCTCATGATAATGAATGATAGAAACCAGAACAAATTGGTCAGGGAACAGTTCTCTAACCTCTTGCCATTTCATGTGTTATACCTCCGGTTATTCGTATTTGTTCAACTTACTATCATTTTAACATATAGGTTAGTCAAAATAGTCAACGGCTCGGCGACAGGCGAGTCTCATTAAAGTCTAATCTCACCTTTTCTAGGAGCAACTCGTAAACTGCTTAGGCCACAGAAGCATTCAAAGGAGCCTAGAAGTAAAAAACAAATTGAAAATTCTCAACCTTAGATGAGTAAAGAAAACAACGCCCCGTCTTTTTAAACGAGCGTTGCTTTTCATTGTGCTTAAATGTTAGCTTTTCCTAGTTCACAACCAGCGATTATCACCTTATTTTACAGTATCGTAAAGCTCTGTCATTCGGTCTGCTAACTCTGATTGTGGCTGCATCCGCTGATGATTTATATCGGTAGGGGTCATATATAACATTTCTTTCCCCTGCTCAAACATAGTGATATGAAACAGAACCCCTGTTGAATCTTCTTGATCTGGATCAAGTACAACCTTTAAGTGGCGTACTTTTTCAATCCATTCCAGAATGAGTGCTTGATCTGTAGTTATTTTTTTAGTGCCATCACTGCTCATCATTCTAATAGAATCAACCTGTGTAATATCCCCGGGATAGAAGGTTTCTAATTCTTTTGGTTCTTTGCTTACTTCCATCTGATCGGACTGACTAGAACTCTGACATGCGCTAAGAAACAAAGTCAACAACGAAGCACAAATTAAGGTGAAGAGTAAATATTTTTTCATCATATTCGCCCCTTAATCATTAAACGATTTTCGCATTTAAATTGTTCCACATTTTAACAAAAATTTAAATTAAAAAACTCATTTTATAAAGGTTAAATCAGATAAATTGCCCCCCATATGTAAAATAGGAGGAGTCACAGCGGAACTCCCCCTCACCCCAACAACGCCTGCTCAATCTGATCCACAATGCCATTGATCCCCATCGGCCCATAACAACCGATCCATGTCGCAGCATCGACGGAATGTATTTGTTGACGCTCACCAGAATCCAGCATCCCCCACACACGCTGTTCTGTCGCGGATATCCCATCCTGCATAAGCTCATTACTGAGCAAAAAGTAATGACTGGCTTGTACAGCCGGTAGTCTATCAACCGAGATATGATAGGCCGTGTCGGCGGTATCGGATACAAATAACGGAACAGGCAGACCCAGATCACGGTACAGCACAGCGCCTGTACGATGTGCGGCAGAGTGAACCCGAACGAGAGAGTCCAGCGGACGAATCAATGCTACACTTTTACCTGCCAGTACTGCAGCCAGTTCTTCGGACAGCAAAGCAGTACGTCGATGATAATCGGCAAGTATACGCTTGGCCTCTGCTCGCTTGCCTGTCAGTTCACCGAACAGACTCAGGATGGTCTGCCAGCTCTCATTACGCTTGAACATAATCACTGGAGCGATTCGACTTAACCGTTCATGATGCTGATCATGCACCTCGGTACAGATAATCAGATCCGGTGACAATCGTTCTACCGCAAGCAGATCAGGATACTCATACGTTCCGAGTAATTCGGTACCCTGAAGTCCTGCTCGGATATATTGAGGGAAATTGACCACGGCACTTCCCGATCCTACACTTCCTACTGGAGACAAACCAAGCGCAAGCAAATGATCGGCATATTGAACATCCAGTACGGCGATACGTTGTGGTGATTCAGTAACCTGATATTCACCTCGCATATGGCAGATCACCGGACCTTGGGCCGACTCGTACGAAGAAGCTGTGCGATTCCGCAGTAAGGCTTGAGCATAGTTTTCATCTAATTCTGAAGCGGCAGCAAGTCGATAACGCAGTGGAGGAACGCCATAATATTTCTTAAACGCCCTGCTGAAATAATACATGTCGCGGTAGCCCATTTTGTCAGCAATTTCCCCAATGGAAGCATCCGTATGAAGTAACATCCGCGACGCATTCTCCATCCGCAACTGGATGACGTACTCCATCGGCCCGAGCTGTTTCTCTTGTTTGAATCGTCGCTGCAACTGCCTTACACTGCATCCGGCGAGGGCTGCCAGCTCTTTCAGCTCCAGATTCTGCCGATAATGCGATGATATATAGGACACGACCACATCCACCATGTCGGACTCTGCTCCACCTTGACCACGTTCATACTCCATGATCAGTTCGTAGATCATCCCCTGAAGCAATGCATTGGCATGAAAACGTTCCAGCCCTTCGCCGCGACGCCATTTGGCAACGATTTTTTCCGCATTCTGAATCCATTCCGCTTGCGTCACAGGATTTTGAATAAACGACGTTTGCAGCGGATGTTTGCGATACGAGGGCAACGCATGGGAGGCTCCTTCCAGGGAAGAAGCCTTATACCTAATCACGATATAATAAAGTTCGTCTGATCTAGCCGTCAGTGTAACGGATGTTCCCTTCGCTACATGACAAGCAAAAGAAGCTCCAATGTGGAAAACTTCACCATTCATTGCAAGCTCCCCTTCCCCGCCTACCGCCAGCAGTAACACATTTGAAATTAATTCGGTTTCGTGAAGAACACTGCCAGTCTGCAAAGTACCGCTATATCCGTCGATCATCTTGATCGTCGTATCACTCCATAGACTTGTCTGTTCTTGCAGCGGCATTTCTCTCATCTCCTGACAATCGCATAGGTAAATTGTTGCTGTTGTCATTTTAATTGAGATTCTTTCTCATTGTCAATTTTCGGACATTTGAGGCAATACTCCCCTGACATCTGGTAATAGAAACAGCAGGTGATCCGCTCACTTTTGGCAACATGCACATTGTCCTTACAATCGGTGAAGCGGGTTAACGGATTCTTCCTCTCACCAAACACCTCCCCGGATGCCACCTGTGTTAGATAGGAAAAGTCCTCTCGAATGATCTTACTTTCCTGCTCTGTCTCGGCTTCATCAGGAGCGAATAGTCGGCCAATCCGTACCATAATATTCTCCCAGAGTATGCTCATCGAAAGAGGTGCAATCGCAGCAAGTGTCTTTAACAGAGGTGTCAGCTGGACCGCAAACATCTCCTTGACCGCTTTTTCCCGCCATACGTTCCTGTCTCCAGTCCATTCTTCAGCCTGAAGCCCATTCACCGCTAGAAAAGGAAATCGTGTACCCTCCTCATGTTCTTCGAGCTTCGGATGATAGAGAAAGCTGTTCTCCAGTTGAAAAGTTACATGCTGATGATGATACGTCATCGCGGTCACGAGCGGAGTCGTCCATAGATAGCCAAGCCGCTTGGCTAACATGGAAGCAGCAACTTTCATGTCTGGTGCATCGATATAGTTCTGAAACCAGCGGATATACTCTCGACACGCCTCTTCGTCATGCAGCTCACTCAAAGCAATGGTACGGACACTATGTTCAGGCGGATCACCAAGCAAAATCGAATAATCCTCTACCGTCTCTTTCCATAAGTCTGTCGAGAGATATCGGTTCATATTAATTCGATCCTAGCAGGGCTTCCGATGCCTGATCAACAATCAGATTAATTGCAAGCGGTCCGTAGTATGCAATCCACAGTGTTGAGTTTACATCATACGTGCGGTTATTTTTCACAGCATCGAGGGACTTCCACACAGGATTACTCAACATAGACTCTGCTTCTGCCGCAAACAGCTCATCCGACAGCACAAAATAACGATCTGCCCCAATCTCAGGCACTTTTTCCATCGAAATTTCAACGGAGCCATCTTCATTAATCTCCTGTACCAAAGCAGGCATCTTCAGCCCCAAGTCATTGTACATAATACCGCCAATGCGATGCTCAATACCGTGAACACGAATTCCTTCTTTTCGTGGACGAATGATCGCCACTGTTTCATCGCCCAGCTTCTCTGACAATTTTGTCTTCAGCCCGGCAATTTTGTCTTCATACGCTGTGCGCACTTTCTCTGCCTCATCCTGCTTGTCTGTAACTTGGGCAACCGTAGCTAACGTATCACGCCAGTCTTCGTAGAAATCGAGTACCAGGGTAGGCGCAATTTTGCTTACACTCTCATACTGTTTCTCCTGGAAGTCGGTCATGATGATCAGATCCGGGTCGAGTGCAACAATCGCTTCCAGGTTAGGCTCGTCCCGTGTACCCAGAACTTCTACGCCATTCGGTTGATCGCCTAAGTATTCTGGGAAATCAGTGTTGCCTCCAGCGATAACACTACCTGCTGGCTTCTCGCCAACCGCTAACATCTGATCCAGAAACTTAACATCAAGCACTGCAATTTTCTGTGGTTTTTCGTTTAGAGTGATGTCACCCTTCATACCCTTGATCGTTACGGGAAAAGCTCCGTCCGTCTTTGTTTCCGCATTCGCAGGTGTCTCCGCTGGCGTTGCCGCAGATTTCTTACCGCTATCTGTACCTGTTGCAGCACCGCAAGCTGTCAATACAAGAATAAGGGCCAGCATCAAGCCCATGAGTAATCGTGATTTGTGAGCAGCATAGGCTTTGTTACCAGCTGCTTGCCCCTTTGTTCCTTGTTTCATTTGTAAATCCCCCTTATGTATAGTACTGATAATGATTTTCATTATCGAAACATAAAGAGAGTATATACGATCTCCGTATCGTGTTACCATGTACTTTTGCGACATTTCAGTCGGACTAATGCGACATCACGAGCACTTATCCACCCTTTAATGTTTCGGTGATGTATGCCTGCAGCCGGTAAATGTCTGAAAGAAGCTCTTCTTCCTCCGGTGTATTGCCATACTCCCCTAACCAGCGCGGTGTACGGATATGCCACTCCTCTGTCAGGTATTGCTTTACATCGCGATACTCAACAATATGTCCCAGGAAATATTCCAGCGAGCCGAAGGATTGTTTAAGGTTATCGCCGATGATGGATTGTGTTTTTTCGATGATCACCTGCAACATATGTTGGATATGGTCTTCTGGATTCATGGCGTTAGTTTCCATCCGTAACCTCCCCCTATCTCTATACACAAAAATGAATTAGTATATGATTTACATGAGTCTCCTATTGCTAAACGTAGAATTATGTTCTTATTGAGCAAGGAATTTATGCCCAAAGAGTATTGAGACATCGATTCATATCATCTAATTATGGAGGTGAATCATGAGTATGCGACCAAACATGAAGTATAGCATTATTGTTGGAGCAGTTTTTATTATCGTTGTTCCTATTATCATTGGACTTTTTATGTTAAACAACGTTGTTGACCCTGACGAGATTATGGTTACGAGAACTGAAGTTTCTCCTGATCTTATTACTCTACAAGGTGGGTTTGGAGACAGTATTAGCAGATATCATGGTTACAACATTTCACATCATAACAATACACTGTTCATCCAGATTAAAGGCAGCAAACTTCCTATCGGTGGTAGTAAAGACTTTTCTATTTCATTTTCTAATACTTATGCGTTTGTTGATGAAATCTACTTATTGGGTCGAGGCAACGCTAAGAAAAAGATTTGGCCGAATCCCTAACTTTCATTGGAATGGATATCATATGATCTGACGCAAACAGCTTCAGTCTCTTCTGCTTAAATTCTTAAATGCCGAGTATTCCTGATCGGACTTGATATAACCTAATATCTTTTCCGCACATGCAGCTGAACTGAGTTCTTCCGTATTCACTTCCAGATCATATTCATCATAAGAGTAGATGTAGTCAAACTGGGAATGGGCCAGTCCAATCTCACGATCTCCTCTGGTCTGCTCTCTTCTGGTAAGTTCTTCTTTGGAGCAGTGTACACCTACAAACAATACCGGATAATCCGATAATAAATCATAAAACTCGTTAAACCACTTGTCATTGCTGATGACTGTATCCACGATGACATTCAGGCCCATCTCCGAAAACAGTTTAATGGTTGCACAGTACAACGAATTGATGGGGTCGAACAGGATATCGGTCATCACGTGGTGTTCCACTTCTCTTATTGGTTTAATATCTGGATATGTAGTATCTATGAATTGGTCATAATTATGAAGAAATTGATCTACAGATAGATGATGAAACGGAATGTCTCCTTGATTCTTCATTTCCATCGCGATGCTTGTTTTCCCCGAACTTGATGTTCCGTTTAGAAATATAATGAGTCCTTTATCCACATTAATCACCCTTGTCTATTAAAATTGAACGAATGGACGAGTAATAGCCATATTTTTTTAGGGAGGCTTTATCTAAAATGGGTGTTATGCTATTCGGTCAAATTACCACTCTCTCCATTCTTCCGTAATGTCTTCACGTTCCTTTATATCAATAAAGTAACCATTGGCCTCATTCATTTCATTAAACCAGGTATGTATAATTAATTTACAATAATTTTCAGATATGTGTATAGTAGAAATGATGCTAAATGCTTTCAATATACCAATCTAACAGAGAGGATGAGATCATGTCTTTTTTCAAAAAGAAGATTGTACTAGTCTCTTTATTCGTATTATTAGCTATCTCTGTCAGTGCAATCGCTTACGTCAATGGTCAATCGAAACGGGACGTTCCCATTCATAATGTCGTCAACCTTTCAGCTAACTCCCTAACATTTCATGAAATAGATAAGCTGGATGCATTCGCTGAACTGATCGTCATTGGTTATGCAACAGAAAATTTCAAAGATCGCGAGCATATCATAACTGCATTTGATGATGGAACCATGCAATCTTTTCACACCAATACGAATATAAAAATTGATAAGATATTGAAAAAGCCCGATGATTTCCCTTCAGATCAAAACAAATTAACGATCATCGAACCCATCAGTCTGGAAGGAAACGTCAAGTACACAGTTAATGACTATACGGAACTACAGAAAGGCGATACAAGTGTACTTTTCTTGATGAAAAATACTTTTGGTGATTATGGATTAATCAACGATAATTTAGGCAAATTCAGCTTGGAAGGGATAACTCAATATAGTGTACCTCAATCCTCCACTGCACAAGCGTTATCAGAATACGAAAAATTTCGTAACTCTGTCATGGACAAGTATAATATACAGCAAGTTCAATAGCAGACCACCAGCTATAGCATGATTAATTTGAGTCGAAACAACTCCCAACAGTTACTCTTCCCCATCCATTTTGGATAATAAAAAATACAATTGTATAATGGAAATAATTTTTT
Organism: Paenibacillus sp. JNU01; assembly: GCF_059130585.1. Classification (NCBI taxonomy): domain Bacteria; kingdom Bacillati; phylum Bacillota; class Bacilli; order Caryophanales; family Paenibacillaceae; genus Paenibacillus; species Paenibacillus sp. JNU01. Next base: position 5,759,342 of record NZ_CP169723.1, on the reverse strand, counting down.
TCATTGGTTGGCAAGTAAAGTTAATTCATAATATGTTGAATGTACAAAGAAACCGTCTCTTTTGGTAAATGGTTGCTCGCACACCCATTTACCAAGGAACGGTTTCTTTTGATTTTACAATTTTAACAATGGGGCTATGCTAATCATTTACGACTTATGGTAGTAGCCACACGAGCTGTGGGTCTATAACAGCAGATCCATGTCGCAAAATCTACCGAGTATATGCGCTGTCGCTCATCCGTATCCATAGTTCCCAGACACTTGCTCGATCGCTGATATTCCGCCCTGTATGATTGTTCAACCTTTTATACCACTAAAGGTAATACCGCTAATAAACGTCTTTTGAAGAAAAAAGAACAGAACGATAATAGGTAATGTCATCAAGGTGGATACGGCCATTAATAGACCCCATTCCGATCCCTTTTGACTCTGAAATTGCTGCAATCCGAGCGAAACCGTGTAAGATGGTTCATTGGTTAAATAAAGCAAGGGGCCCATGAAATCAGTCCAGCTCCCCATAAATTGAAACAATGCCACGGCTAAAACGGCGGATTTGGCTAGTGGAAACATGATCTGTAAATATATACGGAACTCACTAGCGCCGTCCAAGCGGGCTGCTTCGCGCAGGGCATCAGGCAGTCCCATGAAAAATTGCCGCAACAGAAAAATGTAAATGGGTACTCCAAAAAATTGGGGTACAATCAGTGGAAGAGGTGTCCCTACCCAACCTAATTTAGTAAACAACAGGAATAGAGGAATCATGGTCACCTGTCCGGGGATCATCATAACAGCAAGGGTAACAAAGAAAAGTAAACCTCTCCCACGGTACTCTAACTTGGCAAAACTATAGGCAACCAAGGGACAGGATATGATCACACCAAGCGTACTAACGATAGTTATAATCGCCGTGTTTTTCAGATATGTCCAGAAAGGGATATACTCAACAGCACGGGAATAATTACTCCACAGAATTGGACGCGGAATCCACTCTGGTGGGAATGTAAAGATTTGTGTGAGTGGTTTAAGAGAAGTCGAAAGCAGCCAAATGAACGGAATCATGAAAAATGCAGAAGCAACAATTAGACATACATAGGCTAACGCACGATTGATTCTTTTGATAGCGGTAGGATTCATCCCTTACTTCCTCCTCCTTATTTCCCCTGATAATGAACCCAGCGTTTAGAAGTAATAAAAATAATTCCGGTTAATGCCATAACGATAATAAATAAGATCCAGGCCATTGCGGAGGCATAACCCATTTTGAAATACCTGAATCCGTTCTCATATAAATACATGACGTAAAAAGTCATGGAATTTGCAGGAGTTCCTTGCCCTTTGGTCAACGTATAGGGAAGAGTAAACTGTTGGAATGCACCAATCATTCCCATGACAAGGTTGTAGAAAATAACGGGAGTGAGCAAAGGCAGGGTTACCTTTCTCGTTTTCTGAAACCAGTTAGCTCCATCGATTTGCGCCGCTTCATAGTACTCCTCAGGAATGTCTCCTAATCCAGCAAGGTAGATAACGACCGCTTGCCCAATACCCCAAAGCGACATCAGAATGAGAGAGGGCTTGGACCATGACTCACCACCAAGCCAAGCGGGTCCATCGATACCTATATTCGCTAACATCCCGTTCACCAATCCGAAGTTTGGATGTAACAGCCACATCCACAGAACAGCCAGAGCTACTTGTGGGACGAGAGTAGGTAAGAAAAAGATCGTTCTGAATACAGCCATACCCTTAACCTTCATATTCAACATCATAGCGAGTGCCACACCGAAAAATATACTTAATGGAACAAAAAATACCGTAAAATAAATCGTGTTGTATATGGATTTCCAAAACAGAGGATCATGGAAAAGATCTCTATAATTATTCATTCCGACAAATTCACCAGGCTGCAGAATGCTGTAAGTAGTGAAGCTGAAGTAGATGGACATTAGCATCGGAATTGCATAAAAGCATAGCAGCCCTATAGCCCAAGGTGAAGCAAACAGCCACCCAATCGCGTTAGTTCTGTGGAGTGCTCGTTTACTTGCCGATGGAATTGCTTTTACTTGAACTGGATCGGCCAGTTTCGCCATGTACATTCTCCTTCCAATTGTCATTCATGAATAGGCAAGGAGAAAGTTCGCTCCCCCTGCCTACCGAGCACTCTATTTGTCGTATTTTTCTAAAGCCTTATTAACCGTCTCTGTTACTCTATCAAGGTTCTCTTTCGGAGTACCGTTACCGCGGGTAGCCTTTTCCGTAGCGGAAGCTAACTCATTCCACAGCAGTTGTCCTTCAGGAATAACTGGGCGGTTGTGTGAATTGGGCAAAATATTAATAAATTCCTTCATAATCGGATCGTCCTTGTAACCGTATTTGTCGTTAACCGAATCAATAACGGAAATTTGAGAATCAGCGTTTAATAACGTTTGCCCCTCTTCTTTCCCTAAGAATTCGAGGAATTCCCAAGCAGCAGCGACGTTCTTGGCGCCTTTAGGGATAATAGCGGACCCGCCTCCCGACCATGTCGTAAAATTAGTACCTGTTGGGGTCGGTATAGGTGCAACACCGTAGTTTAAATCCGGCTTAAATTTTTCTATTCCCTTCACCGTAAAATTTCCACTTATCTTCATGCTGACTTGACCGGAAATGAACGGATCCATTTCCTCCGTACCCGCTGCACTTGTGAATCCGGCAATATCCTCGACATTGTATTTTTTGCCAAAGTCGGTCATCCATTGTAATGCTTCCACGACTTTAGGATCATTTGCGGTAATTTTGCCGGTGGCAGCATCCTGGAACTCTCCTCCAAATGCCCATCCCCAAGTATACAGCCAGCCTTGCGAATACCATGGGATGAACCCAATCCGTTTGAAACGTTTACCTTCCTTGATGGTCAACTTATCGGCGGCCGCTTCAAGCTCGGCGATCGTTTGTGGTGGTTTGTTGGGATCCAACCCCACTTCTGTGAAATGATCCTTATTGTAAAATAGCAGGCGAGAGTCCGTATCCATCGGCATTGCATAAAGCTTTCCTTGATAACTGGACTCCTCCCATGCAAATGGATAATACATTTCCTTACGAATTCCGGATTCTGCTGCCATAGAGGATAAGTCAGTCAGAGAACCTTGCGCAGCCCAAGTACCGACCTTAAACCGATCGAAAAGTGCAACGTCAGGAGGATTGCCGCCTGCGACTGCAGTCAGCAGCTTCTGGTCGGATCCCTCGTTAGATTCTGTATAAACCAAATTCATTTTGATCGTAGGGTTTTTCTCTTCAAATGCCTTCACGACTTTATTCATATTATCTAAATCAATGGAGGTAAGACCATGCCACATCGTAACCGTTGTAATCCCCTCTCCGGCCTGATCACCAGAGCCTCCCTTCGTTGAACAAGCCGTTACAAGCAGTAACATAACCAGAAAGCAAACAAGAATTGGAAATGCGAATCTTTTGGATCTCCTCATTCAAAGTCCCCCTTAAGTTAAATGAATTCGTTTAACTTGAATTCCTATAGAATCCACTTCATTTTCTGATCATCCACAACTTATGTAAGCGCTAACAACTCTGGTGATATGAACTATAAAATCAGAAAATGATGAACACCGTGAATTTGTTATAGGAGCCCACTAGTTATACTAAGTATATTAATATGACATTATAAAACATGTCAATTGCAATATTACGACATCACTATTCATGATGTATGGCTTTAATTTAGATATAGAAATCGACGTTTCATATGTCTGATATCAAAAAAAAGTGCCGAAAAGCCCATCGGGACTTCTCGACACTTTGAACAATACCCTTGCTTTGGTTTAGCTGCACTTGAATAAACCCTATCCGTTATTTTTCACAACCATACGATGGTTAATAATGTTCAGCTCGGGAACTGCTGTTCCATGCAGTTGAGAGATTAACATGTCCACTGCCAATTCACCCATCTGCTTCTCATCCTGCTTAATATGAGTGAAGATGGGTTGACCCAGGTGATCGTTCAGGGAGTCGAAACAAACGATCTCGAATTCCTCCAGAGATTTCCCCATCGAGTGGATGACTTGAGCCAGCATGGTAGCTATTAGAAATTCCGATGCGACAAATGCCTTTACATCAGGGTGTTTTTTCAAAAAATGCTTTACTGTTTCTTTATCACTTTCAATCGCTGTTCCGTTTATGTTCTTGGGAAGGGTGCCCGTCAAGTTCGTCAATACATAATCTTTGTTCAAATTCATTCCTTCCTGGGTGAAGGCAAACGTATATCCAAACAGCCTTTCCTCCAATGTTGAAGTGTTCTCTTCCGGCGGAGATAAAAAGGCAATTTTTTTATGACCTTTGCTAATCAGATGACGCGTAAGATCCATGGCTGCTTTCTTATTGTCTGTATATACCGAACAAACCGGAATTCCTTTTAGATATCTATCGGCCAAAACAATTGGAAACCGATCTAATACAAGTCGGAGCAGTTCAGAATTATAGTGTTGACCATGAATGGGGGTCACGATTAATCCTTTGATGCCTAAACCAATAAATAAGTCGATCGCACGTTTTTCCTCATCCCGATCTCCGCAAGTTCGCTTGATAACGAGTTGATAATTATGCTCAGCACTCCGCTTTTCCATCGATCTAAGAAGTTCCAGGCCAAACTCGTCAGAAAAATTCGGTATAATAAACCCGATCACCCGCTTATCGTCCTCAGGAACCAAAGTTGTTCTTACCTCTGAATAATGCTTCGGTTCTTGTCCTCCAATGATACCATCGGCCACATATGAACCTTTTCCTTGTATTCGTTTAATAACCCCAGAATCTGCCAATTTCTCCAAAGCCTTTTTAGATGTAATACGACTGACGCCAAATTGTTCAGCCAACTCTTTTTCAGAAGAGACCCGGTCACCTTCGTTTAAGCGACCTTCTTTAATCTCTTGTACAATATAGCTATATATCTGCTCGTATAAATGCAATTCCACAAAACCACCCTGACATCATAATATTAATATACTAAGTATATTACACAAGAAGTAATTCGCAAAGTTACTGAGAATACCGACGAACTTCTGTAGCACGGAATAAAGGGTCCTTAGTCTACAGCACATTCCCGTTTATCTTGTGGATATGATGGTGGTTAATTTCCTTGAAGAAGGTCGAATGCCTCCTAGAGGCTTGATGATTGTTCAGTCGTCAAGTTCTATCCATAATTTTATATGTACCGATCCAGCTTTGAAGCTCAATATTATTCAATTAGATCACCCATTCTTCAAAATCTCATTTAGTTTCGCATAACGTTCTGATATTCACGAAACGCCCAATCCTTAGATAACTCTTATCTTAGGCTTGGGCGTTTGTTGACTGAGCTTCCTCCAAGATTATACATCTGTCAACCAAGGGCCGATAGCCCCGCTGCGTGAATACAAGATAAATGATTGATTGGCCTTCTTCGGATTTGCTATTCATAATTTATTCAACGTTTAAGTGAGTAATACAATTATATAGTTCACAATCCCATCTGAATCGGTCTTTATTTAAAATTGTTACTGATGTATTATGGAGGTGTTCTTCTGTATCGATGTGCGGAATTAGTTTCTTTAGAGTCAGTCCAATTAGTGCTCCATGACTTATTATCAATATTTTTTTGTCGGGGTGTCTTTCAGAAATGTCCATTAGGCAATTCATTCCTCTTGTGATTATCTCAGCGTTTGGTTCTATACCAAGATCTAGTTTGGACCATCCGTATCCCCACTTACTAACTCTATCTTGTTCAGTTGTTCCCTCAATAAGACCGCAGTTCATTTCTCTTAATCGCGGGTCAGTTTTCACTTCAACATTCTTAATCCTTCCTATCATTTCTGCTGTTTCGAGTGCTCTTGATAAGTCACTTGAATAAATATAATCCCACTCCTCGTTCTCCATTCTCTTAGATAGTAATTCAGCTTGCCTTCGTCCCTCATCATTTAAAGGTATATCAACTTGTCCCTGTGCCCTGTATTCATCATTCCAATCTGTTACTCCATGTCTTATAAGTCCTATCAATGTCATACTTGTTCCTCTTTCATTTCATTTTATGTTTTTAGGATACTGCCGATCTTTCATCTAACGTTCCTGTATTCACGACGCTTGGCGTATGCCAAGTGTGTCCGGCAGCCTCTGCTTCCCTGAAATGCTTCAGCCGGATCGAGGGCGTATGCCCGATGCGTGAATATATTGTTATCTGATTTCAGGATAATCTATGAATAACTTTCAACAATGTTTCAACTATGATCTTCAATCAGTATCAACATCTTATCTTTCATTTGAAATATTGATTTCCCTTGAATTTTTAATGTTTCTCCTGCCTTCATTCCATTAGGGAGATCACTGGACAATATTCCCTCATAATCAATGTCAACCTCTGCTTTATCTCCTGTGAAAGTAATGTTCTTTATTACTTGACGTCTGTGAGAGAATACCTCAATTGACTGCTCTGCTAATGTGCGAAATTCCTGTATCCCCTTTGTTTCCGAATTCACTTCACCTTTAGAAATGTTTCGAAAATGAATATTCTCATTCAAAACTCCTATCATTCCATCAATGTTAAACGTGTTATATGCGCTCAGGTATTTTTCAATAAGATCTTTTAAATTTGAGTTCTCCAAGTCGAATCACACTCCTAGATTTTGATATTACATATTTGTCCTGATTTCAGATAACGTTCCTGTATTCACGACCCAGCTTATGCTGGGTGTCTGGCGACTGCAAGACCAAGGACGAATGTCCGCATTGTGAATATTATGTTAGGTGATGTTCCCCTCTTCTCAAAATTAACATCAACATATTATTTCCGCTATTCTTTCAATAATCTCTTCTATCCCACTTTCACTTGTATCAATAATGTTAGTATCCATATTCTCATACATTCTTAACCTCTTGATGCTTAAAGTAATTTGTTCTTCCGATCTATTATCTTGATTCATTCTTTGTCGTAATGCAGCTTCAGAACACAACAAAGTAACCTTCTTAACCTGAAAATCTAAATCACCTAAACGGTCAAGTAAACCATCTAGGATCTCTTTTCTATGAAGAACCCAGTTGAAAATGACATAATCAAATGTAGAATTTGATAAAAAGTTTCTTAGTAAATATGTAATATTATTCTCAACCATTCGCATGTTCTCTTCATTTACTATCCAGGGATTCATCATCCAACACCAATCACCATCTAACCATACTGCTTTATCAAGTGACTTATATAATTCTTTACAAATTGTGGTTTTTCCGACTCCCATTGTTCCGTTTATTACAATGAGTTTCTTCATTGAATACACCTTCATTTTATAGATTTAGGGGAATTTCAGCTAACATCTAATTTATTTACTTCGTAAATACCATACTTCCAAAGTAATATCTGAACTACGTATATGATAACCTATGAGGCGATATATGCGAAGAGAAATTTGGTGAAAAAGGGAGAGATTTGAGATACTCAATCTCCCATGTCCACACCATCCAGTGGACTCTGAATACGCTGAATATTTTTCGTGCTCACATGCGTATATCGTTGTGTTGTTTGTGCACTCGTATGACCAAGAAGCTCCTGAATATAGCGCAGGTCTGTTCCATTTTCCAGCAAATGTGTAGCGAAAGAGTGCCGCAAAGCATGAATGCTGCATTTTATTACAATACCCGCTCTTTGTCTAGCTTCTTCAAAAACCTTTTGTACACTGCGCTCCGTAAGATGTCGATCTGAAGACTGTCCCGGAAACAACCAACGATCGGTTTTATATTCGGCGATGTACTTCTGTACAATCTCCCAAGCAAGATGGGAGAGAAGAGTTCTTCGATCCTTTTGACCTTTTCCCTGCCTTACGATAATGGTCTGACGCTCAATGTCCAGATCACTACAGCGTAGACGAACGACTTCGCCGACACGAAGCCCTGCCGAATAGGTTAGATAAAGAATTGTTTTGTGTTTGAGATTAGTCACAGTTTTCAGCAATTGGGTGACTTCTTTTTCGGACATGACATTGGGCAACTTATTTTGTTTTTTAGGACGTATATATTGAAACTCGGCAGGATGAAGTAACACATGTTTACAATAGAATCGGATCGCACTAATCGTCTGATTTACACTGGAATGGGAGACTCCTCGCTCAAGCAATCTCAAACAATATGTCTGGACATGAGATGCATGAATTTCTGTATCGATCTGAGGAAGACTGGTCACAAATCGTTCAATCTGATTACAGTATGCTTTACCCTCTCAATTTTAGAGCTTGTTGCAACTCATCTCTTCTCCATTGTGTTTTCTCTCCATGTAACTTCCATTTTCTCAATATATCACTCTCCACCCACAGCTCCGGGGAAATCTCTACATCTCGCGCATCAAAGTGCTTTGTAAACTCCTGAAGAGATGTGTCTGAATAGGGGATGACCCAACGTTTCGTGTCAGGCTCCCACCTTCTTCCTGTTACCTGACGAATGCGCTGGATATGCACCGTATTATACGGAATTTGCACAAACAACGTATCATCAGAACCTTTGGTTAAAATGATGGTGTTTTCTGCTTTATCTTTCATAAAAACTCTCCCTTCAGCTTAATTGGATTTATGAGTTCTATAAAATTAACAAAATAAAAAAGGAAGATCATCTTCATCCCGTAAGGGAATCTAGTGATCTTCCGATGCTTTCGGAAATATGGTCGCTGCACCTACATGGCAGCGGCTTCTTCTCCCAGCGGCAGCATGTAATACTGCGCCTGCTGCCCTTCGTGCTGCTGGTACACAACGACCAGCAGCGTCCGGCCTTTCGCGGCAAGCGGGCTGGCGCCAGCTAGCACACGCTCAAGCCGGAACGGAAGCAAATCCAGTACGGTGTGCTTCTGCAGTTCCTTTTCGCCGAGACCAAGGTCGGCGAAAGCCCGGGCACCCATGACCGTCTGTGCGGTCATGGCCGAGGTCATCGGCAACGCACGCGAAGCGTTGCCGTCTTCCCCGTCCGCCGCTCCATCCGCGGCGGACCCTGTTGCGTCGCCCGAAGTGAGCGACGCTGCACCCCCGGCATCGCTGCCGATCACACCCGCCGCATCTGCGGCAGAGTCTTCTCCGGCAGCAGCCGAACTTGCCACAGCGGCACTCGGACCCGTGCCGCTACTTTCCAGCCATGCCGTGCCAGCGGCACCGGCAACACGTGGCAGACGAACGTCTTCCGGACGTTCAGCCAACGTTTTCATATAACCCGCCCACTGGTCTTTCTGGAGCGGATCTTCCCACCAGATTTTGCGTGGTTTGTACTTGTGGCCGAGGAAATAGTCCAGCTTCATCAGGCCAAGCACGACATCCATATGCGGCGTGTTCCGCGACTCCAGGAAGCTGTGCAGACGCGTGAACAGATCCTCCAGCTGGTGACCGATCTTCTGCCAACCCTGCCCCTCCCAGTAATCCCCGAATGCCTGGAAGAAATCAAACGGCGAATTGAACTCCTGCTCCATCAGATACTTCAGCGTGTGATCCATCCGGTGTGCGTTCCAGTATTTCTCCAATACATCCTCCAGCCGCTTCAAGCGCACGATGTCGCTAAACGGCAGCACATCACTACCCAGAATCTCATACGGCGCGTGATCCATATACGTATAGTTGTACTTCTCCGCATCCAGACGCAGACCCGTACCACGCAGCATTTTGAGGAATCCGAGCTGAAGCTCTTCCGGCCCCAGGGCAAATACATCGTTAAACGTCTTGCGGAACGTATTGTAATCTTCCTCTGGCAGTCCGGCGATGAGATCCAGATGCTGGTCGATCTTGCCACTGGCTTTGACTTTGTTGACGGTCCGGCTCAGCTTGGTAAAGTTCTGGCGGCGTTTCACCAGTTCATTCGTCGGATCATTCGTGGATTGAACCCCGATCTCGAAGCGGAATGTGCCCGGCGGCGCATTCTCTGCCAGATAATCCAGTACCTCGGGACGCATAATGTCTGCCGTAATTTCAAACTGGAACACCGTCCCCTGATGATTCTCGATCAGGAATTTGAACATTTCGAGCGCATAATCCCGCTTGATGTTAAACGTCCGATCCACAAACTTGATCAGCTTCGCACCCTTCTCAATCAGGTACAGAATATCCGACTTCGTCCGCTCAATATCGTAATACCGCACGCCGACCTCAATACTGGACAGACAGAACTGACAACTGAACGGACAGCCCCGGCTGGTCTCAAAATAAACCACACGTTTCCCGAGGTCGGGAATATCCTCTTCAAATCGGTGCGGTGACGGCAGATCGTTCAGATCCGCTTTCGGGCGTCCTGGCATGAGAATAACCTCTTCCCCTTTGCGATACGCCAGTCCATAGACAAAGTGGAACTTCTTGCTTCCTTCCAGCTCCATCAACAGCTGATGCAGCGTCTCTTCCCCTTCACCCATCACGATGAAATCGACATTGGGAATTCGGTTCATCCAATATTCCGTGTCGTAGGACACTTCCGGCCCGCCCAGCAAAATTTTCACGTCAGGCATAACCTTTTTCAGATTATCAATGACCTTAATCGTCTCTTCAATGTTCCAGATGTAACACGAGAACCCAATCACGTCCGCGCCGCGCTGGTATAGATCAGACACAATGTTCATGACTGGATCTTTGATCGTATACTCCGCCAGATCAATATCAAAATCCTTCTCACTGTACGCCTTCAGACAACGCAAGGCCAAGGAGGTATGGATGTATTTTGCATTTAATGTAGAAAGAATAACCTTCATGGTTCACAACCTTTGCCTGGACACCCAGACCATATTTTTTTGGTAAAAGTAAAGCTGCACAGCCATCCTGCCCCGGATGCTGTTCATGCAAACCTCTTTTGAACTAGCCATTCCAATGTCTCATGGACATTTTCTACTTTTGTCTTTCAAAGAGTGGACACTCTTTTCAAAAAGACATATACACCTCGCCAAACCAAAAACACAACATACAGTGCGCAACCCAATAAACAAAACCACATATTGTACATGCTACTTTCAGACATCCCTAACGCCAATGTCCACCCTTTGAAAGACAATTCACCTTAATTTGTCCACAATACAGAGACACACTCTAGTCCAATTCCATTTCAAACTTAATTGCGCTCCGGCTTTCGACAGGTTTGAAGATATCCTCTGAATAGACATATAGCATCTCTACAATCCTTTAAGCTTTACGCACATGAGCCTCAAAGACCTGAAAGCGCGAATGTAACCACAATTCACACTTCATCCCAACTTGCTCATATCTGATTATACCTTTGCATACTACTCAAACTCGTAAAATGCATCATCATCCGTATCCACTTCTTCACCGGATTGCTTCTGGAAAAACTCCAGGAACGGCAGTCCGTACTTGCGATACTTGACCTCACCGACCCCTTTGATATCCAGCATGTCACGTTCCGTCTGTGGACATACCACACTCATCTCGCGCAGGGTCGCGTCATTGAAAATAATGTACGATGGTACATGCTCTTTCGCCGCCAGATCACGCCGGATCAGACGAAGTTGTTCAAATACCGTCTCGTTAACCGCAGATGGCATCGCATCGCGTCCACGACGTCCACCATAATTCGTACCCGAAGCCGTCGCCGCTGTCTTGCGCACGACACGTTGCATTACTTCACGCTGACCTTTGAGCACTTCCACCGCAAGTGGCTGCAAACGAACGACCGGATACTGCCCCTCGGACAGCATCAGATATCCTTCGGATACCATCACGTTGATGATCTCCGATATCTCGCGCTCTGTGCGATTTCCCATCACACCATAGGTTGGCAGGGAATCGAAGCCATAATCAAGCACCTTTTTGGCACGGGAGCCTTTGAGCACCGAAGCGACCAGCGATACACCATACCGTTCACGCATGCGGTGAATGCAGCTGAATATTTTCTGAGCATCAATCGTCATGTCTACCAGCTCACGGTCGTCCGTACAGGAACTGCAAATACCGCAAGGTGTATCGTCATGCACCTCACCGAAATAATCCAGCTGCGCACTGCGCAGACAACGCGTCGTGTAACAGTAATCCACCATCTGTTGCAGCTTCCGGTAATCGTTCTGTTTACGGTCGCCTTCCATCGGATTCTGCTCAATCAGGAACTTCTGGGTGATAATGTCCTGTGCCCCAAATAGCAGAATACACTGACTGGGCTCTCCGTCCCGGCCTGCACGTCCGGCTTCCTGTACATATGCCTCCATGTTCTTCGGCATGCTGTTATGAATTACGTAACGCACGTTCGATTTATCAATCCCCATCCCGAACGCATTCGTTGCCACCATCACTCGGATATCATCGTACAAAAAAGCTTCCTGGCTCTGGGCCCGTTCATCATCCGTCATGCCGGCATGGTAGCGTCCAGCTGGCAATCCCGCCTGCAACAAACGCTGATGCAGATCATCCACGTCCTTACGGGTCGCGGCATATACAATTCCAGGCTCGCTGGCATGCTCGCGCGCATAATTCAGGACAAAGTCCTTCTTGCTCTCGCCGCGAAGCACGCTAAACGCCAGATTATCCCGCCCAAGTCCGGTCACATACGTCTGCGGGTCCTGCAAACGCAGCAGCCGCAGAATATCGCCCATGACCTCGGGCGTCGCTGTTGCCGTGAAGGCCGCAACCACCGGCCGCTCCGGCAAACTGTCCACAAACGGCGCTACCGCCAGGTAGCTTGTCCGAAAATCATGCCCCCACTGTGACACACAGTGGGCCTCATCCACAGCAACGCACGAGATCGGCAAATAGCCCATCTCCTCGCGGAACCAATCCAGCTCCAGTCGCTCAGGCGCGACATAGAGCAACTTCAGCTCACCGCGTTGCGCCGCGCGGATACGATCATTCACTTCTTTGCCGCTAAGTGTACTATTAATATACGCGGCAGCAATTCCAGCGGTCGTCAACGCATCGACCTGGTCCTTCATTAATGAGATCAACGGGGAGACAACTAGTGTCAGACCCGAATATAACAGAGCGGGGATCTGATAACAGATCGACTTACCGCCCCCGGTTGGCATAATGCCGAGCGTATCTTCACGTTCGAGCAGGCTGGCTACAATCTTTTTCTGTCCCTCACGGAAGTCGGGGTAGCCATAATATTTTTGCAGGAGACCCTGCGCTTCTTCAATAGTTGGTGTTTGCACACTCATGTAAAGACTCCTTACTTATCACCGGTGTTCTTCCACCAGCTTGGTCCGATCCGATTCTGACATCCGAAAGCGGCTCAAATACCGCATCCTTGACAACAAAATGGCGTTCTCATGACTTGTCCGTCAAGCAAACGCCGCTCCCTTTAGTTTAACGGCCCAGCCCCGAATGAGCAACCGCGTTTTACTGTAAAATGCTCGAACCTGCTTTAATCAATAACATAATGTGTTACCATCAATTAACAAATAGCTTAAAGAGAGAACCTTGGCATATCTACATCTACATATCGATTTCCTTATTGTTCCTAACCAACACCTTCAAAGGAGAGTAATTTATTATGAAACAACAACATCCTCATGGAATTAATCCTTCAAACAAATCACCATCAAAGTCATGGATACGTCAACACCCGATTCTCACTACATTTACACTATTGATCCTTGTGCTGTTTGCTTCCGTATTCCTGTACTTCTGGCTCCGTCCATACTTCTCCACATTTGACCGTTCCGAGCTGGGAGATCTGAGTTATTCCATGCCTTCACGGAACGGTGAATATACTGCCGAGATTTATGGTGTACCTTACGGTGGTGCGGCAGGCGGCGTTACGATCTGGGTCGATGTGAAGAAGACAAATGCCCCTGAGGACTCCACGGTAAAAACGATATATCGTGCCGAGCACCACGGAAATAACCATCTTGAATGGGAAAGTGAAAATACAATCCGGATTGAAAACTGGAATGAATACACGGATGAGACCATTACACTGAACATAGAGGAGGAAATATATGATGGACGGGGCTGGGCGTGCAAAAGCTTACGGATGAAAGACCAGTATGTGCGCTGCCTGGCACCGGAAAAGTAAAACAACGTACTAGCAGCTAATATGACGGCCTTGAATACTCAACTCTCATCTTGATGCTTAATCTTTACTGCATCGCACACCAGAAGTTCTACGCTGTGGAAGGCTTGTGAACCCCCCAAAAAATGCTTACTTACATTACATCATGATTGGAGATACTTTTGGGGTACGCGAAGCGTAAGAAGCCCCACTCACCGACTCTTTCGGTTAAGCGGGGCTTCTTTTGTTCATTAACAATTCGTATCTATCGGACTTAAAACATATGGCAGCATTATAATTTATCTATCATTCTGCTTCTGCTCTTTCACTTATGCTTCAATCTATTTGCCTTATTTCCTTTTCCCCGCTTCAAACGCTTCAGTCCTCATCTGCCCCAGTTCGTCTCCTTACTTACGAGGTGACTCTGCACCACGTTCTTCCCGTTCCTTCATCTCTTTGCGCACCACTACTTCGAGTTTCTGCCGATTGGCAAGCAGCCCTGGATCGTTGGGCAAATACTCACGGGCTTTGGTGTTATGCATCAATGCCTGCTCCCAGTTGCCCAGATGGGCATAACAAAGGGAGAGCCGGGCATGCGGCAACCAGGTGCGACAGGCGACAGGTACCGGGCGCAGACCCGGATCGCGGCTGCTCACATCGACTGCCTGCATATACCAGTAGATCGCCGAGACGGGTTCATGCCGTTCATGGAAACAGGCAGCAATGGCGCAACAGAAATCGGCATGCGGCAGATCATACTGGAACGATTGCAGTAATGCCCCCAGCTTGCGGCCCGTCTCGCCCAGTCGTTCATAACATTCCGCCAGCCTCGCGCAGGCAATCAGGCGATCCTCGCGGTAACCGCTTGGCTGTTCCAGCAGCTTCGCGTACCCGCGTGCCGCCGCCGCATACTGCTGGCGGTCATAACATTCGCCTGCATAATAGAACAGCAGGCGACCTTGGGCTACGCCCTCTTCGGCGATCCATTTGCGCAGAATGCGCACGTTTCGCGCCGAATGATGTCCCGCTTCGCGGCGATGCGTGACGGCAATGTCTGCCGTAATGACCTCGCCCTGCGGGAAGCTGAGCTGCTCGTGCAGCCGGCCATGCCAGCGGCACCCGGCATCCCGCTTGACCAGGCGAAGGCGTCGGTCCGTCACAAGCGGACTTCCCTCCGGCCCCTCGGCCAGCGTGTAGTTCAAGATCACAGCCGCCGCTTCCCCCTCAGACGGAAGCTGCTGCTTCAACACCTCCAGCTTCGCCCGTTCCGCGGGCAGCAGCACATCGTCCGCATCCAGCCACAGGATATACTCCTGCGTGGCCTTGGCGAATGACTCATTCCGCGCTGCTGCAAAGTCTTCCTTCCATTCATACGTGTAGACCTGGTTGGTGTACTGCGCAGCAATGTCCATCGTGCGATCTGATGAACCGGTATCCACAATGACGATCTCGTCAGCGATGCCAGCAACCGAGTCGAGACAGCGCGCTAGCATGCGTTCCTCGTTCTTCACAATCATGCACAGACTGATGGTTATCACATTTTGAGCCCCTTCCTGTCAGACGCGTATTGCGAAATGTCATGACGGCTTTGCTCTTTCATTGACTAGTTACTTCAAACAAAGTACTAGCACTCTCATTCCCTCAAATCTCAAAGTCCAATAAAGAATACATCGACATCATTTTCACTATGGCTAACGAACCGAGGTAACGCTATTAGTTGTATTTCAGCCACTTGGAAAAACTAACGAATCTGAGGCGCGCTATCCTTGCGTTTTAGGCATGCATTCCTCTTTTATCACAGCTTTCTAATGAAATAGCGTCGCTTAGATTCGTTAGATTTGTCACCTCTCGAAAATCACCAATATAAGACGTGTGAGATTCGTTAGAACATAGACTGTCCTTGTCCTTGACTTAGGCTCTAACCCTGCCCTTGCCACTTTCTCTCCCCCTGCCTTGCCACTGGCCGTATCTCTTTTCTTTTTCCTGCCCTGTTCCCACCTTTACTGCTACCCATCCCCACTCTCCTGACGACGAAACCGTTTCACCTGCTCCACCGCACTGTCCAGTGCCTTCTTGCGTTGTTTCATTACGCGAAGATGCTGTTGTTCCACCTCGGCAAAATGTGCATGATCTAGCTCCATCCACTCCATCAGTTGATCTAACGTTGGCGACATATGCAGCTGTGTTCTCCGCCGTCTGCGGGCAACGCAACATAGATATTTATGATGAACTTCCAGTTTCAAGACTTCGAAATAGGGCATCAGACACATCGCCAGATTTCCTGCATAGAAGGTCTGCTTGTGATCATAGAACGGATGATATCCATATGGCACGGTTACCACCAGCGTCCCCTCTTCTTGCAACAGCCGATGAATCTGAATCAATAACGTCTCTGGATGAGCAAAATGCTCCAGTACTTCTCCCAGCAGTACCGTGTCAAAAGTCGTTCTGACTTTCCATTGCGTAATATCCAGCATCCGAAAATCCACATTATTCCTGACCGGCCTGGACTCTTTGGCAAGTTCTTCTTGTGCATACCGAATGCTCTCTTCCTCCAGATCAATGCCAGTGACACGAAATCCTTCACGTGCCAGCAGAATGGACGTAATGCCCTGACTGCACCCGACATCCAGGATGCGTTTGCCTGTCGCCTCACGGCACATCCAGTGGATACGCGTTCTCGTTGCTTCATGAGAATCTTCCGAGTTAATCTCGCCATAGTAACGTTCACTCACACGATCATGATTTGCCATGGGCGTCTCCCTGATCCTCGTCGGGGCCGATGGCAACTTCATGGTGAGCTGCACCATCCTTGACTGCCGTTTCTTTTTGTCCTACCGATGCTATACTCTCCTGTTGCTCGCATACTCCCTTCATCTCAGGCCGCACAGGCTGGCCCAACACCACAATATTTCCTCCGTGGCATCCGGCCGTTGCGTTGCGTGTATCGAAGATCAGCTTCGCATGATCCGCCATCTCCTGATAATTGAATCCCGTATGATCCGTTGTGATGATCACCAAGTCAGCCCATGCCCACAATTCCGGCACCGCCGGACTAGCGTGCAGCACTGTGCCATCATCCTTGCGGAAGACAGGCACCATCGGATCGGTGAAAACGACTTCTGCCCCCGCTGCGCTCAGCAGCCGAAAGACGTCCAGCGCAGGTGATTCGCGCAAGTCATCGATGTCTTTTTTATAAGCCATACCCGCCAGCACAACGCGCGCGCCCCGCAGAGATATCCCCTTTTGCTCCAGCAATTCTGCTGAACGCTTCACTACGTTCTCTGGCATCTGTCGATTGGTTGCATCTGCCAGCTGGATGAATTGCAACTCTGATCCTTGCCGGCTTGCCGCCCAGGACAGATAGATGGGATCGATCGGGATACAGTGTCCGCCGATGCCTGGACCGGGATAAAATGGCATGTAACCAAACGGCTTGGTGGCCGCAGCACCCAACACCTCCCAGATGTTCACGCCCATCTGTTCACAGGCCGGAGTCAGCTCATTGACGAGTGCAATGTTGACACTGCGAAATGTATTTTCGAACAGCTTCGCCGTCTCCGCTACCGTCGTTGAACTGACCGGAACAACTTCGTTGAGGAACGAGCCGTAGAACTGTTTACCATACTCCAGACAGGCAGGCGTAGAGCCGCCAATGATCTTTGGCGTATTTTTCACACCATAATGCACACTGCCAGGATCTACCCGTTCGGGAGAATAGCAAACGTAGAATTGTTCTCCCGCCCGCCAGCCGTTTGCCGCCTCTATCGGTTGTTTCACGACTTCTTCCGTCGTGCCCGGATAAGTCGTGCTTTCCAATATAACAAGACTGCCCTCCTGCAAATATGGAGTCATGCCATCCACCGCAGACGCAATATACGAGATATCCGGTTGATGCTCGGCAGTCAGCGGAGTGGGCACACAGATTACAATGACATTCGCCTGTGCCACCGCTGTATAATCCGTGCTGGCCGTGAACAAACCTGCCTTCATGAGAGACTGCAGGACTGTATCATCTATACCGATAACATACGAATGTCCGGCACGCAGCTTGGCTACCTTGGAGGTATCGATATCGATCCCGTGAACCCGATATCCTGCCTGGGCCATCTCGATGGCCATGGGCAAACCTACATAACCGAGACCGATGACAACAGCTTTCAAGGAGCGATCATGAATAGGTTGTATTGGGGTCGGTGGCTGTAATTCTTCATTTCCTTCGTGCTGCTCATGCTGATGATTCTCTTCCATTCCTTCCAACTCCAAATGCTCCGCCTCCCTTCGCTGGGCGTGTCTGAAAACTCCGTTGAAGCCGTTTTGAGACACACCCTAATCGATATAACCGCCTGCACGCAAAAAACGGGCAATCGCTGGTTTGTTCATCATGGCACTGTCCGAACGATACTCTGTGAAGTTCACATGTGACAGGCTGCTGTACTGATCCGTCAGTCCCTTGTCCTGGTGCTCCGGCAGGATCACATAATACTGTGCATCGTATTGACGAGTGCGCGGTGCTTCAAAGGGCGAGATCAGCACTTCATGCAACTTCTCGCCCGGACGAATTCCGGTCACCTTGTAATCGAAGGATGGACGACCTGCCTGTTCCAACATGACGGAAGCCAGATCCGTCATCTTGCAAGCTTTCATTTTCATCACAAACGTCTCCCCGCCCACGGCTGCCTCAGCGGCCTTAAGCAGTAAATGTATGGCCTCGGTACGTGTAAGGAAAAAGCGGGTCATGCCTTTGTCTGTAATGGTCAGGCTCTTGCCTTCATCGATCTGGCGACGGAACAAGGGCACGACACTTCCGCTGGTTCCAAGCACATTACCGCCGCGGATGCAGACAAACCGGGTCCCTTCACTCAGCCAATTGGCACGGATCATCATTTTTTCACCCAAAGCCTTCGTCATGCCATATACGTTAATCGGATCTACCGCCTTATCCGTGGACACATCAATAACTTTGGGAATCTGCATACGGATCGCAGCCCGAATAATGTTCTGTGTGCCGATCACATTGGTCTTGAACGCCTCATCCGGCTGGTCCTCGCAGACCGGCACATGCTTCAGCGCAGCCAAATGGAAAAGCACATCCACGCCCCTGCATGCATCTTCCACTGCCCGATAATCCCGGATATCTCCAATGATGAATCGCAGACGCGGGTCATGGTTGAACTCACGCTGCATTGCAATCTGGGCGTATTCATTGCGTGACAGAAGGCGAATCTCAGCCGGGTCCTGTTCCAGCAGCACCTCGGTCAGCTTTTGACCCCAGGAGCCTGTTCCTCCGGTGATCAGAATCGTTTGTCCTTGAATCATCGATGAATCCCCCCTGATCAGATCATGAATTCGCGTAATACCTGGGCCATCTCATCCCGGCTTAATCGGTCTTTTGGCGGTACTTTTTTCACTGAAGTATTGTTTGAATGTACGATGTTGACATAATTGCGCGGAGCAAGCAGTTCATGCGGCAAGTCTATGACATTGCCATGTGTACCTCTGCCCGGAAGCTTGACCCGGTATCCGGATGCGTACTCGGCTGTTTTATACAGGTAGACATAGAATTGCGGAGAACGATGAAACGCTGGTGCCATTTCGTTGTTCACGCTATCCCAGAGATAGCCGTTCTGGTTAATCAATGCCATCGTCTGCGGCTGTGGCTGAATATCGTAGAGTTGCTGAACAAAGGTTCTATGATACAGATCATCCGAATCCAGACGGGCAATATAGATATCCTCTGCTCCTTCAGCAAAAGCCAGAATGGCACGCACACTTTCAATATTTGTTCCAAAACGGATATTGGAAGGGAGCGGCTCTTGACCTGCCAGAATCTCCTGCATCAACTCCCCCGATTCCTTGGACAGCTTCACCACGGTCAGGAAATCCTGATTCGTCTGTGCCTTCAGGCAATGCAATGTGAACGTGCGGAAGATGCTCATTCGACGTTCCAGCCACTCCCGCGTCAATCGCTGCGGGTCCATCCCGTAATTGTTGAAGTTAATCTCAATCACAACTTTCCTGGACATAACATTCCTCCTCATGAACGCTACTGCATGATCCTTTTACAGCATACAGACCGTTTTCATAGTATTGATGTCGTCTCTCTCGATGCCGTCTCTCAATGAGCCACATCTATCACATTCATATCTCTTCCAAGCAACATCTCCTTTGGAATTCCGCACTCTATAACGTATGAAACGTTAATAGAAGCGGTACCGACAGATGTACTGACTTTCATATAAATAGATTCATATACGCCTGAAGATGAAGCCCTGCGGGTCGAACGTACATATCGTTGCTCCAGTCGCAACATAGAATAGAGCAGTTCTATTTTCAAAGGGGGCAATCGCTGAATGGATTCGATCTATCTTGAACTGGAAGGTGTGCTTGAGCAGCTTGAAACGGCGCTTCTTGAACAGCGTCCGCTCTCTCTTGTACGTGTCGGCGATGGCGAGAATATCGTCATGTCTCAAGAAACCGTATGGACCACGGAACGGGTCCTTCAGGAGCGTTGGGCCAAGAAAGCCAATTTAGGACAAAAGGGATTGCGTCTTCCCAACCCGCAGCTCCGGGATGAAGTTGCCGCTTCCTTGCAACGGGCGGATATCGTCGGCGTTCTTCCCCGCGGTGACAGTACCATTAACGCGCCGGATTATCTCAAACGACCTCTGACCGATATGGTGTTTGCCCACTTTGGCATCTCTCCCTCACGGACTTGTCATGCCTGTGTCAATCGGGAGCTGGCACAAAATCCGCGTTTCTGGCAGATGCTTGCAGGCAAGCGTGTGCTTCTCGTTACCCGTGAGACCGAAGCCTTGCGTGCTACGCTCGAACGTGAGCCGTATCATTTAAACATCGTGACTGCGCTGCCCTTCGACAGCTATGATCACATGCAGGAAACACTCGAGTGGATTCAGACGAATCAAGATACCTTTGATGTCGCTCTCTTCTCCTGTGGTGTCAACGCGGTTGTTCTGGCTGAGCGTACAGCTGCACTCGCCGGCAAAGTCGCCATTGACTTCGGCAAAGCCAACAACATCATTCTGAAAGGGCGTGCCAACTGATCCCCCTGGACACCTCCATCCTTCAGATGAGTGATCCGCCTTGACTGTACAGACATTTGTATGACCAAAACCCCCGGCTCCTTAAGCCGGGGGTTTCATGCTGAGCGCTAGTCGAGATATATTGCTACACGACCTTCTACTTCTGGTTTCTGGGAAATGAAACGAACTCTGCCGTCAACATAAGCGATGACGAGCACTCTGCTTATTGATATTACGCCTCACAACTAACCAGTGGCTGCAATACCGTATAACATCTCCGGCCCGGTTCTTACTGCTGTGGACACCCCCGAGATGAACGAAGTATACACACTTTCCAGTGCGGGTGGTGCAGACAGGTCCTGAGCTGTGAACGAATGAAATTCGGCACCGCCGTTCTGTCCAATCGTCCCTTCAGCACGGTAGATGACATAGAATGGATCATATACGAATCCCCGTACCAGCTCCACCACAAAGGTATCTCCAAGTTCTCCCGTAACCCCCACTGTTCCGTTCAACGTAATAATGGGATTCACCACGCCTTGAGTCTGCAGACCAATCGCACCAAAAGCTGTCGGGGATTCTGACAGCGACAAACCGGGCTGTCCAACAGTTCCCGAGTTCATCGAAGTTCTCATATCGAGAAACACGCCCATGAGTAACACCTCCAATGCTATGGGATACCATATCCTATGAATCTCACAACTCTTCGGATTGGATGTATAGCAGTTTCATGAACCTATTTTTATTTGTCGACTGTTAATGGTATATTGGACTGCATAACGAAATGAACGGATCGTATGCACACAAGCGGTACAGGCTGTTCAGAAGGAGATTACTATTCATGAATAAACGCAAACGTCCAACAGGCAAAACATCGGCCTCGGCCAAGGGAAAATCATACGCAGGTTCATCTACAGCACGTTCTGGCAAGTCTAACTTCTCATCTGCAAAATCATCAGGTGCTTCCGCATCACGCAATACGGAGGAGAATAAGAAAACACTAGCTGCCAAATCATCAGCCGCACCGAAGAAAGCCGGAGGTAACAAATCCAAAAATGGCAGTGCTTCCAAGCGCCCGGGCAATGCCTATTATCGCAAGCAGGAACCACCACGCCAGTACAAAGTCACCGAACCGGACGAACTGCTGAACTTCCTGTTGCAGCATTTGAAGTCGGGACGGAACGCGGTGAAGTCCATTCTGGGTCGTGGACAGGTGTCCGTGGATCAGAAAGTCGTAACCAAGTTTAATGAAGCGCTAACGCCAGGTCAGATTGTCTACATCCGAAAAGAAGGTGCAGTCGCTGCTCCATCCTTGACGGGTATTAACATTTTGCATGAAGACGATGATATCATCGTGATCCGCAAGGAAGCCGGACTGTTGTCCATTGCCGCTGACAAGACGGATGATCTGACAGCTTATCGCCAACTGACAGAGCATGTACGCCGCACCAATCCGCTGAACCGGATCTTTGTCGTCCACCGTCTGGATCGGGATACATCGGGTGTAATGATGTTTGCCAAAAGTGAAGAGGTACAGCAGAAACTGCAAAACAACTGGAAAGAAAATGTGCAGGACCGTGTCTACGTTGCCCTTGTTGAAGGTGCAGTAGCCAAAGAAGAAGGCACCATCTCTTCCTGGCTGAAGGAAACCAAAACACTGAAAATGTACTCCAGCTCTCGTCCGAATGATGGACAACATGCGATCACGCATTACAAACGTCTGAAGTCGAACCGCGACTTCTCTCTGCTGGAAGTACGTCTGGAGACAGGTCGCAAAAATCAGATTCGTGTGCACATGGAAGATCTCGGACATCCGATTGCCGGTGACCGAAAATATGGCGCACGCACAAGAGACCTCGGCCGTCTCGGACTTCATGCACGTATACTCTCATTTATTCATCCGACAACGGATGAGCTGATGTCATTTGAAACGGATATTCCGAAACCATTCCTGTATCCGTTCCGTGCAGATGCTCCACCTGCGAAATAACTGCATCTTTAGTGTGTGTCTATAGAAAATATAGAAAATTCCACTGATCATTGATCATGCCTGAAAGGAGGAACGGACACTGAAAAATCTGTTGATTACCGGTTACCGGGCACATGAATTGCAAATTTTCGGACAAAAACATGAAGGTATTCCTTTTATCAAAAAAGCCATCTCCTCCCGCCTCACACCTCTTGTCGAGGATGGTCTGGAATGGGTGCTGACGCCGGGACAATACGGTGTGGATCTGTGGGCATGCGAAGTCGTGATTGATCTGAAGAAGACGTATCCACATCTGAAACTATCGATCATTACTGCCTTTCAGAACCCCGAGGAACAATGGAAAGAAGACAAGCAGGAGTATTACCGTTCCATCCTCTCGGGTGTGGACTATTACGGTGCGATTAGCAATCAGCCTTATATTGGACCGTGGCAGTTCACTGCCCGGGATGACCTGTTGCTGCGTAAAAGCGACGGTCTTCTGCTCGTTTATGATGAAGATGCCGGGGAAGGCAGTCCCCGTTTTGTGAAGGAAAAAGCCGTGAAGAAACAGCAGAATGAGGACTATACGATCATCAGTGTCACTTCAGAGGATATCCAATCGGTAGCTGAAGATGAGCGCATGAACGATATTGTAGACTTCGACGATTCTTCCTTCTGAATCATGCTCGATCAATGCAGACCGTTCAAGGTCCATCCGTTCACATCCATCATCAGATGAGATTAACATTCCGTATGACGTACATATGTTTTTTTTGGAGTCAGGTTGGGTATAAGTAGTATTATAACTGCGATGATATGTCGTATGGGATAAGGGGAACTGCAACCATGACAATTACGCCAGAGCAGCGCATTCAACTGCATGGATTTAACAACCTGACCAAGTCGCTGAGCTTCAATATGTACGATATCTGTTATACGAAAACCAAAGACGAACGCGAAGCTTACATTGAATATATTGATGAACAATATAACGCCGACCGGCTAAGCAAGATTCTGAACAACGTCTCCGACATCATCGGGGCCCACGTGTTAAATGTTGCTAAGCAGGATTATGTGCCTCAAGGTGCCAGTGTGACGATCCTTGTCTCGGAAGGTCCTATTGTGGAGATCCCCGAAGAATCACTCGATGAATCTCCCGGCCCTCTGCCCGATAACGTCGTTATGCAGCTGGACAAAAGTCATATCACGGTGCACACCTACCCAGAGTTTCACCCTAGTGAAGGCATAAGTACCTTTCGTGCGGACATCGACGTCTCCACCTGCGGTGAGATTTCACCGCTCAAGGCGCTTAATTATCTGATCCACTCGTTTGATACAGACATTATGACGATGGATTACCGGGTACGTGGCTTCACGCGGGACACCAGTGGACGCAAGCTGTTCATTGACCATGAGATCGGCTCGATTCAGAATTATATTCCCGACGAGATCAAGAACAGCTTTGACATGATTGACGTGAACGTCTATCAGGAGAATATTTTCCACACCAAATGTAAGCTGAAGGAATTCGACCTCGATAATTATCTGTTTGGGTACACCAAGGATAAGCTTAGCAAGAAGGAACAACAGGAGATTACGGAGTGGCTGAAGCTGGAGATGGACGAGATCTATTACGGCAAAAATATGAATCGTCCCACTTAAAAGTCTGCTCGAAGGCTGATCCAGAAAGCCAGCCAAGGTCTAAGACAAGATTTCATGAAGGCAAGGTTCTCTTCAAGAGCCTCCGGCATGTGCTTGTCTTTTTCTATGTTATGTTGACAGTGTGCAACTTTATTTTTTATTATAGGAGTAACTGTATTAATATGCAGTGAAGGAGACTGAGCCTGTGATCGAAACGAATACCACAAGACGTAACGAATCACTGTTACAAGCGCTTACTGCACAGCACAATGCCATTACCAACAACATAGCCAATGCAGACACGCCCAACTACAAAAAGAAAACGGTAGAGTTTCAGGAAGAGCTGAGACGGATCGTTGAGAATGGCAAAACCGATCAGCTCGCCATGAAGCGGACTCATGAAAAACACTTCCCTGTCAGTGATCCCCATTCTTCCATCGTACAGTACCGAATTGTCGAGAACAACGAAACCACGATGAACAATAACAACAATAACGTTGACATTGACAAGGAAATGGCGGACCTTTCAGAGAACCAACTCATGTATAACTACATGGTTGACCGGGTCAGTGGACATTACAAAAAAATGAAGAATTTATTGAATGATCTGAAATAATGAATGTACAAGCAGCCCGAAATGGCTGCTTTTTTTTGTTGTTTTTCAATGAATGTAGACGGTTTAGTGCCATTTTTCGGTATCTGCTCCTGTTCGTAGTATAATGGAATGAAATGAAAGATTTCATATCGAACAAAAGAGGTGCAACATGGCTCCACGTCATTTAAATGCTTTTCAAGGTTCCAAAGTCAGACTCGCAGCCCCATGCCCGGAAGATTGCATGCGTCTCTCCCGCTTCACGGACGATTACGAATATTTGCGCAACATGGATACCGATATTGCCGTTCCATTAACGCCGGATGAGACAGGCTCCTCCTCTGTCCGTCGAGACAACGGCTTTGAATTTGCATTACGTACACTGGAGGGAAATCGATTCATTGGCTTCACCGCCCTCTACCGGATTGAATGGAACAATCGCTCCGCCCGTCTGGCCATTGGCATCGGTGAAGAAAATGATCGGGGTAAAGGATATGGCAGCGATGCCCTCGCCCTGATTCTCCGATATGGCTTCCATGAATTGAACCTCAACCGGATTGCGCTGGAAGTCATTGAATACAATGAAGCCGCGAGACGCGCATACCTAAAAGCCGGATTCCGGGAAGAGGGGCGTCAGCGTTCTGCAGTTCTGCGGGATGGCATGCATTATGACCTGATCTCGATGAGTATCCTTGCGGAAGAATGGTCGGCACAGTCTGGGCTTCCATTGTCGTTCGGATCTAATCGTTCTGCCCCTGCTGCCGAATCCGGAAATAGGGTAGCTGCTGATTTTTCACCTCGTATTGGCGTAGGCGCGGTCATCCTGAATGATCGGGGCGAAGTGCTTCTCGCCTGGCGGAACCGCCAGCCTGAACAGCACACCTGGAGTATTCCTGGCGGGAAAGTAGATCCCTATGAGTCCCTGGAGACAGCCGTCATCCGTGAAATCAAGGAAGAAGTGAACCTGGATATCGCCATCGACAGCCTGCTCTGCACGGCGGAGACAATCCAGCCACAACAGCAGGAACATTGGATATCCGTGCTCTATTCCACCAAGGTGATTGGCGGCCATGCTCGTAATCTGGAAGAAGGCGGAGCCATCGGTGAGATCGGCTGGTTCCCGCTCCATGATCTGCCTTCTCCACTCGCTTGTTTTGCCGTACCTGGGTTGGAAGCTCTGAAGAAGCTATATAATGAATCCCTGTAATTAAATTATCTCATCAGATGGAGGTAATCCTTATGGATCATGCAGAACAGATGAATCAACTATTTCAGGCTGCACAGGCTGGAGATGCGGTATCCATTGCTGGAATTCTCGCTTCTCAGCCGGAACTCACCAATACGGAGAATCAGGATGGGTTAACTCCGCTGGGGTATGCCTCTCATTATGGACAAGCAGGAGCAGTTCGTGTTCTTCTGGAGCATGGAGCCAATGTTAACGCCCTGTCTCATTCCAAAATTTCCTTTATTCCGTCCAATACTGCACTGCATGCTGCTCTTGCGGGGGAACGTTCTTCCGAAGTAATCGGCCTTTTGCTTCAACATGGGGCATCCACGAGCATTTTGGACAGTGATGGACAATATGCACTGCACTCGGCAGCATTTCATACGGATCAGATCGAACTTATCGAGATGTTAATCCAGTATGGTGCAGATCCACATGCGCTGAACTCAGCGGGTCAGACCCCATTGGACATTGCACTTGAACGCGGTAATACGTCTACAGCTTCATGTCTGCGAGCAGCCGTTGCAGCTCAGCAGCAATAATGTTTAGCTAGCTTGGACAATAACATGAATAACCGTCAGGACTCTTTTTGGAGTACAAAGAGAAGGTCTGACGGTTATTTGTGTTGTCCTCTACGTTCTCGTATACATATGTAGTTCAACTTCTATAGAAATCACAATACATCATATTTTTTTCAGAAAACAAGAACCGTTTGACACCTTACACGGTCTAATACTCAACACAACCATGAAAGGAGGAGCCATGTGACCCCTACTCAGCTCACTATCGCCGCACAAAAAGGGGATGCCGAGGCTTTTGCAGCCTTAATGGAATTGCATCATAGTCGACTGTACCGCATCGCCTATGCCTACCTGCACAACCAAGGTGATGCACTGGAGGCCATTCAGGAATCAACCTTCCGGGCATTTCGTAAACTCAAAAAATTAAAAGAGCCATCCTACTTTGGCACTTGGCTCATCCGCATTCTGCTCAACTACTGCGCAGACGAACGCAAACGCAAAAGCCGTTTCAGCCCCGATACGGCGATTCATGAACCCAGCAGCTGGGATCGTCCTGCCGACCCTGATCTTGCTGCCGCCGTATCCAACCTTGATCGGGATTGTAAACAGATTATTATCCTGAGTTATTTTGAAGGTTTCTCCCTAACCGAAGTTGCTGATATTCTGGAAATCCCGACCGGAACCGTCAAATCCCGATTACATCGGGCACTCGGACAGCTCCGGGATCAACTTGAAATGAAAGGAGATGCATCTTCATGACGGATGAACAAAAATCATTCGACGCATTGGAAGAACGTCTGAATGCTCGTAAGACGGAATACGAAACCATGCCAGTACCGGATTCTGCCTCCCAGGCTGTGCAAGCGGGAATTCGCCAAGCTGCCCGTAAGCGAAAGTCCCGGCTGCGCTGGTATATGAGCTCCATCTCGGCTGCTGCCCTCATCCTGCTGTTTACGGGATGTATCCGTGTCTCTCCCGCTTTTGCATCCTTTGTGGAGCAATTGCCTGGCATGGAAGGCATTGTGAGCATGATTCGCCAGGACAAAGGATTAATGATGGCGATCGATCAGTCTCTCTTGCAGAAGGTCGGTGTCACCGACGAGCATGATGGTACTTCCTTGACCGTTGAAGGCATTATCACAGACGAGTCACGTATGGTCATTTTTTACACGATGAAAGGCATGAAAGAACCCCAGAAATTCAACTATGATATCGATCTGCTCGATGAGAACGGGAATGATCTGCCTGTTGCGTTTACTCACTCTTATCCAACACCTTCTCCAGACGAGAATGTGAATGAGAATATGATTGACGTCATTTTCACAGATGAAGCCTCTCCTCCTGAGAAGCTAAGCGTCGTGTTTAAGTCCAGAGATACAACGCGTGCAGAAAAGTGGAAAATAACGTTCCCGGTAGACAAGAATCTTACCAAAGGCATGAAAAAAGTCATTCCTGTGAATCAGACGTTAACAGTGGATGGACAGCGTATTGATGTGAAACAAGCTACTCTGTATCCAACACGTCTTGTGCTTGATGTGAATTTTGATCCTAAAAATACCAAGAAGGTATTTGGCCTCAGCGATCTTCAACTGGTTGATGAGCAAGGGCGCGCGTGGAGAACGGATACCTCAACCGGTGAGGATGAACGTTCCATTTACTTCGAAAGCATGTACTTCTCCATACCAAAAAAGTTGACGTTACAGGGATCTGGCTTCTCCGGTTTGGATAAAGATGAGTTGGATTTCACCCTTAATCTGAATTCACACCGGATCACAGGTGGACCACCTGGATTGAAGATGGTAGGCAGCAAGGTCGAAGGCAAAGATCTAATTATTGATTTTTCCGTTGCTGGCAGGATGGAAGGTGGATTCGTTCTCACTTTCAGGGAAGTTACAGATAGTGCAGGGAAATCATATGAAGTTCCTGGCTCCAGTTGGAGTAGTGGGGATGGGACGGATGACAGTCATACGATTGTTTCTTCTACTATCCAAAATGGAGCCAATTTAAAAGGGGAAGTGAAGATGAACATCTCCACCTATCCGATGAAAGTAAAGTCTCCCTTCTCATTGGACATTCCTGTTAATCCTTAATTTTCTACCCATAGGCTGTGATTATCGCAAATATTCTATATAATGGAAACATTCATTATTACGAGCAATGATGTTCATAGGGAAGGTGTGTTTAGATATGAATCAACGTTCCATCCGTTATCCGCAGCCACTCGCTCCGGGAAATACCATCGGTGTAGCTGCACCCTCCAGCGGTGTAGGCGAATCCTTGCACCATTATCTTGAGGAGAGTAAACGCAACATAGAGCGCCTTGGTTTTGGCGTGATAGAAAGCCCATCGCTCCGCCAGAACATCAAATGTGTGAGTGCCTCCAAAGAGCAACGCGCCGAAGAGATGAATGAATTTCTTCGCAATCCGACTATTCAAGCCATTATCCCTCCATGGGGCGGGGAGTTTCTCATGGATATCCTGCCCCTGCTGGATTGGGAAGCTTTGAAAACATTGCCGCCCAAATGGGTCATGGGTTATTCGGATATCAGCACCTTTTTATTCGCATACACCCTGCTCACCGGCACAGCGACAGCGCACGGCACCAATTATGTGGATTTAAGATCACACGCCCTTGATCCCGTAACTGCGCGCTGGATCGATGTATTACAGACCCCTTACGGCGGACAGATTACACAATCGTCTTCCACGCATTATCAATCGGAATGGAAAATGGAACTACCTGGATTTAACCTGGATACACCCTCACGCTGGAAACAGCTCGGCCATTCGGAAGATGCAGTTACCGCTGTCTCGTTCTCCGGTCGACTGATCGGTGGCTGTATGGATACCATCACCTGTCTGATCGGCACCCCGTATGCACCCATGCAATCGTTTTTGGATCAGTATTGTGCAGAAGAAGGAACCATCTGGTATCTGGAGAGCTGTGAGATGAGCGCAGGAGATATTTACCGTCATCTGTGGCAGATGAGACAGGCTGGCTGGTTTGCAGGCGTGAAAGGTTTCATGTTCGGCCGACCTGCGGGTTATTCCGATACAGCGGATTTCAACTTCACTGATGCTCTCTCCTCTGCACTTGGGGATCTGGATGTTCCTGTACTGTATGACGTGGATCTTGGCCATATGCCGCCCCAGTTAACCTTTGTGAATGGAGCATTGGGCAAAGTCGCCTATGAAAATGGACGCGGGAGCCTGGAGATGGCGTTTGTGTAATCACCCTTTGTAGGCAGATGCATACCTTGAAGTAAGAACTTATTTTGAGGAAGGGTTGTGCATCATGTCTGAATCCACATCCACGCCATCCATGCGTGTCGTGTATCAAGCCAATCAACCGATGCTTCAATCCGTGCAAAGTGTGCGGAATATGCTTCATCATACAGCCCGACAGCATATAGGCAAGAAGGTACAAGTCCAGAATATCGATGGTCAAGTGTGGGAAGGTGTCATCATCAGTGCAGACCGGGGGATTTTGTATCTCCAGGTTACCCCGATGCATGGATATCCTGAACCGCGCGCGTTGTTTGGACCTACGATTTTGCCGCTGGTGCTGTATGAATTGTTGGTTATTACCCTGTTGATGTAGGATATTGTTCCTGTTTATCCGTTTATATCCGAATCTGTTCCACGAAGCTTCGCTCCTAAGATCTTCAAGTCTTGGGAACGAAGCTTTTTTATGGTCTTGGCGCTGGTGCGGTATGATTCCTTGCGGGCGTGTGAAATATGATACAATGGTGTCGCACCACCCCATATCACTTATGAAACGGAGCTTGATCCGGTTGGAATACATACGTCATGATTCATCACCCGTATCACAAGTCGAGACGGGTATGATTGGCAACAACCCTACTGAACAATCCCGCGTAATTGCAATCTGTCTGCTCGCAGGCAAAATCATGCTGCAAAGTGGTGGTGAAACCTACCGTGTGGAAGATACGATGAAACGTATGGCCGCAGCGCTCGGTTTACCCCATTCACACAGTTACGTAGTGCCTACAGGCATCTTCTTCTCTGTTGATGCAACCGAACCCGCCAAGCTGATTCGTATTTCCGAGCGTACGACGGATCTGGATAAGGTATCCGAGGTGAATGCGGTCTCCCGCCGTATTGGACATGGTGAGCTATCCGCGCAGGAAGCCCATGAACTGTTGGTACAGATCGAAGGCAAGCCTTCCTCCTACTCAACGGCTGTACAGCTTACGGCCGCGGCGTTATCCAGTGGTTGTTTTACCATTATGTTTGGCGGAGGCTGGAGCGACTTTCTTCCTGCGCTGATCTGCGGGGGCATAGGTTATGCAGCCGTTATTGCCTTTCACCGGCTGGTACGGGTCAAATTTTTTGCCGAGCTTACAGCATCCTTCGTTATTGGCGTACTCGCGTTTCTCCTGATCTATATGGGAGTGGGCCATGAACGGGACAAAATTATTATTGGTTCGGTTATGCCGCTGGTTCCGGGGCTGCTGATTACCAATGCTGTACGTGACCTGATGGCCGGACATCTCGTCTCCGGACTATCCAAGGGAGCCGAGGCATTTCTGACCGCCTTTGCCATAGGGACCGGCATTGCAGTTGTATTTTCACTTTTTATGTAAGACGGAGGAATGCAAGATATGCTCCATTTTATTGAACAAGCCTTAACCAGTTTTGTCGCTTCAGCCGCGTTTGGGATCATCTTCAACGCACCACGGCGCATGCTGCTCCACGGCGGATTTGTCGGCATGATCGGCTGGATGATCTATATCGTGCTTGAATATGCAGCGGATGCGGTGCCTGCTACCCTTGCAGCGACTATAGCCGTAGGTGTCATCAGCCAGGTATTCTCTCGCATGTTTCGTGCACCCGTTATCATCTTTAGCGTTGCAGGCATCATTCCTCTGGTTCCTGGTGGGCTGGCGTATAATGCGATGCGGAGTTTTGTGCAAAATGACTATAGTGCCGCCATGGAGATGGCCGCCAAAGCACTCATGTTATCCGGCGCTATTGCCGTAGGCCTGGTGTTATCCGAGGTATTAAACCAGATGATACGCCGAATTCCCGCCTCACTGCGGACAAAATCATCATCAAAATGATTATTCTTTTCATAGTTTCAACACACATAAGGCCCGTTAGTATACAGGATGATCTCTTGTATGCTAACGGGCCTGCCGTATACTATTCCAATTCATCCTTTTTACTTCACAAACGTATTCTTCACACGCACCGACTTCAGGAAATACGGGATGAAGATACAGCACGTCAGAATAGATCTTACGATCAGCTGAAAAGCAGGAGTGGCATCAAGCACATGCTGTTCTCTTGGGATTTCATTTCGCGCAATCAGAATCCAGGTCACGATGCTTATGATTACATTCATCAGATACATCACCATCATCATGCGTGGAAACTGTTTCTTCCGCCTATATAAAAGAATGAGATTCACGATTACGATCATCAATAGTATGGTGCTGCTAATGAAACCAAACCATAGGAGTGGACGAATCGTCTCCGTGTAGATCTGCGGGTCAACACCACGGCCGACTTCCCATCGGGCAGGGTCCATGATGACATTCACCTGCGATACATCCGAGATAAGAAACACCAGGGCAAGCCAAAGACTGATCTGGATTAAAATAAGCCATCCACCTAATCCGGAGATACCCGGCCGTTCCGGTCTGATACCGGTTTTGGGTTGCAGCGAGTTCATATCCGCATCTGTATCCGAGTTATTGTAGTTATGGTCCATGTCATCCTCCTGTTTACGCGTTACGTTAGATAAGAGAACATATTATATATTACAATCTGGATTCTGTATATTTTAGAGGACGAACAGAGCATGTGGCCTATGCTCGCCCTCACTTGATGTCTATTGCATTGCGCGTTTCATTACCGTTGCGAACAAATCCGCTGCAGCACCACTTCCTGACCTCATATAATGTTCTGCATCCGTATGATCAAACCCCATCCAGACCGCCGCAGTCCAGTTACTCGTGTAGCCAACAAACCACAGATCCCGATTGGCCTCCCTTCCCACACCTGGTAATGCAACCTGAGTCGTTCCCGTTTTACCTGCTACCTTGTGCTGACCTAACTGTGCCCGACTCCCTGTTCCCTGACTAACTACATTTTGCAGCATTCTGGTCATGGCATTCGCCGTGCTAGACGAGATTACCTGCTTATTTTCCGACTTATGAGCATAGATTGTTCGTCCACGGGAATCTGTAATCTTGCGTATCAGATGGGCTGTGTTCAACTTGCCATTATTCGCAAACACGGTATAGGCCTGCGCCATCTTCATTGGAGACACCCCCTGATGCACTCCGCCCAAGGCAATCGAGAGGTTCAGATCTTCTTGCCCCAGTTCAACACCGAGTCGTGCCGCAAATTGATGTGCGTATTTCAGTCCGGTTTCATGAAGCAGCCATACGGCTGGGGCATTGATGGACTTTTGCAGGGCCTGGGACATCGATATTGAACCGCTGTAACGCCCACCCAGATTGCTGGGCTGATAGTTGCCATAACTCAAGCGTTTGTCCGGCAGTATGCTCTCTGGCTTGAACTTCCCCAACTCCAATGCAGGGCCGTAAGCAATAATCGGTTTGAAAGAAGAGCCTGGCTGCCTGGCATCCATAATCGCCCGGTTGATGCCCCCTTTCAAGGGATTACGTCCACCCATCATCGCTTTTACTTCACCGTTATGCTGGTCGATAATCACCATACTTGCCTGGACCTGCTCGTCTTGGCGATCATCGGGGAATCGGGTCGTGTCTGCAAATGTTTCTTCCATCGCCCGTTGCGCCTGTTGGTCCAGCCCGGTTTGAATAATCCAACCTGCCGATTGAATTTCTGCTTCACTTTTGCCTGTGAGTCGAGAAGCCTCCTGAATCACAGCGTCCACGGCAGACACATATGCGGGCTCGCTCAAGCCCGATGAAGTTGTTGTGTTCAATACGGTTTCAGGCGGCGTGTATTCTACGCTACGAGCTTCAAGCATCTGCTTTCGTGTAATTAGTCCCTGTTCATGCATGAGTCCAAGGATAACGGCACGTCTTTGTTTGGAAAGTTCAGGCTGATCTACTGGATTGTATATAGACGGACCTTTGGGCATTCCGGCCAATGTAGCCATCTGCCATAATTCCAACTGATGCAGATCCTTCATACCGAAATACCGCCAGGCTGCCGCTTTTACACCATACTGCTGGCGTCCCATGTAGATCTGATTCAGATACATCTCCAGAATTTCATCCTTGCTGTATTTCTTCTCAAGGGCCATCGCAATCGACATCTCATTCACCTTTCGATTCAACGTTTTATCCCCATTTAAGTACAGATTTCTTGCCAGTTGCTGCGTGATGGAGCTTCCTCCCTGACTCAGATTCATATGTATAATGTCTTGCACAATGGCCCTGCCGAGACCGATGAAATCCAGTCCATCATGGTTGTAGAAACGTCGATCTTCTGTAACCAAAAAAGCCATCTTTAATAAATCCGGCATGGCATGCAGTTCAGCATATTCCGAATACCCTTTGGTCTGAGTAAGCAACCTCGAAATTTCGGTTCCCTCTGCATTCGTAATCATGGTTGAAGCGGCCACCTGCATAGCCTCTGGACGATTGCGAAGCACTCCTTCACCATAAGTAATCAGATAGAGATAGAAAAGCGCCAACATCACAACTACAACCACTGCTGCATCAAATACGTAATACGTCCATCGCTTGCCCCTGTGCTTCAACATTCAGGCTCCTTGTGTACCTGTTCATCTGAAACTCCGCGTTCCAGTCCATCCCGTTGTGTACTCTCCAGAGCATGTTGAAGCAGCAATGTCTGTTCATACGCCAACCTGACCCAATGCTGAACTTCTACCTCGTCCTGACAGCGCCCTTGGATGATCTCATCCAGAGAGGAACGGACGCCGTATAGGGTAAGCTTTATCGGTAAGTCAACCTGTGCAGAACTAGTCTGAGCATTCTCCTTGTCTTCTTCCACATGTTGCTTTAGATCGTGTTGCTCATTGTATATAGACGCCCCCTCTATCTCTCTTGTCTCATGTTTCCGTTCTGGTATGTTCAGCCCTTCCTCATGCAGGAGAGACGCAATCGTATTCAGATTGGCAGCAATCTGTCTTAGTTCACCACCACTGAGAACATCAATTCTTCCA
Organism: Paenibacillus sp. JNU01; assembly: GCF_059130585.1. Classification (NCBI taxonomy): domain Bacteria; kingdom Bacillati; phylum Bacillota; class Bacilli; order Caryophanales; family Paenibacillaceae; genus Paenibacillus; species Paenibacillus sp. JNU01. The sequence goes on along the minus strand of NZ_CP169723.1, from coordinate 5,724,246 downwards.
GGGTTATGGCCCAACGCAAGTTCGGCTGTTCCGCGTGCAAGCTGACTGAGATCTTCCGCAATCTTCTGGGATCGAATCCAGAAAAAGATCGCAAACAAAGCTCCCCCAATGAAGATGAAGAACGGCTTTGTGCCGATATGGTTGATTCCCCAGTTCATCATACGCGTTATCCATGCTGTATCAGGAAGGACATGGTTATGCGCAAATCGCAGCATGTGATAGACGACAAAAAGGAGGGCTGCGCTCAGTAACGCGCTTGCTCCTCCAATGTATATGTATCTTAGTCTTACAGTACTGAATCGGGACTTCATATTCGGTATCCTCCTCTATACAACAATATGGTAATAGAGGTAGAATACCGAATATTTCTTAATGAGGAAGTAGTTAACTTCTTACCAAATTCTTAATTATTATTCCTCTGAGTAATTACTTGGGGGAGGAGCCGTGACAGGGAATCGGGTAACAAAATCTGTTCTGCCATTTTCACTATAGGCAACGATACTTCCTCGATGTAATTCAATCATCGATTTGGCAATCGCCAGGCCGAGACCCGTGCCTCCCGTTTCACGGGAGCGGGATTTATCCACACGATAGAATCGTTCAAATAGATGGGGCAGATCTTGTGCCGGAATCGATTCACCATAATTACTGATGCGGATTACAGCCTCCTTACCTTCAAGAGCCATTCCAATCTCCATTCGTTTCCCTTGCGAACCATATCTTATAGCATTGCTGAACAGATTCTCATACGCTCTTACAAGCTCCCCCGGAGCAGCCTGTATCCATAGTGGCTCTTGCCCGCCAACAAAATTGTAGGTCATCCCAGCATCCTCCAGCATGGGAGCAAACTCTTCAGCCAACTGCATCAGAAACGAATTTAGGTTCAACGCCTGCAAAGACAATGGAAGACTCCCGCCACTAACACGCGTATATTCGAATAAGTCATCGATCAGCTTACGAAGAGTCAGGGATTTCTCATAGGCAATGCTAACGTAATAGCGCATCTCAATCTCATCCTGGTAGCGATCCTTCTCGATGTACTCCAGAAATCCCAGAATAGAAGTGAGCGGTGTACGAAGATCATGTGATATCCCTGTAATCAGATCATTTTTGGCAGCAACTGCATTACGTTCTTCCTGAAGCGATAACTGCAATTGTTCAGCCATCTGATTAATGCTTGCAGCCACCACTCCGAATTCATCCGAGGTCTTCACTTCAATGCGATGTGATAACTCGCCTTTGGCAACTTCCTGAATTCCTGCCGTTATTTCGTCCAGAACCCGCATCACCTTGCGAGAGAACAGGAAAAAAAACAGCACAAAACTAAGCACACCTACCACAATCATTAAAGGCACCGAACCGATATTATTCACCAACCACCTGATCCCTTGGGCCGGAATGGAATAATTCGGATACGTCTGAGATTCCAAGATGGTTTGCCCCACTTGACTGCCCCCGTACAACATAACTGCAGTTAATATGCCGCTCAGCAAAAATGCATAGATAAATTTCCATCGGACTGTATTAATCAACTTTGAATTCATAGTCGGAACTCCCTGAATGTGTTCATATCACATGACATCCTGTGGATGTACATGTTTATTGCGGTTTGATCATTTTATAACCAACACCCCATACGGTCTGAATGAACTTGGGATGTTTGCTGTCGAGTTCAATTTTCTCACGAATCTTGCGAATATGCACCATGACGGTATTGTTCGACTCCATGAATTCTTCTTTCCAGACTTGACGATAGATCTGTTCCATACTGAGTACTGAGCCCTGATGGCGTGCCAGTAATTCGAGAACAGCAAATTCACGCGGAGTCAGACGAACCGGCTGCTCATCCACCCAGACTTCATGTGTATCGGTATTAATGACCAGATCATCAATAATCCACTCGTGCTCTTTGTTCTCCCGACCTTCATTGAAGGTATGATACCTGCGCAGCTGAGATTTCGCCCGTGCGACAAGTTCAAGCGGGTTAAACGGTTTGGTTACATAATCATCAGCACCGATGCTTAGCCCTGTGATTTTATCCATATCCATGCTTTTGGCGGACAGCATAATAATTGGCATTTTCTGCTCTTCCCGAATTTTCATACAAGCTTCTATTCCGTCCATATTCGGCATCATGACATCCAGAATAATGAGATCAATCGACTCTCTTTTCAATTGTTCTAGCGCTTCAAGCCCGTCATTCGCGGTGAGAATCCGATAACCCTCGTTGCCAAAATAAATTTCCATCAGTTTAATAATCTCCTGCTCATCATCGACAAGCAGAATGGTTGCTGGCTGTGCCACGGCATTATTCCTTTCCCTTCCATAATTCATGATCTGTTCAAAGTATACCACCGAGGGATGAAACTGCGAAAATCATCATGATCTTCACGGACACGCTCGATCCTGGTCATCATCTCATGTGTCTCTTCCGGCTTCACCTGCTGAATCCATACCACAGAAGACACTAGCGCCATAGCCGTATACAGTGAATACAATCTCCAGAATAACTCATTCGGTTCTTTGCCATCGAAGTAACCCTGAATCTGACCTATGGAATATGGAATACTGATCTCCGAAGCAAACAAACCCAGCTTCAAAAATTCATGAATGGGATCACCTTGATCATAACGATTAAAATCAATTACTCCTGCGAGCTTATCCTGCTTAACGACAAGATTGCTCGGGTGGAAATCATCATGCTGAAATCCATCTGGACGATTTTTCATCCAATCGAGATGGTCTGCGATAAACGTATGAATAGCCTGATCCTCTTTCATCACGATAGGGCACTGTTTATAGCGCTCCATGTAACGTTGATGCTTCGCGCTCTTGCGTGTGTACCATGATTCGACCTGTTCCTCCATCGGCAACTGGTGAATCAGCCTTAACTGTGCTCCTGCTTCCAAGCCAACGGCCCACTGCTGCTGTTCATTCAATTGAGGCAGTCTCTCGGACGCACCTTCGCCTTCAATGTAGCTAAGAATCATATAACCGTTCTTCTCATCCAATCTACCTGTGCCGAACGTTGCTGGACATAGTACACCTAATTGTTGCATGATCTTCAAGCATTGATATTCCTTTTGCTTCATCCATTCCTCAGCAACATCATATACCCTCACCAACACATGGCCTTGGCCAGGGACAAACATTTTGAATTTGGCATCCGCTGAATACCCCTTCATAACTGGTTCCATCTGCGTAGCCTGACCAAGTTCAGGAATCTGTTTTAACCTGTCAATCAACGTATTGTTCATCGATGCATTCCATGTATTTTGTTGTTCCACGTCCCGAATCCTCCGTTATTTCACGTATAACGTGCAGTATCGTCGGTCTATTCTTACTTTAACCCGTAATGTTTCCTATAACATGCTAGTATGTATTCTACTCATTTCTATTTAAAAAGAACTGATTCGGGTTCTTTGCCTGTCAGGGTCAGCATCGTATACAGTTGTCCTCGGTGATGGTATACATGTCCCATAATCTCAAGCAACCACTCCAGCCGACTATAGGATGCTCCCCAGTACGAATTCGTCACATGCAGTAACTCTTCCGTGTTAAACTGCCTGTATCGTTCGTATAGATACATCTGGTTATCGATCAGTGCCTGCTTGATCTCACGGAGCGAATGCACCTGATTCTCAGCATAGAATTGAGCCATTTCTTCCTTCGATGCACCTTCCGAAATATACACATCCGCTCGGCAGATCATAGACAGATGAGCCAGTAGTTCTCCAATAGGCCGTTTACCTTCAATTGGAGTCAAAGCCAAATCTTCTTCCGACAGCTGATCACATATATCTATCAACGATGTTACAGCCACGTCAATATGTTTGAACGCAGATTGAATCAACAGCCCACTTCCTTTTTACTCCATTATACAGAACATACGTTCTATTATCAACCAAGATATCCCTCCCTGATATATACCCCAAATCTATATAAATTGAACAAAACATATACACAAAACGGAGAGGACAGAAAGGACCTGAAGAAGCGGAGCTAAAAACTTTCTGCAAGAAAGCTGCTTCGGAAGCATACACTTCGCCTACAAGCTTTCTGCAAGAAAGCTACATCGGAAGCATACGCCACCCCGGATTTCCCCTTTATAAAAGGAATTAAAAAAATCTGGGGATAACAGCGATCGGAAAATTGTTCTGTCATCGGAGTGTGCAGTGTAAATATTCTTTAGTTCAATTTATATAACAATCTACGAACAAAAAAGTCCTTCCTCCTTCTTATAGACGGGATTCAGGACATTTTGTTGCTTATATGAATTCAAATCTTTGCTCAACTTGAGTATAACGAACAATACGTATGTTCGAACCGTCCAGCTTCCAGGTCAGACTTGCGAATGAAAAATTGCAGTTCCCCGCAATCCCACCATTGAAAACCTATGGCGTCATGTGTATCTATCTTCAACAGCAGCAGCGTATCGGATAATTCCTGCCATGTCCGATCCTCATCTCCGCCGTAATGCTTGGTCAGCTTATCTTCACACGCCTGCTCATTATAATCATATTCTTCGCCCATTGCGATCTGTAATAAGGCCCGATGCTCGGCATCCGGATGCTGCCCATCAGGATATCCAAACATACCACCCCAGTTCAGCGTACTTGGATGATTCCAGCTCGACTCGAATTCAAGGTATCGGTCATACAGACTTACTTCCGCTTCGGTCTCATCGGTCTCAAGCAGAGACGGCGAGAGCTCGTTCAGTGCGGCGGTGTCAATATATGCATATGTAGGAAACTCAAGATTAGGCAGCACAGTCACCGAATGTGCAACAAACGGTGCTCCATCTAGCGCGGTATCCCCTTCAGGTTCTCGCCTTATCAGATTATGAGAACTTGGCTCAAAAATCACACGATGTTCAATGGGACAAGCAGATTCGTCCGTGCCAACGAAAAAGTATAACATTCCACGTTCAGGCAAAGTCCCGCGCCCATCATTCGGCGTATACGGCGACAAATCCACCAGGTTCAACTGGGCCAGGAAAGTCATTGGAATGCCTTCTTTTGTTACGGGCCATTCCATGTGACTCGGCAAATCCGGATGTCCACCCACACGTGAGTTTCCTGTCCTGCGATATTCGTCCAGTGTGGACACATCGAGGCGAATTCCCCAGCGGCTTGAGGACAACAGCAGATCGGCAGCAACTCCCAAACCATACTCCTCAAGTGTTTTACGGGCTTTTCTGGTCAGACGTTCACATTGTTCTGGCTTAATCATATAGATCCTCCCCTTCAGACAATACACCTATGCTGAGACATATTCAGGTTCACACCTGTATATTCTTCCGCCCGGACGTCTTTCCCTGCTTCTAGCAAAAAAAGAGACTGACATTGCTTGTCAGTCTACTTCCTTATCCTATATTCCATTTAACGATTTGGATCAGAGGACTGTTCCTGGTAAGCACGCATATGCTCCTCACCGTCCAGGAATTCATGGGCTTGATGAGCTGCCATCACACCATGATAGCTGATATCCAGACCCAGATCTTCCTCTTCCTCTGTCGATCGTACAGGCACAATTTTGCCAATCAACTTTAACCCGATCCAGGTCATGGCGAACCCCCAGATAACCAGGGCTGTAAGGCCAAGTGCCTGAACACCCAGCAGCCTCCAGCCGCCGCCCATGAATAATCCACCATCCGTAGCAAACAGACCTACAGCAATCGTGCCCCACATTCCGGATACGGCATGCACCGGGAAAGCACCAACTGGATCATCAATCTGCCGACGGTCCAGCCAGTTGGTGGCAGCCATCATCAATAAGCCGGATACCGCCCCAATGAATATCGCGGCTACATCACCAACAAAAGCACAGCCTGCCGTAATTCCGACCAGTCCCGCAAGCGAACCGTTAATGACCGAGGGTGCATCTGAACGATTGAAGCGGAATAACGTGTACAGCAATGTAACTGCACCACCCGAAGCCGCGGATAACATCGTAACAATCGCAATGTGACCAATTCTTACATCCGTGGCGCTGAGTGTACTACCCGCATTGAAGCCAAACCAGCCGAACCATAACAGAAATGCACCCACAGATGCTAGTGGCAGATTGCTCGGAAGTGCAATAGCACTTACGCCAAGAGGCGTGTATTTCCCTTTACGCGGACCAATGATAATTGCAGCAGCCAGTGCCGAGAATCCGCCGAGTGCATGGATGACAGCCGAACCGGCAAAGTCCTGCATCCCCAGCTGACTAAGCCAACCGCCGCCCCATGCCCAGTGTCCACCAATTGGATAGATGATCGCCGTCATCAATATGATATAGAGTAGATAGGCACGGAAGTTGATCCGCTCAGCTACCGCTCCTGAAACGATGGAGATAACAGCAATCGTAAAAGCAGCCTGGAACAACCAGAATGTCTCCAGCGATACCGGTACGTCCAGATGAGACAAATCCCCATTCAGGAAAAATCCCGTTACTCCCACAAAACCACCAACGTCCGAACCATACATCAGTCCAAAACCGATGGCATAAAACAGCAACGTTCCAATTGTAATGTCAGCAAAAACCTTCATAATAATGTTCACACTATTTTTATAACGAACAAAGCCAGCCTCGAGCAGGGCGAATCCACCCTCCATCAATAAAATCATCGCTGCACTCAGTACGACCCAGACCGTATCGATCCCGGTGCTTAACGTTTCCAAAGTCATGCTTGTACATCCTCCGTTTCACTAAGCTGTCTGAGCTCACGGATGGTATCGGGCGCTAGCTCAATCTCGTCCCGCTCAATGCTGTCCGGATGCTTGATTCGTTCTGCGATCTGATCCAATTCACGTATGCGTCTGCGAATCTGTTCCATCTTGCGAAAACGTTCCTTCACCTGAACCATATATTCCACCGCCTGATGATGGGTTGCAGGGCGTCCCGCAAACCATTTGCGCACGGTCGACAACGATTGATAAGCGACCTCTTCCGCTCGACGCTTCTGTTCGAACTGTTCGATCTTCTGCTTGAGCGTTTGAATCTCATTTTCTTTTTTGACCTTCAGCCGTTCGATAAGGTACAATAAATCGGACGATGATATTTGCAATGCTGTGTGGTGATAAACCTCGTCGATTACTAACATATCATGTCAGGACTCCTTACATATCAAGTTACTTGTACCGATTATAGTTTGCCGGGGTTCGCCCGTCAATCTTTTTTTGGACTTGGCATAGATTGAAATGAACCGTTCAGAGAGAACGGCTTTTTTTATTGGGTACATAATACATCTAACAAGGCGAATCTTGCCTGGATTCGCCTTCACTTATTCCATCCCCTATGCTTATAGAATAAGCATCCACATTTGGGGTAATGAACATACACAGACACCCTCATCACAGAAAACGTATATAAGGAGAGGATTACACGATGTTTACTCGTAATGACGATATACGCAGCCAAATCTGGGAAGCCGTCTCGGGGCTCGAAGAAGAACAATTGAACCGGAAGCCTTCACCCAAACAATGGAGTATTATGCAAGTACTACGTCATCTGAATCTGATGGAAAATGTAATTGGAAAACAAGCCCGCCTTGCACTCGAAAAGGAACAGGTGGTGTCTGTGGACAAAAAACCATATGAACTATCGTTGGACCGCAGCCGCTCCGTCGAGGCACCACCCCATCTTCAACCTCCAGCAGCGCCTGAAGCACTCGAAGACGTACGCACCGATCTGGACGAATCTCACCAAGCGTTAAATAACTTTGCATTGGATCATGATCCTGATCTGCTGCGCAGCAAGTCCTTTCCTCATCCCGTATTCGGTGAGATGGATCTTACCCAATGGATTGACTTCGCAAGTTATCATGAGGAACGCCATCTGGGACAGATTCAAGAGATTAAGCATCAACTTTGCGTATAAGCACTAGCTACACTTTCACATAGTGAAGAATATATGTACGACAAAAAAACCTCCAATCCTATAAAATAGGTTGGAGGTTATCTTCAGTGTTCTTATGTTCCGTATAAATTATGTTACGAAATAAGAACGGTACTTATATTTTTTTGCCTAGTATAGCCAAATCTCTGTTCACACCATCCAGCACGGCCACTTCGGGATAATATCCCCACTGTTCAAAACCATGCTTGCGCAACAATCCCAGACTCGGTTCATTATGCCCGAAGACAAATCCGAGAATGGTCGTAATTCCAAGTGCAGGACAAGCCGCAAATACCGTTTCAAGCAAACGTCCACCAGCCCCAATTCCGCGGCATTGCTGATCCACGTATACACTGACTTCCACCGTTCCATTATACGCAGGGCGTCCATAAAACGAGCTGAGACTTGCCCAAGCTACCACATGACCTGCCTGCTTCATCACCCAAAGAGGACGATGATCCGGTGAATGGTCCTCGAACCACGGAACACGTTGCTCCACTGTCACCGATTCCAAATCCGCTGTTACCATACGGCTTTCAATGGTGGAATTATAAATCTCTACAATCCTCGGCAAGTCCTCCAGGCGCGCATATTCAATCTGCACATCTTCCAGCTTCATCTATACTCCTCCATTAATCCAGATCGTTCTATATCATAGAGGATATTATAATGGAAAATAGAAGTTTTCGTCATCTCTTACATTCTGACAGAGAAATCTTTATATTTTTAAGTAAATATTTACACGACAACGGAGAGGACAGAACTAATCAGAAGAAGCGCAGCGTGCGCCTTTATCCCCGGATTTTCCCCTTTATACAAGGGAATCAATAAAATCTGGGGATAACAGCGATCGGAAGATGGTTCTGTCCGCGTAGTAGTTAAGTGTAAATTCAATGCTTTAACTTATATATAGAATTACTCTGGAAGTCCCTGAATGGTATTGCCACGAGTTAACTGCTGACTCTGGTCAGCCCAGCGAATGTTCATCGAGCGAGATGTGAACAGATCGGGGCCGTCCGATACCTGGAAGTGCAGATGGGCTTCACTGGAGTTACCCGAATTACCTAGCTCACCGATAGGGTCTCCCTGCTTGAGCTTATCTCCTTTTTTGACCGAAACACTGCCTTTCTTGATATGTGCTGTGATGCTGTATTCACCGTTGCCATGGTCAATAACTACATAGTTACCCGCCGGCTCTTCCGGATTCATCACACCCGGTACATTGTCCGGAATATCGTTCTTGATTTCGACGACCGTTCCATCCGCAGCAGCATAGAGTGGTTCACCAAAAGCATGGTAGTTTTCATTTTCCTTAGCATCACCATGATAACTTGATTGTTCTTTTGTCCGAACGATATCCAGTGCATAGCGCTGGGTTTCATGCTCATAATGATAATTCGACATTACATCTTGACCTCCCCAGAATACATACCATTCCCCCTTCATCGGGAATTGGAACTCGGTTTTGGTGAGTTTGTCATCTGTGTCTTCATGAGCTTCCAACGGTTGAATTGACAGACCCTCAATCAGATTTTCGTCGGAAAAATAGGCGCGAATTCCTTTCGTCCCTGTCTGATCCTTCCAGGCAACCTCGGTTAATTGATTCATTTCGGCGTCTACCACTTGCTCCCACGATTCAACACCCTCCAGAAAAGGATCAGCGGTCGTTTTAAACTGCTCAAGCGTTACCGTTTCCTTTAATTCCGGGGAAAACTGGCTATAGATTGCATCCTTTGAACCGTTCATCAACGTATCTATGAAATTGTCCGGTGTAACCACTGCGCTCACCTCTGAAGTGGAGTTCTGCTCCTGATTGGTGTTCTCGCTCGCTTCATGATTGGACGCCTGTTCGGCTGACTGCTGCTCCGCCTGGTCGGAAGTAATCGCGTTGCCATTGCCGCAAGCAGACAATATCACGCAAGCTCCTAGGGTTATTGCAAGGACCTTCCAGCCCTTTCTATGCTTAACGATCTGATGTGTCTGTTGCTCTGTTTTCATATGACCTTCCCAGTTCATTTTCAACATCCCTTCTGCTAATTCATTATACTTTCCAGTTAAGTGTACAGAATGAGTCTTATCCTTCGTCTAACCCCAACTTACCAGTAGTTAAACTCACCATGTCTTCTTAGGTTGCATAATTAAGACTCCGTTAAGATAGCATGTACGCTATACATCCCCATAGGATGGTATGATTATCAATACACACAACGGAAGTACCAGGAGGTCATTTTCTAACTATGGATAACGTCTCAATACTGCTTGTAGATGATGAACAAGCGATTCTGCATATGCTCAAAACCGTTCTGCTCAAAGAACAGTTTCTCGATATCGACACCGTAACAACAGGTGAAGCTGCCATTGAGGCTTGCAACAACAAGACGTATCATTGCATCGTGCTCGACATCATGCTCCCTGGCAAAAGCGGACTGGAAATCTGTCCTTTTCTACGGCAGGTCACCGATGCGCCCATCCTGTTCCTGACGGCCAAGACAACCGATTACGACAAATTAACGGGATTCGCTGTTGGTGGCGACGATTATGTGGCCAAACCTTTTAATCCGCTAGAAGTCGTTGCACGAATTAAATCCTTACTGAAGCGTTATTTGCCTTCAAAAACAGCTGCCATCTCGGAGCACATCCCATCGAACGTAAATACGTCATCTCTAAGCATGCCGGAAGGTGTGTACGACTTTGGACGATTTCAGGTGCTGGAATGGGCCGCTGAGCTTCGAGTTGAAGGAGAATCCGTATCCTGTCCGGCGCTTGTGTTTCAACTGCTGCTCTTTTTCTGCAAACATCCCAATCGCATCTTCACCAAGTCAGATCTGTATGAGCGGGTCTGGGGCTCAGAGGCCATCAGTGATGACAATACCGTGATGGTTCATATTCACCGCATTCGGGAACGCATTGAAGCAGATCCTTCCAATCCAGTGTATCTCGTTAACGTCCGAGGTCTGGGATACAAGCTCATTCAGACGGAACATGTGTCACGCCCATGAGTATTCGTCGCAGATTAATGACCCGGTTTATCGGAATGCTTGCGGGAGCCGTCATTCTGATCATTCTTCTTGGGTCTGTAGCCACTTACTGGGTCGTGCAAAAGGTTAATGAAGTGAATTTGGTGGATGATTTTGCGCTTAACGGTCTGGATCAATTGATTAATACAGCAGAATTCATGCCAGACAATACCATCAAATATGATCCCAAGTTGTTAAAGCAAGTGGATAAATATCAAGGCTGGCTCCAGGTGTTGGATGAACAAGGCAACGTCATTGATGATTATCACGCTCCCGCCGATGTTCCTACTCACTATAAACCGGGAGAATTGATTGCATATTGGGAAAATCAAAAGCCTTTCCCTTATCAGATTGTCATACTCATCCGGGAGAAAAACGGGAAGAATTTCACTTTGTTGTATGGGGAGAGTAACCCGGCCAAATCGCTCATCAATAATATTCGTTCAGACCTCATTCTGACCAACGGGAAGTTTACTCTTCAACCGGGCCGACAGGAAGCCCTTCTTGCTGCTCATGCCTATCTTCAAGTCTTGGATGCGTCAGGACGAGAACTCTCCTCCTTTAACAAACCAGCTGTGGGTGTACCAAGCGAATACACCCTTCAGGAGTTGGTCTTGCAGATTCGCTATCCAAGTCGATCAGGCAAGTCTACTGCTACATGGTACGATGAGAAGAATGGAACCACTTGGTTGATTAGCATCCCTGGCGAGGCAAATGGTACAGGGAATTCGAATCCCTACCGTTTTATTCTGGAACCGGCATTGGTTATATTGATCGTGTCCATCATCATTCTGCTTATCTTGCTTGCCTTCTGGTATGCCAACCGATTCGGCTCGCCCATGCTGCATATGCTCCAATGGTTACAGCGTCTGGAGCGAGGTCATTACGAGGAACCTACCGGAGCCTTCGGAGTGCCTCGCAGTCAGCGTCGTAACGGTAAGTGGAAGCGCAAATACAACGTGTATGCTGAAGTGCTTCGCTCCATGCAGGCCCTATCCTACACGTTGAAGCAAGATGAAGAACTTCGGAAACAGACCGATTCACTTCGGGAGGAATGGATTGCTGGCATAACTCACGATCTGAAGACGCCTCTATCCTCCATCCAGGGATATGCCCATATGCTTGAAGCAGATAAATATAGCTGGACCGTGGAAGAAGTCAGGGAATTTGCAGGCATTATGCTCGATAAATCCATGTATATGGACAGGCTTATCAATGACCTTGCCATGACCTATCGATTACGCAGTGGCGGATATCAACCTGTGGTGGAAGAGACTGACGTAAATACGTTACTCCGTGATCTGATCCAACGCGCTGAACGAAACCCGGCTTATGGGGAAGGTCGCATTATATTCCAACCTTCCGAAGTGCCTGTGTATGGACTTGTCCATATTCCTTCGTTTGAACGAATTGTGGATAACCTGACCGCCAATGCCCTTCTTCATAATCCACCCGAGTCCATCCTCGTGGTCAGTGTGCACTCTGGTGAACATGCAGATGCATTCAGTATTCAGTTTGCCGATAATGGACGAGGCATGGACCCCGAGACGGTATGGAAGTTATTTGAACGATATTATCGCGGTACAGATACAGGTACATCGGACGTTGGATCAGGGCTGGGCATGGCCGTAACCAAAGGGTTGATTGAGGCGATGAAAGGGCATATTGAGGTACAGTCCACCCCTGGTGAAGGAACGATCATTCGTTTAGTATGGGATGGGCCGTCCGTAACGAATTAAAATGTTCCGCTTGACCTTTCCATTTTCAGTCTATATAATCGACACTCAATAACACCTGTTCCCATATATTAATATTGAATACAACACATTTCAGGATCATCTGATGAGTTGATCTAACATATTTGGCGATGACCAGAGACAAGATTTCGTTTGCGTGCTGCCCAGAGAGAGAAGGGATTGGTGAAACCTTCTTCAGCGAACGGACCGGAATTACCCCTCTGCAGCCGTGAACTCGAACCTCAGCATCTCGGACTCCCCTTGGGATGTTCGGCTTGTTGCCAGTAGAGTGCACCGCCTGATCCCCGATAGCGGATTCCAATGAGGGTTATGATGTTTCCTGTTCACGGCGGCTGGCCGAGAGCAGAGTGCACCATAACCAAATTAGGGTGGAACCACGAGCCAAGCGCACTCGTCCCTTTTCCGGGACGGGTGTTTTTTGCGCTTTCATTTGATGAAATGGAGAGTGGTTCACATGAGCAAACAGGAAAACAGTAACTCCGCAAGCAACAAATCAGGTAACGAAATTAACAATCAAGCCAATGATCTGCCACCATCCAGTCAATCCATTAAGGTCCGTCTGCAAGGTGGAGATGTTCGTTCTTACGAAGCAGGCATCACTGTGGGTGCAGTCGCCTCATCCATCAGCACAAGTCTTGGAAAACAGGCGATCGGCGGTATTGCAGATGGTCAGAATATCGATCTCGATGGGGTGCTTGAGCAAGATTGCGAACTCGTCATTGTTACTTTGGACAGTGCGGAAGGCCTGTATCGTTACCGTCACAGCGCAGCACATGTGCTCGCACAGGCGCTCAAACGCATCTACGGTGCAGAACAAGTGAAACTGGGTATCGGCCCAGTCATTGAGGATGGATTCTATTACGATGTTGATCTGGAACATGCCTTGTCCATCAGTGATCTAGCTGCCATTGAGCGGGAAATGAACAAAATCATTCAGGAGAATCATAAGATCAGTCGGCGGGTCGTTAGCCGGGAGGAAGCCCTCCGCATCTTCGGAGCAATCCAGGACCCCTACAAGCTTGAACTCATTCAGGATTTGCCGGAGGACGCCGAGCTTTCGATCTATGATCAAGGAGAGTTCTTCGATCTGTGTCGCGGTCCCCATCTCCCATCCACTGGCCGGATCAAGGCGTTCAAGCTGCTGAATGTGGCTGGTGCGTACTGGCGGGGTAACTCGGATAATAAGATGCTGCAACGTATCTACGGCACTGCTTTCCCAAACAAAGCCCAGCTGGATGAACATCTGCACATGCTCGAAGAAGCGAAAAAACGGGATCACCGCAAACTCGGTAAAGAGCTTGAACTATTCATGTTCTCCGAAGAAGCGCCCGGCATGCCCTTCTATCTGCCTAAAGGCATGACTGTTCGTACTGAACTGGAGCAATTCTCGCGTGAGCTGCAATTACAGGAAGGTTATCAGGAAGTACGGACTCCGCTCATGATGAACAACCGGCTGTGGGAGCAATCCGGCCATTGGGAGCATTACAAGGACAATATGTACTTTTCGGAAGTGGACGATGCAACGTTTGCACTGAAACCAATGAACTGTCCTGGGCACATGCTGATCTTCAAAAATACACTCCATTCCTACCGCGAATTGCCAATTCGCATGATGGAATTCGGTCAAGTTCACCGTCATGAATTCTCAGGTGCCCTGAATGGCATGATGCGTGTGCGGACATTCTGCCAGGATGATGCGCATCTCTACGTCATGCCAGAGCAGATCGAGGACGAGATTAATCAGGCGATCTCACTGATCGGCCGTATGTATGATATCTTTGGATTCGAATATAAAATTGAGTTGTCCACTCGACCGGAAGATTCCATGGGATCGGAAGAACTGTGGGATCAGGCGGAACGTGCATTGCAAAATGTACTGGATCGCCGGGGCGTGGAGTATCGCATTAACGAAGGAGACGGTGCCTTTTATGGACCGAAAATTGACTTTCATATCCTTGATGCACTGAAGCGCAGCTGGCAGTGCGGAACAATCCAGCTTGATTTTCAAATGCCGGAGAAGTTCGACCTCACTTACATTGGTGAGGATAGCCTGAAGCACCGTCCAGTCGTGATCCATCGTGCCATCTATGGTTCCATCGATCGTTTCATCGGTATCCTGACTGAGCACTATGCAGGAGCGTTCCCACTTTGGCTCGCACCTGTGCAAGTGAAGCTGCTGCCTGTATCGGATCATTACGCAGATTATGCGCTCCAAGTCCAGAGCCAGCTCCGGGCTGCGGGCATTCGGGTAGAAACAGATCTGCGCAGCGAGAAACTTGGATACAAAATCCGTGAAGCCCAGATGGAAAAAGTACCTTATTCGCTCGTGCTTGGTGAGAATGAGAAAAATGCCTCATCTGCCTCTGTCCGTGCATACGGTCAGGGAGATCAAGGCATTCAACGTATTGAAGCTTTTATTGAACTGGTTCAACAAGCTGTGAAGGCAAAAATATAAAAGTTAATGCGACCTGATTCATTGGTCAATCATCAGCTTGTGTTGCATTACAACTTCTCATCAGGCTTTAGCCCGACCTGTTCTTCGCTCCACGTCCAGAAACGCTCAGCTGAAGTATCATCAACGGCATGCGCCTTCAGCTGCTGCTCTTTCTGTTGATAGAAGTAACGCCCGGTGATGCCGACAACATCTGGGCTTGTAGCCAGATAAACAGCCGTTCGCGCCCCTTCTTCAGGGGACAGAAAAAAGGGAAGCTTGCCTACAAACGCCATAATGCGTGTGCCAAATCCGGTATTGCGATCTACACCAATACTCGTGCCCACCGCACCAGGATGCAGACAGTTCACCGTAACCGATGTACCTGACAGTTTACGGGCCAGCGCTCGAGTGAACAACACATTAGCCAATTTGGATTGGGCATAGCTTTTGATCGGATTATAACCTTTGTGCAGATGTGGATCTTCAAAGTGGATTTTGCCGGCCTTGTATGCACCTGACGACACGTTCACAACCCGTCCCTGCGTTGCAGCTTTTAGAGGTTCGATCAAAAGCAAAGTCAGCAGAAAATGACCCAGATGGTTAATTCCGATACTCTGTTCGAACCCATCTGAGGTTTCCTTCCGCTTAATCATCACCACTCCCGCATTATTAACCAGAACGTCAATGCGATCATGACGCTCGCGGAATGTGCGGGCAAACTGGCGTATACTTTCGAGTGAACCCAGGTCACATAACATCAATTCAATTGCAGAAGAGCCGGACAGACGCACAGCCTCCTGAAGAGCATCCTGTCCGCGCTTCTCACTGCGGCATGCCATAATTACGTGATATCCTTGCTTTGCAAGTTCAATGGTGGTTGCCAAACCCATCCCTGAGTTGGCCCCTGTTACAATTGCTGTCTGAATGGACATGAGTACTTCCCTTCTGAACCAAAGGTTCCGAAATTAGAGGCGCGACGACGGACAATATGAGATAATGATAGGATCACATCTCGGTTTCCATGGGAGGACAAGTATGCTGACCAAAGATGACTTCAAAAAAGTTAAAAAACAAGCCAAACTTGAAATCGCACTACTCGAACAGGAATATCAGGAGATCTTGCAAAACGTTGATTCAACGCTGTATGAAAAATACGGTATTTTGAACAAAGAAGAAACACGTGAGTTCACCCGAAAACGCAAAAACCGAAGATATGCTTCACTGGTTATCGAACTATGCGCCATCATTGAACAGATGTTACATCAACTGTACAGACACGTATATCAGAAAAAGTTTAATTCGACCCAGCTGATGAAAACTCCTGCCTATCGGGCACGCTCCAACATGGAGATCATTCAAGCTGAACTGAGTAAAGAGCTCATTGCTCTGGAATCCGAAAAAGAACACTTCGCTGAAACCCTCGGTCTGGTATTTCAGACAAGGAACAAACTTGTTCATGATAACTTTTCGTTTGTCTCCATCATTAAGGATGGCAGTAATGAAGAAGAAACGTTCGAATCACTGCTCCATACGGTCAAAAAATATAGAAAACACTTAAAATATAATCGCCCTGAATAACAACAATTATCGCTAAAAAAGAAAAGGAGGTGTACCGGACTACGGTCCGGATTACCATGAGCCATTCAACAACTTCAATTACTGTGCTACATCTTCAGATTCCCACACCTTCCGGGAACAGCCCCATATTCCCCGTCATGCTTCGTGATGAAGATGGCGTGACCTTGGTGGATACGGGCATGATTGGCCAATTTGCTGAACTTCAATCCGCATTGGAACACGAGGGCGTACATCTCTCGGACGTCAAACGTGTGATTATTACACATCAGGACATCGATCATATCGGTAATCTGGGCGCTCTTCTGGATGCTATCCCCGATCTGGAAATCTGGGCACATGCCGATGAGATTCCATATCTAAATGGTGAGAAACCTTTGATCAAGTTCACTCCTGAACGTCGTTCTCTGCTGCCTGCGCCCGTTCTGGCACTGGCAGACCAACTTCTCTTGCAGCTGCCCGAAGTGAACATCAGCAGAACGCTGGCAGACGGAGACCTTTTACCGCTTCAAGGAGGTACACAAGTCATTCATACACCAGGACATACGCCAGGCCATATCTGCCTGTATTTCGTTGAGCAGCAACTACTGCTTGCTGCCGATGAACTTCGTGTGGTTGATGATGAACTCGTTGGCCCTGCGCCACCTGCGACACCGGACATGCCTGAAGCACTCCGAAGCTTGAAGAAACTGACAGACCTTAAACTTGATAAAGTTCTCTGTTATCACGGCGGAGAGTACACCAATGATCCGGCTCAGCGTATTGCCACACTTGCGGAGAGCGCAGAATAAATATAGAACGCGGAACTGTGAATGTTCTGGCGACCATAACGCATCCTTTTAAATCTTGTAGATTGGTGTGGCACACCTACGTTGTACCCTCTTCAGGATTAGGATGACACATCCTTTACAATCAAGGAGCTGTCCCATAAGTCATGAATTTGACGGGACAGCTCCTTTGATTAATTAAGCATGTACATCTACTTCCATACTGGTATTGACGTATGGCAGATCCTATTGCGCACGATATGCACGCAGTATCTTATATTACACCGCTATATTTCACCACGCATGTGCACAGAATCTTTCTCCTTCCCGTTTGGCAAAACAATCCACCGAAAAATCCGTAACGTGAGTGTCTGATTTTTGACAGAGTCCCACCTTTAATGAATTGGGCACACTCTAAACGCTATAGCTGTTTTGTAACGAATCTGAGACACCCTATACGCAGTATTTTGAGTATCAAGATTTTCTAACGAACTCCAGACACCTTATTTACTCATTTCGTTGATTTTCCCGCAGGTTTCGAGTGAATTTTGGCAATATAACGTGGCTGAGGTTCGTTACATTCTACAAACGCCATTAAACCTCTATTTAAGGTGTGTCAGGTTCGTTAGAATAAATTAACTCTCCGGCGTAAGTACAATCAGCTTGTCATCCCCATCCCGTGGCGTTCCTCGTCCATCCCGATTGTTCGTAAGCACATATAACTTTCCGTCCTCGCCAGCACTCACATTGCGAATCCGTCCCCACTCATCTTCGAAGATCGGTTCCACCTTCTCCACCTGTGTACCGTCTTCCGAAAGAGTAATCTTCAGCAACTGCTCTCCACGCAGATTTGCGGCAATCAGTGAGCCGGCCCAAGGTCCTTCTTCAACAAAAGCTACACCAGACGGCGCCCACGTATCATTCCCACTATGTGCGAGTGGAGCCTGATATGCACCATTGTCATCGTCGTCTCCCTCCACCTCGGGCCAGCCATAATTCTCACCCGCTACAATCCGGTTAATCTCATCATGATTACGCTGACCATGCTCAGTCGCATAGAGATAACCGTTGTCCGGGTTCCAGGCCAGTCCCTGTGCATTGCGGTGCCCCATGCTGTACACAGGTGAATTCGGCCACGGGTTGTCTGCAGGGATCGATCCATCGAGACCAATCCGCAGTATTTTACCCCCAAGGCTATCTTTTTTCTGTGACAGTTCCGGTTCATATCGCTCACCTGTCGTGATATAGAGCAACTTATCCGGGCCAATCTTGATACGCCCACCATTATGATTCGTTCCGCCTGGAATGTTACCAAGCAGTTCTTTGTCTATGACGGCTTTCTCCTCAGTCACTTTGAGGCGTAACACCCGATTGGCAATGTCGTCGCCTTCCAGATAGGAGTGGTACGCATACAAATAACCGTTCTCCTCAAAGTCCGGATCAGCTGCAAGACCCAACAGCCCTCCTTCACCTTCTTCATTAAACGGAGCTGAGAATTCAATCAATGGTTCAGGGGCCAGTTTTCCATCCTCAATAATCCGAATTGCACCAGGGCGCTCCGTTACAAACATCCGACCATCAGGCACACTTACAATCTCCCAGGGTGCATTCAATCCTTCAACCAGAACGGAAGCCTGATACGGAATAACCGCCTCTCCCTGCGCTCCACCCTCACTTCCACTCGAACCGGAGTTGCCTCCATTGGCTGTCTTTCCCTGACCGGTTCCCTGTCCCTGAGACGACGTCTGCTCTGTTCCACTAACAGAGGGATCGGCTGAAGAGCATGATGCTGTTAACAGTGCCACACTTAATAATGAAGCATACAGTGGAACGGTTCCTCGATTATTCATGATTACATCTCCCTTCGCAGATCGTACTTTTGTATAAAATAACGAAGCTAAACCTCAACGTATGGTTAATCTGTTGTTTTTATGTTGTTCTCTATAGTTGTGATGCTATTATTCATGTACAGCGGTTTCGCCCTGTATTACCCTTCACACCAGCCGCTCAAACGAAGAATTCAAGGGATTCAACCGATCTGAAATCACTACAGTTTGGAATTCCATCATATTCTTTTATAATAGAAAGATAGTAAGAATCGAAAGGTGGACAACTACACTTATGAATCAAAACCCTTTATCCCGTCTTGAAGCCGATCTGTCCGGGCAAGGATTGGACGCCATGCTGATCACAGATCCGAAACATATCTACTATTTAACTGGATTTGCGAGCAATCCGCATGAACGCTTCCTTGGTCTGGTTCTCGCACGCGGCGAAGAGCCCCTGCTGATTGTACCCGCACTTGACGCTGAAGCTGCGGCAGCCGCTTCTTCGGTATCCAACATTGCAACTCACACGGATACGGATAATCCGTATGCTTTGTTTGATCGTTATCAGGGGTGCTTGGGCCGAGTCGGTCTTGAAAAAGAATACGTGACGGTCGCACGTTATGAGCAGCTTACTGCCGCTCTTGGTGCTGCCAGCTTCCAAGATGTAGGCCCGTTGCTTCGCACATTACGTGTGAAAAAAACACCCGATGAGGTCGCCCGCATTCGCCATGCCATTCATCTGATTGAAGAAACTCTCCGTCAAGGCCTCTCTCATGTTCGCACAGGCGTAACCGAGATTGAACTTGTCGCCGAGATGGAGTATCAGATGAAAAAACTGGGAGCTGACGGCCCTTCCTTTGATACCATGGTGCTCACGGGACCCAAAACAGGTCTGCCACACGGGACACCGGGTGAACGGAAACTGCAACATGGTGACCTGTTGATGTTTGATATGGGTGTGTATGCTGCAGGATATGCTTCGGATATCACGCGTACATTTGCCTTTGGTGACATCTCACCTGAACTCAAAACCATCTATAACACGGTGCTCGCAGCGAACGAAGCGGCTATCCAAATCGTAAAACCCGGCATCACCTGCGCAGAAGTGGATCGTGCGGCACGTCAGGTCACGGAAGAAGCAGGATACGGCGAGCGCTTTATGCATAGAGTAGGACATGGACTGGGTATTGACGTACATGAGTATCCTTCTCTCCATGGAGAGAATATGGACATCCTGAATGAAGGTACCGTATTCACGATTGAACCGGGCATATATACCGCAGCAGGCGGCGTGCGTATCGAAGATGATGTGATTGTGACCGAGACGGGTATCGAAGTTCTGACAACATATCCAAAAGAATTGCAAATCCTTAGCGACTAATCCAATTGGATCTATGTCAAAACAACACCATATCCATCTATGTTCAGCCGATCTTGCATCATGAACCGCACTGCACGAAACTGCGCTGAGCTGTATCTTCAAAATAATATACTCCTTAGGCGTACGCCTCAGGCCTATATACAGAAAGAGTAGCAAGTACAATCGCGAACGCAAAATCCCGCACATCCATGATATCATGGGTTGCGGGATTTTATTTATACGAAGCATATTCTTAAATTACTTCGTCTGCATTCTATGTGATCTTATTCCTGCTCATTCAATCATCATTAGTTAAACTCATGCGTGATATCCTGCCAGGATTCCAGCTGTGGCAGCTGTTGCTTCCCCCAATAATCCAGAAACCATTGAATAATTCCAGTCGCATCTGTCGTCTTGCAGCCGTAATGACGGAAACCGTCCTCACCTTCCTGCAACCGAATCTCCGCCACCATGTGCCCTGGTTCCTCAAGCGCAGCAGCCTGCAAATACATACTTCCCTCCACCAGCTCCGAAGGTACAAGTACTACGTATTCCTGCAATTCCAGATTGGTAATCAAATCCACCAATAGTGAGGCATTAATGCTATCATTCTCGTAGGTTGTGCCATTGCTTTCCAGTGTATAACGCAGTGTAGAGTACATATGCGATTCCCCTTTGGTTGATATCATCGTTGGATAATGATACATGCTCATAACGACAGGTTGTTTATATTATAACTTTTTCATAATAATGTAAAAAGGGTTTATCTTGTTTCGGGGACATGTGTTTTCTATAAAAAATCCCCTTGCAGAGTCCGAATTATAATGGACTGCACAAAGGGTGATTTTAAGTGATCCTCTTTGAATATTCTTTAAACTTCTTCCTTAAACTTAAAGCTGCGTGCAGCATACAGGAACGGTGTTCCAACCGCAGTTAATACAAATTTGATAATATACGTGGTCAGGAAGATCTCCAGCCATACATCCCAAGGATAGATGAACGCAAACGCGATTGTGCAGAACACCAGTGTATCCACAAATGAACTGATGATCGAACTGCCGTTGGTACGAATCCACAACTGATTGCGCCCTGGGGCCACCTTGCGTAACCAGGAATATAATCGTACATCCAGGAACTGACTGATGAAATAGGCGGTCAAACTTCCGAGAGCCAGACGTGGCAGCAGACCGAATAATGTTTTCATCGAATCCTGTGCAAAGTCCGTCGGTGCCGGCTCAAAGAACAACACCATCTGCATCAGAACCGTGGTCATGATGAGCGTAAAGAATCCGAACCATACAGCTTTGCGCGCTTCACCTGGTCCATATTTCTCATTGAGCAGATCACTGGTCAGGTACATGCTGACATACATCGTGTTGCCAAGCGTCAGTACAATGCCCATGATATCTATCGTTTTGGTCACCTGAATGTTGGCTATAACCGTAGCCACACCAATCCAGGCATAGAGACCTTTTTTACCGAACAAGCGGTAACACAACAGGAAAAATCCATAAGTTACGAGAACGAAAACCGCTCCCCACCCTAAGTTAAACATAAATACATACACTGCCTTCCTAGTTTTGATTACGCGGGATGGTTACGAACCGCGGTTTGGCTCAGGGCCAAAACATGAATACTCTATCACATTTCTCGTCCCATGAACAGAACTAAATAACTCCAAGTGTGCATGAGTCACTACGACCCTCCTATATTCCATGTGTTCCTCTCGACCATACTACGCTTTTCCTACCTCCATCTCTCTTACCACGAGCATCAAAAAGTATACGGATTCACACAACATGCACAGGTTTGATGATGTGATGGCTACAAAAAAAACCGCCCTCCGGATTCCTCCGAAGGACGGCTTTTCTCACTTGGCTTGCAAAAGGCTCTAGCTATCTTTCCACGAGCCTCTATCCAATCCAGTCTATTAAGCCTGAACAGCTGAATCCAGCTCACGGCTCTGATCATTGAATGTGTCATGATCATTTTCTTTCAAAATTTTGCTGGTTACAAGTCCAGAAGTCATGGACCCGTTCACGTTAAGCGCTGTACGACCCATGTCGATCAGCGGTTCAACAGAGATCAGCAATCCTGCCAAAGCTACAGGCAGGTTCATGGTGGACAATACAATCAGGGAAGCGAACGTTGCCCCGCCGCCAACACCTGCCACACCAAACGAACTGATCATAACAACAAGGATCAACGTCACGATGAAGTCCCAGCTCAGCGGGTCGATGCCGACCGTTGGAGCAATCATCACCGCCAGCATGGCCGGATAGATCCCGGCGCAGCCGTTTTGCCCAATTGTAGCACCAAAGCTTGCAGACAGATTCGCAATCCCGTCCGATACGCCCAGTTTCTTCGTCTGTGTCTCCACATTCAGCGGGATCGACGCTGCACTTGAACGGGAGGTGAAGGCAAATACCAGTGTTGGCAGAACCTTTTTCACATACGTAATCGGGTTGAACCCGGACAGTGAGATGATGATCAGGTGAATGATAAACATCACGATGAGGGCCACGTAGGACGCAATGACGAATTTGATCAACTTGAGAATTTCATCCGGATTCGTGGTCGCCGTCACTTTGGTGATAAGGGCCAGAATCCCGTATGGCGTAAGCCTGAGCACCAATGTTACAATCCGCATAACCACCGCGTATACGGCATTAACCATACCTCGGAATGTTTCCGCCTGTTGTGGTTTTTTGCGATCCAGTCCAAGTACGGCTACACCGATGAACGCGGAGAAGATAACGACCGCCAGTGTGGATGTACGACGTTCTCCTGTCATATCTGCAAATGGATTCGAAGGAATAAATTCCAGCACTTGCTGCGGAATGGTCTGATCCTTCACATCAACAAGACGTTCCTCCATCTTCTGACCCTGGGCGATCTCACGATCTCCACCTTCAATTTCAATGGAAGTCAGGTTAAAGCTAAGGCTCGTTACAATGCTGACCCCTGCAGCAATCGCTGTGGTGATCAACAGAATGGCAATGATGGAAACACTCATCTTACCGAGATTTTGCTTGCCCTTCAGATTCATGATGGCTGAGATGATCGACACCATGATCAATGGAATCACAACCATTTGCAACAAACGAACATATCCTGAACCGACCAGATTGAACCAATCGACTGATTTCGTAACTACATCAGAACCTGATGAGTACACCAATTGAAGAATAACCCCGTACACAACCCCCAGTCCAAGACCCGCAAATACGCGTTTCGTAAAGGAGATATGCTTTTTCTGCATCCA
The DNA here is from genome assembly GCF_059130585.1 of Paenibacillus sp. JNU01. Taxonomy (NCBI): domain Bacteria; kingdom Bacillati; phylum Bacillota; class Bacilli; order Caryophanales; family Paenibacillaceae; genus Paenibacillus; species Paenibacillus sp. JNU01. The sequence goes on along the minus strand of NZ_CP169723.1, from coordinate 5,700,361 downwards.
GTAGAGGATGCCAAGTAAAGCAAGCATCACCACTACATTCAATATGATTAGAAAAGTATCCATTTCTTTAAATCCTCCTCAGGCATGTGTGTAACCGGAACATATCCGATTTTCTCTTCTATTTCTTGCACTTCCAACAAGACATTTTACAATATACCATATAACAAACTATTCTGGTAGGTATTAATTGATATTATGTAATATGTATGTAACAGATTCATCAATTTCTGAAAAAAATACACCAATTCGTGAAAATTGTTCTATTCAACCTCCGGTTAATTTTGTAATATAGGTATATCCGCTTATTCCCAAGTTTTCTCAACATATAATTTAGGTCTTTCTTCATTGGTAGATAGGTCTTATGAGTACGGAAAAGCGATAATGTTAATGAACTTGACGTGAAAGGATGATCATATGTTTCGTAATCGCACCGTTGCCGGTAAAATCAGAGGCACCTTGTTCCTCGTTCTGCTGGTTGCTTCTCTGTTGTTCAGTATTAGTTTCTATGCCGTGTCGATGAATATTATTCAAAGTTACGTTCTACCGCAGTTCGACAAAGTCCTAAACACGTCCATTCAGGATATATACAAGAATACTTCTGCCTCCAAAATCCTACAGGTACAGAGTGGCGGAGCCGGTTCAGAAGGTGCTGCCATGACCGTGGAATCGTATCTGGCCGAAAAAGCAAAAGAACATAATCTAGATGCGGTTTACGTTGTTGCTATTCAGGACGGCTCAGCCAAAGTCGTTGTAGCCAACTCTTCCTCAGGTATGAAAGCCCAGGATGAGATCACTGTAGAGCCAGCAATGAACACAGCCATCGAGAGCAAAGAAATGGTAATCAGCGAAGTCTATTCGGATTCCTTTGGTGTACATAAAGCAGCATTCATTCCAATTGCAGGTAGTAATATGATTATGGCTGTGAGCATGGACGCCCAATTCATTCAGGATAAGATTACCCAAATTTTCTGGCTATGTCTTGGGATTACAGCATTAGTCTTTGTGCTCGGTTGGCTGATCTCCACTAGTATGATCAAAAGAGTAACCAAACCGATCATCAAGCTTGTCCAACATAGTAAACAAATATCCCAAGGTGATCTGACCGCTGAACTCCAGATCAAAGGCAAAGATGAAATTGCCCAGCTCGCTTCAAGCTTCCAGACGATGACACATAATCTGAAAGAAATGATCAGTCGTGCCTTGTCCACGTCCAATGAAGTGGTGTCAGGCTCCAATGACCTGCTTCAACGGGTTGAATCGATGTCTGGTATGGTACGGAACTCCAGCCGCTCTGCAGAAGATGCAGAGAAAGGCAGCATCAGCATTGCGTCAAGCGCATCCGAGAACGCCAGAGCCATGGAGGAAATTACGCAGGGCATCATGCATATTGCTTCATCTTCTGCCGAAGTATCCGAGCAGATTGGGGAAGCAGCCAATGAAGCAGTTAACGGTAACCGATTGGCTCAGAATGCCGTTGAGCAGATGGAACGTGTAGGCCAGACAGCAAGTGAATCACTACGGTATGTGGAGACCATGAATGAACGTTCGGTAGCCGTAGGTACCATTGTTGCTTCCATTTTTGAAATCACCAAACAGATCAACATGCTGTCACTCAACGCCTCCATTGAAGCAGCACGTGCCGGAGAGCATGGCCGCGGATTCGCTGTCGTTGCCGGAGAAGTTCGCAAACTTGCCGAACAATCCAAAACAGCCACAGAGGAAATCTCGGATTATCTGGGCACCATTCGAGAAGACGCTGAACGGTCTGTTGATGCCATGAACCGTGTTACCCAGGAGATTGGTTCAGGTACAACTGTTGTTCAACAAGCAGGCTCAGCCTTCCAGCAACTGAATGAATTGATCCAGAACGTCAATCTGACCATTCAGACCGTCTCTGCTTCGACACAACAAGTATCCGCTGGTGCTGAAGAAGTAAGTGCGTCCGTTGAAGAAACAGCACAGATTACGTCCAAATCCCGTGAGAGCATGTTACAGATTGCTTCAACAGCAGATCATCAACTCAGCGAGATGGATTCACATTCGGATACGGTTCGCCATCTGCATGAACAAGCTGTAGAGCTGCAATCCGCCATGAAGAAATTCAAAATAAACTAACAGGTAAACCATTAACCCATCATCACATGATTTAAACCTTGTTTAATCATAGGATATACAATACCCCCATGCCGCTAACATTCCGTTTCCAGAGAACGGTTTGTCGGACATGGGGGTATTGTTGTATAAGAACTGTTTTATGACGATTAACAAATGCATTTAATCCATTTCAAAATCAATACCTGAGCGTATTAATCACATTCCCATATTGATATATCACTTGATGTTTTCTCGCTCAGATCGGCTGTTGACTCTGTTCTCCTGCTCACTCCGGTAACTTAATACCCATTATCTCGTACACACGCTGCATATCCAATGCCGAACGCAATGATTCGGCTACCCGATCGAACTCCATCTCTTTACGTTCATGCGCACTGTATGTCTCCTGAAGCGGAACCAGTCCTTTTCCAACACGTAAACCATTCAGCCATGAACGTCGGAATTGATCACTTTCAAACAAACCATGTAGATAAGTTCCCCACACCCTGCCATCCGTTGTGCCCCAGCCTTCATGGAATGGTTCACCACCTGGATGGGAGATTTCAAACAATCCGGTGACATGCTCCGGCTCGTGGCACTCCGTAACACCCATATGAATCTCATATCCGTTTACAGGTAATGAAGCGTCAGCTGCATCTTGTTCACTATACAGACGAACAGGATGATCAGGCTGCACTCGACCGGAAGCTCTAACCGTCTGTTTGTTCTGAAGAAACGTTGTCGATAGCGGAAGCCAGCCAAGTCCCTTCGCTTCCTGAATCTGATTTGCCTCCACAGCAAATGGGTCCTTCAGATGACGTCCCAGCATCTGGTATCCGCCACATATGCCTACGAGCTGGACATGCTCACGCTCGGTCTGGCTGGCGATTGCCTGCTCCAGACCAGACTCACGCAGAAATCCCAGATCCCCTATCGTATCCTTCGTACCCGGCAGAAGAATGGCATCCGGACTGCCCAATTCCTCTGGCGATGTCACGTAACGCACATTCACATCCGGCTCACGAGAAAGTGCATCGAAGTCTGTAAAGTTGGAAATTCGCGGATATCGGATCACCGCCAGATCCAGCTCGGTTTTGCCGGATTTCCCATGACGCATGGAGTCCAGCACCACTGAATCCTCTGCTTCAATCTGAATATCTCTTATGTAAGGCAATACACCTAATACTGGAATGCCTGTCCGTTCTTCGAGCCAATCGAGTCCAGGCTGCAACAGGGACAGATCACCGCGAAACTTGTTGATGATAAAACCCTTCACACGCTGGACCTCATGCGGCTCTAACAGCTCCAGTGTGCCAACGATGGAAGCAAATACCCCGCCCCGATCAATATCAGAGATCAGAATTACCGGTGCATCAGCCCAACCTGCCAGATTCATGTTGACGATATCCCGATCCTTCAGATTGATCTCGGCAGGACTGCCCGCCCCTTCCATCAGCACAATATCATAAGTGTCCCGTAGCCGGTTCAACGCATCCATAACCGTCTGCTTTGCTTCTGGCAGGAAATGCTGACGGTAGTCCGAAGCACTCATCTGGGCAAAAGGTACCCCATGCACCACGATCTGCGAATGCATGTCCCGCACCGGCTTGATCAAGATGGGGTTCATGTCGGTAGTCGCCTCAATACCGCAGGCTTCGGCCTGTGCCCCCTGGGCCCGACCAATCTCCTTGCCATCTTCCGTCACATAGGAATTCAGCGCCATATTCTGTGACTTGAACGGGGCTGGCTTGAAGCCATCCTGCTTGAATATACGGCATAATGCCGTTGTGATGACACTTTTACCCACATCGGAAGCCGTCCCTTGCAGCATGAGTACTGCTGCTGTTTGCTGTACAAGCTTACCCTCCACGATCTCTCCCCCTGTCTACGTGTTATCTCCAGATCACCATGCTGCCAACCTCATGCGTAACGCTCTCCAAACTGCTTCACACTTCAAAAGTTAAAGCCAGAACAGTCCTTGAAGCACGCTCAGCACGGTCAACAAAGCCGCCTCCAGTAGCTCATTCATGGCACCATACGTATCCCCGGTTAAACCGCCGAGTCGTTCACTGATCCGCGCAGCCACGAATCGGCCGATGTAATAACACGCCACAGGCAGTATAATAACGGCCGTCACCGGGTATAGCCACCATGGCAGTGTTCCCAGACCACTCAGCATTGCATCTGCAATCCCCATATCCGGCTTGAAAAGCCACACCGCGGCAAACGTAACTGCCCCTGCGATCAAGGTCAGCCCCACGGCTGAGCTGCGTGCACGCTGGACCTCTTTCCGCTCACCGAGTCCTTTGAACAATACGGCAAGTCCATCATCTCCGCGCGCATTCGGCCATGCAGACATCGCATACACCATGAACCAGCGGCTCCAGATCATGGGCAGGATCAACAGCGCACCATACACCCAGTGGCCCCGGGCAATGAAATCGGCGATCAGCGCCGCTTTCATCATCAGCAACAAGACGCAGGCGATCACGCCCATGGCCCCCACACGGCTGTCCTTCATAATCTCCAGCATTCGCTCACGAGTACGATAACTGAGCAAACCATCTGCCGTATCCATCCATCCGTCAAGATGAAGCCCACCAGTGAGCCACACCCATAACGTCAAGGTCAGGACGGCAGCCGGAAAGGCGGGAAGCACTACACCGCTTAAGGCTCCCGCGAGCCAGACACACAGACCGATTGCAGCACCGACCAGCGGATAAAAAACAACACTTTCACGCAGCAGCGGCGGGACAAAATCGATGTGCATTTTGACAGGGAAACGGGACAAAAATTGAAAAGCGGCTGCCGCGGCATGTTTGCGCTGAGGAGCAGGCGTGCCATCCTTCATAAGCGATACTCCTTGCTTTTCAGTTCAGTCGCAATGCCTACGGTTACCAGAAACACTTCACCGCATATCGCCGCAATGCGCTGATTCAATACACCGGCCAGATCCCGATATTTCCTGCCAAGGGCATATTCCGGTACGATCCCGTCCCCCACTTCATTTGTAACAAGAACAAGCAAACCGGGATAGATTCGAATCGCTTCAACCAGTGCGTCCAAATGTCCCTGTAACACCTGCTTCTCGTCATGCTCATGTGCTAACAAAACATTCGTCAGCCAAAGCGTCAGGCAATCCACCAGAATGGTGGGTGCAGAAGTCCCTGTGTGCCCTTCACCCATGCGGTTAATCAAAGCAGGCAGATGCATCGGCTCTTCCATCGTATGCCACAGATACCCCGATGCCTCGCGCTGTTGCTGATGCATGGCGATACGCTCACGCATTTCATCATCGTACGCCTGGGCTGTCGCCACATACCAGGCCTCCGAGGAACGCTGCATGCAGAGACGTTCGGCAAAGGAGCTTTTGCCACTGCGTGCCCCGCCCGTCACCAGTACACTCATCGGGAACCCTCTCTTTGCACGGATGAGTCATCCGACGCAGAGTCCGAAGCAGGGCTTGTCCCGTCTGAGACACCCGCGCTTGCAAAGGTCGCCATCTCGTTCAGAATAAGACATGCTGCGTCAATCAGATGAAGACTGAGCACACCACCTGTGCCTTCACCCAGACGCATGTCCAGATCCAGCATCGATTTCAGGTCCAGTTCACGCAGCAGCGCTCCATGTCCATTTTCATGTGAAGTATGAGAAGCGATCATATAAGCGGTGCTCAGGGGTGCAAGTTGTCTCGCAACCAGCGCCGCGGCGGTAGAGATGAACCCGTCTACAACAACCGGGCAACGATGAGCAGCTGCTGCGAGGATAACCCCCGTGAGTCCGGCAATCTCCAGTCCACCCACTTTGCACAGAACATCCAGTGCATCTTCCCGGTTCGGAGCGTTTACGCTAAGCGCCCGGCTAACTACTGCAGCTTTGCGCTGCAAGCCAGCATCATCAATGCCGGTACCTCTCCCCACGGCAGCAGCCGGGGCAACTCCGGTTAGTGCGCTCATTACCGCAGCACTTGCAGTGGTGTTGCCGATTCCCATCTCTCCGGTGACAAACAGCTGTGTTCCCTTCGCTACCTCTGCCGATACAACTTCGGCTCCTGCCAGGATCGCCCGAACTGCCTCATCCCGTGTCATCGCTGCGCCTCGGGCCATGTTGGCCGTGCCTTTGCGAATTTTACGGGAAAGCAGATTCGGATGTTCAAGATCGGCATTCACCCCGATATCCACACAGATCACATCAGCACCTGCGTGACGTGCAAGCACATTCACGGCTGCGCCCCCAGCGAGGAAATTCATGACCATCTGCGGGGTTACTTCAGCAGGAAAAGCACTGATGCCTTCTTCCACTACGCCGTGATCTGCTGCCATGACAATGACCGCCCTGTGATCAAAACGCGGACGAGCAATACCCGTCATGCCAGCCAGGCGGATCACCAGCTCTTCCAATTTGCCCAGACTCCCTGGCGGCTTCGTCAACGAATCCACATGCGCAGAGGTTTCTGCCGCCACTTTCTGGTCAGGAGCGGTAATCCTTTTCGTTAATTGCTCCAACATCTGTTCATTATTCATACAACCAGCACTTCCTTCATCAAAATATGGGTTGCCCCGCTTCAACTAATCGATGTCCCGCCGTAGCAGCAGTTGAGGTATGGCATGGTCGGGATGGGAGACAATTGCGGGTTTGACGCGAAATATGTCCTGAATATTCTCATCGTTGATTAACGTATGAGGTGTGCCCTTTCCCACCGCCACGCCCTCACGCAGCGCCAGAATATGATCGCAAAATAACGCGGCGAGATTCAGATCATGCAGCACAGCCACAATCGTAATGTTGTTTCTCTGTCGCCAGGCCGATAACAATTCCATGAATTGCAATTGATACTTAATATCCAGGAACGTAGTCGGCTCGTCCAGCAGCAGCAACCGCGGCTCCTGAGCCATGACTTTCGCTAGTGCGACCCGCTGCCGTTGTCCGCCGCTGAGTGCATCCAGCGGTCTGTCCGCGAGCTCCGTCAATCCCAAGTCTTCGAGCACCCTGTCTACCACAAGTGCCCCATCACCCACTTCCCGCCCCAGCCAGTTCTGGTACGGATATCGCCCCATCTCCACCACGTCCCGTACAGGATAAGAGATGGCTGGCAAGCCGTCCTGCTGCAATACAGCGATCATGCGTGACAGGTCCTTACGGCTGTATGAGCTGATATCTCGACCATCGATACGGATCTGACCTTCGCTTAACTGTTCCGTTCCGGCAATAAGCTGGATCAGGGTGGACTTGCCGCTACCGTTTGGACCGACAACTCCCCACCAGTCACCTTCACCAACATGCCAGTCTACACTGCGCAATGCCTGATGATCACCATATGACTTCCCAGCTCCCTTAATGGAAATAAGTGAAGTTGAGTTCGAACTGGTACTGGAATTCATGGCATCATCCCCTTCTGCAACTTTTTGTTCCGGTGCAGCAGGTAAGCAAAGAACGGCGCACCAACAAAGGCGGTGACCACCCCGAGTGGAATTTCAGTGGGCGCCAGCAACGACCTTGCGATGGTATCGGCCCACACCATGAAGATCGCTCCACCAATGGCAGACAAAGGTACCAGCAGTCGATAATCCGGCCCCACCAGCAGCCGCAACATATGCGGGATCACCAATCCGACAAATCCGATGACACCGGATACCGAGACAGCCCCTGCGGTCAGCAGTGTACCGACTGCCAGCACGGACAGCTTAAGCCTGTCCACGCCAATCCCGATATGTGCCGCTTGACGTTCTCCCAGCGCAAGCACATTCAACGAACGTGCCCGGCTCCAGAGAAAGACCAGCCCCAGCAAAAAATACGGGAAAAGGATGGCCGTATACGACCACCCGCGTAATGCCAGACTTCCCATCGTCCAGTATATAATTTCATTAATCGTCTGTTTCGACATGGTCGACAGGAAGGAAACAACTGCGCCCAGGAAACTTTGCATAACCACACCAGCCAGAATGAGGCTGTGTGTTGGTATTTTACGCCCTTCACGAGCCAGTGCCATCACAAACCATAACGTGATTACACCCGTCAAAAACGCAATCAAAGGTAACGTCCAAATCCCGATCAGTGCGTACTGCAATCCGAAGAAAATCAGGAAAGCAGCCCCTACCGATGCACCGGATGATACACCGAGTGTAAACGGATCGGCCAGCGGATTACGCAGCACACCCTGGAAGCCCGCACCCGCAATGGCCAGTGAAGCCCCCACGAGCACAGCAAGCAGTACACGCGGAAAACGGACTTTCCAGATAATCTGTTCAGCTGGCTTATTCCAATCCGGTGTTATCCAGTCGCCCACCCAGGGAATTTTGTGAATCAGGATGCCTGCAATATCCCGAATTGGCAAAGCTACTGAACCAATGCCCGTGCAGATGAGCACGGTGAGCACCAGCAGCACCATGCCCGTCGTTCCGAACAGGATCAGCTTTTTACTCATTGGAACAAGTCAGGGTAGATCGCTTTGGCTACTTCTTTCAACCCTTGAGTTACCCGTGGACCCGGACGGCTCAACAGGTTGGCATCCAGGCCAATAACCGCGTCATTTTTCACAGCCGTAATTTGATCCCAGCCGCTGCGCGCCTTGATGATCTGATCCAGTGTTTTGGAGTTTTCGTCAATTACATCGTTGGCATACAGGATCACATCCGGGTTGGAGGCAATCACGTTTTCTTCATTGATTTGGTACCAGCCTTTTTCGTTTGAAGCGATATTGGTTCCTCCGGCTACAGTGATCAGTTCGTCCATGAACTCACCTTTACCTACCGACCAACCTGGGGAGAATTCAACGTATACTTTTTTCTTCTCTTCCGGTTTAACTGCCTTCACCGCTTCGGTTACATCCGTCACGTCCTGTTTCATCTGAGTGATGATTTCTTGTGCTTTTTCCTGATGATCGGTGATTTTACCGAAGGTTTCGATATTGTTCATCACATCGTCAATGGATTTAGGATCCGTTTTGAAAATGGTAATACCCAACTCGCGCAGCTTCTTCACGGCATCCTCGCTCATCGAGATTCCTGTGAAGACGATGTCGGCTTCAGATGCAATGATGGACTCTTCGTTGGGCTTGGTGATGCCACCCATTTTCGCTTTGGTTGTTGCTGCTTCCGGATAATCGTCATAGTCGGATACACCAACGATTTGATCGTCCAATCCAAGGGCAAACAGGGATTCCGTCTCAGCCGGAGACACGGATACAATTTTGGCTGGCGCCTTTTCAAAAGTGAAAGACTCACCCGTTGCATCCGTAACGGTCAGTGGATATTGTGTTTTGAGGTCCGTCTGCGCCTGGCCTTCGGACTGCTCCTGTGCCGGTTGCTGTGAAGTACCTGTGCCCTCGTTCGTTGTTGCATTGCCACATCCGGCCAAAGCCAGTACGAGTGCCGCTGCACTTAGCAGGGACGCTACGCTTTTCCAATTCTTGAAATTCATTCTGTTATTCTCCCCTTCTCTATTTGTGCTATTTTCTTGCATCGTGCTCAAACTCCTGCTCCCATGCCTTGGTGTTCCTGTACAAGTTAAACCCATCAATTTTACACAAATCCACTCCGATTGCAGTACCATCTTCCGATCGCTGTTATCCCCAGATTTGTTTGATTCCCTTTTCGAAAGGGAAAATCCGGGGATAAGCGTATGCTTCCAATGTAGCTTTCTTGTAGAAAGCTTTAAGCGAACACTTCGTTTCTTCAGATCGGTTCTGCACTCTTCGTTAACGTGTAAAAGTTCGGTTCTTTTACATGAACAATAAAAAATCCCCAATCCATACGTCCAGGATCAGGGATGACGTCTCGCATATGGCGATCTGTACATGTTCAACCAAAGGTTGTCCATGCGCATAGAATTGCCCGAAACGCTGTCCTTTCCTCGAAGGAACACCGGTTTGTACGTCCAGGGCAGGTAACCTGACTTACAGGAATCATCCTGTTTTACAGTGGCGGGACCGTGCCGGATTTGCACCGGCTTCCCCATTTCACCCTTGTGTGTTTCACGACTCGTACTAATCTGCCATGAACATAGCCTTCACACGCGGGACCCTTGGTCGCTGATATGGTATATCATTGTCATGTAATTTCTACATGTTATATACGCATTAGGCTTCACAGCCTGCACCGTATCTGTATCCATGCTGAAGTCACACTTCTGTTGTGATTATAGGGTATATTGTACATCCTTACAACCCGATCGGCGGAAAAGTCACTCTGCTGCCAAACCACTCATTCCCCTGTTGATCAAGCTGAACCTGAATCGCCTGTCCCGGGACAACATGTGTATCCCAGAATCCAAGCCCGGCAATCAGACGGGACAAGGCATACCGGATGACACCACCATGCGTAACCACAACTATGGTTGACTCGCGCCCCTCATCAACGTGCATCGAAGGACGACCCTCCAACAACATCTCTTGGAGAAAGGAATCCAACCGTCCCGTAAACTCCTGCCACGATTCCCCATCAGGCGGAGTGACCTTCTGCGGCGCATCAATCCAGTTTCGGTACTCAGGGTTATCCTTGAGCTGCTCATACGTTAGCCCTTCCCACTGTCCAAAATCAATTTCACGCAGACGCGAATCGAACTTCACCTCTCCGCTGGCATCAGGAAGAATCTGTTCCAGCGTCTGTCGGCAGCGCAGCAGATCACTGCAATATACCTCGTGCCACGAAACACGGCTCAATTGTTCATGAAGCGGAGCCAGTTCTTCTTTGGCATCTGGCAGCAGACCGATGTCGGTATGCCCCAGGTATCTTTTTTCCACATTCCATAGCGTTGTCCCGTGACGGACCCACAGAATGTTTCTTTTCATTGAAGCCGGTTGATCCGTATGTATGTCCTTGCCTGCATCCCCCTCATTTAGGGCCATAACAGCATCCCTCCTGCCAGCCAGCCACCCAGCGATATTAACACACAAAGTGCAACAAAAGCCCCTGCGGACCAGAACATTAGGCGTGATGTTCGCACAATATCCTCGGCTTCCATCGGCCGTGTGGCCTCGCCCATATAGGCACGAAACGAAGCAACTCCGTGATACACGTTATGTCCGCCAAGTCGGATGCCCAGTGCTCCAGCCACTGCTGATTCGGGAAACCCGCTATTCGGACTTGGATGCAGTCTTGCATCCCGAGCGACCATCCGTGCTGCTCCTTTGGCATCAAATTTCATGACCCAGGCACCCACGATTAACAGCATTGCGGTGAGCCGGGCGGGTATCCAGTTCGCCACATCATCCAGACGGGCCGAGGCCCAACCAAGATGCAGATACTTGTCATTTTTATATCCGACCATGGAATCCAGTGTGTTGACGGCACGATAAGCCATGGCTAGCGGAGCGCCTCCAATAAGCGCATAGAATAACGGGGATACAATGGCATCCACGATATTTTCGGCAACCGTCTCTACCGTTCCCCGCACAACCTCCGGTTCATCCAGATGCGCCGTATCACGTCCTACAATCATACTCAGTGAACGTCTGGCCGCCGGCCAATCCTGATGCTTCAGATGACGATACACTTCCATACCTGCATCCTTCAGCCCTTTTGAAGCAATGGTCGTTGCGATGAGCACCACTTCAGCTGCCGCCGCAATGACAGGATGAATCAATCCAAGCACATATACAAGTCCCCAAGTGATGGCAAAAGAACCCCCCGCAACCACAAGCGGGAACAACAGCCCTGCTCTCTTCAGCCCCGAATCTGTGTTCACACGCGAGCGAATAACACGCTCCAACGCCGAGATGCCTTTTCCCATGCCAATCACCGGGTGGGGAATCCAGCGCGGATCACCGATACATCGGTCTAACAGGTACGCCAGTATAATAATCCAGGCTCCAGCCATGCCTGTCCAGAACGGCCAGGTCCATAGATGCTCTATCTCAAAAGTCATTTGTGCCTGATCCTCTCTTTCCATAACAGTCCGGCCTGAAGGCTCTCCGTCACCGTGTCGTATACCAATCTGCCAATCGCCGCCCCCGCCGTAGTCGCCGTCCCGGCATAAGTGATCATCGGTTGTGGTTCCTCCACTGCCTGACGTACTGCAAACACAATGGCATCAGTTGTGGTGCCGGTGGCGGGCAACCCGTTCTCCGAATCCAAAACACCTGCATCCGCCAGCGCTGCCGCTTTGGCTTCCACCGCCGTCTGCACCGCATTCACCATCGCCCCGGTGGTCATGCGTCCATTCAACCAGAGCATGATGTTAATTGTACCCGGGACATAGGGCTGCTTCGTTAGATTCCGTGCTGAAGGAGCAGAATGCTTCATGTCGGAAGCCATCTTCTTATTTCCCGCTGCATCAAATACCGTTCTCTCCGAACCCGCGCGTGCTGCATTCGATACCCCCGCAGTGGTGCAGCACAGAAGACCAAATTCATCACTTGTAAATTCCTGAATGGAGGTATGCTCCAGCCTTACCGCTGTCAACAATCCGGCACATTGATCTTCTGGCTCATGCCATTCGTTCAGTGCTTGTTCGATATCACGCGGCGGATCATCACAACGGTAATGCCTGTCCACATAGATATTAAATATGCGATCCAGTTCTAGCATCCCACCGCCATATACCGCACTCGACAACGCTTGGGCAGCCATTGGGCTCTGTGCTTTGATATGTCGTTCATATGCAGATATGTTTAGTCCCGGCCAGGAAGAGGCGGCATATTCATTCTCGTCTGTTTTTCCATTCGCGAAGTAGTTATAAAACGGGAGTGTCACTGCCGTTTCCCTCCCTGTTCCTGTTCCGAATCTTTCGTCTGCTCCTGCTGACTTGATTCATGAATGGAGGTCTGATCAGCATTCGGATCTCCCTTGCTTTCCAGCACGCTGCCCAGCACTTCGAGTAATGTGGCATTGGCGTCTGCATCCTTGACCGCGAAACGTACATGGCCTTCATCAAGTCCCGGATACATCGCACAGCTGCGAATCAAGATCCCCCTTTGGCCCAGCGCCTCCTGCATGGATGCTGCTGTCCAAGGCGCTGGAACACGTGCCAAAATAAAGTTCGCTTCTCCCGGTGTGATCGCACATCCATACGTCTGCAATCCTGCGATGAGATGTTCCCGTTCCCGCGTGATCTGTGAAATGGTCTCCTGTTCGTACCGTTCTCCACTGCGCAGACAGGCTTCACCTGCCATAAGCGCCAGACCGTTGACACTCCAGGTCACCTGTTTCTTCGTCATTGCCTGAATGTATTCCGCACGGCCCAAAGCATATCCTAGACGCAAGCCCGGAATGGCATAAAACTTCGTCATCGAACGAATGATGATCACATTGGGATAGTCGCTCAGATGTGCTGCCAGGGACTGACGCCGGGCTACCGGGATAAAATCCATAAATGCCTCATCAATGACGAGGACAGTTCCCGTTTTTTCCGCTTTGCGGGCAAGCCTTTGCAATACCTCAAGCGGATATTGTACACCGTTCGGATTGTTGGGCTGACCGAGGAAGAGCAGGTCTACCTTTTCCATGAGCTGTTCGATGTCCTCGGGTTCCGCTCGCCACGCCAGCTCTTCTCTTCCCTCTGTATGCACAACCTCGGCACCGAATTGTTCTGCCAACGCCCGATACTCCGAGAATCCCGGTTCCACCGTACCCACCTTGCGCGGGGCAAGCCCCAGCAGGATGAGCGCCATACTTTCGGCTGCACCATTGCCCACGGAAATCTGCTCCTGCATCACACCAAGACGCTCGCTCAGCAGTGCTTTGAATCTACGATGCCCCGGATCGGGGTACCGAATCACGGACTGCAACCCTTGCTGTATAGACTCCAGCACTTCTCTGGGCGGACCGAGCGGATTAATGTTAGCACTGAAATCCAGAAATTCAGCGGCTTCCCTTCCAAATCGTGACGCAGCCGTCTCCACGTCCCCGCCATGTCCGAACACTTCGATATAACCGGTCATTCTTCCGTCATCCTTTCTGTATGTCCTTTTTATTATGGATGGCACCGGAGGTGTGGGTCAATCCTGTTTTCTTTGTGTCCCAACCATAATTCGTTTACAATAGAAGAGGAATTTCGGTTCCTTTTGATATACAAGGTTCACTACATAAGGGACTAGCAATCCCTCACATACATTAATGGAGGAATGAGCATGCTGTTTGTAGACAATCAGGGCATTACAGATCCTTCTGTAAACCTGGCGATTGAGGAGTACATTCTGAAGCATCTGCCGATGGAGGATGACAGCTATCTGCTGTTCTACATTAACCGTCCGTCAATCATCATCGGAAAGCACCAAAATACAATTGAAGAAATTAATATCGAGTACGTTCAGGATAACGGTGTGCAGGTGGTTCGTCGTCTTTCGGGCGGCGGAGCGGTATATCACGATCTGGGCAACCTGAATTTCAGTTTTATTACAGCGGATGACGGTCAATCCTTCCACAATTTCCGCAAGTTTACCCAGCCTGTCGTTGAAGCTTTGCACGAGCTTGGTGTAAATGCCGAGTTGACCGGGCGTAATGATCTGCAAGTGGGCGAAAAGAAAATTTCGGGCAACGCTCAGTTTTCCACACGTGGGCGCATGTTCAGTCATGGCACCTTGATGTTTGATCTGAATCTGGAGCATGTTCAGGCTTCCCTGAACGTCAATCCCGAGAAATTCAAATCCAAGAGCACCAAGTCCGTGCGCAGCCGGGTCGCCAACATACGGGATCTGATTGACACCAACCTGACGATCGAGCAGTTCCGTGATGAGCTTTTGCGTCACATTTTCAGAATGGAGCCTAAGGACGTTCCACAGTACACGCTCACTGAGAAGGACTGGGACAAAATCAAGGGAATCTCTGCTGAGCGTTATAACAACTGGGACTGGAACTATGGCTTGTCTCCGGAAAGCAATGTGAAGCACACTCGCAAATTCCCTGTCGGCATCATCGATCTGCGCATGAACATCAAGGATGGACGCATTGAGGATATCAAAATCTTTGGCGACTTCTTCGGTGTAGGCGATGTGGCGGATATCGAAAATATGCTGCGCGGCAAGCGTTATGAGGAATCCGAGGTGCGTACTGCACTTGAGGGCCTGGATGTAAAACATTACTTCGGCAACCTTGAGCTGGAAGACTTTATTGGCCTTGTTTTCCTGGAAGAGTAAGATTTAGATGGAAGTATAGTTTTAGAATGGAGTCTAAGATTACACGTTAACGGAGAAGACAGAATTTATCGGGAGAAGCGAAGCGTTCGCTTAAAGCTTTTTGAAAAAAAGCTACATCGGAAGCATACGCTTATCAACGGATTTCCCCTTAGGGGAATAGAATCAAAAATCCGGGGATAACAGCGATCGAAAGATGAATCTGTATTCGGAGTGGCCTCGTGTAAAACTTATTTTTTCGTTCGTTAGTATAGATACAGATAAAAAAGGAGAGAAACACAGATGACCTACAAATTGATTGCAATCGACATTGATGACACCCTGATCAACGACAACAAGGAAGTTACCCCTGCTACACAGACTGCACTGGAACAAGCCGTTGCCCATGGTGTAACGGTAACGCTGGCGACTGGACGTGCTTATGCTTCCGCACAAGCCCTCGCTCGTCAAACCGGACTTAACGTGCCAATTATTACGTATCAAGGCGCTTTGGTGAAAAACCTGCTGGACGAAAAAGTACTTTATGAGCGTTACGTTCCACAGGAAGCTTCCCGCAAATTGTATGATTACTGCCTGGAGAACAATCTCCACCTTCAAACATATATTGACGACAAGCTGTATGCTCGTGAGGAAAACGACAAGCTGCGTGATTATGCCAAACTAAACGGCACCCAATATTATATCGAATCTGATTTCATCAAAGTCATCGAACAGAAGACACCGAAGCTGCTTATTATCGATGAGCCTGACTACTTGGATAAGGTTGCTGTTGAACTGCGTGAATTGCTCGGACCACAAGTGCATATTACCAAATCCAAACCTTACTTCCTCGAGATTATGCACAATGAAGGAACCAAAGGCCACGCCCTTACGTTCCTGGCTGACCACTTCGGTCACCAGCTCAGCGAGTGTATTGCCATCGGCGACTCCTGGAATGACCATGAGATGCTCGAAGTTGCTGGTCTTGGTGTAGCGATGGGGAATGCCATCCCTGCGTTGAAAGAGCTGGCAGACTACATCACGGCGAGTAATAACGAAGACGGTGTAAAAGAGGTTATTGAGAAGTTTGTATTGAACGCAGAGTAGATAAGGTCAACAAACAGCCCGGTCAGTGAATTTCACTGTGCAGGGCTGTTTGTTTGATGTTTAAAAATAAGTCACTTTGCTGTTTATAAGATTATATTGGGTATATTCTCTCTGTTATTTTTTATGTTTTGAGAGCAATAATGCGGTGATCAGGGATAACTGTAGTGAAATCGTAATCGCCATAGCTAAGATGACACGATCTGTATCTGGGACATCGTCAAAAAACAAAACAATAAAAAATACAATGAATGAGATTACAATGCTAGCTAAGAAATTAAGAATGATTTGTTTCATGTTTTGCCTTTTCCCCGACTCCCCCCACTTTTAAACTGCTTACTTGCTCAAGGCATGTTGAATAGACTCCAGCAGTTTCTTGATTCGGCCATCAGGCTCCAGCTGAAAAGACGGAAGGAGCTCATCAATTCTTTGCTGAAACCGCTCAGGATCCTGTACACCAAGCTCTGCTCTTAACTCCAATTCTTCTTCGGAACCGTTATCATTCAGGATCATATTCAGAACGTCCGCTTTAAAAAATTCTCTTGGCGGAAGAATTAAAGCATTCATCAGGAACTGCAAAATAAAGAGATGCTTATTGTTTTCCTGACTCGCCTTTTTCATGGCCTGCTTGTTGAACAAATTGATATATTTCTGCGCAAAGACGACCCCTTTCATTCGGGAAGGCCCGATATGTACGACCCCTTTCCAACGCAGATCAGCCACAGAACTAAGCCACCAGGCCGGTTCAATGGCCTGCTGCATACGATGCAGTACTTGGCGTTCAAACTGTGGCTCAAGGTGCATTCGCTGCTCATCCAAACATTTCCCTATGGTCTCGGCTTCAATTGCAGCGACCGTCATGCCTTGGCCATGGATCGGATCGAAGCTGCAAAATGCATCGCCAAGTACGAGTAATCCGGAGGGCCAATTCTCCATGAGTTCAAAATGTTGACGGACAGATTCGGAAATACGGTATCCCCGCGGTCCTTGAAAAGGCTCCAGCTGGTCTATCAACGCTATGTTATCATCCGAAGCAAACAGAAGCTTGATTTGTTCTTGGAATTCATCTGGATGGGTTGAAGGATATTCATCTCCTCCTGCGTTAAACAGTAATAGTCCAGCGATATCATTTTCAATGCGCCACAACATGCCTGCACGCATTCCTTGCGCAGGATCGGATTCTGTTATGACCGTTGCCCAGTTATTTTGAATAGAGGGTGGTATCTTATAATAGCGAGTGCTGTAACCAAGAGACACCTTTAGTACTTCCGGCTCAGGCACGGACAGCCCTATCTTACCAAGCCATCTAATTAATTTGGAAGAACGTCCCGCAGCATCTATAACCATATCCGCTGCAAGCATTTCTTCCTGATGATCCCGGCCTCTTTCTTTGGTATACACACCTGTAATGGAACGCTGATCTTCTGATGCCATTAATCCCGTAACTTCTGTATTCGTTAAAAAGCTTATATGATCTATGTTCCGGACTCGCTGACGCAGTACCCATTCCAGCAAGGCTCTACTGCTCGATGCAATTTTGAATGAGGAAGCAGCATTCGCCTTATTCACTAATGTACCGTAGCGATTGGCAATCACAACTTTCTCTTCCTGTGAAGGAATGGCGCCAAGTGCGACCAATTCATCATTGTATCCGGGAAAGTAATGTTCCAAAATGAGTCCGCCGCGCGGTAATACACGATGTGGATGAAAGGATTGTGGCACACCCTGCCGATTCGCCGGCTCAGAAGGCAATTCATCTCGCTCAATGATACATACTTCATCATAATAATCAGATAACATCCTTGCAGTGATTAACCCTGCAATACCTGCCCCAATTACTACAGCTTTTTTCATGTCGGACATCGCCACTTCATCCTCTCTAATCCATCATAATCCTTTCGTACTTGTAGCTATATCAAAAAATTACTTATAATACCAATATACACTCGAAATCTCCTATCAAGTAAGAATCAATATCAGGATACTATATAGCTAAACTACAATAAGGAAATGATGTAGATGAAAATGATTGGTAAAAAGGTGGATTTGAGAGTTACCCGAACTCATAAATTGTTAACAATGGCGCTACTCGATCTGTTATGCGAGAAAGGCCAGCTATTCAGCAACATCACGATTAATGAAATATGTGACAAAGCTATGGTTCACCGGACCACGTTTTACAAACATTTTAAGGATAAATTTGCTCTACTGTCCTCCACCCTAACTTGGGTCCTTCGGGATTATTTACAAATGAATGTAGAAGATCGACTACAGCAGCCTTTGCAAAGCGTATCTAAAATTTTGTTTGGCAATGTACTGGAGACCATCGTGCAGAACCAACAGAAGGATGGGAGCTTTAACAACTTTTTCATACATTTTATCGGAGAGATATTCAGAAGAGATTTTCTGGAATTGAAGAGAAGAGGTAAACAATTTTCACTTCCCATAGAACTGGTAGCCGAGTTTCACTCGGGGGTAATGCGTTTACTTGTGACGTGGTGGATACAACATTTCGAAGAAAATGTTACAGCAGAACAAATGGATGAATACTACTACCAACTGGTTAACGAGAACATTATGTTGGAATAACAAACAGCTCAACCTAAAATCAAGAGCTGATTTTGAGATGGAGCTGCATACTATTAGTCTTTACCTATTTTAAAACAGTTTTGGAAGCCTGCACTGTCACCCTCGCACGCTTTCCTTTCTTCAACCAGCCGCTCACCTTTTCATTCATCGCCAGCAGACCTGAAACGACCAGCACCACACCGATCCACGTAATCCAGCTTACATGCTCACCATAGACAACAGCGCCAAGCCCAACGGCGATGGGCGGTGAGATGTATAACCAGGTTGCCGGGAATAACGGATTGGTACGCGACATGATCCAATAGAACAGACTATGTCCAACCATCGAGCCAATGACCGTCAGATAGATGACCGACGAGACAGCAGGCACCCAATCCAGAACAGACATATTCCACGATTCCGTTCCAGCAGAGAGCAGAGTCAGCAGCAATCCCCCATACATCATCTGCACCGCATTAATCGCTACAGGACTAGCCTCCTTGAACTGATGAATGACCTTTTTGGAGTACAATGCACCTGCCGAATAACAGACTTCCCCCACCAATACCGCAATACAGCCCCACATGAACAGGTAACCTGCACCAAGCGATACACCTGGCAGCACAACCAGAACCACACCCGTGAACCCGATTAGGCAGCCTACCATCATACGAGCAGATGTTTTTTGCCGTAACAGTGCCGTCTGCATCAACATAATCATAAGCGGCCCTGTCGCTGACAAAATGGCACCCACACCCGAGCTCACATGCTGTTCAGCCCAATATAATGTGGCAAAGGTGCCGAAGGTCAGACCCGCTCCCGTCAACAGCATCTCCTTGCGGAACAGTAGGGACCAGCTCACCTTGCCCTTCATCCACATCCATGCAAACATCAGCGCTCCCGCGATTACAAAACGCAGTCCGGCTGACAGAAAAGGCGGCATGCCTGCCTCCACTCCAATTTTAATAGCCAGAAACGTTGTACCGAAAATAAGACACATAACCGTAAATGCAATCCCCACCATGATAACCACTCCTTTATCTGTTCTTCATCATATCTCATGGTCTATAGAACAGAATGAATAAAACAGAACAGTTGGCGCCTATTAGCTGTTACAATAGAGTTCACAAAGGAGTGTGAGCCGGATGGGCAAAACCTTGATGATGACAGATAACAGCCTGAAATTATATGAGCAAGTCATCCATTATCTCGTTGTACGTATTGAAGCGGGAGAGTGGGCTGAACATGAAAAACTGCCATCTGTACGAAGCCTGTCCGAACTGCTCGGCGTACATCGTCTGACCGTTTTCAAAGCCTATCAGGAGTTAAAGGAGCGCGGGAATGTTTATGTGAGGGACAAGTCCGGCTATTATGTCAGTCCAGCAACTCCATTCTCAGTAACAGATCAGGCGGATGATCCCGCCGTGTCTGCCTGGTTGCATTGGGACTCCCTCGCACATGTACAATCGCTTGAAGCCGAATTCCAGTTTTCCAAATCATTGATTGATCCCGCCTTGCTTCCCAATCGGTATTGGGGAGAACTGATGCGCGATCTGTTGGATCAATATCCACGTCTGCTCGGAACGTACTCCACGATTCAAGGAGATCTGGAATTGCGTAGTGCAATGGCAAGCCATCTGACAACCAAGGAACGCTTCTACCTCTCCGCAGACGAGGTGTTAATTACATCGGGTGCCCAGCAAGCAATTGACGTCATCTCGCGGACGCTGGTCAAGCCCGGAGATCGGGTCTTGATGGAACGGCCTACGTATGGACCGGCAATGGAGATTTTCCGCAAACAAGGTGCCCGGCTCATCTTCACCGACATTCATCCCGAGGGTTATGATCTGGAGCAGATCGAACAGCTGATGAAGAGTGAGAAGCCGCGCCTCTTTTATATGACACCGACCTTTCAGAATCCAACCGGTATTAATGTTCCAGTAGAACAGCGCAAACAGTTACCCGAACTTGCAGAACAGTACGGTTGTTTTCTGCTCGAGGACGACAGCACCTATGATATCTATTTTAAGGAGAAACCTCCTGCACCCATTTTCACCTATGACACCACCGGACACACCTTGTACATTCGCAGTTATAGCAAGTATGTTGCGCCCGGACTGCGGATTGCAGCCATCATATGCCGTCAGCGTTTCATGCCAGGACTACAGGCCGTAAAATCACTGACAGATAACGGATCGCCTCTCCTGAACCAGAAGCTTTTTCTCCGTTATTTTCAGTCAGAACGTATGCATCAGCATCTGTCCAAGCTGCGGACCGCCATCCAACTACGTATGGAAGTGATGGAACAATATCTGCTGGAAACAGACTGGACGTGGACCCGACCCGAGGGCGGACTTAACTTTTGGGTGGAGCTTCCGAGGGGCATGGATACAGGAAGACTGCTTCACCAGTGCATGGAACAATCCGTTGCCTTTGTACCCGGAACCGTATTCGATTCTTCGGATCATTCAGCCAGTCGCAAGCTGCGTTTGTCCTTCTCTTATGCGCATGAGCAGCAGATTCGGGAAGGCATGAACAGGCTTATTACGCTGGCCAACGAAATGTAAAGTTTGAATTATAAATCAAAAAAGCCCGAAAGGTCACATGACCCTCCGGGCTACTGTTATGAGCTGGATATGACTTTATCCACCAATCCATATTCGACTGCTTCAGCAGCAGTCAGGAAATAATCTCGATCTGAGTCCTTCTCAATCCGCTCAATCGACTGTCCTGTATGTTCGGCTAACAGCTTGTTAAGACGTTGACGATGTTGAATGATGCGGTTAGCATGAATCAGCATATCCGACGCCTGCCCTCGCGTACCGCCATGTGGCTGATGGATCATGATCTCACTGTTTGGCAATGCCATACGTTTACCTTTTGTTCCACCCACCAGCAATATTGTGCCAAAGCTTGCCGCCATACCTGTACAGATCGTGGAGATATCCGGCTTCACGAATTGCATCGTGTCATAGATCGAAAATCCCGCGGTCACCGACCCACCAGGGCTGTTAATGTACATCTGAATATCTTTCTCCGGGTCCTCGGCAGTCAAAAATAACAACTGAGCCACAATGGCATTTGCCATCTGATCTTCAATCTCCCCGGAAACCATAATAATTCGGTCTTTGAGCAAACGTGAATAAATATCATAACTCCGCTCACCACGAGCGGTCTGTTCCACTACATAGGGTACTACATTCATGTGTGTCGCCTCCTTGGTTTAGGCAACCATGTTGACCGTGTACCCACCTCCATACGACATCGCATTCGTTCCGGAAGCGGCGTACCCGTACATCACTGGCTGCATGGATGGAGACGGCAGAGTCTGCTGCAAAATGCTGCCGGCCACAGCCATCGGATCATCGGTCCGATTCAGGCACAGATCAATGATGCGCGCGGTATCTCCCGTGCGGAATGCCAGCAGATAGCTGCGCAGCTCCTGTTGATTGTCCTCCACTGAGCCCTCTCCATACTGCAATTCAGCGTCCGATTGTTCCAACCTGTGCCTCACCTCAGCGATGGCTGAACGGGCACGACTTAACGCCGCTTTCACAGCGCCTTCTGTCGTCTCCAGCATATCCGCAGTCTCTGCCGCCTTATAACCCATTAATTCACGTAATACATATATGGCACGCTGCCAGGGTGGTAATTCGCTAATTAATAACTGAACAGCAGATTCTAGCTCTTCAAAATGCTCTTCCTCTGCGAACTCTCGCATAACAGGCTTCAAGCCATCCAATATGGAATGCAATCTCTGTTGCTTCCGAAGCATATCAATCCAGCTGTTGCGAGCAATTCGGATCAGATAAGCTTCCCAGTTCATCTCTTTCGTCGTCTCGGAAGATTGCACCGCCGTGGACGACAATACTTTGAGACAGGTATCCTGAACCAAGTCCTCGGTCTCGGGTACAGATCTGGTCAGGGATAAGCAATACGCATATAACGGACCCATCAGGTCGGTTAAGACGGCATGAATGTTCTGGTTAACTGGATGTCCGGCGATATCACCGGATTCCAGATCAGGTTTATTTTTTAGTTCATCCTCTTGTGGTCTGTTCATGCGGCAATTCACGGACTTCACAAAGGCCATATCGGGGGCCCCCCTTTGCTGGTTCCTGATTATTGTGACTCACACTATGTAAACGAAGAACCTCTTCCAAAGGATACGCTCTTCTAAAATCATTTTTTCCCTGCTCCCACTTTTAAGTTCGAAGGGTTCCAAGCGACACTTTCATCCCAGTAAGAGCAATCGTGATACCTTGATCCAGATTATAATTCTGGCGTACATCAACGTCATGGGACATATGTGTAAAATAGGTATGACCCGGTTTCAGTTCCCGCAGCAGCTCCTGTGCCTCGCGCATATCGTACACGGAACGTGTGGAGAATTCCGCATGTTCATGTACAAAGCTTGTTCCCAGCACCAGCATATCCAATCCGTGTAGCGGCTCTTTCTCGGATTCCTTCAGGTCAATGGCATCTGAACAGTACGCCCAGCTATACCCAACCCGATCCAGCCGATACGCGTACGAATACCCGTTATGCCCATGGCACACTTTCCAGGAATGCACCCTCCATCCCCCGAGTTCAATATCATCATCCGTTTCTAGAAAGTCCATATGACGCCCCAACCAGGGAAACTGTCCCTGAATGGTGGATATCACTTCACGTGGTGAATATAAACGTCCCTTCACACCCAACCAGCGGCACGCATCTGCCCATTCCGGCAATCCTCCAATATGGTCAAAATGGGCATGCGTGATGAGCAGCGTATGCACCATACGCAATCCCTGATCCTCCATCTGTGATCTCCAGTCCGGCCCGCAGTCGATCATGAATTGTTCACTCGCACCATCGCCATCATAGTCAATCAGAACAGAGGAACGTTTCCGTTTATTCTCTCCCGTAAGCCTCGCCTCTGTACACACTTCGCAATCGCAATACACACGTGGAACGCCCATCGCATCGCCAGTGCCCAGAAATGTTAGCTGATTCAATCTGCATTCCCCCCTGAATTCATGATATGTAAATTGTAATCGTGCACCTCTGTTTTTGCAAAAAAAAGACCATCCCGCAGCAGTTATGCACTGCAATTCGGGACAGTCTGTGGTCTGACTGTTCACCGTCAGACTTCATCTCCATGCTTCGCTCCATTCGGGAGCGTTCAACTCATATGAATTCAACGCTCGAACTACACCAGTGCCCGCAGCTTCAATGTCAATTCCTTACCCGCAGGTACATCCTTCGACTCCGTAATCACCCAGTTCGACGCAAGTCGCTTCGCCAGCACCTCTGCCTGCTCCGGTTTCAACTGTAATCCGGTAACGATTCCTTCACCCACCGTGAAGTCTTTCTCTGGCTGCACCTTAAAGGCCTTTTCCAACCAAATTCCGAGCCCACCACGCGTGTTAAAGGTAATCCGGTAGCCTTCTTTCACTGCTGTCTCCAGATTTTCACCGTGCTCGTCCGCATACGAGAAAAATTCATTATATCGGTATTCCTCTTCAGACACTGCGTCAAAAGCGGAAACGTCTTTGGCTTGAATGGCTTTTAAAATATCTTCCTCGGACATCCCCTTACCGCGGGCCTGCTCCAGTCGAATCGCTGTACTTTGGGATAATTTAATCTCTGAACTCATCCAATTCACGCCTTCCTGTTAGTACTATGTAACAATCATGATTCAGTATACCTCTATTATATCCTATTGGCAGTAAAAAACCTTCATCTCTACTTCCATTGAAATGAAGGTTTAGTATCCACATGCTCGGTTATCTATTCGATTACATCAGCAATACTCATAATCCCGCAAGCACCTGATACCACACGCCACGTTTGGAGTACAGCGTACTGCGTACCTCGTCCCATCCACCCAGATAGTTGATATCAAATAACCCTTCAGGTGTTGGGAATGTCGACTCCGTCTGTGCAAATACATCCGGGTCTACGGAACGAAAACCATGCTTCGCGAAAATCTGCTGTGCTTCCGGTGTACGCAGATATGCGACAAAGGCTTCAGCCAGTTCACGATTCCCATGTTTGTCGGCATACTTATTCACCACGACTGCCGGGTTCTCAATGAGGATCGTATTTTTCGGAATAACGATGTCGTAATCTACACCTTTGGCGATCCGGGCAAGCAATTCATTTTCATATGTGACGATTACATCACCTACGCCATATTCGAAAGCTGCCATCGAAGAACGCCCACTCTTGTCCAATGACTCAACGTTACGATGTACCTGTTCGAGAAAAGCTTTGGCTGCGGCAGGATCTTTCTTCCCCTCTTGCTCCTCCGACAGTTTCAATCCGGCACCATAAATGGCATTAATGTCCCATTGTGCGCCCCCGGATGTCTTTGGATTAGGGTAGAGTACCTTCACTCCCGGCTTGGTTAAATCCTGAAAATCATGAATTCCAAGCGGGTTGCCAGCTCTGGTGCCCAGAACAACAATCGAACGGGTGATCATGCCCTCATGAGGGGTCTGTTTCCAATCGGGGCTAACCAGATCGGCTTTGACCAGCTTGTCGATATCACTCTCCATCGCGAGCAAGGCCACATCCGCCTCGAATCCACCGACGATGGCTCTTGCCTGTGTACCCGAAGCTTCATAGGACTCCTGGAAGTTAATCGTCTGTCCGGTCTTTGCCTTCCACTCTTCCTGGAACTTGGGCAGCAACTCGCCTACAGCGTCTTTTGCTACACTATAAGCACCGATCACTAGCGTATTGGATGAATCGGTACCAGCGGGCTCATTCTGTTCGCTTGACTCCTCCTGCTTGCTGCATCCAGCGGTCATGCAGACGAGCAGAAGCATGAGGGCAACATATAAGAGTATGACTTTCTTCTTCCTCATCTGCATGGGCAGCCCCTTTCTTCCACTTGACTAAATCATCACCGGCATCGGATCTTCCTTCAGTCGGTTCTCAACCACCCAACTGTTGGAGTCATTGAACAGGTATGCACGGTGTACAAGGACGCGAATTTGTTGACCAATCTCCAATGTCGTTTTCTCCAGGGAACGATAGGTGATTAACTTGTGCCCTTGTACATCCACCTCTACCATCCATTGACTGCCGCGGAAATGAAGATGTTTGACTGTACCTTTTTCCGTTGCGGACAACATGGTGAACTCGTTTTTCAAGCCGATCTCAATATATTCCGGTCGAATTAGCGCTTTGGTGTGTTCACCCTCGACGGCATGTTCGAATCCTTTCAACTGGGAGGCATCCTCCACAACCGTAGACTCCCCGATAAATGTAGCGACAAACGGTGTCTGCGGATTTTTGTAGATATCCCAAGGTGTGCCCTTCTGTTCCAGACGCCCCTGGCTGATAATCATAATCTCGTCTGCTACTTCAATCGCTTCATCCTGGTCATGCGTTACAAAGATCGAAGTAATTCCCACTCGCTCGATGAGCTCCCGTAACCATGAACGCAGTTCCTGACGGATCTTGGCATCAATGGCCGCGAACGGTTCGTCCAGCAATAACAACTGCGGCTCCGGGGCGAGTGCTCTGGCAAAAGCCACACGTTGACGCTGCCCACCAGACAACTGATGTGGATAGCGCTGTTCGAAACCTTTTAACCCGGTCAGTTCAACAAGTTCCATAACCCGATCACGGATCTTGGCCTTCGGTGTCTTCTTGACCTTGAGTCCAAAAGCAATATTCTCAAATACCGTCATATGTTTGAACAGGGCATAGTTCTGGAATACAAATCCGATTCCACGTTCCTGTGGAGGCAGATGGTTCACGACTTTCCCATGAAAGCGAATCTCTCCGGAACCTGGATTCTCCAGACCCGCAAGCATCCGCAGAATGGAAGTCTTCCCGCCTCCGCTGGGTCCAAGCAGACCGATCAGATGGCCTTTGGCAATATCGAATGAGACATCTTTTACCGCATGAAAATCACCGAAATGTTTGTTCAGATCACGGACTTCTACATGCATATCAATGCACTTCCTTTCGCTTCTTGGCCCATTCCATCAGGAGCAGCAGCCCGATGGAGAAGGTGACCAGCACCAATGCAACACCATTTGCGGCAGCCACATTAAAATTCTCAACATCCTGATACACCAGGGTTGTTGCTGTCTGCGTTTTGTTCATAATATTACCGGATACAACCAGCACTGCACCGAATTCTCCAAGTGAGCGCGCAACCGTCAAGACCAGACCATACACTACCGCCCAGCGGATCGAAGGCCATGTCACACTCCAGAACGTTCTCCAGCCGTAGGCGCCCAGTGTAGAAGCAGCCTCCTCTTGTTGAGAACCCAGTTCCTGCAGGACAGGCATAACCTCTCTGACCATCAGTGGAAAGGTAACGAATAACGTTGCGATCACCATACCCGGGAAGGCATAGACCACATTAAATCCAATCCCTTCAAAAAAAGCGCCCATAATGCTGTTAGGTCCCAACATCAACACAATCATCAAACCGCCAATGACAGGAGATACAGCATAAGGCAGGTCTACAATGCTGTTCAGCAGCCCTTTTATCCGTTCACTCAACCATCCGGCACGAACCAGATACAGAGCCATCATGATGCCAAACAATGTATTTAACAGGGTGACCACCAGGACTACCAGTCCGGTCATCATCAAAGCATGTAACGCCTCAGGGCTCATCAGCCCTTTCAGGAATCCATCTGCCCCGTCTTCAAATGCACCAATAAAAATGCGTCCAAGCGGGATGATCAGCAGTACGATAAATACCGCAAACGTCAATCCGATTAAGAGTCGTCTCATCGTCTTCTCCCCCGCATCTGCACCAGATTGATCAGCCAGAGGATCAGGAAGGAGAGCGTTAGGAGCAACACGGATACAGCAGCCGCGCCCGTGGGATTATCACTTTCAATCTCCCCGTAGATAAATACGGAAGCAGTCAGTGTTCTTCCCGGAATGTTACCAGCCACCAACACGACAGCCCCGAATTCAGCCAGTCCTCTGGAGAAAGCGAGCATCCCTCCACTGATCATGCCAGGTGCCATGGATGGCAGAATAACTTGCATGAACGTGCGAGCCTTGGATGCCCCCATTGTGTACGAGGCCTCTTCCTCGGAAGGATCGATTTCTTCCAGCAAAGGCTGCACCGCACGGATCACAAACGGAAACGTGACAAAAGTCATCGCGATAACAATTGCGGGCTGGTGAAATACAATCTCAAACCCCATGGATTGTGCCAGTTTCCCGATGGCACTGACCGGACCCAATAGCAGCATAATCATCAAGCCGCCCACCGCTGTTGGCAGTGCAAACGGGAGATCAACCAGACTGTTAAGAAACGATCGGCCTACAAAGCGATACCTTGTCAGCACCCAGGCAATCATCGTGCCCAGAACCACATTAATCAGCGTAGCAATCACGGCCAACCGAATCGTCAGCAGTACGGCTTTCCACGCGATGGGGTCCATAATGCTCTGAACAAAGTTGCTCCATCCTTCAGAGAAGGAATTGACGTACACACCGATGATTGGAAGTACAATAAGTACGATAAAATATAACAATACGGTACTGCGGAATCCCCAAGTCCATCCCTTATGACGAAGAACGGTATTCATTGCTGCGTTCCCTCCCAGCCTCCGGCTTTAGCTCCGGTCGGCAGTCTTCCTGGCTTCAATACGACATTTTCCTAAGTTGGATGATATTACTTCATTATTATTCCCATTAGTCTACTTGGTTTTGCTTTTCTGATACTTTACCAGTTTGCAGTGCTAATCGTCAATGCTTTTATTGAATATAATTAGGCCAGATATAAGATCAATTAATTATAATCGCACCTGTACACTGCGAGGCCAGAACAACCTTCCGATCACTGTTATCCCCAGATTTCTTTAATCCCCTTTGTATTAAAGGGGAAATCCGGTGATAAAGGTGAAGCTTATGCTTCCGAAGCAGCTTTCTTACAGAAAGCTTTTAGCTTACGCTTCTTCAGGTTATTTCTGTCCTCTCCGTTATGAGGCGATTTTCTTTTTTTCACCTTACATATGTGGTTTGTTTGGTATGTAGTGGTTAAGGTACAATCGAGGGTAAGAACAGAGATGATAAGGAGTGATTAAACATGTTATATACGAAGAATATATCCACTTCCACACGAGATGAAATGAAGGATATCACACGGGACGTGAAGCAGGTTGTCCAGAGTAGTGGTGTGCAGAACGGGACGGTGCTCATCTACTGCCCACATACAACCGCGGGTATCGCCATCAACGAGAATGCAGACCCGGATGTAAAACACGATGTCTTGTTACGTCTGGACGAAGTGTATCCTTGGGAGCATCCCAAGTACCGACATGCCGAAGGCAATACAGCCTCTCACCTCAAATCAATCACAACAGGGCCATCACAGACGGTGATTATTCACGAAGGCAGGTTGCTGCTTGGCCGCTGGCAAGGCATTTATTTTTGCGAATTCGATGGACCACGTGAGCGGGAGTACTTTCTCAAAATCATGGAAGGCTAGTTCCAGGCGAACAGGCCTGCATCTGTTCTTTCGTTTTTGCACACACAAACAGGCGGTCCACCCTCTTACCGGGTCGGAGCCGCCTGACTTGGTCTTCTGCGCTCATTAACTTTCGCGAGACAATGTGATAAAGAATTAAAGTTATGACAAATCACCGCCCTGAAGTGTAGGGGTGCAACAATTGCGCCATTATTGGACGCCAGACTCAGGCTGCTGACCCAGATTGCGGCACAGCACTTTGACATGAGACAGCGCAGACGATTCAATCTCCTCAAACGTTAAACGGTCCTGAATGTAATAAGAAATGAATCCGTGCATAGCCAAAAATAGCGTACGCGGTACCCTTTGAATATCCTCTTCCGTACAGTTCGCTTCGTTCATATACTGCCTTATAATCGATGCAAATAATTCGAAGCAGCGTCCCTGTTCGGTACGACAATAAGACAACAGTTCTTCGTCCCTGATCATAAACATAATCTCGTATTGATAGGGATTCTCCAGACCAAAACGAATAAACTCCATCATAATGTGCTCTACCTTGCTCACATCATCACGAACCGGCCTGACCATAGCTTGCAGCAGCAAATGCCCCAGATAATTGAAATCTTCAACCACGATGGCATAGAACAGCTCTGCCTTTTCCTTAAAGTGATAATACAGCGACCCATGACTATAGCCTAGATGCTGGCCGATGCTTCGCATCGAAATGGCGCGGTATCCTTTGGTAATAAAAAGGTGCCTCGCCGCCTCCAGTATCCGCTCCCTCGACAACTCCTGTTCGACTGCTCTTCTAGCCATATATTTTATTCCCCTTCAATAAAATAAAGCCGCTGTCCCTCCGTGATCCGGGATTGCCCTTGCGTCAAATCCGTGATCCAGGCTACAAAAGCCTCGGTTTCACTATCCGGCGGAAGACAAGTCAACGTAACCTTATCGGTGAATCCAGTTTCACCTGTACGGACTTCCCGGCTCCTTAACTCATTTTCCACTTTACCCAACCATGTATAATCCAGTTCAACAAACACTTCACGATGCAGCACGTTGGTAATGGCTTCTCCGGCTTCAATGGCTGCTACAGCTCCATCCGTATAAGCCCGAATTAACCCTCCGGCTCCAAGCATGATTCCCCCAAAGTATCGTGTAACCACAATTGCCACATTTTTTAATTTCTGATTTTTAATCACTTCAAGAATGGGTTTCCCTGCTGTTCCGCTAGGTTCCCCGTCATCGGATTGCTTCTGGATCTCATCCCGCTCCCCAATCATGTACGCAGAGCAGTTATGAGTCGCATTCCAATGTTTTTTCTTGATATCATCAATAAAGGCAACGGCTTCTTCCTCTGTCGTGACCGGCATAATATGTCCGATAAATCGCGACTTCTTGATTACAATTTCCAGATTGCCCGGTCCTCGAACCGTGCGATAACGTTCAATCATCCCAAATCCAACTTTCTAGTCTTTTCCTGAGTCCCATTTTACAAGAAAGCAGTTCCCCGCGTGAACGCGGACGAACTGCCCTGGTTATCTATATCCGGGAACCCTGTATTACACTCAACAGTAATCCCCGGATAGATTTACATTAGCTTATTTAACTATATGAGCAGACCGATGAATTATTCGGAAAGTCTCGCTTCAAGCGCTGCTTTCTCTTCTTCAAAGCCTGGTTTGCCCAGCAATGCAAACATATTTTTCTTGTACGCTTCCACGCCCGGTTGGTCAAATGGATTGACACCCAGCAGGTAGCCACTGATGCCGCATGCTTTTTCAAAGAAGTATACCAGATATCCGAAAGAATATGGAGTCATATCTGGAATGTTCACAATCAGATTTGGTACTTGACCATCTGTATGTGCAAGCAGTGTTCCCTGGAATGCTTTTTTGTTAACAAAGTCCATCGTTTTACCTTCAAGGAAGTTCAGACCGTCCAAGTCATCCGGATCGGATTTGATCGAGATATGTTCTGCAACTTCAGTAACCTGAATCACGGTTTCGAAGATATTCCGGCTACCTTCCTGAATGAATTGACCCATGGAGTGCAAGTCTGTAGAGAAATCAACAGATGCTGGGTAGATCCCTTTGTAGTCTTTACCTTCACTCTCTCCGAATAACTGTTTCCACCACTCGGACACGAAGTGCAGGGATGGCTCATAGTTTACGAGAATCTCTGTGCCTTTTCCTTTACGATACAATGCATTACGAACAGCTGCATATTGATATGCTTCGTTCTCTGCTACGTTCGGGTTGCTGTATTCCTTGGATGCGTCAGCCGCACCTTGCATCATTTCTTCGATGCTGATCCCCGCTGCTGCGATAGGCAGCAAACCTACAGCTGTCAGAACGGAGTAACGTCCACCTACATCGTCCGGAATAATGAAAGATTCATACCCTTCAGCATTTGCCAGTTCTTTCAATGCACCGCGCGCTTTGTCTGTTGTTGCATAGATGCGTTTGCGTGCTTCTTCCTTACCGTATTTCTCTTCCAATGCTGCACGGAAGATACGGAAAGCGATTGCCGGTTCTGTTGTTGTACCTGATTTGGAGATCACGTTTACGGAGAAATCTTTGCCTTCAACCAGATCCAGCAAGTGAGTTACATATGTGGAACTGATATTGTTTCCTGCAAAATAGATTTCAGGTGTTTTGCGTTTATCTTTTGGCAGGTTGTTATAAAAAGAGTGTGTCAGCATTTCAATCGCTGCACGTGCACCCAGGTAAGATCCACCAATACCGATAACGATCAGTACTTCGGAGTCGCTTTGGATTTTGGCAGCTGCTTTTTGAATGCGGGCGAACTCTTCTTTGTCATAAGCCGTTGGCAGGTCAATCCAGCCCAGATAGTCGGACCCTGTTCCTGTTCCGTTGTGGAGCTGCTCATGAGCCAAACGAATTGGTTCTGCGAAATAATCCACTTCGTGCTGATTTACAAATTGCAATGCTGTGCTATAGTCAAATGTCACTTTTTTTGCCATGATCTCAAATACCTCCTGATTTCGGTTATAGTGCGTGTTTTCCGTATTCCATTCTAAACAACTTGCCTTAAGGATACTTCAAATCCACGGGGCTGACAAGCTTGCCGCTCGAACTTTGTCGTTCGTATTCAAGAAGCAAAAAGGGTAAACCGAATCCGCAGGTTGCGGTTCTGCTTACCCTTCTTATGTTATTCCGCCGGGTACGAGCAGACGTAGTCAGTAACGCTGCGTATCTCCAGTTTAAATTTGGATTCGGCAGGCACGTGGAACGTAGCTTGGCCTTGAATCTCTTGCCACTCTTCTTCTCCGGGAAGCAATACTTTCAGATCTCCGGACAGAATCTCCATAATTTCACGGGAATCCGTACCGAATTCATAACTGCCTGGAAGCATGATGCCCAGAGTCACTTTGCTGCCATCCCCCAAAATAACCGTTCTGCTGGTTACCTGACCTTCATAATAAATGTTGGCCTCTTTCACTACACTGACTTGATCGAATTGTGACATGCGTACCCGCTCCCCTGAAGTTAATGAAAACAAAAGGCAAAACAGATCAGGGCGATAATGAGTTACCGCCCATGTTCTGCGGAAATAACTTACTGCCATGGATCAGGAGAGCATGGTGCCCTCCCAACCATAGCAGCGCTTATGAAACTATTACAGCAATGCTTTTACGCGGCTAACCACGTTGTCCACTGTAAAGCCATACTCTTGGATAACACGGTCGCCAGGCGCGGAAGCACCGAATGTGCTGATTCCGAGAATGTCACCTTGATCTCCAACATATTTCTCCCAGCCCATTGGATAAGCCATTTCAATGGCAAGACGAGCTTTAACATCCGGAAGAAGAACGGACTCTCTGTAAGCTTTGTCCTGTTTCTCGAACAGATCCCAGCTTGGCATGCTGATTACGCGAACTTGAATGCCTTGTTCTGCAAGTGCTACTTGAGCTTTAACAGCCAATTGCACTTCAGAACCTGTAGCGATGATTTGTGCTACCGGTTTGCCATCTTTTGCATCAGACACAACATAAGCACCACGTTTCACGTTCTCACGTGAACCTTCAACGGTACCTTCGAGGATCGGCAGGTTTTGACGAGTGAGTACGAGTGCAACCGGATTGCTCTTGTTCTCAAGCGCGTAAGCCCAAGCAGCCGAAGTTTCATTACCATCAGCCGGACGAATAACCGTCAGGTTAGGGATGATACGCAGGGATGCCAGTTGCTCGATCGGTTCGTGCGTAGGACCGTCTTCACCAACAGCGATACTGTCGTGAGTCAGAACATACGTTACAGGCAATCCCATCAGGGCAGCCAGACGAACAGCCGGACGAAGGTAATCGGTAAATACGAAGAACGTACCTCCGAATACTTTCACACCACTGTGCAGTGCCATACCGTTCATTGCTCCAGCCATACCGAATTCACGGATACCGAAGTAGATGTTACGGCCGGAGTAATCTTCAGGTGTGAAGTTCTCCAGGTTGTTCAAGTGAGTCATTGTGGAGCTTTCCAAGTCAGCAGATCCACCTGTCAGTTGTGGCACGTTATGTGCCAGACCGTTCAGAGCGTTACCGGATGCTACACGAGTGGAGAGCGCTTTGTCTGTTGCTGCATATTTAGGAAGATCACGGTCCCATCCTTCTGGAAGGTCGCCGTTAATCGCTGTTTCGAATTGAGCTGCCAGCTCAGGGTATGCTTTTTTGTACTCGGCAAATTTCTCGTCCCAAGCTTTATTAGCAGAGATACCACGATCTTTCACTTGTGCAAAGTGATCGCGAACTTCAGCTGGTACGTGGAAGTTTTCTTCGTAAACCCATTTGTAATACTCTTTAGTCAATTTGGCTTCGTCTGCACCCAGTGGAGATCCGTGAGTACCGCCGTGACCGCCTTTACCTTGTTTGTTCGGGCTACCATAACCGATAACCGTTTTAACTTCGATCAGTGTAGGACGCAGTGTATCTGCTTGACCTTCCTGAATTGCTTTTTCGATTGCAGGCAGATCGTTACCATCTTCTACGCGCAGCACTTGCCAGCCATAAGCTTCAAAACGCTTCGCGATACTTTCGGAAGAAGACAGATCCAATTTACCATCGAGTGTGATGTCATTGGAGTCGAACAACATGATCAATTTGCCTAGGTGCAAACGTCCAGCCAGGGAAGCTGATTCATGCGATACGCCTTCCATCAAGTCACCATCACCACAGATTGCGTAAGTGTAGTGGTCAACTACGTTGAACTTATCTTTATTGTAAGTTGCGCCCAGTTGAGCTTCAGCCATCGCCATACCTACAGCCATTGCAATACCTTGACCCAGTGGGCCTGTAGTTGCATCAACACCTGCAGTATGTCCGAATTCCGGGTGACCCGGTGTTTTGCTTCCCCATTGACGGAACTGTTTCAGTTCTTCCATTGGAAGATCATATCCGCTCAGGTGCAGCAAGCTGTACAGCAACATGGAGCCGTGTCCTGCAGACAGGACAAAACGGTCCCGGTTAACCCAAGTTGGGTGGTCCGGGTTATGAGTCATCGTTTTTGCAAAAAGTTGGTACCCCATTGGAGCGGAGCCCATAGGCATACCCGGATGTCCGGAATTTGCCTTCTCAATTGCATCAATCGCCAAAGTACGTACGGTCGTAATCGACAGGTTGTCGATTGTAGTATTTTCATCCTTTTGAATCGCTTCGTTTTTGTCAGTCATGGTTTGTCCTCCTCATGTCTTTAGATAAGTCGGGTGCGCAAGCGAATCCCTCTCATCATACAAGCAAACCGAATTTCACAATAAGTGAATCCGCTTGAGTGTTTCATTTTGACTTATTCACTTTTGTATTGTATCACTTGGCGTGAAGCTTTTCCATAACCTTCTTTTAGAAGTTCGTGAAAAATCGGTTGTTTTTGATGAATAATCCCTTGCCAATCAAGCAAAAACCGTATCAGGACAAGGCATTAAATTCCATAAACAGACCTATTAAGCCTCGCAAATCCATCGCATGAAGTATAACCTTTAACACGAAAACCATACACTTTTTAGATATCCAAGTTAAATTTACATAACATATCCTGAATATGGATTCGAAAGCGGGACTGTGGTTTACTTTTCAAAGTAAGCATCAATCATAGGAGGTTGTTATCATGTCTGTACCCGCTGCTCCCCCTACTAGGTACTCAAATCGTTCATTACCCTGGTTCCCGGGTATTTTAACAGGTATGGTTTCGGGCGTTGTCCTTGGATTCTTTCTCAAAACAATTCAGTTTTACACTGGTGAAAAGGTATATACCCTGCTTCTGAATATTGATTTTGTACCTCGACTTCCGCCAACCCTTCCCGAATGGATTGAATTCTCTCTGCATCTCGTCGTTTCCGTGTTCATCGGCATCTTCTATCTATGGTGGGTAGGGCGTTCAGGTCACCCGATGTTCAAAGGAATCTTGCTTGGAGCTGGATCGTCCCTGCTCTACATCCCGCTCTCTCAACTATCTTCACGTGTACCCGACCTTTACGATATTACAGCCATTATCTACTGGATAATCGGACATCTGTTATTCGGTATTGTGCTCGGCTTGTGCGGAAAGTATATCAGCGCAAAAAAAGCGACTCACCGTTCGTAAACGAATGGGGTCGCTTTTTACTCAATCTGTTATGTGGTTCCGAATCAACCTTGCACAGTATTAAAGTATAAACTTAAAATACAACCGTCTTATTTTCATGAACGAGAACCCGGTCTTCAACATGCCATTTCACGGCACGTGCAAGCACAACACGCTCAATGGTACGTCCAATACGCTTCAGTTCGGTGACATCATCCCCGTGGCTTACACGTTGCACGTCTTGTTCAATAATCGGGCCGCCATCCAGTTCTTCCGTAACATAGTGCGCTGTCGCACCGATGATTTTGACACCACGGTTATACGCTTGTGCATACGGTTTACCACCCACAAAGGCGGGCAGGAATGAATGATGGATATTAATGATTCGATTGCGATAGTGCTCAATGAACATTGGAGAGATGATCTGCATGTAACGAGCCAGAATGATCACATCCACATCGTTGCCGATCACGTCCAGTTGACGCTGTTCCGCTTCTTTCTTGGTATCTGCTGTAACCGGAATATGATGATATGGAATGCCGAATGATTCTACATATTCTTTCATGTCCAGATGGTTGCTGACCACAAGCGCAATATCTGCATCCAGATCGCCTGCCTGCCATTGCCACAACAATTCCACCAGACAATGATCTTCTTTGGATACAAAGATAGCTAATTTCTTCTTGCGGCTAACCGCTGATAGCGTCCATTCCATTTGAAAACGGCTTGCCACTTCTGCAAAGTCTGCTTCCAGTTTCGGCAAATTGACCAACAATTGCGGAAGATCAAACTCAATTCGCATAAAGAACATGCCGCCAGCAGGGTCCATGGTGTACTGGTCCGACTGAACAATATTTGCTCCATGCTGATGCAGGAAATGAGATACCGCAGCTACAATTCCTGGACCATCCGGACAGGAAATGAGCATGCGCGCACGATCGGCGCGGTTTTTAGAATCAGGGCGTACTTGTTTAGCGTGGATCTCCATCGGGTTATTCTTCCTCCTTCAATATAAGCCATGACCTGCGGGGTTAACCCGCAAGCCATGCAATCAAGCGATGATTCAGTTGTTCTTCATTCAAATGTGGGAACAACGCAGCTTCAGTCACCATGTCATAGAGGCGTTCCAGCGGTTCACGCGGGTCTGCCTTTTTGGCTTTGGCATCATTTTTGAGCAGCGTCCACACATCCAGAATATACGAACGGGACTCAATCTCTTTACCTTTGAAAAAGTGTTGCAATTGTTCTACTTCTGTCAGGAATTCCTGGCCGAATCGACCGGCCACATCCCCACGAAGCAACGCAATCTCCACCTCATACATTGGGCGCTGTGTTTTGGCCTCTTTGCCAATCCAAGGTGTCTCCAGAATAAATGGACGTCCTTGAAGCTTCTCATGGTTAACAATGCGGTTAATCGCTTCAAACCCAATCCAGCCGGAGCCAATTGGAGTATGACGGTCCTTGTGCGCACCCACAGCATTCTTACTATCATTAATATGCATTACGGCAATGCGGTCAAGTCCTACCGTGCGATCGAATTGTTCCAATACACCGTCAAAATCGTTAACGATATCGTATCCGGCATCATGAATATGGCACGTATCCATACACACTGTCAGGCGCTCGTTATACGTTACTTTCTCGATAATCTGGGCGATCTCTTCAAAACTGCGCCCCATCTCCGTACCTTTGCCAGCCATGGTTTCCAGAGCGATGTTCACATCTGTCTCTTTCACACCTTCCAGCACTTCATTCAACCCTTCTGCGATCCGTCCGATCCCATAGTGGGCATCTTTATCTGTAAAAGCGCCGGGATGTAATACGATGTTTTTGACACCAATGGCATGAGTACGACGGATCTCTTCCTGTAGGAAATCTACAGCGAGTCTATACGTGTTGTCTTTGTATGAGCCAAGATTGATAATGTACGGTGCATGGACAACGATATCTTCCATTCCACCCTCTTGCATGGCTAGCTTACCTTCTTCAATATACATGGATTCAATTGGCTTGCGACGTGTATTCTGTGGTGCACCCGTATATATCATAAACGAACTGGAACCGTACGAGGACGCTTCCTTCGTTGCACTCAATAATCCCTTGTCCGAAAAGGACACGTGGGAGCCGATTTTCAGCATTATTGATCCCCCTTAATCTGAATTATCCCTTATTCTAACGCGATTATCGAAATAAATCTAGAAATGCGCTATAATTCGGGATAGAGGCTATTTTTGACAGCTAATTTATGGAACATGGGTAGGCGGAATCCGTCTTTCCGTGAAAATCAATGAACCGAGGTGACTCCGCAATGATTTTCGACTCCTACACAATGATACTGACCAGCAGTTCCCCCAGCAACTGGTTTATGAATACGATCGCATTCTGGACTTTTTTATTGCTTGGCAGCATGTGTATCGGTGGATTTTTCATGATGCGCAAGTTTTTGAAAGTGCTACCCAAAGCAGACGGAAAGTCCAAACTGGATTGGCAAAATTATTGGGTGGAAACCAGCCGTCACTTGTGGACGGATGAAGCCAAAGCTTTTTTGGATCAACTCGTCGAGCCTGTACCTGGGCCATTTCGTGACATCGCCAAACATTCCATTGCTGCAGAGATCGGTAAAATTGCAGTTGAAGACAACGCCACGGAAGTATCGAGAGATCATTGTATCAAAGGATACATTATTGCCACCCCGAAGCGGGATAATAAGTTTTTGGTAAAATTCTTGGAGAAAAACAAAATCGATTATTCCCCTTATCAACATTTGATTAAATAAAGTACAAAGATAAGTTAAGCCATATATAGATTTGGTTA
This sequence comes from Paenibacillus sp. JNU01, assembly GCF_059130585.1. NCBI lineage: Bacteria > Bacillati > Bacillota > Bacilli > Caryophanales > Paenibacillaceae > Paenibacillus > Paenibacillus sp. JNU01. The sequence continues at coordinate 5,661,714 of NZ_CP169723.1, read as the reverse complement.
ATGTACAGATATGCTCCGTCAGGTAAGTCGTTCCCAACAAGCATTGCTTACCGTACGGGGCTGTTTGTCGATTCATGGGTGTATATCAGGGCAGTTAAATATAGAGAGGATGTTTGATATGAAAATTGCCATTTGTGGAGGTACCGGATTTGTGGGAGGAGCACTTGTAGATTACTGGCTGCAAGCCGGGCACCATGTGAAAGTTATTACACGAAAACTGCCTGACCTGCATAATCCAAGTAAAAATCTTACATATATATCATGGGAGCAAGTCGAAGAACAACCTCACTTGCTGGAAGGTATGGACGCTCTCGTTAACCTTGCTGGAGAAACGCTGAATCAACGCTGGACAACCAAGGCGAAGCTGGAGATTGTTGAATCCCGAGTAACGACCGTAGCGCGGGTAGCCCGATTGGTAGAAACCCTGGAGCAAAAGCCGGAAGTGGTCGTTCAGGCTTCTGCCATGGCCATCTATGGAACCTCACCGAACGAAACCTTTGACGAAAGCAGTCCGCAAAAATCCATGAATTTCCCATCCCGGGTCTCGGAACAGTGGGAAGTTGCTGCAGATGCAATCAAAAATGTAAGACTCGTTAAAATCCGGGTGAGTCTGGTTCTCGGTCATAAAAAAGGTGCTTTTCCATTGATGAAACTTCCTTATATGCTGGGTTTTGGCGGCAAAATCGGCAGTGGAAGACAGTGGACCAGCTGGATTCACATTATGGATATCGTAAGACTCATTGATTTTAGCATTCAAAATAAACAAGTGTCAGGTCCGGTCAATGCTTCCTCCCCGAACCCTGTCACCAATGATGAATTCGGTCGCACGGTGGGCAAGGTATATCATCGCCCTCACTGGTTCCCCGTACCCGGTTTCTTAATTAAAACCTTAGTTGGTGAACTATCCGTTGTTTTGCTTCAAGGGCAGAGAGTCATTCCGCAAAAAGCACTCGACCACGGATTCCAATTCACCTTCCCTACGTTAACTCAAGCGCTGGAAGACTTGAAGCATCGTGGATTATCTGATTAATACAACTGCGGGACAGATCTTTGCTTATCCAACCGACCGATAAATGTAGACAGATTCCGCCAATGTAAATGTATCTCCATCCGCCAAGGGATACTCCTTATAAGGAGCAAGAATATTACCCTGAAGAATAGTTCCATTCACTGAACCCAGATCCTTAATGACATAGCCCGATTTGTTCCGGCTCAATTCCACATGAGCACGGGACACACCGGTCGCTGTATCGACCCACTGAACCATGTCGGCTGATCTTCCGATGACAAAAGATGCTCCTTGCACATCCATCCGTTCATGTTGGTCACTGCTTCCCGATCTTCGTTCAAGATAATAAGACGCCTTCACCGGCCCTTCCCCATTAAAGTTACCTTTGGTCAGATTCTGCAGATTCACGGTTGCTTCCGCAACTGTATCATGCCGGATTAACTCTGAAGTTGAAGCTACCGATTCCACATGGCGCTGAACGAACGGTGGATCAGAGTGTTCAGGTGTCATATGCAGGCTTTGATAATGGGAATGCTCACTACCACCTTCTGACGCGGATGCAATCGTTTGGTTTATGCGTTCCACCGGCCTTTCAGCTGTATTCCAGCGCCAACTCTCCTGAAACGGTTCCTCTTCTTCTTCCGTCTGCTTCCCTTTGTTCTTACCTAAATTGAATGAAAAAGTCCGCTTATTTTCTGGTTCATTATGAGTGATTCCCTTACGCTTCCAAGTCCATCCTGCTACACCAAGCAAACCAAGGCTCAGTACCATGCACAGGATCATCTGCGTCTGTCCCGGTTGCTCCATGTATATGAATCTCCATACCAATGCCATGGCTACCATGCAGCCCAATATGACATAGGTTATTTTGGAGGTTGTAGGCTTTTCCTCTACTTCCATATCAACGGGCTCTAGCGAATCAGAATTATGCGGGTTACTTCGTCTCTTATCCATGCTGTTTGAACTCTCCAATGAAGATTGTTCAGGTGAGCGCCTGCCTGAAAAGGTTCGAGATCTCATCGGAAAGTCTTCAACCTCGGATTCACTCGTTTTCTGTGTCTGACGGAAATTTAGCACGGGCTCCGCAGCAACCTTTTGAACAGGCGCACCAGGTTGATCTGGACGAGAATAACTAGTGGATTGCCTGTTATCCCGCCCAGTAATTGACGAATGAAAATTACCTCGTAGATCATTGACGTTTTCCGATGTTCTGGACGAAAGAAATGCTGCACTTCCTCCATTCTCTTGCTCGTCCGCGTACAATTCCAGCAAGAGCTCTCGCAGCTGTCTGATATCCCAGCGTTCATTGTCACACAACTGTAGAACACGCTGAATGCCTTCACCCTGCAATTCCTGTACATGGGCCATCAGCCTGATTACCAGCTCACGGAATTGCTGAGGCGTTGGATCAAATTCAACCGTATCCATGATTGGTACATAGACTATGCCAAGCTCACCCTGTTCGAATGAACCGTTGATGAACAAGTACTCCTCCTGAATCAATAATTTACGGGGCTCCAGCATATATTGTCGACATTCCGTGAAGGCATCGGCTAGCTGGAACAACAGACCATATAGAACACGCAACTTGATTTTGCTTGACTTTAACATCTGGGATAACATCTTGTACCCCGATATGTCGTACTGCAAAGTTACATTTCGGTCCACTTCCCGAATATGAACAGGAAGAAGTCGCGGAATCTGATTGGAGGACAGCATGCCCATCTGTACCCGGCTCAATTCCTCCATTCGTAGTCCGTCCTCTTTCTCCAAAACCATAAACGCTCCGCCGTTACGAATAAAATCTCTCGTTAATCCATACATGCCAATCCTCTCTTTCCATTGTTATATAGGATCAACTAAAGAAAGTTTAAAAAGTTTAGTTGATATAAGTTTTAGTTACAATATGTTACACTCTGCCACTCCTATTGTAGTGCCATCTTCTATCACTGTTACTCTCAAAACTTCTTTACTCCTTCACTCAAGGGAAAAGTCCTGAAATAAGCACCGTGATAAATCCAGGCAATACGGCCAGCATAAATGGAAACTTTAATGTCTTCTCTGTGTTCAGCAGCTTGAGGGAACCAAGCATGAAAAAACCGGCAAGATTGCCTGCCATGCCACGAATTCGTTTCGCTGAGTCCTTGCGGAATAGAAGTATCACTAAACCAATAGCTCCTGCATACAAAACAGAGTAAATAATCACATGAATGCCAAAAGCAAACCCCGTCCATGCGCCAATCGCACCAAACAATTTCACATCTCCTGCCCCTACTGCGCCAATGACATACATCAGAAACAAAATACCAAAACCTGCTGCAAATCCAGCAGCCGAGAATAAGAACCCATCCCAACCTCCCCATATGATATGGGCCAGTACACCTGCAACAGTCACGGGTAAAGTTAATCGATTTGGAATTTTCATGGATCGTATGTCAGTAATAAAAGCTGCAATAATGTATATGCCACAGGCAATGTAGAACCACTCCACTCTATCATCCCCTTCCTTATTTTCTGGAAGCCACGTTAAACGTAGTCTCCGTCTTGGTACCGTCTCCTGTCTCGACAACAAAACTCCATGTTCCTTCTGTTGTCCGAGTGCCAACAAACCAGGTCCATTCAATTATTCCATTCTCATCTGCGGTGGCCCATCCGATGTGCTTCGCAGAACTTTCACCTGACTTGTAAAATATCGTTAAATTGGCGCTCGCTCCTGGTTCTACCTTCACCTTGATCGTTGCATTGTTGCCTATGTAAGCCGGGTCAGGCTTAGACAATACCGTTGCTGAACCGGCAGTATCCCCGCTCCCTGCGCTGCCATCTGCCCCTTCTCCGGTATCTCCAATCCATACCCGTTCTGCCGCAGCAGCCTGAATCCGAAGCGGTTTACTGAGAAAGGGGACTTTTACCGGCAATTCATAACTCAGTTCCAGTCGGAAATATGGATTTGTTTTGTTTTTGAGATCAGGTATGGAAATCCCATTCACATGAACCCGTTCCATATTCAGCAGAGTTGGCTCGATAAAGGGTTGAAGCAGTGGTTTTACCGTGGGATCAAGCACGGTTTCCAAGACGGATGTCTTAATCTCCTGTAGTGGTTGTTCACCACTGGCCGCTGCTGAACGTACCCAATCACTTAATGGCTCGGGCAGAGAAGAAGCATAACCTTCTGCCCATTCCGTCAGAGACAACTCCGGTATCTTCCACCCTCCTCCAGAGCCTTCACCACCGGCAGAATCAGAAGGTGTGAATGCAAGGGAAACAGGATATATTTTCGTTGATAACTGCTTCACCGCTTCCCCTGCTGTGCTCTGTAGCGCTGTGGAGATTAAAGTCATTTGCACAATGAAGATGAGAAACATGATAAAGAACAGAAAGACAGGCAACACCAGTGAGGCTTCCAGAACCATGCTGCCCTGTTCCTTTTTCGGAGAACATATGTGATTATTCAGAGACTTCAAACGTTGCAATCTGATTATTCTGGTTAAACGAATCTGTAATTGTGCGTTTTCTTTTTCATATCGTTGCTGCTTATCCATAATCCCTCCACCGAAACAATCCCGATCACTCAATAGGAATAATCCGCCTTCCGCTCAATGAAAAATCGCCCACCTTCAACCTGATCCTCACTACCCATAACTGCACCTATGCTTCTAACCACCCCTGGCAAAAACCACAGCTTGATGCTACTTCGCATGTTACCCGAAGCGTACGTCTGTTTCTCATCCGTATTCACACCCGTATTCAATCGAATTAACGCCAGCATTCTGGACATTTTGCGTTCATTGTTGCTGTGCATCAAGAGGAACAATCGAAGATGGTCCCTATACGTCAATTTGACTTTGATATATTTGGACAGTTCCACACTGCCCTCTTTTGCAAGTTTCACCATATCCGCAATAGCGTTTGTAATTCCATATAAAATGGCTGCCGATAACACCAAAAGTGGATTTCCCAGCTTGCTGTGTTCAATTAATCCTTCTGCGGTTCGAATAGCGAGGCGCATCCCGAAGATTTCCGCATATGCCGCTGCGATGTTACCCGATGGATTATGAAACCCGTATACGATATACTCCAGTTCCTGATTCTCCAATTTGAAAACATCACCCGCATCTCCACCACCTTCAGTCCAGGTAAATAGCTGACCAAAATCCATGGAATTGAAATAGGCTAGAGCGTATTCATTTTGGAATAATTCATCACCCAGGCTATCCAGCAGACCTGACATCCCGCCAAACAAACTGTCCATTCCCTTCACGGCATCGCCACCAGAGTCATAGGGATCACCAGCAATCTCTGCCTTTTTGGACTCCTCACGACTAGCCTCATTAAAAGCTATATTAGCGTTGTAATACTCCTCCAGCTGTTTGAAAGCGTCCATGGAACCTGAACTTCCACTCTGAATCTGCGACAAGATTCGTTTAACTTCCTTTAATTTCCCTTTGGATTCCTTATCATTCGCTTTACGCTGGGCGTCCGAACCACGACCACTCTCCAGCTGCTGTTTACTCTGTTCGATGAGGTTAGCAGGGCCGCTGCGCACATAAGTATCCATGTATCGTTCTGTTATCTGGCTTGCCTGTCTAACCGCGGGTTTAATCGGAACACCGCTCATACCCGTGACACTGCGAAGCTGTGTATTTAATTCCATGTTGTCTCTTCTGACGTTAGAGAAGTCCGAGTTCTGGGAAATCACTCGTGCCTTCAACTGATCAAACAGGCTATCTGCCCTCACAAGCTCCGAAGCGAGAGAACGTGCACTCTTGGCTTCAGTGCCCGATCCTGTAGATGCAGGGCTCGTTCCAGGCAGATTCGAATTGCCCACGTTGTCGTAACTGGCGTTCTCCGAACGGTTCTCCCCCTCCGCGATCACACGTTTCATTTCCTCATTGATCTTGCGTGCTTCTTCGATCTTGGACTGTGCTTCCTCCAGCTTCGTTTGATGGGCCTGTAACGCCGGTTGTATGATCATGCTGATGCCCGTGACCACATTCCCAACACCCGTCCGATAACGAGCCAGTTCCAATATGTATTGTTGCTCTCTGAACGGCAATCCCTCGTCCGCCCTTTGCTTGTTCAGATAATCCGCATAACGTGCCGCTGCCTCGGCAGCAGTCTCTGGTGTATCTTCCAGCATCTCATCGTAGATAGCCTGTGAAGGCGGGTCCATAATCAACTTCGGAAGATTCTTCAGTTTCTCTGCCGATTCCGTCTGATTGGCAATGGCCTCATCCAACAACTCTTCACGTTTGTCATATAACTTTTGTAATTTCTTCAGCAAGTCTACCGTGTGCGCGGCTTCCTTCATCTCGTCTGACATCGGTTTGAACCGATTGATTACTTCAAGGGTAAAATCAACCGGAGCCCGATACTTCATATCCTCCTGAATCTGACGATTAAATATATCGTATCTTCCCAGTTCACGCTCCATGTTCAGCGAAGTTGTATCCCACTGGATATCCAGAATGGGAAATTTGTCTTTTACAGACGAGGGTTTCACACTATCATTCAGCACTTTCGCCATAATTGCATCCCCACTGCTGTCACCATACCCGAATAAACCATACTCCCGCAGGGAGGTGTCATAGGCTGACATGACCGATCTCATTGCAGCATGAGTCATTCGTTCGGTCTGCACCTTGAAGGCAGCAATACGAGCATAATCAATGAATATGGCGACAAACATATAAACTCCCGCCAATATTAATATTAAAAAAAGGGTTACGGCTCCCAACTCACCGTCTTTTTTTCTAAACAGCTCCGCCCTCCTCCTTTTCTCATTTTTTGCTTTTGCCAAAATGCTGCACAACCTGTCCGGCCTCTGCCGCTGTACTGGTCGCCGTACCACCCTTGCCTTTAAACTTGGCTGCGTAATAACGGACCAAATCTACCGTTCGAATGAATTCAACCGGATCAACAACCGCAGATGATCCTTGAGTTAGAACCCGGTTACCTGAATCAAACAAAAAGGAAGGAAGAGGCAAAGAAATCACTTGTTCCAGCTTGGTCGTTATTTTCCGCTGAATCAGAGAATTCTGATACTCAATCGTACCTTTCATGGCTGAGGGCATATGTTGAACTGCTTGTGCCAATTTCTGTTCCGAGAGACTTCCGCCTTCACCAGCAGGTATTGAAACGCTAACCTGGTTGTCCGCTCCCGCCCAGCCAAACAGTGCTCCGAGCATCCGATCATCCGTCAGTCTCCAGTACAGATTGTCATGTTCTCCAGCGACAAATTCACCTGTCATCGCCTGCTTGTGGCTGTTGTCCCAGCTATAAGCTGCACGTTCGGAAGCTGCATAGGCATGTTGATTCAGGAATGTCTTTTGATACATGTACATGGTGAAGAATAGCAGTAACACCAAAATAAACAGCACAACAGGGAAGACCAGGGAGGCTTCAACGGTGAAGCTCCCTTCTTCCTTTTTGAACTTGTTATTCGAAAAATTCATTACTTCTATCACTAACATTCTTCAAAAGTCTTTCAACTAACGTCTTGATTTGGTTCTTGAATATCAAAGCAATAATGATAATAACACCAATGATCAGAATCAGCTCCAACGTGCCGAGTCCGTCCTCTTCCTTCCAAAATGCGTTGACCTTGTTCTTCAATACTTCCATCATCCCAATTCCTCCTACATATTCATCATCATAAAAGCAGGTGTCCCGATCATGACCACAATTGTAAAAAAGATAAGTACCATCGGAAACACCAGTTTGGAAGAAGCCTGTTCTCCCTTCGCCCGACTGACAGCCTTGCGTTTCTCCCACAACACATGTGACAGATCCCGCAGCGCCAATACAAAGTCACCTCCCCCACGCCGGAAATTCAGCAGCACCGTTGTTGTAAAGATCGTCACTTCCTGCACACCGCAGCGGCGACTGAACTGTTCAAATGATTGTTGAAACGAGTAGCCATTATTCCAATCTCCCACGGTTTTTCTGAGTTCGTTGTACAGCGGATGATCTCGTTCCCCCTGGCTTGTGACACAGTGGACGATGGCACGCTGAACGGTCTCCCCGGCGCCTACTAATAGAACAATTCGGTTCAATAGCTCGGGCAGCTCCATAAGGATGTCCTGATCTCTCCGCTGGACCTTGGTATTGAGGTCTTTATAGAGTGCAAAAGGTAAAGCTATTCCTAATGCCAGTCCACCCACCATACCTCCGATGCCCATATCTCCAACAAGTGTTAACAGACAACCTGCCAGTAACATAAGCCACGTGTAGGTTAACATTTCAGCGCAATAGAGCATCGTTTTCTCCCCACTGTGCTGTATGCCATACATTTTCTGAATGGCATGTTGCATCCGAAACATGAGCACAGGCAATCTGCGTCCAATCTCGAACTTGTCCAGTATGAACAGGAATGGGCCATGCAATTTCTTCAGTCGTAATCCTTCCATATCCAGTTTGCGCAGATGCCGGTAGGTCTGTCCCCGGGTTCGATCCAGTACCAGCCATCCCGCTCCGAGCATCCCTGCGACTATAACGGGAAGCAGCATCGTTTCAGCTCCTTATACTTTGATATCCATAATGCGATTAATCCACAGATAACAGCAGGCCAACACTGCAAGTGCACCAGTAGAGACGAGATATCCCATCCCGCTATATAATGGCTCCATAAAGTCCTTGGCGGTCAGATTGAGAAATATCAAAAAAATAAATGGAGCTGCAAACATGACCTTGGATTCAAATTTCTTCTGTGCCACTGCGACCATAATATCCTGCTGAATATCCAGCTTTTCCCCGATAACAGCCGAGGTGCGGCGCACGACTTCAACCAGATCCCCGCCCGTTCGTTTACAAGTAATGAACACATCTGCAAAGTTCGTAATGTCCTCAATCTGTGCCCGATCCGAAAAGTCCTGTAGTGCCTCTTCAATCGGTTGTCCATACTCCATCCGTGTTCGCAATATCGTGAACTCACGAATCAGATCGGTATCTGCTTCCGGGTTCAACATTCGCAGATCCTCTACGGATTCCTTGAATCCATTTTCCACCGATTTTCCGGCGGCAAGTGCCGAAGATAATGCATATAATGCTTGTTTAAAATGTAAACTGAGTGTCATTCTTTTTCGTTCCAGCAGCACTTTAGTCCAATGTTTTGGTACCCATATACAACCTGCAGCCAGGATTGCCCCAGCCAACCAGTGATGGTAGAACAGAATTCCGATGCCAAAAAACAACAGACCGCTAATCAGCATACAGACCATTTGCTGTCTCCGGGAAAGTGTATATACGGTGTAATCCGTCAACATCTGTCTGGCTTCACCCAACAGTAATCACCTTCCAATAACTTTAATTCACGTTGTTATCTGATGAATCCGATTCCATACTATATTGTTCTATGTATCCATCCAGCCATTCTCCGAGCCCAGCCATCTGAATTTTATCCACCTGATTCAACTTTCCAACCTGTATTAGTCCACCAATAATTTTGCCTTCACGCTCTTCTTGCTCCTGGAAACGAAACAGTGGGTTCAGCAAAACCTCACCGTTCTGCATGCCAATCACTTCACTAATCTCTGTCACCCGCCGTGAGCGATCTCGTAGCCGGGACAGATGTACAAAAATATCAATTGCTGAACTAATCTGCTGCCTTACAACCGTAATGGGGAGATCCGCACCACTGAGCACCATCGTTTCCAGTCTGCTAATCATGTCCGAGATGGTATTCGCGTGCCCAGTTGATAAAGATCCATCATGACCTGTGTTCATGGCCTGTAACATATCCAGCGCTTCTGCGCCCCTTACCTCACCAATCACAATCCGATTCGGACGCATCCGTAAGGAAGACTTGATCAGATCCCGAATGGATATCTGCCCCTTGCCTTCGGTATTGGCATTCCGCGTTTCCAGTGACACCAGATTGGGTACCGTAACAATCTGTAACTCAGCCGAATCCTCAATGGTAATAATCCGCTCATCGGCAGGGATAAACTGGGATAGTGCGTTCAGGAAGGTCGTTTTTCCCGATCCGGTCCCCCCTCCAATGAAGATGTTATATTTGCTCCGTACCAATTGCTGCAATAATTCTGCCGCTTCTTCATGCAGGGCTCCCTTTTCAATCAGATCGGACATCTTCATCGGTTCACTGGGGAATTTACGAATCGTCATCGTGGGGCCTTTCAAGGCAATGGGAGGCAACACGATATTGACCCGTGAACCATCCTTTAAACGGGCATCTACGATTGGCGAAGACTCATTCACAATCCGGTTTACACCAGACACAATCATCTGAATAATATCCTCAAGCCGTTCCCTGGACTCAAATTCAAGGGTGATCTGGCTGACTTCACCTTCCTGCTCCACAAAAATCTCCTTGTGACTATTGATCATAATTTCCGTAATATCGGGATGATCCACAAGTGGCTGCAAAATATCCAATCCACGAAAGGAGTCAAACAATCGCTGTACCAGCGTGTGACGCTCTCCTGAGGTCAGATCATCCAGCTTCGGGTCGGTGAGAACTTTGCGTTCTATCCCTTGCCACAGTTCATCATCTCCTGCTGAAGAGGTTAAATCGAGCCCAGCTCTGACTTCCCTGCGCATCATCTGAAACTGTTCTTCACGATCCAGTATTCTATGGGTTGAATCCGTCATAGTGCCCACCGATCCTGCTTCTGAATTCGTCCCGTCTGCTTCAATTCTTCTTCGCCATCTTGTACCAGCATGGCACATAATCTCTTCACTTCACGTTGGAAGATCGGTGAACTAAGCAGGACTTCCTCCTGACTGAGTTGTTTCCAAGAAGGGATATAGGGCAACACTGCATCCAGATGCAGATCAGGGCGTGGAAGTGCATTGATAACATTGTCCCGATATTTGTTAACTACAAAACGTGATCGGTCCATGATACTTTCATACACCTCCGGCTTCGTTCGCTCAGCATGCTGCAACCATTGTCCCCATCGATGCATGGCAGATATATCATCCTCAACCAACCAGACAAATGCATCTGCTGTATCCAGCACCCCTTCACTGCGCCCATCCCAACCTGAGTCCCCATCCAGAATCAGCATGTCATATTGTCCGCTATCGGTTAAATAACGAAGCAGATTCGACGTATCCTCACGAGTCATTTGCAACAATTCTTTACGATTCGATAATGGCCAGAACACATCGGATTTCAATGCTTCATGCCGGACCACATATCCATCCACGTCCTTCGATAGCGCCTGTAACTGCTTGCCGGATTCCTTTCTGCCCACCTTCAGATCGTATAACAGGCGTGACAATCCCGTCTCCGCATCAGGCTGGCGCTGCCCACTTCTAGTTAGTCCCTTTTCCAGAAAAGGGAGCGTACTATCCAACGTCTCCAGATTCAGATAAAGAACAGCATATCCCGCAAGTCCCAGTTGCTTCGCCATATGCAGGGCTACCGCCGTTTTGCCACTTCCACCCGAAGCGGATACTACACCGATGGAGAGAGTTTCTTGTCCCGGAAGATGCACCTTCTTGCGGCGTGGTTGCCGGCAGGCATGCATCACAGCATCCAGCAAAGCAGGCAGAGGTTGGTACTTCAACAGCCGCTTGGCCTCATCCACCTCTTCCATGCCTTCACTAAGCATCAGCCAAGGTACACCTGATCCTTCTCCCCCGTTATTCAGCCAGTCATTCAGAAACTCCGGTTCCGCAATAACCAGATCCGGTAATTCCCGACCTTCTTGCTCATTCATATGCTCCCTGAAGGAATCCCCCTGGGAGAATGCCGTGAAACGAACATGAAAACCAGACGAGCTCCCCTGCACAAAATCCAGCCATGCGCTAATGTAATCTCTATCCTTCGAAACCAGAACAACCTTCAGTACAATCAAATTCCCCTTCCCTCCCTGTCAGAAAGCACAAAAAAGCACCGCCCAATAACCGCATGAATATGCAGTATATGGACGGTGCTTCCGTCACGTGCTATGAATGTATGGATAATATAGCATACAATTTCTGGTGGAGCAAGGGATTTATTCTAACCCTTCATCCTTAGGATTCATAGGGTGAATCGAACTCAATAATGTTACGGTCGGGATCAAGTACAAAAATCTGCGCGAATCCCGCTACACTATCAGGTCTGGCTTCGTACTCAATTCCCTGCTGCTCCAGCCAAGCGATAGTCCCTGAATAACTGGTCACCCAGATCGCAAAGTGGCCGTCCGTTGTATCAATCCCAGCCTCACGTAACGTGTGACCCTCCGGGTGCTGTAACAGATGAAGCTGCTGGCTACCGATGGCATACCATGTACCTGTGGAGCGAAAAGCCGGACGTTCAATCTCCTGCATTCCCAGTAACCCCGAATAGAATTTTTTCGCGACTTCCAGATCTCGTACAGCCAGACTAACATGGTGAATGTGTGCATATTCGATCATCTTTTGTCTCCCCTCTCTGCTTCATTATGACTATACTATAACACCTTGACGCCTGAACATATTCTCTTTTAAAAAGAAAAACACCCCTGCTTGAATCCGGTGAACCTCGTGGCTCACACAGATCTAATTCAGAGGTGCGCGTAAACGGTACACAAGGATGTACGTCCATCGCTTCTTATGTTCTTCAGCATTTCATTTGGGCAGTTGTGCCAGCCAATTTACTTCGCGCTATCCAATGCTTCTTGTGGAATCTTGATCTCTTCCACTTGATCATGGTTGGAGAATGTACTGGTCATCTTCATGTCCATCGTCATTTTCTGTTCATTCTGTTCCATCTCCATGACCATGGTTACATCCGTACCTGCCGGCAAATACGTTTCTTTGTTGATCATGTATTTCATCTTCATGCTGGTGATATTCATCTGATCCAGCATCGCTTGCATCTGGGCATCCGAGCCGTTTTGCTCCATTACGGATTTGGCCAACTCTTTTACATTATCACCGGATACGTCAGCGTTAATCACATAATTGTCGCCTTCTTCAGTTACTTCAGTATCTTCTTGGATCTTTTTGAATTGCTCCAATTCACCTTCCGGATTCATGCTTGCTTTCATCTGCTCAATTAATGCAGCAGTTTGAGCTTCAGGAATCGCAACCCATTGGTCCCCAACTTGGGAGTAGATTTTATCCGAAGTGATATACTGCTTCACGTTCTGAGCTTCCTGTCCCGACATTTCCATTTTCATCTCTTGATAGATCATCATTGGATCTTTGATAATATCCATCTTGAGCGATGTTTTAACCTGTTGATCCTGGGACTGTTCACCCGCATCCAGTTTCAGATTCTGATCAATGTTTGCTTCAGTTGTGAAGCTTTTCATTTCTTTCGTTGCTGCATTGGTTTTGGTAATCAGTTCGTCCAAAGTAGGGATCTTTGTTTCCTGCTCTGCAGGTGTATTGCCCTCGTTGGATGTTTCGTTGTTAGTGGCTGGCGGCGTTGCTGTATTATCTGTGTCGTTACCGCATGCTGCCAAGCTTACTGCTAATAATGCCCCGATAAATAATGTAGTCCACTTCTTCAAGTTGTTGTCCTCCCAAATTAGATATGATCTGTAGTCATTACCCAATTATTTCCGTTATTAATCATAAAAATCGATCTTTGATCTCCGGGGTAGGCAACATGCATGCTTCATCCTTGCCAAACCAGCGATAACGGTTACGAGCAACCCAGTTATAGACTGCATTGCGAATAAATTTCGGTACAATAATGAACACATATAACAATGGATAAGGAAACTTCAGACCTTTAGCCAATCGCAGTGCGGCCGTTGAACGTGTATAGTATTTTCCATTCTCAATCAGAACAAAAGTATCCATACTGTCTGTCGACAGGTTACCCTTTACCAGCAGTTCCTTGGCCACATCCGATTGGAGCGAAGCAAAATGATATTTCCCTTCCGGGTCACGTTTGATAATCCATTTGGTTAAGCCCTGGCAGAAGTGACAGACGCCATCCACCAGTACGATGGGATGTCCCTGATGCACATCCGTTTGATTTGCTGTCATATTGGCTGCCTCCTATTGTTGCGGTTAGAGTAACTTACCCAATCTGAGCCATCTTGTTTCCTAATTCTAAAATTTAATTATAGAGGTGGTTCAAAAAGTCCACTTTTGAACACGCATTGTTAGGAAGTATAAAGAAAAAGAGCGCAGGCATTGTGCCCACGCTCGTATCTTGTCCGACAATTACTCAGCAATTGCCTTTTCCATCCATTGGTCATCGATCATTTGTTGATGCAGGTCACTTGCCCACTGGTCCATACATTTGCAAATGAAATCTTTGCGACATACTGGACAAGGCGTTTTCTGCAGACGGCTGATATTGGTCATCTTCCATTCCGGAGAACGGGAGTAGAATACACGGCATTTTGTACCGTCTACCAAATTCATTTTGAATTCGTACAATCCGTCTTCCTTGTTACCATAAGCTAGTTCTAAATCTGCAATACGCGGTCTATAAGACATGGATATCACCTGTTTAATTCAAATTTGGTTCATGCAATGACACTACTCAGTACTAAGTTATATTAAAGAAAATTCAGTTCAATGTCAACTCGCGCATGTCTACCCGCCAAACAGAATATCCAGAATCGTCCCTACCTGCCCTTGTTTTTTACCTTTCAAAACATCCGGATCAAATACTTCAACATAGCCGCAGGAAGCACAAGCCACGAACAGGTAGTGGTTATGTTGTATATCGAACATCTTGCTCAGGCCTGCTCCTGACATGGAAACTTCCTTAATGTTACAATCCGTGCCCCTGCATTTTGTACATACAAATCGGCGCTCGATCATCTCTTCAATACTCATCTTCGTTCCCCCTTTATGGAATGTGTAGCATGAAGTGGGAGTGCAATTATGTAAAAAGTACGCGATTGGACATCTGATCTCCTGCATCCTGCCCTTATATTATAATCAACACAAAACCCTGCCGATGGCCAGCAGGGCTTTGTACTCAAACGAACGAACATCAGGTATCTGAGATACCCTGCTCTATATGTTCCCCTTTGATTGGGGGAGTCAAATCTTAGACTACGTTTAATACAACATCAATATTGCCACGTGTCGCTTTGGAATATGGACAGAAATCATGTGCCTTGCGAGCCAGCTCTTCTGCTTGACTGTGATCCACACCAGGCATACTCACGTCCAAACGAACAGATAACTGGAAACCGTCATCCGCAGGGTCTTTACCAATGGATACGTTACTTGTAACGACCACATCCTCCAATTTCACGCCTGCTTTGCGTGCTACATTGGCAAGGGCACTTTCATAACATGCTCCATATCCAGCGGCGAAGAGCTGTTCAGGGTTGGTACCTTCACCACCGGAACCTCCAAGCTCTTTGGGCATTTTCAGATCATGTTTAAGCATGCCATCGGAAGAAGTCACCGAACCTGTACGTCCACCTTTAACTGTCGCTACTGCTGTATATAAAGCTTCCATTAAGAATCTCTCCCTTATCCGTATAGTTTTAAATGCCTTCAATTCAATTTAAACTTCTGGCTCAATTTGAAACGCATTTTATATCTTTATCAGCTTTTACATCTTTATTATTTTCATGCATCTTATCCACATATCTGTATTTTTTCCGGGGTTGGGTAATATACAAAAGAGCATTTTCAAATTAGAACATAATTTTTGTGTTAATACATAAAAGTTGCACTAGACAAAAATTATTGAAGGAGTACAATGTAACAATAAACATAAAAATTTAGATATATCTTGAGCGGTTCGTCCCGCATCACTATTCCAAAGAGTCAGGTGATAAACGTATGAGTAAAAAAAATCCATTCAACGCTCCTTCAAGTGAATCATTGTCTACTGCAGGCATAGCCCCTTCACTCGGAGAAGCACATAGTTCCATGAAAGTACCGCAGAATGCGGCATGGTGGAAGAAATTTCTCGCTTTTGTAGGGCCAGGGTATCTCGTGGCCGTAGGTTACATGGACCCCGGCAACTGGGCAACAGATATCGCAGGCGGATCGCAGTTCGGGTATACTTTGTTATCCGTCATCCTGCTCTCGAACATGATGGCCGTTGTACTTCAATCGTTGGCAGGAAAGCTTGGCATCGTCACTGGACGGGATCTGGCCCAAGCCTGCCGCGAACGCTTCAGCATGCCTGTTGTCGTCATGTTATGGATTCTGTGTGAACTGGCCATTGCGGCTACCGATCTGGCTGAGGTCATCGGTTCTGCCATCGCGTTAAAGCTCTTATTTAACATCCCCATGTTGTACGGAGTTATCATCACCGCCGTTGATGTACTCCTGATTCTTGTACTGCAAAACAAAGGCTTCCGCGCCTTGGAAACACTCGTCATCGTGCTGATGGCCACCATTGCCCTCTGCTTCGGGATTGACCTGTTCCTGGCAAAACCGGATATGGGCGGTGTTCTCCATGGTTTTGTCCCAAATGTGGAGATCCTGCAGAACCCTGCCATGCTCTATATTGCCATTGGTATTATAGGAGCAACCGTGATGCCGCATAATCTGTATCTGCATTCTTCCATTGTGCAGACGCGTCAGATCGAACAGACACCACAGGGCAAAAAAGAAGCGATTCGTTATTCGACTATGGACTCTACAATCGCGCTAACACTCGCCTTGTTCATCAATGCGGCCATCCTGATTGTATCAGCTGCTGTATTCCATAGTGCCGGCATGACGCAGGTTGCCGAGATCTCCGATGCCTACCACTTGCTTACACCCCTATTAGGGACTACAATCGCAAGTATTCTGTTCGGTGTGGCGCTGTTAGCATCAGGCCAGAATTCCACCCTTACAGGTACACTCGCAGGGCAGATTGTTATGGAAGGTTTCCTCAACATTCGGATTCCGGCTTGGCTGCGCAGACTGGTCACACGTCTGATCGCCATCATCCCGGCAGTAATTGTCACAGCAATTGCAGGAGAACACGGCACAGAAGAACTGCTCATTTTGAGTCAGGTTGTACTGTCTCTTCAATTACCTTTTGCGGTAATCCCTCTGGTCATGTTCACGAGTGATAAAAAAAGCATGGGTGCATTCGCTAACAAATTGTGGCTCAAAATCATCTCATGGGTCATTGCCGCAATTATCGTTGTGTTGAATGTATATCTGATCATTCAGACGATCCGGTTATTCTAATCTCGTCATATCGACTAAACATCAAAAAGGCTGATCAACTCCGGTATTCAATACCAAGTTGATCAGCCTTTATTATTGCAGTACAGCGAGGTGTTTCTTTTTGTAGTAAAACTCCGAGCTCTAACAAATAATCATCTATTCCTGATCCGGCACCAGTAAAGGCAGGAGTTCATCCAATGAATCCACAGTCCAATCCGCGCGTTCGTCATCCGATCGGTCTGGCTGGAATCTTCCGTACCCCTGCATAATTCGAATCGTACGCATGCCCAGCTTCCGGGCAGGAATGATATCGTTATCAATCCGATCCCCGATCATGACGGCTTCCTCCGGTGCACAACCCGCCTGTTTCAGGGCTACAGCGTACAGCTCTGGATCTGGCTTGGACACCCCTTCTTCAGCCGAGCATGCCAGAACATCAACATACTTTCGCAGTCCGTAACTCTCCAGTCTTTCTTCCGTTCCAGGACTCTGATTGGCGATAATGCCAATGCGATAATACCGCGACAACTGCTGAAGAACGGAATCCGCTGAAGGAAAAGGTCGTTCAAGATCTTTTTTAAACTTCAGCTTGTCCTGAATCTGTTTCTGATGTCCTTCATCTTCAATGAATGTGCGAATTGCCACTCTCATGGGCCATTGTTCATATTTCTGATAACAGTTCGCGAACAATTCACGTACCGCCTCAATCTTCACCGGATACCCCAAAGCACCGGCTTCGCGAACGAACTGTCCGATAATATCATCAACCGGGTCCCATTCATCCACTAGCGTATCTCCAACATCAAAAAACAACCACTTCAATCCACCCACATCCGGCACGCCAATTCCTCCTTGTAAGCCACAGGCAATCTAAAAGTTCGTGTTCAAAAAGTCTGGTTTTCAGTATCGAGAAGATGGAATGAAGCTAGAAATGGAGTAGCGGAGCGTAGGGAAAACTACGTGAGCAACGGACATTTCGGCTGAATTTCATATTCGATGCTGATGATGCCGCTAGGCATCCTTCGTAATCAAAAGCGGACTTTTTGAACTACCTTTAAAACCATAAAAAAGAAGACTCACCATCATGCACGAGTCTCCTCAAATTTCCGTTTATCGATACATTCAATTATAACAGGCACCTTACACCTGAGCAATCTCAAGCTATGACATTACCCATTGAGGAGAAAGCCGACTTCCCCATTGAGTGAATATACAATCCGGTCTGCACCCATTCCCCGATAGATCCCCTTCGGATGGCTTTGCTCCGTAATGACGCATAGGGATTTTGATGTCCACGATCGACAGATCTGTAAATAACGACAGGTCAGATTCAGGCTGTTCTCGAAAATAAACACGTTACCAACGCTTGCCTGCGGCAAAAACCATTTTTGAGCTGCAGCCGTATTCATGCGAATGACATGTTCTACTCCGATTCTACGGAGTCTGCGCTCTTCCCCTGCACTGTTGGTTAGAACGGCAAACGGCATTTTTTTGTACATCAGCAATTTGATAAATTTGCGTCCTGCTTCATTAGGAGCAGTCACTAAGATCATCTCAGTATCCATCATTCGTTCCTCCCTTGGCGTGAAAAGACAACAAAAAAGAAGCGTGGGGGACCAAGGCCTCCCGAACGCTTCTTAAAGAATCCATGGCGAAATCGCCATGAACCAGCGTACGGCTTGTTGCCTCTCCCTTTAACGCTTACGAGGTTAGCTGACGGATTCGGGCGCGAGAGTCGCCCTATTTCCGGCTGTCACCGGAAAATTCACCCCATGAATGCCTACTGTCCTGGACAGCGCATTCCGTTGGTTCCCCCGTTTCCCACTCATGAATGAATGGAAACTCAGCGATTAAAACATCGTTCGTATATCTTAAGTTAAGATTGAGCGATATTATCGTTTGTTTCGTTTTTCAGGTACAATTTAGTTTTAAATTGAAATTACGATATGAATCATACACCCGTGCCATGGCGGTGTAAAGTCCGGACAGATCACCGAATCGGCAGATTTTCGCCATTATTCATATATAATAACGCTTACAATACGGTTATACGCTATCCACCTCGTCAAGGCTATCTAATTCTCACTCTCGCGTAAATCACTTCGCAATTCATTCACGCATTCTGCACAACTTGCCAGTTTTGATTCTTTTAACACCATATTAGTTTTGCATTATTTAATTGTAACCAATATAATGAAAGGTATCAGATGATATCATGGAGGCGATTGAGATGACAGTCTACGATTACAAAGTGAATACCCTTCGCGGTCAAGAAGTTGAAATGTCCGACTACCGTGATAAAGTGTTACTGATTGTGAATACGGCAAGCTCATGCGGACTTACACCTCAATTCAAAGGTCTGCAAGAACTGCAAGACAAGTTCCAGGATGCGCCATTTGAAGTCCTTGGATTTCCAAGCAACCAGTTTGCCCAGGAAAAAGGTTCTTCCGACGATATCGCGGAGTTCTGTCAGATGAATTATGGCGTGAGCTTCCCTATGTTTGAGAAAATTGATGTGAATGGCTCAAGTGCTCACCCGCTCTTCCAACACCTTAGCAAAGAAGCACCCGGCCTGCTCGGCTCCAAAGCAATCAAATGGAATTTCACCAAATTCCTTGTGGATCAGAACGGACAGGTAGTTAAACGTTATGCTCCCAAAACAACACCTGACAAGATTGAAGAAGATATCAAGAACTTGCTGCAAAAATAGTACATCGGCCACCCTTAGCCGGAAGGTAGAGCACCATTACCCCCGGTAATGGATGGCCTTTTTTCAACTTCTGGTACCAGACTGTTCAAAAAGGCAAAAAAAGAAGCTTTCCATTAATGGAAAGCTTCTTCTTCATCGTTCATATGATGCGGTCGAGAGGACTCGAACCTCCACGGGCATACGCCCACTACCCCCTCAAGATAGCGTGTCTGCCATTCCACCACGACCGCATGTCGTAAATAATCGGCAACAGAATTGATTATACAGGGTTCTGAAATAAAAGTAAAGTATTTTTTAAACCTTCTTTTTTAGCTAGGCATTTTCCTCAAAAAACGCATATTCTCGTCATGTTTACCCATGAACTGCATATTATTAGATTTGATCCCCTCTTTTTCGGTAAGAGCCGATCTTGTTGATTCATTTATATATAGTCCTTCCTTATATATAGTCCTCCCTGAACTCCGTCACATAAATAACATAATAAGTTATATAAAATGACACAAATATTAAATATCAGAATCTATTCATTAAATTTAACGGATACTATTGACAAAAAGCGGACGTTTATGGGATGATAACTATCATATAATTCGGATTTTCAAACATAAAGTTAACAAAAAGGAATATAAATGTCATTTAACATGACATTTAACGAACACAGGAGGCGAATGATTGTGAACCGTGGGAATAAGCTGCTCGATTATGTCAAACTGCTTGATTCCTCTATTCAGGTTGGAGGGTTTACCCATTCCTTCGGCATGGATATCCATATCAGGGAGGGTACCATTCGTAATGCTGAAGATCTCGAATCATTCATGCGTTGTCAGTTGCATCCCAGCATTGTTCGTCTTGAAGGCATGGCCATCAAAGGCATCTATACCGCAGCAGATCACAAGGATACATGGCGGATAGCTCTGATCGATAAACTGGTCCATGTTCAGCGAACTCCTGGAGATCTCAGAGAACAAGCTGCCGCCATGGGAAAACGATTGATCAGACTGGCACGCGCTCTGCACCCCTGGATTGATTTTAGCCAGCTCGAACAGATCTTCGCCAAATATGATTCGGTTGGCTGCCTCTCCACTGTTCACGCCTGGATTAACCACCACCTCGACATCCCGGTCGAGGAAGCGGTCCTTGGTTACCTGCATTCAGCCATGAATGCCTGCATAACCAAAGCCTCCAAAGTCATTCCCCTGAATAACGATATAACCAAAGATCTGATGGTACGCCTGGCCTCAGATCTGGAGACTGAATGGAATACCGTAAGCGCCTCGGCTGCGGATGGACTGGCACAGCCAACCTCAATGTCCATGAAATCATTTTTCCCCAGTTTCCATATGCTTGGAGCTGGACTTCATGCCTACAGAGCCTAGTCCTCTTGATCCACAAACCCGCCCCCTTCCCTTCATCAAACAAACTAAAAAACACGCCGGCAACCTCCTTGCCGACGTGTTTTTTGTCATCTTATTTGTTTATTTAACGTATTTACGCCATTTAACATCACAAAATACACTTTTTTCCGTCTTTTTTAATTGTTAGATGACGGATTTACGTATATAATGAAATATACAGCTCGCATTTCTATATATTCTACATGAAGAAAGGGCGACTGAATACTACATTCTAACCAGGGGTGAACCCTTTTGAACAAGAACAAGAACAAGAAAAAACCAGTCACTCCGTTCGGATGGGCCATCAAACGACGGCTAACCGAACTACAAGTGGACCAGAAGACCTTTTGTGAACAGCACGGCATCCCACCCTACCGTTTATCCAATCTCATCCACGGCACACGCAAAGCAACCCGATTCAGGCACATGGTCGCTGATATTTTGGATATTCCAGATGAACTGAGATAAGATTTCTGTCAAAGGAGGGTCCCATCCATGAGACATGTTACATCCGATCTGGAGAGACTGTCGTTCCAGTCCATACGTCACCAACTCATCATCGTTGATCATAATTGGATCATTCACAGTTGTAACCGCGCCTGGCAACAGGGGCTCGGCCAATCACCACCATACCCGGATGCGAATATTAATCATGCACATTACCTGCATCTGACGGAAGCCTGGGCAATACGAAGCAAGAACGCAAACACGGCACTTGTCGCACAGAATTTGAAAGAACGCGGAATACCCTTTAATCGAAATCATACATATGATATCTGCGTGTATACTGTATACAACGAAGAGAGGTGGTTTCGCGTGGAACTCACCCCTCTGTCTCACACGAATACAATTCTGGATACCGATCTAGCTTTGATTGCACACATGGATATTACCGAACAGAGGAAGACAGAACACCAATTGAAGAAGGCATTGTCTGAAGTGCGCACATTGCGTGGACTGCTGCCTATTTGCGCTGTCTGCAAACAAATCAAGGACGAAGAGGAACAGTGGACCTCCGTTGAGAATTATCTGGAGAAGCATACCCACGCCGAATTCACCCATGACATCTGTCCTGAATGCATCCGGCGGTTATATCCGAAATACTCGAATATCCTGGACAAGCGTTCCTGAAACTTAACTACTCAACACGCTAATTAACACTACACGGACAGATGATGTTCAAACTGCGACATATCCAGTTCCTGCGGTGTCCCATGCAGGGTGATGGTTCCTTTGTCCATGATATAGATATAATCGGCGGCACTCCTTACAAAATCAATACTTTGCTCCACCAGCAGAACAGAGAGGTCTCCCTTCGCCTTGAGCTGCAGAATAACCTGCCGAATGTCCTCCACGATAGAAGGCTGGATGCCTTCTGTCGGCTCATCAAGCAGTAACAACCCCGGACGTGAAGCCAATGCCCGGGCGAATGCCAATTGTTGCTGCTGTCCACCACTCAGATCCCCGCCCTGCCGTCCATACATCGTAGCAAGCACCGGGAACATCGCCAGCACATCCTCCGGGAACGTTTTTAATCCCGGAGCACTTGTCTCCAGACCAAGCAACAGGTTTTCTTTCACCGTAAGCTGCGGGAAAATCTCCCGCCCCTGCGGTACATAACCGATCCCTGCCCTTGCCCGCTTGGCTGTGTCCAAGGTGCATAACTCCTGATTTTGCCACTGAATACTGCCCTTGCGTGTTTTGAGCAGCCCCATTAATGTTTTCATCAACGTGGTTTTACCCACACCGTTACGCCCCATCAGACACACCACCTGTCCAGGCTGTACGTCAAGGTTCACACCGCGGAGCACATTGCTCTCCCCGTAGCCGGATTCAATTCGTTGCAGCGACAGCATGGTCATCCCTCCTTTTGCCTAGGTACACTTCTGCCACTTTCGGGTCTGCCTGCACCTCCGCCATCGTACCTTCCTTCAGCAGTTTCCCTTCATGCATTACCGTTACCTTGGATGCGAACTCTCGCACAAACTCCATATCATGCTCCACCACCACAACTGAGCGTTCACGCGCAATCTCTTGCAGGAGTCGCCCTGTCTTGTGCGTTTCTTCATCCGTCATGCCTGCGGCTGGTTCGTCCAGCAACAACACACGTGGCTCCTGCAGAAGCAACATGCCGATCTCCAGCCACTGCTTCTCCCCATGCGATAACGCTCCTGCACGAGTCTCAACGCGATCTTGCAGACCAATCTGGAGGGTAACACGCTCCATGGCAGCACTCATTTCCCCATATCGACGAATACCAATGGCTTGCAAAGGGGAACGTCGAGTCTCCGCCGCCAGCGTCAGATTTTCCTGCACCGTCAGACCCGCGAAGATTGATGGCGCCTGAAATTTGCGTCCTACACCTTTGCGAACAATCTGGTGTTCTCTCAGTTTCGTCAAGTCCGTGCCATCCCCCATCTTCACCGAGCCGGACAACGGTTTGGTTTTACCACAGATCACATCCAGCATCGTCGTTTTCCCTGCACCATTCGGTCCAATCAGAAAATGCAGATCATGCTCATGCAGCTTCAGATTCATGCCTTTGACAGCAACGAACCCGCCAAAGGCCACTGTAATATCCTCAGCTACAAGGACTGCCGAATCCTTAGTAGACTTCAGGTTTTTCCCGTGTGACTTGGACATGCGCACTCTCTCCTCTCCGCTTCAGCAAGCGAACAACATGACGATACACACCCACAATACCGTTCGGCATGAACAAAACTACCGTTACAAAGAGCCCACCAATGACAAACAACCATCCTTCAGGGTAAGCCTCGCTTATACCTGTTTTGGCTGCATTCAGTACCACCGCTCCGATGACCGCACCGATAAGCGTACCGCGACCACCCAACGCAACCCACAGAACCATCTCAATGGAGGGCACAATCCCCATCATGGATGGCGAGATAATACCGACTTGAAGAACAAACAACATGCCCGCGATGCCTGCAAGCGCACCAGAAAAAGCAAAAGCCAGCGTTTTATATCCTGCCGGATCATATCCGAGGAATCGCACCCGATTTTCTCCATCACGCGCAGCTTCGAGCACTTGGCCGAACCGACTGTTCACCATTCGACGACAGAGCACATAAGCAATCACCAGAACAGCAAGGGTTATATAGTAGAGAGCAATTGTTGTTCCAGCGGAATGAAGTGTAAAACCAAAGATTGAATTATATCCGGTAATGCCATTCGTCCCACCCGTCCATTCCTGTTTACCAACAAATAATGTCACCGTAATGAGAACCAAGGCTTGTGTAAGAATAGTGAAGTATACACCAGTGATCCGGTTACGGAACGTAAACCACCCCAGAGCAAAGGCGAGCAATGCCGGAAGGGCTATCCCCAATAGGAGGGCCACGGGGAAAGAGCGAAATGGTTCCCAGAACCAGGGCAGACCACTGAGACCGCTCCATCCCATGAAGTCAGGAAGCGTTGCTCCACTGGCCTGGATCTTCAGATACATTGCCATCGCGTAACCACCCAGTCCAAAGAACACACCGTGCCCTAAACTCAGCACACCCCCATATCCCCAGATCAGATCGAGACCAATGGCCAGGATCGCCAGCGCCAAAAACTTGGCTAACAGACTCAGACGAAACTCCGTGGAGATCAGTGGAGCAAGACACATCATGATGAGCACAACCGCCCAGATGATCCTCATTTTCAGACTGCCAGTCTTGAGTAATGCCGACATGAACTAACCCCCTTCTTCACGTTAATCGAGACTCCGTGTACGCATTGCAACCAGGCCACGTGGTTTCCATTGCAGAAAAGCAACGATACACACAAATACCAGCACCTTGCCAATGGAGGCAGAGGTATACGTTTCGAACAGCGTGTTGAACATACCAATTCCCAGTGCACCACACACGGTTCCGACCAATTTCCCTACGCCACCCAGAACAACGACCATGAATGCATCCACAATATAATACGTGCCAAGGGAAGGGCCAATCGGACCAATGAGCGTTAATGCACAGCCAGCAATACCCGCGATGCCCGAACCAATGGCAAAGGTCATGCCATCCACCCGCCGAGTCGAAATTCCAAGGCATCCTGCCATACTCCGATTCTGCATCACAGCTCTCATTCGTCTTCCGGATGATGTTCGATAGATATAGAGATACATACACAACAGCACAACCGCAACCAATGCGATAATGAAAATTCGCTTGTACGGAAATACAATGCCATCCGAGATCGCCAATCCCCCATTGAGCCAAGCCGGACTGGATACCCCCACATTCGGCGCTCCGAATATCGTGCGGGCCAGCTGTTGCAGCATCATCCCTACGCCCCATGTCGCAAGCAGACTGTCCAGCGGCCTACCATATAGATGCCTGATCAGTACGACTTCTAGCAACCAGCCAATCAGAGCAGCTACAATGAACGCAATCGGCAAAGCCACAACAAAGTAGGCACCAAACCACGCCGCTGGAGCATAGGACATGAACAGATTTTGTGTTACATACGTTGCATATGCACCGATCATGATCAGTTCACCGTGAGCCATATTGATGACATTCATCAACCCAAACGTTACCGCCAGACCGAGTGCAATCAACAATAGAATTGAACTGATACTCAGACCATTGAACACCTGCAGGATAAACATATCCATCGTGATCCCCTCCTCCATACCGTGACTCTCGCTAATGCGCATGATTTCAATCCGTCTCAGTCACTACACATCCAATACATACACTCATCACATCAACGCTTTACCGCGATACGGTTAGAGGATGTGTTGTCACACCCTCGTTTCTGTTTCGGCTGCTTTGAAGCGAGTTATCTATGTTTATTACGGGGTTTCTATGTTATTTGGCGCTAAGGGAAGCTCCCCATTCATACGTTTTCAGATAAGGGTCCGGCTTGACAGGCGCACCAGAATTCCACAATTCCTTGAACTGTCCATCTTCCTGTACCTCACCGATCCGTACGGTTTTGTAGATATGCTGATTCTCTCCATCCACAGTCACCTTACCTTCCGGTGCATCAAACTCCAGACCCTTCGCAGCTGCCTTAACCTTCTCCACGTCGGTTGATCCTGCTTTTTCCACCGCTGCCTTCCAGAGATAAACTGCCACATATCCCGCTTCAATCGGATCTGCTGTCACCCGATCAGCACCGTATTTTTCTTTGTACTTGGCAACAAATGTGGCATTTTCAGGTGTATCCGTTGTCTGATAATAATTCCACGAAGCGAGATGCCCCTTCAATACGTCTGCGCCAATACCACGGATTTCTTCCTCCGCTACACTTACCGACAGGGTTGTCATCTGATCCGATGAGATTCCTGCGTCCTTCAATTGTTTGAAGAAGGCCACATTGCTATCCCCGTTCAGTGTATTGTATACAATATCCGGCTTCGCAGCCTTGATTTTGCTAATGATGGTACTGTAATCGGTATGTCCCAGCGGTGTATATTCCTCACCCACCACTTCGCCGCCTTCTGCTGCGAGTTGTGCCTTAATGACCTGATTGGCCGTTTTCGGAAAAACATAATCTGAACCGAGCAGATAAAACGTCTTGCCCCTGTTCTCCAGTAACCAAGTTACGGATGGAACGATCTGCTGATTGGTTGTTGCTCCTGTATAAAAAATATTTGGCGACGATTCCAATCCTTCATATTGCACGGGGTAAAACAATAGACCTTTGTTCTGTTCGAACACCGGGAGCATAGCCTTCCGACTTGCAGAGGTCCAACCGCCAAATACAGCAGCGACCTTATCTTGTTGCAGCAGCTTTCCAGCCTTCTCCGCAAAAGTAGGCCAATCCGAAGCGCCATCCTCAATTACTGGCTCGATCTGCTTACCCAAAACTCCGCCCGCGGCGTTAATCTCTTCAATAGCAAGCATCTCGGCATCTTTAACAGATACCTCACTGATTGCCATCGTTCCGCTGAGGGAGTGAAGAATACCAACTTTAATCGTATCACTGGATGCAGCCGGCTCTCCTGTACCACCCGAACCTGAAGCTTCAGGCGGCGCAGCACCCTCCACACATCCCGTCATGACAATGACCGCACCTAGCAAAACACTCCATAATTTGACCGACCTCTTCTTCAATAGCCTACACTCCCTTTTTTTAGTCTATTGCCGAACATTAAGGTCATTTACACCCGAAATGTTCGTTGATCCAAATTATGGAGTGTTACACTCTTCATGTCAATATAGCTTACATAATTTTATTTCATGCCTACTCATTTCATGCATGCTGCTAATAAGCTTTGAAGCTTATTGACAAAGGATTCACCCTGTGTGAGTATATTTAACATATAACATGATTCATGAACATATCAGACATTATAAGCGAAAGGTCGGATTGCCTTGCACTGGACTGAACAGGAAAAGGAAAAACTCCTGATTACCGTGGCCGCTAACCTCGCCCGCGAACGAAGAGCACGCGGACTTAAGTTAAATGTTCCCGAAGCCATCGCTTTATTGACCTCCGAACTCATGGAACGGGCACGGGATGGAATGAGTGTTGCCGATTTAATGAGACACGGAGGCACCATCCTGACACGCGAAGACTGTATGGATGGCGTTCCTGATATGATCCCTGAAGTACAGGTAGAAGCCACATTTCCTGACGGTACCAAACTGGTTACTGTACATGAACCTATACGCTGAGAAAGGCAGGAGAAACCATGATTCCTGGTGAATATCGCTTGAAGCCAGATGACGATATCATCTGTCATCCGGATCGCCCAACTCTACGCCTGATTGTCTTGAACCGCGGCGACCGTCCCGTCCAAGTCGGCTCTCACGTTCACTTCTATGAAGTTAATGCCGCACTGGACTTTGATCGCACGTCAGCTTTTGGACATCGTCTGCATATTCCGGCAGGCACCGCCGTCCGTTTCGAACCCGGTGAAGAGAAACCCGTCGAACTCACGACTTTTGGCGGCAAACGCCAGATTCACGGATTCAATGGATTAACGGAAGGCTCAGCGGATCAACAACCCGATCCACAGAAACTGGAGGCATTCCTGAAGACGTTCTCCCCTCCCATACAGGATAGAGGTGAGCCTTCATGAAACGAATGAGTCGCGAGCAATATGCTTCGATGTTCGGACCCACAACCGGTGATGCCGTAAGACTCGCAGATACCGAACTATGGGCAGAGATCGAACATGACTATGCTGTGTACGGAGATGAGAGCAAGTTCGGGGGTGGCAAAGTCATCCGCGACGGGATGGGCCAGTCCACCTCTGCCCTGCGCAGTGACGGTACTCCTGATACCGTTATTACCAACGCCATCATCATTGATCATTGGGGCATTGTAAAAGCGGATATCGGTATTCGGGATGGTCATATCTGCGCCATTGGCAAATCCGGTAATCCGGATACAATGGATGGGGTTCACCCCGCGCTGGTCATCGGCGCTTCCACCGAAATCATTGCTGGTGAAGGCATGATTGTAACCGCTGGCGGCATTGATACCCATATTCATTTCATCTGTCCACAACAGATTCAGACTGCATTATCCTCCGGGGTAACAACCATGATTGGCGGCGGAACAGGACCAGCAACAGGAACCAAAGCCACCACCTGCACACCAGGGGCCTGGCACATTCACCGGATGCTGGAGTCCGCAGAAGCTTTTCCCATGAACATCGGTTACCTCGGCAAAGGCAACAGCTCCAGTACCGCACCTTTAATCGAACAGATTGAAGCGGGTGTAATCGGTCTGAAGCTGCACGAGGATTGGGGTACTACTCCGAGCGCTATCGATGCCTGCCTGACTGCCGCCGGTGAACATGATGTTCAAGTCGCTATTCATACCGATACACTGAACGAAACCGGATTTCTCGAAAACACACTGGCCGCGATCAATGGCCGGACAATCCACACGTACCATACGGAAGGCGCTGGTGGCGGACATGCACCGGACATTATTCGGGCCGCTGGGGAGTCCTACGTTATCCCCTCATCCACCAACCCAACACGGCCGTACACACGCAACACTGTAGAAGAGCACCTGGATATGTTGATGGTGTGCCATCACCTGGACCCTTCCATCCCGGAAGATGTCGCTTTTGCAGATTCGCGGATTCGTCCCGAAACCATTGCGGCCGAAGACATTTTGCATGATCTTGGCGTGTTCAGCATCATCAGTTCCGATTCACAGGCCATGGGCCGAGTGGGCGAAGTCATTATACGCACTTGGCAGACAGCCGACAAGATGAAGAAACAGCGCGGCAAACTTGAACTCAACCCAGACTCACCTTCCGATAACGATCGGATCAAGCGATATGTCGCCAAATACACCATCAATCCGGCGATCGCCCATGGAATCGGACATCTCGTCGGTTCGGTGGAAGTCGGCAAGCTGGCCGATCTAACCATATGGAAACCGGCCTACTTTGGTGTAAAACCCGAGATTGTCATCAAGGGTGGCATGATTACATTCGCCCAGATGGGTGATCCCAATGCATCCATCCCGACCCCTCAGCCGGTATTTGGCAGACCGATGTTCGGAGCCTATGGAAGCGCCATTGCCAGCGGATCGATCACCTTTGTCTCCCAAGCCGCAGCAGATGCGGGAATCAAAGAGACATTAGGGCTGAAAAAGCGGGTTGAACCTGTTAAAGGCTGCCGCTCGGTAAGCAAAAAAGACATGATCCACAATGACGTCACCCCTGTCATTGAGGTCGATCCCGAAACCTATGAGGTACGCGCCGACGGCGAACTGCTCACCTGTGAACCCGCAGACGAGTTGCCTATGGCACAGCGCTACTTTATGTTTTGATCTGAATACGGATTAGCTGATAAGGGGGCACTCATGATGAATAGTGGTACGAAGCTGCTCCGTTACGTTCAGCTGTTGGATTCAGCCCTGCCCATCGGCGGATTCTCCCATTCCTTCGGTCTGGAGGCTTATACACATGATGGCACGGTACAAAATACTGCGCAGCTCGAACAGTTTATTCGCAGTCAGCTTCATTCCAGTCTTGTAAGACTAGATGGTCTTGCCATCAAAGGCGTCTATCAGGCAATACATCAGCAGGATGCCGCTCTACTTGCCCTGTATGACAAACGTGTCCACGCCCAGCGCTCCCCTCGGGAACTCAGGGAAAGCGGCCACAAAATGGGAAAGCGACTACTCAAGTTGGCCCGTTCACTCTATCCTTGGATGGACTTCACCCTGATTGATGAGGCCATACGGGAACACGACGCGTATTGCGGTATTACGACCATTCACGGTTATATCAACTATCAATTGGAGATTGCATTGGATGAAGCCGTTACCGGGCATCTGTATACCTCAGTTAACGCTTATGTGAACAGCGCACTTCGCCTTCTGCCCATCGGTCAAACCGAGGCGCAGATGTTGATTCAGAAGCTGCTCGATGATATCGAAGCAGAATGGGCACTCATTCGGGAAAATGACCCGGAAGATATGCACAGCTTCGGAATCGCCCAGGAAATCTATGCTATGCGGCACGAGACCTTACCCGCACGGCTGTTTATGTCTTAACTACAACTTTATCTAACTTAGGAGGAATTGTTATGTGTGGAGGAGCTAATCATACGCATCATCCGGAGTGGGAACGTAAGGCATTTGATCGGAGTCGTCCGATGCGAATTGGCATTGGCGGACCGGTAGGTTCAGGCAAAACAGCCCTTGTCGAGAAGCTGTCCAAGGCACTGCGTACACGTTATAGCCTTGCTGTCATCACCAATGACATTTATACGAAGGAAGATGCCGAGATCTTGCTGCGTCAGAATGCACTGGCACCAGAGCGTATTATCGGTGTAGAGACAGGCGGATGCCCGCACACGGCTATTCGTGAGGATGCTTCCATGAATTTCGAAGCAGTTGACGAGTTGATTGAACGTTTCCCGGATCTGCAACTGATCTTTATCGAGAGCGGTGGTGACAATCTCTCCGCTGCATTCAGTCCAGAACTCGCTGATGTATTCATCTACATTATCGACGTTGCCCAAGGAGAGAAACTCCCGCGCAAAGGCGGACCTGGCATCACGCGTTCAGACCTGCTGTTGATCAACAAAACCGACCTCGCCCCTTACGTTGGAGCAAGCCTGGAAGTGATGAAAAATGATACCGAGCGGGTACGCGAAGGCCGCCCTTATGTCATGTCTAATCTAATGAGCGGTGAAGGTGTATCCGAGATCGTCCACTGGCTCGAACATCAATACATGGATGACGATGCTTCCGCTGCACATCTGCATTCACACAGCCATGAACATGGCACTCACTCACATTAATTCACCTTCTGTGCCCACCGGGACAGGAGTGAATCGGAACGAAAGTACAGGTGAGCCTGTCACGCGCCGCAGCGAGCTTCGGGCCACCTTTGCCTTTCAAGGCGAGCGGACGGTTATGACCGATCGTTATTACAGCGCCCCTCTCCGGTTTAGCCGATCCTTTCGGCCTCCCGGAGGCGGAACCGAGTTATGCGTGTACACATCAGACGTCTCTCCCGGAGTCCTTAACGGGGATCATTATCATTCCGAGTGGGAATTAGGTGAAGGCACACATGTCATGCTGAGCAGCACATCAGCGACCAGACTTCATCCCACACCTTCCATTCCCTCATCCGTTAATCATCACTTTCTGTTGGGAAAAGGAGCTACGCTGGAATACTTCCCGGAATGCGTCATTCCCTTCAAAGGGAGTTCTTCTTCACTCGCAGTAACCTTTGAGCTGGATGAACAGGCCATTCTTGCCTATGCAGATATCTGGTCTGCCGGACGGATTCACCGGGGAGAAGCATTCCAGTTCGAACGCTACCGCAGCTTGACGGAGATATGGCAAGGTAAGCAACTGGCTGTCTGGGATCGTTTCGGACTCGAACCGGCAACCGATGACCCCAAACACTCAGCATCTCTCCTTCACTACACACATACCGCTGCATTGTGGATAATCGCTCCGGGGCTTGGCACTGCGGAGTTGGAACAAGTCAGATCCGCGCTGCCACCCGATGGACGGATGCTCGCAGGTGCAAGTTTACTGGCAACGGGAGGCATCGGCGTTCGAATCCTTGGCATGGCCGCTTGGGAGCTTCAGGAACAGTGCCTTCAGATCTGGAACACACTCCGCCCCCAACTGCTAGGCAAAGAAACTCTTGTCTTTCGTAAATAAGGGCATGAAACATGCATGGTTAATACAAAAAACCTCTGAACTATCTCCGAGTATGTTCGGATTAGTCCAGAGGTTTTTGTTCATTCAGTCTATGGATGCTGCTCATATCAGTTACGCTTCGTTCTCTTCAGAATTAATCTCTGATCTGTTCTCAGACTTATAACGATAGTCTCCTGCGTCTTTGCTTTCCTTGGATTTGCGGTAACGGGTGAATTCAATATATTCGCTGATAAAAGACTGTTCCACAGTCGATAATTCACTTTCCTGGCAATTCAATTGCCGCAAAACGTCAAAAAAATAATCCTCCCGTTTTTCCCGAACCATCGCTTCCTTCGATGGACGACCAATCATGAGCCAGTCAAGGCTCACATCAAAAAACGAAGCAATCTCAATTAATTTATTCGTACTCGGAATAGACTTGCCACGTTTCCAGTCACCCAGATTGCCTGTGCTAATCTTCAGCTGTTGGCAGAAAGCCTTCTTGGTCATTCCTCGTTCGGCAATCAGGTGTTCAATTCGCTCATAGATCGACTGCATACAAGAACCGCCTTCCAACCGTAATAATCAACTCATCTGCTTGAATTATACCACATTATTCCTGAATGCTCAGCCTTTATATACCTGGAACAAGATAAGGTATAGCGTATAACACAAAGATAGACTTCCATGAATGATCATGAAAGTCTATCTTATAACGTTGTTGCTGTGATGCGGTCGAGAGGACTCGAACCTCCACGGGTATACACCCACTACCCCCTCAAGATAGCGTGTCTGCCATTCCACCACGACCGCATATTCAATTGTAAAAATGGTGAGCCATGAAGGGCTCGAACCTTCGACACCCTGATTAAAAGTCAGGTGCTCTACCAACTGAGCTAATGGCTCTTGCTGTAAACTTCACCGGATGTGCCATGCTTCATTCTTGTTTATAAGAGCATTGACTTTGAGGATTTCTCA
This sequence comes from Paenibacillus sp. JNU01, assembly GCF_059130585.1. NCBI lineage: Bacteria > Bacillati > Bacillota > Bacilli > Caryophanales > Paenibacillaceae > Paenibacillus > Paenibacillus sp. JNU01. The sequence goes on along the minus strand of NZ_CP169723.1, from coordinate 5,628,497 downwards.
TCGAAAATATAAATCTCATGAGGTGGTGAAGATATGACCCGTAGGGGATTCGAACCCCTGTTACCTCCGTGAAAGGGAGGTGTCTTAACCCCTTGACCAACGGGCCTTAATAACAAGTTGTCTTTCTTGGCGACAAGAATGAGTATACCACAGGACAATTTAAACTTGCAATACTTTTTTTAAAATTTATTTTTCAGGCTTTTTTGTCCATTTCAAACTGTTCTTCATAGAGCATTTTAGTCGCCCTCCACATGCACGCCAATGTCACACCTGTACGGGGAAAAAGTAAATTCCTTATCAAAAAACTTACAAAACCTTACGTTGACTTATAATATTGCAAATCGCATTAGGAATACTTATAATTAAAGTATCATGATAAGTACGGTCATCCATACCCTTGGAGGTGACATGTTTGTTTCAAGAAGAACGAATGCAGCTCATTGTTGAACATCTTCACAAACACAATCGCATCTCAGCTGATGATATTGTCACTTTGTTTGATGTATCACGGGATACCGCTCGCAGGGATCTGATCAAGCTTGAGGAACAGGATGCCATCATTCGAACACGTGGCGGTGCAATTCTCCCCCCTCCTCCGCAAAAGTTCAGATCCTACAAAGACCGTTTACTCGATGTATCTGAGGAAAAAAGAGCCATTGGCAAACTCGCTGCCGCTATAGTAAGACAAGGCGAGATCATTATTCTGGATTCTTCCACGACCGTGCAGGCTTGTGCCGAGAATTTGAACGGCAAATCTTGTACCGTCATTACCAATTCGATTCATTCCGCTGATCTTCTCTCCAATCACACGGCTGTCCAGATTCGTTTGCTCGGTGGCAAAGTGGATAAGGAACAACGTTATGTCTATGGTACCTCTGTGATCGAGACACTTTCCCACTATTATGTAGATAAAGCCTTTATCGGAATTGGCGGTATCACTATGGACGGCTTCAGTGCTTCCGAAGAGGAAGGTAAAATTAAACACCAAATGATGAAAGCTGCCAAGAAAGTCATTGTTCTTGCAGATCAATCCAAGTTTGATAAACGATATGGTTATCGTTTTGCTGACTGGTCATTGGTGGATGTATTGATTACGGATCAATGGCCAACCCAAGAATGGCTTGTTTTTCTAGCCGAACAACAGGTTGAGATTCTCATTCCTGAACCTACAGATGATAAGGAGTTGTAAATATATGAAATTATTTGCCACAGATTTAGATGGAACTTTGTTGAACAGAGATAGCCAGATTAGCCCGGTGAATGCCGCAGCCATCCAAAAGGCCCAGCAATCCGGTATGAAAGTTACCATTGCTACAGGACGCGTCTATTCCGATGTAGTGACCATCAGCCGCGAAGGCGGGATCAAAACCCCAATTATCGGCTCTAACGGAGCTACGATTCATGATGCAGACGGTGAACGTCTATTCCATCTTCCGCTTGAGCGCGACACAGCTGCTTCCGTTATGCAGTGGCTGGAAGATCATGATGTCTATTATGAAGCTTCAACGCAACAAGGCATCTATGCCCCACTTAGCAGTCATGAAACCTTGCTCGCAGAGATGGAACGTGTTCTTGGTTCGAACCCTGGTGAGGACATTGCACGCATGATTCGGGGCATTAAGAAACATTATCAAAAAAAAGACTACCACCGGGTAAACAGCCACCTCGAAATTCCGGCAGAAGCCTATATCTATAATATTATGGCCTTCTCCATGAATCCGGACAAAGTAAAAACAGGACGAGAACACTTCGCTTCCCGAACGGATGTCGCTATGGTTGTATCCTTTGAGCACAACTTCGAAATGCAGCACCCGGACGTATCCAAAGGGAATGCCCTCACCAAACTGGCGGCTCACCTGAACATCTCCATGGAAGATACAGCAGCGATCGGGGATAACTTCAACGATGTCTCCATGTTAAAAATGGCAGGACTCGGCATCGCCATGGGTAATGGCGAACCCGAAATCCAGGCATTAGCCAAAGCCATAACGCTGACCAATGTGGAGAACGGCGTTGCACATGCCATTGAGTGCCTGCTTGAAGGTAGACCGGTAGCCCGTCCGGAAACGATTGTTGGAGAAGGACAGTAATCCCGCAACGGAATTAAATACTGAAGCTGCATGGTCGCCTGTAGATCCATGCAGCTTCTCTTCGTTTCATTTCAACTCAGCAGATCGAACGTGAGGCACGTCCTGTAACAAAATAATCAGTTGCTCGCCCCGATATGAACCCGGCAGTTGCAACGTGAACTCAAGCACAGTCTCTTCTATGGAGTCTGTGCTTGAATGCTGTTCTGTCTTAAATCCGATGACCGAGATCTTCTCTTGCCCCAGCAGTGCCAAAACACGTTTCAGGGCCTCTCCCTCATTCTGCAGATGGATGGTTAACGTCTCTGTTCGAGCGGATACCAACCAGCGTGTGGGCCTATGCAGTAACATCTGTGCTACGACAATAAGCAGTGTCACGCCTGCACCTGTCCAATACAGACCTGAACCGACAGCAAGTCCCATGCCTGCCGTAGCCCATATGCCAGCCGCTGTGGTCAATCCCCTGACCGTGTGGCGCTGTGTGAAGATCATGCCTGCTCCAATGAACCCCACACCGCTAACGACCTGTGCCGCAATCCTTGATGGATCAAGCGACAGATTGGCCCAGCCCGCCTGATCCTGGAATCCATACTTCGATACAATCATCATCAGGGCCGCGCCGACAGCGACTACAAAATGAGTACGAATTCCCGCCTCTTTCATTCGATTCTTGCGCTCATATCCGATTAACACACCACATATTCCAGCTATGAGTACACGCATCAAATATTCCAATTCCATGCACATCACCTCTTTTACTATGTATATGCTTACATTTGCTATCTTTACTATTACCCAATCTTTCACTGACTACATAAGTTGAATTAAAGATTATTACACTGGCACTACGATGACAGAACAACCTTCCAATCGCTGTTATCCCCAGATTTTTTCGATTCCCTTTTCTAAAGGGAAAATCCGGTGATAAAGGCGAACGCTTCGCTTCTTCAGTTTTTTTCTGTCCTCTTCGTTATCGTGTAAATGATTAATTCATCTTATACAATAAAAAGCCTTTACTCTGGTCAATTCTCTGACCGAAAATTGCTCCCTTGTCTCTCTCCCAATCCGAAATAATGTCTGAAATTATAGATCAGCGGATGCCATTCTTCTGGATTAATCTTGTTTGGTCCAGATATCAGTCGTGTGTGTGCATGCACCTTCAACGCTTTCACTTCCACAATCGCCATGAACGGTGTATGTTCGGGAATGCGTATGTGTTGTACAGCCGCTTCAATCTGGAGCGGACATTCGACTATTTTATCTGGAGCCACCTGAACGGAGCATTCGGATGTCAGTCCAGCTACAGTGAATTTATCATGACAATATTCATAGCCCATCTGCCTTTTCTCCTCAGGAACCGGGTTAACTCCCGTATAACGGCCTAATGCCTCAACCTGTCTCCACATGGTCGCATCTGGTAAATTAATCACACACTCCGGATGTCGAATCAGATTTTCATAGGCTTTCCCCTGTGTACCTATACCTAGCACCAGACAGTCCCCCAGCGCCCAGGATGAGGACAGTGGAGACACGTTGGTTGACCCATCCTCGTTTAATGTACTTAGCAGCAATACAGGGGTACCATAATATAAAATACTGGGATTAATCGTTTCATGTCGTACCACTGTGGAATTTTTGTTCAGCTGCCCAGTAGCAGCCTCCGGTTTCATTATCTTGTTCACCTTGTTCATTTTGTACCTCTCCTGTTCCAATCCATTCGTTTATAAGCTTCGTCTGATCCGTATGGGACGATACAACCGAATTGTAATACAGTAATAGTTCAGATATGATCGAAGTATGAATGTATACCCGAATATCACTGTTATTGCGTCGTTAATCGCTGATCCAAGTCGCTCCATTTTTCTGTCATCCTTACTGGATGGCCGGGCGTTGCCCGCAGGAGAGCTTGCTCATATGGCAGGTGTCACGCCCCAGACGGCAAGCAGTCATCTCGCCAAACTCGTAGAGGGAGGATTACTGGAAGTTGAACAGCAAGGCCGTCACCGATACTACCGTCTTGCAAACAAGGAAATTGCTAATCTGATTGAAACCATGGCCAGTATTGCTCCGCCTGTACAGATCCGCTCTCTCAAACAATCCAATCAGCTTCAACAACTGAGTTATGCACGGACCTGTTATGGGCATCTGGCCGGGAAATTAGGAATCTCGCTCTGTGAAGCCTTACTACAGAAGGGTTATCTTGAAGAGCCCGAAGAGGCACACAGCAAGGATTATCAAGTTACAGAAAAAGGAACACAGTGGTTCACTACGTTTGGAATTAAACTTCAGATGAAGCCAGGATCACGCCGTGCCATCGCTCGCAAATGTCTGGATTGGAGCGAACGCCGTCATCATCTCTCAGGCATGCTTGGGGAACAACTCAGACATCGATTATCGGAACTGGACTGGATTCGCCAAAAAACAGGAAGTCGCTCTGTCGAAGTAACGGAAGCAGGCAAGAAAGGTTTATACGAGGTGCTGGATATTTCACTTTAGCGATACAGAAAAATATACGAAGGATACTCCAAGATGAGAACGCAAAAAATCCCCTTCACACTGAACCGTTATCCGGTCAAATGTGAAGGGGATTTTGGGTTGAATCAGAACGGAGAGAGAGGGATACTCTCACTTCGTTCGAGACTGCGGAGTATTGCTAACGAAGCTTATGCTCCGACGAACCTTTAGGGTTCTCATCCCTTTGCAGAGAAGTTTAATTCAGAACGGAGAGAGAGGGATTCGAACCCTCGCACCGCTTACGCAGTCTAACCCCTTAGCAGAGGGTCCCCTTATAGCCACTTGGGTATCTCTCCAAGAAATGGCTCCCCGAACAGGGCTCGAACCTGTGACAACTCGATTAACAGTCGAGTGCTCTACCAACTGAGCTATCAGGGAAAATTAACTTGAATAAGATTAATTTATCATGATTAATAATCCAAGTCAACATGCCTTCCATCACTTTCTCCAATACATTGAATGATACTCACATCAGATATTCTGAAGGCCCAGCTTTCCCGCGCAACGACCACACCGGTAACGCTTCGGATCTATTTTCCGTTTGCGCAAATATTCCGTCCCGCAGCTCTTGCATACCAGCTTATAACGATAAGGTAGCGGCTTTCTGCCTTTGCCATCAGGCAGAGATTGACAGTAACGCGAACCGCCCACCTTCTGCAATAAAGCCTTGAATTCCGGGTCACGATGCTGATAGCCGCGTCCACGAATATGCAGATGATAGTGGCACAGCTCATGCTTGATAATTTTTTCAACCTCATCTCGCCCGTAGGCTTCGAGTTGATGCGGATTGATCTCAATCCGGTGACTTTTGAGCATATAACGCCCTCCCGTCGTGGTCAGACGACTGTTAAACAACGCTTCATGGGTGAACGGTACTCCGAAATGATCCAGTGATACCTGTTCAATCCACTGTTGCAACTCCTCATTTTCCATCGGTGTCCTCTCCTTGCACCCCCTCGGAGCATTTGTTTTTCCGGCATAATACTTGAATTTTAACCGTTTCGTAGGCTACACTGTCAAGTAGAATGTATGAGGGGAGATTATTACTCGTTATGCCTACAATGCGCTATGTCATCCTGCAGCAGGAACAACAATTGCAGTTCGTGGAAATGCCGGCGGATTACGCCTATCAACTTAGCGCGCTCAATCTGCGCCTTCACAAGGAGATAGATAAACTCACGGCAGCAGATGTCCCTGTCCTGCCTTGGGCAATCGCCGAATGTGACAACCTCGATCTTCTGAACGAAAATCTTACCATCATCGGCGGCCTTGATTATATCAATGCGCTTGAAGAATCTTTTGCAGTACTACGTGAGAGCCATTATCCCTTGATTTCCTTGCTTACTGAAATCCGGGCGCTCCAGGCTCAATTGGAACAATGGTATGAAGAAGAGATGGAAGCTCTCTAATTCATCTGAGGTATCATTTTAAAATGACAAGTTCAAGAAGCGCAACTCCCGGCATTGGGAATTGTGCTTTTTGGCGATTAAGATAATGATTTGGCGGAGCTCCTCACTTAAGCCGCACAGTCCAGGCTATTGCCACATATGCTAACGTACAGATGAATTATGCAAGAGGAGGAGATACCCTTGCCTCAATGGCTTTGCAATCAACTGATGCGTGCATTTCACAAAAAGGATAGCCGCCAAATCAAGTTGCTGAACGAATGCTGGTTCTTTTATCGCAACAAACCAGCAAATGGCACACCACGCAGTGCAGAGAACGAACTTTAAAAGGTTTCCTAAAGTCTGCTTTGGATTATGAAGGATGGCCTTTAGAACACGCACTTTAAGAAAATGCACATATTCCCACCGTACTTATCAGAGGAATTAGAACGGACAACGGGACTATTACTGTCGACAACAAACAGCCTTCCCTGTTCAGGGAAGGCTGTTCTCCAATTCTGTTGCTTATTAAGACTGTTGCGCAGAAGCAGGCTTCTTCATCGTAAGGCCGACACGCCCTTTTTTGGTATCCACATTCATGACCCACACCGTTACATTATCCCCGACAGATACAACATCCATCGGATGTTTAACATATCCGTTGCTGAGCTGTGAGATATGGACAAGCCCATCACTCTTAATCCCAATATCAACAAAGGCACCAAAATCAATAACGTTCCGAACTGTACCTTGCAGCTCCATGCCTTCCACCAGATCCTCAATTTTCAATACATCTGTACGGAAGATTGGCAACGGCATCTCCTCACGCGGGTCACGACCCGGACGCTGCAAGCTGTCCAGAATGTCACGCAATGTAGGCACACCTACGTCCAGTTTCACAGCCAGTTGCTCCGGCTGTTGCTCGGACAGTAACACCGACAGTTCCTTGCTGCCGAGCTTGTCCAGTGCAACCTGAAGCTCCTTGAACAGCTGATCGACAACCTTGTAGGACTCAGGGTGAATTGGCGTACGATCCAATGGATTCTCACCCTCACCAATACGCATAAAGCCTACGCACTGCTCATAGGTTTTGGCACCCAGACGCGGCACCTTCTGAAGCTGACGACGGTTCGTAAACCGGCCATTCTCTTCACGGTACTTCACAATGTTCTTGGCAATCGTAGCGTTAACTCCAGCCACATATGACAGCAACGAAGGTGAAGCCGTATTCACGTCCACACCGACATGGTTAACTGCAGATTCGACGACAGCCTTCAGGCTTTCTTCCAGAACCTTCTGGGAAACGTCATGCTGATATTGCCCCACACCAATAGCTTTTGGATCAATCTTAACCAACTCCGCAAGCGGATCTTGTACCCGGCGTGCAATGGAAGCTGCACTGCGCTCCGCAACATCCAGATCCGGGAACTCTTCCTGGGCCAGTTTGGATGCAGAATACACACTCGCCCCTGCTTCGTTAACAATCAGATACACCAGACTTTCATCACCGTTCTCCTGAATGATCTCGGCAACAAACTGCTCCGTTTCACGAGATCCGGTACCATTACCAATGACGATCAGTCCGATATCATATTGCTTGATCATGCGGTGGAATACTTCCGCAGCTTCACGTTTCTTGTTGTGCGGTGGCGTTGGATAGGTCACAGCCACTTCCAGCAGCTTGCCCGTATCATCTACGACAGCCAGTTTACAGCCCGTACGATAGGCAGGATCGACACCCAGCACACGTTTGCCATGAATCGGTGGTTGAAGCAATAGATTACGCAGATTGGCCGAGAATACCGAGATGGCCTGATTTTCGCCTTTTTCCGTCAGTTCTCCACGAACTTCACGCTCGATGGAAGGCGCAATAAGCCGCTTGTATGCATCTTCAATCACATCACGCAGGATATCCTGCACGGCAGAAGCACCACGAATGATCTGTCCTTCCATATGACGATGGGCCGGTTCTGCCTGTACGTCCAGGCCAACTTTCAGAATATTCTCACGTTCCCCGCGATTAATCGCGAGAATTCGGTGTGGAGGCATCTTTTTGGCCAGTTCGCGGTAATCATAATAATTCTCGTACACGGACTCTTCTTGAGCATCCTTCGCTTCTGAAGTCAGCATTCCGTGATCCAAGGTGTACCGACGAATCCATGCACGAATGGCAGCATCGTCTGCGATGTTCTCAGCAAGAATGTCTTTGGCTCCCTGAAGTGCCGACTCCGCATCTTCTACGCCCAGTTCAGCATTGATATATTTCGCAGCTTCCTGGAGTACATTGCCTTGCTTCGGTTGACCCCAGATCCATACAGCAAGGGGCTCAAGACCTTTTTCCTTAGCCACGCTTGCACGCGTTTTCCGTTTCTGACGGAACGGACGATACAAATCTTCCACTTCCTGCAGCTTCACAGCCTGGGTAATGGAATTCTTCAGTTCTCCGGTCAGCTTGCCCTGTTCCTCTATAATACGGATGACTTCCAATTTGCGATCCTCAAGATTGCGCAGATAGACAATGCGTTCTTCAATCAATCGCAGCTGGTTCTCATCCAGCTCTCCAGTCATTTCTTTACGGTAGCGGGCGATAAATGGAATCGTATTGCCTTCGTCCAGAAGCTCCGATGTCGTACGGACCTGCTTCAAGGACAGTGACAGTTCCTTGGCTACCTGTTTGATGATTCGTTCATGGCGTTCTGCCTTTATTGTTTCTTCATTGGGTTCCAGAACCGTTTCCTGTTCAGACAAAATAAATCCCTCTTTCCTTCCTGAATCTGAATCGTTCGTTACAATCATTTCAGGGCAGCTTTGCTGCTGTAATTACAGTATAGTTGAACCATTTGTTTTTTCCACTCTATCCTATATTATCACAAAATCACATCCAGATTTCCATCAATCCGCAAGCATACAAGTTCTGACAGAATGATGTCATCCTCCAGCCTTCCCCATTACGGCAAAAAAAGACCGAAAAACGTCATCACGACGCTCCTCGATCCTCCCTTGTTTAAAAACTCTATATACAATAGCAATCTAATAAGTGAAACTACTCATTTACACTATGACGGAGAGGACAGAAAAAACCTGAAAAAGCGAAGCGTTCGCCTTTATCTCCGGATTTTCCCTTTGAGAAAGGGAATCAAAAAATCTGGGGATAACAGTGATTGGAAGGTTATTCTGTCATCGTAGTACCCGTGTAAATAAATTGTAGTTCACTTATCTAGACGCGTTCAAAGCGGAACAGTTCGCTCAGATAGTCTCCTGATGCACTGCCTACCGAAATACCGCCATACATCAAGGCATCGCCGGTAAAGGTCTCTGATCCGCCTTTCAGACGATAATCCGCATTCGGGTCCAATCCTTTTAGCTTCAGGCGCTGAAGAGGCGCATTAGGCTCGGAGAGCACACGGAAGTAGAATACAACCGCTTCACTTCCGTCTGGTGCAATAAACATCCACGCCGTCTCATTGCCTTCAAACGGACTGAGCAAGCGACGGAACGTTCCATATTGCACCGTTCCACGGATCTCCTTGTACAGCTCAACCTGGGCTTTCACGATGTCGTTCTCTTCCTCCGTGAATTTCGTCAGGTCCAGCTCATACCCGAAGTTGCCCGACATCGCCACATGTCCCCGAATCTCAAGAGAAGTGATCCGGTTCACCTGATGATTCGGTACCGCCGAGATATGCGATCCCATGGAGCTCACCGGATACACAAGACTGGTACCATATTGAATCCGCAGACGGGATATCGCATCCGTGTTATCACTTGTCCACGTCTGTGGCATGTAATAGAGCATACCTGGATCGAAGCGGCCACCACCACCTGAACAGCTCTCGAACAGAATGTTCGGGAACGCCGAAGTGATTCGTTCCATAACGTCATACAATCCGAGCATGTAACGGTGCGCAGTCTCACGCTGTCTGTCTGCCGGAAGCAATGCGGAACCCACTTCCGTCATATTGCGGTTCATATCCCATTTCACATAAGTGATTGGTGCAGAACCAAGTACGTCTGTTAACATGCGCACGATCTCATCACGTACATCCTGACGAGAGAAGTCGAGCACCAATTGTTGACGTCCTTCTGTCCGGCGACGGTCAGGAACATGAAGACACCAGTCCGGATGCGCACGATATAACTCACTGTCTGGTGAGATCATCTCAGGCTCAAACCACAGTCCGAACTGCATGTCCAGACCTGTTACGCGGTTTGCCAGATCATCCAGCCCCTGTGGCAATTTGTTTTTATCGACAATCCAGTCACCCAGCGAGGAGTTATCACTGTCCCGGTGTCCAAACCAACCATCATCCAGAACAAACAGCTCAATACCCAGCTTCTGCCCAGCGCGAGCAATCTGTTCAATCTTGTCCGCATTGAAACCAAAGTAAGTCGCTTCCCAGTTATTAACCAGTACCGGGCGCTCCGCATTGCGGAATTTGCCGCGTGCCAGACGCTCCCGATACAATTCGTGGTAGGACTGTGACATGCCATCCAAACCTGCAGCCGAATACACCATAACGGTCTCAGGTGTCTGGAAAGCTTCCTGTGGCTCCAGCTTCCAGCTGAACTCGAACGGGTTGATCCCAAGCGATACACGGGTGGTGTGGAACTGATCCACTTCAGCCTGTGCGGTGAAGCTACCACTATAGACGAGACTGAATCCGTAGACTTCACCTTGATCTTCATCCGTACCTGGTGTCATCAGCGCAATAAATGGATTTTGCTGGTGACTGCTTGAACCGCGACGACTCTCGATGCCTTGCAGGCCTGACGCAAGCGGTCTGCGCACGATATCACGTTCCCGTGTCCAAGCCCCTGACAATTGCAACAATTCATAATCCGCATGCGGGAAATCGACAGAAGAACTGAGCGCACGCACCACATTCACAGCGGTAGCGCTCTCATTCACGATACGCATGGAGCGTGTAATTGCATTAAATGCCGTAAAGGCTGTATAAGAAAGCTCGATCTTGATACTAGCGACGCGGTCTTCCAGCTCAATAACCAACGTCTCTGCTTCGTCATCGGATTCAACGTATGTTGCTGGCAGTCCGGTAAGTGCTGCCTTTCCTTTGACCAATCGATGACCTGTATACGTAAACTCCGAAACCGTTGAGCCATTCTCAAGTTCCAATTGGATTGCAGGGTTACGGAAATCACTCGTGCCATACACTGGCAATTCCACTGGCAACGTATCGAAGGAGATCGTACGATCCTCTGGCACCGGGTTAGGGCTAAAGGACGCTCGTTCTGTCCGTACATGCAACCAGCTCAGATCGGTGTCGCGTAATTTTTTGCCATAATACAAATGCACCAAATATCCTGAAGGCAGTACCTGAAATACGTAACTGGCCTCACGGGTCTGTAAATGAAATTGAAGTTTCTCCTGATTGATGTAAATGCTCATATGTCTCCTCCACCTCTCTATATAGGTCTTTCGGGTAAACGGTTTCTCAGGTTTCATTATAGCGAAAAGATCGCCAATGTTCTACGCTTTCATCAAGCTTTAATCAAAAGAGCGTACAACAGCCCGAAGGATGTCATACGCTCTTTTGGTTACAGTCTGAATTCAGTGTGTTCCCTTACAGGAACATCCATTGCCAACGGACAGCAGGGCAGCGTACAAAACGCTGGTTACTGCCTAAAAATCGATTAATCCCAGGCTGATCTGCAAGGCTTCGTTGACCAATTTCATGGTCTCCTCGTCCAGATGGGTAATCTTATCAGTCAGCCTCTGCTTATCGATCGTCCGTATTTGTTCGAGCAAAATAACCGAGTCCCGGTCAAAGCCATGAGCCGCCGCATCAATTTCAACATGCGTTGGCAGCTTTGCCTTCTGGATCTGGGCGGTGATAGCCGCCACAATACAAGTTGGACTAAACCGGTTGCCAATATCATTCTGGATCACCAGAACCGGCCTGACTCCACCTTGCTCGGAACCGACAACGGGAGAAAGATCCGCAAAAAAAACGTCACCACGTTTTACGATCAATGTCTACACCCCGCTAACTAAGCGGTCCAGAGTGCTGTCCGCATCTTCCTCCGCATGAAAGGCTTCGGATGCCATGGTCAGATTAATTTTTGCCATCTCCATGTACCCTCGCTGCATCGTTTCACGGATGTAACGTTTCTTACGCTCCGTTAAATACAGCTTCATAGCCTGCCTAATCAATTCGCTGCGGTTGGAATTCTCCAGCGCTACGATGCCATCCACTTCCTGCAAAAGATAATCAGGTAAACTGATCATGATCCGCTTGGTGTTCTGCAAGTTGGCCACCTTTCTTCCACCCCCACAAACCTTTCGCCATTGTGAACCAGTATTACGTTTTTCCAGAACTTTTATACAAAGGAATATATATGCCCCGAGTATATCAAGTATGCTGTACTCCATTATAAACACGGGGAACAATATTCGTACAGACCAAACATCTCAATTCAGGAATTAAATCCTCACTGTCATACAACATTCGAGATGCTCCGACAGTTTTCCTTCTGTTCTGAAAAAAAGTTTATTGGTAATGACGTCCAGTTTACCTGTCAGGATGTCAAAAGTGGATTAATTTTGGCGACTACTGCTCCCCCACGGGTATATACCCGTGGAATGCGGTGCGCCATCATGCAAATCACTTCATAAGCAATCGTACCGAGCTGGGATGCCACCTCGTCTGCGGTTATAACGCCATCAGACTGATGACCGATGAGGACAACCTCTTCGCCGACTTGAATTTCTTCCGCTTCTTCTGCGAAAGATTGTAACGACACCATACACTGATCCATGCAGATTGTACCGACGACAGGGACGCGGCTGCCGCGTACAAGCACTTGTGCTTTACCTGTCAGCATTCTTGAGTATCCGTCTGCATATCCGATTGGCAGGGTCGCTATTCGTTCGTACCCTTGCGTAAAATAACGGGTTCCGTAACTGATCCCCCAATGGGGTGGCAGTGTTTTGACCAGAACCGCTTTCGTCTTCAGCGTCAATACCGGGGACAGCTTCACCACCTGATGATTCACCTCAGCCGAAGGATACAGTCCGTACAGGCTTATTCCCACACGTACCATATCATAAGACAATTCAGGTGTATCAATGGCAGCGGCGCTGTTCGCCGTATGTATAATCGGGATGGAACATCCCTGATCCCTGAGCGCATGAACCACGCCTTGGAACCGTCGATACTGCTCCAGTGTATAGGTTTTGTCTTCTTCATCCGCTCTGGCAAAATGGGTAAACATGCCTTCCAGCATCACCTGATTAAGCGAAGCTACTTCCTGGATGAAAGCCAATGCCTCATCGCCAGGTAATAGACCTAATCGGCCCATACCGCTGTCAATTTTAATATGAACCTTCAGTTTGTTCGCGAATGTGCTCGCATCCAGATGTCGAATGGCGTCAAGCACTTCCCTGCTGAACAGCGTGATGGTCACATCATGTTTCCATGCAGCAGCAATCCCTTCAGGCGGCGTATAACCCAACACCAGAATTGGAATCGTAATCCCATGTTGTCGCAGTTCCAGCGCTTCGTCAAGAAAAGCAACACTTAAGTAATCCACACCCACTCGTTCCAGTTCTCTGGCCATCTCCACCGCTCCGTGCCCATAAGCATTGGCCTTCACACAGGCGAGGAATTTCATGCCCTGAGGCAATGCCTTGCGGAAAGCTTCTACGTTAGTACACAAATGATCCAAATTGATGTCCGCTTGGGTCGGCCGATATTGTCCTTGCACGTTAAGTCACCTTCTCTAATCATCTTAATCCGGCTCACGTCAGACTCCATCGTAATGCTCCTGCATGTGACTGTCAAATGAACCGAAGTTTCACATTCAAAAACAGGTGCAAGGCGCGCCGTTTGAGGAACCAATGTGAATACAGAAGAAGACCGATAAGCAAGATTGACAGGGTATAATTTCACTTTTCACCCCATCAAAGAGCTGCTTATATCGATTATTTACCCGGTTCCCTCTGCATAGAAGCGCATTTTGCATTATTGGATGATGGAGCAGGAGAAATGGTTCCAGATAAATACCTGTCTCTCATCAAACAAAGCACCGGAGAACGGGTCTCCGATGCTTCTTAGCATTCCTTATGTTTATGCAACTATTCGTTCTTTTGTGCAAAAATCATTTGCCTGACTCTTCCTGCATTGATGTTGCGATGCGTACCATTTCGTTCTGAGGCAGGTCTGCACTGGTGATCCGATATTCTATGCCATCTGTCATCCATGTCAGAGTCTTCAATGCATCTCCGCTGATCATTCCCAATGTGAATCCAAGATCCACTACACTGGATGGAGCAAGCGATACAGCTCGATCCTGAGGTCTGGCTTCGAATATCGTGTAATTATAGGTTCCTTCATAACGAAGCATGACCGAATAGTCTCCTGCCTCTTCCAGGATCTGATCATCCTTGAGCTGTACGCCTTCCGGTGCATAGGTTGGTTGAATCACGCCGAAGCTGTCTGCCCCTTCCGGTTCAGCAAGTGTTGGCTCTTCGCCTTCCTGACCTGTTGCGGCCCCCTCTGTACCTTGCTGCTCTGTGTCCCCACCCACACCCGTCTGTCCATCAGTGACAGCTCCTTCTGGTTCAGGCGCAGTCTGAGGGTTGGCTGGTTCTTTGCCGCCCTCATTACCGGTTTGCTCCACAGGAGTCACACCGGAGTCGGTTCCTGTCTTGCCGCCTTCTTCAGTACCGGCTGTCATGTTACGTTGCATGTCAAAGGCATCTTTCTCAAATTCAGTCCCGAATTTGAAGGAGTCAAATTTCACATCGACCACAACATTGGCATTGGAGTCGGATACCTCCACCTGTTTAGGTGCATAATCACTTTTGTTCAGCCAGATCTTCTGTCTGACAAGTGCATGTGTATTATAATTGGCAGCTACATCAAATACATAGCTCTCCTTCTCATCCGCAAACTGGCGGGTTGTATCCCCCGTAATGCTCCGAATCAATGTTTCATAGAGATATACCTGTCCTTGATTATCCGGCCAATTGCTCTGAAAACGGAAGCTTTTGTTCTGGCTCGGTGTCAAAACAAACACGCCTTCATCGTTACGCAGTACAATCTGTGTTACATCCTTTTTGGCATTCGTTAATGCAATACGATAATAGGAAGGCTTCTGATGCCACACCTCGACCTTGTACTGCTGCGGCGCATCTCCGGTATGCAGCGTCATCACGCCTGCCCCCTGGTAACTTTCCATCTCTCCTACGACTTCGTTCAGATCTTTGACCACAGCTGCCGCATCCTTCTTCCCGCAGGCGGCAAGTAAGGCCGATAAGACCAATACCATGGCAAGCATCCATGATATTCGGCGCATGACATCATCCCCTTTAGCACATGTTTTCACTTCAGGATTGTGCTTGCAGCAGAACCCCTACTTGATTAGTACATGTTATGAGGGACTTGTTCGATATATGCGGACTAGTTTGACAAGCAATCGGTGAAGTCGGTTAATACGGCATTGCTACGCAAAATCAGTCTCGGGTAGGATGTTAACTTTATCCAGAAAAGGCATAGTGAATTGTAGGAAATTATTCGTTTTATTGACTATGGGGAGGGAAGGATATGACAAGAACAAAGCTTCGCACATCACTGGAAGGACTGGATGAGTTCATTGATGATCAACTTCAACTATGGAATGGTGTCGGTACAGCGGTGGCTGTGATCCATAAGGATGAGGTCATCTGGCAAAAAGGCTACGGTTATCGTGACCTGGAATCCAAACTTGAAGTTACCCCTAATACGTTGTTTGCCATCGGTTCAAGTACCAAAGCCTTTACTGCAGCAACCGCTGCTCTCCTGGTTGATCAAGGAATACTGGATTGGGATGCCCCCGTGAAGTCGTACATGAAAGACTTCAAAATGTTCGATCCGGTCGCAACAGAACGTCTAACTATTCGCGACATGTTGTGTCATCGTTCCGGTCTTCCAAGGCATGAGTTGGTATGGTACAACTCCCCACGTACAAGAGAAGAACTTGTACACGCATTACAGTATCTGGAGCCAAATCAAGATTTCCGTAACAAATGGCAGTATCAAAACCTGATGTACATGACAGCCGGTTACCTTGTTGGACAGCTCAATGAAACTTCGTGGGAGCAGATGGTTCAAAATTCCCTATTTAATCCGCTCGGTATGAACTCAAGTCTGTTCTCAGTTGATGAAATGCAACTCCAGTCAGACTATGCTTACCCTTACCTAGAGAAAGAGGGTCAGAATACGAGAATACCATTTCGTGTCATTGATGCCATAGGACCTGCTGGTTCCATTAACAGTAATCTAGTCGATATGATCGCATGGCTTCAATTCCAATTGAAACAAGGTCAATGGGAAGGAGCGTCACTGATCTCTAAGGAACAGATGAAGATTATGCATAGTCCTCAGATGACTAGTGATTCGCCGTTCATAAGCCAAGAGCTACCTGTGAGTACATATGGTCTCGGGTGGATGATTGAGCCTTATCGTGGACATGCCATGATTCATCATGGTGGGGCTATTGATGGCTTTGCATCACAAGTTGCCTTTTTGCCAGAGGAGCAGATTGGAATCGTGGTTCTGAGCAATACCAACGGAAGTATAATTCCGTATACGGTTGCTTTTCATATCATGGACCGACTGCTTGGGCTTGAGCCTGTCAACTGGAGTTCCAAATTAAGCATATTAATGGGGAAAGAATCAGAAGAAACGGAGGTTAATCCGGAGAATCCTTTGGAAGTGCCTATTCAAGCAGACACTGCCGTTGAAGAAAAAATGGAAGAACCTCTCATCATACCTTGTGATCGACCTTACACCGCTTATGCGGGTATTTACACGCATCCTGGTTATGGCGAGATGTCTATTCAGGAAACAACGAACGGGTTGCAGGCAACCTTTAACGCCCTCGAAATGCCCATGGAATACACCGGAAAAGATACGTTCTCTGTCGAACTGGTCACATTCGGTCTGAAGGTCACATATACGTTCACCCTGAACGAATCATCAGAAGTTGCTCAATCCATCTCCATTCCTTTGTTGCTTGAACCGGGTACAAAACCGATTGAATTCAACAGGGTTTCGTAAATGATCTGAACTGGTGAACATCTGCTTCATTTCCGTTGTGGTAGGTAACCATCCATACCTACCACAACGGAATATACACCGGATAACTCCCATCCTCTTGCTCGGCACCAGGCTTTCTTTTCACCCACAGTCTGCGCAGATCAGGCAGACCATACCCCGCAACACGATAATCTCGCAGCGAATCATGATGGGCATGTTCTTCCCTGAAGCTGTACGCGGGCAGAAGCAACGCCTCCTGTATCAGTCGATCTTCCAAATGAATCAACGTTTTCAACCGCTCAGCAGGTTCCTGAATCATTACCACACGTCCGCATCCCTGTTCCAGTTCATGTCTCCAGTAATCATTCATCGCAATCAGGAATAACGTGTTCCGGAAGGTATACATCGTCACGAGGCTCAGCATGACATGATCATTGAAGACTTCTCCTGTATAGATCAGATCACAGTCCCTGAACCCATCTTGATAGACTGCATGGACCGGATCTCCCGGCATAATGTTGATATGTAGGCCGATCTGTTTACATCTCTCTGCAAACCAGACCATGTCTGCCTCCATCTTCTCTCCTTCTTCCACCCATAGACTTAAACTCTGCCCTTGGTATGAGCTACGACGTAATAATGCCGCGGCCTGCGCCAGTGAGGTCTCCACGGAAAGTGCGGGTATAGGTGTGACAGAAAAATTCGATTGTTCCGATTGCTTTTTCCATAACTCCCCTTGATCCGCACCCACTGTTGGTTGCTGTTCCTGTACTCGTCCTCGAATCAAACTGTAAGCAGCCTGTGTGTTTGTGCTCCCGAGCGCTTCCGACAGCTCATGTGCATTCAATAACTGTTGAACAGCCCGGCGAAAATTCACATCATGCTGCGGCCCTTCCTTTTGCATATTAAACGTCATATACACACCGCCCTGTATCTCATGCTGCACTGCACGAGGCTCCGCATCCGGAAATAAATCATGCTTGATGATGGACTCCGCCTTTGCCGAGTGGGGAAGCTGCCATACTTCAACGCGATCTACATAAGCACGCCCTCTGAAATAGGCCGGAAATACCTCAAGTACAAGCAGCTTCGAATCATGACGAGTCAATCGATAAGGTCCTGTTCCAATCGGATAGAGCGGGTTCATCTCCACATCTCTAGGCAGGATAGATGCACACACACTGCTCATCAGATCCGGGAACATGAAGTTGGGCTTATTCAACACAAAACGTACAGTCAACAGGTCATACGTCTCTATGCTCTCAATGGAACCAAACAGCGGCCTGCACGGGTTACTCTTGTTAGAGATAATGCGATCAAAGGTAAACTTGACGTCCTCTGCATCCAGGATCCTTCCATGATGAAAAGGTATGCCTTTGTGCAGATAAAAGGTCCATTCCCTTCCATCCGCATCACTCTCCCATGCCATAGCCAGACTCGGTTCGCAGACTTGGCGTTCCCCATTATAACGAACCAAACGATCAAAGACCTCTGTAATAATGAATACTTCTCCCCACATCCCCGTCTGCGTAGGGTCGAGAGTCTTAAAATGTGTATTCTGCGGAATCCGCAATGTATCCACCCGGCCTCTGTCTCCTTCATTCGAAAGCAGGCCGAATTGAGTCTGCATTTGCTGCATCAAATGTTCTCGCATCGTAATTGGCAAGGTGGCGGCCAGTTCATAGGCATCCTCCATCCTGTTGCCATTCAGTAAATCGTCGAACCGTTTACGCGCCACAGTAAGTAAAGGGACACAAAATAACAGCGTCGATTTTTTGCCTCTCCCACGCTGTGGGTTCCACCTGACCCATCCGTTCTCCTTGAATTTGTTCATAATGAGGTTCATATTACGCATGGTGCAACATAAAAGATCAGCGAGTTCACCTACCGTTGTATGTACTTCTTGTTCATCATGCACATGTGGGAAGTTCAACCGCAGTTGAATGTAATGTTCTGATACGTCCATATATGCCCTTCCTTCGTCTCTTTCTAAAATACGAAATCCATCCGGATGCTTCTACAGTTTTTCTTCAGGTTTTCCTCCATTATACTCAGTAACATCAACATGACCAGTGGGAAGGAAGAAGAACAATTTATGAAATACGCCGATCTGCACCCTAACATCCGAATACGTATCATTACAGATTTTTTCACCGATCTGACTCAGAAGTCCATCATTCCATTCATGGCGATCTATCTGAGTGTTCAGATTGGCGCAGGTGTGGCAGGGTTATTGCTAACGGTCAATATTGCGGCTTCCATGATTGTGGGTTTGTGGGCAGGATATTGGTCGGATCGAATGGGACGGAAGAAATTAATGGTGATTGCACAAACTTTGCAGGTCGTAGCTCTACTTTGTTTGGCTATTGCCAACTCGCCGTGGATGGATTCGATCATCGTCACTTGTCTCATGTTTCTGCTCAGCAGTCTAAGTTCAGGGATCACAGTGCCGATTGCGAATGCCATGATTGTCGACGTGAGCAGTGAACATGAACGTCATTATGTATATGGGTTACAATATTGGACAACAAACGTTGCTGTAACCTTTGGCGCACTGTTGGGCGGGCTATTTTTCGAATCATTTCGTTTCTTATTATTCAGTCTGGTGTGCCTGGAAAGTATGGTTACGCTGTTTATATTAGTCTTTATGATTCGGGAAACAATGGAAAAACGCGCACTCAATCATGGAGATCAATCCAATCATTCCGGTCCATCCACCAGAATATTGGAATCCAATGCTCCCATCCAGAGGAACATACTGAAAACGTACCGGGCGGTCTTTCAGGACAAACGTTTCATGGTATTTTTCACGGCTACGGTCCTTGCCGTTTCCCTGGAATTCCAGTTGGATAAATATATTGCGGTTCGTCTAAAAAGTGAATTCACCGCCCAACTGTTCGGCTCAGATATCTCTGGTCTGCGTATGTTCAGCCTGATTATGATCATCAACACTGTACTGGTTGCATTGGTTGCAATCCCATTCTCTAGATGGATGGGCCGCTTCCAGTCCCGAGCGATCATGTCTGTCGGTATGTGCCTGTATACCGCAGGTTTCGCCGTTCTTGCTTTCAGCAACTGGGCTTGGCTACTTATATCATCCGCTATATTGCTGACCATTGGAGAATTGATGTACGCCCCTGTTCGTCAGGTCATGCTAGCCGGTATGATGCCAGATTCGGACCGGGCTGCCTACATGGCTGCTGACGGGTTGAGCTATAACGTGGCAGCACTACTCGGAAGTATCGGGTTAACCATCGGAGCCTTCCTGCCCTCATACGTAATGGCTGTTCTGTATGTACTCATGGGGCTTGCAGCACTTGTCTTTTTCCGAATGTCACTTCGGAAGACAGAGGAACAGCATCAACATCTGGCGTGTGCAGAGGCATCATGATATTACTTTTTCGGCAACAACATAATCACTAAGAGAGCCATGGCAGGCTCTCTTTTTCATGTCCAAACTCAACGCATACAAGTAAATTATCATTAACATTTTGTATATTATAGTTTACATTTAGTGAAATATCATGTACATTTTATTCATGGAGGTGAGCAAGTGGAAGAATTGCACAATCATGTTAGGGAGTTACGGGCAAGAGACCGGTTGTCCCAAGCGGAATTAGCCAAACTCATCGGCGCATCCCGTCAAACCATTGCCCTGATTGAACGCGGAGATTACTCTCCATCGGTCGTCCTGGCATTAAAAATAGCCCATGTCTTTCGTGAACCTGTCGAAAAAATCTTTGAATTGAAAGGTGGAGATTAAGATGAACAGAACAACTTCCCCGTCCAAAAAGAACAAGATGCGTCTTCCGTTGTATGCGGCAGGTGGTGCTGTAGTCGGTTTTCTCGGAGCCAGCGGAATCAACAAAATTCCATCTAATTTGAATTGGACGTTGTCCGTTTACTATGACTATGATCTTTTATTTGCATTACTGGCTGCTTCAGTGGTGGTTATGATGTTGTGGAACACGCTCAGTCTTGTTCGTACGCCATCTGTGCCTCCAACGGAAGATGAGGTGTATGGAGATTCTGACTCACTCATCTCTCCCGCTGAGCGTTCCCTCGGAAAAGCGATGATTCTCAGCGGATTGAGCGTTATTGTTGCGTTTACCTGGATCGCACTTGCTCTGTCCTTAAACGCTTCCAACAGAAACATGCCGAATTTTCCCGAACTGTTTAACCTCATGAATCTCTTTGCTGCGTGTATCTCTATTATCATCGTCGTTATACTGCAAACACTGACTGTGAAGCGATACAATCGCTATTTCCCTGATCGCGCACTGGATCTGAATTCACGCAACATGAAGAAGGATCATTTCGAGAAACTGGATGAAGGTGAGAAATGGATCGTATACCGTGCAGCCTATCGTTCTTTCCTGATGATGAACATTTTGCTTGGGATCGGCATGGTCTCCATGGTGTTATATTCAGCCCTCTTTAGCTTTGCTCCATTCCCAATTGTAATGCTCTCCGTCATCTGGATTGTCAACATTGGAATCTATTATCGTGAAACCTATCGTGCAAGTAATCAGTAATACATGGATAAGTAACTATTTTGTAAATATTTTCATAAAAGGAGTGTTTGCATGCATCTATCCAAACGAAAGACCCGCGTCAGGTTCACCTCCCTAATCGGAGCTTTCATGGCTGTTGTTCTGTCTCTTAGTCTATGGGTACCCGCAGTCCAGGCGGAGACCGCGACTCCAGTAACTGCTGAACAGGGGAAAACGAAAGCGCTGACAGGCGAATCAGCTACAGCATTTCTCGACTCATTCTTTGATTCCGCTGAGGCAAAAGCTCATTATGTTGGAGCCTCCGTTGTTGTTGTGAAGGATGGTAAAGTGCTGGCGGAAAAAGGATACGGCTATGCTGATCAGGAGAACAAAACGCCTATTGATCCGAAAAATACGGCCTTCCGTGTAGCCTCTGTCTCCAAAACATTCACGGCAGCAGCCGTGATGCAGCTGGCGGAGCAAGGCAAAGCTGACCTGCAAGCTAATTTTCAAACCTATGTGAAAGGGCTCGAATTCGATAATCCTTTTGACAAACCTGTAACTGTGGAGAACCTGCTCACACACACGACCGGATTCGAGATCCGTGATCCGCAGCAGGAAGACATCCATACTGATTTTGACAAATACATAACGATGGAGGATTACGCTCAGCAACACATGCCTCCCGTCGTTCGAGAGCCTGGCAGCGCCTACATGTACGATAATTTCTCGTTTTTGCTGCTCGGCATGATTGTGGAGAATGTTAGCGGAGAGCCCTTTGAATCCTATATGCAGCAGCATATCTTCAAACCACTAGGAATGAATAACAGCAGTTTCATGCTGGACGAAAAGTTCCAAAAGCAACTTGCTGTAGGCTATGATGCGGCACACAACCCGCTTGATCTGTATACCCTCTCTCCATCACCAATGCCTCAAGGTGGCATGCTGTCTACTACTGAGGATATCGGAAAATTCATGATTGCGTTTCTGAATGATGGCGTAAAGGATAGCAAGCGTATTCTCAAGGAATCTACAGTGAAAAGCATGGAGCAGTATCGTTCCTCCATTCATCCATTACTGCCCGATACCACTTACGGGTTCGAAGCACCGTTTCAGCTTCCCGGGGCAGGAAGCAGTTCCAGCGTGATTACCAAAGCAGGCGACCTGACAGGATTCAGCTCTTATCTATTTTTTATTCCTGAGCAAAACACAGGCGTCTTCCTGACCTATAATCAAAATGGAGCACTTCGTAATCTGTTCTACCCGGCATTCATCCAGAATTTCTTCCCGCAATATGCAGAGCCAGTGCAGTTCAAGGATTACACGCCGCAATCCGCAGCTGAGCTGCAACGCTTTACCGGATTGTACGCAGACCTTCGACTTAGCACGATTGTAAGTTCTCTGAAAGGTGGCGACGATAAGCCAGGACATCTGAGCATTAACGATGTATTCCTGGGCCAACGCAATCTGATTCAAGTGGAAGATAATCTTTTCAAAGACGAATTGACCGGTCAATTCACAGCATTCAAAGAAAATGCAGATGGCACCACCTACCTGAAAGAACCTTACCTTAACCCTATGGGTTATGAGAAAAAAGGACAAAAGCCTGCGGGCTTCCGGGATGTTCGTGAGAATAGTCCCTACGCTGAAGCAATCTATGCCATACAATCTCTTGGATATTATGAGAATGATGCCAACAAGTCTTTCCAACCGAAGACAGCTGTGACACGAGCTGAATTCATTGAAAATACGCTTAAACTCAGTGGATTGAAGCCCAGCAAAACAACGCCACCTGCAGGCACCGACTGGGCAAACCATGCAGCAGCCGGATATATTCAACTTGGATATGAATTGGGTATGATTACGGGCACGAACGAACAGCAGTTTAAGCCGGATCAAGTGATTATCCGACAGGAAGCCATGGTCATGATGTGGAGAATTATGCAATTGCAATATCCTAGCGAACTTTTCAATGATGTGAAACTTGCAGGGCACACAGATCCATGGGCTGTACCTGCTGTTCAGATGATGGCGAAGCTTGGTATCCATGGACCTGAGGTGAAGGTGATGGAGGATGGTTCCGTTGATTTCCTTTCTCGCAAACCTCTGATTCGTCAAGAAGAGGCTGCTATCATGTATGCTTTAATCACACAGCCGACAGATCGCATCGTCGCTGAGTTAATGGCTGCTCAGCAGCCGCAAGCCGAACCTGCTGAAGGAGCAGAGCCTGCAGAAGATACATCAGAAATTGCAACGGTTCCTTCACCAACGACGATCCCTTCTGAAGTATCGGCACAATAAGAACAAAGTATCTTCATATTGATAAGATTTATCATGCTTATAAATGAAAAACAGGCTTGTTCAGAAGGATATAAACCTTCTTGAACAAGCCTGTTTCGTTACTTTTCTTACGTTATCGCTACTAGTAAATTTATTATATGTTACGGAGTTATAACCGTCTCTACGCAATCAACGAGGATACATGTGTGTTTTCGTTACGCTGATCAAACTTGGCTGCAACGGTCTGAGCATGCTCCGCAAAGTAATCAGCCAACTTGAGCAAGTCGCCGGGATCGCCTTCATACGGGAAGGATGCTGGCAAGCGCATGCGATACCCATCCGACTCTTTTTCTTCAGCCCAACGCCGCAATAACGGGGCTGCCTTCGCATAATACAACATTTTGGCATATGCATCTTCATGATCGGCTGCGAGTACCAGTGTTTCTTCGAGGACATCAATGCCTTTGGCCGGATTCGTAAGTGTGAGATACTCCATCTGCTCGGAAAAACTCTGCACAAAATCGTTCTCACCTTTGATCAAGCGGTATCCCTTGACCTGATATTTATCGGCTTCCTCCGTCCGCCCCAGACGATATAGCGGCATCAGAATTTCCGACAACGTTAGATGCGGAATCTCCGCACAGCTCATGCGTCCTTTGAGAATAGGCTTGGCCAATTCCAGCACCTTCTCGTCGTCTCCTTTTAACAAAAAATAACGCATAATCTCATCCTGCTCACATGCCTCACAGTCACTCATGAAGTCGCGGTCCAATGTTCTGAACTTGTCATAACTGCGCCCTGATTCCTCCAGCTCTCCAAAATCCATAAAGATGCGGAAACGATAGTACCAGTAAGAACGCTCACTGTAACCATAAGACTTGAACCGTGCTCCGAAGTCCTCCAACAGCTCCATAATCTTCTCGCGTGAGATTTCAGGGAAATCGGGCATTTTACCGAGAATCCATTTATATGACCACAATAACGTCTCTTCATCATACAGCTCTGGTTGCTGATCGAACTTGCCCAGTTGCCAGGAAAAAGCGATCAAAGCTTTCATCGGATATCCACAGAAGGTGGCTACATCCACAATCTCGGAGCGTGCTTCGTACGCCTCCTCAACCATACCATTGACATCGGCTACCCGCGCTGCTTCCTCCAAAAAACCGAGCTTCGCAGGACCACTAGGCAGTTGATAGGCCTCTTCCATCAAATCTTCAAAATCCATCTCTGTCTTCATCAGGCATCTCCCTCATGATTCATATTTGCGCGTAAACCCCAATCAATAAACCGTACAATTCCCTGGTTCAATACTTCAAGTTCCTGCTTGTTCATGGCGTAATGGCCCATCATCAGTGCGTTGACATACAACATTTCTATAGCAATCGGTGTCATCTGATTATCCGGTGAAGTCAGCACCCGTTTAATGATGGGATTGTTTACATTCAGATACAACGTCGAGTACCCTGCCGAATTAATACCTGCCGACAACGAACCGAGAACAGAGGAGAATAAGTCAGTGCTCTCTTCGCTTGCTTTTTCCAACGCACGCAGCGTGGATGATTCCTGCGAAAGGGTAAACAACACCGGCAGATCCGATGGCTTGAAACCTTTCACTTCAGCCCGGCAGCGGAAACGTTGTAATGCCGAATCTGCCAACCGTAGCGCATCATAGTACTGGTTACGTTCAGCCGGTGCAACATCCGTGAATGTCATCGATACTTCATCTGGCTCAATTCGCTCGGTCTGTACATGGTTCAGTATGACAGGTAGCATCGCCATCAGTTCTTTATCGTAGATATAACCTGCGTTGACGACCAGCATGGACTGTGCTGAAGCCACATGGTGTATCTGACGATATTCATCAATGGAGCCGGTATAATACAGCGTATCCCCTTCATCAATCAGTTCACCCAGTTCCCGGTGTCCTCTCGTCGTCTCAAAAGGCAGCCAGCGATGAATCATCGCGTAGAACGCCTGATCCTGAACGGCCAATGCTTTCATCGAAAGGGCATGCAGGCGAATCAGCTTCTGCAAGCGTTCGGTCTGATTCTCAGCCATGTCAGCCAGCCCCGTACGCAGAGCGTCTCCAAGCTCGGAGCGCACTTCTTCCAGTTTTTCATTTTCATAGAAATGTTCTCTTGACGCCGTCGGTTGAAGCTCATCGGTCCAGATCAGACATTTCACGAAGAACGCCCACTCCGGCAAAATGTTCTCGGCTTTCTCCGAGATCAGCATTCGCTTCAGGTACACTCGGTGAGAACGCTTGGCATTCAGATTCACTGCATGTGGCAGCACATACGCAATGCCTCCCGTACGGCCCGTAGCCGTTGTCAGCGTGATGAAATCCTGGAACTTCTCCCCAAGCAGACGTTCACCAAAAGCAAGCACTTCCGCTCGGCAAGAACGGGCAAGCTCTGGGCGTGTTAGCCAGATCGGAGAATCCTGATTGACAACAGACTGCACCCCATCATGTATCAACGTGACTGGATAAGGAAGCAGAGCGCCGTAGTAAAATAAAGCTTCTTTTACATACTCCGCTTCAAAATAATGTGCTGCATCCGGTGTACAACGCAGATATACTTTCGTTCCGGGAGACAACTGTGTGTCCAATTGTCTAATCGTATATGTACCATCCGGCTTACCTCTCCACTCCATCGAGGGACCACCCTTAATCGATTGAGTCAGCATAACGATCTCATGACTTACCATGAAACAGCTGAGCAGACCAATACCGAAACGTCCAATAAACGATGTCTCGCCATCCAGCAGTGCCTGCTGCCCCCGCTTCGAGGATTGTCCAATCATCGCCAGAAACTCGTGGATATCCGCTTCGGTCAGGCCAACTCCGTTGTCCTCCACCATCATCGTCAATTGATCACCGGTTCCTGTCAGCTCAATCCTTGCTTCGCCCTGATATCCCGGCTCCACTTCCTTGCGTGCCGTGATCGCATCTGTTGCATTTTGCATAAGTTCACGCAAGAACACCTTGGGACTACTATATAGATGGTTGGATAAAATCTGAATCATCCCGCTCAGGTTCACTTGAAAACGATATTCATTGGATGCTGCCATGAGTCACTCACCTTCCTCTACGTCCAGAACACTATATGTACCCATATGATGTATTCATATGGATGTGTTAGACGAATTCATATGTAATTCAATTCATTACCACATTATGAATAGCAATGAAACGGATGTTCTACCCTAAAATAAGGATACATGTTACACGCCATAGTGAAAACAAACCTGAGACCCGATTTCAGCCAGACTTCAGGGTAAATATGCACCCTACATTCGGGACTATTGAAGCAGGAATAGATCTTTTTTGTCGTCCATTTGAACGATATCAGCCTACTGCACGTATAATCTCCAAACTCAGATCGGATGGTGAATATAGATGATTGAAGCACGCAACATATCCAAGCAATTCAAGGTACATCAAGCACTGCATGATGTCAGTTTCACAGTTCAACAAGGCAGTGTCACAGGGTTAATTGGCCCTAACGGTTCGGGCAAAACCACACTGATCCGCATCATGAATGGGGTCTTGGGTGCTTCCAGTGGACAGGTAACCATTAACGGATTGGACACCGCTCGTGAGGCCGAGAAAGTACTGGCCATATGTGGCACACTTACCGAACAAAGTGGACTATATGAAAATATGAGTGGCCGTGACAATCTGACTTTCTTCGCAGATGTTTTTGGCCTGAAGCATGCCCAGGAACGTATCGACGAGCTTGTAACTCTGTTCGAGCTGCAGGATTATCAGCATCGAAAGGTCGGCACTTATAGCACAGGCATGAAGAAACGCCTGGGCCTTGCACGAGTACTCCTGCATCGTCCTTCCATCCTGTTTCTGGATGAGCCCACCAATGGCCTGGATCCGGATGGAATCCAGATGGTACTGCGTATCATCCGTCAATTAAATCAGGAAGAAAAGATGACTATTCTGGTCTCATCCCACGTGCTGTCCCAACTGTCAGCCGTCTGTGATCGTTATATTTTCCTGGAAAAGGGGCGCATCGTTGAGGAAGGCACGGAAAAGGAGATTGTTAGCCGGTACCTGTCCACTCCAAAACTCGAAGTTGAAGCCGACATGCCCGATGGATGGAACACAGCAACTGACTACACACCTGAAATAATCTCTGCACATCAAGCGACATTTCAGCTTACATCTCGTGAAGATATTCCATTACTGCTAAGGCAATTAACGGAGCTTGGTCAAGTCTATCAGGCCCGCATCACGGGCAGTGATCTGGAGAGTATCTATTTTGCCATAAGGGAGGCACACCACCATGAATAATCGCCAAGCCATACGTGCACTGATCCGTAAAGATATCCGGTCCGTCACAGCCAGCGTTCAGCTCTGGTTGCCCATGTTGATCGTTCCACTGATTATCGGAATCATCATGCCCTCTGCTCTTCTGTGGGCGGCCTCCAGAATGGAACTTCGTTCTCTGGGCAACATCAGCTTTTTGCTCGAATCATTGGATGCATTTACCCATGGTGGACAGATTCCTCAGCTTGCTTCCATGCCTACAGATAATCATCGTATTGTTTATTATTTAGCCATGTATATGTTCGCGCCCTTGTTTCTCATCATTCCGGTGATGGCCTCCAGTATTCTGACGGCCAATAGTTTCGCTGGTGAGAAGGAACGCAAGACACTGGAAGGTTTATTATTCACACCGATCAGCATGGACACACTTTTCAAAGGCAAAGTGTTGGCTGCCCTAATCCCTTCCCTTCTATTATCCTGGGTTACTTTCCTGATCTATGGAATCATTGCCAATATTCTGATGTACCCCTTGTTTGGAACGTTGATGTTTCCCAATCTGAACTGGATCATACTTGTGGTGTGGGTTGTTCCGGCTTGCAGTCTTATGGTCATTCTATTAAACGTATTGATCTCGGCCAAGGTTCGCGGATTCCAGGAAGCCTATCAGCTCGGCGGATTAATTGTCCTTCCCCTGATCGCCTTAGTGGCTGGTCAAGCCAGTGGCATGCTGCTGATCGGTCCTTGGATGTTACTCTTGATCGGTGCATTGCTCCTACTCATAAGTATGGTTCTTCTTCGTTTCGTCACCCAATGGAATAGTCGTCAGCAACTGGCGGAAAGTCAGATCTGAGATGTGCAGATTGAGAAATCAATAAACGCAGGTTATGATGAAGAGATATATGCTTTGGGATGATTATAGAGAGGAATGGAACAACCGCATGGAATCCAAACTGCTTCAAAAATTAAAATATGCTTCACAATTAACGGCACAGGAGAGGCATATTGTGGACTATATCCTGAACAATCCCGAAGTTGTATTTGATTCTACAGCCCATGAACTGGCTCAGCAGACCTATACAAGCTCATCCACCATTGTTCGCTTATGCAAAAAGCTGGGTACCAAAGGGTACCCAGACTTCCAGTTAAAGCTTGCTCTTGAATATCAACGGATACCTTCTGCGTTGCAGAAGCAGGATTCTCCATTCGCAGAACAAGGCAATGTGCTGGCTGCCATCGACTCGGTTCCTTACCTATATCAGCAAGCGCTGGAGGATACACGCGGGATGTTAAAGGCCCCCGTTTTACTACGAATCGCAAACTGGGTCAAAGAATCCGGACGTATCGATATCTATGGCAGTGATATGAATTATTATCTAGCTCAACAGGCTTGTGCCAAATGGAATGAACTCGGCATATCTGCAATTGCTCACAATAATGCCAACATGCATTACTTGAATACGATGAATCCCAACAGCCTGACGCTGTCTTTTGTTATATCACACACAGGTGAGAACCAATCCATGATTGAAGCGGCCAAAGTGCTGAGCAACAAACAGATGAAAGTTATCGCGGTCACGGGCAGCAACCATTCAACCTTGTCCAAACATTGTGACGAAACGTTACTCGCTTACGGATACAATGAACAATTAAGGCTGTCCAAAATGTCTTCGATGGTCTCGGTACTTTATATTTTCGACATGTTGTACATGAGTAGCATTAGTGACACGTATTAACGATTAACGCTGATCTGCTGCGAATATAATTCCGGCATCCTTACGCGCACCCATGAGCACACTCATCACAGACTGGCTGTGTTCGAGCAGTTCGTAACACCGGTTGTAATCCCCACCTGCATGGATGTCCCTGAACACTTCCCACTCATAGTAGAGCCAATTGGATTTGGTCTGGGCATTATACGCCTCAGCAGACTCATTTCCGATCTGAAGCTTGATCTCCCGGCAACCGTTTGCTCCCCCGACAACCTGAAGATACCCTTTCTCTCCCTGAATAAGCACAAAGTTCATGCTGCTTGTATCTTTGGCACCCACACATTCCGCAATAAACTCCGGATATTGGAGAACGACAACGCCTGACGTATCAATGCCGTTTGCATGCTGGTTCGCAGTATACGATACGGTATTCGGACTGCCGAACAAATTCATGACCAGATGAAGATTATATATATTAATATCCATCAGCGCTCCGCCAGAAAATTGTGGATTAAATACATTCGGCGTCCTCCCTGCAAGCAGATCATTGTATTTGCGTGAGTATTGACTGTAGTTACATTGGATTAGTTTGATTGGGCCAAGCTTTGGCAGCTGCTCCTGTATGACTTTAATATTGGGCAAATGAATATTCGAGATGGCTTCAAACAGCAACAGATTTTTTTCTTTTGCAAGTGCAATCAGGGTTTCTGCTTCCTGAAGCGTGGACGTGAACGGTTTTTCGCAGACGACATGTTTGCCGTGTTGAAGTGCCTGATAAGCCTGTTCGTAGTGCATGCTGTTTGGTGAAGCAATATAAATGAGATCTACATTTGTATCTGCAAATAGTGACCCCAGGTCCGTATGGATTGTATTTACTTCATATTTACTCGCAAGCTCCTGTGCTGTCTCTCTCTTCCGGGAGTACATCGCTGTACAAATGACATCTTCCAGTTCATTGATCGCGGATAGAACGGCATCCACAATGGACCCTGTACCGATCGTTGCTATATTCATCATATCGTTTCGCTCCTGTCGTTTAGTCAGTTGACTCTCTTCGCTGATTAAATGTTATGTTATCACGATCAAGTCAGGCGGAGAATGCTTTGGAGCCGGATTGGCAGCATCATTCGCAATTCCATTTCAGGTTTGAATGTGTATGAAATTCAATTTCATTCGCTTCTTTTTTCATGTTTGAGATCTAACATATCTTCCATAGTTTACCGATATAACATAAGAAATTAACGACATACATATAGAACGAAGGGGACGAGGAAAGCATGAAAACAGGGCATACATATTTACAACGCATCATCTGTACATTGCTGTTATTTACACTCATTGCAGCAGTGGCATTTGGAGGCGGGGGCGAAGCCCAGGCAGCTTCACTTAGCCAATCCACTGTGTATTATGAGTCCGACGGCGTTTTGTACAAAGTATCCGCGGATGGAAGCAATACAACAGAAGTATTAATTGATTTCCAAGGGGTGGACTTGCTCGCGGCAGGTTCTTATCTCTACTACACCCAGACTGCTTCATCCACAACATTGCTTCGGGTTCCGAATGACGGGTCCAGCGATGCAGCAGAGACATTTGCAACAGATGTGCTCAGCTATTATACGGATAATGGATTCATCTATTATCTGGATGCTACAGGCACGATATATCGCGCTAATGGCAATAGTGACGCTTCAGCTGTTACCAAGATTGCGGACAAGGCTGATACCGACTTTCCGTTTCTCGTGGTAACCAAAGGGCGGGTTTACTATAACGCACTGGTTAATGGAAACACGTGGATCGTGTCCAAAACATCCAACGGTTCTGGAGCTGTGCAGCGAATTGCCGCAGGTGCAGTGGAAGGTCGTTATTTTACGAATCTGGCCAAAAACGAACTGCAACTCATGGTCAATACAGACCCATATGAGCAGTACTACTCTACCAATGCTGTTGTCATGTATAAGGTGAATTACAACACGGGCAAGGCCACTGCGGTAAATCCCAAAGCCAAACTGGATGTGAATGCAGTATACTCCGGTGGTTGGGGTAACAACCTTTACGTGTATAACAAAGGAATCGAGCTTGACAGTAACAAGGATTACAATTATGCCAAAGGCAAAGCGTTTGCGTTAACAACTTCAGCCAAAACACTTCAGCTTCATAGTAAAAGCGTTCGGGAAGTAAGTGCTCTAGGTACAGACAAGGTTGTACTTATTGATGCAGACAAGAAGGCTTATGCCAAAACGGTCTCCGGCAACAAAGTAACCAAGTCCGCCAACCTGAACCTGAACAATGTAACGTATGTTGCGAATCAATTGACCAATGGTACACCTACGGCTGCTTACATCTCGGGCAACAATGGTCTCTATTCGGTCAATACTACTCTCAAGGTAACCAAACTTACCAGTGACGAATGGGATGCATTCCATATCAGAGATGATGTTGCAGGCCTGTTCTACATCAATGCCAAAGATCAGTATCGCTTGTATCATGTGCAAACGGGCGGAACAGGCAAAAAAGTCATGAGTGACGTTTTCCTAGACAATATTCTATTGGTGACACCGTACTAATATATCCTGTTGATTCAAGCATGTAGCTCATTCTACGGACTTGTCCATAACAAAAAGGATTACCCTGCAGCCCTAGTGGCTCTTGGTAATCCTTTTTTGGTTGTCAAAAACTATTTGAAAAAAACATCTTCCATATGAGAATGATAATTGTTATCATTAAGAAAATAAGACAAAAGGATGGTCCGTATGACTGAACAGTTTCCCTTCATTGCTGAAACCTCATCTCTACCGCTCCTCTCCTCCATGTGCCGTATGCATCGCGGGGAGAATTTCCGTGTGCAAGGCAAGACGGTGTCCCGGCCCATGCTCTGTCTTATTTTACAAGGAGACGGTGTTCTGGTCCTGAATGATACAGCCTATCCGGCTCAAGCGGGCAGCATATATGTACTGAAGCCAGGTACAACCATCGAGGCCGCTGCTCGCTCGAAGGTGACCGAATGTATTTTGCTAAGCATGGATACCGTTCGTTTGCAGCAAGTGAGAGGCGAGTGGAAAATGACCTCTTCACCTGGCTTTCCGCTGGATTGGCAAACAGGCAGGTTGCTAGTTCGTCACGAGCAGCAGGCTGTATCACGTTTGGAACAACTGTATGAGACCTATCGGGGCTGTCAGCCAGATCACTTTATCAGCATACATAGCCAATTGCATGAACTGCTACAGTTTCTCTCGGAGAACCGGCTGGAAGCCAATCATGAGAAAGTGGACCCTGCCTTGGAACGCAGTATTATGTATATGCGACGCTACATGAGTGAAGGAATCAGCATGGATCAGCTTGCGAAGATTGCCGGTCTCACACCCAGCTCCTATTCACGCAGTTTCAAGAAAGCCAAAGGCATGTCGCCGACCGATTATCTCAATCGTTTACGGATAGATGAAGCCAAAAAACAGCTGACCGAAGAAAACTGTATTCTTAAAGACGTCGCAGTATCTGTAGGGTATGGCAACGAGTATTATTTTAGCCGCAAATTCAAACAAACCTTGGGGATTGCCCCCAGCGTATATATGAAAAAAGATCAACTTCGCGTAGCTACGGCGTCCATCATGGGATTCGATCAGAATCTGACTTCGCTTGGATTGCGCCCTGTAGCTGTGCTCGAAGGAGTTCTTGACCGAGAATCGGATGAATATGAACATGAACGCCAATTAACCAGACAATTAGATCAACTTCGGCAGGCGAAGCCAGACCTGATCATCGGTGACTTTTACCATAAGTCCTATTACGATCGCCTGAAAAATATTGCACCCACCGTCATCTTGGAATCCACGGATGACTGGAAAGAGAACCATATTCGCATAGCCGAACTGGTCGGACGCGAGAAGCAAGCGTTGCTGAATTTCAAGGAACTTGAGTTTCGCAAACTTGAAGCAGGATTGAACCTACAACCTTATTTCCGACAAAAACGGTTGACTCTGATGGAGGTCACGAATCAGTTCATTCGCTTACAAGGAACTGGCGAGCATCCATTAAATCACTTGTTGTATGCAGAATTGGGACTGCACCCTGCCCAGCTTATATCTCCCGAAAATTCCAGAAATGATTATGCAGCAGATAGTATCCCCGTGCTGGACACGGATTACCTGTTGATTCACCGCGCTTCGCTTCAGCCTGCCAGTGAAAAGGTGTTCCGGCGCATGAAGCAAACGGCATCCTGGAATCGTTCCCCTGCCGTGTTACAAGGTAACGTTCATGATATCTCGAATTGGCATCAGTTATGCTGGACTCCAGGTGGCCAAATGCAGATACTGAATGAACTGCAACAGATTTCACAGCAGCCTGTAGCCTTTCCTCATGCAGGTCTGATTGGACATTAAATGTGAACATAGGTCGATACGATGGGCAAAGTTATCTTTTACATCGTGTTCCTTCATTATAATTCAGTAAGATATTGCACAAGCCAAAAGGGCCCTCTCCTCTAACGGAAAGGGCCCTTTGCATGTGATTATAGATGTTCCTTGATCTCTTCCTTCGGAACCAGCTTGTATATCTCTTCATCTTCCATGGTATCAATCAATCGATCCAACCATTTGTAATATGCTTCCGCTTGCAAAATCTTATGTTTGTCTTCCATCAGGGTCCGGATTAGTTCAACATCCGTCTCTTCATCCAGATCTTCAACTAGTCGATTCAGTTCTTCAATCGATTTGCGTAGAACCTGAAGGTTACTCTCCACGGCTTTTCTCCATTTAATCGCAAAATAATCCGTAAACGTCTGATGCCAGTCATATTCCACTTCATATAGGTCTTTTCTGGAGCCCTTGCTCCACACTTTATTTACCATTTTCAAATCCAGCAGTGTTCGTACACCTGTACTCATACTCGTTTTGCTCATTTCCATTTCCCGTCCCATATCGTCAAGGGTCATTGGTTTGTCTGCAAAAAATAGCAATCCATATAAGTGTCCCGTAGACAGCGTAACCCCGTAAAGATCCATATTACGTCCAATGGCTTCAATAACGCGCTTACGAATCTTCAGCACGGTTGCCTGCTGTTCCTCTTGTAAATGGTCCAAGCCCATGCTTGCAACCTCCATTCTGAACATTCCACAGTCTTTGGCGAAATCATTGCAACACTTTAAAAGTCCTGCTTACATGGGAAAGCTCTCGGCCGGACATCATATATGCCAGAGGGCTTTCATTCACCCAATGTATGAAAATGGGAACTTTACCAGGCTACAATTGCCTATGACTATCTTTTAACCAAAAAATTCAGCTTCAATTCAGCTCATTTTCTATTGTAGGAAAAGCATTGTCAAATGTAAAGCTGCCTTATAAGCCAGAATAAGGAGAATGACGGAGTATTTTGACGAAAAACTTTGTACAGTTTTTACTGTACAAACATTATGTACTGTTTATTCGGTTGATATACTGGTTAAGTATTGTTAGTATTAAGTCGTTACCCAGAAAGACGGGAAGCGAAGCAACAACTACCGGATTTCGTGGCTGGGCGCATAAGTGTATGGGCTTATGGATGCTGAAAGCCGTTCGAAGTGCACAACACATCAGAAGGGGTGAAAACATGACCATACTTGAAGTGAAAAACGTAAGTAAATTGTTTGGGCCCCAAACCGAGCAAGGTCTGCAATTACTGGAGCAGGGTTGGGGTAAAGAAAAGTTGGCCAAAGAAAAACAGATAACGGTTGGTGTCAACCGGGTCAACATGGATATTAAGGAAGGCGAGATTTTCGTTATTATGGGGCTGTCCGGGAGTGGTAAATCCACACTGGTTCGGATGTTCAATCGTCTGATTGAACCAACATCCGGAGAAATTCTGGTCCATGGTAAGGATCTACGCAAGATGAACAAAGAACAATTGCGCGAAGTGCGCCGGAAAACGATTAGCATGGTCTTCCAGAAGTTTGCGTTATTTCCGCACCGTACCGTTCTTGATAATGTGGAGTATGGATTGGAAATACAAAAAGTAGATAAGGAAGTTCGCCGGGAGAAGGCAAAAACCTCACTTGAGCTGGTTGGCCTGAAAGGCTGGGAAGACAAAATGCCAGATGAACTCAGTGGCGGGATGCAGCAACGTGTCGGCTTGGCGCGTGCACTTGCCAATGACCCGGAAGTACTACTGATGGATGAAGCCTTCAGTGCACTTGATCCATTGATTCGTCGTGATATGCAAGATGAGTTGATCGAGCTTCAGGATAAAATGAAAAAGACCATTATTTTCATTACCCATGACTTGGACGAAGCGCTGCGCATCGGCGATCGTATTGCCCTCATGAAAGACGGCGCAGTTGTGCAGATTGGTACACCGGAAGAGATTATGATTCAACCGGCCAACTCATACGTGGCCCGCTTCGTCGAAGACGTGGATCTGTCCAAGGTCCTTACAGCATCCCACGTAATGCGTCGCCCTGAAACGATTACACTTGATCGTGGTCCTCGTGTTGCCCTCGAATTAATGCGCGAACGCGGAATTTCCAACCTGTTTGTCATTGACCGTTCGAAAAAACTGCTTGGTGTCATCACAGCTGAAGATGCTACCCGTGCGATGCGCGAAAATAAAGTATTAAACGACATTCTGATCACAGACGGGCCTACTGTTGCGCCTGAGACTTTGATTCATGAATTATTCGAAATGGTAAGTTCAGCCCATGTGCCTCTCGCTGTTGTTGGTGAGAATGGCCGTCTGCAAGGTGTTATCGTCCGCGGTGCCCTGCTGGGTGCACTTAGCGGTGAAGTTGCAGTAAAGGAGGAACTTGTGAATGATTCCCAAAATACCACTAGCATCGTGGATTGAATCCATCGTTGACTGGATGAGCTCCTCGCTCTCCGGATTGTTTAATGTAATCTCTGTTGTTATTCAGGCAGTAGTCGGATTCTTCTCCGGGCTGTTCATGTTGCCCCATCCGCTTCTGTTCATTGCGATACTGGGTGTTCTAGCGTTCCTCGTAGGTCGCCTCCCATTGACACTATTTACGGTGATTGGATTCTTACTGGTAGATAACCTTGGGTACTGGTCCCAATCCATGGATACACTTGGCCTGGTTATCACTTCAGGATTAATCTCCATTCTGATTGGTGTTCCGGTCGGAATCTGGCTGGCATA
The DNA here is from genome assembly GCF_059130585.1 of Paenibacillus sp. JNU01. Classification (NCBI taxonomy): domain Bacteria; kingdom Bacillati; phylum Bacillota; class Bacilli; order Caryophanales; family Paenibacillaceae; genus Paenibacillus; species Paenibacillus sp. JNU01. Next base: position 5,591,589 of record NZ_CP169723.1, on the reverse strand, counting down.
TAGCAAAACTGCAGCACGCATAATCACACCGCTGCTTGACTTCATGCAGACAATGCCTGCATTTGTCTACTTGCTGCCTGCAGTTACATTCTTTAGCCTTGGTGTCGTTCCAGGTGTTATCGCATCCGTTATTTTTGCGATTCCACCAACGATTCGTCTGACTCATCTGGGTATCAGACAAGTATCTGGCGAATTGGTTGAAGCAGCCGATGCATTCGGCTCGACCTCCATGCAGAAGTTGTTCAAAGTACAGCTTCCACTCGCTTTGCCTACCGTGATGTCCGGTATTAACCAGACGATCATGTTGTCATTGTCCATGGTTGTTATTGCATCCATGATCGGTGCACAAGGTATTGGTGCGGAAGTCTATCGTGCGGTAACACAGCTGCAAATCGGTAAAGGTTTTGAAGCCGGCCTTGCCGTTGTTGTACTCGCGATTGTATTGGACCGTTTTACACAAAATCTGTTTATGCCAGGTCGCAAAAAGACCTCACGCGTTACAGCAAAGCAAAAAGCATGGATCACGGCTGCGGCAACATTCCTTGTGCTTGTTGCTGGTTTCTCACAATACTTCGTTGGTGGCACAACTTCCGCTGGTGGCAACAATTCAGCAGCCAACGCTGTAGGTAAAGAAGTTAATTATCAGATTATTGGTATCGATCCAGGGGCGGGTATCATGAAGTCCGCTGCAAAAGCGATTGAAGACTACAAGCTGACTGACTGGACTCTGATTGAAGGCTCTGGTGCAGCCATGACAGCCACGCTGGACAAAGCAATCAAAAATGAAGAACCTATCATCATTACAGGTTGGACTCCGCACTGGATGTTCAACAAATATGACCTGAAATATTTGGAAGATCCAGAGAAATCTTTTGGTGATGCGGAGGAGATTCATACCATCGCCCGTAAAGGTCTGAAAGAAGATCACCCTGTTGCGTATGAATTCCTGTCCCGATTTAAGTGGACATCTGATGAAATGGGTGAAATGATGACTGCCATTCAGGAAGGTACCTCTCCTGAAGAAGCAGCTAAAGCATATGCCGAGAAGCATGCTGATCAAGTTGCTGAGTGGACCAAAGGTCTGACTCCCGTGAACGGTGATGCATTTAAACTAAGCTATGTGGCTTGGGATTCCGAAATCGCAAGTACCAACTTGCTGAAATATGTGATGGAAAACGAACTTGGTTACAAAGTTAACGCTCTGCAAGTAGAAGCTGGGCCAATGTGGACAGGTGTTGCCTCAGGCGATGTAGATGCCTCTCCAGCAGCTTGGTTGCCATTGACACACGCTGACTACTGGGAACGTTACAAAGATCAGGTCGACGATCTGGGTGCCAACATGACAGGTGTACGTACAGGCCTCGTGGTTCCTAAATACATGACGGATGTAAATTCGATTGCAGATTTGGAGACAGGTGCCTCTGCCTCAACACCAACGGCTAATGCCAATGTAGGCGAAGAGGTAAATCACCAGATCGTCGGGATCGACCCGGGTGCAGGTCTGATGAAAGCAACCAAAAATGCGATTGAAAATTATGAACTGTCCAACTGGAATCTGGTTGAAGGCTCTGGAGCAGCAATGACTGCATCGCTGGACAAAGCCTATAAGAACGAAGAACCGATTATTGTTACAGGCTGGACGCCTCACTGGATGTTCAACAAGTATGATCTGAAATATCTAGATGATCCCGACTTAATCTTCGGGGATGCAGAAGAAGTTCACACGGTAGGACGCAAAGGAATCAAGGAAGCTCATCCGGTTGCCTACGAATTCCTCTCTCGCTTCAAATGGAATTCAGATCAAATGAGTGAGATCATGATTGATATTCAAGATGGCGTTTCACCTGAACAGGCTGCCAAGACTTATGCGGAAAAACATCCAGACCAGATCAAAGAATGGACTGAAGGTTTGACGCCAGTGAATGGTGATAATTTCAGTCTTGGATATGTTGCCTGGGATTCCGAGATTGCAAGTACCAACCTGATAAAGTATGTTCTTGAGAATGATCTTGGTTACAATGTCAAAGCGCTTCAAGTCGAAGCCGGACCAATGTGGGCAGGCTTGGCTGCAGGAGATATCGATGCTTCTCCAGCGGTATGGCTCCCATTGACACACGGTGACTACTGGGAAACTTATGGTGACCAGATTGACGATATTGCGGTCAGCATGACTGGAGTCAAACAAGGACTGGTTGTTCCAACTTACATGAATATCGACTCCGTTAAAGATTTAAAAGATAATTAAACCAAATTGAGATGGGTAAACCTGAATTTGGTAAAAAGACCACCGAAATTTTTCGGTGGTCTTTTTAAGTGTAAGTGCTAACGAATCGGAGAAGCCTTATTCAAGGATATCAACTGATTCCAGTAAACTAAAGAAACTGAGACATCCTATATCAGAATAAAACAGGCATTTGCATTGCTTTTATTAGAGATTCCAGTAAATAACGTGCCTGATGTTCCTTACTTTGTAAAAAGAAGAGCTGAAGGCGAAATAAGGCGTCCTGAGTTCCTTAGAAAATTAACTACCTTTCCCCAAGGATAAAGGCATTGACTTAAAGACATTTAAAATACTAATCTACACACCCTAACTAGTCTCGAAAATCTCAAGCATAAAGCTAGACGTACTAATGGTTACCTTCTACATTAAAGGCTGTATAACTGAATTATGTACTCAGGCTCTACAAATTTTTTCTTTTCTTTTCTATTCCTACACTTTATCAATCAGTAACAGTAATACACCAATGACAATCATGACAACACCGAGAATACCATATACCACTCTTGCGCCCTGCCGTCCAATGGTCTTCACAAAAATGCCTGCTCGAAAGCTCTTCATAAACCAGTCCCAATTGTTGATCCCACCGAGCAAACTAAAAATTCCTGCCGCGATGGCAAATAGTGCGATTAATACGGGTTGTTCTTGCATTTCGTCAACACTCCTTCAATATAATCCTGTCTACTATACCTTCGCTTGGTGAAAATGAACAGGCATTAATTAGTAAAAAAACAGCTCGCAGATGGAAGCCTGCGAGCTGTTCTAAACCGTCTGTATATGCATTTATTGCTTTTGCAATTCAATTGCCGACAATAACAAGGTCACCACTTCCGCACGTGTTGCTTCAGCGAGAGGGTTAAATCTATTTTGCCCTGTTCCCTTCACCAATCCTGCATCATATGCCGCAGCTATATATGGAACAGCCCACGTTGGTACTTTATCTGCGTCCGCAAAGCCCAGTACCGGATTGGACTGTACCGGAAGACCGAGTGCTCTAACGAGCATAACCGTCATCTCTACCCGCGATACTTTGCCCGATGAACGGAAGGTATCATCCGTATACCCGCTAATGATGCCTTGCTCCACTGCCTGGGCAATAAAGGTTTGCGCCCACGCAGGTATGCCAGCAGCATCCTTAAATGTCAAAGCTTTATTGCTGGCTGGAAGTTCAAATGCTCTTGCCAGCATAACAATGAATTCAGCGCGTGTGGCTAGTGCATTCGGACGGAAATTACCATCCTGATACCCGTTCACAATTCCCCGGGAAATGGCCTGCTCAATAGCAGCCGCAGCCCAGTGATTCCCGATATCTTTCAGGTCTACACCCGGAGTGGTTGGATTCGTACCTCCTCCATTACCAGGAACGGTTGGTGTAGTAGGGTTCGTAGGGTTGGTTGGCGTAGTCGGTGTGGTTGGAGTTACCGGCTGAGTAGGTGTTGTAGACCCTCCACCACTGTTGCCACTGCCCGGATTACTGCCATTATTGCCGCCACCATTACCAGGATTGCTTCCATTTCCGTTTCCAGGAAGTGGTGTGCCTTTCAGATCCGTACTGCGTCCTTCCGTCTTTTGATCAACTGTACCTACACGGTCCAGATGTTCATGGAAGATTTCATAATCGACCAGATTCAATTCGTAGAATCGATTATCATCTTTCGCCGTTCTCATCGCACGATAGAAGTCTCCACCGTTAGCCATGAATGAATTGGTAGCAACGATATAATAGCCGTTCGGATCGATATCCGAGTACGTACCATCTGCATTTTTAATCTGAACTTTGACCACACGTTGGCCCTCTTGGGTTACGGTGTTGGTCGTAGCATCAATTTTTTCGCCCGGTTTCGTGGAATCGTAGTAGAACCGCATACCTGCCACTTGCGGGAAGCGCCCTTCTCCTGTTTCCACACCACTTACTCCATTTTCCAGCGCGGCTGTGATTTCCTTACCTGTCATTTTTAACGCAGACAGGTTATTACCGAATGGCATCACAGTCAAGAGATTACCCAGCGTAATATCGCCTGTCTGGAATGAAGCTCGAATGCCGCCGCCGTTCTGGATCGCGATGTATCCTTTGACATCATTCTCCTTTACAATGGATTTCACTTTTTCCAGCATGCCGTCTGTCATCAGGTTTCCTAGATTGGTTTCCTGTTTCCGCACAGTGCCCCGTTCTCCATCCAGGAAGACATTCGTTTTACCGATAACCGTTTTCTTGAATTGTTCCAACTGAGGCGCATAATCTTTCAGCTTGTTTGCGGCTTCCACATCATCAGCATAGACGAATTGGTCGTTAGCATCTTTTGCATCCAGACTCAGCAATTTGCCGTTCCACTTTTTCAATATACCTGCTTCATTAAACGTAACATCCAATTGACCAAGAGACACGTCATATTCACCAGTTTGTACAACCAATGTCGGCTCATCCTGGCTGCCCACCATAATCGGTTCTTTCAGAATGGTGTGTGAATGCCCACCTACCACAATGTCGATTCCTTCTACGGACTCAGCTAATTTCAGATCCTCTGAGTAGCCGAGGTGAGTCAAAGCAATGATTTTATTGATACCTTCATTTTGCAGCATCTGTACGGTTGCTTGTGCACTTGCCTTATAATCTACAAACTTCAAGTCATCTCCCGGTGAAGAAAGAGATACTGTATCCGGTGTCGTCAGTCCAAAAATACCAACTCGCTCACCATTCACTTCCGTAATAATCGCCGGATAGATCTCGGATTTTTCACCCGGATTCCCGATGTTATCGTTGTACAAACCACTCAAATTCGCATCTTTTGAATAATCAATATTGGCGCTCACGAATGGGAATTCTGCTTTCTCAATAAATTCTTTCAGTACGCTCGGACCTTTATCAAACTCATGATTACCGAAGGTCATGGCATCGTATCCGATCATGTTCATGAACTCCAGATCAGCCAAACCATTAAACAGATTGAAGTACAATGTGCCTGAGAAAACGTCCCCTGCATCCAGCACCAACGTGTTATCATTGCGTGCTTCCTTGATTGCCGTAACTCGGCGCGGAATGTTATCCAGATGCGCATGGGTATCGTTCGTGTGCAGTACGCGCAGGTTGAAGTCTCCTTCTTCCACCGGCTCTCCAATACTTAATTGTGCGAGCAGTGGATCATGGTCACTCACCCGTCCATCCGCTGCCTCAAAATCTGCATTCACATGCACCACTTCGATGGCTGCCGTTTCAGTCAGATTTTTGCTCACCAGGATGTGATCCAGCGTCTGAGAGTTGCCGTCGTAGATGTAGGAGTACCGCTGGTTTTCTGGCAGTTCGTTTACCAAATTGTCCAGTTCATTACCCTCAACAATGTTCAAGGTATTTGAGAATTGGAAGTCATTGAAATCACCGAGAACAGCAACATTTACCTCTGGGTCTTTATCTAGTAAGTCTTTCACAAAGCCATTCACCAGCGCAGCTTGCTTCGCACGTTGAACTTCACTGCTTCGAGTGGCAGGCTGTATGCTTCCAAACGGTTTCAGGTCTCCGCCTTTGGAATTGAAGTGGTTGGCAATCACCACTACACGTTCACCATTGAATTCGAATTCAGCGGCAAGCGGTTTGCGGGAGCTGGCGAACGCCTCATCCCCTGGTGCAATACGACCCGGGTTATTGGAGAGACTGCCGTCAGCGCCTACCTGAATTGCTGTTGTCGCATTACCTTTAATTCCTTCTTTCAAGGACACTCTTGATTCCTTATATAGGAACCCAACTCGAATGTTGGCACCTGGTGCTCCGCCATCCTTGTTATTTTCCGGAGCGATATCTGTGTATTTATACGTGGGACCACCTTTGGCAGCAATTGCATCAATTAAAGTCTGGAAGCTCGCATCCGCAGCAGTGTTTCCACTGTCGGTTGCTCCATCATTATCTTGTACTTCCATAATGCCAATAATATCTGGATTTTTCAGATTATTTACAACAATACCGCCAATTTTAACCGCTCTAGCCGCATCCTTTTGACTGAAATTCTCTACATTGAACGTTGCAATCGTTAATTTGTCATCCGTAGGTTGAATATTGGTTATGGCTTGTGCAAGAGAGCTCGGTGTGATTGCCGGAAGATTACCCTCAGGAATCACTTTAAAGTTTCCATTGGAGTATGTCATAACCCCTTTCACAGAGCCATCCAGCTTGTCTCCCGTTTTGACCGCTTGGGATGGTTTTTTATTGATGAACAGTCGTTGCGGATTAAGTGAACTCTCAAACGGCTCTACACCATCTCCTGTCAGAATGACGCCTCCTGCAGGTGTTCGTAACGGATTGTTCGGACCATTATCGATTACGACTGCCAGCCCTGGCTCACTTGAATACGGACCGACAATCGTGGCTTGATCGAGTTGCACCCTCATGCCTTCCAAGCTCTCGTAAAAGTCGATTGCATCCACATCCGGATTAAACTCACCGAACTGATCCGAATCAATGACGTTAGGGATCATTCGTCCGTCCTTCCCAAGGATCACAGGTTCAGGCAGTGTCTGATTTTCACCCTCAACCGTAATTGCTGTAGCCACTATTTCTGTTGTCGCCAGCTCGGTCGTTGCTGTCGCATATTCCTTCACTTGACCGGATACGCTGACTTTGTTGCCTACCGCCATGCCATGAGTGGATTTATAAATAAGGATACCCTCAGATGTTTTAGTGTCGTCATCTTCCATGCCAGGGATCTCCTGCATATAGAACGAACTTGCATTGACAATATGAGTCACGATACCTTCAACATTCTGGACAGCCAGACCATCATACAGGGAGTTATGAGATGCGCCTTGTATATCGTGAATTCTCAGGTTGTCCAGTTCCTGAAGAACGGTGTACGTAAAGCTATATACATGACTTGTATTGCCCCCTGATACGGCGATCGCTTTAACAACCGTATCTTCGTCTAATGTGATCGGGCCAGTATACAGTGTAGATGTTTGGGTTGGTTCTGTTCCATCAACCGAATAATAAATTTCCGCTCCAGCTGTTGGTGAGGATAAGGTCACGGTTGATCCTTTGACAATACCACCTGACGGAACACTAGCTTTAACAGAAAGCAGATTTTCGACAACATCTGTTGCTGTACGCGGGATTAGTTCCAGTCCATAGCTTGTGTGGTAAGTCATGACACCTGTCACTTTTTCGTATGTTTTGCCTGTTGTTAGTGCAGTGGGGCTATTCTTGGCATAGATCGTGATCTCTCCACCATCGACATCTGTCGCAAAAAAGGTGGAACTACTGCTTCTTGTCACTGTAACCCCATGAACTTCGACAAGCATTCCTTCATAAATGCCGCCCGCACCCTTACCTCCGCCTTCTGCAGGTGTAAAATCCTTGGAAGTCAATACAAGCGGTTCAGGAATTTCTTGTGCTTTGTCTAAAATCTTGATATATCCGCCTGGAAATCCTGCTTTATCCTTCTCGATCTGGAGCAGACCGTTATAAATGGTGAGCGGACCATATGCTTCTATCCGGTCACCGGGCTCCACAGTTGAATCCGTGCCCCGAATGACGATACCGGCATTCTCATCCTGAATGTATAGATTTGCCATCCCTCCGGATTCCTCTCGATAGGTGACAATCCCCTGAACGGTAACCGAAGTGTTTTCCGGTTTGTTTCTGGCATCAGAGATTGAGATCGGCGTATTGTCCACGATGGTGTAATTAAACAAAGCAATTGCACTATCCAGCAAGCCTTCTTTATGTGCATAGGCTTCAATGTGTATGGCATCATTTACCGTAATGGGAACTGTGTAAGGAAGAAAAGCATTTTCATCATTTAACTTGTAATATACGGCAGCACCGACTGTAGTTGTTCCTAGGGCCACCTGTGTTCCTGCCGGAACTTCCCCTGAAGATGGGTTAGCTGTAACATTGGCTACTTCCGTTTCGGGTGTCTCATCAATGAGTTGAAAGGTTGTTGATGCAACGGAGCGTATACCTTTAGAAGTGAAATATTGAGATAACGTACCGTTGTTAATACGCACTTTGGATTGATACAAGGAGGGATTGCTTAGTAGTCCGAACGTGCTGCGAGGAACAGATGTGGGTACCTGCACAGGCATCATTTTGCTAATATCTCTTTCGGTTGGACTATCCGCAATAGCAAAATTGGTGTCTACAGTAAAGGGTGGATTCGAATTTACACTTGGACCGTTGCTGTAGGTCCCTACAACATAACCTTCAACTGTAGCGGTTGAATCATCCGAACCAAGAGCGAGCGCCTGTGTAACCGTTAATGGCTCGTCAGCTGCGGCGGCTTTACTGTTGAATAAGCCAGCAGGTATAGCTCCGGTAATCAACAGCACCACAGCTAAGAATAATCGAAGCCAACTCTTTATTTGCTTACTTTGCATCTTTCTCCTACCCCCATGTTATGAATTTTCAATCATTTGTTCAGACAACTTGTACATTAGTTCAAATATAAGATAACTGAATAAGCGACCTGTGTAAACAATATTTCTTCGTTATGAAAGAAAATAGAACATATACATTACAAAAATAAACAAAATCACATCATTCTCTTTCATATAGGACTAATAACGGATACTAATTGTGACTTTTTAAACCTTATATCTACCATGCCTGTGCATAAAAAACTAATTCGCGTAACTTAAGCTAACATAAAAAGTGTAAAGCATATCTTCTTTCGACATTTTGTGATAACACCTATGACTCCATACATCAAGAAAAGTCCAACTTAAGTCTCACTGGTTAAAATTCATAAAATCATAAAGACACGACGATCAGGAATGATCGCCGCATCTTTATTTTGAGTTAGTCTACAATTATTTCTTCACCGTACTGTTATACTGCGCAATTTTGTCCGTAATTTGTTTGGCCGCTGCATCCAATGCTTCTTGCGGTGTACCTTGTCCATTCAGGACCGTTTCAATCGCTCCTTCGACAAGTTGTCGCGCTTCAGGGAATACACCCATTAATGCCCCGGATGTTGCTGTCGAATCCGCGGAAGCGTGCAATTGGTCGACGGCTGTCTGGAATTGCGGGTACTTCGCCATATTATCCTTTAATACTTGCTCATTGTAGGCTGCTGTCGTAATAGGGAAATATCCTGTCGCAACGCTCCAGTTCGCTTGCACCTCTGGTGTAGCCAAATACTTGATGAATTGCCATGCCGCCTGCTGTTGCGCTTCCGATTTGTTATTCATGATGTACAGGCTTGCTCCGCCAACCACAACGCCACCTTCTTTGGCATCTGACGGACGAGGCAGGAAGCCTGTCCCCAGTTCAAACTTGCCACCTGAACCTTCCACGATTTTGCGCAGGCCAGCCGTGGAATCCAGAGTCATACCAATCTGCTGAGCGGTAAATGCTGCTGTTGTATCGTCTGTGCTACGCCCCAGATTGGAGAGGGTTTTCTCGTCGATCATCTTTTTCCACCACGTTAACGTCTTCACGCCTGCTTCGGAATTCAACAGAGACTCTGTAGCTGCTTCCGTTCTTCCGTTACCATTGTTTACATAATCTGCATTCTGGTTTGCAAAGAACTGTTCCATGAACCAGCCGTAGATCGCCATGGACGCACCTGGCTTGCCGTCTTTCGCCAATGCTTTCGCCGCCTGCTCAAACTCTTCATACGTCTTCGGCGGGTTCTCCGGGTCCAGACCTGCTGCTTTGAACATATCCTTGTTGTAGTACAGGATCGGGTTGGATGTGTTAAACGGCATGGCATTCAATTTGCCATCAATCGTGTAATATCGGATGATGTTTGGTTCCAGTTGGGACAGATCGAACTGATCCTTGTCGATGAACTGTTGTACCGGCGTAATCATGCCTGAATCAATCATGAACTTGCTGCCAATCTCGTAGACCTGGATAATGTCAGGACCGCTGTCCGAGCCCATGGATGCTTTAAGTTTGTTCAGACTCTCATCGTACTTCCCTTGATAGATGGGCTTCACCTGAATGTCCGGATGACTGGCGTTAAAATCAGAGGCGAGCTGATTAATGGCTTTCTCCCCTGCGCCAGACATGGAGTGCCACCACGTCAGTTGTGTTGTTTCGGCGGCAGCAGCTTCTGCTTGAGCTCCACTCGCCGGGCTACTTGTTTCCGCTTTTGTTCCGCAAGCTGAGATAACCAACATGAGTGCTGCCAGCATTAATGCAAATGTTCCTCTTTTTTTCAACCGAAATCGCTCTCCTTTTATATGGCTCGCGCAATCATAAGTGCATAGGTGCTGCAAGATGGCCGTTCCGGATATGAATCGTTCTTTTGATCGCTGTTATCCCCGGATTTTTTTCATTCCCCCTCTCAAAGGGGAAAATCCGGTGATAAAGGCGAACGCTTCGCTTCTTCAGAATCGATTCTTCTCCTTCACTACTTTTGCAGCTCTTCAAGAGACTTATTGAAAATGCGAGCCTCATTTATTCGCTCCTGGTATCCAACCCTTAAGACCTTGTACGAAGATACAAGGTTTAAATCAAAATCTTTAATACGGAACCTTTAGATTAAAAACTTAAGATCAAAACCTTCAGATATTCCATTCACTTGAATACTTGTGAAATACTATCTCCTTACCCCTTCAACGCGCCTGCGGCCATTCCGCGGACAAGCTGTTTCAACCCGAAGATCAGGAGTAGTAAGGATGGCAGAATCACCATTGCGGTTCCGGCAAATACCAGATTCCACGCTGTGGATTCCTGGAACTCCAGCATGGAGATCCCGATCTGTGCGGTTCTCATCTCCGGTGTATTGGTCACCAGCAGCGGCCAGAGATACGAATTGTACATGCTTAAGAATGAATAGATTGCCAGTGTTCCAAGTGCCGGACGGGACAAAGGCAGAACATGCGATATGAAATAACGAATATGACCACAACCATCGATCCTCGCTGCTTCGAACAACTCCTTGGGCAGCTGCATGAAGAACTGTCTGAGCAGGAATGTACCAAACGCCGTCGCCAGAAATGGCACCGTAAGCCCCTGGTAAGTATCCAGCCAGCCCCAGCTGCGAACCGTGAGGTAATTCGGGATCATCGTCACTTCCCATGGAATCATCATCGTTGCGACAAACATGCTGAAGATGACATTTTTGCCTTTGAACTGCATTTTCGCAAAAGCATAGGCTGCCATACTCGCTGTAATCAATTGACCAAGTGTCGTCAGTCCTGCGACAAGGAAGGTATTGCCGATAAATCGACCGATCGGAACAATATCGAATACTTCGCTAAAGTTGGACAGATCGATGGAATTCGGAATGATATGCGGCGGATAAGCGCTCGCATCTTCTGGCGTCATGACAGCCATGAAAAAGGTATACATCACCGGATACAGTACCAGTGCCGCACAAATGGTCAGTGCTCCGTACAACAGCGTTTTTGTCCATCTCGCACTCATTGGTAATGCACTTTCCTTTCTACCCATTTGAACTGGATCAGGGTCAGCAGCATAATTACCACGAACAGGATCAGTGCCTGTGCACTACCTGTACCAAAGCGGAAATTAACGAAGGCTTCCTGATAGATGGAATAGACGAACACATTCGTACTGTCCATCGGGCCACCCCGGGTTAGAATGTTGATCTGACCGAACGATTGAAAAGCGCCAATGATCGATACGACCGTAACAAAAAATAACGTTGGTGACAGTAGCGGCATCGAGATTTTACGAAACGTAAGCATTGCTCCTGCACCATCAATCTTGGCGCTCTCGTAGATCTCATCCGGTATGCCTGCCAAACCACTGGATAGAATAATGTAGTTAAATCCGAGGTTCATCCAGATGGTCATGATGGAGATCGAAATCAGTGCCCAGTCCGGGCTGGTAAGCCAGGGGATTGGGTCAATGCCTACTTTGCCAAGCAGATAATTCAGCATGCCCAGAGTCGGATGGAATAGAAACTTCCAGATGACCGCTGACGAACCGACGGATAATACCACGGGCAGAGAGAACACAAATTGGAATACACGCATACCCTTGAAACGGTTGTGAGTCAGTGCAGCCAGAATCAGAGCGGCCAACATACCCGTAGGTACTGTAAACAGGACAAATAGTAATGTCACTTTCATGCCTTGCATAAACAGCCCCGATTGGAACACCGCCTTGAAGTTATCCATTCCTACATAAGCTGCAATCTGCCCCGTCGGATCTGTGGAATGCAGACTAAGGTACACGGACTTAAACATCGGGTAAAACAGAAACACTGCAAACAAAAGCAGCGATGGTGCCAGGAAACCATAGGCCAGCAGATTCTCCCGCATTCGCTGCACACGCAGCGAGGTTGACCGGCGCTCACTCGTACCTGATACACGCCGTTTGGCCGCGGGCAAGCTGATCCGGTTATCAAGCTCACTCATCGGATTTTCTTCCCCCTTGTTTCACGCATTCAGTGTGTGTGAAAGGTTACATCCACTTCAGCACCACGTTATCTAGTGTAAGAGTCGAATGTCACAGTAAAATTCATTCTGAATCAACGTAACGTTAATCATGGACAAGGGACTTTACGCAAATGTGCATCCTTTCGAAAGCGGTATCCAGACCGGACCTCACGATAAAAAACCGCAAGAACTCCCCTGTTTGGAGATATCCCTGCGGTTCGATGTGTTAATGGAATATGAACGTATACCTATTAAAGAACGTGACTCATTTTACAATAATCTGTAAATCTTTCAAACGGGATGAAGCGATGAACTGTTCAAGTTAACGATTCAGATGATAGGGCACCGTGGTGACAATCACGTCTTTGTAATTGATCAGATAGGCCCGGATCATGAAGCTGGTCTGGTTATGCAGTACATTTTGCCACCAGTGCTTGGTGATGAATTGCGGAATCAATACGGTGATGTGATCGGTCTCGGCCGTTTTCCACTCCACGGTATCAATGAATTTCTTCAGCGGCCCCATAATACTGCGGTATCTCGATTTGATCACGACCAGACGAACACCGGGATTCCACTCTTCCCACTTCTGCTCCATCTTGCGTATCGCCTCATCATCGAATCCAATGTACAGCGCGACCACGTGATCCGACATCGTCTGCGCATAACTGATCGTATTCATGACGACCCGGGTAATGCCAGCAACGGGAATGATGATGGTATTGCCTTTGTGGGCTGGTTTTTCCACCTGAATGTCGATTCGCAGCTCATCGGCAATGTTGCAATAGTGACGGTGAATACGCATGAACACATAGACAACAACCGGCAAAAAGATAAAAATGACCCATGTCTGCGTGAACTTGGTGAAAATAAAGATCAGGGTGATCGATAATGTAGTCAGCATACCGATCGTATTCACGAGCAGTTTCATCTGCCAGCCAGATGGTTTGACTTTGATCCAACGAATCATCATACCGAGTTGTGACAGGGTAAATGGAATGAACACCCCTACCGCATAGAGCGGAATCAGGCTTTCCGTATTTCCTTTGAACCCAACCACCAGTAAGGCAGACATCACACTAAGAAAAATGATTCCGTTCGAGAAACCAAGGCGGTCTCCTCTGACCATAAATGCATGTGGCATGAATTTATCTTTTGCCATCATGAAGGATAGTAGCGGAAAAGCCGAATATGCGGTGTTGGCAGCCAGGAACAGGATCAATGCTGTTACACCCTGAATGATAAAATACATCGTGCCCCTGCCAAACGTCGCTTCAGCAATCTGGGAAATGACCGTTGCTTTGGGATCAGGCTTCACTCCGTACCCATAAGCTAGTAAGGTGATACCGATGAACATGGCTCCTAATATACAACCCATAAGCAGTAATGTACCCGCGGCATTTTTCTCGGCTGGCTGCTTGAAGTTCGGGATCGCGTTACTTACCGCCTCCACGCCAGTCAAGGCCGAACATCCGGAGCTGAATGCTTTCAATAACAGAAACATACTCACATGGGATAGACTTGTTCCGAATTCTGGTGCAGCTGCTTCCATGCCCCCGGCAAGAAATTTGATTCCACCCGAGATAATCAGAATTGCAATCGAAAAGTTAAACAGATAGATGGGGATCGCCAGCACAGACGCCGACTCCGTCACTCCCCGCAGATTCATAATGGTTAGAAAAACAATCATAATGAGTGCAATCACAACACTGTAGTCATGCAGCATAGGAAAAGCCGATGTAATCGCATCCGTGCCTGCGGACGAACTTACCGCAACGGTCAAAATATAATCGACCAGCAGAGATCCTCCGGCAATCAGACTGGATGTTGTACCCAGGTTATCCTTGGCTACGATATAAGCGCCGCCCCCTGTTGGATAAGCAAATATCGTCTGGCGATAGGAAAAAATTAAAATGACGAGTAATCCCAGCACGGCGATGGAAATTGGAACAGAGTACCACAGGGCGGCGAATCCGGCCGCAACGAGCACCAGCAAAATCTGTTCCGTACCGTAGGCAACGGACGATAGGGCATCCGAGGACAGGATGGCGAGCGCCTTCCATTTCCCCAATTTTTCTCCATCCAGTTCAGCCGATTTCATTGGCTTGCCTATTAAGATTCTCTTCATTTTGCCAAGCATGATCATAACTTCCTTCCATCTCTCATCTGTGAAGCATTGTTATTATGCAAAATCGCAGAGCCATTGACAATACGTCATTTCACCCGAATTTCGCCAGCGCGTGATAATGCATTCTACGATTCAATAATCGATAACAAAGCCATTCTTGTTCAGCAATTTGAACTTTTTTGAACCAAAATGACGTTTGTTCGTCAAAAAAAAGGAAATGACCTTCGGTTCAATGAACCAAAGACCACTTCCTTGATCTATACGTTGACTGTACAGCAATGTAATTTCCCTGCATCTGCCTTGTCCAGACCTGTGCAGCTTCTTTATTCAGCTTATATTTAGCTGTCCAAAATGCCAGGACGAGGGGTGACGCCAAACGCTTGCGCCAGGGTGATCAGTTGTTCATCCGTAATTCTCTGCCGAATCTCGTGACCAGCAACCAGCATATACACTTGGGCTGCCTTCTCAATCGTCTCAATCAGACCAAAAGCCTCGTCAATCGTTGTACCTGTTCCAAAGATGCCATGTTGCGGCCAGATGACCGCGTGGTATTCTTTCATTTTCTCCGCCGTTTCGCGGCCTATCTCGTTCGACCCAGGAATCATCCATGGAATAATGCCAATGCCATCCGGGAATACAACTACACACTCGGTGCACATCTGCCAGAGGGTCTTCGTAAATTTGGCCTCATCCAATTCGTGGATAAACGTCATGGCCAATACATGAGTGGCATGGTTATGCATGACAACCCGATGGTTCGGGTCCAATTTCAAACGTTCAATATGGCTCATAAAATGTGTAGGTAATTCACTGGTTGGATTCGCCCCCGACTTCAATCCCCAGAGCACTTCCAGCTCCTGCCCATCTTGTGATACACGCAGCAATCCCAGGTTGCTCTCGGGATCAGCAAGTACATTTTTGAAATATTTACCCGATGCTGTCACGATAAAATACTTGCCTGCCAGCTCTTGCACCGAAAATGCTGGTTTGATCTTGCGGATCACATGATGGATATCGATATATGGTGCTACTTCCTCTTCCTCCAGCAGATAGCTGACATTGCCTCCATTGCGCTCATCCCAGCCATTCTTCCACATATGTTGTGTAATCTCCGCCATCTCTCGAACAAATGGAATATCGAAACCTGCAGCCTGTGTGTTGACGTTGGTAAGGGTCACGTTCATGATCAATCTCTCCTTATATTAAAAATCATATGCTTGCCACGTACATAGTAAGTTCCTTTTTTCACATTCATTATACCTTTGTTTATCTTTGATAGTCAATAAAAAGCAAAGAAATAATCTTTTATTTATTTTTGTTTAGTTTTGTTTATTTGAGAATAAAACAAAAAAATACCCCACCGGCGCCCGGCGGGGTCAGTCACACATCTATTTAACACGAGAAGGGGTTTACAAGAGTTATCATACCTCCGCTACCTTAATAGAAGCTGAAAGCGAAATAAAAAAAGCATGAAAACATACATCCTCTCTTGAGACTGGGGTTCAGTATCTTCTTTACTTTCAGTACATATGTCTCTCAGTCCAAACTATTTTGTATATTCTAGCATATGCTATTCTAGCTTTTCTCAGGAAAAGACATTCATAAAAAAGGAGATGAACCTATGGCAGTTCTTTCTACCGGGCCAATCGAGAATAACCTCTCTGGTGGCAGCAGGCCTACGCAACAAGTCACCATCAAAATGGTCAACACTGATTCCATTAATACATCCAATATACTCATTGAAGGTTATTCTCTTAATGGAACGCGGACATTGTATGTTCAACAATCGGTCAATCTGAATCCCGGACAAGTCTTCTCCCAAACCTATTACGCCAACCTGGATGGATACGAATATGTATTTACCACGGGTGGAGGTGCGGCTGCGCTAACCGAAATTTCAGTATGGGGCAAAAACAACACTGGGCAAATCGTTACCGCACACCGCATTGTTTCAAAAGAACTATCTCTATAAAAGGGGGAAAAAAAATGGCCACAATCTCATCTGGTCCCATTGAGAACAACCTGGTAGCCGGATCAAGACTCACCCAATCGGTTACTATCAAAATTGATAACGAAGATCCAGTCAACGCCTCAACTGTTCTGATCGAAGGATATGCGCTGAACGGAACGCGAACCTTGTATGTACTGGAATCCATCTCACTTGCTCCCAATGAAGTCTTCACCAAAAGTTATTTTGCAAACCTGGATGGCTTTGAGTTTGTTTTCACTACCAGCGGCTTGGCAGAAAGCTCAACCGACGTTTCCATGTGGGGTAAAAATAACACTGGACAATTGGTCGCTGCCCACCGACTGGTAACTTCTGAGTTACTTGGTGCTGAAGGCGGAACTCCCAACTTCGAGTGGGGACAGACGATCTACTGGGCTGATTCGAGTGCTCCAGGACCGGGCACCGGATCACCTTTTGATCCCTTTAATTCTCTCCAGGCAGCTATTGATGCAGCGACAAATAGTCCACTTGCGGTTACTTTTGGCATGAGAGCCCGTCTAATTATTCTCATTGCTGGCAATTCATCCTTCAATGAGGATATTGTCATTCCACCAGCAAGGCATGTGCAGCTTCTGGGTCTAGGTCCATGGCAACTGGGCAACTCTGATCTGGCCAACTTTGCTTCTTCCATCCCCCGCAACGTCACGATCCAAACGAGCCAGGCTGCGGAAGATGTCTATCTGGTTCAAGGACCTGCATTTGATGCTCGTCCTGTTACGGTCATAGGAACGTTTAATGACGGCACGTCCGTCAGCACACACACCAACTATACTGACGGGGCCATTATAAGCGGTGATGTCATTTTCCAGAACGTTGCTCCGGTTGACCCGTTCACAACCATTGAGTTTCAACTGCTCAATGCCAGAGTCGTGGGTAATATCGTACAATCCGGTCATATGGGCAATCTGAACACGTACCTGTATCACAGTCGCATCAACACCATGGTCCATACCGGTTTGAATATTCAACGTATGGTAGATAGTGTGTCAGACAGTACCATTAACGTTAGAGGATACTCTCACATTACCAATTCCACAATGAATGGCAATGTGACAGTTACACTCGCCTTGAGTGACGTCCCGCCAACAGGCATATTCAGCAGTCAATTTGGGACGATTACCTGGACAGGACCTTTAACACTGGATACCGCCTCCAACTATTATTTTGTGAACAGCGGCTCTACACTTGTGGGAACCAAAACCGTATTATTCAGCATCGCCTAACAAACCATCCCTGTCCTCCATTGGTCAGGGGTTTCTTATTTTCGCAGCATATATGATGGATGCATATTTCCGGTGGGTTCATAGCGTTCATCACCTGTATACTCGAATCCCAGCTTGATCAAGATATGACGTGACACTTCATTATCCGGATGATGTCCGGCAAACAGTGCCTTCACGTTCTTTTCGTCAAACGCATAATCAATCACCGCCTGTGCAGCTTCCTGCGCATACCCTTTCCCCCGGTGATCCCGGGTTAGATGAAATCCCAGCTCATAGATATCCTCTTCTGGCGAATACGGACGCAGACCGCAGCAACCAACAAACACCTCCGACTCTTTCTCAAAGAAAGGCCAATACTGCACCCCCGCTTCCTGTTGCCTTTGAATCTCCTGTGTTAATCTCGCTTCTACTTCATCCTCACTCAATGATCCATTGCTGCTAATCCATTTGGCAACCTCATGATCACCCCAAAGCGCAAATGCCAGTGCACGATCCCCTTCGTTCCACGTCGCACACTCCAGCCGTTCGGTTTCAAATAAAATGGTTCTGTTCATTATCGACTAACCTCCTGTATGCCAACACAAGACTGTGTGCCGTCTATACCTTAAATTAATCGAATAACTGCCAAAGTAAACAAACCTGTATAAAGCACTACTAAAGTTTAAAGGTAATACGCATTTATTATGACCAAGAAAAAATTTTGGCTAATGCAAACAGTGCAGACCATAGAATGAGCCCAACAAAAATAAAAATCAAAAAAATTATAAATGCATCGGCTACAGATGTAATCGTAAACCAACCACTTAATATTAGGATAGGATAAATTGTTACAACCATCACCATAAAATGAACAGCGCTTTGTTTAGTCAAACTCCAATGTTCTATGTTATAGATAACGGATGCAGCACCGATAAAAAGAGCGATTAGGCTTGCAACAAATGTACCTTTAGCATCAGAAAACTTCCCTTGAGAATAAAGTAATAGAGCAATAACGCTCATAATGACGAATGGTATTCCACCTCTTAAGAGTGCTTTCATAACCAAGATTCTCACCTTCTTTCTCGAAGAAAAATTAGTTCATTATTTGAACTTATATAGTCCATATTACTTTAAATCTATGTTTATTCACCAAAAAAAAGAAAAACCCCTGTCGACAAGATGTCCGACAGAGGTTCAACAAGTACATTACATCATTAGAAATCAGATGTTGCAATTTGAATCGTACCTGTAGATGCACCAGCTGCACTGGTCAATAACGCAGCGACGAGCAGCAAGTCTACAGACAGTGTAAGGCTGTTGCCAGCAGGGATCAAATATGTGATTACCGGTGCATTCACACGAGTAACAACCAGGTCAACTGCGAACGGACCAAAGTTGTTAACCGTAATACTCGCATTGGTTCCTCCAGTCAGATCTTCGTAGTACGACTTGCCCACACTTGGATCCAGATTGTAAATCTGTTGCGGTAAAAGGATGGCCATTTGAAATCACCTCCTTTTGCTTTGATACGTTATTCTATGTTTGAAATCTATTAAAGCAACGGTGAATACCCTTGTCATAGTGTCCATTTTTGATAGACTTCATAGATTAATAGACCACTGTACGCAAAAAGCCCCACCGGAACATCCGATGGAGCCAACTAAGCTTATTTTGAAATTATAAGTTTAACTACGCATACAGCATGTAGAAATTTAATTCATGACCCTGCTGCTTGAGGTAGTTATAGAGCTGCGAGCGGTGATGGAATACATGCGTTAACGTTTCAATCTGCCATTGTGCCTGCAAGTGACCCTGTTCCATATAAAAAGCTTTGGTAGAGCGGTTCAGATAATCGTCTTCGCTTAATCCCGTGATATAGACTTTGTAGGATTCAAAATTGCTCCACAACGTTGCTTCCAGCTTCTCGATATCCTGAGTCCCCGACAAGCTATTCTCCACCAGTCCAACCTCAGCTTCATCTTTTTCCTGCATGATGGCAAGATCCGATGCAGTGATCTGGATAAAATGATGTACAAGCTCCACCAATGAACGCATATTCTCCTGTGGACGATACGACCAATCCTCCGGACGGATCAATCGAATTAACGAAGCGCCTGTCCGTACTCCTGTTTCCAGTTCAGTTAACAAATGATCCCGAATCTGCAATGTTCCATTCATATATGATGTCTCCCTTATCTTTTATTCTCACTCATGATCTTAGTATAACTGAAGACTCTACAGATCTATTGTACAAATCGGACAACATCCTGCCATGCTCTCTGGCTGCCGTCAACGGAGTCTCTCCATAAAACTTGCGAAATTGCCGAATCAGATGGGCTTGGTCAAAAAAACCATGATTCTGGGCAAGCATGGCCCAGTCTGCCGTGTTCCCCTGATGAATATCGCTCAGTACACGATGAAAACGAACCACCTCGCTGAATCGCTTGGGGCTGATTCCGACCCATTCCGAGAATCTGCGATGCAACTGCCGTTCACTGATCACTTCACGCATTGCCAGCTCCTGGACACTCATACGTCCCCCATCTATAAAAATACGGTGCAACACGTTTTTCATCAGATCGTTCTCAGATGTGCTGGTCTGCACGGACAACGGATTCAAATATGCGTTCATGACCTCTACCCGTTCTGCAAAACTATTCGTTTCAGCCATCCGTTCCTGAAGCTCGTTCAGCCCCTCCGGCCAACATTCCTGAAGGGCAACTCGCTTATCCGTAAACCACTCCAGAGGCATGCCATGGAAGATATGCGCTCCACCTGGGAAGAACCGGACACCAAAAGTATAATCTCTAGCAGGAGGACCATCATCAGATGGCTCAGGTATAGTGAATGGCTGTGTATAATTGCCACAATATGCATAGGCGTACTTTGAACGGACGTGATCATATGTAATCAGCATGTCCGTGCAACCATCAGGCAATACTCGGGCAGGTACAGATATCACCGACTGATCTCGACCTGCTCCCTTAGCAACATCCCTGCGTGTGCTTGAAAGAGATCCCGATTCCCAATAACAGGCCACATATGCCATTAAGCCGGTGGCGGGTATTTTCTCAACATAATAACTGTTCGAATACGTTCCATTCATCTGAATCGGCTTAAACAACGGGTGCAAGCTGTGATCCACTATGCAATCCTCCGATCACTAGAGTTGGTTACACATTATGTATTCATCTATCATACCATCAACCGCACAAATGAAGAAAAAAAGTGCCCTACCGGAGGACAATCCGATAGGGCCAGTCACACATCTATTTAACACGAGAAGGGGTTTACAAGAATTATCTTACCTCCGTAACATTAATAGAAACTGAAATTGGGATGAAAAGAACATCAATTTTTCTAAAGTGTCTTGATCAGTATGGACGCAATTAACACAGATGCTGTTGTGACCGTTGTGAATCCCCCCACCAGCATTGGCGTTAAAATCTCATCGAGGATGGCTTTGCGTTCATTTTCATCACGTCCAACCGAACGGCTTACTTCCTCACAGATAATATAGTCCCCCGGAAAACCGAATAGTGCGGTCAGTGCTACAGGCAGACCTTTGAGCGGGTCCCATTTGAACAGCTTGGAACCGACAAATCCACCGATCAGCACCCCAACTACACCGATTGCGATAATGAATAACACCGGAATAATGGAACTAACCACCGCATCGAAAGTGATCGACTCCATACTTGTCATCACGACTACGATCAGACCTGTCATGGCAATCCCCGATGTACTTGCTTTATCCAGAATACGAGATGGGAATAGTCCAATCAGATGTCCTAGCACCCCAAGCAACAGAGCCCAGATACTGTAGCTAAGTCCGGTTACATTGCCCAGATAAATGGAGAGACTGCCCATAATGAACAAAAGCAACAGCAGAATAGGTGCGGTTTGGAAATGTTGTGGAAGGAATGTTTTGGCATTCGCTTCTTTAATGTTCACATTGGATTCGCCTGCAACCTTGTTCTCAAAAGCACCCTGTTTCTGTAGTTTCAGCGCATATCTGCGTAACATGTTGGTTGCAATCGGCATTCCCACGAGAGAGTGAATTCCCAGAATAACGGCTGGTATCGTAATCAGATGCCCCAAGTTCATCTCCTGCAACTTCGTCGTTGTGATCAGATATGAGATAATGCCACCGACAACCGGACTTGATCCGGCAACAGCGGTAGGATAACCATAGAACGGTGATACGATTAACAGGATAAGACCTGTCGCCGTGAGTGAGGCGAACAAAGAGATCAGTATTGCTTTATATTGGGAACGTATTAACTTCAGCGGTATTAATGTGCCCATGTGTACAATCAGCGGAGCCACCATGAGAGCCCCGAACGCAGTGAGAGCGGAGCTCGATACTACTCCTTTGGGAAATAACCCCGCCCAGTTCAGCAGCAAATATCCTATCAGAATCACAAGCAAGGAAGGAATTCGTGCTTTGGACCAGATCGAAACCAGTTCCCCTATAGCTAAAATAACAAGTAATACCGTGGCGATATATATCGGTTGACTAAACATGGTGGCTTCTCCCCATTCTCTATGTTGTCAGTGCAGTACACGCAGAACCATCTTTCTCTTTCTTATTTCAAGCGTTCACCTGATAAATAGACCTGTTCGATATTCTCTGTGTTTTCGAGCAGTCCGATATCCGTTAACGGATTCATATTTAATACCAGCAGATCAGCAGCTTTCCCCGGCTCAATCGTGCCGATCTCCGCTTCCATCTGCATCGCTCTTGCTGCATCTCGTGTTGCAGCAACAATCGCTTCCATCGGCGTAAATCCAACATCCTCCACAAGCAATCGCAGTTCGAGTGCATTCCCGCCATGCTCAACAGGTGCACACGTGCAGAAATCTGTCCCTACTGCAATGGTTACGCCTGCCTTACGCGCAATAATCATGTTCTCAATATGCTCCTGATATACACTTTTGGCTTTGCGGATGCCAAATTCGGGAACACCGTATTTATGCCCTTCTTTGATAATCCGATGTACAATGGCCAACGTTGGAACCAGAACCGCCTTTTGATCCAGCATCATGCCAATACCTTCTTCATCAATGTAGATTCCGTGTTCAATCGTGCGCACGCCCGCTTCCAGCGCATTTTTGATCCCCTGTGTACCTTGCGCATGTGCAGCCACATATGACTGTACCGCTTCCGCTTCATACACGATCGCCTTCAGCTCATCCAAGCGGAATTGCGACCAGCGAGGGTCATCTTTCTCCGAAAGCACCCCGCCTGTGGAACACACTTTAATGAAATCTGCCCCTTCACGGAACTGCGTACGTGTTGCCTTAATCACTTCGGGAACGCCGTCACACACGGTAAACATATTCAGTTCCGTTGGAATCATATGAATATCTGCATGTCCACCCGTCTGAGAGAGCATGTGACGGGATGTTTTAATTCGCGGCCCCTTCACCACACCTTCCTTAATCAGATCACGAATGTACACAGCAACGTGGCTGCCTACATCCCTGACGGTTGTAAAGCCCGCGTTGATCAGTTTCGGCAGATCCTGAAGTGCTCTTCCCATCTGAAGTTCATTGGCTTCGAGCGCCACCGCAGCCATATTCAGGTTTTTGGCTCCATGCACGTGGACATGGGCATCAATTAATCCGGGCATCACCGTTTTGCCTGTTACATCAACAAGCTTGGCACTTTCCGGAACTGGAACGGTCGCCTTCGCACCCGCAGCTATGAATTTTCCGTTCTCAACCAGGACCACACTATCGGAAACAGGCTCTCCACCTTGTCCATCAATCAACAATGCACCTACAAAAGCAGTAATTTGACTCATCTGTACTCCACCTCATTTTCAGACTTGGTTGCAAGTTCAACTAAAGAATATTTACACTTCCACTCCGATGACAGAATAACCTTCCGATCGCTGTTATCCCCAGATTTTTTTGATCCCCTTCTCCAAAGGGAAAATCCGGGGATAGCGTATGCTTCCGAAGCAGCTTTCTTTCAGAAAGCTTTTAGGCGAACGCTTTGCTTCTTCACGTTATTTCTGTCCTCTCCGTTCTCGTGTAAAAAGTTAAGTTGAACTTCAATATTATTGATTTATAGCTCTATTGCTGTACTACGATAAAATTGTATAGTGTTAAAGTTAATGACATTATATAAGTTGCAAATGTATAATGTCATTGTTGATAACAACAGCATTTTGATATTTATTATGGTGATATACACAATATCGAATATAAATTACACAGCATAGTGAAGGTCATGTTATATATGTAAGCATTTGCCACCGTGTGAACACGAAAGGAGTACGTTTGCTATGATTCATGAAGCAGTTCGCTCATTTATGGTTAAGGTCTTTGGATCTGCTTCGTACGGAATCTGGATGAAGGACGAATACGATTTCCAATGGAATAACTGGCTGCGCGAAGGAGAGGTACCTGAATATACAGATCAAGAACAGATCGAGCCATCCTGGAAGATTCTCAGGTATACGTTTGATTTTCTGTCCAATATCAAGATTCGTGTGGTGATCGATACCCAGAAACAACTCACCCTGCTACAAAGTGAACGTCTGGAGTCCTTGATTCGGGAAGGACTGCTGAAGCAGCAGATTGAGATGGAACGTGCACACAATGATCGATGGTTGACCGGACTGCGGGAGCTGACCTGTTCCCTGGAGTTGAACGACTTGTTATTCAAAATCATGGAGAATGCACTGCATGTCATCCCTTCTCTTTCCTGTGGACTGTTCATGATGGTTGATCCGGACTCTGGCAAGATGATCCCTAGAGCCAAGGTCGGTTTTCAGGATAGTGTGTATCAATATCAGGGCGAGCTGGATGAGGGCATTACGGGAAAAGTATACGAGGAAGGCATTGGCCGAATGTACAGCACACCGGATGATGCCTTTAAGGATATGGGCAATGTCAGTCAGGAGAATGCGGATATCATTGTACGTTCATTGCCTGATGGTGTTATGGCGAAAGGGCTTATCGCCGTTCCTGTGACGATGAACACCCATAAAATCGGAGTGATGCTGGTATACCAATTTGAACAACACAGACGATTTGCCCCACATGATCTGAATGTGATGCAGGGATTCGCGGATCAGGCAGCCATTGCGATCTCCAATGCCACCATGTATTCAGAACTGCTGGAAACGAACCGATATCTCGTTAGCCGCAATGAAATTCATAATCAATTCACGGCCCTTTCCATTGAACATGTGAGCCTTGAACATATCATTGAGACGGTTGGGTCGATGTTGAAGCTTCCTACCTATTATGTGGACATGGCCAGAAATGACTGGTACCCCGTTCTCCCAGAAAGTGTCTTGTTAAGTGAGCTAGATATATACACTGCTCTGGACAGTCAGTTTAACCCCATCATCTTATCCGGGGGAACGGATCAAAGCGATTATTACCTGTATCCGATTGTGAACGGATCTCTGATGCTTGGCTGTTTTGCCATCCAATTAGATCATCCGTTAGGTCAGCTGGATCATGTGATTTTGGAGCAAGGCGGAGCTATTGTCATGCTGGAGATGATGAACACCTACTCCCTCACTGAAATGTCCTATCGAAAAAACCAGGATTTCTTCAGCGATCTGGTGCAATATAGAGATCCACAGCAGTTGGAGGCACGACTTTCCAGCTTTCAATTGCCAGCCCATCAGTCCTTGTTCGTCGCACAATTGCAGCTCTATGGGGAACATCCCGATATGAAAACCACTGAAAATTGGGTGCGCAAATTGATTGGTTTTATCGAAAAGGAACTAGGCACCCGTGAACATCTGTTGTTCAGTGCACATCACAAAATTACGATTCTGGCTGCGGCACCCGAGCCCAAGGTCAGACATTGGATCATCAGCAGGCTGGAATCGGCTGTAGAGAAATGGACCACCTCCAAAACCCCTGCCCTATCTATCGGTATCGGCGGACTTTATCAAGGGCTTGAGTACGTGTCCAAAAGCAATGACGAGGCTACACGCTCGTTATCCTTTTTGCTGAAACAAAACAAAGCGGGCCTGATGCTCTACGAAGAAATCGGGATCAATCGGCTGTTTCTGAATCAGGAACCGTCTGATATTGAGAACTACATTGATGAAATTCTGTCGCCTCTTCAACAGCAAAAATCAGGAGAGCTTGAACTCACACTCAAAACCTACATTGCCGCAAATCGATCTGTGCAAGTCACAGCCGAACGTCTTCATATTCATACCAATACGCTGTACCTGCGTCTGCGCAAAATAGAGGAGATTCTACGCGTGGATCTGAACGATTCCGAGGGTTGGATGAAGGTGTATCTGGCATGTCATTTAAGTGATGTGTACTCTGTTGCCCCTAGGGCAGGTGGAGCATCAAAATTGTAACTTCATCAATTCAGTCCATGCAGTTTGCGAAAACGTTCGGGACTCATGCCTGTATGCCGTTTGAACATCGCACAGAAATAACTGGCGTTCTCGTAACCCACTCGATCAGCCACTTCATAGATTCGCAGCTCTCTTTCACTGAACATAAGTTGTTTGCTCCGATTGATCCGTTCTTGGTTCACGTAAAATACAGGCCTGATATGGAGCGCCTTCTGAAACAGCCTGCACAAATATTGGGGAGATACTACAGCCACATCGGCCAGTTCCTTCAGTGAAAGTGAACGATCCAGATGCTCTGCAATATAACGCAGCACAGGCTTCAATCGCTCCAGTTCATCATTATAATTGGCGGAAGCGATGAGCATTGGCTTTAGATCCAGCAGCAGGGCATATAATTGTTTGGAGCATTCCACATCGTAATCTGCGTAATCCGTCGTATCCCCATGCTCTCCTCTAACCAGAAGTTGCTCCAGGCCACGTAACAGCGTGGCTTTTCTGAGTCTGCACACGCTTGAACCGGTTATCCCCGCGTAAGATAATAACTGGCTGGCCTCTCTCCCCTGGAACGACACCCAAGCCAGCTCCCAACGATCACTGATGGGCATATATCGATGCGGAATATCAGGATACAGAAAGAAAACGTCTCCCGGGCTGACGATATACTCTTCTTCCTGTATAATCAGTCTCCCCTGGCCATGAATAATCTGATGGATCTGATAATCCGGGAATCCCTCTGGACGCTCGGTTTCATATTGGTGTTCCCAGTAACCAACCGTGGTCATATAGATGGGCAGGCGAGCAGCTTCTTCTGTTTTACCAAAAAAAATCCGGGTATCCATCCAGTCCCCCCCTTTCTCCATCGTTAGTTTCATATTGTGATATATATGGGCAATATTCTTTATTCTCTAAGTCATCATTCAATTCTATAATGACAATATTATAACATTTCAGAAGGAGTTGCTGTTATGCGAAACAAATTGGTATACACCCCTCCGGCTAATGGATACCCGGAATGGAACAACAATCCTGAGACTTTTCAAGTAGGCCGTCTACCCGCACATGCGTCTATGGTAGCGTTTCCATCTGTAGCAGAAGCGTTATCCAATGAATCCAGCGCATCGCCATGGTACGCATCACTGAATGGTCAGTGGAAGTTTGCCTTTGCGGAGACACCGGAGCAACGGATCTCTTCCTTTTATGAGAACAACTATGATGCCAGTGACTGGGACGAGATCGCCGTTCCTTCCAACTGGCAGCTACAAGGTTACGATTATCCCCAATATACAAATATGACGTATCCGTGGGTCGAGCGTGAGCCTGAATTGAAGCCACCCTTTGCACCAACGACTTATAATCCGGTGGGTTCGTACATCCGTACGTTTACGGTTCCTGCAGACTGGAAAGACCGGCCTGTTCTGCTGCACTTTGAGGGCGTTGAATCCGCCTTTTATGTATGGGTTAACGGGGAGCTCGTCGGTTATAGCGAAGACACGTTCACACCCGCAGAATTCGATATCACTGCATATCTGACGGAAGGTGAAAACAAGCTGGCTGTGGAGGTATATCGATGGTGTGATGCGAGCTGGCTGGAGAATCAGGATTTCTGGCGGCTAAGCGGCATATTCCGTGGTGTATACCTGCATTCACCTTCACCGGTTCAGATCGCCGATTTCTTTGTTCGCACTGAACTGGATGATGCCTATCAGGATGCGGAGCTGCTGCTGGATGTAAAATTATTCAATCATAACGCGGTGCAGACCACAGCCGGATTGTCCGTTCAGGCACAGCTCTATGATGCACAACAGCAGACTGTATTGAAGCAACCACTTACTGCGGCGGTCACTTTCCAGGGTGAGGATGAACTTTCATTCCAATTGTCAGCAGAGGTTATCCAGCCGCTTCTATGGAGCGCCGAGACTCCTCATCTGTATACACTTGTGCTGTCCATTCAGAATGAATCAGGCGAAACGCTGGAAGCGGTTCGCAGCCGGATCGGATTCCGCAAGTTTGAACTCAAGGATGGCCTGATGCAAATCAACGGCAAACGCATTGTATTCAAGGGCGTGAATCGTCATGAATTTTCCCCGGATACAGGTCGAGCCATTGGTCGGGAAGACATGGTCCGTGACATCGAGCTGATGAAGTCCTATAACGTTAACGCTGTGCGTACATCCCATTATCCGAATCAGTCACTCTGGTACGAACTGTGTGATGAATATGGCCTCTATGTCATTGATGAAACGAATCTGGAGACTCACGGCACCTGGTACTATGGGCAAAAGGAAATGAATGAGAACAACATCCCGGCAAGCAAACCGGAATGGCGTAACAACGTCATCGATCGCTGTAACTCGATGTTCCAGCGGGACAAAAACCATCCTTCCGTTATTATCTGGTCTCTGGGTAACGAGTCCTTCGGCGGCGATAACTTCATCGCCATGTACGATTATCTGAAACAAGTCGATCCGACCCGTCTCGTTCATTATGAAGGGACATTCCATTATCGCCCTTCCGATTCGGCAAGCGACATTGAATCGACGATGTATATCAGTCCTGAGGATGTGGAGAATTATGCTCGCATGCAAGGACCGAAGAAACCTTATATTATCTGTGAATACAGCCATGCCATGGGTAACTCCTGCGGCGGCCTGCATCTGTATTGGGAATTGTTCGATAAATATGATGTGTTGCAAGGTGCATTCATCTGGGACTGGGTCGATCAGTCCATTCGTACCACGACGGCAGACGGTATAGAATATCTCGCATACGGCGGAGATTTCGGCGAATCCCCTCATGATGGCAATTTCTGCGGAAACGGACTGATTCTGGCCGATAAGACGGTTACACCGAAGCTGGAAGAAGTGAAGAAATGTTATCAGAACGTTCGTATGGAGGCTATTGATGTCAAAGACGGCCTGCTGCGTATAAGAAACCAGTTCCTGTTCACGAATCTGAGCGAATATTCGCTCGTATGGACAGTAACACACGATGGTGTATCCGTAGAGAACGGCACGTTGGACATCGCGGTACCGCCTGGCGAATCAGCTGAAGTGCGTATCCCTTACACGCCATCATCCGATCTGTTCCAGGAAGCGGTGCTGACTGTATCTCTGGTAACCAAAGTCGCAACCAAATGGGCAGGAGTCGGTCACGAAATTGCCTGGGATCAGTTCGTGGTATCTCCGCGACTGCGTCCAATCCAACCGGTACACCAAGGACAAGGCAATTCACCACAGGTACAGGAACTGCAAGATGAATTGAAAGTAGCTACAGGGCAAGTCACGTTGAGCTTTAACCCGACTACTGGCGTGTTAACGTCTTATCAGATCAACAATCAGGAACAATTGCTGGCACCGATCCGGCCGAATTTCTGGAGAGCCATGACAGACAACGATATGGGGAACAAGCTGAATATGCGTTCTGCTTTCTGGAGAGATGCTCACGCTACCAGTAGATTAATTCGCTTTGAACACCATTCAGACGAACAAGGCATTCTCGTGACGACCGATCATACGTGGGATCAACATCCGGGATGTACGTTGTCCATCTCGTACCGTATTGATATGGATGGTGTATTGGAAATCAGTCAAACGCTTATTCCAGGCGAGGGCCTACCTGATCTACCAGAGTTCGGCATGTTGCTGCAACTGAGTAACAGCCTGGATACAATCTCTTGGTACGGCAGAGGCCCGCATGACAATTACGCAGACCGCCTAACCAGTGCACGTCTCGGCTATTACACAGGTGCGGTTCGAGATCAATTCGTTCCATACCTGAAACCACAAGAGTGTGGTAACAAAACCGATGTACGCTTTGCTGAAATCACGTCAACGGATGGTCAAAGTGGCCTGCACGTTGAAGCCAACATACCATTTGAGATCAATGCGTTGCCGTGGACACCTGAGGAACTCGAAGCCAATGATCATGTGTATAAATTACCTCAGAGTACACAGACTGTCGCCCGCATTAATTATAAACAAATGGGTGTCGGCGGGGATGATAGCTGGGGCGCACGTACCCACGCTGAATACACCTTGCCGGCCAACCGCGCGTATTCCTTCACCTTTACGGTAAGACCTGTATAACATCAAGCAAGCACTGCTGGCAGTATGCCGGCAGTGCTTTTTTTTGTTGGGGACAGTGAGCATTGGAAGTTTGAACTTTTTGATGGAACCATTATAATGAATGAGGCGCAAATGGAATTGTGCCCGCTGGAATAGGCCCAATTCTACATATATCATTTTGGGCCACAGATGTTGAGACACACTTATTAAGCATTTGATACAGTACTATTCCAAATACCCGTCTACTACGAGGTGAGCATGTGCAATACCTTTTTACAGTCATCTTTATTCTTGGCTTACTTCCTTTCTTGGGATTTCTTGTTTTGATGATCCTCTCCATGCGCAAACATAACCGGATAACGATAAGACATACTATTCTATCCGTGCTATGCTTCGGAATGGCTTCAATAGGGTTATATGGCATGCTGACTTTATCTTCGAACTCCGCTCAGACTGGACAAGATCAGACAGTGGAACGAAATTCAGGTAATGTTACCACAGACAAAGAACAGGAAGCTGCAAATCAGACGAGTCCCTCAGGCTTCCACATGACTACCGAAGAGTTTAAAAACAAGTTTAATGGCGCCGTGGGCAAATACCGACTGAATGGGTTGAGTATTACCCGCTTGAATATGAAAGAGTCTTCCAATCAGGTTACTAGCACTTTCGAGTATGTGTTCAATGACGAATTGCGCCTGGTTGGTGTAGTGAATGCAGATGAGAGCTTACAGGAAGTCACGTTATATGATACTGGTGATACCATAGAACCAACGGGTGGAATTTTTTTGACCGCTATGGCCACGCTCATTCTCACAACCAATAGTGAGTACACGTATAACGATGCACAAGATGTCATTCAGGATATCGGTCTATTGGATCGCGATGTGAATCAGTCAGATTTTGATGGGGCAACGGTTAGAAATGGATTGGAATATCGCTTCAGCATCCAGGATCATGAACAATCTACTTTTGAAATAACTGTTGCGAAGTGAGATGCATTGGAGTAAAAAGGCCGCTCCATGAAGGAACGGCCTATCGGGTGATATGTTCTATGTACTATAGATTGACTCAGTGGTTGCCACCAAACCAATGATGAACACCTCCGCCATGCGAGATTTACTCAAAAGTTATAGTCTCGCTTTGATTGTTCCAACTCATTTTAAAGGTAATCGGATCTTTCATTTTCTCCGTCTCAGTTATTGTTCCCGACATCGTGAACGGTACCCCTTCTTCATCAAGTGATTTCCCCTGTTGTGATAAATTGTTGCCCGTAAGGTCAAACACAAAATCTTTTATACGCTTTTCATCACCGATGTAGGTTATCGTATAGATCCCTGTCGATCTCTGAAGAGATATATTCCAGTTATCGCTCTTTCCGCGGATGATATCATCCGCACCACAAGCTGAGACAATAGATACAAGCACTATAATACAAAGAATCATTGGCAGTTTATATAATTTCATAAAATCCCTCCTTTTAGGAATATACCCAAAAATGTGAGATGTGATATTTGCCTAATTATCCCCAGCATCTGCTCCAGTATAATGTGTCTTACCTATGAATCACATGACTAATGATCTTCTGAGCATCGTACTTGACCCATCCCAACAGTGCTGAGCCCCGAGATGTTTGCCAAGGTAGTCCAACATAGTACAGTCCAGCAACCGGTGATACGCCTCTCTCGTGTATCATTTCACCTTTGGAATCAAAAGCAGTATGGATATCGATCCAACTATCATTTCGCTTAAATCCAGTCGCCCAGATCATATTGTCTATTCGTGTCTCACTCCCATCCTCATATAGGATGCGGTCATCTATCGCATTAATGGCACGTTGGCGCATGTTGACCTTCCCCTGGGTCATCAATTCTTTTAACGCATAGCCATAGACGTACTCAGGCTGATTCCGCAACCATTTTCCAACCATACGGTCAGCACTTGCACGTAATATTCCGAGCTTTTCGAAATACCAGAATATACTTCGTTTCATAATATGCAATGGCCTAAAGGTAATATTTCGAGCTATGGATATGTACACGGTTTGTTTATCATCTGATGCTAACTCTACAGCGATTTGGGCGCCTGAATTCCCTCCGCCTACAACTACTGTTATGCCAGGGAGCAATTGAGAGATATTTTTATACTCTGATGAATGAAGCTGAATTACACTCTCGGATAATGACTTTGCAAAAGATGGAACATTTGGGGTCTGGAAAGGCCCTGTGGCAACGATAATATTGCGCGCTTCAATTATTTCATCATTGGTTTCAGCATAGTACACCTCATCTTGCTTGGAGAGACGGGAGATTAAACAGTTTAACTTTATGGGAAGATGCATTTGCTTGGCGTAACTTTCAAAATAATCTGCAATTTCATCTTTGCTTGGCAGATCATTTTCGTTTCCACCAAGCGGCATTCCCGGTAACCCATCATACATTCGTGGAGTAAAAAGACGCAAGGAATCGTACCGTTTACGCCAAGATTCCCCGACAGATGAAGCAGCGTCAACGATTACAAAGGTTAAGCCCGACCTCTGAAGATAGTAACCTGCTGCCAATCCTGCTTGCCCAGCTCCGATAACCAATGCATCGTACATATGAATCATCTCCAATATAGTTTATATATTAATATGTGAGCACTTGTTCATATATTATTTTACTTAAGAATTTGCTGTTTAGCAACAGAAGAAATCATCCGTACTTTTTTGAAAAAATCAACATAAAAAAGACTCCCTCACGGGAGCCTTTGCTCATTTTAGTGTACCATGAGATCCCATAAGGGATGTCCGCTGATAATGCCCACAGTAAGCCGTTTAGTTCGACACTAAAGTCTGAAACGTTCCACCTCGAAGATCTTAGGTGCACAACGAAGGCAATCGTTGAACAGACTCTTTAAGTCTACATCAACTTCTGAAACTTCATTCGGATTCAAGCGAAACTAAACAAACAGTCTCAGATAAAATTCCGATGACGGTTGCTAAAGCCTACAAGGTGTCTTGATTCTTGTCAATCAAAAGGGTTCAGTCCCACACTTGTAACAAACCTCTTTAATTTCGAGTTTGTGTGGTAGTCATAAATTTATTCGGAACGTATGTTTCTAATGCGGGAATACACGTCTTAGTTCACATTTTGTTGGGGTGGGTTAAAGCATGCTTTCAATAATGTTCGAGCGCTTATTCTATAAAGATTTTAGACTTTTTCACTACAAGTGTTTACTCAGTCAATCCCGCACTTTTTCTACATCAGTTTTAGATATGTACATTAAACGAGTTCATCCCTAAACTTGTAATCGCAGTGAAGTTTCTTTACATGAAAAACACTATTTGTACTATTCGAATGCATCGACTGTTGATTGACTTAATAGTTATTCAAGGATTAACTCTAAAAACATCTGATTTATAGAATTTTTATCCTCATTCTTTGAATTATTTAATCGTAGAATTTCTCTTTTTTCTGTTATAACTAAAACCATTAGTTGACGAATTAAAGAATCCAATTTTTCTGATATTTGCTGTAAAGACTCCTTAGTTTTTCTTTTTGAAGTCATATCTTGGTGTCCATGTACAAATTTTGAACGTATATCATATGCTATTTTAATTAACTGATAGTTTTTTATTCTTGTTTCTAAGTCGCCAGCAAGGAATAACGATGTTCTTTCACAAACCATATGCGTTACTTCACCTGAACCTGTATTAAATAGACATTCTAGGGTGGCAATGTAAAATGAAATCTTAATTGGAATAAAAGAATTTTTTCTTGCTGTACATATTAAAGTGTGTGCTCTAGAAAGCTTGCTATAATTATTATAAGGTAAGTCATTATAGAGTCCATACCCAAACTTGATGTTGTCCACTTCATCGAGAGAATCTACTTCTTTAAAACATGATACGTAGAATAGAGCTTTTTTAATTTCATCTATAGTGAACATGTTTGTTTGTAATTCGCCTCTGCTGGTTGAAAATATTAAGTATGTTATGTGATGGAACGTTTGTTCCAATGTTTCATTTTCATTTTCTATATAATTATTAAGAAATATACTATCTATATGAGCACTATTATCTTTAACTAACCATAGACATGTAAAGAAAATTTGAATTACTCCTTTAACAACATTAAAGATTTCATCTTCATCTTTAATTCCAACAATATCTAATTTATCATAGATCGACCGCTTTCCTGATCCATTGCAAAAAATGTATATCGAATCCTTAAGTGATTTTTCTGATATTTTACCTATATTCTCAATTACAGTGTTATTTAAAATTTGACTTATTGTAGCCTCTTTGTTTGATAATCTCAATCCACTCATTATATCCAATGAAGTGTTTGCTACTTCTAATTGAAAGTATCTAACAGTAGCAAATAAATTTTGTTTCAATTCAAAACGCCCTCCCTAATCTGATCAACATCGCCCAAGTATTTAATAATAACTGATTGAAATTTTTAGTAGATTGTGATGGAAATAGTTGATGCCCACTTTATCGTCTTGTAATACTTTTAAGCTAACATCTTTTTTTGAAAGTGCTCTTCATCTTCTGAATTGTTAATTGTAAATATGTGTAAATTTTCGTTTCAGTATATCTTTATATCTGTGAAGTGTTCTTTTATATACTCATCTTCCCCTTTCTGTTTTAATTTCTATAATTACGAATTATTACTTTATAAGTGATTAATATTTGACATTTAATAAGATCAATACTCCCGATGATGTTTACAAGCTAGTTGATACTGAGTTACGTCATTTTAAGAGCACTTGGAGCTGTTTGAAAAATATTTGTTGTAGCTTTTGAATCTATAACTTATTTTAAACACTTAGAAAACAATTAAAGAATAGACCATTCGTAGTAATACGAATGGTCTATTCTTTTTGATGGTTTCTTATCAAGGGAAACCATGATGCATTTAAGGTTTTTACACCTTTATTACATCATGCCGCCCATTCCACCCATACCGCCCATGTCAGGCATTCCGCCACCAGCACCTGCTGGTTCTGGTTTGTCAGCGATAACTGCTTCAGTAGTCAGGAACATTGCTGCTACGGAAGCAGCGTTTTGCAATGCATAACGTGTTACTTTCGCAGGGTCAACGATACCTGCTTCGATCATGTTAACCCACTCGCCAGTCGCAGCGTTGAAGCCTACGCCAGTTTGTTCTTTTTTCAGACGTTCCACGATTACGGAACCTTCTTCGCCAGCGTTAGCTGCGATTGTACGGATTGGTGCTTCCAAAGCGCGCAGGACGATGTTTACGCCTGTTTGCTCGTCACCGGAAAGGGCTACGCCTGCAACCGCGTTGTATACGTTCATGAGCGCTGTACCACCACCGGATACGATACCTTCTTCAACCGCAGCGCGAGTTGCGTTCAGGGCATCTTCGATGCGAAGTTTGCGTTCTTTCAATTCTGTTTCAGTAGCTGCACCGACTTTGATTACTGCTACACCGCCGGACAATTTAGCCAGACGCTCTTGCAGTTTCTCTTTGTCGAACTCGGAAGTTGTTTCTTCCAGTTGTGTACGGATTTGGCTAACACGTGCATCGATATCGGATTTGTTACCAGCACCGTCAACGATGATTGTGTTTTCTTTAGTTACACGGATTTGACGAGCTGTACCCAGTTGTTCCACAACAGCGGATTTCAGGTCCAGACCCAGTTCTTCCGTGATCAATTGGCCACCAGTAAGGGCAGCGATGTCTTGCAGCATTGCTTTACGACGGTCACCGAATCCTGGAGCTTTAACAGCTACAGCATTGAATGTTCCACGCAGTTTGTTCACAACCAGCATAGCCAGTGCTTCGCCTTCGATATCTTCAGCGATCAATACCAGTGGTTTGCCTTGTTGAACGATTTTCTCAAGCAATGGCAAGATGTCTTGCGTGCTGGAGATTTTTTTGTCTGTGATCAGGATGTACGGATTGTCCAAAACAGCTTCCATTTTGTCCGTGTCTGTGATCATGTATGGAGAGATGTATCCACGGTCGAATTGCATACCTTCAACCACTTCAAGCTCCGTAGCGAATCCACGGGATTCTTCTACAGTGATAACGCCGTCTTTACCTACTTTTTCCATAGCCTCAGCGATCAGTTCGCCTACTTCTTCGTCAGCTGCAGAGATTGCTGCAACTTGTGCGATGGATTGTTTGGTTTCAACCGGTTTGGAGATGGATTGCAATTCAGCAACCGCAGCTTTAACCGCTTTGTCGATCCCTTTACGGATACCGATTGGGCTAGCACCTGCAGTTACGTTTTTCAGACCTTCTGTAATCAGCGCTTGCGCGAGTACAGTTGCTGTTGTAGTACCGTCACCGGCAACATCGTTGGTTTTAGTAGCTACTTCTTTAACCAGTTGTGCACCCATGTTCTCGAATGCATCTTCCAGTTCGATTTCTTTAGCAATCGTTACACCATCGTTAGTGATGAGCGGGCTTCCGAATTTTTTCTCCAGAACCACGTTACGGCCTTTAGGACCGAGTGTTACTTTTACTGCATTAGCCAATGCATCCACACCACGAAGCATGGAGCGACGAGCGTCTTCACTGAATTTAATGTCTTTAGCCATGTTAAGAAAACCTCCCTAGTTTTTGTTGGAAAATGGTATTGCTATATGGTTCGGTTATCCGATTAAATTTGAATTAGTCGAGAATCGCGTGAATATCGCTTTCTTTCATAATCAAATATTCTTTACCTTCGAACTTGATTTCTGTACCGGCATATTTGGAGAAAATAACGCGATCTCCTTCTTTCACTTCCAGAGCCACACGTACGCCGTCTTTCAATGCTCCAGCACCAACTGCAATGATTCTACCCTCTTGCGGTTTTTCTTTGGCGGAGTCCGGGAGTACGATCCCGAAAGAAGTTGTTTGCTCTTGCTCCAGTGGTTCTACCAATACGCGTTCACCTAAAGGTCTGATCATGAAAAATAGCCTCCTTTTGAAATTATATAACGTTACATTGTAGGTTGTAGCCATATGTATTAGCACTCGACAGTGTTCAGTGCTAACAACCAACTTTATGATACTCAACTTGAAGCATGATTTCAAGTCCTTTTGACGAATTCCTATGAGAATTTACCTTGAATTTACACGAACATAGCCAAAGTACACCCGCTGTGCCTGGTTCTATGTGGAAATTCACTATTCTTATTTTACGAAATTCTTGAGCCCTTCTGCAACGTTAGCAGACAGTCCCTTTCCCATTGTATCCATTGTTGAACATAATATGCCTGCTTGTCCTGCCTAGCTGCGGAACAATCTACAACAATAGCCCGGAAAAGAACAAACCGTCTTCTCCGGGCACATTACAGTTACTGATCATCCTCATTCACACGCATACCAGTCATATACCAGTGTTCCATTTTGATACCATCTTATGTTCTAACCCGCATGCTTCTTATCCTCGGCACGGACGTAACGGGATTCGATCTCTTCATCGGCCGCAAGCTGCTTGCGGTATACAATTGCGGATAATAACACACTGATCTCATATAACAGGAGCAAGGGAATCATCACCAGCAGATCGGATATGAAGTCTGGAGGTGTAATCACCACTGCAATGAAGATCAGGACAAAATAAGCCACTCTGCGCATCTTGCGAAGACGAATGGGATTCAGAATCCGCAGTCCTGTCAGAAACATAATAAGCAAAGGAAGCTCGAATAACAGGGATACAGGCAGCACAATGCCAAACAGGAAGCTGAAATACTGTTTCATCCCGTAGGTCTCCACAAGCCCCATCTTCTCCGTAATCGCTGTTGTAAAGGCGAGTGCCATCGGAAATATAACATAATACGAAAAAGCCATCCCTATAAGAAATAACAGAAATACATAGGGAACATACTTCAGCGTTGCTTTTCGTTCGCGCGGTTTAAGCCCCGGACTAACAAACTTCCAGATCTGATACACCGTAAACGGCAGCGTAATGATAAGTGAAAATAAACCTGCAATCTTCATGTAAATGCCAATCCCGTCCCAGAACGAGAAGGCATGCAATACAAAACCTTTGGCCGACTCTGACTTGGTCAGATATTGGTATACCGGGTCCGCTACAAAAAATCCTGCAATCAGTCCCAGCACAAAAATACTTAATACGTAGATCAGCCGCTTCCGCAGCTCACTCAGATGTTCCGTAATCGACATTTCTTCCATTTGCTGCGTCATGCCTGCCCCCCCATTATTGCCAGCTTAAAATACAAAACCCTTCCGGCAGGAAGGGATTTCTCTTTCATTGCCGTCAAGATTATTCCGGCAGGCGTTTATCAGCAGGCTTGTCTGCAGGTGTGCTCTCAGCCGCCAGTGGTTTTGCCTTCTCCTGCTCTTTGCGATTGGACGAGTCATCCTCAGAGATAATCTCGCGAGCGCCCTCTTTGAATTCACGGAAGGTACGCCCAACTGCACGTCCCAGTTCCGGAAGTTTGTTGGGTCCAAACAACAGCAATGCAATCACGGCCAGCAAAATAAAACCCGTTGGTCCAATGGAACTTAACATTGATATTCCTCCTCGTCTCAAGCTTCAAAGATGCGCATATTCGGCCAGATGTTCATAGATGTCTTCTGCGTCGTTCTTAATTTAAGCCCATCATACCACAGATGTAACCACTTACATAACCCGCAATATTCACAAATAAGAGATATTACCTGAACAATGGTTTATGTCTAATCGAATATCATGCACGAGAGTCCGTACTCGCTTATTGCTTGAACTGACCGGTAACCATCAACAGCGCTTCCGGAAGCTGATCCATAATGGCAGCCAGATGTTCGTGCACACCCTTTGGCGTACCTGGGAGATTGACAATCAGCGTGCGGCCACGAATGCCACAGACCCCACGGAAGAGCATGGCAGAACGGTTTTTGCTCATTACACTGTACCGCATAGCCTCTGCCATCCCTGGAACTTCCCGTTCAATTACGCGCCGGGTCGCTTCTGGAGTAATATCACGAATGGCCAGCTCCGTTCCACCGGTAGTCAGCACCAGATCGGCGTGAAAATAATCCGTCATCTCAATCAAAGCCGCGATAATCTCATCGGGTTCATCCGGAACGATACGGTACTCCACGATTTGACCACCCAGCTCTTCTTCCACCAGCTCCCGAATGACTTGTGCACTCGTATCCTCACGTTCCCCGCGGGCTCCTTTGTCACTGGCTGTCAGGATTGCTGTTCTCCACACCATAAAGATCACCCTTCTCCTCTATGAAAATAAATATTGTCTATCGGCTGTAATCACCGTTTTTGCCACCACTCTTGGAATTCAGCATGGTTGGACCGATAATCATATCTTTTTGCATGGCCTTGCACATGTCATAGACCGTCAGTGCTGCAGCCGAGGCAGCCGTGAGCGCCTCCATCTCAACACCCGTCTTACCTTCGGTTTTGACAGTAACTTCAATGTGTAATTCATCCACTCCGTTATCATGAAAACGAATATCCACACCCGTCAGTGCCAGCGGATGGCACATCGGAATCCAGTCCGACGTTTTCTTCGCGCCTTGAATCCCGGCAATCTGAGCCACAGCCAGAACATCACCTTTGCCGATTCGGCCCTCCCGAATCGCTTCCAGTGTATCTGGATTCATCGTCACCTTGGTTACGGCCACAGCCGTACGCACGGTAATTTCCTTACCCGAAATATCAACCATCCGGGCCCGCCCCTGTTCATTAAAATGGGTCAGTTTTCCACCCGAAGCCTGGCCGTTGTTCACTTCTGAACTCAATCACATCACAACCCTTTATTCGATATGTAATATACCTTCGGTTGTTATCAACAGATCCATCCGCAGATCGAGCAGGTCCATCGGGATCTCCTCTTGTAACTGACCCGGCAATACCATCGCAGCCATCAAAGGTTTCTTGCCCGTCATCACACATGTTGCTGCAAGCGTCTCGGCAAAACGATCATAATAACCGCCACCGTAACCAATACGCCCCCCATGCAGATCATAACCAAGCCCCGGTACCAGTACGAGATCGATATCCGGCCAATCTTCAGGCTTGAGAACTTCACAGGAATCCTTGGGTTCCGGTATCCCCCATATGCCTGGCTCCAGATCCCGTTCTCCGGTCACTCGCCGTAGCTCCATTCGAGGTGGGTTCGCCAACACTTTCGGTGCATACATCACATCTCCATGATTCCAGCCCTCTTGAAAAAGAAAAGCTGTGGATGCTTCGCTTCCATAGGACAGATAACTGAATATGACGAGTGGTCTGTTCATGACCTTACTCTTGGCCTGTCTAAGGCGATCCAGCTCACGCCTCATTCCAACGTTAATCTTAGTCATCGCCTGCTGATGCATGCTCGCATCCATCAGATCACGGCTCTGTCTCAGTCTGGATCGAAGCTGGCTTTTCAGTTCCGCATGATCCTGCATATCCTTGAATAACCTCCTGTTGATAGGGAAGGTACAAAAAAGCGCTCATTAAAAAACAATTTATATGTTATGACCAGTTGTCATCTTGTTGAAAAGGTTAAAATGATTCATTTTCTGCAAAATCCTCATGTAATAACATGCCTTCTTTCAGTTTATCATTGATTGATCAAAAAGACTACATGCCCCATGCGTTCCCAATCGGTGCAATTGCTCTGTATTTCATGTAAACTGGGATATAGTTGTCATATCAAGAACTGGACCTATGGAGGAACTTAATTTTATGCTGCTGCAAGTATCCGGAATTATCAAACGTTTTGGTGTCGATCCAATCCTGGACGGCGTGAACTTACAAATATTAGAACGCGAGCGCATCGGCCTCGTTGGTGTAAACGGTGCAGGAAAATCCACTTTGCTCAAAATTGTAGCTGGTGAAATGTCTTATGACGGGGGACAGATTTTCAAATCCAAAGAAACGACGCTCGGTTACCTGGCTCAGAATAGCGGGCTGCAATCCGATCGCACCATCTGGGAAGAAATGATGAACGTGTTCGCTCACCTGACACAGGCTGAAGCCGATTTGCGTCAGATGGAGCGCGATATTGCCGACCCTGCCCAGATGGAAGACGAGAAAAAGTACGCGGACCTGCTGGAACGTTATGCGAAACGCTCCGACTGGTTCAAGGACCATGGCGGTTATGAGATGGAAACCCGCATTCGCAGCGTATTGCACGGGATGGGATTCGGGGAATTTTCGCCGGACACCCCCATTGCTACGCTGAGCGGCGGGCAGAAGACACGCCTTGCACTTGCTCGCATTTTGCTTCAGGCACCCGATCTGCTCATGCTGGACGAGCCTACCAACTATCTCGATATCGCAACCCTCACCTGGTTGGAAGATTATCTGAGAGGTTATTCAGGCGCATTGCTCGTGGTATCCCATGACCGGTACTTCCTCGATCGGCTCGTAACGACCATCGTAGAGATCGAACGGCATCGCTCCAAAAAATATACGGGCAATTATAGCCGTTATATGGAACTCAAGGCTGCCGAATATGAGACGCAGATGAAGCAATATGAGAAACAACAGGGTGAAATCTCGAAGATGGAAGATTTTGTCCAGAAAAATATTGTACGTGCATCGACGACCAAACGGGCTCAAAGTCGCCGGAAGGCCCTCGAAAAAATGGAGCGCCTAGATAAGCCGATGGGAGATTTGAAAAAAGCTCATTTTTCCTTCGAAACAGCCGTGATGTCTGGCAAAGAAGTGCTTCGTGTGGATCAACTGTCTGTCGCTTATGACGAGGCTTCTCCATTGTTCCGCAATGTATCCTTTGATCTGCGGCGCGGGGAAACCGTTGCTCTGATCGGTCCAAACGGTATCGGCAAATCCACCATGCTGAAGTGTCTCACCGGAAGTTTACGTCCGGTATCCGGGGATATCCAATGGGGAACGAAAGTCCAGATTGGCTATTATGATCAGGAACAGACGGGGCTCAATCCGTCCAACACGGTTCTGGAAGAACTGTGGAGTGCCTATCCGGGGATGGAAGAAGCACGTATTCGTACCGTACTCGGGAATTTTTTGTTCAGCGGTGACGATGTGCTCAAGAAAATCTCTTCCCTCAGCGGCGGCGAGAAAGCACGTGTCTCTCTATCCAAGCTGATGCTGAAGGAAGCCAATATGCTCATTCTGGATGAGCCTACGAACCATCTCGACCTGTTTGCCAAAGAGGTGCTGGAAGCGGCGTTAATGGATTATGAAGGTACCCTGCTGTTCATTTCCCATGACCGATACTTCCTCAACA
The DNA here is from genome assembly GCF_059130585.1 of Paenibacillus sp. JNU01. NCBI lineage: Bacteria > Bacillati > Bacillota > Bacilli > Caryophanales > Paenibacillaceae > Paenibacillus > Paenibacillus sp. JNU01. Next base: position 5,549,048 of record NZ_CP169723.1, on the reverse strand, counting down.
AAATGGCCGAGCGCATTGTCGAGCTTCATCCAGGTGGAACAGAACACTATCTCGGAAATTATGATGATTATGTGGAGAAGAAACAGGAGCTTGAGGACATCGCACGCGAAGCTGCTGAGGCACGTCAAGCTTCATCCAAGAACTCTTCCAAATCCGATCCGAGTACAGCAACAACCGAAAAATCTGGAGCGGCTTCGTTCGAAGCGGAAAAACAAGCAAAGCGTGAAGAACGTAACCGGCAACGCAAGCAGGAAGCTCTGGAACAACAGATCGCGGAACTGGAAACGAAAATTACAGAGCTTGAGGAGCAGATGGCTCTGCCTGAAATCTACCAGGATTATATGAAGCTGCAAGAACTCCAGCAACAATCGGAGGAGCGCAAAGCAGAGCTCACCAAGGCGTATGAGGAGTGGGAAGAACTAGCTATGGAATAGCCCAAATTGAGAAACATGGCTTGAACAAGTCCTTACAAATATAGTTGTACCTCGGCTGATTCCTTACTGGGATCAGCTTTTTGTTTAAGTTGGGGTGACTTGTTTTGGATTTTGTCAAATTCACTCGAATGAGGAGAAATATTTTTATACGCCCATCTTTCATACTTATCCACAGCAAAGCAAGATAGCAAGCACATTAATAACCTTAATTATACAGCGGTAGAATAGCCTTTTACACACAAAAACCATATTTATCCACCAAGTTATCCACGTTATCCACAACTTTGTGGATAGTAAGGAGTCGTTCTATCCCCTAAACCCTTTTCGTTTCGAAAACTGCACTGGTTTGACTTTATCCCAGTTACCCACAATTTTCACTGGATATGTGGATAACTATAGTCACACCTTGACAAATAGACTTTCCCTCTCTTCATACTTCCTCCATAAAAAGACAAAAGCAGACCTCTGTCGTTCAAGGCCTGCCCGTTGTTTACTCACATGATGCAATGTAGATCAAATCGAATCGCGATGAGTACTATACCTGCTGCACATACGATCTGACCCAGATGATCTACGCATGTGCTTGTTCATGATGTTCGGAAGGCTCCGCCTTCAGCCCAGCAGCATTGCAAGCCGCCACATAAGCCAAACCGGCAGCCATGACGATATCATTATGTGTTGCCGTTCCCCGGAACTCACGTCCTGCACGCTCCACGGTAACTACAGCCTCCGCACTTGCACCCTCTCCACCGCTCAAGGCATGCATCTCCATATCAACAAAAGCAATGTCATCCGAAATACTCTGACCAATCGCACGAATGGTCGCATCCACTGGACCCCCGCCAACGGCAGAGTAAGACTGTTCTCCAGCACTTGTACGAATACGAACGGCGGCCATTCGATCGGTCATGCTGCCCGCCGTCACCTGCAATTCAACCAGCTCATAATCCTGTGCAGGAATATTCATGGTCTGGCTAACCATCTGCAGCAACTGGTCGTCACTGACCACTTTTTGCTGGTCTGCGGTTTCTTTGAACACCTCATACAATTGCTCCATTTGTTGCTCATCCGGCTCAAAACCGTATTTGCGAACCCGATCCTTCAGAGCGTGACGACCAGAGTGTTTGCCCAGAATAATCATGCTGCGAGGGATACCCAGCGCTTCCGGGTCCATAATCTCATAAGTGCTCCGATTCTTCAGCAGACCATCCTGATGGATGCCGGATTCATGCTGGAATGCATTACGTCCCACCACCGGTTTGTTGTATGCAATCGGGAAGTGCATGGCACGGCTAATCTGACGAGAAGTCTCATACAGCTGGTTCAGCTTAATGTTGGTCGTTGCACCAATTGCATCTCCCCGGGTCTCCAGAGCCATAATCAGTTCTTCCAGTGCACAGTTCCCCGTCCGTTCTCCGATACCATTGATCGTCACTTCAATCTGGGAAGCCCCATTGGCAATCGCGGCCAAACTATTCGCTACAGCCAGGCCCAGATCATTGTGACAGTGTGCACTATAGCGAACCTGATCGCCTCCTCTTGCACCCTCACGTACCCGGCGGAACATCTCGCCATACTCATGTGGCAGAGCATAACCAACGGTATCCGGCAGGTTGATAATACTCGCTCCAGCTTCAATAGCGACTTCAACCATTTCAATCAGATCGTCCATCTTGGTACGAGCCGCATCCATAGCAGTGAACTCTACGATGTCCGTGAACTGACGCGCATAAGATACCATCTCACGAGCGGTAGCCACCACTTCACTACGCGGACGGCGCAGCTGATGCTCTATATGAATATCCGAGGAAGAGATAAACAGGTGAATTCGGCGCCGTGCTGCATCTGCTGTTGCCTGAACGGCTGCATCAATATCACCTTTGACCGCACGCGCGAATCCACAAATCTCCACGTTCTGCAACTGTCTCGAAATCGCCTGAACCGCCGCGAACTCACCTGGACTGGAGATCGGGAATCCAGGCTCAATGACGTCAATCCCCAGAGATGCCAGTTGGTGGGCCAGTTCGATCTTTTGCTCGGGTTGCAGACTCGCTCCCGGGGCCTGTTCTCCATCGCGCAGCGTTGTATCAAAAATCTCAATCATACGTTTGTTATTAATCGTTGTCATATTCATCAACCTCCATCAAATTTTATATTCATTTTTGTTACGATCCACGAGCCATAGAACACCCGCTGATCGCCATCAATGTTGTTATATATTTTGTTTGTAAATGCGTATGTCGTTAGTAGCTTAGTCCTTGGTAATCATTAGAGCCTATTGCATATTTAGTGCCTATACTTGATATTTCATGTTCATTTACTCGATGTTCCATATTCATTGCTCGTTTGTTAAATAGCCTACTTGCTTGTGACAGGCTGTACGTCGACTTACACCCTGTCTTTCTCCCTTTTCAATCTCCATATGGTTTATCCCATGCCCACCCTGCTGCCGGCAGCAAACACAAATAACCCGCCATCTCATATAAGAGACGGCGGGTTATTATCCCCTCCGCGGTACCACTCTCGCTTGATGGGTCAGGCTTGCGCCGGACTCCATCCACCTCGTCGTCTCCGATATCCGCTGAATGTGCGTGCACGTACATTCATCACTGGAATTCGGAGAAACACCCTATAACGCGGGTTAACCGTTGCTGTGTAACACATGTCGTTGTCCATCAGGACAACTGGACGATTGATATCATCCCCACGCTTCCACAACTCCGTTCCCGGGCGAGATTCGAATGACTTAAGCCACTGCGTCGCACCACCCCGCAGCTCTCTGAGCGCTTTATCATTCTACTGCTCCCGTTCATCACATTTAACCTATGACCTAACTTCATTCATCCTTATTTTAAAAATCAAAAAAAGCCTGCCACCTCATGCAATAATGCAAGAGACGACAGGCTGTTCACCTTCGCGGTACCACTCTTGTTGACTTCCTTCCTGTTCATTCAAGAGAACCCCTAGATGCTTTCGCACCTCCGGATCACTTGAAGCAGCCTGAAAGCCCCCTCAGTTATTGTCGGCAATCCTTGTAATAACGGTCCTTCCGACAACGGCCCATTCACGGAGGCAACCCGTAACCATGTACTTTGGGCCATAATCGGCCTTCGGATTCTCCCGGGGAGTCACCGTGTTCCATCGTTCCGCTTCCAGGTGAGTTTCAGGTTTCCTTCGACTGCGTTGCACCAACCCGCAGCTCTCTAAACCGGGAATTGACCTTACTATTCCTGTTCATCGCGTTTAACCATTCAGGAAAATAACTTCCTGTTTAAATTTGTAACTAATATACATTCTTCACATGCAGGCTGTCAACTCTTATCTCAAACGGCCTGTTTATAGGGACTGAACGGACCATGCCTCCAGGGAAAGCCCCGGGTCAGCTTTGGCATCAAATTCAGAGATTTCTCCCCGCTGCCATTTCAGATATGCAGCCGCTCCGATCATGGCCGCGTTATCCGTACAATATTCCATTGGCGGGATTAACAGCTCAAGCCCTTCCTTCGTGCATCGCTCCTGTAATGCAGAGCGCAATCCCCGGTTAGCGGCAACACCACCACACAACAGCAATTGTTTTGAACCATACTCACGAACGGCTCTTACTGCTTTCTCCACCAGGACTTCTACGACAGCTTCCTGGAAACCACGTGCAACGGCAGATGGCTCCAAGGTTTCTCCGCGCATTTTAGCCTGATTGAGCGTATTCAGTACAGCAGACTTCAGACCACTGAGACTGAAATCATATGAACCTGCTTCCAGCCATACCCTTGGTAGTGGTACCACATCCTCCGCTTCAGACGCCATCCGGTCCACATGCGGACCTCCCGGATAAGGACAGCCCAATGCACGTGCTACTTTGTCATAGGCTTCGCCGACGGCATCATCTCGCGTACGACCAATCAACTTGAACTTGCCTTCGGATTCCATATGCACAAGTTCTGTATGTCCACCCGATACGACCAGTGCCATCGCCGGGTATTGCAGTTCATGGGTAAGTCGGTTGGCATAAATATGCCCAGCAATATGGTGTGTGCCAATGAGCGGTTTGCCCAGTGCCATCGCCAGCGTTTTGGCCGCAACAATGCCTACCAGCAATGCCCCAACGAGTCCCGGGCCTTGCGTCACGGCAATTGCACTCAGATCACGCGGACGAATACCGGATTGTTCGATCGCCTGTTCCAGCATCAACGTAATGACTTCCACGTGTTTACGTGAAGCGACTTCAGGGACCACACCACCAAATGCCTTATGCGTCTCGATCTGACTTGAGATCAGATTGGACAGCACTTCCCGTCCGTCCTTGACTACAGCTACCGATGTTTCATCACAGCTTGTCTCCACCGCCAAAATGTAGGATGGTGCAGAATTTATTTTTTCATTGAGTTCGTTCATGAATCCAGTACGCTTCCTTCCTCTTCGCCGCTCCGGCCTGCAGACGGCAAGTTCGCCCACATAATCATCGCATCTTCCCCATTATCGGAGTAATACCCTTTACGAAGACCCGCCGATTCAAACCCTTTTTTCTGATATAAACGCTGAGCTATGCTGTTCGACACTCTGACCTCCAGCGTCATTCGTTCCATCCCGAGATAAGCCGCTGTACTCATTAATTCATCCAGTAACTTTTCGCCAAGCTTGCGTCCACGATACGCGCCTCTGACTGCAATATTGGTAATATGGGCTTCATCCATAATCGTCCACATTCCGGCATAACCAATGGCTTTGCCTTCCAATTCCATCACCATATATTTAGCAAATTGATTGTGTGTCAATTCATTTTGAAATGCTTCTTCTGTCCAAGGCAGGGTAAAGGCCTCATGTTCAATCTCCATCACATCGGGAATATCCGCGAGTGTCATGAACCTGAACTGAAGCGATGCTTCCTGCTTATTATTCGCCACGTTGTCCATCTGCTTCCCCTCCCCTTCAGCTTTTGCGCAGCAGATTGGCTTCCGCTTCAGACAACTGGGTGTAGTTCGGCACCAGCGCATGCACGTCATCACGCTGACCTGCAAGCAGCGCGGCGGCGCCAAGCCGCCCAACCCAGCGGCCTTCCAGCTCATAAGGTACGAGCTGGAGCGCCGTTCCTGCGGGGCAGCGAAGCTCCGCCGCTGCCGCAGCATGAGGGCCCGTCTCGCCGACGAACCAGACGGCTGCGGGCCGCTCTTCCGGCGCCGCCTCCGCCATGCGGGCGGCGAGGGCTTCCAGCCATCCGTCCATCTTGCGGATGGCATCAGGCGCCAGACGCCGGGGCGCATCGCTCCCGGCGGAGGCAAACAGCGCGGTGCACGCTTGACCGCGCCGTGCATCCACAAGCGGAACGATCCAGTGGACAGGGGCAGCACCTGTGCTGCCCTGGTCCGCGGATGGCGTTCCGCCAGCCCCTGCTGCGGCATCGTCTGCCGCAGCTTCCGCCTTGGCGGCAAGGCCGCTGTGCCAGCCGCCCCAGGCGAGGGCCTGAAGGCTGGACACCCCGGCTACGGGGATGTCCCACGCCCAGGCCAGTGTCTTCGCCGCGGTCACCGCAATGCGGATGCCCGTGTACGAGCCTGGCCCAACGCCAACGGCAATGCCGTCCAGTTGGCCAGGGTGTGTGCTGCTGGCGGCCAGCAGCTGTTCCATCACCGGTACAACGTGTACCGAATGGTTGCGCTCAGCCCGTTCATTGCGTTCTTCCAGAAGCGCATGACCTTCCATCATCGCAGCAGCCATTACTGCGGTGGATGTATCCAACGCCAAAAACCGCTGACGCGGCTCTTTTTGTAAATCTTCCATCATCATTTGACCCCATTCTGTCTGAACTGTCGGCACAAGGCTGCATAAGTCTCGCCGTACCCATCCAGTGTAATCGTTCGATCCTCCAGGCCCGTTGTTTCAATCTGCACATGCAAGTGCTCTTGCGGTAGCAATTCGGGAATGATACTCGACCACTCCACCAGACTGACTCCGGCTCCATAGAAATATTCATCAAGTCCAAGCTCATCCGCTTCTTCCAGCGATATGCGATATACATCCATGTGATATAAAGGCAGACGCCCTTCGTACTCCTTGATTAGCGTGAATGTGGGACTGCTCACCACATCACGTACACCCAAATGCCAGGCAAATTTCTGCGAAAATGCCGTTTTACCCGCACCCAGATCACCATCCAAAGCAATTACCATGCCGGCGTTTGCCTGTCTGGCGAGTGCGGAAGCGAGTGCTTCTGTATCTGCAATGCCATGGGATAAAAACACCCACTGCTCGTGCGTCTGATTCAATATTCGCCCCACCTTTGGCGGTCTAGCCGCCTGAGTTCACTTTGAACCTTATTATATCGGTCCCTTTCTTCCCCCGCAACAACCCTAGCAAAAACCAAAAACCGGCACCTCCCGGTACCGGCCGTGTTATACATATATTCAGCTTTTATTCATTCTCGAATTGCTTAATAACAATATGCTACTTGTACCTACTCCTCCAAGCGATCCACACGTACCGTCTGGGTATTTCCTGGTCTGCTGCCAACCTGAACGGTCGCCATACCATTGGCTTCATCCACATTCTCGATCCAGACCGGATCTCCTTCCAGCGTAACGGCAATCGTATCCTTGGAATCATATATCGCTTTGGCACGCTTTGCATCCATCATCTTATTCATACTCCCCTTCCGGATCCTCATGTGATTCTCGAACCATGCTATCTGTTGTACTTTCACCAATATAACCGTTATCTTCCGTAACTTGTCCCCCGCCTAACCCTTCATTCACCATCCGGTCAATGTCGAGCATGAACGACTCCCGATCAAGGGGCAATTTTTCGGAGGTTACCGCTTCCCAGTTCACAGCTGTAGCGGGTGTATAGAATTCTTCTGCGCTTTCGGCTTCCGCAAGAGGATACGGAGAAAACGCATGCTTGTGTGCTTCCTCTTCATCCCGTCTGTTCTTCATTTCAGCACCTCCCAGCTTAATCATTGTGAGATCACTTCTGTTATCATCCCCGAGTCTCGTCGAACCATACGAATTCGTTCGTCCATAAGACGATTATCCCTTGCGCCATATGCCCATACTATTGAATATAAATCCGTGTTCAACAAATCCGGTTTTCAGTAACGGACATTCGGCTGACGTAATCAAAAGCTGAATTTTTGAACACCCTTTCGAAAGGAGCCGACCTATGCATACCGTCTGGAAAGGCGCAATCAGTTTTGGCCTTGTTCATGTCCCTGTCAAAATGTTCTCGGCTACCGAAGACAAAGACATCTCCATGCGCTATATCCATAAAGTCTGCGGCAGCCCGCTCGCTTATGTTCGCCAATGTCCATCCTGTGAAGTGGACGTCAAATGGGAAGAGATCACCAAAGGCTATGAATATGAAAAAGGAAAGTTCGTACTCTTCGAAAAAGATGAATTAGAAGCGTTAAATGATTCCACCAACAAAACCATCACCATACTGGATTTTGTAGACTTAACTGAGATTGACCCGATTTATTTTCAGAAAACATATTATCTTTCGCCCGATCAGGCCGGGGGAAATGCCTACCAACTGTTGATGAACGCGATGCGGGATACCGGCAAAATCGGCATCGCCAAAATCTCCATTCGTTCCAAGAGCAGTCTGGCTGCCATACGCGTGTTGGAAGATTGCCTCTCCATGGAGACGATTTTCTATCCGGACGAGATTCGTCCTGTCTCCCAGGTGCCTAACTTGCCGGAAGTGCAAAACGTGAATGAGAAGGAACTCACGATGGCAAAGCTGTTGATTGATCAATTGTCTACGCCTTTTGAACCTGGTAAATACACCGATGACTATCGCAACAAACTGCTGGATCTTATCCAGCACAAAGTGGCAGGCGAAGAAATCAAGATTGCTCCAGCCAAACCTGAAGCTAATGTGATGGATTTGATGGCTGCCTTACAGGCAAGCATCGAGGCGGTGAAACCTATTCCGGCTGACCCTGGGACAACAACGGCCAAACCGAAGAAACGCGCAGCGCGAAAATCGTCCGCTCAGGCGGCTGCCGGAGGGGAATCCGATGCACCTGCACCAGCCAAAAGGAAAAAGGCAGCACCCAAACCAAAAGTTTGAATGTCGTCAACACAAGAACGATTCCGTTATCTGCTCATGTAATGAAATTTACTCCAATCCGGCTTCACAGTCGGATTTTTTGTTTTTGTAAAATGCGATTGACGAAAGCTGATTTATATTTTATATTAACTTATGAAAAGTAACTTATTTATGAATATACAGTCACTCTGCAATCCTGCTTTAACAACATGCAATCTAATAATTCATCTTCAACGCATATACACATTCAAACGAGAACCCATATTATTTATTATCAGGAGGAAACAATCATGAATACACCGTATCAAATCCCTGCCACAACCCATCTGGATGAAGTGAGTCTCCGAATTATGAACCTGGACCGTTCGATTAAGTTCTATACCGATGTAGTTGGATTGAAATTACTGGAGCGGAGTGACAAAGTGGCTACGTTGACAGCTGACGGAAAACATTCCCTGCTGCGATTGGAAGAGCTCACGGATGGCATTACCCTGCCGGAACGCTCACACGCTGGCTTGTATCATTTCGCCATTCTGCTGCCTGACCGTAAGTCCCTGGGTCTCGCTCTTCGTAATCTGGCTGCATCCGGTATCGATATCGGCCAAGGCGATCACTTGGTCAGCGAAGCCTTCTATATCTCCGATCCCGATCAGAACGGGATTGAAATCTATGCTGACCGTGCACGTGATACCTGGAAACGGGATAGCGACAATAACTACGTGATGGCAAGTGATCCGGTTGATGTGGAAAGCCTGTTTGCCATATCGGAGAATGAACCTTGGCAAGGTCTGCCTGCTGGCACAGTTATCGGTCACGTTCATTTGCACGTCCGCAGCCTGGAAGAAGCCCGCAACTTCTACACCGGCATACTCGGTTTTGATATCGTGGGTAACTTCGCCAACATGTCAGCACTATTTGTATCCGCAGGCGGCTATCATCATCATCTGGGACTCAATATCTGGGCAGGAGTGAATGCACCTGTCAATCCAGATAACGCTACAGGAATTGATTACTTCACCATTGTGTACGCCACCAAGGAACAATTGGAACAGGCACTTGAACAATTACGTCAATCCGGTGCAGTCGTTACACCAGTAGAGGACACTTGGTTTACGGTAGACCCACAGAATATTCGTATACGTCTGACAACTGCGAACTGATTCTATGTAGCCGTTATAATACAATATGATTGCTTAACCACATGTTAATAAGCCCGGGTAACTGATTTCTCTACATCACAGAGAGGTCGGCTGCACGGGCTTTTTACATTGGCTTTTATAAAACTGGCACAATTGGTGCATTCTAACCAATACATAGACATGATCTGTTAAGGAGATACTTCATGATCGAAAAGGGACGTTTGACTGTTAGACAGCTCGCTTCACTTATGTTCCTGTGCACCATCGGGGAGCAAATTCTCGTCTTCCCTTCCATGATCACATCCTATGCTCATCAGGATGCCTGGTTATCAGCCTTGTTGGGAGTCGCAGGGGGCCTTGGAATACTCTTCATTATGCTTGTTGCCTACAGAACGCATCCCCGGCTGAATCTGATTCAAAATGCCCTTCGAACATTGGGACCCTGGATCGGGACATTGTTTGGTTCTTTTTATATTTTTTATTTCCTAATCAGCACCTCAACGTTCATTAGGGAGATTGGCGATTTTATGTCTACCCAGATCTTGCCGGAATCTCCATTAATGATCCTTCATTTGGTTTTTATGTGTGCACTTGTCTGGGGGCTTTTTTCCGGTCTGGAGAGCATTGGTAAGACTGCTGAGGTCTTTCTTCCTCTGATCGTATTGTTTCTGCTTTTTCTGACGGTATTTCTAATCCCCCATATACGTATAGCTAACATCCAACCTGTGCTTGCACAAGGCTTTCTTGATCCATTCAAAGGTTTTGTTGCTGTACTCACCTATCCTTACTGCGAGTTGTGCATCTTCATGATGCTCTTTCCCTACACGAAAGATGAGCCCCATCTGCAAAAGGACATTCTGTTCGCTGGCATGATTGGTGGATTGTTACTCACATTGACGCTAAGCATGTGTCTGTTCGTTATGGGACCATGGATGACGCAGCATCACTGGTTCGCTTCATTCAACCTTTCACAGAAGATCAATATCGGAAACTTTATGCAACGCGTCGAAGCCTTCATAACATCGGTCTGGATTATTGCTGTTTTTTTCAAAGCCGCTCTGTTCTTCTACGGTTTTATCCTGGGCGTCGCTCACCTGTTTCACTTGTCCAGTCACCGTTCTCTGATCCTGCCGGGTTCCATGCTTATTCTCGCCATGTCTATTCTAATCGCTCCGAACGAGACCTTTTATCTCAAGGTCATCATTCCCTATTGGATTGATTGGGATCTGACCTGTGGTATTGCACTTCCGTTACTGCTCATTCTGGTGCATCATATGAAGTCCCGCTTCCAAAAAATATAACAAAATTCTGAATGAACCTGCGCCGGATCATTAGGGCGAGGAAGGAGTTCCCCATGTTCAAACCGCTGATTCCGTTCGAACCCATCTCCAGGGATACCTTGCCCACAGGACCTCAATGGATTGCACAAATCAAGTGGGATGGAGTCCGTATGCTTGCTTATGAGGACGGGCATGAGCTTCGCCTGGTGAATCGCAGGTTACATGATCGAACCGCACAGTATCCCGAGTTGGTCACACCACGTAATTTATGTTCAGGAGCATCCTATATCTTGGATGGAGAAGTAATTGCACTGGACCCGGACACCGGCAAACCTTCGTTTTATCACGTTCTGCGGCGGGATCGCATGAGCAGACCGGAAGGCATCGCCCAAGCCATACATCAGATTCCGGTCACGTATATGGTATTTGATATCCTGTTCTATGAGGGACAATGGGTGACGGATCAGCCTTTGGCAGATCGACAGCGCCTGTTGCACGAGGTTCTTAACAGCGCTCCCCATGTTCAGGAGGTTACCAATACACTTGATGCCGCATCCCTGCTTACGGTCATGAGACAGCATCAGATGGAAGGCATCGTCTGTAAGGATCTCACCAGCACTTATGGCATACAGGGTAAGGATCAGCGCTGGCAGAAGGTCAAAATCATGCATGATGTATATGCCATGATCGGGGGTGTCACGTACCGAAGCGGTATTGTGAACGCCATCGCGGTTGGCGTATATGATGGGCCTAACTTTGTCTATATTGGTCATGTCGGGACAGGCAAGCTGAACTCCAATACTTGGCGTGAACTTACCCATCAGGTTGAGCCTCTGATTAGGCAGGACCGACCGTTCCATAATGTACCCGAACGCAGTGCGGAAACCACCTGGGTAGAACCACGAATAGGTGTCAAAGTGCAATATATGGAACTGACGCATCATCGCACACTACGCCATCCCAGTATTCAGACCTTCGCAGAGGTAACCCGTGAGGATTGCCTGGCGAATCAGCTTCTTCAATGAATGAGTTCGTATATAGATTACGTATAGGAGGTGTTCGGTGTGGCCCCTAAGATTCAAGGAACCATCATAATAGAAGGCACAGAGCTAACCGTTACGAACCCGGACAAGCTGTTATGGCCGGAAGCAGGTGTCACCAAAGCAATCTATCTGCAAAAGCTGGCAGCTTTAGCTCCATATCTGCTCACATATACAAGCAATCGACTATTAACCACCATAAGATACCCCCATGGAGCGGGAGGGACATTTTTCTACCAAAAGAATGCCCCCGAACCCGTCCCGGATTATGTTCGGACTGAAGTACACGATGGCATCCGTTATGTGGTAATGAATGGACTGCCTGAATTATTGTGGCTCGGCAACCTGGCTGCACTTGAATTCCATCCTTCTCTTCATGCTGTCGGAAGCCTGCTGCCCTGTGAATGGATGATTGATCTGGACCCCTCTCAGGAACATGAGCCACGGATCATGCAGGCTGCACTCATCGTTGGAGAAACCTTGACTTCCCTTGGTCTGAGGTCCATTCCCAAAACTTCAGGGGCAACCGGAGTTCAGATTATCGTTCCTATTGTGCAAGGTGTTACCTTTGATGAATTGCGGGATATCGGTTATTTTGTTGGCAAATATGTCACGCAGAAGCACCCCGATCTGTTCACACTGGAACGACTCAAAAAGGATCGTGGAGACCGCATATATTTTGACTACCTCCAGCATTATGGTGGCAAGACCCTTGCGGCCCCCTATACACCTCGTGCCAAATCAGGAGCCACCGTATCTACGCCACTTACCTGGGATGAGGTTCGAAACAACGTCTCCATCCAGGATTACCATCTGATGAACATTGTGGAGCGCCTGAATGATATCGGAGATTTGATCGCAGCCGTCGAGCCGCAACCGGTTGAACTCATTCTCAAGCATTTGAAGAAAAAATAGCCGACCCCCTTATCACAAGGGAGTCGGCTATTATCATATATGCGTGGATAAATCGCTAATGGATACCTTTTTTCTTGAAACGTCCGCCCTTCACGTCGTGAATGTTACCGATCGCCACAAAAGCTTGCGGGTCCCAATCTTCAACGATGGACTTGAGTTTGGCTTCTTCCAAGCGGGTAATGACAACAAAGATGATCTTTTTCTCGTCGCCGCTGAATCCACCCTCGCCATCCAGGAAAGTTACACCACGACCAAGACGGTCTGTCAGGGCTGAACCGATATCACGATACTTCTCACTAATGATCCATACCGATTTGGACTGATCCAGTCCCTCATTCACGATATCAATCATCTTCATCGCAATATAATATGCAATCATGGAATACAGGGCATTCGGCCAACCGAATACAAATCCTGCACCTGCGAAAATAAATACGTTAATGAACAATACAATCTGTCCTACAGACAACGGTGACTTCTCACTAAGCAGGATAGCCACAATCTCCGTACCGTCCAGTGAACCGCCAGACCGAATAACGAGTCCAACACCCACACCCAGAATCAATCCGCCAAAAACTGCTCCCAGCAAAGGCTCACCCGGTGTTAATGCAGGAACATGGTGCAATAACGAAGTCCCGATGGACATGACCACGATCCCCAGCAATGTGGATAACGCAAATGTTTTACCAATCTGCTTGTAACCCAGAATCAGGAACGGCAAGTTGAGCAAGGTCAGGAATACGCCGAGTGGCAGATGTGTAAGCTCTGACACCATAATTGAAATCCCCGTAATCCCACCATCAATAACACCATTCGGTACGAGAAATACTTCAAGCGATACAGCCATTAGTGCAGCACCGATCAGAATCATCACAATACGTTGCAGCAGCTTTAAAGTAAACACCGAGCTTTTGACCCCGCGGTCAGCTTGCTTGGCTGTTAGTTCTTTCACCGTTACATTGGACATGGTATCCCCCCCGTTAAATCAGTGTGTGAATCCATTTTATAAATCATTTAAATACTCAGGGTGAATCGACATATAGAAAACAGCAAACTGCGTTCTACATGTACCCTGGCCATACAAGCACAAGCATCTAAAGGCGATATAAAATGGATTCAAAATGTTCTTCATCCCGGTTTGTACTTTCAAAAGAGAGCAAAAGGGAGCCTGTTTTCCCGCAGACTCCCCTCCTTCGCCAAGACATGATTTATATATCTATTATATCATAAAAGATCAAATTTGCGCAAAATACTAAGCAAAAAGAAGATAAATTCACAAAAAGTGAACTTATCTTCAGAAATCTGTCCTAAATCGGCTAAAGAAGCGGAGAAAGCATCCGAGAAAGCATTTCTGCGCCTTTTTGTCCCCGTGAACGCTTCTGAAATACCTTCCCATCGATCTGACTGCATTCCCCGAGATCACGTTCAAAGTCATTCATCAAACGCTGAATCGCAGAGGATTCGAACAGGACCGCCGTCAACTCGAAATTGCAGAAAAAACTGCGCATATCCATGTTGGCTGTTCCGACTGTAGCGAGCAACTCATCTACAATCATCACTTTGGCATGTACAAAACCTTTGCGATATTGGAAAAACTGCACACCTGCTCGCAACAGTTCCTCCACATAAGAAAGTGACGCCAGGTGTACGAGTTTTGAATCGGATTGATACGGAATGATAATTCTCACATCGACGCCACTGACTGCAGCTGTTTTGAGCGCCTCATATAATGCGGGATCAGGTATAAAATAAGGTGTGGTAATATAGATCCGTTCACAAGCTACCGAAATGGCCCCAAAACACATCTCCTGAATCGCATCCCAGTCCTGATCCGGTCCGCTAGCCAATATCTGAATTCGCTCTTCCCCGCTACAGATATGTGGAGGAAATAATTCTGCAAGCTGGGGTTCGGTAATTCGCTCACCAGCAGCCAGTTTCCAGTCATTAAGGAACGTACTTTGCAGAAAGTATACAGCGTCTCCCTCAATCTGCACATGTGTATCCCGCCAGAAACCTACCTCTGGATATTGTCCAAGATAATCATCACCTACGTTAATACCGCCCACAAAGCCAACCCGTCCATCCACAACAACAATTTTGCGGTGGTTCCGGTAGTTCACTCTGCGGTCAATCGTAGCGATCAGCGGTGGGAGAAAATAATGGAATTCCACACCAGCATCCTGAAGTTTGCGGATAAAGCTTCCACTCATCTTGTGGCTGCCGAGACCGTCGCAGATAAACCGAACCTTCACTCCCTCTTGCGCCTTACGAATCATGACATCCTGAAACATGGTGCTGATGACATCATCACGAAAAATATAAAATTCCACATGAAGATGGTGCTTTGCTTTTTTCATTTCTCTCAGCATTGCCGCAAATGCCTCTTCACCATTGGTGAGTACCGTACTGTGGTTACAACCCGTGATCGGGCTCTCCGACAGATGGGTTAACAGGTTAAACAATCGATGTTGATGGCTGAAACGATCGCCAGGCATCTGTTCAACATCCCCGATGATGTGGGCTTGTTTCCAGATCGTTTCCTTCATTTCACGGAAGATTCGCGATCCACCCTTGCGGAGTTTTTTTCGTTTGTTATAATCCTGCGCCACGAAATAATACACTACAAAACCGATCAAAGGCACGCAGAACAAAATAAACAGCCAAGCCACAGCTTTAGCCGGATTCCGAAATTCCAGCAAAAGAATCGTGGCTGCCTGAAAAATAAATACGACTAATATAATGACCAGCCAGAACATTCGGCTTCCTCCTTAGGTGGCAAGCTTCATGACCTTGCCGTTCTCTCACTTACACAGCTTTGACGATTATGCATACAGCTAATCATAGATACCCAATGTAGCCCCTATTCGTAACGTTTGCTTAGATAAAACTTTACATAAGCAGACCGCATACTTGATTCTGGTAATCGGAATATCTCATCACAGGTTGTATATTATGACTGTGTTACCTTCTACATATCAGATTAATCATGATACAGAACCGCATTGCAGCGCCAATTTGCTCATCGTCCCTTCCAGACTCTTCCTCTTTTCTTCATGAGAAGGTGGTCTTCTTACGTAAAATTAGATATAATACTCGTTAAAAACTTATTACTTAAAGGAGAACAGTAGTGAATGGACAGTGAGAGGTATGCGTTAAATTTAATATTGGTTGCGTTTTTGATAGGACTTTCAGCGTTTTTTGTTGCAGTGGAGTTCGCTCTGGTACGGGTTCGTCCAAGCCGGATCGACCAAATGATTGCAGAAGGAAACAAGCGTGCGCTGGCTGTGAAACAAGCCGTTGCCAATCTGGATGGATATTTGTCCGCCTGCCAGCTCGGCATCACGATTACCTCTCTGGGACTGGGCTGGTTGGGTGAACCGACGGTAGAGAAGATTCTCCACCCTGTGTTCGAAAGCTTGCAAATTCCTGAGGCCGTTTCTTCATTCTTATCATTTGTTATTGCGTTTGCTTCCATCACGTATCTGCATGTTGTGGTTGGTGAACTTGCTCCAAAAACGATTGCAATCCGCAAAGCAGAGACTGTAGCCCTGCTGACGTCTACACCTATCATCTGGTTTAACCGAATTATGTATCCTTTTATCTGGCTGTTAAACGGCTCAGCGAACCAACTGGTGAAACTGTTCGGAATCAAACCTGCTTCCGAGCACGAAGATGCTCACTCTGAAGAAGAGTTGCAGATCATTATTAATGAAAGCTTCGAAAACGGTAAAATAAACCAAGCCGAGTTCGGTTATGTAAGCCGGATTTTTGCTTTTGATGAGATGTTAGCCAAAGAAATCATGGTACCCCGGACCGATATGGTCTGCCTTTATGTAAATAGAACGAATGAGGAAAACCTGGAGATTATTCGTGAAGAACAGTATACCCGTTTTCCAGTAGTTAATGAGAGCAAAGACGATATTATCGGTATCATTAATACGAAGCAATTCTTCCTGGAACTATACGGAAATGATGAGCCTGTCGATCTGTCTTCTCTGATTCAGCCTGTATCCGCTGTTCACGAAACAACTCCTGTAAAGGACTTGCTCAAGAAAATGCAGAAGGATGGCGTGCACATCGCCGTGCTGGTGGATGAATATGGAGGAACATCCGGAATTGTAACCATCGAGGATGTGCTTGAACAGATTGTCGGTGAGATCCGCGATGAGTTCGACGCAGACGAAGTGGAAGATATTCAGGTCATCAATGAGAACTATGTCATTATGGATGGCAAGGTTTCCTTATCGAAGGTGAACGACATGTTTATGTCTAGCCTGGATGCAGATGAGTGGGACACCATTGGTGGATGGCTCTACAGTCATCGTCCCGAGATGAACGAACAGGAAGAATATGAGTTCGAGAATCTTACTTTTGTTTTGCTGGAAAAAGACAAGAATCGGTTCTACAAAGTGGCCATTGTCCCCAAGGAACCATTGACGATGTCTGATTATACCGATGAAGACGACAAAGAGTCCAATCGGGTTAAATAAAGCACATTCATAAACAAAAAAGAGGAGCAGCTGCCTGCATTGGCAAGTGCTCCTCTTTTATATTATTTTAGGCTCAATGTGTTACTCTTCTCCATATCATTTTAATACCCAATTCGCTATATCATCGATAATGGCTTTGGAGACATTAGACGGCTCAGCGTACTCTTGACCAATCGAAAGTCCATCATAGCTGGATAAAAGATGATTTACCTTTGGATAGCTATTGTACGTTACATTGGAATGACCTTGAAGAGCCGATTTCCAGGTTTGGAACTGATCCATAGACACTTGCACATCGTTTTCGCCTTGTATAACAAGCATAGGAGTATTTTGCGTTTTAGCCAATTCCGCAGGCACATAATCTCTCTGCTCAAACCACCAATAAGCAGGTTGAAGTGGAAACGCCTCAGGAAGATGATCTACAGAATATTGTGGATCTTTAACGATCGCAGCCACATTTTTATAAAAATCAGCTTGCCCTTGAATGACATCCGTGTCTAAACCAAGCTGCTTCATCCGCTCTACCAATTCGTCCTGCTGCTCGGTAAGCACATCCACAAAGCTACTACTTGGTGCAGCAAGTAGAATACTTCCTGCAAGATCATGTTGCTTATCCTCAGCAATGATTAACGGCATTGCAAACCCGCCTTGACTATGTCCAGCTACAAAAATCGCTGTAGAATCAATATGTGCATTCTTTTTAAGCAATTCCACTGCATCGTTTATCTGATCTACGCTCTCTTGTTTTAATGTGAATTTAGGCTGAGAAGCCACCTTATAGGTATGCTCATACGTGACCTTATCGTATCTTAATACGGCAACGCCTTGTGAAGCTAAACCTACCGCAAGATCACGGAATGGCTTCGCCCCACCAATGGCAGCATCTCGATTGCTAGGCCCAGAACCGTGTACCAGAATGACAACCGGGAAAGGTCCCTCTCCTTTAGGCAATGTTAATGTTCCTGGTAAAGCTAAATCGCCCTGACCCACCGTTATGTCTTGTTCTATGTACGCAGATGGGTCGTCATAGCTTGGTTTTTGATACACATCTGGAGTAGCGGCGGCAATATGCAAGTCATCCACAAGTCCATTATCATTCATTCTGACCGTAATATTAATACGAGTAAGCTCTGTCTTGAACGTGTAGGTGACATTGCGATGCACGGTGTTATTTTCTACGTGTTTAGCTATGGCTTTATTTGTGATTTTACCATTTTGTCCTTCTAATGCTGTCCATAACTGGCTCAACAACGCAGGAGACAACACTCCACTCACAGAGCTATGAACATACTTCGCAGCTTCCTTGCCATTGCCCTCACTTATAAGTAAAATGAACCGATCCTCAGGTGATGTATTCAGAGTCTCATTAAGAAATCCTTCATCCATGAAGGTAACCCCTTTCGTTAACCGAACAGGATTGCTTATGGGTACGACTTGCCCATTCACTATCGCCTGTTTCTCCCCTACCTTAACTACAATAATAAGTTCATTTTTGCGTATCGTGATCTGTCCTGTTTTTTGTTGCCAAGATACCTCTGCACCATTCTGTTCTGCAATCTCACGAATAGGAACCAGATTTTCATTCCCAGCGTGTTCTTCAGCAGCTGCTGAGATCGATGTCACGGGCAGGATGAGACATACGAAACTAAGAGACAGGAGTAGCTTTTTCCAATTGGTCATGGTCATATTTCCTCCAAATCATTTTTATAATATGCATAGTCTATGAGCTTTTATTGGCTCAGAACTCTGCTTAAAACAACAATAGCAATAATGAGTAACACTAGGACCCAAGATAGTGGACGAGCGAAGTTAATCGTCCAGCCTATGCCATAACGTTTTTCTACGGTAAAAGAAGGATCATTGGCATTGAAGTAAATAAAGCCAAGCTTCCAATAATCATCGTCATTCACAGGCTGCTCCTTGGAACGTTCGCGATCTTCCTGATGATTCCTAATTTTCCCACCGCCTTGTCTGCCTGTGAGAGACAACAAAATAGCACCTAATAAGATCCCCACTGAGGTGATCAGACTAATCGCTGTTAACAAGACCTGATTAGGAACGAACATATTTATCTGAATGAAGGCAAATAAGATGGTAAGAAGCAAGCCTGTTATGATCGTAAATAGAGACCACTTACGGCGGAATCGGATATGATCAGCAGCAAATTGGGCAGGATTAGATGGAGCAAGCTGTTGTTTGCTTGTTTTAATACTCCAGTTCACCAACATCATCAGTGCAATGATACCTAGCTGTACAAGGTTAATAGCCAGTACCGAAAGATAGGTTTTGGGCACACTGGAAGTGACATTGCCCTGAAGATCATATTTCATCGGAATGACGTTAGGCAGTGCGTTATAATTCAAGATTGTAATGATCGCAATGGCTACAATAATAGCTATGTGAACGAGAAACCAATAGTTGGAATAGGTGAGTTTATTTTGGCGGAAGGTGGTGTCGATTTTAACCCTTTGAGGTGCTTCTACAGTTGTAAGTGTTTCTTTTATCTTTTTCATCTTGAAATGAAATACTATGTGTAGTGCGGACCAGTACACAATGAATATCATGGTGCAAACACCGGTGATCATTGCGGTAGACTCTTCATTGGCAGATCGGAGTACATACAGACAGGCAAGAACAATCAGCCCGTTTCCGATCAGACTTACTGTGGCAAACGTTCTCCGGAGCTTACGTAAGACTGGTGTGTAGTAATTATATTGACTTACCGTAACCCCAAAGCTGATGGTTTCCCTTGTCACATAAGGTGCAAAGGATAAAAGTAGGGCTAATGGAGCAAAGATTAAAATGATAGGCAATATACTAAATAGTTGCATACATAACACACTCCCTTGATTCTTTATTCTTTGTTGTGACCCATCTTTACATCATCATACATTTGGTCTAATACCGCAGACAGTTCCTCTTTGGTCATTCCGCGACATATTGCTTCGGCAATAATCGGTCTTAATTCTCTTTGTTGCTTTTTCAAAAAATCATCCGTTAAATTAGGCATTCCATCAGGGTTTACCACAACGCCCTTTTGTCTATGAACCAGAATGTACCCGTCTTGCTTGAGTATTGTATAAGCCTTGTTGACTGTATGAAGGTTAACACCAATATCTGCGGCCAAATTCCGAACCGAAGGTAACGCCTCACCTAGCTGTAACTCTCCACTGGCAATGCCTTCAATAATTTGATAAACGAGTTGCGAATATATGGGAAGTTCAGATTGCATATCCAGTTGAATAATCAAGGGTTCACCTTCTTTTTTTTGTTATCTGTTATATATCAAGTATAACAGCTATAACATAAGTGAGCAATAAAAATGAAAACAAAAAAATAAAGCCGCATATCCATCGTGAGTGCCAACTTACCTGACCCATCACCATTGATATGCGGCTTATCCTATTGAGCTTATTCTATGTGATTCAAAATAACCTTAGTGTTATCCTATGACAGCGGGATATTTTGAATGCTCTTCAAAGTTCAGTCTTATCTTCGACAATCCGATAATGGATTTTGCGAACGATAATTTTCAGAATCATATACAGCGGAATAACGATAATCATGCCCAGGATATTCCCCAGATCGGCACCCACGAGCAATAGAATAACGGTAGTGAGAGGATGAATATCAAGCTGTTTGCCATAAACGTAAGGTGAGATCAGGTTATCCTGAATTTGCTGTGCGATCACAATAATCACCAGTGACCAGATCGCCATCGAAGGGGATTCAATAAACGCGACAATGACAACCGGAATAGCTGCCAGCAATGCACCCACATAAGGGATAAAGTTCAGAATAATCGACACAACAGTCAACAGCAATGCATACGGCAGACCCAAGATAAGAAAACCGATGTACATCAGAATGCCCAGAGCAACATTAACAATGACCCTGCCAACAATATAGTTGCTTAGTGCTTCATCGATCTCATGGACGGTTTCTTCTCCATCCTTCCGATAATGCCTCGGCAACAATAAGGTCAGATTCGTTCCAAACTTGCTGCCTTCCTTGAGCATGTAATACAGCATGATCGGGAACGTAGCCAGAATGATAACCAGATTCGATACTACGGAGAATAACCCGGAGACGTAATCGGTAACCTGCGTGATCCCTTGGCTCAGAACATCGGATAATCGTGAGAATAGATTGGAATCATCAGGCAGGTATCTGGATACAAAATTGCTCTTTTCAAGTGCATTCAACTGTTCGCTGAGCGAAGTAACCAATGCTGGAGCATTCTCCACAAAATTCAGCAGCTGCTCTCTCAATGAAGGCCATACCAGTACACTAAAACCTGCAATCATCAATGCAGTCACGACATAAATGATCAGAACTGACAATGCACGCTTAATTTTGTGCCTTTCCATATAATCGACGAGCGGTCTAAGCAGATAATAGAAGAACCCGGCAATCAGCAGCGGAATGATGATGATATGAATCAGTGAGGTCAGGGGGCTGAATATAAAGTTTACTTTATCCCCAAGGTACACAATGAGCAGCAACAAAATAATTGCTGTACATATGCGGTAGAACTTGTTGTTAATCAAGGAACGTGATCCCTCCATGCGCTGCTCGGCCAAAGTGACTGCGGCGTTCATATGTATATCTAGTCATTTACTTATGGTACTAATTACCCTTAAATGACAGTCATGCCACAGGCGATGCTGATTATACACTGTTTTCTTACCAAGACAGCATTGGAGCAAAAAAAAGAAGCAGGCGTTAGCCTGCCACATCTCTTTTGCTGAATACAACCCAGGAAATCACCATGAAAATAACATAATACACTGCCAGGACTGCAATGGAGAAACCAAGTGTCATTCCTGCACTCGGACCACCCATGAGCGCAAAATCCGCTCCCGAGCTCATGTATTTGCTAAGGTCCATGTTGTTGAATAGAATATACTTGGCCCACTCATAACGGGCCGGATTAAATATGAGTGAGAAGATACTCTGTGAGAACATAATGAACAGGGATAAGCCAATTGCAAGTGCGCCTGAACGGAATACGGACGACACCATGAAGGCAATCGCAAGTGTAATGAACAGATCAACGTACAAATATCCCCATAAGGTTAGTGCATTGCCACTCCCCGAAGGAGCATCATGCGAGAACAGCAGATAGGACATCCCTGTTGCCATGACAATGACAACCAGAGTACTCAAAATGCTGAAGATGATCACAGTGAGGTACTTGGAAGCCAGAATTTTGCTTCGTGACCATGGACGAATAAGCAGCAGTTTGATTGTTCCCCAAGTAAATTCGCCCGCGACCGCTTCCGCTGCAATCACAACACAGAAGATCGTATTCAGAAAGAATACAATCTGAACAGTGGTTACAGCCGCTTCCCAGAATGGAACACCAGCGGAACCCATTCCTTCTCGCAATAACACGGGCATTAACAGTGAGATCAGCACCAGAATTGATAACATGATCCAGGTACGTGGACGACGGAATATTTTCATATTTTCATTCAATATCAGATTACCGAAACTACCCAATGCCTCCACCCCCAGTGACTTGCAAGAATTGTTCTTCCAGGGTATGAGTCACGTTACGAATACCGTATACCTGAAACCCTTCGCTAACCAGCTTGGCATTGATATCTGGAATCTGCTCACGAGACACCCGTGCCACAAGCACATTGCCCTGTGCAGTAGCACCCTGAATCAGGTTGACAGCGCGTTCTGCATCATTCACTTCAAAAGCAACTTCAATTAATGCATCCGCACCCGTTTCAGCTCGAAGGTTTCTTACATCAATCAACTTGCCGTTCTGGATAATAGCCACCGTATCACACATCAGTTCCATCTCCGACAGCAAATGGCTGGAGACGAAGACCGTAATGCCTTCCGCCTGAGTGAGCTCACGCAAATAGTCTCTCAGTTCCCGTATGCCCTGTGGGTCCAGTCCATTGGTTGGCTCATCCAGTACAAGCAACTTTGGTTTATGTAATATCGCTTGTGCGACACCCAGACGCTGGCGCATGCCCAGTGAGTAGGTTTTGACTTTATCGTGAATACGGGCGGTAAGCCCGACACGCTCAATCGTTTCCGCAATTCGTTCCTTGGTAACTCCAGGTGACATGCGGGCAAAGTGTACGAGATTCTGATACCCGGTCAGAAACTTGTACATCTCCGGATTTTCCACAATGGCTCCTACCTGCGCTACCGCCTGCTCGAACTCATTCTTCACACTGTGTCCCGAGATTAAAATGTCACCCTTACTGATGGACATCAGTCCAACCATCATTCGGATCGTCGTTGTTTTCCCCGCGCCATTAGGTCCTAAAAAACCAAAAACCTGCCCCGGAGAAATATCCAGAGTCAGGTCGCTGACCAATGATCGGGAGGATATGATTTTGCTGACGCCCTGAATCCGGACGACCGGCTCCTGCTGCATTCAATCCCCTCCTTCATGGACGAACATATACATCATGCCCGTTTCTCATATGCACATAGTGTATCATAATCTTTAGTATATTGTCCCGCAAACTGGGATTTCCCCTGACGTTTCGCTTCAACTACACACGCTTCACAGCATCCAAGCGGCATTTCACTCCGGTAGAATCCGGTGCGAAATACGTGATTGCCTCCATTGCCCTCTTCCTTCATTTCGACAGAGCTCCTAGCGACCGACACAATCATCCCACAACTGACACAGTAAAAGCGGCCCGTTTCGATCAATGATATTCCTTCCCCTCACAAGGAGCTTAGAAGTCCTTGTTATTTGTCGTTAGACGCTGAAAATTGATACATTTTGTATCTATCTCGTAATTTACTTGACACCGGGACTGTTGTCAAGGCTTTACAGCCATAAAAACGAGGAAAACACAAAAAAAGCTCCATAAATGCGACAAAAGTCTCGCATTCACAGAGCTTCATGTGAGGTAAATGATACAATTTGGTTCAATGTATAGGTGAATATCATCATGACAGAGTTCCAGTCTCTCTCACAACGATCCCACGATGCCTGATCAGTCACTATTGTCGACATGTGAGGTATCCTTATTCTTCTGATTTGGATAATACCAGAGTAATGTCCACTCATCACCGTCCTCTACCAGATAACAGGTCTGCACAATATCGAATTGGCCGAAGGTACCGGAGTACTTCTGGGTGACACGGATTCTGTAGGCTTCAGAAAATGGCTTAACGCCATCGATCACGGTTACATCGAATTCGCGCTCCGGCTTTTCCATCTCCAGTTCAAAGGTCTCCACGCCAAAATGCTGCATGAATATATGTGCTCGGTTCTGTACATATGCGCTTTTCGGAAACCGCTCTTTCATCAGCGGATGAAAGAGTTCCCACGAACTGCCGAAGTCACCCGTCTGCTCATATTTGTAAAATTCTTCAGCAACAGCTGCAGCTTCATCCGGTGTATCTGCACGAAATACATATGGAATGGTTCTGCCGATTAACCATAGTAACATTAGAATGATCGCAATGAAACCGATCTTCTTAAACAAAGCATTCCTATTCCTTCTTCGCAGCATGTCCCGCCCTCCTTGTCCTACTCCATACTTATGATGGTTGGAAGACAAGTAGAAGCAGGTTCTGAAGACAGCATTTCCTGGGAAATCACTTATCCTAGATGGAAGCACGCCTTTTCCTTATAATCCTGCGAATAATGGAATGCAGTCCTGCATATATGGCAATTCCACAGCAACCACCGAGCAAATCCACTCCAACATCACGTATCGAGCTTGTCCGGTCCGGGCTGAACTGCTGAATATACTCATCGATAGAGGCAATGACGAACACTACAGCCAGAGCAGACACGATACTGGTCACAAGGGATGTTCTCCTGTATCGAAGCCCGCCATACACAAGCATGGCAAGCACAGCGTAGACAAATAAGTGCGCACTCTTGCGAAAAATGAACTCTGCAAAATCATACGGCCTCTGTTTCAGTGAATACTCGTACTCCCCGTAAGTGAATTGCACATCGGGAAGCGTAAAACCGATGTGCAATTTTTGAGACCATTTATGAAGCCAAGGCTGA
This sequence comes from Paenibacillus sp. JNU01, assembly GCF_059130585.1. Lineage (NCBI taxonomy): Bacteria > Bacillati > Bacillota > Bacilli > Caryophanales > Paenibacillaceae > Paenibacillus > Paenibacillus sp. JNU01. Next base: position 5,523,696 of record NZ_CP169723.1, on the reverse strand, counting down.
ATGTCTTGCTGTTGAGAGGATTGCGTTGACATGGACCAGATGACCAGAATCCAGATCACAATCAACAGCAGAGCAATGAGAAACCCGTACGTTCTTCGTACATGCTTTTGTCTCGCGCGCCCGGAGCCCTCCTCCATCATGTTGATCTTCACCACTTTCATATCTCTCTCGTTATTCTATTGATCCAACATACATGCCTCTGCCATTCGTACCTACATATACCTGACCATAGATTTGACGGTCTGCCGCCATAATTTGCGGCTCATTGCCTAGCCCAATTCCTTCACCTACTGGACCTATATTGTTCCAGGTTACTCCCATATCATCTGAACGGAAGAAACCATGCACGTTATTAACGGTGCCGTATACATAGACGGCTGGAACCAATTTTCCTGGCTTAGCTTTTCCAAAGGCAAATAATTTGGAATTCTGCACGCTCTGGATTTTGGAAAATGTATTTCCCGAGTTCGTCGATGCATATAGTCCATCGGTTCCCAGACTTACCCATACGGCATTCGCCACACCTGGGGCAGCCTCGACTTTAATGAAGCTCGTATTGATATCCGTGTTAACAGGAAGACGAACCGTATTGGCTTTGGACCAGTTCGCACCTGCATCCGTTGAGCGATACATATAACCAGCAGCGTACATATAAAATTTATATCCATTGATGCGATCCGCAGCCAGTGGATGATTATAGGCGAAGACCATATTTCCCCCAATGGCCTGAAAAGGGGCACCATTCATATTTTGCCACGTTGCGCCACGATTCGTGCTTCTGACCGGATTACCTGTCTGAGGGTAATAAACAATTACATTTGGATTAATGGCCGAGTAAGCGACCCTCCCCAGGATGGAGCCTGCCGGAACATTCATTGGAGTTACGGTAACTCCGTTATTGGAAGAGACAAATAAGCGTGTGGTCGTACCATACCAGTCACTGCTTCCGAGAAATATCATGTAATTCGGATTTGCCTCATGATAGTCAATACTCACAATTTCTCGCATACCTGCGAGCGGAATTTTATTAAGAGGAACATTATTTACATTGTCATGTCTAAATCCGACCTGATCCGTTAACCCACTAAAGAACGATACACCTTGAGGCGGTGTGGATGCAGTGAGTGCAACGACTTCTTCATGACCATCGGTAATGGCTTCCCAAGTACTCGACGTATTGCCAGTCAATCCATTGGTACCATTGATATTTTCCGTCTTGTACACGCCAAACCAGTCTGTAGCGTATACGGTGCCCGGATGAATTGGATCAAACTTGATACTGGATGTTGCTGAGAAAAACATGTTGGGTGTCCACCATGATGGTTTGGATACCAGCGTTTTATTAACTACAGTCCAACTAATTCCGCCGTTTACCGAACGATACAGGGGCAGATTATCTCCGCCTGTACGAACGGCTACCAGGATATGATTATCGTTATTGGGATCGATGGTGATCCCATAGTAAGAAGAGTAACTGGAACTTGGTGTGATATTCGTCCACTGCACACCATTGAACTTATAGACGCCCTGATTATCCGTGGTGACATATAAGGTTCCGTTCTTCGCCACAGTCATACGCGCAGGATATTCGGGACTTCTCCCGGTAAGCTGCCATGTGGTCTGCCCATTGCTTCTAGGTGCTTTGCTATAGACACCAATACCGCGAACTCCCGCATACACAACCTGACCTTGTTTCGTCACCGGATTTAATCCATATGCTACACTCCGTATGCCCTCACCGGCCAACCCGTTTGGTACATCCCACACTTTGCTCCACGTGGCTGCACCGTCACTGGAGGTGTATAATCCATCATATCGTGTACCGACGTGCAGGTAATTGGAATTGGTTGGATTCACAGCGATGCTCTCTCCCATGGCTCGATGAATATTTCCATTCGATTCATTCCGAAGATTAAGTCCGGTTCGAATCCAGGTTTCTCCTCGGTCTGTAGATTTTAGAATATCGCTTGGCCCCACATTCCCGTACTTCCCAGCAGCGATATACACGACATTGGGATTTTGCTGATCCAGCGCAATGCCATCCACACCATACAGATTGCTATCCTCATCTCCAAAATGATCAAGCAGTGGAACCCAATCTCCTGAAGTTACATCCAGTCGGTAGGCTCCCCCCACATCAGTTCGAGCGTAAACCAGATCAGGCTCAGTCGGATGAATGACCACACCTGTAACGTACCCCCCTCCACCAATGGGGATATTTTTCCATTGATAGTCTTGGGCTGATTGAACAACGTTTGTACTTGCGGGTATCATGAGCATATACATTAGTAGCACAATCAGGGATAATTTCAATAGCCTGGAGATACGCATCTGGTTCACCGCCCTATCTGATCATTTTAAATGGCCTTCAATCATCTGATGTATTCTGTCTCGCTCTGACTGTTCCACGATATAGTAATACACGCCGTCTATTTTCTTGCCTGTGCCTTTGATCTCTACAGATTCAATATGATTCAGCACCGGACGATAGTTGGAGAACATCTGCTTCATTTCATCAAAGGTAACGTCGGTTCTCACATGTGCACTGACTTCGTCCAGCAACGTCTCCAGTTGCAACACATTGGATACCTGGACCGTATTCTTCAGCACTTGTTTGATAATCTCCCGCTGGCGGTCATTACGCCCAAGATCTCCCTTTGGATCATCATAACGCATCCGCGAAAATCCCAAAGCAGCTTCACCATCCAGATGAATATTCCCCTGTTGAAACCGGTAACCCTCGTAGTCAAATGCGAACGGGTTATTCACGTCCACTCCACCCACCATGTCGATGACCTGTGCAAAGCCCTCCATATTCACTTTCATGTAGTAATGTATGGGAATGTCAAGCATTTGTTCCACCGTTTGCACAGACATATTAACGCCCCCAAAGGCATAGGCATGGTTGATCTTATCCTCCGTGCCATGCCCAACGATACTAGTTCGGGTATCCCGAGGGATGTTAAACATAAGTACCGATTGTTTCGCAGGATTAACACTCAATACAATCATGGTGTCGGAGCGACCCCGATCATTCGAACGCTCATCCACACCCAGAATCAAAGCATTGAAAGGTTCCTCATTCTCCATGTCCACGGGGAAATCTCCCCCGCCCCTCTGGTCGACAATAGATACCTGCTTGATGGGCTCCCGGGGTTCATACATCTGATCTGCCGCTGATTTAACATGCAGATACAGATACACAGAATATCCAATCATAACGACTGCAACAAGGGAAATGGCACCTAATGTTATTTTAATCCCGCGTCTCATGTTATGGCCTCCGTCAGATAACTGCCGTTTTTCTTCCATCGATATTGGTTAGACCTGGACGACCGACGGAGTAGTATTGAAAGGGGGTGTCTTGAATCTGTTCTTCTCCATAAATATTTCTTCCATCAATCAGAATGGGCTGATTCATATGTGCTGCCAAATCGGTCAGATTAACCTCCATGAACTCTTTCCATTCGGTCAGAACACAGAGTGCATCAGCGCCCTCCGCTGCGTTCATCGCACGATCCTCCCACGTAATGGATGAAGAATCCACCTCTTTGCGGAAGTTCTCAGTAGCAATGGGGTCGTACGCCCGAATGACTGCTCCTTGCTCAAGCAAACGCTGAATGATCTCAATTGCCGGAGCATCCCGAACATCATCCGTATCCGGCTTGAAGGCGAGCCCCCAGATCGCAATCTCTTTCCCTTCAAGCGAGCCCAACGCGTCTTCCAGTTTGCGAATGACGTTGAAGCGTTGATCCTTGTTCACTTCCACCACCGACTTCAACAGTTTGAAGTCATAATCCACATTACCTGCAATTTGAATCAGAGCTTGTGTATCCTTAGGGAAACAGGACCCTCCGTAACCAATGCCTGCCTTGAGGAAGGAAGCACCGATTCGTCTGTCATATCCCATCCCCTCAGCAACGCGGCTGACATCTGCGCCTACTTTTTCACAGATGTTAGAAATTTCATTGATAAAGGAGATCTTGGTTGCCAGAAATGCGTTGGATGCATATTTAATCATTTCGGCTGAGCGAATATCCGTGACAATAATCTGATCGGTTAATGGCTGATGCAGCTCTTTCAAGGTGGCAATTGCCCGATCGCTATGTGTGCCAATGACTATCCGGTCAGGATACAGTGTGTCCTGCACAGCGGTACCTTCACGCAGGAACTCTGGTACCGATGCCATGTCAAATGGATGATTCGTCAAACTGCTGATCCATTCCTGAATACGATCGTTAGTTCCGACAGGAACAGTGCTTTTAGTCATTATTATTTTATAATTATCCATATGAGAACCAATTTCTCGTGCAACAAGCTCAATATAACTCAGATTCGCTTCGCCATTAGGCAGGGATGGTGTTCCTACAGCGATGATAATAATATCCGAACGACTGATGGCATCCTGAATGTTCGTCGTGAAGGACAGCCTACCCGCTTTCATATTGGCATTCATAATGTCCTTGAGACCCGGTTCATAGATCGGAACCTGACCATCCGTCAACAAATTCACTTTTTCCACATTATTGTCGACACAGATCACGTTATTTCCCAGTTCCGAAAAGCATACGCCTGATACCAAACCCACATACCCTGTGCCAATCACCGTAATATTCATTCCATAATCTCCCCCATGTCCTAATGTGTTGGTTACGCGTGCTTCACATATGTCTGAACAATGTCCTGCCATTCGGTAGACACTCTAACGATATCTTCCTCGATCAACTGGCTTCCGATCTGTACTTCGATGATCTCCAGTTCCGAAACGGCTCTGACGGAATGAAGCATGCTCCGGTCAATGACCACCGTATCTCCCTGCCCGATCATTCGGCTCTGCCCATCCAGAATCAATTCGCCTGTTCCCGATACAACCGTCCACACCTCATTGCGAAGCAAATGGTATTGATAACTCAGATTTTTCCCGGCACTGATGCAGATTCGTTTGGTAAGAACCTCACCACCAGCTTCGTTTCTGGTGTAATCCAGAACCCGGTAGCAACCCCACCTACGCTCCTCATACATGGGACGTTGATCCTCGTTCTTCAAGATTTCCTTGATGCGTGGACTTGCCTCTTTGTCACTGACCAGAATGCCATCTGGACTTACGGCCACCACCACATTCGACAAGCCCAATATGGCAACCGGAATGTTCAGTTCATTGACCAGATGTGTGTTCAGGGAATCGCCTGTAATCCACCCTTTTCCTACCACCGAAGTTCCCATCTCTTCCGTGAGTGTGTTCCATGTGCCTAGATCTTTCCAAAATCCGTTATACGGAATAGCGATAATCTGATTCGCCTTCTCGACAACCTGGTAATCAAAACTGATCTTGTTCAATCTTCCGTATTGCTTCAGCATCTCGTCGTACTGGATCGGCAGTTCCATCTCAATCAGCAGATTGATCAAATAACCCAGCTTAAAAGCAAAAACCCCGCAATTCCATAATGCGGCCTGCTCCATCATAAGGACCGCATCGGATTCGCAGGGTTTCTCCTGGAACTTCGCTACATTGACGTATTCATCGTTATTTTCACTGGAAGATCGGGATTGCGGAATCATGTATCCGTACTTCTCTGACGGATAGGTCGGCACAACTCCCATTAAGGCCAGATCGGCACCTGACTTATCGAGTATCTCCGGCAAGGTTGCCAGCACTTCGAAGAATTCTTTTTCAACAAAAGGATCCACCGGCAACACTGCAATCGTCTCATTCAAACTCACACTCTCTACGGAATAAAGATAGGAGGCTGCCAGCGCAATTGCAGGAAACGTATCTCTCCGTTCTGGCTCCACGACCAGTCTCACATCATCTCCCAACTGAGAAGTCAGAATCTCGACCTGTGGCAAACTGGTTGCGATCAGCGCCTGTGATGCAAGTCCGGCATGATTCAACTGTCGCCATACCCGCTGTACCATGGATTCCGGACTTCCCCCCGGCCCATGGAGCACTTTAAGAAACTGCTTGGATCTGGAATCATTGGATAACGGCCAGAGTCGCTTGCCAGAACCACCGGATAACAGAATACTTCTCATAGGGCTGCACCATCTGACAGTACGACCGAACTCGCTCCCTTGCCGGTCTCGGTCTGCTTGGTATATGTGCTGGTCTGATTGGATTCGAGTCTGCCTGCTGGGTTGCTCTTGGTCCAGGCTGCATAATAATTCGAGTTCTTGCCATATGAATTATCCAGCAGGATATTCGGTTGATCCAGGAGACAGGCCAGAATGTGTCCATGCAGACGGGATGTCGTAATGGTTTGGTACTTATTGAATTCCTTAATGGCCGTATGTACCATCCGATCAGAGTATTTGTACCACAACCAGCGGGCGAAAGAGCTGCCTTTCCCTGACTTCAACCGGGATGTAATCATGCGAATGATTTTCCGGTCAACCCGGTTGTACAATGTCTCCCAGTCTTTAAACGTGGCTTTAGGTCCACTGACGGATTCGTAATGCACCTGATTCTGAGTCTTCTCAATGTCTTTACGGAAGAAATACAACATCTCTGCATTGGGCTTGCTCTTGGACTTCAGTGGCCACAATTGATGCGCCATATCGGGAGACAGATAAACATTTGTTTGTTGAAATTCTTTACTGGCTATCTCATAAGATAAGGTATCCCGGACAAAAAAGTGCACATCCTTATGACGATTGAATACTTGGGCTGTTTTTTTCAATTCAATATCACTTTTGTAAAACATCGTCTGAGGCAGAATGACAATCCGATGATTCGGATGCTGGGCAATCATTCGTTCTCTCAATTTCTGATGAGCAGGGTACAGGTCACCAAAGTTACCTCCCCCATGCAACACAATTGTGATACCTTCCGGTACCTTGAGAGACAAAGGGCAATCCAGAATGCTGTATCTGGCACGTACTTGAATATCATTGTCCCGGAAGAAAGCCTCAGTCCCTTTCATAATCAACAAGTCGCCACCATTGCTATGCACCGGGTAATCCAAATAATAGATTTCGGTACGCGGTGGAATGACCTTCAAAATCTGACGTAAATGTCCCTTCAACTCTTCCATTGGATGAATATTGTTAGTGCCCAGCATCTCCATCTCCATCTCCTCCTTGGGTGACTCTTCTTCTTTTTTTGTTTAACCGTTCATAGAGAAACGGCAGATCTTCCTTGTCATAGAACATGGCGGCGAACTTCACCTTGAATACAATCTTCATCGCGGCCACAGTGACTACCATTCGTACAATGGACCCGATCAATAAAGCAATCGCAATTCCGTTGAGCCCCCATAGCGGGGTGAACACAAAGAACAAGGCCACCGTCACCGAGAGTGCAATGAGCTGTCTGATCATCACAAGCCCTGGTCGTCCAAGCGCATTAAATGCGGATGCCAGAATCCATGAACCACCACCAATGATGCATTCCACAGCCAAAATATAAAATGCGACGCTCGCTTCCAGGAATTCGGAGCCAAACAGAAGACCCATCAGGTAGTTCCCCACAAACATGGTAGGAATTACGATGATCATCATGACCATGAGCGAGATGCGGAAGGCTCTGCCAACCGTTCGAATAATCTGCTCTTGAGGCAATCCGGTCACTTTTGGGAAAACCACATTGCTAATCGCCGTCTGAACGGCATTATAGATTCGGGATAAGGCAAATACGACAGAATACAGTCCAAAATCACGCGGGGTGAGCAAAGCCAAAATAATGATTTTATCGAATTGGGTATACAGCGTTCCTAACAATTCAACGCCATACACCTTGCTGCCATAACCAAAAAGCTTCTTGGCCGAACTCTGGTCCACCCTATCCTTGAACCATCTCAGTCTCAATTCATTACGGTTGGCATAGATGGCCCACGCCACCACGGAGAAGCTGGTTACAAAATAGATCGCAGCCGCGAGCTGAATGCTCAGCATGCCCAGGCCCCATAACACAAAAAGCCCCCCTACATTAAACAGGGGGATCATTAACCGGATGCCATTATATACAGCAAATTTCTCCCGACTCTGCGAGAGGGCTGATATGAGATTGATGACAATAAGTACAGGAACCGTAGCAATCGTATACCATCTGGAGATCTGCACGACCTCCGGCGGAAAGCTGGAGAGCCAGAAAGGTAATCCAAACCAGGCCACAACACCAATGATGATGCACACTGGAACTTGAAAAAGAAAGCTTAATCGAACATACTGTGCACTCTTCTCGGTTGCACTCTGTTTGATGTTATAGATGATAGACGTGGGTAGTCCGAATCCGACCAATCCGGTTAAGAGCGCAGGCCAGAACAGGATGGCCGAGAATGCGCCCTTTCCCTCTACGCCGAACATGCGTGACGTCAAAATGGAAGACAGCATCGTCAGTGTCATGACCAGCAGATTGGTTCCACTTGTCTGAAATATGGCACTCATTAAGCCATTTCCTCTGAATACTTTGCGAAGTGCAACTTGCGCCATAGCGATCCTCATCCCTTACTGTTTTGACGAAGCGACCCAACAATCATGCCGTTTCGGTAACATACTTTGGCAAGCTGACGTGTGAACCGATCTGCATTATAAATGTAGATCAGAGAAGTTGTTATCCCCTGTGCCAGCTTGATGCCATGTTTGGCCGTACGCACAACACCACGATCCTGATCACGAATGGCATCACTCACACCCTGCCAATAGATTCGCCGCAGAAACCAGTTCTTCGTCGTTCGCTCTTTGGCTACTTTATGTTGTACTGCCCCATACGGCGTGTAATATACCTTGAACTTTGTCCGTATTCTTGCAATTAACTCACTCTCTTCACTGGAGAGAAGATTGTTGCCCACTCTTCCAAGGTCTTCACGGAAGGGAGCCAGTTGTTCAAAGACGGATAACCGAAAAGCCACATTCGCACCAAATGGAATATAGGGGCTTTTCATTTCAGTGACTTCATCTGCAAAATCCAGAATGGTGAACAGCGACCTATTCTCGGGTGGAATCCACATCGGTTCTGGCACTTCCCAGATCGGATCAATCTTGCCACCGACACATCCGATATCTTCGCTCATCTCAAACACACTAACGATCTGGCGAATCCAATCCCTGCAAGCAAAGGCATCATCGTCAAGAAACAGGATATACTCGCCGCGCGCCTCGTGAATGGCCCGGTTACGGGCTACAGACAAGCCTTGCTTTTCTTCCAACACATACCGGATCGAATGGGTCTCATGCTGCAAAATCGTTTGAAGCACGATTTCCCGTGTGTTATCTTTCGAATTATTATCAATCAGTATGATCTCATAGTCGCTGCTTGCGTAATTCTGTTGTATTGCACTTCGTATCGCCTCTACCGCATCATGTGCACGGTTATACGTACAGATCGCGACGGTTACCTTCATCATTTCATCCCCATATTGTTCAATTAGGTCCACCCTCTCATCTGCACTAACTGGAGTACAGGGTAAGTGTCCTTTGGGCAATCACTGGCCAATCCAGCCGCTCTAACGCTTTGACAAAACCACTGCCTTCCTGAAACTCCGATTGTTTTAAACGGATCATATTCATCGCTTTAAGCAATCCATCCGGATCGGAAGGTTCATAGAGTACTGCACAATCATCGGGCAGGTATTCCTCCAACAAGCCAATCCGTGGTGCCACCACCGGTTTACAGAAGGTCAAAGCCAGAATTGCACTACCAGAAGTTGCAATTTGCTTGTATGGCAGAATGATGGAATCGACCGCATCAAAATAGTCCGAATATTCATCATCTTCAATAAAATGAAAATGGGTATGAATATGACCGCTCTCGAGGAATTCTTCACCGAGATCGTAGTCCTTCACTTTTTTACCGGCAATCAACAAATGGGCCTGGTCCGAATCCAGTTCCTTGAATGCCTCCAGCAAATCATCCACGCCCTTGTAGGGTGACACCTGACCGAAGAACGCGTACACATAACTATCCTCCGGGATGCCAAACCGGGAACGGATATTCACGCCTTTTCCCTGATACACGCCCTTGTAATGTCCATGCGGAATAACCTCGATCCGGCTGGGATCAATCCCGAACGTCGAACAGATCTCAGAGATCAGGGGTTTGCCCATGACAATCAGCTTGGAGCAGTTTCGGACAAGTATTTTTCTCATCCAATAATCGAAGCGCGTCTTACCGCTGTTGTGAGGCCAGATGTTGTGCACCGTCCAAAACAATTTGACACCGCGCAACCGCGCAAAACAAATCATCAATACATATAGAATGGATTTGATCACGGTTGACAGCACGGATGAACCTCTGTAATAGAAGCTGGGCCAATGAAAATGCAGCACATCATTTTTTCTCAGTTTGATTAGATCTTTTTTGGTAAACTGTTTTACTTCCCATCCCTTGTTCTCAATGGAATCGGATAACAGCTCATTAAATTTATTGTTCTCAATCATCTTGGGCAGCATATACACCGTCGGATTTTCCATCCAGACACCTCTTACTTTAGTTTCATTCGCACAGGTTCCTCTGTATACGTTCCAACTGCGCGCCTTGCATGAAATCTCATCAGAAAACCTTGCATCATAATTTTGGTATTACGCTTGAGCAGCACCCAATCTTTCCACCAGGGATACAGCGACAGTGCTTTTTTCAAATAAACGTTATTGCGCAGAGTATTTCTCGACCATTCGAGCATTCGATAATGATGTAATTGGCGGCGTTTCTGTTCCTTGGACATATCGTTGTAGTATTTCAAAATAATCTTGCGTTGGCCTTTGTACTTGGCCGTTGTGGAGGTTGAAATGCGCGGCCCACTATGGATATTGATATCCACGAGCGGTTCTTTCACATTCACGGCAATGTAGCCTCGTTTCAATATGCGCAGATAAAAATCATAGTCCTGAGCGGATGTCAGAGTCTCATCGAATCGAACTTCACGGGCAAGCGAGGTAAGTACCATGATTTTGGACGTTTCCCCGATCCAGTTGAATGTAAGCAGATCCTCATACCGTACAACATCACGAGGCTCCACCGACAATTTCCGTTTGACCACCTGATGCTGCTCATTCGTGTATGCGAGATACTTGCTGCAAAAGGTAAACGATTCCTGCGTACGCTCCAGCACTTCCGCCTGGGTTTTAATTTTGTCGGCCATCCATTCATCATCATCATCCAGGAAGGCAATGTACTTGCCATTGGCTTGGGATATCCCCACATTCCGTGCATGATTGGCTCCTTTGGGATATGGAACCCGAATGTACCGAATCCGTGAATCATCCCGGGCCCAAGCCTGACAGATCTCTGGCGTCTGGTCTTCTGATCCATCATCCACAATGAAAATCTCCAGATACGGATGTGTTTGCTCTCGTACACTTCTCAACGCATTTTTCAATAACTCGGCCCGGTTATGGGTCGTAATGATGCAAGATACCAAGGGGTTCATTTCATCACCTTTTCCTGTTCACTAGGATACCTTCACTTGAAGTGCATCATATATTCCTGACAGCCTGCCTACGAGAAGATTCATATCGAACCTATCCGATATAATCGCTCTGTTATATGAACCCATTCTTGCTCTAATCTCTTCATCCGTAATGAGATATTCCAGTGCTGATGTTAGCCCGTGCACATCTCCCGGCTCGATTAACAGCCCATTATGACCGGATGTAATCACTTCGGGAATGCCTCCGACGTTGGTCGATATAATGGGCAAGCCACAATTCATTGCTTCAAGTATGGCCATAGGTAATCCCTCATGATAAGAAGGCAGGACCAGCAGATCCGCTTCCCGCATCAGCTTTTCCTTTTGCTCTCCGTTAATCCAGCCGAGTACGTTGACACGCTCTTCGATTCCATACTGCTGTACAAGCGCTTTGACCTCTTCGACTTCGCCATCCCCCGCCAGATTGAAGGTAGCTGTAACGCCCAGCGCCTTTAATTGCTGAATAGACTGAAGCAGATCATAGACGCCTTTTCGCTCACCCAGTCTTCCCATGAAGAGAGCATTAACTGCAGCCTTCTGCTCTTTCGCAAAGGGCTCTTTCACAAAGACTCCGTTATAGAGCACCTCAATAGCTGTCTCCGGAACAATCGTGACAAAGTATTCTTTCCACGTCTGGGATAAGACAATCAATTTATCGGCTTGATTCAAAATGTAGTGACAATACTTGCGCTGCAGGGCGAATCGATTGTAGAAATCATCAAAGCTGGCCGCATGAATATGCAGAATGACTGACTTTCGAAACAATTTTCTTGCGGTTAGCAGGAATAGTGACTTCCGATAAAAGCTTCCGTTGTTCGCCATATGAATATGAACAATATCCGGCTTGAACGTGTACAGCTTCATCCAGAATTGAATGAATCCCCGTATAAAAATAAGCAGCCGTGAGAACACGCTGCCCGTGATATACGTTTCCACCCGCTGCATGGCATACATATCAGAGATGGAAGAATCCTCAATGTTTTTGATTACACTCACAATTCCACCCATATCCTTCAAGGATGATCCAACAACCAATACTTTTGGTTTCATGATAGACTCCTTTTTTCATGGTTAATCTTCAGAATACTTACAGACTATTCACGTAATTTTTGATGGACGAGATCAGATCAGACTGTTTTCTCACATAAGGCTGGAACGTCTGCTGCTCTATGCAAGGAACCAGTTTTTGTAATTCAGCCTGACTCTCTGCAACGGCAACATAGCCGTTCTCCTGAAAAACCTTAGAAATCTCAAGTTGATGATCATCAACATGTTCACCCCACTCTTTCCGGCGCGGAATGACGATCACCGGCTTGCCGCGTTCGAGACAATTCGTGATGGAGCCAACACCCGCATGAGTGATAATACATCTGCTGCGCTGCACATATCCATTCATCTCTTCCTGCGTCAGGAAAGGAATTGCAGTGAAGTTTCGCGGCTGATACTCCGTATATCCCGACTGGGCAATAACTTCCTCTTCAATAATTCCAGCCTCAATCGCCTCATCAATAAGCTCGAACATGCGATTGAAGGGAAAGCGCTGGGTTCCAACAATAGCAAATATCAAAATAAAGCCCCCCTGTATTTTGCATTGGGATAGCTATCCTGCAACGTTTCCCACTGGATAAAGAACTCATCCGAGATTTTGTACATCAATCTCCCGGTTGCGCTGGAGGAATAGATTTTGGCATAACTTTCGATATAAATCAGCTTGGCACCGAAGATTTTACCGATGAGGCAAAATGGATATGTGGCCCCTGCCCCTGTCGTAATGATGACCTTTGGACGCTCGCGCAGATATAAAAAGAATGATTTGATAATGTTAGCCATAAAAATCAGCAAAAACATCGCATTCTTACGCTCTTGCTGCATTAAGAAGTATATTTTGCCCTGAGATGAATCTACTTTTCTGCTTTTGTTCTTCTCGGTAATCAGGAAATAATCATGTTCTTCAACCGCAGGTATAATCTTGGTCAATTCATCAAAATGACCGCCTGTAGAACTGATCAAACAGACCTTCATGTTCTAATCTCCTTTGAAAAGGATGCGTCCTTGGCTCGCTGTACCTGTATATCCACTTCTGCTTCAGCCCCTGAGTTGGAGTGTACTCCTTTTCCCGTAGCATATAATGCGTTCAGGAAGATACAGAATGGAGCAATCAGATGAACGGTGGACAGGGTATTGTCAAAAAAGGAATAGGTCAGGAAACCGATAATCATACCGGCAAAATACAACCGGATCATGCCGCTCAATCGGAAGAATACGGCACGGAATACCAGAAGCAACGATAGAAACAACAGGATGGCTCCAACTAACCCGCCATCGTAATAAAAACGAATGTATTCATTATGCGGAACGACGAAGCCAGAAAAGATACTTCCATCATTAGCCACGAGCGTTGAGCCGAGCCCACGTCCAAATATCGGATACTCATTCGCTTTGCCAATGAAATAGTTCCAGGCTACATCCCTTCCCGACAAGCCTTTGCTCTCTGATCTCATCTCATAGTTGTCCCACTGCGCAATCACCATATAGGCGACGGCCACAACGAATAGAATGAGAGGAATAATGGCACTGACTCTGCCTTTGATGAAGGCTTTCAGTTGATCAAAAAGATAGACCAGAATAATTGGAATGAGTGCAATAAGTGGTCCCCTTGTTCCTGTCTGGACCAGAATAACCAGATGTGTCAAGGTAAGCATGTAATACAGTACAACCTGATGGCCTTGCTTGATCTGGATCAGACAGACGCAGATCGAGATAAAACACAACATGGCCAGATGCGCGGCGATATTAGCTCCCTGTAACCGGGTTACGCCCGACATCTCCAGGTTCGTAATGGACAATATGCCGGCGAGTTGCAGAATATAACCACCAGCGAGACTGAACAGTGGCAACCATGCGAGTACACGTATAATTCGTTGACTGATCTCTCTTGAAAAATGGGGCATCAGCAACAAAAAAGGAACAATGACTCCTAGAAAGGCCTTGAATGGATCCAGCGGATTAACCTTACTGGGCAGATCCGATAGAAAATAACTCTCCACAAATAAAAAAACAATTGCGAGTGCAGGATATATCAGATCTTTTCGAATACCAAATCGTAAAAAAAGAGAAATGACAAAACCCAGAATCGCCAGCTTGTAGAAGGACAGCGAATCCAGTCCTGCCAGATGAATGCTAAATATCTTATCAATGGACAATGAGAAACTTACAATAAGAATCATAAAAATCCAGCTGGGCTGTTTAATATAAACGCCCAGCAGAATCACAGCTACAAGTGCAACAACTGAAACTAGCGGAAGATAGATTGCTGCGAAGACTATTATTAGTGAAAACAAAATGATGTTAAACGACTTCATATTTAATGCAGCAAGTATACCGGTTTTTTGCATATCTGCTATGCCACCTCAAAGCCAGAATCGTGTTTCAAAACGCATCCTTCGAACCTACCAGCACCTTGAACGTTCTGAAGATAATTTTGATATCCACCATCATGCTGCGTTCACGGGCATACGTCAGATCCAGCTCTACCATTTCTTCAAACCCAACACTATTGCGACCGCTGACTTGCCATAATCCCGTACATCCCGGGATCATCTGCAGGCGTTGTCTGTCATAGGAAGTGTAGTTCTTCACTTCTCTGGGCAGAGCTGGTCTGGGTCCAACGAGACTCATCTCACCTCTGAACACGTTCCACAACTGGGGCAGCTCATCCAGACTGGTCTTCCGAATGAACTTGCCAATGCGGGTAATGCGGGGGTCGTTTTTCATTTTGAACATATTCCCGTTCACTTCATTCTGATCGATCAGTTGTTCCAGCAAATCTTCAGCATTCGCAACCATGGACCTGAATTTGTACATATGAAACTCTTTCCCATTCTGTCCAACCCGTACCTGACGAAAAAAAACAGACCCCTGAGGGGCCTCGATTTTGATTAGTATTCCGATGACCGCAAACAAGGGGCACAAAATGATCAAACCTATGAAAGAACCCAGCAAATCGAGCATTCTTTTCATAAATAGATACACTTTATCCGCATTTTGTCCTGACATCGTTGATGCATTGTACCCCAGACTTGGGTCCATAACAATCTCCGCTTCCTTCGTTTGGGGAGATGGACTCATTCAAACTCCCCCCCGGCTGCATATTCTACCGACTCTTTTTCCAAAATATGTTGCAGTGCTTGCAGCATTGGAATTCTAAGTTCCTGTTTTTGCAGAGCGAAGTCAATGGTTGTCAGGATGAATCCCAGTTTCTCGCCCACGTCATAACGTATTCCCTCGAAATCGTAAGCATACACTCCTTGTGTCTCATTTAAACGCTGAATCGCATCTGTTAATTGAATCTCTCCCCCTTGGCCAATCTCTTGTTGTTCCAGATGTTCGAAAATCTCTGGACTCAGTACGTATCTCCCCATAATCGCCAGGTTGGAAGGCGCTGTGCCTTGGGCAGGTTTCTCTACGAACCTGAGAACCTCTGTTAAACGGCCATCCGATTGAAGCGGGTCCACAATGCCGTATCTGTCTGTTTGTTCAGCAAGTACGGTTTGTACGCCAACAATGGAATGTTGAACCTGATCATATTGATCAATCAATTGTTTGGTGCATGGCACTTCCGATACGACGATATCATCTCCGAGCAACACGGCAAAAGGTTCGTCACCGATAAAGTTACGTGCACACCAGACAGCATGACCAAGTCCTTTGGCCTCTTTTTGTCTTATGTAGTGGATATCCACGTTAGAGGATTTGCGAACCTCTTCAAGCAGGCCCAGCTTCCCTTTTTCCAGCAAGTTATGTTCCAGTTCAAAAGCGTTGTCGAAATGATCTTCAATCGCGCGCTTCCCTTTACCTGTTACGATGATAATGTCTTCAATTCCAGAGGCAATGGCTTCCTCAACGATATACTGTATAGTTGGTTTGTCCACAATAGGGAGCATTTCTTTGGGCATCGCTTTCGTGGCTGGCAAAAAACGTGTACCCAGTCCAGCTGCAGGAATGATTGCTTTTCTCACTTTTTTCATAAATACCACCCTATCCTCTTTTTTTAGTTTAAAAGTTGAACCAGGGCATCTAACCCGTCCTCACGTCATACCTTCGACGATTAACGTCTAAGGTTCACTGAACCCACAGCATGACCGAGTGCCTACAGTGATAAAGGTGCAGTAGACATTACCTGTTTACCTGGAGCAACGGACAGAACTTTATTTCTCTCCGTAACCCACCGGAACTGCAACGTTTTTGATATTGTTCAGGATTGCGCCCAGGATTCGTGCATTCACATGCTCCAGAGCAGCCTTGGTCTTCTTCACCAATTCCTTCTTGACCTTGCCTGAGTTCACGACCAGCAGCACACCATCACACAGCGAACTCACAATGAGCGCATCCGTTACTGCGAGCACCGGTGGTGTGTCAAACATGATGACATCATATTGATCCTCTAACTTCTCCATCAGCCTCTTCATCCGGTTGGAACCGATCATCTCGGAAGGGTTTGGCGGAATTGGGCCAGAAGTGAACAATTGGAGATTATCGATATAACTCTCTCTGAGCACTTCCTCCACACTGTACTGATTGGACAGCACACTGCTAAGGCCGATGTGATTGGGTACGGAAAACACCTGGTGCAAAGAAGGGTTACGCAGATCGGCATCAATCAGCAGAACCTTTTTGCCTTCCTGAGCATAGGTGACCGCCAGGTTGCTAATGGTTGTGGTCTTGCCTTCACCGGCTTCGGCTGAAGCCACCATGATTTTTTTGATATGACTGTCGATTGAGGAGAACTGAATATTGGTCCGCAATTTACGGTACCCCTCCGAGATTTGAGATTTGGAGTTAAAATAGGTCACCAGACTGTTATTATCATTGGTTAGCCGTGACATATTTGCCATCCCCCACTTTCTGTTGAGATACGTAATTTTTCGTATTTTTCAGATCATCTTTTTTCATCTTGGATATCACCGTAAGCACAGGCAGGCCTAGTTCTTTTTCAAGTTCAGTCTCGGATTTGAATGTGTCATCCAGATAATCCATCAGGAATACAAGTGCAATCGCGAGCACAAAACCTGCGAACAGACTGACAATGATGCTTAATGTGGTTTTCATATTAATTGGAGATGCGTTACTATCCACTTTGGCTTCGCTGAGGATAGCGACATTATCGATTTTCATGATTAGGGGGATTTGAGATTGGAACACGTTGGAGATGGCATTGACCGTTTTTGCGGCTTTTTCGTAGGAAGTCCCCTGTACAGTTATGCTCATCACTTGGGATTCGCTGGCTGTAGAGACGGAGGTGCTATTCATGAGCTGTGCTGAGGTTAAGCCAAGGTCTGGATACGTGGAAGCCACTTTATCCATAATGGCTGAAGATTTAATAATTTCTCTGTAGGAGTTAATGAGTTTGATATTGGTTTGAATCATGCTGAAGTCCATCATCGCCTGGCCTTGAACATTGGAGGTCTGGTTCACGATAAGCTTGGAACTCGCCTCATAGATCGGTTGGGTGAAGAAAATACTTTTGACCCCTGCACCCACACCCGCTACCAGAGCAATTGCAACAATCAACCACAGTTTCTTTTGTAAGAGTCGAAAATATCCTTTCAGTTCCACTTTCATTCCTCCTATACGTTGTGATCTATCCTATGTAACTACCAGATGGACAGTAGCCATTTGCGAGGTTTCCAGCGTTCTGTGACAAGACACGAATTCGATAGGATGTGCGACGCATTCTCTGCAAGCCTCTTAACGGCCTCAGATCCAAAACGACGCTCAATCACCCGCTCCCCTTCACTTATGGCAAATGTCCTTTTGCACGTATCATGTGCATCTGATGAAATGAAATGAAACCCGTTTTCTTTACAAAAATGAAAACACCACTGCCGAACTTTCCGTCCGAAAAGCCCAGTGAAAGATTGAGCCGTAAGCTGACATAGCCCGCCTTGACTCAAATAATCCGCCAACAACTTTGGCTTCTTCAAAATGATACGATTG
The DNA here is from genome assembly GCF_059130585.1 of Paenibacillus sp. JNU01. Classification (NCBI taxonomy): domain Bacteria; kingdom Bacillati; phylum Bacillota; class Bacilli; order Caryophanales; family Paenibacillaceae; genus Paenibacillus; species Paenibacillus sp. JNU01. Next base: position 5,505,298 of record NZ_CP169723.1, on the reverse strand, counting down.
CGTTCCGGATGAGCAATGATAGGGGTAATTCCCGCTATTCGTAATTCATGCAGTATCCTGGGGAACTGTGAGGGAATATGACCAAAGGGCAGTTCCAGCAACATGTAACGACTTCCGGCGAGTGTGCAGCACTTTCCTGCATATAAGTCTCCAATCAGGTTGTCATGCACCCTGATCTCCTGTCCGGGACGGATCTCCAGGCGAATGTTACGTTTGTGAAGTTCTGCATGTAGCAGGTTCACGGCCTGATTAACCACCATCGGTTCATTGTTGTATTGCCCGTTCAGGTGATGCGGAGTAGCAATAATGGAGGTGATTCCAGAGGCTGCCGCCTTCTCAGCCATCGCAACGGACTGCTCCATTCGAACAGGACCATCATCCAGACCGGACAATATGTGGCAGTGCATTTCAACCATATCCAAACTTCCTGAAATAGTATGAGCCCCCTCGCCCCTTTATTCATTGCGCAAATGCTTTTGGTGTTAAAGAACTAATGCATAACGCTATGAAATATAGTAAAATGGCGTTAAGTACATGTTTTGTTCAGAATTTGTTAAGAATCGACTTGGAATTATATGGTGAAATCAATGTAATGATAGGTTTTCTGCAGATCCTTCTGCTCTGTTGCCTTTTCATACTGAGAACGGGAAACCGTGGGAAACTGAACTTCAGTAAGCATTGTGTTTAACTGTCCAGTTATATATAGTTTCTGTTCGTGCTGAATATGCAAATTTGAATGATACATTGTGAGCTCTCCGAAGGGCTGTTTCCATTGCAACCTTGCGTGAAGTCTTACACATACATGATGATCTTCAACATCCAAACCTATGAGCATTTCTGATGATACTGGCAAGTTCAGGTCGCTCAGGAAGGTGATTGCTTGAGTGTCCATTCCAAGTAACAGAACAGGGCGTCTTTTGTGGTCTACCATTTTCTTATGAAACTCCTGAATGTACATATGGACATTTAATTTCATATCAGCCCATTCCTGAATTATTGATTGCATGGTTTCATTCCTTTAGAATGGATTAGCCTACATGGACTGCCTCTACTTCCTTCTCACAGGTATATGGTCCAGGCAACAAGGAGATACTTAAAATATCCCAAATGATACATTTTGTAACTCCATACGTCCAATTTACGATACAAAACGTATCATGTCAAGCGGTATTTGGACATGGTTCTTTTGATTTACGACAATTTGAGATGTCCTTAGACAGACCTATTTACAAATGGAAATGGGTTAAAGGAAACTTATGAGGAGTTACTCTTTTGCAGGAAAGCTGCCCTGATCAAAAACTTGGCTCAGGATTGTTTCTATATATATTTGATGTCGTTCAGGGGGAAATAGCTTATGAGCTACGGAAATCGCATTGCTGAATTACGGGAACAGCGGGGACTTACTCAAGAAGAACTTGCGAGCTCCATTCATATTACCAGAGCTGCTCTCTCCCACTACGAGAAGAACCGACGTAAACCGGACTTCGAAGTGTTAACGAGACTTGCTGACATCTTTGATGTGTCTATTGATTATCTTATAGGACGTACGAAGCAAAGCGATGTCGTGATGGATGAGGACGTACGTGAATTCGTTGATACCTTGGAGTTATCGGACAAAGAAGTGTTAGAACGCTTCGATCTGATGATTGATGGGAAGTCCTTAACGGAAGAAGAGGCACGTCGTTTTATTGCGTTTGTCCGCATGGAACGCAGCATGGACTAAACCCGAAAAGAGGACCCAGTTCCCAAGAGATGCTATCTCTGGCTTCTGGGCTTTTTTTGTGTCCTAATTCCCTCCATTCCATGGTTATCTATTGTGTCAAGGACGCTTGTTGTTGACGGAGGATATGAAATGGTTCCAACGCTCCGGGTCGATTCCGCATTGCAGTAAAACTTTCATGATGTCCATCTGGGTTGCTTCGACTTGTTTCCCTGTCGGCCTACGATCGTCCCTGTTTGGATGCTTCATATTCATTCCGCTAACCTCTCTTATCTATATACTTTCCCTGCCCTCCAAAACTAGCCTTATTATACTTGAGAACGTTCCGTGATGTTGTCGTCTCATGACGATAACGTTTTTTGAAGGGGTTCTAATTTTGTCGAAAGCCAAATAGGAGCTATATGGTGCCAAAATGGCAACCATATAGCTCCTATTATTCTTCATACAACCTGTTCATGCACGTTCACCTTTGAACAAGGAGTTAACCCCCAGCACGTGCAAGTTCACGCATATTTGCTTCAAACGCTGCAAGCAGTGCTGCTTCTCCAGTCAAGCCCGTCGCCTGAACCCGTTCAATCTGCTCCGTCATACGCTTGAAGTCCTTCGGAATAACCCGAACGAACTGGTTCACCGCATCTTGCCAGTTATCCAGAACGCGCTGACCGACAGCACTTCCTGTATTGGCAACATGACGTTGAATCATGCCTCGCAGATCTGCACTTTCGGCAACATCTTCGATACGCTCCAAAAGAACCATTTCCAGATTACAACGTTGCAAGAATGTGCCTTCCGGATCATACACATAGGCAATACCTCCGGACATCCCTGCTGCAAAGTTACGACCTGTATCGCCGAGTACAACGACACGTCCACCCGTCATATACTCACAACCATGGTCGCCTACCCCTTCAACGACTACTTTGGCACCGGAGTTACGTACAGCAAATCGCTCACCCGCAATACCACGGATATACGCTTCACCGCTTGTTGCACCGTAGAGAGCCGTGTTACCGATAATGATGTTATCTTCCGCCTCAAACGTTGCTTTCGGAGAAGGCATCACGATCAGTTTACCTCCGGACAATCCTTTACCTACGTAGTCATTGGAATCCCCTTCAACGGTCAAGGTCATGCCTTTAGGTACAAAGGCCCCAAAGCTTTGTCCGGCAGAGCCGACAAATTTGAATTTAACCGTATCTTCAGGCAATCCTGCGAGTCCATATTTACGTGTGATCTCACTACCCAGAATGGTACCTACGGCACGGTTAACGTTCGTAATTGGAAGCACCGCTTCAACCGGTTGACCGGATTCAATAGCAGACTGTGCCAGTGGCAACAATTGCTGCATATCCAGCGTTTCTTCCAATTGGTGGTTCTGATGCTGTGTACGGTAACGCGCAGAGCCTTCCGGCATTTCAGGCACGTGCAGCAATACAGACAGATCCACACCTTTTTTCTTCCAGTGATCTACGGCTTCTACCGTTTCGAGGCAATCTGTACGTCCGACCATCTCCTGAATGGTACGGAAACCAAGATCAGCCATGATCTCACGCACATCTTCAGCAACAAATCGCATGAAGTTAACCACATGAGCCGGATCACCCATATAATTTTTACGCAACTCCGGATTCTGTGTTGCTACACCCACCGGACAGGTATCCATTTGACAGACACGCATCATGATACAGCCAAGTGCAACGAGCGGTGCTGTAGAGAAACCATACTCTTCAGCTCCAAGCAAAGCTGCAATCGCCAAGTCACGGCCATTAAGCATTTTGCCATCTGTTTCGAGTACGACGCGATCACGCAGATTGTTCAGTATCAACGTTTGATGTGTCTCTGCAAGACCCAGTTCCCACGGCATACCCGCATGTCGGATCGAACCTTGCGGAGATGCACCTGTACCACCGTCATAACCGCTGACGAGGATAATATCGGCACGCCCTTTGGCTACACCTGCCGCAATGGTACCCACGCCCACTTCCGATACGAGCTTAACGTTGATCTCAGCACGCGGATTGGCATTTTTCAAGTCATAGATCAGCTCTGCCAGATCCTCGATCGAATAGATATCGTGATGCGGCGGTGGCGAGATCAGACCTACACCCGGTGTTGAACCACGGACTTCAGCAACCCAAGGATACACTTTGCGTCCTGGCAGTTGTCCGCCTTCACCCGGTTTTGCTCCCTGTGCCATTTTGATCTGAATTTCGTCGGCATTAACCAAGTAGTTGGAAGTAACACCGAAACGTCCGGATGCGACCTGTTTAATAGCACTGCGACGGGAATCCCCGTTGCTATCTTTAATGAAGCGAGCCGGATCTTCTCCACCTTCACCGGTATTGGACTTACCTCCAACACGGTTCATTGCAATGGCAAGATCTTCATGCGCCTCTTTACTAATTGAACCGAAGGACATTGCACCCGTTTTGAAACGACGCATGATATCTTCTACGGATTCAACTTCTTCAAGTGGAATGGAAGCTCCAACCGGTTTCAGTTTCAGCATGGAGCGAATGGTCAACAGCTGATCATTCTCACCTTGCACAAGTTTGGAATATTTTTTATACAGCTTGTAATCTCCGGTACGAACTGCGTGTTGCAACGTATGAATGGTTTGCGGATTGAACAGATGCTCTTCTCCGTCGTTACGCCATTGATAATCGCCACCGGAATCCAATACTTTATCGTTACCGTCTTTATCCGTAAAGGCACGGTTGTGATGTGTCAGCGCTTCGGCTGCCACTTCTTCCAACCCAATTCCACCGATCCGGGAAGGTGTCCAGGTAAAGTAACGGTCAACGAAGTCTGATTTCAGACCCACCGCTTCAAAGATTTGAGCGCCACGATACGATTGAATCGTAGAAATCCCCATTTTGGACAACACTTTCGTAACGCCTTTGGTAGCTGCTTTAATGTAGTTTTTCACTGCTTTCTCATGCGAAATGCCACGAAGCAATCCTTGCTGAATCATGTCATCCAGCGTTTCAAAGGCCAGATAAGGGTTCACAGCACTCACACCGTAACCCAGCAGTAATGCGTAGTGGTGAATATCACGCGGCTCTGCTGATTCAAGCAAAATGCTGACTTTTGTTCTGGTTCCCTGACGAATCAGATGGTGATGCAGACCTGCTACAGCAAGCAATGCAGGAATGGCCGCATTCTCTGCGTCCACACCGCGGTCAGACAGGATCAGAATGTTATGACCTTTGTCGATGACCCGGTCCGCAGCTTCGAAGAGCAGATCCATTGCTTTGCGCAGTCCTTCTGCTCCTTCCGCAGCGGTGAAGAAAATCGGAATCGTCATGGAGCGGAAGCCTGGGCGACGCACATGGCGAATCTTCGCAAAGTCTTCATTGGACAATACCGGTGTATCCAGACGGATCTGGCGACAGCTCTCCGGTTCAGGGTTCAATAAGTTGCGCTCAGGACCAATGGTTGTTGCCGTAGACGTTACAATCTCTTCACGGATTGCATCGATTGGCGGGTTGGTTACCTGGGCGAACATCTGTTTAAAGTAGTTGTACAGACGCTGCGGACGATCCGATAGCACAGCCAGTGGTGCATCATAGCCCATCGAACCGGTAGCTTCCATACCTGTTGTCGCCATTGGCTCCAGGATTTTGCGAAGCTCTTCAAATGTATATCCATATGCCAGCTGAAGCTGGGTCACGTTATCATGTTTTGGATCAGGAAGTTCCGGTGCTTCCGGCAGCTCGCTCAGATCCATCAAATGCTCATCAAGCCAATCCTGATACGGATTCTCGGCTGCAATGATCGCTTTTACTTCTTCATCTGAGATGATGCGGCCTTCTTGTGTATCCACAAGCAACATCCGACCTGGACGCAGACGATCTTTGTACAGGATCTCTTCAGGCGCAATATCAAGCACCCCAACTTCTGAGGACAGGATAATGCGGTCATCCTTGGTTACATAATAACGAGCTGGACGCAAACCGTTACGGTCAAGTGTGGCACCAATCTGCAAACCATCTGTGAAGGCCATTGCTGCTGGTCCATCCCAAGGCTCCATCATTGTGCTGTGATATTCATAAAATGCCTTTTTGGCAGGGTCCATGCCCTCATCTGTGCTCCAAGGTTCAGGAACCATCATCATGGCCACGTGTGGCAGTGAACGACCACTAAGATACAGGAACTCCAGTGTGTTATCGAACATCGCTGTATCGGAACCATCCGGGTTAATGACCGGTTTCACTTTGGCGATGTCGTCACCGAACAATTCACTCTCGAACAAGGACTGCCGTGCATGCATCCAGTTCACGTTACCACGCATCGTATTGATCTCACCGTTGTGGATCATGAAGCGATACGGGTGGGCACGTTCCCAGCTTGGGAAGGTGTTCGTACTGAAACGGGAATGCACGAGTGCAAGCGCAGATTCTACGAGATCTTGCTGTAGATCCAGATAGAATTCTCCCACCTGTTCCGTTGTGAGCATGCCTTTATAAACAATTTTGCGACAAGACAAGCTTGGCAGGTAGAATGAACCACCTTCTGCTTCATCTGCCGAATATCGAATAGCCAACTCAGCGCGTCTGCGAATAACATACAGTTTACGTTCGAATCCAAGCTCATCCTTCACATCTGCGGATCTTCCAATGAACACCTGACGTACATAAGGTTTCGCTGCAAGTGCAGAACGGCCAAGCATTTCATCAAAAGTAGGCACATCCCGGAAACCCAGGAACGTCTGTCCTTCTTCTTCAATAATCTTCTTGAGGCTCTCTTCGTGCGCACTACGGATGGCAGGGTCTTGGGACATGAACAACATTCCCACGCCATAGAAGCCCTGCTCAGGTAATGCAAAACCAAGACGTTCCGCTTCCTGTGCAAAATAACGATGTGGAATCTGAATCAGGATACCCGCTCCGTCACCGGAATTCGGCTCACTTCCCTGTCCTCCACGGTGCTCCATGTTACTGAGCATGGTTAGTGCCTGACTAACGATATCGTGTGAAGGTACTCCTTTGATGTTGGCAACAAAACCCATTCCGCATGCGTCTTTTTCGAACTGCGGGTCATATAGACCCTGTTTTGGAGGTAATCCGATGTGTCTCATGGAACGCAACCTTTCTATAATGAAGTATTTCGGAAAGATCAAGAACATAGGCAACAGGCAACAATGAAACGGGAGGAGCTGGCCTTTCGCTTGCGATAGAGCCTGCTAGATAGAAGAGGTGACAGCATGAGACTGTCAAAAATAAGCCTGCTATTGGGCAGAAGCCATTGAATGAGTTGGGCTGATCCGGACGATCCGGCAAACAGCATCATGTATAAATCAACACGCAGCCGCTGGCACGGCTACTGAAATGGAGCGACGTTTTTTTGATATAGTTCTATTATTTTAACACCGACCTAACATCAGCGCAATTTAAACTTTTTAATACCTCTGATAAGAAATGTTTTGCAGTACAGCTTTACAGTAGTGACGTTTAAATTCATCTCTTTTTCGAATAATTATACACTTTTTAAGCCAGAGTACAACTGAATTAAATTGCTGACAGAAGAAAATCGTTCCATGTACCGCCTGCGTTTATCCATAATTCAACCAAATTTCCACTGTGGAAGCCAGCGAATCTTTACTTCTTTATGCATTTGTATACAAAATAGCCTGTAACCCCTTTTTGGGGTCACAGGCTATTTGCACTATTTGACTACTATATTGCATAATTTCACTACAAGAAAATAAAGTTTTTATTCAAAAATATGACCCTGCTGAAGATCAGGTTCGACTTATGCCGTCACAACTTGACCGGAATCAGCCTGTTCGACTTCTTTTTTCGGACGTCTGCCATTCCAAAGGAAGTAAGCAAGCGTCAGCAGAATAGATACACCTGCATAGATACTAAGAATTCCTGCCTGATGCCACATCACATCCAGATTACCACTCGATACAACAGCTTTGAAGCCCATAATGCTGTGTGTCATTGGCAACCAAGGGCTAAATGCCTGAAGCCACGATGGAATCAGTTCTACCGGGAATGTACCTGCACTAGCCGCAAGTTGGAAGACCAGCAGCAGAATGACAACATAACGTCCAGGCAGATCCAGCCAGGTTACAAGCGCCTGAACGATCAACATGAAGGTCAGCCCTGTAATAATGGTAAACAGATAGAACAGCCCTACACTGTGCGTCTCCAGTCCAAGACCATATAACATGAAGCTTGCCACGATAACCGATTGGAAGATACTCACGGAGCCAAATACCAGTGTCCGGCTGACAAAACGATTCCAGCCTGTTGCACCAGGTACGGACGTTTCCCGCATTTTTAATACAATCGTCGAAATCAATGATCCCACAAACAGACCGATCGACAGGAAGAACGGTGTCAATCCTGTACCATAATTGCTCACGTTCTCTGCCGTGTTCTCCGAGGAGTTCACCGGTTCAGCGAACATGTTCACCACATCATCCGTTTTCTTCACTTCGGATGTTTTCTGCGCGGCATCATTCAGCTTGGTTGCCAGTTCACTTGAACCATCTTTTAGCTCAGTAAGACCGTCAGCCAGTTTGCCTGCGCCATCACCCAGTTGCTTGGAACCATCGGTTAGTGAACTAACGGCACCACTGAGTTTGCCCACACCCGTTTGCAAAGCTGTTGTACCTGAGCCCAGCTGCTTGGCACCATTCGCCAACAATGTACCGCCACTTGCAGCATCACCCAATTTGCCGCTGAACTGCTTCAGACCATCGGAGAGTTTCGCTCCCCCTTGACTAAGCTGTCCGGCTCCAGCCAGCAATTGCTTCTGTCCATCTACCAGCTGGTCTGCACCAGCAAGTAGTTGCTTCTGACCACCATGGAGCTCGGATGCACCCGCGGCCAACTGCTGGTTACCCTGATGCAGCTGATCTGCACCCTGTGCAAGCTTCTGCTCGCTCTCATGCAGTTGCGCACTTCCATCAGCAACCGCTTCACTCGCCGCAAGCAGTTTCTGTACATCCGCATTTTCGGCGAGTTCCGGGTTCGATGCAGCAAGCTGCTTCAATCCGGCGGCTACGCTCTGTGCTCCGTCCGCAACCTTCCCACTGCCATCCACAGCCGATTGCAGGCCTGTTGCCAGTGTACCGCTGCCCTGAACGGCACTTTGCAGACCGTCAGACAGCTTCGCACTGCCCTGTTCTGACGATGCCAGGCCAGCCTGCAACTTACTTGTACCATCCAGTGAAGATTGAAGGCCCGTTTCCAACTTGGCACTGCCATCCTTCAACTGATCTGCTCCGCTCTGAAGCTGGCTCGAAGCGGCTGCCTGAAGCTGTTGCAGACCCGATACAAGATTCGTTGTTCCACTTTCAAGCTTGGTCGCACCCGTGTGCAACGCGTTAACCCCATCACTTAATGGAGAAAGTCCTTCCTGAAGTTCAAGCGTCCCGGATGCAAGCTTCGCCAAGTTATCCTTGAGCTTAACTGCACCATCATCCAGTTTGCCTGCGCCGGTATTCAGTTCACCAGCTCCATCACCCGCCTCCGCTAAGCCATCAGATACTTCGGAGAACTTGTCGAGCAAAGTCTCTGCATAGGATTCCGTTACTTTGGCTGATACTTTCGCTTTCAGATCCTTAATCGCAGTCTTGCCGATCTGTGCCCCGACAAAGCTGTAATTGCCATTCGGTTCATAGATCAGGTCAGCCGGTGCTGGCTTGTCATCGAGCAACGTTGTTGCTTGGGATGAGAAGTTCTCCGGAATCGTAATTTGCATATAATATTTGTCATTACTCATGCCTTCTTTGGCTTGGCTCGCACTGACAAAGTCCCATTTGAAATCTGCATTTTTCTTCAGCTCATCCACCAGATCATTACCTACATGAAGCGATTTGCCCTCCAGCTCTGCGCCTTTATCCAGATTGACAACGGCAACCGGCATCTCATCCACATGACCATATGGGTCCCAATAAGCCGCCAGATAGATGCCACTATACAGGATCGGTATAAACATAATTGCAATAACAGGGATCAACACCTTCGGGTTTCTCACGGCCGATCCCACATCCTTGAAAAACACGGATAAAGATTTCATGTCATTTTCTCCCCTTAATCTCTCTGCTTCATGAGCAGGAATAACTATAATGAAATAAAATGTCGCGTTCCAGAAAAATTACCGAAACACGAAGTGACCATTTTCCTCAAACGGTCAATTTGAAGCAAAAAACAAACCTGTCTTCCGACAAGCCTCGCTGCCACACATGTATGATAACCCTTATTTATAGTAGAATAAATTCGGATTACATTACAGCAGCAATTCCTTCCATTAAGAAAAGGCGAAAGTAATTCTTGATTTCCTCTTTGCTCAGTGGTTGATGTTGTTTGTTCCAATCAGAGGTGAGTGCAATATACAAGCGAATCATCATAAAAGCGACCACTTGCGGATCACAATCCCGAATCTCTCCATTATCCTTCGCTTTCTCAAGCTCCCGGGCCAGAAAATCGGAAATAACTTTCTCCACTTTGTCCAAACCTTCCTTGGCCTGCAGTGTTCCAAAGTCCTTCAATTCCTGTGATAACTTAACCAGCAGTTCGTGATCACGGCGGAATTCCAACAACGCATCCAGCACCCGAAAGAGATTATCAAAAAATGCACTTTCCTGATGCACTTCACGATGTGCGATGTTCTTCATTTCCTGAATCACTTCTACCAGAATCTGATCAAACAATTGTTCCTTGTTGGTGAAAAACGTATAGATCGTTCCTTTGCCCACGTTCGCAATCTTGGCGACCTGGTCCATCGTAGTTGCTTTGTATCCAAACATGGCAAACGACTGGGCTGCTGCATGAATAACCTGCTGTCTCCTGTCAATCGGAGCCATCATATCCCTCCTTTTACTCCATTCAATGTTCATTCGTCCTACATAAATGACCAAAAATACAATTTGGTCATTCGGTCAAAATATACATTACCACCTCAGCAATAAGATTGCAACCCTAACATTTTAAATATTGTGTTAATTTTTTTTAACCGAAATGCAGTGGAAACTCCTTCTGTCGTCGTCTATAGTGTAAGATGACTCAAACATACGTATATAAATGAAGCCAGACTGTCTCAGACCAAGAGATATGGTGTAAATATTTATGGATGAAACATGATTCTGCGCTTCAATGTATATTCATGTAGTAATGTATGATCCATAGCTAACGAAAACGATGAATATCTTCATTATGAATTAAAACTTATGAATAAAGGTGAACTCATGCGAAAACCAAGAGTGCTCTTATTATCGGAAGGATTCGGTACCGGTCACACTCAGGCCGCTCATGCGCTGGCACATGGCATCAAAAAAGTCAGTCCACATGTTCACAGTCGTGTCATTGAACTAGGCAAATTTTTAAACCCAACGGTAGCTCCATTAATCTTTTCTGCATATCGGAAGACACTGTCGGTTCAACCCAAACTGGTCAGTCTGTTGTACCGCACACAGTACAACAAGTCATTAAATGGCTTTACCAAGCTGGCGTTGCATCGAATTTTCTATACACAGACAGCACAGGTCGTATCCCAACTGAAACCAGATGCGGTGATCTGTACCCATCCTTTTCCAAATGCAGTGATCTCCCGGCTCAAACGCCAGGGCCTGAATATCCCGCTCTATACCGTCGTGACGGATTATGACGTGCATGGAACATGGATTAATCCGGAAGTGAATAAATATCTGGTCTCCACCCCTCAGGTCAAAGCATTACTTGAAATTCGAGGGGTCGATCCCTCCCACATTCAGATCACGGGAATTCCTGTGCATCCTGACTTCTGGGAAGCGGGTGACAAAGTAAAGTTGCGGCAAGAGATGGGGCTTCAGAACATGCCTACCGCACTGCTTATGGGTGGAGGCTGGGGACTTTCTTTTGATGAGGATCATATGAAAGCTCTCACGTCCTGGGCAGATCGTGTTCAATTGGTGTTCTGTCTTGGTAGCAACGAGAAAATGATTGCAAAAATGAAGGAGATGCCTTGCTTCCAGCACCCTAATATTCGTATTCTGGGATATACCCGTGAAGTAAGCAAACTGATGGATGTATCCGATGTGCTAATCACGAAGCCTGGTGGCATGACATGTACCGAAGCGTTGGCTAAGCGGTTACCCATGCTGTTCATTCCTCCGCTGGCGGGTCAAGAGGAAGAGAACTGTGAATACTTTGTACAAGCCGGATACGGCCAGGTCATCCACTCTGCCGATGTGATTACCAAACGTTTCAGCCAACTCTGTGAACAGGCATCCACTCAAGCTGAAAGCCCGCTGAACGTAGCACATATTACCGGCAGCCGTTCAGCCTATGATCCAACGTGTTGCGCCCAAGCTGTTCATGATTTATTATTCCCGACGACAGCCGAAGTTACGAAAACACCCGTAGAGCGATTCTCAGCCGGAATTGCTGCCACGTCCTTGTCAGGTACCAGAATCCCATTCTAACGTCTCTATGGACCTATAGAACAGCTCTCATGAGGTTTTATAGAGGACAAGGCAAGTGCTCACGATATACAAAGAAGGTTCCCTTCCGAATTATTGGAAGGGAACCTTCTTTTATTTTCATTGATTTCGACCGTATGATTTGGCAGAAAAAAGGGTAATTTAGAGTATAACCATATTTTAAATAACGAAATAAAACTACGATTCAGGCTTTTTAAAGGGCCGTGTGAAGCACACACTGTTAACTACCCTGCCTGTTTGCAGAATTTACGGGTCGATTACTTGTAGAAAGTATGATGACCGATCGTTTTTACTTTTTTCTGCGAGCGGGCAACTGTCAGATCGTCCGCAAGCGTCAATGATAAGAAATAATACGTATCATCGGCAACTTCCTTCTTCCCGTTCAGCGCAGCATTCACTGCTTTGATACTGTCCTCATTGGGAACCACACGTTTCAAACGTCCGTTCGCTACAGGACTGAACTGGGATTTCTGATAGATCACCTTGTAAATGGTATCGGGAAAATTGGCTGACCGCAGCCGGTTTAAGACAACATTGGCAACTGCCACTTTGCCTTCGTACGGTTCACCTTCCGCCTCTGCCATGACGATTTTTTGCAGCAGATGCAGTTCTTTATCGGACACACTGTATGACCAGGTTGCGAGTTTCGAGTCTTCCTGGTTCAGAAGTTTGGTCCGCGTAAAGTATAGTTTTTGGGGGGGAGTTGTTACAGCAGCCACCGCTTTGGCACGTTCCACTTTGGCCAATTTCAGTGCAGCTTCTTTTTTGGCTTTGGCCGCAGCTACAGCTCTAGCTTTGTTCTTGGCCTTGGCTTCTTGCAATTCCTGCTTTTCTTGAGCAGTCGTCAACCAGTTCTTCGCTGGCAGAGATTCAGTCCACGCTACGGTTTGTGTAGACAGACTTGTCCCATCTTCCATCATGCGCCTCTCTTCTTGCGCAGATGTTTGGTTATTTTGCACAGAAGCCGCAAGTTCGGTCATCTGTTTACTATCACTAGCTTCATTCCACTTCCCCGTCGCCTGAACGACATTTACCCCCACTATACATACAAGCAGCACTGATAACATCGGTGCTACCCAACGATTCTTGCTTATAATGTTCATTCGAAGATTCCTCCTGTCGAAACATTTCCCTTATCTAAGTAACCCAAAAAAAAGAATTTGAATAACGATGGCTAATATTACATAGGGATAAACGTAATGTCAATGTGATTTTATGGCATAAAAATGATTATCAGGAAAAAGAGAACGTGTCCACGACCTCATACATTGGAGATTGTCCAAGCCTTGTCACATAAAGTACAATGTCCTCCACCATCCATGAATTAACACCTGAGGCATGTTCCGGAAGCACTCCAGATACCCCTTTATTCTCATTACCTGGGAGTTGTCCCAGATATTTTCTAGCAACGGTGATGTGGGGAGCATATGTTCTTAATTCAGCTTCGAATCCAAGAGTCGATGTGGCCTGAACGATTTGTTTTTGCAATGAAATCAACCGATCCATCTCTCCGCTAACACCCTTCCATAACACTTTAGGCGCTTCTTCAAGTCCAAATGTGCCCCAATCCGCAAGCTGAAGTTCAAACGCCTGGAATTCAACTGCTACTGAGCGCAACGCTTTCCGAAGATGTCCAATCTCACTAACAAGTGTATCCCCAAGAAATTGCAAGGTTATATGATAATCCCGATGATCTGTCCATTTACGAAAATCAAGCTTGTTCTGTACAAGCCTCGCATCCATCTGAAGAGACTGCTGAACAGGACCAGGAAGACGAATCGCCACAAACAATCTTTCCCGTCGGGATGAATGATCCTGATGTGATTGGTTATTCATTGCATACACCTCTCTAAAGTTCGCTCTATTATTTCATAACTATACATATCGTTTCAAGTTGGGTAAGTATAGAGTGACACAAAGATAACCATTTGCAAATAAGGCTAGATTCCTGCATTTACCACCTTATGCACATCCAACATCAAATCTGATACACTTCAATTATCAAACTTATCAAACTATTGATCTCAGGAGGACCACACATTATGGGTAAAATTGTATGTTTTCCATCTCTATCCGAAGAACAGAAACAACGCATTCAGAACGTCGCACCGGGGTACACCCTGACATTCGGAAAAGCCAAGGACTTGGACCCTGCTGAGTTGAAAGAGGCTGAGATTATCCTCGGTTGGTCACCTCTTGTCACTGAACATGCATTGAGACAGGACAGCCTGTTGAAGTGGGTTCAGGTCTGGTCCGCTGGTGTGGACAATCTTCCTTTTGCAGATTTGCAGCAGAAGAACATTCAGGTCACCAGTGCAAATGGAGTTCACGCCATTCCAATCACCGAAATTATTCTGGGCATGATGTTATCCCACAGTCGCTGGCTGAGACAAGCCATGTTGCATCAACAGCAGTCCGAATGGAAAGCTCCCGCCACCCCCCTACCCGAACTGCACGGCAAAACAGCGGTCATCGTTGGTGTAGGTGAGATTGGAACCGAAACAGCCCGCATCCTCAAAGCACTCGGCATGCGAACGATCGGAGTTCGTCGCTCAGGCAAAGATGTGCCCAACGTGGATCAGATGTACGACATGACCGGGCTGCATGAAGCCTTGAGCCAAGGCGATTATGTGATTAATATTTTACCGTTGACCGATGAAACCAAACATATATATGATCAAACTGCATTTGAGCATTTCCAATCTGGTGCATGTTTCGTCAATGTGGGCCGCGGCCCCAGTGTGAAAACGGAAGCCTTGCTGAATGCACTCCAAAACGGACAGGTTGCCTTCGCCGCACTGGACGTGTTCGAAGAAGAACCCCTTCCGGCAGACCACCCGTTATGGGGCATGGATAACGTCTTAATGACGCCACATATCGCAGGAAGCACGGAGCAATACACGGATCGTGCCCTCGATATTTTCGTCAAAAATCTGGAAGCTTATATAGCTGGCCAGACACTTCCGCTTAACCTGGTGGATTATAGTCATAAATATTAACACAAACATCCGTTCCCATGCAATATTGTGCAAATCAGATCAACGATATCAATTGAACTAAACAATATTTACACTTACAACTCCGATGACAGAACAACCTTCCGCTCACTGTTATTCCCAGATTTTTTTGACTCACTTTTAGAAAAGTGAAAATCTGTGAACAAAGGCGAAGAGTATGCTTACGATGCAGCTTTCTTGCAGAAAATTTAGCTCCGCTTCTTCAGTTTTTTCTGTCCTCTACGTTTCTCGTGTAAATCGTTAGTTCAATTAAAATGTACACAGTAAAAAAACTCTACCTCTGGAAATTTCCTTAGAGGTAGAGTTTTGTTTTTTTTATACTTACACGCACAACCAGATATGACGTATAAACGTGCCTTTGTTTACTGTTCGGTACTCTTTTACTGTCCATCCCGCTTCCAACAAGTGCTCTTCTACCCACTCTGTGGAAACAATCACTGCCCGCTGGGTCAATCTGCGCAAGCTCTTCAGCATGTCTCGTTGCTCAGCATCTGGGAGTACAGAACAGAGATTATAGGGCATGTCCAAAATCGCTGCATCATACCGATCTTGCAGTTCATTCATATCCCCTAACGTGATTCGATCCGAATCATATCCATAATGCGGCAGATTGATACGTGCACCTCGGACAGCCAGAGGATTCAAGTCGTTACCTCTCGCATCAATTCCCATGGATAAAGCTTCAATGACAACTGTTCCCATACCGCAGCAGGGATCAAGTAATCGATGGTTTTCCACGTTCGGAACAGCAATATTCACCAGCGCTCTGGCAAGCGTGATGCCAAATCCCGTCGAGTAGTTTTGCGGCTTCTGCCGATGTATCTGCCATGATCGATCAGCTTCTGTCCACTGGCCCAAGATCCATTTTTCTCCTGTTTGGATTAGGCCGAAAGTCACTTTTGGTTGCTTCATCTGTGCCTTGCCTTTAATGCACATGCCGACTTCTTTTTCCAGTTGACGAGACTGTGCATAATCAGGGGCATGATCCCCTTCTTTCAGACAAATCACCTTAAATGTCTCTTCTGGCAACAGCTGAATCTCTTTGGCAAGAGGGAGTAGGTCATTCACCGTATTGCCTTCACCGATTACATCTAATCTGCCATGGATAAAAGGACTACGTCCAGGTGATATATGTCGTTCAGACCACACATATGCTCCCCTATCCATACCGATCTCTGAACTCGGTTCAAGCAACGTATTCAGCTCCAGCATGCATAATTCACGCTCGTTCTCGTGGCAAGCAAAGGTGTAGAGGTATTTCCCAGAAGTAGTGTAACTACCAAGTGTTTCATCAGGCAAAATTCTCCTCTCCTTCCTTCATTAATCATGTTTCTTCTATATAGATAGTAGCTCAGTGTATACATATCAAATATCAGCTGTTACGAATGCTTCAGGTAGTCATTGTATACAATGTTAGACTGCTAGACAACTATCCATTTCTTTGGAGGTAACTATTTGGAAAGAAAAAAATAAGGTGTCCCCAGGATCGAGGAACACCTTATTTTATTTTGAGATTCTCAACTGACCCCCAATGCATGAGCCAGTTTCTTCTATTATAAGAAGAAGGTTATATTTTCAATTTTTCAATGGATGTTAGCAAATCTTCCGATAATTCTTTCAGACTTTGAATGTTGCCACTAATCGTTTCCATGGAACTGACCTGCTCTTCCGCCGATGCAGAAACTTCTTCCACACTTGCTGCTGATTGTTCCGAAACAGCCGAAATCTGCTGACTGAAATCATTCATTCGTCCGCTTGCTTCCTGCATTCCCGCGAGGCCATCTGTCATGGTGCTGATCACACCTACCATGCCTTCCACCGATTCATTAATCGTACGGAAGAGCTGACCTGAAGCAAGTACATGTTCCTGACCCAGTTCGGTCTCCTGAACGCCTGTACGCAATTCCGCAACCACCCCTTGTGACTCCTGCTGAATATCCTCGGTAATCGCCGTGATCTCTTCGACCGAAGTCTGCACAGCTTCCGATAACTTCCGCACTTCTGAGGCCACTACGGCGAACCCGCGTCCACTCTCTCCCGCACGGGCTGCTTCAATGGAAGCATTCAATGCCAGCAGGTTGGTTTGGCGTGCAATGTCATGAATGACCTGAACCAGCTTGGAGATATCTTCATTCTTACGATTCAGCCGTTCCATTTTGTTCATGGAAGTTGAGACCGCTCCAGAAATCTGTTGCATCTGCTGAACTGACTGTTCCATCGCCTTGCGACCATTCAGCCCTTGCTCCAGTACAAGATCCGACATGACGCGTAGCTGACTGCCTTGCTCCGTATGATTCTGGATGTGATCATTCAGCACTTCAACCGTACGAGCTGATTCCACCGCTGTCTCTGCCTGACTTTCCGCAGCCTTGGCCGACTCTTCCATGGTCACAGCAATTTGGCGACTGCCAATCTTAACCTCTTCGGAGGAGATTGCCAGTTCCCCGCTCTGACGATTGACAGCTTCCGCAATTCGTCTAACGCTCAGAACCATGGAAGTCAGGTTACCTTTCATGTCATTCACCGCTTTGGCCAGAACACCGACTTCGTCCTCATGTCTGGTATGTATATCCTGTACATTCAATTGGCCTTCTGCAATCAGTTTCACCGCACTAATAACACGCAACAGTGGTTTCACGACCTGTGAACGAATAATCGGAATACTGATCGCTGTAATGACAATCATGACAAGAACACCGATAATAATGATTATTCTACCATCCTGAACCGATCTGATCGTTTGGGCCGCCGCAATATCGGACTGTTTCTGATTGTATTCCACAAGATAATCCAGATCGACTTGCATGGCGTCAAAGGAGTCTGCACCTTTTTCAGCGACTTCCTTGGCCAGCTGTGTCTGACCCTCATCACTCAGCTTGATTGCTTGCGTATTAATCTTAAGATACGCTTCCCATTTGTTCTTGAACGCATTCCAGTGTTCAAGTTCCTCCGCAGACTTTTCCTGCTGGTCATAAATTTTAATCGCCTGTGTTGTTTCACGAATATACTTGGTACGCTCTTCTGACAAAGTTCCCTTGTCCGATGTATCCGCGTCAAAGTGACGATAACTTAGCGAAAGAACGTGCTCCGTAGTGTAGTTTAACCGGTTAATTTGCTGGATTGATGGCATCCAATTGTTTGTAATCTCATTTGTGTTGGATTCGATTGAATTCATACGGGTGACAATGGTGACACTCAAAACAATCAAACAGAGGATTAACAAGTAGAACGCGATGCTGATACGCAGACCGATACTTTTGATCTTAAATCTGCTGAACATATGATTTCCCCCTTGACCTCTTCGGTCATCCCGAATTCAGGTGCTTTTGTCATTGTTTTCCCCTTCTTTTGACCTCTTGTCAAAAGAACTTATCTATATTATATCGATAGGAAAATAGACGTAAAGTATTATAACATTATTTTGTTATTAAGAAGCTTAATTTAGTAAAGTCTTGTTGAATTTTGGCATATTCTACAATAAAGAGCTGCAGCATACGGTTACATCCCGATCTGCAGCTCTCCGCTTTATTCAAATTTTAACGGTTTGCATCATAAAGTGCTTCGTCTACTTCAAGATTGCTCTGTCTTTGCTCGGCCAGCAATCGGTAAGAATTCAACCTGCGCTCATAATCGGGTCCTGCCGTAACCAGAAGCAACCGCTCCGTATCCAGCCTGCGACTTACTTGTTCCAATTGACCCCATACCTGCTCAGGTGTACCTGCATAGTGCCGCTCAGCTTCATGAAGACCAGCACTGGCTGAATCATTCGTGCCGGAGACCCCGATACTATTCGAATTCAGCTCGCTTAAACGTTCTTTTCCATCCGCCTTGCGTCTCTCTGCCATGTCACGACTCCAGGCCAAGGCATCCGTCTCTGACTCCGCACACAATACGCTGACTGCCACCATAACTTCAGGTTCCTTCATGGTTGCACTGGGAACAAATCCTTCTCGGTATCGCCTTACAGCCTCTGTACCATCAGCATCACTCATGAATTGACCAAAGACATAGCCCATGCCGAACCGTGCCGCAAATTCTGCGCTCTTTACGTTGGTTCCCAACATCCAAAGCGATAACGGAAGCTTGGGAATCGGACGAGCCGTCACAGGATGATCCTCGTAGGTATATCGATCTTCAAGCAGTTCGGTCAGTGCTGCAAGTGATTCGGGCAGCTTGGACACATGTTGCAAGTAATTGCCACTGAGTGCCATCGTCGCATGAGGACCACCGCCAGGAGCACGTCCGAGCCCAAGCTCAATGCGCCCCGGATAGAGGGTGGCCAGCAGACGGAACGACTCTGCAACCTTGAGCGGACTGTAGTGTGGCAACAGGACCGCACCTGAGCCAAGCTGGATCGTTGTCGTTCTTGCTCCGATGTGGGATAGCAGTACTTCGGGAGAGGCCGATGCCAGTTCAGCTATATCATGATGCTCTGATGTCCAGTATCGGGTGTATCCCCAAGCCTCAGCCTGTTGCGCAAGTGCCACAGATTGTTGAAGTGCCTGTTCCGCTGTGGCATCGTTTAGCCTTGGAACAAGGTCAAGTACGCCCAGACTGAACGTCTCACTCATTCTTGTAGCCAAGCGTCTCATCTCCCTTTATATCGGTTCATTTTAATCCAGATCGTAGATGGAACCTACCTTCAGTCCATAAAGTTCATTGTATATTTTCTCGGCAAATGCATCCGTCATTCCTGCAATATAATCAATCACCATATGTTCCCAGGTCCAGATCGGTTGCGCTTTGGCCTGATCCTTCTCATACCGCTGCAGCCAGTCGGATGGAATAATAGATTTGGACGTTTCCGGATCCAGAAATGCATCCCATAACCGCTTAATCATCCACTCACTTCGCTTCTGTAGCCGTTGCACACGCAGATCACGTATCATCGTCACCCATGCAAAACTCTTAAGCACACTCACCGTACGCAGCATATCAAGGTCTTCAGCCCCTTCACGGACAAAGGTAACCTTCTTCCAGTCACCATCATCAATAACACCCAGGCTGCCTACAAAGAAACTCACCCAATAAGCTTTCACCTCACGTCGGGTACGCGAGTAATCATGCTCGCAGAACGGCATTTTTTCATTCCAGATGCGCAGGAACGAAGCGAGCACTTCTTCTACCTTTTGCCCAATTGCTTCCCGAGTCCATCCGTTCCAGAACAGATCCTCCAATGTTGTAATCTTATCCACAATCAGTCGATTCACATGCGGATCTTGCAGGAAGTGCTCGTGTACTTCAATTTTGCCTGCTTTGATGCCATCCTCCAGGTCATGCGAAGAGTATGCAATGTCGTCGCATAAGTCCATCAGCTGCGCTTCCAGCGTCTTCTTGCCTGCCGGCACGTTCCAACGTTCACGGATCTCACGAATATATTGCCACTCATGATGATACATGCCTTTCTTGCTCTCTGTCCCGGGGTACGGATACTTATTGATTCCCAGTAATACCGCATCCGACAGGTTCAGTCCGTCGATATCCTCACGCTTCTCCAAATGCATAATGAGACGGAAATTGTGTGCATTTCCTTCAAAATGCTCATATTTCCGTTTTAGCTCGGCACGGACCTCAGACTCCACCTTGGGAACTTTGGCGCTGCGGCTTTTTTTCATAATTTTCTTAGCCTCGGTGTTAATGAGGTCATCCAGAATACCGTCTAATACTTCTTCACCTTTATGTCCAAACGGCGGGTGACCGAAATCATGTGCGATTGCAGCACACTCCACCACTTCTGAATCAATAATAAGGCCGGGGTTATCGGCACGGTCCCAGTCCACCTCGGGAAAACGACGAATCAGGCTGCGGGCAGCCTCGCGGGCAATCTGCGCCACCTCCAGGGAATGGGTCAAACGAGTACGATAATAATCCCCCGTTCCTGCGCCAAACACCTGTGATTTGCCCTGTAACCGACGGAAGGTCGGTGAATGAATGAGTCTGGAATAGTCCCGTTCGTATGCTGCACGAGATCCATCCAATTTGGTTAGTTCAGGATATTGTCTATGTTCTCTCAGATCGTTCCATTGCATGGGGATCACTCCTAGCCGACTGTCTCTATTTTGAGTGATTATACACAACATCTGTGGTTTCGAAAAGTAAAACCTGTCTGCGATTGTCATCTCTTCTTACATCAACTTGTAATAAACAGTCCTATTCTTTTATTATACCCTGCCAGACTATCATTCGTGCACCTAAATGATCATGATTCTATATTGAAAGTGACTTATGATGAAAAAAAAGTGCATGATACAGTTGGCGTGGCCGTTCCGGTTACGGATCGTTCTTATGATCGCTGTTATTCCCAAATTTCTTTGATTCCCTTTAGAAAGGGAGAAATTCGGTAATAGCATGTGCTTCCGATGTAGCTTTCTTGCAGAAAGCTTTCAGGCAAACGCTTCGCTTCTTCAGAATCGATTCCGTCCCCTTCATTACTTTTGCTGTTTAATTCACACCCAATCTAAGTGACATCACATCCCCTAGAAAAGGGGATTTCATCACATTTTTGAATGACTAAAGAATTCCATTAAGATGTTTATCCATCGCTGCAATGATAGTCTACCTCCCCCACGCCCACCCCGTTGTGGGTAAAAAAACAAAAACCGACAGGAGCAATGCCCTGTCGGATAAATATGGTAGATGCAGCGTTGCGATTTAGCTACTAAACTTATTGTTCACGCAGTGACTCTTGAAGCCGCGTAAATTTTTGCATCAAGGTTGTTATTGCATCCTTGTAGCCGGATTGTTACACCATAACCTTGCAGATATCGTTAGTAAACTCTACTGGATCCTGAATAGGCAATCCCTCAATCAGCAATGCCTGATGGTACAGCAGACTTGTGTAGAGGTTCAGTTTTTCCTGATCCTGTGCGAAAGCGTCTTTCAGCGATTTGAAAACATCGTGATTCACGTTGATTTCCAGCACTTTGTCGGCTTGTACGTTTTCACTGTTCGGCATAGCTTTCAGGATTTTCTCCATTTCAATCGTCAGCTCACCTTCAGTAGACAAACATACCGGGTGGCTTCTGAGACGTTTGGAAGCTTTAACGGCTTTGACTTTACCCGCCAATTGAGCTTGCATCGCTTCAAACAGCTCTTTGTTATCGTTGTCCTGAGCGTCCGTTTCTTCTTGGTCCGCGCTATCTTCGATACCCAGGTCACCACTGGAGATGGATTTGAACTCTTTTTCCTTGTAGTTCATGATCATCTTGATTGCGAACTCGTCGATGTCATCGGTAAAGTACAGTACTTCGTACCCTTTCTCAAGAACACCCTCGATCTGTGGCAGCTTCTCGATCCGGCTAATGGACTCACCGGATGCATAGTAGATGTACTTCTGATCTTCCGGCATTCTGGAGACGTATTCGTCCAGGCTCACAAGTTTGCCCTCTTTGGAAGACGTGAACAACAGCAGATCCTGCAATGTATCCTTGTTCACCCCATAGTCGCTGTATACACCATATTTCAATTGACGACCAAACGCTTGGTAGAACTTCTCGTAGTTCTCACGCTCGTCCTTCAACAGGCTTTGCAGTTGGCTCTTGATTTTGTTCTTAATGTTCTTCGCGATCAGGCTAAGCTGACGGTCATGTTGCAACATCTCACGGGAAATGTTCAGGGACAGGTCTTCCGAATCCACCATACCTTTGACAAATCCGAAGTAATCTGGCAACAGATCCCCGCATTTATCCATGATCAGTACACCGTTGGAGTAGAGTTCAAGGCCTTTTTCATACTCTTTGGTATAGTAGTCAAACGGCGTATTCTCCGGTATAAACAGGATTGCATTGTATACCACAGCGCCATCTGCGCTGATGTGCAGGTGTTTGAGCGGTTTGTCAAAACCGTAGCGTTTTTCCATATAGAAGTTATTGTAATCTTCTTCGGTTAATTCGCTTTTATTTTTACGCCAGATCGGTACCATGCTGTTCACGGTTTGCTCTTCTTGGTATTCCTCGAACTCGTTCTCCGTGCCCTCTTTCGGACGTTGACCCGTCACATCCATCTTGATCGGGTAGCGAATGAAGTCGGAGTATTTCTTGATGATGGATCTCAGGCGGTACTCTTCCAAAAATTCGTCATACGAATCTTCTTCGGTATTTTCTTTGATCGTCAGGACGATCTCTGTACCTACGGAATCTTTCTCAGCTGGTGTAATCGTGTATCCATCTGCGCCTTCGGACTCCCATTTCCAAGCCTCGTCGCTGCCCAGCGTTTTACTTGTTACGGTTAGCTTGTCCGCCACCATAAATGCCGAGTAGAAACCAACCCCGAATTGTCCGATGATGTTGTGGCCTTCTTTGGCTTCATTTTCCTTCTTGAACGCCAGGGAACCGCTTTTCGCGATAACGCCCAGATTGTTCTCCAGCTCTTCCTGTGTCATCCCGATTCCGGTATCCGTCAGTGTGAGCGTGCGATTTTCTTTGTCGATGGTAAGCTTGATGAAGTAGTCCTCTTTGTTGAAAACAAGTGTATCGTCAGTCAGTGCTCTGTAGTAAATTTTATCAATGGCGTCACTGGAGTTGGAGATCAATTCTCTCAAAAAGATTTCTCTTTGGGTGTAAATGGAGTTGATCATCATATCCAGCAAACGTTTGGATTCTGCCTGGAATTCTTTTTTAGCCATGAATGGTTGGACTCCTTTCAGATTTGGATATCGAATGATTTGATTGAAAATAGAAATAACTGAGATATACCTGCGACCATTAGTAGACTCAAAAACCTTTGAGCGCTCTAGTCCTCAGATAATGTGACTCACACTAATGAGTCATTGCAAAAAATAAGTGCATGACGTTCTGCCATGTAGCCGTTGCGGTTACGAATCGTTTTTCGGATCGCTGTTATCCCCAGATTTCTTTGATTCCTTTATATAAGGGAGTAATCCGGTGATAAAGGCGAACGCTTCGCTTCCTCCAAATCGATTTCGTCCCCTGCACTACTTTCGCATTTAATCAGGAACTTGTATGAGGATTAGAGCCTTCTATTTAGATGGAGTCTGTAGATTAAGCAAACATTTCGCTTCTTCAGGTCTGTGCGTCCCTTGGCTTCGCATGTCCTACTCAGGTTCAATATCTATTTTCAAAAACAGAATCATTCCATATGTAGGCGTATAGTAAAAACATCATTTGTTAGCACTCTAATGATCGGAGTGCTAAACCCTTCCTTTTATATAACATATGGGAAAATTGGGTGTCAATACGCAGGCGGTTATTTTAACAAAAAGATCGAATACCCTTCAACTTTGACACATCACCAATCATTTTAACGTAATCCCACAGGTAAAACAAAAGCCGCCTCGAACCAAAGTTCGAACCGGCTTATGGGGGAAGATCGTAATCTGTCCATTGGTATCGTGGATGGCTTTAAAACTTGTCTATTTAATGCGCCTCGGAATATCCTCGGGTTTGCAGTGTTGAGACTGCCGTATCGATGTGTTCGTATTGATATGTCCGTATTGCTATTTTTGTGTTGATATATTGTGTTGATATGTTCGTTGGTATATTGGTAACTTGGTCCTGTGATTGCTTGAATGTCTTGAGAAGTATGGCAGTCGCGCTAACGAACCTCAGAGGCGTTAAATGGCCTTTTTTGGATGAATTTGTAATCTAACGAACCCTAGACACGCTATTGCTCAATTTAATCCAATCTATGGAGCACATTCGAAAGTTTTTCACATATTAGGGTGTGTGAAGTTCGTTAGATTAGGAAATCAGCTAAAAATCGTAAAATAAGGCTTCCCAGTTTCGTTAGAGATGATGCAGAAGTTAGCGTTACAGCTACACATAGGATTACGGCAGAAAGTTAGCACATATGGTTAGTTTAGGGTTAGCCGTGGTGTGTATGGTGCGTTACAAAAAAAATTAGAAAGCAGAATAGGGTTATAGGTTACGGTTACGGTTAGAGCTTGAGGTTGAATATGAATACGAGTTCGAGTTCGAGTTCGAGTTTGAGTTTGAGTTTGAGTTTGAGTTTGAGTTTGAGTTTGAGTTTGAGTTTGAGTTTGAGTTTGAAAATTCTACTTTTTTGCCATTTTCGGATCAAGGGTATCGCGGAGTCCATCGCCCATGAGGTTGAAGCCGAGCACGGTCAACATGATGGAAACGCCGGGGAAGATGAGTGTCCACGGTGCTTTTTGTATAAACTGACGGGAGTCTGATAGCATTTTACCCCATTCCGGGTCAGGTGGTTGCGCACCCATGCCCAGAAATCCGAGTGCAGCAGCTTCGATAATCGCCGTTCCAATCCCGAGCGTACCCTGCACAATCAGTGGAGTAAGGCTATTGGGCAAGATATGGCGAAACAAGATTCGCCCGTTGCCTGCTCCGAGTGTCCGCGCCGACGTAATGAATTCCTCCTGTCTTAAGCTGAGTACCCGTGAACGCACCAACCTTCCGTAAGTCGGGATGTTGACGATAGCGATGGCGAGCAGTGCATTTTGCAACGACGGGCCCAGTATCGCCACAATGGCGATGGCCAGCAAAATCCCCGGGAATGCGAGCAAGATATCAAATAAACGCGAGATGAGCATGTCCGCCCATTTTCCATAAAATCCAGCAATCAGACCAAGCAGCGTACCCGCGATAATGGAACCAATGACAGAGAAGAAGCCCACCCACAAGGAAATACGCGCTCCATGCAGCACTCTGGAAAACACGTCACGTCCCAGATCATCCGTACCAAACCAATGCTCTGCCGAAGGGGCCTGAAGCCGATCCACCAGCACCTGTTCCTTGTAATCGTAAGGTGCGATATATGGCGCGAGGAAAGCCAATAGGATAAAAAACACGATAATAATCAAGCCCGCAAGTGCAAGCCGATTCTTCCGAAACGTTCTCCACGCATCCCGCCATGGACCGGATGTGCTCGCCGACGCAGCATCAATGGATGGTCCGGTATTGGTCGATAATTTGGCCATGCGGCGTCCCCTTTCTTGGATATGAATGATTGATGAATCTCCTATTTATAACTAATCCGAGGATCGAACACGGCGTAGAGCAAGTCCACAATCAGGTTGATGACCACGAAAAAGAACGCCACGATCAGAATGCCGCTCTGGATCACTGGATAGTCCCGCGAACTAATCGCTTCATATATATAACGTCCCACGCCCGGCCAAGCAAAAATCGTTTCGGTCAGCACCGCACCCCCGAGCAACGACCCAGTCTGGATGCCGATAACTGTAAGCACGGGGATAAACGCATTTTTGAGTGCATGCCCATAGACGACAAAAAACGGACCCAGTCCCTTCGCCTTTGCAGTACGAATGTAATCGGAACTCATCACTTCCAGCATGCTGGAACGGGTCATCCGGGCAATAACGGCCATTGGGATCGTACCAAGCGCAATACTCGGGAGCAACAAATGTTTCGTTACGGTCCACAACTGATTCCATTGTCCAGCAATCATCGTATCCAGCACATACAAGCCCGTAATGGCTTCCACCGGATCACGTGCATTCATGCGCCCAATGGATGGCAGCCACTGCAATTTGTTCGCAAACAGCCATTGTTCCATCAGGCCGAGCCAGAAGATCGGCATGGATACACCCACTAGAGCAATGACCATACAGCAATAATCAAACCAGGAGTTGTGCTTCCATGCGCTGATAATCCCCGCATTCACCCCCATAATGACAGCAAACAACATACTTGCCATTGTTAATTCGAGGGTAGCTGTCAGATAAGGCACAATTTCCTGGGCAATAGGCACCTTGGTGCGGATGGATGTTCCGAGGTCGCCTTTGAGCAAATCGCCCAAGTAGGCGAAATATTGCTGGAACCAGGGTTTATCCAGACCGAGCTGGTCACGAAGGGCCTGCTTGGATTGTTCGGTTGCCTTTTGCCCAAGTATGGTCTCGGCCGGATCACCCGGGATGGCGTGGATGATGGAAAAGACAATCAGGGTCATGCCCAGCAGTACGGGCAGCAACACAAGCACACGTTTGACAATATAGCTGTTCAATCCTGTTCACCTGCCTTCGACATATCTGCAAAATAAAAAGCGCTGGCAGATACGCATGCTTTGGATAGTTACGTCCGGATGTGGGTTCTGCCAAGCATTTCGTCTCACCAGCGCTTTAATAGAAAGAAATTACACCTACTCACTCCGAGGTGCAGTGCCCTCTTCAGAGTGATTCTCCACTCTCCGTTATCCTGAAATAGATAAGTTCAGCTTACGTCTGTATTATTCGAAGTAGGCACCAGCATAGGATTCACTGCCCAGCGGAGATGGTACAAAACCTTTCAGGTTCGATTTACCCGCCAGAATTGGCGTGGTGTGCACAAGTGGAATCCAAGGTGCGTCTTCCTTGATAATCATCTGTGCTTGTTTGTACAGCTCGGCACGTTTCTCCTGATCCGTTTCTTTCTGCGCATCCGTCAGCAGCACATGCAACTCTTCGTTGACATAGAAGCTACGGTTGTTGCCCGGAATGGCGTCTTTGTCCAGCAATGTGTACAGGAAGTTATCCGGGTCCCCGTTATCCCCCGTCCAACCGAGCATGTAGATATCGTCTTTCTCCCCGGCTTTGGCATCATCCAGATACGTCGCCCATTCTGGGGATTCGATGTTCGTGGTCACGCCGATTTTCTCAAAATCAGCCTGGATCGCTTCCGCTACTTTCTTGCCATCAGGCATATACGGGCGGGATACCGGCATGGCATAGAAGGTTACCGGATCAGGCAAACCGTCAGGGAAGCCAGCTTCGGCGAGTAGAGCTTTTGCTTTTTCCAGATCATATGGGTAATCCTCAATGGTATCGTTGTATCCCCACAGCGTTGGCGGCATCGGATTGACAGCAGGCTCAGCTTGTCCAGCAAAGAACGCATCAATAATGGCCTGCTTGTTCACCGCATGGTTGAGGGCTTGTCTGACTTTGACATTATCAAATGGTTTCTTCTTGAAGTTAAAGCCGATATACGCCACGTTGAACGGTGGACGCTCAATCTTCTGCAACTCACTGTTGCCTTCAAGGATGGACAGATCGTCCGGGTTCAAGTCTTCCATGACATCAATCTCGCCGTTTTGCAGGGCATTGAAGCGAGCGGTATTATCCGGAATCGAACGCACGATAACTTTGTTCAGCTTCGGCAGTCCTTCTTTCCAGTAATCCGCGTTTTTCTCCAAGGTGATGGAGTCGTTACGCTTCCACTCTTTGAATACAAATGGGCCGGTGCCCACAGGCTCGCTCTTGAAGTTTTCTTTTTTCTCCTGAATCGCTTTTGGGCTGGCAATGCCAAATGGCGTCATCGCAATATTTTGCAGGAAAGGCGCTTGTGGCTGGTTCAATGTGAACTCCACCGTAGTCTCGTCCTTCGCCTTCACTTCCTTGATCACACGTCCGTCCTCTGGACCAAACATGGAGTCGTAATAATCGAAGGAATCTCCTTCGAATTTATATTCACTCGCCGGATCGCCCCAGCGGTTGAAGTTGAACACAACAGCCTCAGCGTTGAAGTCAGTTCCATCGTGGAATTTCACACCGGACTTCAGCTTAAACACATACTTGAGCCCATCCGCCGAAATCTCCCAGCTCTCTGCAAGTCCAGGAACGACCTCTGTTCCGCCTTCCTTGTAATCCAGCAACGAATCAAACACCTGATGTCCAATCTTCAGCGACTCTCCATCAGTCACAATCGCCGGATCGAGTGCAACGGAATCCCCGCCACGCCCCATAATCATCGTATCCTGCGCTTCTGTCACTTCGGCTGGCGGCTCGCTGCCTTCCGCCGGAGCAGGTGAATTCCCAGCCCCCTCATTGCTCGAACAGCCTGACAACACCAAGACGGTACTCAAAGCCAGAGTCAAAAAACCGGACATCCATTTCTTTCTCATTCGCATACGTACAACACCCTTCCCTGTCTCATAATGTGTGTGATGCTGGCATGAAAAAACTTCAATGATAGCCATTGGTTCGGTGCTTGCTTGTATCAATGAAAGGCTTTAGGTGCCTGTGATACCTAAATTAAAGTTCCGGGAAAAATAAGGCATGTATATGAAATGTAAAAAAGTATGGGAGACAGGTGAACAATGGATATAAGTAAAAGTCAGATCATCATGCTCACGGATTAAGGATATGGACGATTTACTTTTATAGAGAAAGAAGACGTACAATGAACAAAGTGCCTTGTGAGATGACTCTATGTAATGTAATGAAATGAATGAGATTGTTGCGATTTATTTGAACTTAGGTCAATAAGTAACCGAAAATGGCTACGGACCTGTTAGACCAAGTTCAAGTCACTAGATTAGAAATACAGATGGGCATATGGATACTACGCTGCTGGGTACCAATAACGTCTGTTCCTTGAGCGGGTCGCGGGTCCTCTTAAGTATGCAGTGTGGGAGCTGGACTAGGTATCGTTTGCAATACGGACGAAAGAAACTCAACATAGGCTAGGTTGTTTAGATCGTGTAAGTATTTTTAATACGGTGGTTGTCTCTTGCAGATTGGATGTGTATAACGTATGAACGAGATCTTGAGATGTTGGATTGTACAACAGAGAGACATTACAATAACTTCATATGTTATGGTTTTGTCATGATGAGGAGGATTGTGTAAATAAACTGTGGTGAAAAACAATTTCGTGTAACTTACTTTACATCACATTAATCAATTAGACAAGAGATTTACAGACATAAGTCTTCAACTTTATTATATGCGTTAATATTACTTACACAAAAGACAAAAAAGGAACACAGTTCGACAAAAAGCGTCTCGTGTCCCTTCTCCATTCCATCCACAATCAGATAAAATTAATAAATAAATTTGCTGAAATTCAGCTTACTTTTTAAACAAACCTCTGCGATGCATCACAGTAATGAAACGGTAAAAATCATAACTCGCCCCATTATCGATGCTGAACAATGGATTTTTGGTGTCATATGCCAGCGCTGCATCCACAGCTGCTTTTGCCCATACTGGAACTTCCATTTGCTGACGCGCCTGCAATTTGTCGACTTGGGATTTGAGCGCATCAAACGCTGCTTTCTCTTCGGCTGTCATCGGTTCGCCCCCTTTCGGTGGTTCGGTTGGTGGATTCGGATTACTTGGATTCGTTGGATTGGTTGGCTCCGGTGGTTTCGGAGTGGCTGCTGCGTATCTAGCTCTGAGCTGTGCCGCGGTTCCCTCGAATTCATTCATATCCACGTTGCCGCTGATGCCATTCACCTTGCCCGAATCCGTGTACTGCCAGAACGTCCAACGCTTCCATGCCGGCTGGTCATCCGGTACACGGGAGTTGCTGTAACGCGCAATCCACAGATCGTATGAGCTGAGTGATGTGTCAAAATTCCCGGCAAAAGAATTGCCTGTGTATATGATCGGTTTTACACCTGTCAGACGTTGTAGTTCGGTTAAAAAAGCTTTGGCAACTGTATTCATCTGCGCTTTGCTCAGGTTGCCGGGGTTGTTCTCGTAGTCCATGACAGGTGGCAGCTGTAACGCTTTGGCGCCTCCAACTTTGTTAAGTGTATTGGCATAATGTGTCGCTTCTGCCTTGGCACCATCGGTAGAGGTCGCGCGGAAGAAGTGATACGTTCCCACCAGCATACCCGCCGCCAGTGCACCTGTTACATTTTTCTGGTAATTGGGATCGGTGTACGTCTGTCCTTCGGTTGCCTTGATAAACACAAATGTCATGCCACTTGCCTTCACTTTGGCCCAATCAATATTGCCCTGGTATCGGGAGACGTCAATGCCCTGTGTGTTGCCCGAACTTCTCGTTTGCATATTTCTCACACCCTTTATGCGGCAAATTGCCGTTTGTATATAGTTAATGCGGTTGAGCTAGAGGTTGCTTGTGTGCGTGTCCCTTGTTGATGGTAATAGATATGTTCAATGAGTATCGATCCTCTTAGGAAAAAGTCTCTTTCACTACTTGTAGGCTACTGGTGCAGACTTTCGACTCTGTAGTGCTCTATATTTGCCACAGGAAAATCTTGAATGAATGCTGAGCCTTTACTTCGTTTCATCTCTAATCTGTTGATCAACGTCCTCATGATCTGACTGTACAAAAGATTCTTTGGAATCAGGAGTATAGTTACCCGAGATCCCCCCGGTTCCCCCTTTTCCCTTAAGCACTTCAATGGCTTGCCGAATCACAGGCGGAATCGGAGCACCCAACTTACCCCCGTTTTCAATGATAGACAACAACTCATTTGCGATATAAAAAAAGGCGACCGCATCCCTGAACAAATGTCCGTCTCCCAGAACACCGTCCACCAGATGAGCCACCGATACCATTGCAAATATAAATACCTTCCGCGCAATACCGAACATGCCGACATTACTTTCTAACTTGCCACTCATACCCGCAGCCACGATGCCGGTTAGGTAGTCGAGGATGACGAACACGAGCAGTACGTCGAGCACGCCTGACCAACC
This sequence comes from Paenibacillus sp. JNU01, assembly GCF_059130585.1. Taxonomy (NCBI): domain Bacteria; kingdom Bacillati; phylum Bacillota; class Bacilli; order Caryophanales; family Paenibacillaceae; genus Paenibacillus; species Paenibacillus sp. JNU01. The sequence continues at coordinate 5,473,742 of NZ_CP169723.1, read as the reverse complement.
TCCGAAGAAGTAGGTTACTGAGCTGCTCATGAGTGCAATTCCCCATTTCCATAGGGTGTCCCATCTTTCCATGGTTTCACCTCATTGTTATTTGTGATCTATTCAAGAACTTGTTAAATGGATTGAATAACCTAGCAGGAACAGATCATGAAATTTAATAAGTCGAAATGAGTTCAGAAGCTACATCTATAACCGCCGAACCCTTCGTTGCCGCGGCGACAGTCGAACCGGATATGTATACAACTGCCTGGTCAAAGAGAAATACGGATATTTGGCGATTAAAGGCCTTGCTGTTAAAAGCCCCTCTGTTAAACACGGCATTCCCCTTTAATATAAAAAGCCCCCTGATCACTCCAGAAGGTATAAAAATAGCGCTTCGATTTCGGAACCCCTTTTATATCAAATCATTAAAACCATATTTATTTTCTGGATCGTTATTCTGGACAGCTTCCCTTACTACGCGCCCTTCTTCAAGTGCTAATTTCATCACTTCACCATGTAGCCTTACAACAACTTCAATCGGAGTTACGATGCCGTAGAACACGTAACCGTTGCCCCAATAAATTGAGTCTTTGTTTGTAATTGGATCAAGAAATGTAAATTGCTTTTCCTTAATCCATTCAATAACTTTTTCCATGTTTTTTCTCCTTTAAGGGGTAATAGTATCAAAGAATGCAATTGATTGGACAGTTATTGATCTGCTATCATTTCGATTAATAACCTGAAAAGCTTTTTGTTGCGTCATCCAATCAGTTACGCCAATAGCATTAGAGCCGCTAGTACGAGGACTAATAAATTGTTCAGTTACAAAAGTTGTATTAGGATCACGAACAACATTGGGATTGTCTCCTACAATGATTATTCCATACACGGTATAGTTAGTGTCTTTGTCAATATTATTCATCAGTGTTAATTGTGGTTTTTTGAAATAACTAAACAATGTATATGAACTAGCGGGTATAGACTTTATATCTGCTATTCGCTGAGCAGAAGCGGGAGCAATAGAGATATCCGAACTATAATATCCAAAAGGTTTAGTCTGACTTACATTAGAAGGAACAATTGTTCCTCCCCCTCCCCTATTCGGCATCGTTCCGGTGACACCGTTGGCTGAAGCGTTGCTGAATGTTGCTCCCACAAGAACTTGTGCTGCTGTTGCGTTGCCCGTGGCTCGAATTACCCCAGTCAGTTTGTTAATGAGTGTGTCCCAGGACTCGTTTGTGGATGCCGGTATACCTATGGAGTTGAGAGCGGCAACCACATTGGCTTTTCGCTCAACTCCAAGCTGCTTTGCCGATAAAGCTTCATTCATCACAATTTTTACTGCTTTTGGGGTAGCGGCCGAAATTTCTTCATCACTATCCACTGCATTCGATAACTGAACCTTACCCTTCTGCGTCAAAGACGCATCGGGAACATCTATCTCCCCTACTGCTTCACGAATTTCCTCTAAATCTTGCTTAGTCGCTACACCCTCATCAACCTTCTCCCAGTTCTGATCTAAATACTTATCCAGATCAAAATAGGTTGTCGATGGCGAGGAACGGTCAATTTTATTCAATCCCAAATTCGGTGTTTTTGGTTCATTCATCTATGCTCCACCTCCTGCAAATTTATCCTGCCGGGTCTGTTCGATCTCCTCCAGCGTCATGCTTTCAACCTCCGAGATCGTCAAATACCGTAGACGGTACTCTACGGTCATATGTGCTGGTTTAATATCCTCAATCGCTGCCTTCAGATCATCCAGATTGGGCGGCAAACCCCAAGTGTCGATGAATCGGATTCGGATCAAGTACTCCTCGGGCGTAACGGATACATCAATCCCGCCACTTTCGTAGGCCTGCGCCACGTTCTTGAGCATGGAGCCTGAGACTTTGCCGCTGCCGCGCATTTTGGAAATGATTACGGATCTCCGCTGGTCTTCTGGCTTGGCTTGATTTGTAGGAATCTGCAAATCCCGCTCATAACGTTCCAATGCCCAGGTCGCAGACTCCGGGTAGAATTGGTCCAGCACACTTTCCAAACCCACAGTAAGCTTGTCTAACTCTACCCCTTCGGTCTCGGTAAGAAACTGCATCTCCAGCACATTTTCATATAACGGGGGCAAAAGAGTCATTAATGCCTCTGCTTTACTCATGTCACCTTCACCGTCCCAAGAACGGCTACTGCACCGGGGGCGATCTCCAGATTGGACATCCCACCATTCACCAGCAGATCACTGTAATCGATCACAGGCGGGATATCCAGAATGACATTCGCAATCCGTGTCCAACGAACCAATGGATCGGCAAAAGCCAGTTCTTTCAGATATGCCGTAACTCCCGTTTCAATCAGTGTCTTCACGCCCTCATACGTTGAACCAGAAGCAAGTGTGACCTGTACCTCCACATCAATAGGAACCTCTTCCGCTCCCACTACTGTAACCACAGGGCCGATTGGAGCAGCACCTTCGCCCATTCCATCCTGGGATGGATCGATATATTCTTGCACCGCCTTAATGACCGCCTCAGCAGGTGTTTTCATTTCATTATTCAGCAATGCCACTTTGACTGTACCTGGCCCGTCCCATAGTGGAAAAGCCTTCGCTTTGCCCACACCGGAGTTTTCCCGTGCCCATAATTCATACTGATATTTGTTGGCACTCGTAACCGGACGGGAAACTTTATCCTGATAGCGATCATACAAGGCCTGATCCGTTTCCTCGTCTTCACCAGGAACCAGCAACTGTGTCAATTCAGCCGTCGTCAGGCCGGCAATATAATCAATGGGCAGCAGAGCCCCCGTATACTCATTACCTTCCGCTCCTGCAACTTCACACTCCAACACATATTGCCCTGCTGCGATGCGTTCCACAACAACATACACCCGATCCCCCGTGGAAAAACGACTCTCCAAAGGAACCTCAACAGGCTTACCTTCGTTGTCCCGAAAACTTCCAGCCCAACGTGCCTTCGTGGCCGCTTTTCGACTAATGCCAGACCAAGCCACCGCGCGATCCAGATACTCTCCAGATGCTGTATCTGCAAACTTCAGATTGGCGTTCACATCCAGCTCGATATACATCTGAGCCATTTCTACAGCCGCAGGCGCAAGCGCATCATAGATAATGCTGCCTTCACGTTTATCCACACCATCTGGTACCCTATCCAGCATTCTATTTAGAATAATTTCAAACGTCTGCCCTTCATACATCCATGTTCACCTCCGTCTCTTCCCTGAAGCTGCCAAAATCCGTTTCCACGGTAAATGAAACCCGTACTCCATCGGCCTCGTGAACGAATTCGAACTCCGTTACATCCGAAATCCGATCATCTGGAAGTAACGCTTCGCGAATCCAGCGTTCCAGTTCTGATTCAACCATGGATCTCCCGGCCATTCCTTCCCAGGACCATTCCATTCCGTAATCCGAAGAATAGATTAGATGTTCGTAGCGACGTGTCGACAAAGCTTTATACACCGCCTGTTTTACCGCATCTTTTCCATCCAGTTGCAGTCTTCCAATTCGTTGTCCCGAAGCTTGAAATACATACGTCCGACTTGGAAGCACAGCAGCTTCTTCCTGATCTGCGCTAATCTGTGCACCTTGTGGAATCATGGATTCACCAGCCGATCCAGCACGACAAAGCTGTCTCCACCTTGAACACGCAACAACAGAACATGGTCACCCACGGTCCAAGCTTTGTTCACTACGGATTCCGGCAGTACCAGAAAAGGCTCAGCCAATGCCAACCGCTGTTCAACGGTAATCTCCAGAGGCTGGGTACTTGTTACGCTTCCGTACATTACCTGAACGGGAGACTTAGCATCTACAGCGGCTACCGCCGCCTTTTTAATCACGTCCAGCATCATTTATCGTTACACCACCTTCAAATCCAGCGACATCGTATGCACACCGCTCTGTACCTTATGCGTACATTCGTCCACCAGAAAATATTGATTAATCTTGAGTTCATCGATCTGGATGTTGACAAAACTGCCTGCCCTCACCTTGAAATCGCCAAGCGCATCCACTTTCAACGTCTGCGTCTCACGGTTACGGAGGGTCATCAGGGTCTTCAGCATGTCATCAATCTGGCCTTCGTTCAGGCCATCATCCGCTTTTTGGTACAAAAAAAGCAGCCCCCATTGACGGATGCTGCCTGAATCCTGATGAACAAACGTTTCTCTTTTTCCCGTATCCTTGTTATCCCGATAAAGCTTGATTTTGTTATACGTCTGGTCATCAATAGACCTTGTATAGCTGTAATCTGTGAGTAGACTGTTATCCCCAATGACAAAGCCGTAAGGCATCTCTTCCACATCCCGAAGCACAAGCTTGCCGAAATCATCGTAGAAGATGTAGTTTTTGCCGCCATAGATAAGCGTTCGGTCGAGCGCCTCACAGATCATGTCGATCAGCTTTTTATTATCAAACAACATGCGTGGAATAACATATTTCGGCTGGATTAGCTCCCCCACTTTCAACTGAAAGTCGGTAGCAATTCGTTTGATCACATCTGTAGCGGTTGCGTTAACGAACTTGTACGTCTGATTTGCGGTTAGATAACGAGTCTGGTCGTAGGCTTTGATTTTGACACTTTCGTCCTTGCCACTATCCACCGAGAAGATATATCCGTAAAATATGCCTACCTCGTTGCTGATATATTTCACAACATATCCATTCTCATAGGTGAATTTCTTATTCTGGTACAGACTGCCCTTGATCAACGTGAATTCCAGAGAGGAAGGTTTGCCAATGCGGGAGGTTTTGTACGTAATGTCGCCAGCAATTTCGCTAATGTCCCAGATGTTGCCCTGCTTGTCATCCAGCAATAACCGTTCCTTCATGTTTGCCAGCTTATCATCCAGCCTGATCTGCTCTTGCATATTGCCTCTCCTTTCACGGAAGCTTGATCACAAGTCCAATCGGCAGCTTCTTCAGTTGTGCATCTTTGATGCTATTCAACTTCTGCAGCTCTTTCCAGCGAGATCCATCTCCCAGATGGGCTTTGGCTACAGACCACAAGGAGTCTCCTGCTTTGAGTGTAACCGTCTGGGGCTGGATTTTTTCATTGGGCCGGGAGGCTTTGGTTTTTGTTTTTGAAGCAGCATTATCCTTGCTATCCTTGAGCGGTACTACTTTTTTGGCGGCATAGAAAATGAACTGCTTCAGCTTGATATCATACTGGATATCCCCCACTGTACCCGCTGTCTCTTTCCAATCGAAGCTCTCAATGGAAACCGCCATATTAATGGTATACCTTGCACTGGAAAAGAACAGTCTGACGGGTCTGCCCGTCTGCATCCAACGGATGATCTTTTTTACATATTCATAGGGATCACGGTAAAACTGCTTCTGAATTGCCGGATGGCTTGCATCGTAGTTCAGATGGTACGGACTGTAGTCTGCCGGAAAAATCCCGCTGAAACTGACTTCACGCAGCTTTGGCGACTTGATCACGTTAATTTCACCCAAAGCGCTCACGTTAAACGAACTGCCGTCTCCCGAATCCGAAAACTCAATGCTCTCTGGTGTCACCGGGAAAAACATGTATTCAGAGCGGTTATTGAAGCTGAGTTGAATATAATATTCCACTTATCCATACACCCCCTGGGCACTGGAGACGATCTGACTGTTCAGTCCATCAGTGATTTTGCTGATGATGCTGTCCACGTCATGTCCGCTGTTGATATCACCCGTAGTAACCTGAACGGTTGGCGTAAGGCTGACAAATCGCTGAATCGCCTGCATCTCGGCAAGCTCACGCATCAATTTCAGATCCTCGCTCGTCACATCCACTGTGCCGTCCACGTCACCGATCTTGTCCACCTGTCCGATATTGTTGATTTTGTTGATGTTACTCATATTGTTATTGGGAACAACGGTGTGAGCAGGTGCAGTTGGTATCGATGGCATGGAAGGTGTTTTGGGAGTTGAGCCGCCGAAGTTTCCAAGTAATTTATCAGAACCGTTGGGGAATAAGCCTTTGGTGGTATCCATCAAATCGTTCCCCTTGTCAAATCCCATATCAAATGCATCCTTATAGTCCGCAGAAGCGTCCATTCTCCACAGGCTAACAACGCCCTTCTGGCTCTCAGGAGCACTCGCTTCAAGATCACTCATTAATCCCTGTATCTTACTACTCATTGAATGAATGTTAGCATCATCCACTAGTTTAATACCGCCCCAATTGGTCCCGAAAATCTTATTAAGATAGGGTATTAATTTGTTTATACCCCCGATCATCCAGTTGATCTGATCTTTGAAACCACCTGCAAAATCCTCAATTCCCTTTGTAATGTTGAACAGAATTTGGAGTACAATGAGTCCCATATCAACAAACAACTTTTGGAATGCATAGGCTGGATCTCTGAATACATTAATGACAAATTCGGCCCAAGATATGAAATAATTCAGAATAGATGCAAAAATTGATTTCATATACTCGTAAGCCATATAAAAATAACCTATAATCGCTCCCACCATATCCCCAGCTGTAACACCACATAATTGCAAAATGAAGATAAGTCCTGCAATAGCACCAATGACAAGCAAGATAGGCCAGTTAGCTACCAACCATGCCACAGCCAGTGAATAAACCTGAGCAATTACAACTCCGAGCGTAATAATGATATTGGCTAGGAGCACTAAAGCAATGGCAGTTAATATAGGTCCGATGATAGCCCAGTTTTCTTGTACAGCTGTTGCAAAATTAATGAATCCTTCCATAATAAAAGCTACAACTTGAGCAATAATTGCGAAGGCACCACCAATCCATTCGATGAAAGCACTGAACTGACCTGAGCTTATGGCTTCGTTTAATCGGTCAAGCACAGGTGATAAAACTTCCAAAGCTCTTGTCCCGATTTCAGATAGTATTCCATTGAACTGATTGACCAGAGCCGTCCATTTTTGCAATGGAGAATCAAGCATTGTATCAAAGGCTTCTTGTGTGTAGCCCTGCATTTCAAGTACCGTCTGCAATCCCTGTATGAAGCCATCAAGGTCTTTCGTCTGTATAAATTCATCCAATCCAGCTCCGTTTAATGCACTTTCCGGGATGTTAAATTGACTCGCCAAATCTCCGTTTTCTCCATTCATGGCACTAACAATGGCAGCAGACGCCTCGGACAGATTTTGTCCATCCGGTGACAACATACTCAGACGTTGAGTTAGTTGATTCAACTGATCTACCTGCCCTGTATTTTGTGCCAAAGGCACGAAGCCTAGAGAAGATTTGAGTGAATCGTTGACATCCTGGCCATTCTTGGCGGCTTGCTCGCGATACTTATTATAGATGCTTTCCCCAAGCACCGGATCTTCTGCGGCAACCATATAACGATATTTGAAGTCTTCTTGTTCAGCAGCCGCTTTTAACACGATGCTTCCAGCCGACTTTACCATTTGCATCCACTTGGAGAGCTTATTCAGATTATCACCTAACGAATCACTTGTATCATCAGCCGTATCCTCCAGCTTTTCCATCAAATTAATGGTCACATTCATTTGCTGGTTTATTTGATTAAAGTGGTTGGATATGTTGGTTTGATTAAATTGATTCAAATTAACATGGTTAATCTGGTTGAAGTTGTTCAAAATTTCGGTTGTTTTTACCTGAACTAGATTTAAGTTATTGATCAGATTATTTATGGATGGAGGATTAATTACGGTGATACTTGTATCGGACATTCATTTCTCCCTCCTTTCCTTTTTATTTCTTCCGGGCGCGATTCTTGGACCGTTCTTTCTTCTCTTCCTCTACCCGGATGGAGATCATCGCATAAATGGCCGCTCGTTCTCGCATAGAGAAGGCCATTAGCTCATGCGGCAAAATGTTTAATTCATGGAGAGCGTAATAAGCCAGATTGGCTTCGGAATCGCCCTCTTTAATTATTTTTTTACGTCATCCACCAGTTCGTTCATGTCCTGATTGAAGCCGTTCAGCTTCTGAACCTGTTCACCGAGCGAAGCAAATTCCCCAGGCAACAGCATTTTCCGCAAAAGCGATTCCGCCCCCATCACGCCATATGACCGCTGGAGTTCTGCATTTTTCAAATCGGGAAATACTACACTTGCGCTCATCAGGCGAGCCATGTAATCATTCGCATCGATGTCGGGTGTGTAGACACCGTTCTTGCCCTTGATTTTGCGGGTAGCCGCCTTGCGGCATTCCTGGTTCTCGTCCTCGGTCATGCTGCGCAGTTTCCAGGCAACCGGCTCGCCCTTCTCATCCTTGAAACGGGGGGATACGATATACTCCTCCGTTGTATCCGTTGCTGCATTTTGGGCAAAAAACATACTCAATCCACTCATGTATTGTTCCTCCTCTAAAGTTAGGCCCCCCGCCGCAAGATGCGGCGAAGAACAGTATATTGACACGCCAAATAGCCCGTAACACAGGCAAGTTGAACAGGTTGCTTTTACAAACCCGCTGTTGATTTATTCTCTTTATTTCTTAGAGTATTAAGCTTTCCACGCCACACTTTACTTCGGCAGATTGAACGATACAGGCATATCGACATCTTCAAATGTAAAGCTCACTTCTTCCTCCAGCGCCTCTGCCTCGGTATCCAGGGATGCCATAATCACACTGTCGAGGTTGACGCCTTTGAGGGTCACGGTCTGTTTGCCAATTGTAGAGGAAGGATCTTCGTTGGTCACTTCAATGTCGAAGTATGTGTCCACACCATTCTGCATGTACTGGAGCATAAGCTCACGGAAACGGGATGTGGTATAAAAGATCGTCATGGAACCCGAGCCAGACCAACCAGTTGCTTTGTGCTGTACGCCGCGGCGGCCCAAGGTTTTGACCTCTGCTTTTTGTTTCTCCACCGTTGCTTCCAGCGTCTTCACATAGAACATTTCTTCCGTCTGTCCGTTAATCGTTGCGTATGCGCGGCCTTCCTGGCCGGAGATTGTGTCGCTTGCTTTCAAAAATGCCATCTTAAACCACCTTCACTTTCATATATACTTTTTCAACGGAATCCACAGGTTGGACCTGAATCTCGATCAGAATACTATCGGTTTCATTCCCCGGAGCAACAGTGATATCTGTTTTGGAATCAAAATTTTGAATCGCCCCAATATCCTGAAGCTGCTTCAGATAAGTGACACATTGGGAACGGAACAGGCTGCGCCCATCTTCGTTGTTGTTCACTTTGCCGATGTAGTAGGACTCGAAGATCCGTTTCATATCGTTAGCTATACCATCAAGTACACGGACAACACGGTTTTTGGCAAAATGACGTGCCTTATCCGGTGTCACCGAACGGAACGTATTTACATCCTGCTCCACCACCGCCCGGTTGCTGCTCGCGGTAAAGACAAACTCGCCATTACGCAATGCTGCTTCTGTCTCGGTATGTGTCAATCTGCCATTCACATCCACGGCATCGTCATACACACGGAACGTCAGGGATTCATTCAGATTAGCCCCGGCTGTTGCACCAGCAGTCCAAGCTACCGTTTGTTTCGGCGTAAGAACGGTACCGTCTGCAAGTACAACACCATTTTTCACACTGATGATTCCTTCATGATCTGCTGCAGGATAATCGGACAGAACCAGTTGCACCTTCTTGCCTTCGGTATCACGCAAGCGCTTGATGTAAGCTGTGTAAACAGACTTAAGTGTGGCATCGTCTGAGATCAGACCAACCGTGTTAAAATCCAGTACTTCCAGCTTGGTCAGGAAATCGGAATGCTCCTGGTTCGTTGCTGTGCCATCCAATCCACCTGTTAGTGGAAGTGATGCTGTAGCTGTAAGTGCACCTTCACCAGTAAATGTGACGTATTCGTTGGACTCCAGAGCTTCGATGGTGGATGAAGTTTGTTTGTCCACTTCTTTACCCGCAAGCAACGTGGAAACGTCCAATTGTTCCGGGTCATTGATATTTGCTGAGATTACAACAGCCAGATCATTACCACGCACACCACCGTGTTGGGCTGTCACTGTCAGTTTGTCCAAGGTTGCCTTGGCTTTGGTACCTGTATTGAGTCGATAAAGAAGCAGGGTCTGCGCGCGTTTCAAAGCTTCGCGGATGAGCAGTAATTGCGGTGCTGTCCAGTCATAGCCCAATTTGGCTTGTACATCTTCACCTGCTTGTACCGTCAGGATTGTACCTGCTTGCCCCCATGACAATGGAAGCGCCAAAGCGACCGTTCCTCGCTCTCCTACCGTACCCGGCAATGAGCCCTCTGATGCAAAATTCATATATACGCCGGGGCGTACCTTGTTTTGTGTTGTCCATGTTCCTCCAGCCATTATTGTGCCTCCCCATTCATAAATTGTTGGATGTGTTGCTGTGCTTCTTGCAAGGTGTACGTCTGTTGGTTCAGCAGAACTGCTGCCAAAATGTCTTTCTCCATCCGGCTGAGTTGCCGGGATTCGGCGAACTGTGATTTGCTGTATTTTGGGTTGTTTTTCTGTTGAGCTTCCGGATTTTTAGGATCCTGTTCTTTTTTCGTAAACATCGCCAATGCGCCTCCTATTCCTTTCATACTGATCCCCTCATTCGGTTAGTTAAGTTTAATAAAAAAAAAGCTATACTGACCACTCCAAGGACAGGATAACTATCGTTACGTTAAACTCATATCGTTATTCTCTCGTAGCTTTAAGTGCGGTAGGTCGCTGTTCCAGTTGTTGCATGGTAGCGGCGGACTCCGACACTTTGGTGGTTCGCATGGTGTAGTATACCAGCATTCGCGGTGTGTCGTTCTCCGTCTCCCAACGCATTTCCGAAGCGCGGTAGGGGGTGCCTTCCACGTTGATGGTCTCCAAGACTTCGAACAACTCGTCCGGAAGGGTTGCCGGGATATCGTTTGGATCGAGCCACCGAATTTCAAAGGCGTGAGATTGCACGAAGCGATCGCTGCGTTCCCGGGTGAGTTGGGCGGATAGTAAGCGGTAGGTCATGCCTATAATGTCCGGGATGGGGCTGGTGATGCTATTATTAGGATGGATCGGGATGTTAGGGAAATGTTGCGTGAGTGTAGTTGCGATGGCTGTGGTTAGTTGGTTTGTGGTCATGGTTCACCTCCTACCCGAAATTTTAAGCAATGAAATATTATACTAATTTGTAATTGAGATCTGCGTCCAAAATCACACCACGATTTATATATATATTTCCATTATCTGCAGGAGCACCTGTAGGGATGTTTATAAAACTTTGATTCGCAGTCAGATAAGGATTTAAAATACACCCTTCAGCAAAATTAGTATTTAATTCATATATTTCTGAAAAAATATTGTCATTTGTAACCTTCATAATTAGCTTGTCCCGTAAAACCATAAGTATTGATGAGTAAGTCCTAGCCTGATTATTTGCTCCGTATTTAGAAGCATAAAACGAAGATAAATCGTAAGTTGCTACTAAATTAATTGAACCATTAACATTATTTATTTCATATTTCTTTAACAAAGTATAGTTAGGTCCTGAATCACTTGTTCCTGGAAGAATGTACAGATGACTATTGATATAGTCAAAAACAATACTTTTTGGAGGATATTCTGCAGTAGAACCATCTGTACGCCAATTAATTGCTGAAACAACTTGACCACTTATATCATCAATTACTCTTATTCCATATCTTGTTGCATAATTCCCCATTAACACTACGTAGTTTTTTGAAGGATAGAAATAACCTACTGTAGAACCTAAAGAAACAGACCACTTTATCGAGGAATTCATACCATTAGTTCTAACTATATTTCCTGCCTTATTGTAGTAATAACACGAACCATCCTGAGCTATACCAAGTATTCCATAAGAACCTCCCCTTGAATTCTGCCCATCTGATTGAGCGAACACTTGACTCCCAGAACCGTTACCGCTCCCGCCCCATCTTCCAAATCTTATATCTCCAGAGTAAGAATCACTCGATTGATAGTAATAATACTCTGAATTTGGCACAGCAAAAATTACATTTCTTGCCTGATAATTAGAATCATTAAGACCAGGAACTCCAAAAGAGCCTTTATACTCGCCCTTAGTATCGTACTTATTATACTTATCACCCAATATTGTATAGATATATGAAGCATTGTAACATGTGTAAGATATTGAACTTGAAACGCTCATGAAACCATTCAATGCAATTAATGGTGGTGAGATTTTATCAGAACTAATTTTAGAGTTTGGGCCATATAGTTTCTGTATTTTGTTATTGATCTCACTCCACTTTTCATTAGTAGATGTTGTTACTCCTTTGGCGTTAATTGTATCTACTATTGTTTCCTTAGCACTAACGCCAGATTGAAAAAGCACATCATAGTCCGCCTGTGTAGGCATTCTAATCAAAGTAGGTGTAAACTCAGTATCTTTCACAGTAGAGATCGGACCGGTATCAAACGTATGCACCCCGGCTTGGCCCAATCTAAAAATAATACCTCTAGCTCCCATATTAGAATGCGTTTGTTTGAAATAATATTTATTGCTCGTAGGGTGAATATAGCAGTTATGGCCCATTAGGAAAAAGCCAGCAGTTCCTGAAGAGATAGTCCCCCAAGAACTAACTGTAAGAGGGCCTGAAATATCCCCTCCTGAGCGCGGCAGACTTGCATTCTTCGCATTCGTCTCAGCCGTAATCCTCGCATCTCTAACAGCCTTCTCCGTAGCAGCCAAATCTTCACGGGTCCCATCAACTGCATTGGACAGTTGGACGATACCCTTATCTATTAAGGATGCATCATTAATAACGATTTCCCCAAGTTTCTGATCGGTATATAACTTTACCTCTTCAATATCATCCCTTGTAGGTACCTTTTTCCATGGCCCCCATCCGACATAGTAGTTCCTTTGAAAAACTTGTAGGTTACTCGGTTCAAAGGTTGTTAGAGTTTGGACCACACCAGCATGTTTTTCTACTGTCAAATGAAAGGCTACTCCTACTGGGGAATTGGCTAAAGTCCCTACTGTGGCATTCGTTGGGCAATAATATTCCCCTTCTGTAATGTAGCTATTAAGATCAGATTCCGCAGGTATAAGGATGGATTCACGTGTTGCAACACCTGCATCAATCTTTTCAAAAATCCCGTTAATACTCTCCCGGGTCACATTCTCGTTCCCCAAGGGAAGAGGTAATTTCAGTCGATCTGTTTCTTTTGGCATTACGCCCACACCTCCAGTTCATTCCACGTCAAGGACGCGGCATCGAGTTCGTCCCATGTCATCTGTTTGTCGTCCAGATCATCCCAGACCAGATAACGATACTCATACTCCACGGCCATATGGGCCGGTTTCAATTCCTCAATCGCCCGTTTGAGATCATCGATATTAGGCGGAATGCCCATCGTATCCACAAAGCTCACCGTAAAACTCCACGCTTCCGGCTGAAACGTTACATCCACCTTGCCTCCGGCATAAGCCTCAGCCACATTCGCAACCAGCCTGCCTGAGAATTTACCGGCACCACGCAGCTTCGACTCCACCACAGCACGCCTTTGTTCCAAAGGTTTGAGACGATCCGTCTCAATGCCGAGCTCCTGCTCCCAGAAGTCCAGCCCCCACGTCGCTGTACGGACAAAAAATTGCGCCAACGTCTCATCCAGCGCCTGATACAGCATATCCATCTCGGTACCTTTGGCCTGCATATCCGCCTGCATAACGCGCGAAGTCTCATAATAATTTGGTAAATACGAAAACAGCTCCCGCCCTTTCTCACTCGTCAGTCCAGCATCTACAGTAGAAGGAGCACTCATGACCAGCATCCTCCTTTCCTTTCACATCAACGTATACAGCTTCGCTCAAATGCTGCGCTCCCGAGCGGCGTACCGCACGCCCCAAGCACTCTTCTGGCCCACCACTTACTTCATTTCCAGCTGAACCGGATGCCGCATAGTCAGAACATTTCCGATGTCCTACATTACCGCTGCCCCCACATCCGTACTTTGCTCTCACCATCTGCCCAACACTACTCATGCACATCCACCGTCCCCAACACGGCCACCTGACTCGCGGTCATCTCGATATTCTGGTCGCTCACACCGTTCACGGTAAGCTCTGAATAGTCGATAATGGGCGGAATATCCAGCAGGATCGCGGCAATGCGAGTGTAACGCACGAGCGGATCGGCAAAAGCCAACTGCTTCAGATACGCGGTCACCCCGCGTTCGATCAGTGCCCGTACATCAGTCAGTGTCGCATCACTTGCCAACGTCAACTTGACCTGAATATTCATCGGTACTTCCTCGGCTGGCATTACGGATACCACTGGCCCCGCGGGCGCAACACCTTCACCTTGTCCATCCTGCGTTGGATCGACGTACTTCTGTACGGCCGCCACCAGATCGGTACCAGCAGCACGTTTGTCCGTGTCCAGCAGATACAATCCCACCGTGCCTGGCCCCTGCCATAACGGAATAACACGCGTTGCACCAACACCTGGCACTTCACTGGCCCATTGCACATATTGCGACTTGTTGCCGCTTGTCCCTTGGTTGCGGACTTTGGCATAAAAGCGTTCCAGCAGTGCCGTATCGGTCTCAATATCCGCACCGCCTTTGATCACCTCAACGTTCGTGACTGAAGTCACGCCACTTACAGGTGTAGACAGTACTGTTACCGTGCCCGCAGGCACATTGCTCTCTTTTCCGGCAACAAGCGCTCGCACGCCTACCCCCCCGAAGCCCTCGGCATCCAGTTCCACACGTCCGACTGTCTCATATTCGAGCGAAGCTTCAGCAGACACTTCATCCGCGAGCGTAGCCACGACCGTTCCAGCAGGCACTACTTTCCCCGGCGTACCCATGAACCTCACCGAACCCTGCGCCGCCACCGCAGCCCGCCGAGTAATGCCGTGCTCTCCCGCCCGCAGATCCAGTTCTTCCGAACGAAAATTCGGATCACTGCTCGCAGCCGTACTTGCAAACCCCCGCCGGAGTAATTCCTGTGCCCACAAAGCCGCTTCAGACAGCATAAATGCAACCGGAGCCTCCGCATCCCACAGAAACGATCCTTCCGACTTATCCAGATCCGCGGGCAGACGATCCAGCATACGCTGCATTATCTGTTCCTCCGTCTGGTCCTCCAAATAACGCGGAATCTCAGCCATCCCGTCAGATCACCTCACTTTCCAGAATAAACATCTCTTCCTGCACACTCGCCACCCGGCACGAGAACATGCACTGCTCCCGATTCCAATCGAACGTAAACTGGTCCACCGAATCCGTGCGTGGATCAGCCAGCAGCGTCTCCGTGACCATCCGGGTAATCTCACTTTCCATCACACCCCGACTGTCACCCTGCCCCACCAGATCCT
This sequence comes from Paenibacillus sp. JNU01, assembly GCF_059130585.1. Classification (NCBI taxonomy): domain Bacteria; kingdom Bacillati; phylum Bacillota; class Bacilli; order Caryophanales; family Paenibacillaceae; genus Paenibacillus; species Paenibacillus sp. JNU01. The sequence continues at coordinate 5,458,507 of NZ_CP169723.1, read as the reverse complement.
CCAGCTCCGAACCATAGTTTCGAGAGTAAATCACATGTCTGTACCGTGGCGTCTTGACCGCCTTGATGCACCACTGTACCCACGCTTCATGTGCGTCAGCCGCAGCCACTTTGCCACTTGGGGTCAGCACAAAATCCCCTGCATCGTAATCGAATCGCCAGCTCCGCCCAAAGCGCACCTCTTCCGAAGCCGCCCCCGACAGATCCTCCTCATCTCCCCAGACCACACCCGTTTCCGGGAACAAACTAGGCATTGGCACTCACCACCTTACACAGCACCACAATGTCGTTACCGCCATTCACCCGCATCGCCAGTACGCGATCTCCCGCTTTCAATCCTTTACCAAGAGACCACACCGCTTCTTCCACTTCCTCTTCTTGCAAAAGAAACCGTCCCGTGCCCGTCGTTCCGCCGTTTGCCACGTCAGATATACCCGAGATCGCGCCAGCAGCCTCGCGCTCCGGCAGTCCAAGCGTGCCCGGCAACTCGGCCACGAGATAATCCTGCACTTCGTGTTTGAAATCATCCAACTTCACGCCGGATGAGGTCATCGTACCCAATACCGCGCCCATGCCGCTCACGGCCTGACGAGAATGTGTACTCATCGCTCCCCGCATGACGTCGGCAAAATGCCCATACGGATCATCTTTATTCAAGGTAATACCTCCTTTTCACCATCTCAGCTGTACCCAGTTCCAACGTCATCGTTCCAGGCCCGGCAGACAAATCACGGCTGACCGACATGACGATTAGCTTCAGTCCTTTCAACAACACTGCGTCCCCGGCGCGAATCGTATTGATATCCGGTGCGGATATCGTAAAGGTCTCCTGAATCCCCGTCAGATGACTTTTCGCCAGTTTCTTCGCTGCGTGTGTCGATTTCACCTGATCGTCCTCGACCAGCTTTTGCAATGTGCCCAGTTCTTCCACACCATTCTGCTCAATCGCGAGCACTTTGGATGGAACCTCTTTGCCACTTCCAGACTCCGACGCTGCCATCACCTTCACTTTGGTGACCGCTCCTTCGAGCGTACGCATCTGGGTCAGATCAATCAGCCGATCCAGCTCATACACCTTCGCGTTACTGCCGACCTGAAATAGCTGCAATCCGCCGGGTGTCATCCGTGGATGATACATCTCCCCACCAGACTTGGCCGTTTCCTTCAGATCAGCAAACATCATCGAAAAGATCGTCTGTGACCGATACACGGCTTTGCCCAGCTTGGTCTTCGTATCCGGCAGCGTGCCGTATGGAATCTTCCACTCTTTGGCGTAGGTTTTGAGTCGTTGCGTAGCAGTCTGATCCTTCGGCAACAGGAACTCGTCCTCTGATTTTTCCAGATAGATCATCCGGTCGTACACCGTGAGAGATAGCCGCTTGGTGCCGCTGTTGGAACTCTCCACCTCCCAGATGACCGCAGGATGCAGCAAATGAACCATGGATTTTTCGCCAAAAGGAACCCCGCTAATCCGCACCGCCATGCCCGGTGAGATCGAAGGCAGACCCGAAGATGCAGACACCGCCAGCCGGATGTTGGCCTGATACGCAATCTGGTCCAGCGAGTCCTTCAGCGTAATTGTCTCTACCAGCTTGGTGATGTCATATTTGTCGTCGACAATGACCTTGTAGGTCATGGCATCACCAGCTTTTGCCCGGGCTTGATCCGGTTAGGATCAGTGCCGATGATCTTCTTGTTGAGCTTGTAGATCTCGTTCCATTTGGAACTGCTGCCCAGCTCAAGCTTTGCTATTTTGGACAGAGAGTCACCGGATTTGACGGTGTAGGTCTTGCTAGACTTTTTCAAATCCGTACGAGAACCTGACTTGCTCCCGGATGCAGCTGAGCCGACCTTCTCCACCTTGGAATCCCGCCATGTCCGCAGGGTTAGGTCGAAATAAATATCTCCCGTCTCCCCGCCGCGAAAGCTTGAGTTAAGCGAGACAATAAAAACAGGCACGTTCACGCCGGTTTCGGAGATGATGAAACGCAGTGGCTTTTTGGAGATCAGAAACGTGTTCAGCACATTCATCGCCACACGCGGATCTAGAAAAGATTTTTCATCCATGCAATAGGACGGATCAAATCTTTTTGGGAAAAAAGAAGAGAAGGTGATCTCCTTCACCTTCTCCCCTTGTGCAAAATCAAACTCGCCATGCTCCAACATATTGACCGTTTCATATCCCTTAGACCTGGAAATATTAACTTCTTCAGGGTTCACTGGGAATTGAAATCGAGTATTGCCGTCCTTCAATGTAAATGACATTTTGTTAGGACCAACATTATCTTCAAGTACTGACATATCTGCGGCCTCCTTTCTGCTTAGGCCATAATCGTTTTACGATTTTGCATCGCACGGCGGAACTCGTTAGAGATCCGTTGCCCCACATGGTGAGAAACTGCGTCATAATCAATTGCGTTCTCGCGAACCGTCACCTGTACCGTTCCCGGTGCAATATTGATCGCAATCTGATTGGTAGTTTCGGTTTTGAAATCCTTCAAGTAACCGGACAGACTGCTCATCTGGTCTTCAGATATCTGTACCGTCATCGTGGACGATTTCCCATTCGTCTGCGCACCGTTACCAAGCGCCATCGCTTGGCTCTGCATCATGCTTGTTCCAATGAATCCAGCAGATGTAGGCTGACCGACTTTGCTGTTCATATAAGCCGTTGGGCCTGTCATGGTCAGTGCCGGTGGTATATAGGCAGGTGCCATCTGCGGCACTGTTGGTACTTGCGACGGTGCAGCTACTGTTGCTGCCGAGACCGTCTTCTCTTCTTTTTTGGAACCAAAGCCGAAGAAGTTGGATATGCCATCGGTGATTTTTTTTGTTTTCTCAGAGACATAATCGGCTGCACCCGACAAAGCATCCCCTACACCCTCGGTAGCACTAGACATAAAGTTTCCAATATCCTTCGCTTTGTCTCCAATCCAGCCGCCTGCTGCACTTCCGGCCCAACCACCTACTGCACCACCAACCCATGTCCCGATGCCAGGCAAAAGTACACTACCGATGGCGCTACCAATCGCAGTACCTGCTGTGCCACCAATCATGGAACCTACCGCTCGACCCCGCTCCTCGGGAGGTGCAGTTGCAACATTCGCTACATCAGCGAGCATGCTAATTGGACCAAGCAACCTTTTGGCTCCTTTGGCAAAGCCTCCACTCAAGCTGTCCATCAACCCACTACCTGCCAGCATATCGGTTAATGATCCGAGTGAACCAGAGTCGGCAAAACCTAAGCCACCCATACCTCTAACTCTTCGTCCTCTTCTCCCATTTCTATTTCGATCGGGTGGAGGATTAGGCGGATCAGGTACAGGTGGCCTCGGTACCGGATTTGGTCTTGGGCCTGGATTAGGTCCATTGCCTGATCTTCTACCACTTCGGGAGCCTCGTCTGCCCCGATCAGGGCCACCTCCACCGTTCGCATTGGGTGACCGAACTCTGCGGTTCTTGCCCATCTTTCCACCTGTACAACAGCAGCATTTGGAAGCAGGGCTTCTGGTTGGATCTGGTGGAGGACTATCTACTTTTTTCTTTTTGAAACGATCAATAATATCTCCAATGTTGTTGAACGCATCCATAAAACTATTAGCTACTTCTAGTGCCTTTTCCCACCATTTTTTTGGTTCTTCTTCCTTCGAATTGTTAGTGATGTTTTTGTTGTTCTGAATCATGATAGCCATAGTTGGACCTGATGGTACTCCTTTACCCATCGCCACTTCGATCTTCTGTCGAACCTCAAGCGATACTGTACCTGAAGCCATAACCATCTGATTCCTGAAACTATTCAGTTTCGCCAATGCGCGATCCAGTTCTGGACTGAGCTTATCAATCAACCCAATCGTCGGTGTAATACGCAGCCTGCTGATTCGCACGGCCATACTATAAACATGCTCCAACCTGCGTCCTGTCGTTCTCAGTTCATTGTTCACCTTAATCAGACTCTGATATCGAACTCTTCCCAGCCGTTCCGTAGAACGCTGGATCTGATCCAGGTATCGAAGGGTTGTCCGCATTTCGGCATTGGACTTGGATAGACCTACAATCATTTCTGCCATTTTTTCACCTCCTGCCTTATATTGTTATCGATTCATTTGCGAAGTGATCGCTGACATTTCCTCTTCCGAGAACGCAATCAACAGCGAACGCTCCCCGCGTGGCAAAGACCAGAACTCTCCGGGCCGGAGATGATGACGCACCCACATGTGATACAGGAACGTGGTCATTCCGCCGGAGTGAATCAGTTTTTTAGGTCTTCAATCTCCACACCGAAGCCGGACAGCTCCAGCACTTTATCACCTACAGCATCCAATTCACCCGCGAGCAGCATACGGCGAACCGCCTGTTCTCCACCAGACAGCTTCATGCGACCGGTAATGCGTGTATCTCCCCAGCCGGACAATTCCAGGCTACGGACTTTCAATTTCACGGTTGCTTCGGAAATGAGAAGCGCGTTAAATGTTTCCGTGTCCACCTTTTCCTCGGTGCGGCCTTTGGTCGTTTTTCGAATTGTACAGCGTTCGCGAATGTGATCCACTTTGGAAGACGTCAGTCCACGCAAGGTCAACAGTAGATCCAGACGCTGAATGCGCACATTCTCCTCTGGCAAACGTTCTGCTGCTTCAAACAACTGATCCAAAATCTGTTCTTCGGACATATTTTCATTCATACTCATTGGGCGTTTTCTCCTTCTTGCTCACATTTGGCAATCATAATGGTACACTAGCCACTCCGATGACAGAATAACCTTCCGATCGCTGTTATCCCCAGATTTTTTTGATTCCCCTCTTCAAGGGAAAATCCGGGGATAAAGGCGAACGCTCCACTTCTTCACGTTATTTCTGTCCTCTCCGTTATCGTGTAGATACTAAATTTGCTTTAAGTAGACAACAAAGAGACCGAGATCATCTCGGCCTCCATTAAAGTCCTTTTTAGTTCGCCACAATCGGATTTAACAATTCAAATCCTTCAAACGTAAAGCCCGTTTCCTCCGGTACTTCCTCACCCGCTGTCCAGTTGGCAAGCTGGATTTTGTCCACCATGCAACCTTTTAGCAGAACACTCTCGTGTCCATACGATTCAGGGTCGTTCAGCTTCGAAATAATCTCGAATTTGGTGAAGCCGCGCAGGATCATATCCGAAGTGACCTTGTACCCCGTCATCGTGCCGGTTCCTTTTTTTGCGCCGTTTTTGTGCACTTTCCAGTCGTTACCGACTAGGTTCAGCTCCCGCTTTTCAATCTCCACACTCGCTTCCAACTTGTTAATGTTCGTCTGCCACACACCATCGATATGTAGCTGACCATGGGTACCGAGAATTACTCTTGACGCATCCAACATATTTTTTCCTCCTTGAAATTAAAAAATATCGTGTAAACCATCCGTTCAATGTATAGTAATTATTTTAGAAAAATAGTTCTTTCCTTCCATACAACCTTATTGCACGTAAAATGTACCGAACAACTGCTCCATCACATCCGTCAGCTTCACATTCCATTGCAGGAATACCTGATCCGCTTCCGGTTTGAGAACTGGAGCAGTGCCATAATACGCCGGATCAAGAATGACATCGTAACCGTCAGCTTCAATTACATTGCTCTGTGCAAGCAGCGCCAAATAGGCCTTCATGGCACTAATCAGTGCCTGACGACCCTCTTCGGTATTGTTTACTTTACCGATATACGTATCTTCCGCAGAGCGTTGCAGATCCGTGTTAATGGCGTCCAACACACGAATGGATCGGATTTTTTTCCAGGCATTATTCTGTCCAGCGGCCGGGGTTACCAGTGTGTTTACACCGCGAAGTGCTTTCACCTGACGTCCATCATGGAAGAAAATAAATACGCCATTCTGTACCGCCTGCTCCTGTTCCGTCCGCGTCCAGCGGCGTGTCACATCATCGAACGGAGTAGCTGCATAGGTTGTAGACTGGTTCAGACGTTGTCCGGCGATCAGTCCTGCAACATAAGCAGACGTTTCTGCCGAGCTATAGAATGCATCTCCAAGGCGAACGCCTGTACCAACGTTAATCACACCTTCATGGTTGAGCGCAAGCGAACGTGCTGCTGCTTTTTGTACTGCTGTAGCGGAGGTATCATCCGCTGCGGAACCGCCAAATACAGCCATCACTGGCTTGCCTTCACCACGCACACGTTTCACCCATGCCGCAAAGCTCGCAAGCAGAGGTGCATCAGCCGCCTGATCCAAAGCCAAGACGTCGAATTGCTCTCCTTCCAACGCACCCTGCACAGCAATGTATTCCGCATTGGTTAGGTCATCATTGCCACTTACGCCGCCTTTGAATGCCGCACCCGCAACAGTAGCTACCACACCCGCACCATCACCAATCGCCTGCGCCGTCACCCAGACATTTCGTTCATCCGAATTAATCTCTTTTGCCAGAGAAGCTGCTGTGATATCCGCAGTCAGGAGCGCATACAACATCCGGTTACCTTCAAAGAGGCGCACTTCATGTTTCGTATTATCAATTACACCTGGCTGGATGGTGACGTAGAATCCATTCGCACGATCCCCAGGATACTTCGCATCCAGTTGCAGCACATTGGCATCACTGCTGTCCTTCAAGGTGAGCGTAGCTGTTTTGGCAGCAGCATTTGCTACCCGATAAGCGAGCAACTTCTTCGGCCCGCCCAACAGGGCAAGCTTCAAGGACGTATAAGCTGTACCGTTGTCCAGCGCATTCGCCGCATAGATACGTTCAATCGCCGCTTCGCTCCCCACTTCAACAAAAGTCCCTACAGGGCCCCAGTTGGCCTTAACCGGCACAACAACCGTTCCTCGCGTACCCGCTTGAATGGCCGAGGATGCTGCCGCCTGAAAATTCATATATAAGCCCGGAAGGACCGGACGATTCGTTTGCTCCCAAGTTCCACCTGCCATTATGCCTTCACCTTCGCTTTCATAAATTGGTTAATTCGTTCTTGTGTTTCTTCAATGGAAAACGTCTCTTGCGCCGCTTCGTACAGCGCACCGTACAGCACCTCTGCCTTAACGGCAAAGAGGGCTTCTGCATGATTCATCAGTTCGGCCCGTGTATACCGCGGGGCTGTCTTTTTACTTTTTTTTACTGAGCTTGCCATTGCCATCTCACCTCATTTGTTGGACTGCTAATTTCGTTAACATTGATCTTTAAGCGTAACCTATGAATTTTCGACCCTATGAACCTATGAATTTGAAGCTATAATATTGAAGCTAAACCAATCTACTCAAAGCTATAATCTGGAACCACCTTTAATAGAAGGTTCCTCTCGACTAACGTTTACTCCATACCTTTGCTATGGTAAATCTCACGGATCAAAGGTACATTCGTACCCGGACGACGAATCCGCTGTTGTAGTGTCAGACGAATCTGACCATTCAGATACGCATCTGCCTGTAAATCTGCCGTGACCTCATCCACCGTCACATACCGTGTGTTACTTTGGTGCTCTTCGCCACCCGTTTCAGTTACGGCAAGACGAGCTTGGACCGCAAGTTGCTCTACCAACCGAGTAACGGTATGCCGGGTTAGCACCGAATGATCGGTGAGCACATGCCCAATCCACTGTTGTCGAACCTCCAATGCGGAAGTGCCCGCCACAGACGTGCTGCATCCGGCCAATCGCCATAACACAGACGGCGTATAGTATCCACCAGGCCAGGCATCACCATATACCGACCAGTTCGAGCCAAGTTCCTGCTGTGTCCAGCCTTGAAGCGCAGCTAACCACGCATCCTCTGATTCAACGAGAGCAGCTCCCGAGTCTTCGGGAACATACACTCCGAACCGCAGACTGCGCGTAAACATTCCAGACCCTGCATCCACCCGGTCACTATCTGAAGAACCCAGATAGATACAAGTGAAGGACTCACCTGCTTCATCCACTAGCCTTACTTGATGCAATCCTTCTATTAGTTCAGCGGACCAAGCTTCCACTTGTTCAGCGCCACCATCTTCCGGGCGAGCATACGGTGAGATTTTAATAATCCTTCGATATCCCGCCCAGGCAGACTTCGGCACTTCTTCGGCAAACGCAACCACGGCACAAGGCCCAGCCAACACTTCGCCTGAAGCAGGTACATCCAGCACACGATCATCCCAATCTGGAACAAGTACCGCGAGCTTCTGTTTTAGCGTTTTTTTTATGAGCGTACTCATTTTACCGGTGCTCATGATCGTGCTAATCTCATTGTTCATAGACACATTCATTTCGCCCCCTTTGGCTGCAAGTTTGAGATCTGCCCACACCGTGCAGCGACAATGCAGCAGCAGTAGACTCCCCCTTTGAACTCAGAGTCTGTATTCCGATCGAACCAGTACCGGGACTAATTCACCGCATCAAAAAGACCGGCCACCTGGCCGGTCTGTACATTAGCGTATGTGCTTTCGGTGCGTCCCTTGTTATTGATCCGATAATACAATCTTACACTCTTTCATCCCTAGCGCGGATGGTGTTCCGTACGACTTCGGTGCGATAAAGGGGGTCGTTCGGGTGGAAAAAAGACGACATAACGCGTTCTACTATTTCAAACCTTAGTTCAAAGTAACCTTCGGGTTCAACGTAATCTCAAATGCACGGCCCCAGATGAAATCGGGATTCGCATATTCCAGCAGTGCACTGCCATACGTGGCATAGGACAATTCGTCATTACAGATCTGCTTAATCGCCACATTGCCTGTATGGAAGGCTGTCTTATTCGCAAGCGCCGTGGTATACGTCTGCATCAGATCACGGAGCAATGTTTGCAGATGGGCATAGTCTTCCTCTGAGTTGAACAGCAGCATATTTTGATCCGAAAGGGTAGCCACATTGGTATACAACGCGTGAGCTCGGGAATACGTGCGAATCTCTGCAATCGCTACCGCTTTATAGTAATAATCCTTCAGGAAACGTTTAAACAACAAGGAGCCGTGTGCATTCATTGCATCTCGCAATTTATGCTCATGCTTCTCTGTGGTGATCAACGCGTACCTAGACTGCCCCATACCTACGGCAATACCGATCTTGTTGCCCGGTGTATTCCAAGCACTGTATCCCAACACCCGTCCGGTATATGGACTGCTCAGCAACGCTTCAGCAACATCAACATTCGCTGGACCTTTTCCCACAAAATCAATTAACACCGAAGGCAGGCCTTGCTCCCCATTCAGCGTCAACTGCTCCAACGCAGCCTGCACCTGATCCAGAGCGGTAATCGCAATAATCTCGATGTCGACGGCTGTGTTCTCTCCGGAAACTCCCGGGTGACCCTTGGTCATACGATCCAGTTCGGAAGCCATATCAAATGGAACAACTTGCTCGACTGATACAGCCACCAGCTGTTCATTATCCACACTAGTCATCGGATCCGTCACCACCTCCGGTTCAGGATATGCCGAATCCGCCACAAACACACCGCCCACAATATCCACGTGACGAACCACATTCTCGTGTACGTCCATGTATTCATATGTGTTAATGATCGTATTGCCGTGAGGACCAAAATATTTCACGGCGTAACGTGTCTTCGCCCCGCCTCGGAACAACTGGTTAGCCATGCGAGCAACCAAAGCGTGCCCCAGACCATCCGCATCCGGCAAGATGATGGCACGATCCGGATTTTGTCCATTGGTTCCACTGAGCCATTCATTGATTCGTGCTTCTACATAGTTGATTTCATTAATCTGAACACCCTGCGTGTTGGCATCGTCGACACCCACGGCGAGGAAATCGATATAACCTGAGCGAGCCAGCTGATCCAAAATGTACAGATTTGTTTTGAATTTATGCTGTCTTGTATTGTAATACTGTTCTTTATCAAAATAGGTCGTTGTCCCATATTCCACTCCATCCGGGGACAGGTTATAACCTTGAATAATATCTTCAAATTCGGTGTATGTCTGACGCGGCTGCTGCATCAACGCACGGGACTCATTATATGCATCTAGTGCCAAACCATCTGCAAAAGAGGTTGTAGCCAGACGCATGATGGTATCCATTACGAACACAGGTTTACGTGGATATTTTTGCTTAATCACGCGGATTACATCCAGCAAACGAGTGGTTTCTCCATCGTATTCAGGATAGGTGCCTCCCCCATCTTCACGAAGCTGACGACTGCCAATCAGACCGCCATAGGCGAGCATATCGGATGAGATAATGAATCCGTCGACCTTGGCAGCATGTTTCAGAATAAAGTCGTGAATCTTGGATGGTTTTCCATAAACCGGCGTGGAGGTACCGAGCAGCGTTGTGCCATCTACGGTTTTCTCCGAGTCCAGACGATTCTTAATATCACTCAGGTTCGGTGTAACGATATGGATACCGGCTGCTTTCCCTTGCACAATCACATCATCCAGATTCGCTGGACGATCATCCAGTGGAACATACAATACTGTTTTCATATCACGTAGCCTCCTGTTATCTGTTTAGTCTTATTACCCGATCAGGGCAAGGGAACAATCACCGAATTAAAAAACCGGCCCCATGGCCGGTCTGTACTTTAGCGTATGAGCTGTCAGTGTTGTCTGCCTTGCTGCTGATCCGATAATACCATTTTACCGCCTTTGCCCACTCGTGCAGATGGTAATCGGGATGAATTACGCCTGAATGTGGTCGTCTCTATGGCGGTTAGAAGCCGATTTATTGTGAGGAATTCCTATCGATAACCCAACCAAACCCATCCTGTTGATGTTTATATGACGTAAGCAGTTTTCAAATTCTACGAACAATAAAGGATGAATATGACCATGAAGAAAAGGTATTTCTTCTATCTTTGGATTGCTGTCACCAGTTATATGGCGGGCCCCGCTATGTATGCGTTGGCGATGTACATCTTATATCAGGAAACAGATGTTATAACAACATCTCTCATTGGATGGACCACGGCAACATTCTTATCCGTTGGTATCCTGTTTATCCTGATTACAGTCATCGTGCTACGAGTGTTCAACATCTATTATTTCTGGCTGCAAACCCTGCTCTTCGAGTTGTTTTTCCTTGTCCTCGTCTATATGACCACTGTTCTTCTTGGGGCTGGCAACAGGGGGCTGCCCAAGCTGTCCTTTCTATTTACGCCAGAAGGCATCTCCTTATGGATGTTCTGGGGGAGTATTGCACTTATGAGTTCTTGGGGAATATGGGCGGCGCGTCGGCCCGTACGAAAATCACCATACATGCTGGTGTCCAGAGTCATGCTGATCCTTTTTATCCTTGAAATTTGGCCCCGTTAAAAAGGTTCAGGATACCCACGATTCGGTAGACCAGAATAATGCCAAAAAGGGGTGTCCTCCGTCAAACTCATGACTGACGGACACCCCTTCTGAAATGTATGTTTTATCTCACGCGATGATATAACGAAAGTTCTCCCATGTTTCCGGTACGGGCTCCCCATTCTTGGCATGATGATAGAAGCTGAACGGGAATTTGAATACATGACCTCCGTACCAGTCACGGGAACGTCTATCGGTGAGCCAATATTCCAGTTCATGTGGCAACGCCACCGACCGTTCCGCTCGTGCTAGTGGCAGTAGATCTACAGGTGATTGTAATGTCGGCATCGCCTGTTCAATATCCACATCTCGGCTTAATCGTAATGCCTTCACCATGGTAAGGAATGGCGGGATGCCTTTGTGGAATAATGCCGGATAACCCAGCTCATATAATATGTTAAGCGCATGTCCATAGGTCAGCATATGACCAATCAGGTCATGATGCGCTTCCGCGTGATAGATGGTCTGGAACGCACCAAGCTCATCCAGAATCAGGCGTGACAACTGAACTGGATCTTCGATCTCGGGGAAACCATCACTTTTCTCTGGCTTCAGACTGCGAATTTCTTTCATCGTTGTGTTCATCCAGGATCTCCCCGGAATGGTTCGATCGAATGAATCGATCAGTTCAACCAGACGACCAATCTCCTCCGCAGTGCCCCATCCATCCAGTTCACGAATGGCTTTCAGACTGATTGCCCCGTAGATGGCCTGGTGTCCAACCCAGTGCAGCTCTCCAATGGTTCGATCCAATGCGTCCGTAATACACGCTTCGGCATCTTCCCTGGGCATCATCTCACCTATTGGAGAGGTCTGACCAGGGCTGATTCCATGCTGGCGAAGCATGGCTTTTGCTTCGGCGGTAACACTGCCGGCGGCAAGGGCAGTGAGACGATTTTCCCGCACCCAAAAATATGCCGCAATCGCACCCGCCCCATAATGGGCGTGCCACAGATCTCCTGTACGCTCCCGACTGGAAACGATAATTGATAGTCCTTCTTCCAACAAACGTCGATCCAAGCTTGCCACCACCCTTCATCATCTGTATTACGAAGTAGCTTTCTTCTGTCCTCTCTGTTATCGTGTAAATGTAGTTCAACTTATCTATTCTGGTTAATAAATAGAGCGCTTACTTCTATAACATGATGGAATTGCTCCACATATGCCCGTTTTGCCCCGGAATGCAAAGTTTAGCCTATTCGAAGCTTGCCCACGTCACGGATGGATACTTCCAGTGGATAGATCTGTGCTTTTTGCGTAGAGAAAAACCACGTCCGCTCCTTCTTCACCACAATAAATAAACCATGTACATCTCCTACAGGAGCAAAAGTCTCACTTATCTCACCCCAGCGAGTAAATCCGATCTGCTGAAGCTCATTCACCGTAGACAGAACATCATCCGACACCAATCCAACCTCACATACCTTTACGATGTCTTTCGCAGAGAAGTTATGATCCCTCCCGTTCTGAATACGATGATGAGCAATCAGCTCGATAATATTACCTGCCGGATCTTCGAAATAGAAAGAATGAGAGTTCCAATTCGTAGAGTACGTCTCATCCCGCTCCCCTTCCTTGCTTAAAACAACACGGGATGCGGCCCACTGCTTCGCTTGCTTGAACCGATTCGTCGGAATCATCCAGGCCACATGATAGAAGGGCTCATGATCCGTCTCACACTGTTTGAATATCATCCTAGTCGATCCAACCTGAAGGTGGAAGGCCTGATCCGTCTCGTTGGACACCTCCATGCCTAACGTAACACTATAAAAATGCTTGAGCTCCTCCAGCCGAGTTGTGTATAACTGTAATTCTTCGATGATCATACGCTTCGCCCCTGCATCTTCTCCCACTCACTCCATGGCACCATGCCAAGTTCAGGCTTCGCTTCATCCGGGAGCATGGCTATGAATTCAAGTGAATGACCATCCGGGTCGGTAAAATATACAGATACCGCAGGCATCCAGCCAAAGACGTACAGTTCACCGATATCATCATCCAGGAAGTTGCGTGTCTTGATCCCTTTATTCTCCAAGTGGGCCACCGCATGTTTCATATCCTCGAGAGATACTTGAAAAGCAAAGTGCTGACGCTGCACCTTGGAAGGTTCCTTTTGCCACAATCCCAGCATGGCATTACCTTTTCCACCTATCCAGTAGAAGGAGTTTCCGCGTTCTTTCTGCCCATAGGCATGAAGTAAACCCAAGACCGTTTCATAGAAATGATGGGATCTCTCCAGATCCGTCACGTTTAGATGTGTTTCAAATATGCCTGTAATCATGATGCTCAACCTCTTTTCCATTTTCGCCTTTTCTTCATTCTTTCTTAACTCGTGGATGCATTCCGCGCATTCGTTAACGTCTGGGCCAGATTCAAAAACGATCCAATAACCCGCTGCACCCGGTCCTCTATATCCTGACTGCCTTCGTATTCTTCATATCCGTCAAATGTCGCTTCGAATCGTCTGCGCTGTGCACCCCCAATGGAGATCCACTCTTGTGCATTAATGCCATGCAGATTGCGAACAATCGCTTGCAGTTGTAAAAGCGAACTTACCCCCACTGCTCCGCCGGAGGAGCTAATGGACAAGACGGGTTTGCCGCTGAAATGAGCCTGACTCAGGTGATCCAGTGCATTTTTGAGCACACCGCTAATACTGCCGTGATACTCCGGTGTAGACAGGATGATTGCGTCCGCAGCGAGCATTCGCGTGTTCAGGTCTGCCAGATGTTCGTGATCCGCTTGTTTCTCATCTGGTGCGTAGAATGGGAGCGGTGACTTATACAGATCAAACAGGCTAGCCTGATGTCCTTGACCCCGAATAATCTCCACCGCATACTCTCCCAGACGTGTACTGGTTGCATTATTCCGATTGCTGCCTGCCAAAATAACAATATTCATTCATGTCACTCTCCTTGGTTTTTGGATTCAAACGCTAACGTTCCTTCAACCGATCCGTCTTTGACTATCCTTATCTTACCTTTTTTCCGCATTCAATTCGTCAGCAGATAGACTTAACTTGAATACCAAAAAAACTCAACCTTTAGGTTGAGTTTATACGACTTAAGTATGAAGATATGTCGGAAATGGTCAGACGACCCAGCCATTTCTTAACGCATGAAGAGCCGCTTGTGTCCGATCCGCCAACCCCAGTTTGTCGAGCAGATGACTGACATGGGTTTTGACCGTTTTTTCGGTAATGACCAATTGAACCGCAATTTCCTTGTTGCTCAGCCCTTGAGCAATCAATCCCAAGACCTCTTGTTCACGGCGAGTGAGCATATCCGGACCGCCAGGAGATGTTTGCGTTGTTTTCTCCACCTGCTTCAGCTCTGGATGTAGAGTGTCCGCCGACTGATCTGTCGGTATTTGCTTTGATAACTGTTCGCTCATCGACCCATCGGATGAAGCCATCACATGCATCAATTGACCTGCTGCCGCAGGATGTAATTCCACCTGACCCGCATGCACATTACGAATGGCCACAGCCAAGTCCTCTGGTTCAATATCCTTGAGCAGATATCCTTTCACCCCAGCGCGCACAGCAGGAACCACATGATCCTGATCGGAAAACGAGGTGAGCACAATGATTCGGGTTGTTGGCATTAGTGTACGCAGCCGTCTAGCTGTTTCGATTCCGTCCATGACCGGCATATGCAGATCCATTAATACCACGTCGGGTTTTAACGCTTCCGCCTGCGTCAGAGCTTCTTGTCCGTTCGATGCTTCACCAACAACCTCCATGTCTTGCTGTGTGCTCAAAAAAACGTGCAGTCCTCGTCTCACCATCGCATGATCATCTGCGAGCAAAATCGTAATCGGCATCTCTTCTCCCCCCTGACTTTATACGGATTCGAACGGAATCGGAATGACTGCCGTTACTGTTGTTCCCTTGCGGGAAGAACTAACTATCTCCAACCTGCCCCCAAGCGATTCGGCCCGTTCCTTCATAATGGACAGGCCAAGTGAATTTCCAGACGATGTCTTTGGCCTTTGCGCACCGCCTATTCCGTGATCTGCAACGGTGAACACCACTTCATGCTCACTTAACTTGAGGCTGACCTCAGCAGAAGGAACATCCGCGTGTTTCCGTATATTATTCAGCGCTTCCTGCCCAATTCGCCATAATGCTTCTTCGATATTACGCGGTAAAGACCGCATTCCCGTCCGATTCATCACCACTTGAAGACCTTGGCTGGTACCATATTCCTGTAACGCATGGAGTAGCCCTGCTTCCAGTCCTGCGGGACGTAGCTGCATAATTAATGCGCGCATTTCCTTAAGAGCCTCCTGAGACAAAGTCCGAATATCCTTCATCGCTTCCGCTGCCGGGTGCGCCTGTTCGGATGCTGTCAACATACTTTCCGCACCTTTAGCAGTTAACGATAGTGAAAATAGAATCTGATTAACCGAATCATGAAGATCACGTGCCAACCGGTTTCTCTCTTCCAGTCGTGCCAGTTCTCGGCGATTCTCCGCCAGCTTCAGACTCTCCCATGCAGCCGCAATATGCTCAGCCAATGCTTCCAGCACTTCAAGGTCTGCCTGTACAGGACCTGCTGTTCCTATTCCGATCACCAGAACTCCCGTTTCCCCTGGCGTATGATACGGGAGGGAAACAGCCATTCCCGAGGCAATGGAATTCATCGTCTGGTCAGGCTCGCATAGACTAAGTATCTCAGCCGCCTCTATTGCAGACAGAGATGTGGCACGGTGGCTATGGATTACCCGGTTCATGTGGTTTGCCGCTTCCGAGGATACCAGCGCACTGGATAATGTTCGAACCTTATCGTCTGCATACACCGCCTGCAAAACGAACATTCCGTTTTTCTGCTGAATGATTGCGGCAAAAGGCCAGTCATAATGCTGTCCAAGCAGCTGTACAACTTTTACAGAAAAGGCATCCGAATTGCTGCATTCGTTCACCGCAAGGCCCAAGGCCGTGCTAAACTCCCCTAGCTTGGCATACAGATCAGCTCGCTGCTGCTCCGCACGATACAATCTCATCCGATCCATCGCACTACCGATTTGGTACGCGACGCCCTGTAACAGTGCCAGTTCACTATCGCTAAAATGTTCCTTGGCTGGCGCAGCCACGTTGAGCAAGCCCAGCATTTTATCACCTGACCGCAGCGGAACGGTCGCATGGTGGGTAATATCATGGGTATCTCCCCATTGGAATTCCACGGCATCCTCCAACCGTTTACAGTTAATGATGTTGACCGCATGATTCAGACGACCGTCCCTGAAGCGGTTCACACACCAGCAAGTACCCGTTCGCATGGGCTCTTTATCTTTACGCAGTAATGCCGGGGGCAGATTGTAGTCCGAAACACAGGCATAGTCTCCACGTTCATTAATCAGAAACATCCAGCCTGCTGTTAATCCGGTCAACTCCAGTAATTTGCCGACCACGGTATCCAGCATGAGGTTCAGATCATTGGACGTATTGAGCGTTTCTGCGATTGTCTTCAGCGTGACCATTTCCTGCATTCCGACTTCTTCCGACATGACAGTCTTCTCTCCTTTGGCTAATGCCAACTGTGGTTTGTTCAACTATTGTAACCAATCCACCTTGGATATTAAAGGATCAACTTCTTCAATCGATAACTTAGCCCAGCTTCTGCCGCTCCTTGCGGGACACAGACAACGGTTCCATATTAATTAGTCCTCGATCTGACAGAGCCAGCGCCATTTTGTAGAAAGCACGCGTACGAATCTTCGTATACGTGTCCTTGCTGACAGGCGGATCAAACACATGGTTATACACTTTATAATCAAACACATCATCGTCTTTCAGATATCGTTCGCATACGAGAACACGTTCCTTTTCACTCAGGCGGGACACCACAAAATCAATCGTATCGCAGTATGCCTGACGCGCTCGCTGCACATCCACATTATAGATCGCCGTTCGTGCCGTGGAATCCCCCGTCGCATTGGTTGCACCGTGGAAACGCTCCGCATAACTTGCCGTCACCATAACCTCTCGTTCTTCAAATGCAATCGTTTTATAGATTCGATATTTCTCCAGCGCAGCTTCAACAGCCGTTTGCGTTTTGCGTCGGTCCAATTCGGGCAGCATCAATTCCATATTTATCTTCCTCCTTTAACATTAGGTATAGAATGAAAGTCTAGTAGCTTCGCATATTCACTCTTATGACAGAATAACCTTCCGATCGCTGTTATCCCCGGATTTCTTTGATTATATTTTCAAAAGTGGAAATCCAGTGATAAAGGCGAACACTTCGCTTCTCCAGCTTTTTTCTGCCCTCTTCGTTCTTGCGTACCTTAAAATTCATTCTATAAAAGTTAAACCCTCATGCTCTCATCTTTATTAGAGTTATCCAGATCTCTGAAATAATAACGACATTTTTTCAATTTCCCGCTGTTGCCTTTTGGAATCACTCCAAATCAGTATAATCCGGGGAATTCCCTTCTTCAAAGGGTGGTTTCTTAAACTCCAACCTGTGTCAATGTTACATTTTGTTCGTATGGTGTTCGTATTTCTATTTGAGGATACCACTTTCTGGAGATCGGAGTAAACCTTCATTTTGGTTCATTTTGACGATAAAATAAAACCTTCGCTCTCATTTCCTATGCCTTTTGGCATAATTGTTTCATATCCCTTTACCTAATGGTATATATACGTTATAGTACTGTTTAATTAATGAACTTCCGTATAAGTCATTTGATTTTTAATATTAAGAAGATGCCTTTGAAATATGTGTTAATGCACTTACCAAGAGCCAACGTAGTGGAGGAGACGGAATCGATTCTGAAGAAGCAAAACGTTCGCCTTTAGCAACGGATTTCACCATTTAGGAAAGGGATACAGGAAATCCGGGGATAACAGCGATCAAAAGAACGATCCGAATCCGGAACGGCGCACCCGCAGAGTTTTAGGGTTGTCGCATTCACCTTTCTTCTTAATATTAATTTCAAGCACTTGTACGAATCGAAGGAGTTGGCATAATTGTGGAGCACGCTTTTGGTCCTTATATGAAACAACTGCGCGAGCAACAGGGATACAGCATCAATCAGCTCGCCGAAGCAGCCGGAATAAGCAACTCACAGATTTCACGTATTGAAAATGGGGTCCGGGGTGTGCCGAAACCAGCAACTATCCGCAAGATTTCAGATGCACTCTCGGTGCCTTATACAGAGATGATGAAACAGGCTGGTTATATCGAACCAGGGAGTGCCACCGAACTTCAGGAAGTACCGGAATGGGCTACATACAAAGACCGTCGTGATTTCAAAAAGATGCTGGAGGACGATGATGATCTGATGTTTGACGGCATTCCACTCGATGAAGATGACAAGAAACGAATTAAGGATGTACTGACAGGTCTGTTCTGGGAAGCCAAACAGATGAACAAACGCAAAAAGACAGACGAATCGGACAATCGCCCATGAGGCACGACGAACTGAATTTAATGAAGCAGCAGGTGAGATCATATGGATGATATCGTAACAAAGCTGATTCGAAAACACCGGACCAACTGCCCTTTCAGCATTGCCCGCGCGGTTGGAATACAGATTCGTTTCACCAATTTGGGGAAATCCACCAAGGGGCTGTACTTCCGCAAGCTCCGGCGCAGGTTTATCGTCATACACAATGATTTGCCGCCGGAATGGCAACGGTTCGTGTGCGCCCATGAGCTTGGCCATGACCGGCTTCATAAAGGGATTAATCGATTCTTTCTGGAGGAACATTCCTATTTTGCTCCAGGCAAGCTGGAAAGACAGGCTAACCGTTTTGCCATTCAGTTACTAACCTCCGGGGTAATGCCTGAACCGGATGAATCTTTGGAGAAATTTTGTTTACGTACCGGACTGCCGCGTGAAGTGCAGCATTTTTTTTACACCATTTAAGAACATACGTTCTTTGCGGAGATTATTTTTACCAGTACCAATTTAAACATGTCACTTTCAGGTTACTTATTTTTACGTGATTCGCGAGATTTCCTAATAATAGTCTGTTAAAATACTATTTGAGCTATGTAAACGCTCTAGTAGATTATTATTTGGGGAGGTATCGGATTCATATGAAAATCTGGAAGAATTACGTTTCACTTCTGCTAACGGTCTGTTTGCTGTTTGGCAGTGTAGGTATTGCCGCGGCTGCAACGGACACCACTCCGGGCACAGGCAAACACATTACCATTCTACATACGAATGATACGCATGCCCGTGCAGTTGAATCTTCACCTGCCATGGGTTTTGCCAAAGTAGCTGGAATCGCTGACAAATATCGCAGTGAAAACCCGAACACACTCCTACTGGATGCCGGAGATGCTGTACATGGTACAACTTTTGCCACTCTCGTAAATGGTGAAAGCATCGTAAAAGTCATGAATGAAATGGGATACCAGGCCATCGTACCGGGTAACCACGAATTCAACTATGGTTCGGATCGCCTGATTGAACTGGCAGACATGATGAACTTCCCCATGCTGAGTGCCAACGTGAAGAAAAAAGACGGAACACGACTCTTTGATCCTTACCTCATCAAAGAGGTGGATGGCGTGAAGATCGGTATCATCGCTTTGACTACACCGGAAACGTTGTACAAAACGAATCCGAAAAACGTAGAAGGTCTTGATATTACAGATCCATCTGCGGAAGCCAAAGTTCTGGTAAACGAAATTCGCAGCAAAGTAGATGTTGTTGTTGTCTTGGGACACCTTGGACAAGACGCATCCAGCACGGATACTAGTTTCAAAGTCGTTAAAGAAGTTCCTGGCATCGATGTATTCATTGATGGTCACAGCCACACTGTACTGCAAGATGGTCTTGTATCCGATAATGGAACATTGATTGCAAGTGCAGGGGAATACACCAATTATGTGGGTGTCATCGATCTGTGGGTAGACGGTGGTAAAGTAACGAAGAAACAAGCAACTCTAATTGATGAAACGGAAGCAAAAGACATCAAACCGAATGAGAAAGTTGCAACTCTCGTAAACTCCATTCAAAAAGAACAAGAACCGATTTTGAAAGAAGAAGTAGCCAATACAGCTATACTGCTGGATGGTAAACGTGAACAAGTACGTGCAGGTGAAACTAACCTGGGTGACCTGCTTGCAGATGCCATTCGTGATGTCAGCAATGCCGATATCGCACTGACTAACGGTGGGGGTATCCGTGCTTCCATTGAGCAAGGTGTCGTAACCAAAGGTGATATCATCACCGTGCTTCCTTTTGGTAATCAAGTGGTAACTCTTGAAGTGAAGGGGTCCGATATCCTGGCAGCCCTTGAAGTCGGCGTAGCCTCCTATCCGGAACCAAGCGGTGGATTCCCGCAAGTATCTGGAATCAAGTTCAAAATTGACGCTTCCGCTGCTGAAGGTAGCCGTGTACATTCCGTGACTGTTGGTGATAAAGCCCTTGATCCGGAAGCCACATACACGCTGGCAACCAATGATTTCACAGCTGTTGGTGGTGACGAATACACCATGTTTGCCAAATACCCAACAACAGGTATGTATGGCGCGCTGGACGAAGCATTGATCAATTACATGCAGAAGCTTGGCGCAGTTAACATCAAAACAGATGGTCGGATCAGTGAAGCGAAAAAACCTGCAGTAGAGCCGGAAACTCCGGCAACAGAAACACCAGCTCCAACCAAGCCACAACCAGAAACACCAAAACCGGAAAAACCGGTTAAACCAACACCAAGCAAACCAGCTCCAGCCAAACTGCATGTTGTGAAATCTGGAGATTCCCTGTACTCTATCTCCAAACAATACGGCACAACTTGGCAGGCATTGCAAAAGCTGAACAATATCAAAAATCCACACTGGATTTATCCAGGTCAACAATTGAAATTGCCTGCAGCTTCTTAAGCTCAGCAAAGTGCGTATAGGCGTGACCGCTGATATGGTTCAATTACATCACGAATCTATCTTGCCATAACAAAAAGGGAGTCCCTCAAGCCAGATTACTGGTTAAGGGACTCCCTTTTTTTCTATTCCATTTTTTAATATCTGTTGTTAAACATCCACCCATATCAGTTATGTTGAACATTTCCCGTGGACATATCCTGCTGATCTTGACAATCATTTGAAGTAAAAATAAATCCCTGCATGGACTTTACGGACCAAGTTTATCACGTGCCTTCGATACCGAACTATATAAAAATTCTCCAAAATTACTGTATTCATGCGGTTATTGTACATTTGATTTCGACATCTCTGTCTTCTCAAAATTGCATACTTGCACATCAATCCGCCCTGAGCATGATGATCTCGAATTCCTTAATCATAAAACCATTTGTATACTGAATACAACGATCCCCATTTAGTTATTTCGTCTGATACAACAACTACAATCTCGCCTATTTATATGTCTATAGCCCTCTTTTTCATACTCGAATTGGAATTTTGGCAATCAAAATGATCGACCGCATGATATTCGGTACTACTATATGAACTTATATCATTAGCCAAATAGATCTAGGAAGTGAGCTGTTCCTTCACATAACACACGGCTTCCTGGGCCGTTAACGAGATTCGCTTCGATTCACCTGATGCTGCAAGGGCGTGTGATCCCAGTTCAACCTGTCCTTCTGCTGCTCCTCGGCCAATCACGATCTGTACAGGCAATCCGATTAGCTCCGCATCCTTGAATTTCACACCTGGTCGTTCATCCCGGTCATCGACTAATACAGTGAAACCACCCTCGACCAATTGTTGTTCCAGTTCCAGCGTGAGTTGACGCTGCTGCTCATCCTTCCAGCTTACCGGAATCAGATGCACATCATATGGCGCCACAGTCGCAGGCCAACGTATGCCTTCATCTCCTGCATACTGTTCAGCTATCGCAGCCATCAGACGGGATACGCCAATGCCGTAACACCCCATGACTGGCGCACACTGGCGACCATTACGATCCAGGAATGAAGCACCCATGGCATCACTATATTTCGTTCCCAATTTGAAGATGTGTCCAACCTCAATGCCTTTGGTAAAACCAAGTGGTGAGCCACATGTTGGGCAAGCATCCCCTTCAGCAGCAAAACGGATTCGTTCTACTCGCTCCAATGCAAAATCAATGCCTGGGCGTACACCGGAAATATGCATATCCACTTCATTGGCTCCTGTGATTGCACTCTTCATCACTGCCACGTCAGCGTCCACCACCATCGGCAGATTCAGTCCAATCGGCCCCAGAAAACCGACCTTCAGACTCGGATGTGCTGCAATGGCTGCATCGTCTGCAAGGATCAGTTCCTCTGCACCCAACAACTGCTTTAATGCGATATCATTCAGTTCATGATCTCCACGTACAAGGGCAGCAACGAGCCGACCGTCTGCCAGATAAAGCAGTGTTTTGATCATATGATTAGCAGCTTCGCCCACAAAGGCGCTTAACTCTGTAATCGTACGAACGCCAGGTGTCGAGATGCGTACTACGTTTTCCGCTCCTGAATGTTCATCCGCTTGAAGAGCGGAGTCTGCACTGGCAGCGTCGACTGGAACTTCCAAGCTTCCTTCTTTTTTCTCCGTATCTTCTAAAGTCTGATAATCAGCTTTCTCCAGATTTGCGGCATATCCACAATGTTTGCAGGTGACAATCGTGTCCTCACCCACATCAGCAAGAGCCATGAACTCGTGTGTCTCCCCCTGACCGCCAATCGTTCCTGCGTCCGCCTCGACACGGATATAGTCCAGACCACAACGTTCCAAAATGCGACTGTAAGCTGTATTCATCGCCTGATAGGTACGATCAAGTTCTTCCCAATCGGAAGCAAAGGAGTACGCATCTTTCATGATAAATTCACGACCGCGCAGCAATCCAAATCGAGGACGGCGTTCATCCCGGAACTTGGTTCCGATCTGGTACAGCGTGAATGGCAGCTTACGATACGAGTTCACCTCATCCCGCGCTAACGCAGTTACCACTTCTTCATGTGTTGGTCCAAGAGCAAACTCCCTTGCATGACGATCCTTTAGACGCATTAATTCAGGACCATACTGGGTGTACCTTCCGGACTCTTCCCACAGTTCGGCTGGCTGCATAATCGGCAGTAATACTTCCTGACAACCGGCACGATCCATCTCTTCTCGAACGATCCGTTCAACGTTCAACAATATACGGCGTCCAAGAGGCAGGTAACTGTAGATTCCTGCTGCCAGTTGGCGAATCATACCGGAGCGCAGTAACCAGCGATGTCCTGCCGCATCTGCCTCCGCTGGCGCTTCACGTAATGTTGGAACAAACATTTCACTTTGACGCATCTGGACCACTCCCAATCTTCTTTTTTATTATCAAAATATGGCGTGTAAACAGCAAAAAGACACATCCGTCAAGGGACGAATGTGTCGTGGTACCACCCTTGTTTAACTGCATATTCATCCGTTCGCAACCTATGCGATCTGTAAAATGCAGTCCTACGGGGCATAACGGGCCCTGCCGGCGGATGTTGCAACCCTGATTGAGTATTCTCTTCCGCAGCTCGCGAGGTAGGAATTACGAAGCAGCTACAGGAACCTTACACCATACTGTCCCCTCTCTGTTGAAGCTGGCTTGCACAATCATGTCCTCGTTATAACGCTGTTATCATTTTTGACCACATTAGTTCATTTACAAGTAATTGTCAACCAACTTAACCAAATACAACTCCTGAATAATACTCCACTACATCACGAATGAGCATAAACGCATCCCCATTGGTAAGATTGTTCTTGTCAGCAATGCCAGCAAGTGTGTCGTCACTTATAAAGTTTTGCGTTTGCAATTGAGCAAGTGCCTCTTCAAGTGAAGTTTCAGCTTCTGCAGATCCCATTGCCAGACATAACATATACGCAGCCTGATCCAACGTTAAAGGTAGGGTTGAGGCATTCTGCATAGTGGCCAGAGCTTGATCGGCACTGCCGGTGTAGGCTTCTGGGAACATCGACTGCATTCTTTTCAATTTACTTAAAAATCGTTCCGGATTCATTCCTTTATCCAGTTCCCAACCATCGTTATTATAATTGCCTGAAGTCATATACATACTCGCGGCAGCCAGCAATCCCTTGTAATCCTTATGTTCCATATACTTAGGCTGTTCGAAATGATGTACCTTTAGATCCATACCCTGTTTTTCCAGCATTTTGCGTAATTCAGATGCTCGCTCTTCAGAAGCTGAGAGTTCTCGGAAGGACTCCTTATGGACGTAGGCCAGTTTGACCGCCGCTCCTGCCGCTTCTCCCTCTGCCATTCCCAGCGGTACAACTCTCGCACTACCATGTGGGATTGTATCATAACTTGCTGCACGTCCGACGACAAGCATACCATCCACCTTTAGCGGAACAAGAGAACGAAAAGGTACACCATATTGAATCGGACTTAACATAATCGTGCCGGCATTTCCAACACTCGTGCTCTGAATATCAATATCGTATGAACCGTATCCAATTGCATCCCAATGATCACGATTTTCCATGACATCCGCTAAAGTTAATCGATACTCGCCATAGATGTGACGTGACTCCCTCACATAAAGCTCATTCGCTGTCCCAGCATATTGCAGCCCTGCGAATTCATCATAATTTTTCTTCAGAAAATCAACAATTCGTGGGGCTTCTTTATTCCCGATCTCCAAACCTTCTTTCACAGATATCGGATCTAACGGGTCTACCCCAAAGATCTGCATCGTGTTAACCAAGATTGTATCATCATTTTGTCTTCCAATATTCAGACTACGAATCTTAATATGTTGTGGATTGGAGGATTCATATTTTCGAGCATCACCGTACCCCCAAGCACTCATCTTATCAACCCCGGTTCCCTCTCTTTCCCTAAACTTTTGCCATACCTCATCTGTAACACCGCTTAGCTTGAATACGAGCGTAGAGACCATTTTGGATTTACCATCTCCAATATCTTGTCTACCGATGGAGTATGGAACTCCTGCAGCGGCTGCAATATCCGCATCTTGCGTCGCATCAATAATGGAGCGGGTTGATATCTGAACAGTTGTTCCGTCTTCTTTCGTTATGCTCATCCCCGTTATTGTCGTGTGATCTCCCGTAGATTGTTCAGTAACAGGAACTAATTCCTTCGCGTTCATCAACAGATCAATATTAGGTTCAGAACGAACCATCCGATAGAAAACGTTAGCTGCTGTATGGGTATCAAAAGAACTGCCCTCGATCTGGTCAAACCATTCCTGGAAAATGCCCTTGTTCAAAAAATCAGGCTGTCGCAAACTACTCAATAACTGCGGTTGTTCAGGGGAATAATTTAGATCCAGCGTATTAAGGCCTCCCTCGGTTAACAATCCGCCCAACATGTTTCGATCTCTTGCTTCCACTAGCAATACACGCATTCCATTACGAGCAGCTGATAAAGCAGCGGTAATGCCCTCAGGATCCGTTCCAGCTACAATTACGTCATAGGAATCTTTCAAGGTTATTGCAGATTCTACGTTCTCCAGAGGCTGCCATACATAATTATTATTAAATTTATAATTCTTGTTCCAAATATAAAATGCACCATAAGCAGCGCTCATTAACACAACAAACACACTAGCTGTAATTGCTGTTATTTTCATTTTTCTGCTAATCAAAGAAACAAACCTCCATATGTACTGTAAATTCAATAATACGAACTCGTGAAGCAGTTTTCCTATGCTATACCAACAACCGACTAATTTCTCTCCTTTCCTGCATGAATAGGCATAAATAACAAAAAAACTTCCCAACATTTCAAACTGTGTTAGGAAGTTTTGATAATAATTCTACTTTTATGTCGCCATAAATACAGACCAATATATAGGAAAGCCCCTAACTCCACTCATTATAACGACCACTTTTTGCGAAGTAAAGACTTACCAAAACCGGAAATGCATCTGTTAGATAATTAAACATTCAAACAGTTCGTTCATCCTGATTACAATGAATTCTCTGGCGATGGCTGACATGGAAGCATGTTCCCTGTAATATAGAGAAATAGAAATCTACCACAGGTATTAATCGATAAAGGAGCTTGTCCTATGCCATATATCATATACGATCTTGAATTCACGGTAAGCCGCAATACTCGCTATTCTTCTGAAATCATTGATATCGGCGCCGTCAAAGTTACGGAAAGTGCGGATGGATTGGCCGTTACGGATACGTTCCATACGTATGTTCGTCCTTCCAACAAATCCGTTCTGTCCACTGACACGATTCAGTTTACAGGCATCACGCAGAAAGATATTGATGCAGCCCCACTTTTTCCGGCAGCATTGAATCAATTCATTGCCTGGATGGGAAGTGACCCCTATTACATGTGTTCCTGGGGACCCGATGACCGCAGCAAACTGATCTCTCATTGTCGCACACATCAACTGGATGTGGCCTGGATCACCAATCATAACGATCTCCAGCAACAATGGTCGCGCACCGTTCGCAAAGAAGGCAAATTCCGTCAACTCGGTCTCGCTCAGGCTCTTGAAATCTGCGGCATTGAATTCGATGGTACCCAGCACCGCGCATTGGATGATGCCATCAATACAGCTAAGGTATTCATGCATCAATTCGACCGATTCACGCTGGAAAATAACTGTGCAGCCGATGATGAAGGCATTGCATCTAAGGTTGTCTATTCCAGCTCTACAGAAGATGAAGAGAAAGAATCTCCGTTTGGTAACCTGGCAAACCTGTTCAAATCCAAAGAGTAGCTCTCCACAGCACGGTGCCTAATCGTGTGTTGCGATAGAATAGGAGCCTTCTAATTTCAACTTCTATTGTACATTTGCTGCCAATAATTCAGGCGTTCTTTCATCTTGATGCGGCATATCTCTGGTTCGAGTATCTCCGCATCAGGTCCATATTTGGATATCCATACGAGAAACTCCTCAACGTCACTTAAAATGGCTTCAAATAACAGGCTACCTTCCGGTTCTATGGTTAAAATGGGGCGTATATAGAATTGTTCCTGCATTACACGCTCCACAGCATGGGGTGCAAATCGAATTTTGAACGCAGTCCACTCCGTACTTCCCTCATATGCCCAAGGAATGCGGAAGTGTGATTGTATGAGATAGTCCTCTTTTCGAAACGTACGCGGCAAGATCCGTATCCTTAGCAGCCGGCTCACCTGAAATATTCGAAGTTTCTCCGACATGTGACAATACCCTAACAGCTCAAATCTGTATTCTTGCGGGATAAGACAGTAAGGATCTATGCGTACAATTCCTTTTTTTCCTTGAGACAGATACTCCGCTTCAATAGTGTTCTGTGAGATTCCTGCCTGAAGCAAGGTAATCAGGGATTGGTTCTGTGAATCATTATTTTCATGTTGCCATACGGGCAATCCCACTTTGAATAATCCACTTATTTGCTCCGACCATTCCACACGTTCTGTTTTGTTTTTCTGACTCGAAGCAACCACTTTCTCATACGCGCTCTCAAAAGCAGGTTTCAGCAAAGGACGAATATTCTCCATAACTTCAGCAAGATGCATGAAAGCTTGGGCTTCTTCATCAGACCAATTAAGCGGATACATGGCAAAATGGCTGATAAACATGTACCCTTGTCCGTGTCCCATATTGGCGATCGGGATATGCATTGCACTGAGGGCCTCCATGTCGCGGTATATCGTCCTTTCCGTCGTCTCGCATCGCTGGGCAAGCTCACGCGCCAGAATGCCTGGCTTGGCTTGTACCAGCGTGATAATGCGCATTAATCGGATTAGTCGGTCTGTCATTTTGCCGGACCCTCCACGATGTTGTTTCAATAAATTTGATACAACTCCATCCATAGTTTAATATGATATTGATACATACATTCGACCTTCTCCTAAACTTCACCTTCAAAACATATGTAGACTCGTTCTCTCTATACCGTAACCATCTGAAATCAACCCTATTCGCCTAATATCTTTTGTTCACGGTCATGATATCCGGTTGTAAACGTGATTTCATAATGACAACGCAGCTTCTCAACGATCTCGGCTTCTGTGTAATAATCCAGATCCTGCTTGCGTGCGGCTTCAATTAACAGCGCATCTGCATGACGACGCAACATATGACTCCCCTCTTGAACCCGGCCCCTTTCATAGGCACGTAAGGCTTGCTTGATCAACGGTACAGTTTCACTTAACTTAATGGTCTTTTCCACCTTCGGATCTTCCGGCTGTCTCAGCATGCCGAGATGACTGGTGTACTGAATATACAACTGCTCTCTTCGTAACAATACGCGTTGACTTTGCTTCAACTTCCTTGTGCTCCAGTAGGCTGAACATACCGCTGCTTTTCCGGATACCCGGGGTCCCATGACGAATTCAAGCAAAATTTGTTTGCTCTCCCCTTTGTATACATCACCAAGCCTGAGTAACCAACCAATATCTGTTTCTTTGGAGCGACATCCATAGATGCCTTTGAGCTGCACCCCATATTCCGGTTTGAGCAAAAGTTCCAAATCTCTTGATACAATTTTGGGTGCTATTTTCCTAAGTCTTTTGGCAGGGGCACCGTTACGCCACTCTACCATCATATATACGGGGTCGGCTCCCCCTGTCGGTATGGCCTCTTTATTCCACGAATAAGATACTTCAAAGACTGAGTTCACTGGTAGTCTCTCCCCCGATTTATGTGTATTATCTTCTAAGTTATCAGGGTGAATGGACACTATATTGTCACGGAACACATGTTCCCATTAAATTTTTCCAATATATTAGTTTCTCGTCCCCAAATCCGCCTGAATACGACAATAAACGACGAAAAAGCCTGGCACTATGCCAAGCTTTTCAATCCTTAATCTATGACAAGTCCCAAATTAAACTGTAGGATGATCAATTCCCATTTTGTGTAAGTACTGTGCACCATCTGCTTGGGTTACCGGAGCATAGGTGACACTGTCAATGACCAGCTTACGCCCTACTGGCTCTCCGTTAACAGTGATCATAATTGTTTTGGTTGATGTGCTCTGATCTGTCGTATACATATGTTTCTACTCCTTCATGTTCGCGATCTTATATTCAATCGGATATATTGGTATCGTTCATTAAATTGCGTATTTGTGAATAGCATGCACCCGGAACTGAAGTAAAAGTTCTGTTAAAACGGTCCGGTGTGCTTGCCTATCGTTCTATTACCCCACAGATTTATATGCTAAACAGCCCTGTTCCTAAATCATTTTAAATATTTCGGGTAATAAAACGATATCATCTTGAACCCATCGTCCCGATTTTGACGTATAATGTAAGAGCCGTATTTCAACAATAGACGACGATTTCGGCGATTGCTCGATCTAACCGAAGAAAGAGGTGTTAACGATGCCAAAATCCATTCAGGGTTATTTCATTCGGGTGTTATTCACCACATGCATTCTATTTACCGTTTCGATCGCTTCGACAGCAAATGCAGCCAGTGCCAATATTTTTACGGATATATATAGCGGCTGGGAGCGAGTCTCCGAATTGCCTGGAGAAGTGAACGCTCTGCAGGAAAGTTACAAACAAACCATGGAGCAATTGAATCAAACATCCGCTCAGCTGGGACAAGCTCAGGCCAATGTCGAAGCATTTAAGACCCAGAACGAACAGCTACTGGCTCAGAACCAGAAACTTACTGAAATGGTAAGCAAATTGCAAGATGACCAGAATGCCAGAGTGGCTGCCAGCAAACGAATTCAGACGATGATCATCACTGTCGTTTCTCTCATATTGGGTTATTTTGTTCTGATTCGTGTGATGCGTTGGGGAATGCGTCGCCGTTCAGGCCGAGTATAAAAGACAGGAGCAACTGCATGAACATACACCTGAACCATGCTGAAGCAGGCGGAACTGGACAAGTCGTCACATTTTCACTGATTAAAGATGACCGCCTTCATATTCTGCATCCACAGCAAATAGTGGCCTTCCGCGGTCCAAGTGGGAGCCGCAATGATAAATTCATGAATATTACAGGCATATATCGCAAGAAAAAGCTGATTAAATCTGAAATTACCGGACCTTGCCAATTTGTGGCTGCCCTGCCTCCCGGATTCACCATGAAGGAAGTGGAGCTCACGGAG
Organism: Paenibacillus sp. JNU01; assembly: GCF_059130585.1. Taxonomy (NCBI): domain Bacteria; kingdom Bacillati; phylum Bacillota; class Bacilli; order Caryophanales; family Paenibacillaceae; genus Paenibacillus; species Paenibacillus sp. JNU01. The sequence goes on along the minus strand of NZ_CP169723.1, from coordinate 5,428,254 downwards.
GACAGTGATCTGCTCTATGATTTCCGCCACCTGTTCTTCTACTCGGATGGTGTAACGATGCATACCAAAATCCAAAAAATCAAAAACATGCTGATCACCCGTGATGCAGTGAAAATGAAATTTTCCGGCAGAGGTAAAATCGGATTGCTCACTCAAGGCCAGGTCTGCCAACAGGAACTTCACCCAACAGCACCGCTGTATGTGGATGCCGGTAGCATCATTGCCTATCCCGAGAATGCACATCTGGAACTCACGGTATATGGTAACAACCTTGCCAGTCAGCATATGAATTATCATTGGAAGATGACAGGACATGGATCTGTACTCTTTCAGGCTGGACGTGAGAATCGTCGGTTGGAACAGGATCTCAACGATGAGGGTCTGTTCAAACGAATTCTGAAAGAAGTGATCCCTTTCGGGAATGTACTGATCAAATAAACATATCAAATAGACCGTTAGTTAATGAAGCCAACCGATTAACTGCCACTGTGCTCAAGTGGGGTGGTCACCACGCGGTTTCATGTTATAATGGTTCAGACAATTGAAGAAGAAAATCCGTGCCTACGGCATGGGAGAGGTTCGCGAACTCCCTCTATAAGACTTGACCTTGTGATGGTCAGTATAAGTCTTGCGTACACGTTACTTATCGTAATGTACGTAAAAAACTAAGGACACTTGCTCATGGCTGCTTTTTTTTGAAGCGGTTATCGAGAAGGTGTGTTTTTTGATGGATGCCAGTTCATGAACTTCTCTGTTCTTCCGACACTCTATGCCTTCGTGCATGGTTTGATCTCAAGAAGATAGAGAGGTTTTTTTATGTTGAACGAAGAAAAAGCAGTCGTTGTATTCAGCGGCGGTCAGGATAGCACCACGTGTCTGTTCTGGGCCAAACAACAGTTTGCCGAAGTCGAGGTTGTTACGTTTGATTACGGTCAGCGCCACAAGCTGGAGATTGAATGTGCTTCCGAGATCGCTCGCGATCTGGGCGTGCAGCAAACGGTTCTCGATATGAGCCTGTTAAACCAGCTAGCACCCAACGCACTCACGCGCACAGATGTTGAAATTACACATGAAGAAGGCGAACTGCCAAGTACATTTGTGGATGGACGGAATCTGCTGTTCCTCAGCTTTGCAGCGATTATGGCCAAACAAAAAGGAGCTCGTCACCTGGTTACAGGTGTATGTGAGACGGATTTCAGCGGATACCCGGATTGCCGGGATTCATTTGTAAAGTCGATGAATGTGACACTTAATCTCTCGATGGACTACCCATTTGTCATTCATACGCCACTCATGTGGCTGGACAAAGCCCAAACGTGGAAGATGGCAGATGATCTCGGTGCCTTCGAATATGTTCGTGAGCGTACCCTGACCTGTTATAACGGCGTAATTGGCGATGGATGCGGAGAATGCCCTGCTTGCAAACTGCGCAAAGCCGGACTGGATCGTTATGTACAGCAACGTGCTTCTGCTGAATCGGCGGGAGTGGATGTACGATGAGAGAGCCGGGAACATTCCGTATTGTGGAGCATCTGCAACGAATAGGTGAAGATATTCTACCCACCCAGCTGCGCTATCACCGCAAACGTGTGCTTGTAAGCAAAGAATTCACCTTTGACGCGGCACATCATCTGCATTGTTATGAAGGCAAGTGCAAGAACTTGCACGGTCATACGTATAAAGTGATATTTGGCATCAGCGGTTATCCGGGTGAAACCGGGCTGACAGTTGATTTTGGACATATCAAGGATATATGGAAAACTCAGATTGAGGGTTATCTGGATCATCAGTACCTCAACGAGACACTTCCTTTAATGAATACAACGGCTGAAAATATGGTCGTCTGGCTGTTCGAACAAATGGAGCATGCGCTTCAGACAGAGCCATATGCTGGACTAACCGACGGCGGACGGACAGAGTTTGTAAGGCTCTTCGAGACACCAACCAGTTACGCGGAAGCGAGACGGGAGTGGATGATTGATGAGTAGTGTTGTAGAACATGGGCCATCGCGTGAACGTAACCAAGAGGCTCGCATCCCTGTGATGGAGATTTTTGGTCCGACGGTTCAAGGCGAAGGCATGGTCATCGGGCAAAAAACGATGTTTGTTCGCACCGCGGGTTGCGATTATCGCTGCTCCTGGTGCGACTCGGCCTTTACCTGGGATGGCAGTGGCAAGGACCAGATCCAGATGATTACGCCGGAGGGCGTATGGGAAGAATTGCGCCGCGTTGGCGGCACGCGTTTCTCCCATGTCACCATCTCCGGCGGTAATCCCGCCCTGCTCGCTTCGCTGGGCGGATTGGTTGCCCTGCTGCGGGAGAACGGCATCCGCACCGCGGTGGAGACGCAGGGCTCCCGCTGGCAGCCTTGGCTGGCGGACATTGATGAAGTCACCGTCTCGCCCAAGCCACCCAGCTCCGGCATGGACACGGATTGGTCCGTGCTGGATGATCTGATCGGACGGCTAGCCGCTGGCCCGGCAGAACGAAGCCATAGTCTGAAGATCGTGATCTTCGATGAGACAGACCTGGGCTATGCCCGCCGTGTGCATGCACGATATCCGGGCACGGATCTATTTTTACAAACCGGGAACCCGGATGTGACTTCCGCCGATACGCCAGATCTGGCGTCCTCACTGCTTGCTCGTTATGAGTGGCTGATTGACCAAGTCAGTGCATCCGATGACCTGAATGATGTTCGTGTGCTTCCACAGCTTCATACGTTGGTATGGGGCAACAAACGCGGCGTCTAATGGGCAGTATGGGTGGAATGGGCGGCATGGATGAGAACGAAATGTCCTCAAACAATGAAGAGAATTATACAGGCAAGATTGAAGACGGCCTATTCATATATACCGCGAAGCTTCGGGCTTTGACGGAAACAAGGAGCGCTTAATAACCGATGAGACAACCTGATGAGATGCAAGATGTGACGTTGCTAGGCAACCAGAACGTAAAATATACGTTTGAGTACGATTCGGGCATTCTGGAGAGCTTTGATAACAAGCATCCGTACCGTGATTATTTTGTTAAATTCAACTGCCCGGAGTTCACCAGCCTGTGCCCGATTACGGGTCAGCCAGACTTTGCAACGATCTATATTAGCTACATTCCTGATATCAAAATGGTCGAGAGCAAATCACTCAAGCTGTACCTGTTCAGCTTCCGCAACCATGGTGACTTCCACGAGGATTGTGTGAATATCATCATGAACGACCTGATCAAGCTGATGGACCCGCGCTACATTGAAGTATGGGGCAAATTCACACCGCGCGGTGGTATCTCCATTGACCCGTACACAAATTACGGTAAGCCGGGAACGAAGTACGAGCAGATGGCCGACCACCGCATGATGAATCATGATATGTATCCGGAAACAATTGATAATCGTTAAATCGTCAGGTTCATCCATTCTGTATAAAATAGAATCATAGAATGTCAAAAGCCGAACTCTTCAAATCTGAAGAAGTTCGGCTTTTTCCTTTTAACAGGTATACGATTTATACGAAATTCAGCTTTTCTCTAAATCCTTGATTCAACTGACATTCAAGTAGACTGATCGTCCTTCAGTTTTTTTAATTTTTTAATGTAATGTCTCAACATCAGTACACCAATCGATTGAAAAATGATAAATATGACGATAGCAGCAGATAGAGATTTCGGTGCAACATAGATAGCCTGATACGTGATTACAGCCATATATAAAATGGTCATCACCAGTTCACGTTTGGCAGCAGCATAAGGTGACAGTGATTTCATTTTAACCCCTCCTAGGGCCTTCTTGCACTTAAATATGGATTTTCTTACACTAAATGCTAAATTAATATGTTTCTTTTGTAAATGCAATTACAACAAAATACTCTTCAAATATAGATATTTAATAGCAAAAATTGATTCATCCACGTTATTCTATTTCTCTTGTTCCCCTTGTCGACCCAATCAATCTATCCTATTATGTAACAATATGCTTACACGCATAGAATACAACATCAGGCGCTGATCCCTCGTGACCGCGACCAAAGGAGAATTGTACATGTCTACACAAAACTCATTAACCAAGGACGCCGCAGCGCGTTCGAAAGCCCCACCCGGATTGGATGCCCAAAGCACCGTTTACCGGATACTCATTGCGATCAGTCTGGTTCATCTGTTCAATGATTCGATCCAGTCGGTTATTCCAGCCATTTTTCCGATTCTGAAAGACTCCATGCATCTCACGTATACTCAGATCGGATGGATTTCTTTTGCGATCAACTTTACCGCATCCATTATGCAGCCTGTCGTAGGCTGGTTTGCTGATAAAAAACCGACACCGTCCATTCTACCCATCGGCATGGGTTTTACATTTACCGGCATGTTGCTGTTGGCCTTTGCTGACAGTTATATGGCTGTCCTGATTTCCGTAATCTTTGTCGGCCTGGGTTCAGCCGCTTTCCATCCGGAAGGTTCACGGGTATCCCATATGGCTGCCGGTCAGCGTCGCGGACTGGCACAGTCCATCTTCCAGGTCGGCGGTAACGCCGGGCAATCCCTTGCCCCTTTGCTTACACGTTGGATCTTTATCCCGTTTGGATTGTTCGGTGCGATTGGATTTACAGGCATTGCAGCCATGGGGATCGCCGTTCAGATCTACATAGCCCGTTGGTATGGCCGCATGCTGCAATCTGGTGGATACCTGCGTAGACAGGCTGCTGCACGTCGTGCACCCAATCCAGCATTACGCAAAAAGATTACTGCCGCCATTACGCTATTGATCTTGCTTGTCTTTGTTCGTTCCTGGTACATCGCTTCTATTGGCAGCTTCTACGCGTTTAATCTGAAAGATACTTTTGGATTATCCACAGAGGACGCGCAGATCTATATCTTTCTATTCCTGGCCGCGGGAGCACTCGGTACGTTCTTTGGAGGACCTCTTGCGGATCGATTTGGCAAACGTAATCTGATCTTCCTGTCCATGGCCGGAGCTGCTCCACTTGCTCTGTTGCTGCCTTATGCGAATCTGTTCTGGACAGGTGTACTGTTAACCATTATTGGTTTTATCATGTTATCCAGCTTCTCGGTTACGGTGGTCTATGCACAAATGCTGATTCCAGGCAAAATCGGTACGGTTTCCGGTCTGATTACAGGTCTGGCATTTGGTATGGGAGGCCTGGGTGCACTTGTTCTCGGCAACTGGATTGACGTATTCGGCGTATCACCCGTGATGCAGATGTGCAGCTTCCTGCCCCTGCTCGGGATCTTCACGTTCCTGCTTCCATCCGATAAATTGCTGAATATCTGGGCGAAAGAAAACGGTAGTGAAGAGTAAGCCATACATCAACAGGTGTCCACATTTTATTCTATATTGGATCCAATCCTTACGTGGCAACACTGTCTTTATAAAACGTTAGCTGTGCTAACGAACCTGACAGCTCTTATTTGAACGAATATCACATATTTCGCAATCTAATGAATCTGAGCAACGCTATTCCCGAGAAAAAGGCCGAAAACCTTGGAATGTGCGTGTAAAATGTAGAAATAACGTGTCTGAGATTCTTTAGAGATCGGGATGAGTGAAATATCGCCAAATAGCGTCTGCTGAGTTCGTTAGATTTCACTTTAGTCACCTACATTTGAAGTCTAAATTAATAATTTAAACCATAACAACAAAAGGGTTCCCGCCATCTGTATCCACAGACCGGCAGGAACCCTTTTTGTTATATTGTTTTTCTCTCAATGAGCCTTAACCGCATTACTCCACATCACAACGCTGCTACCCTGAGATGTAATCAATTCCTTCACATCTTCAAACTAAAGAAATACCGTTGCTGTATTTTCCATGGGATGAATTCCGATTTTTTGACCGACTAGATCCTTGTCAAAGACGACGGTTACGTTTTTCTGAGTATTATTGAGAACCCCCATAGGGTTGACGTGTCCTTTTTCCAGTCCGAGGCATTCCATCAAATCCTTTTCGCTAGCAAAACTTAGTTTGCGGCTAGGTATCTTCACGCTTAAACTTCTCAAATCAACTGACTTCGTTCCAGCAATCGTCACCATATCATAGTTGCGTTTCTTGTCATCACGCAAGAATAGGTTTTTAACGATATGTTCTGTAATATTACGTCTCTAAATTACTTTAAACGCTGAAGGATCAGCCTTTTTTTGTACAGCATTTTGCCTGCTTCGGCTACATCCCGGATCGTATTTTTGTTGCTCACCGAACCAAACACCATGCCGGCAATTGGAATGAGCTGGAACAGCTTTTTCCAACCAAAGGATTCACTATAGGAATTAAAAACTTCCCGCCAGCCCTGCATCTGCGATACCACTTCAATCGGCTTGTCCGGGTCGTCGTATGCAGCGAGTTCTTCAATGATCGCTTTCTTGCCTACGATATCAGCGGATGAGAATTGCAGACATTTCACAATAAAGATGCGCTCCAGCGGTTCATCTGGATCATAGCCGTAACATAGCGCCATCTCCTGAAGCACCTTCAGGGAAAGTCCCATCACCATCGGAATATCTGCTGCAATAGTTACAATGCCACCGAAGCCTGTAGCTGCACCCTGTGCCGCAGCAAATTTGGTTCGACTCTCGGTAATGTTATCAGCCACCTGGTCCAACACTTGAAGCGGCAACTTTTCCACACTATGAATCTTCGTTGTGCCCTCGGTTTCAGCTTCCTGCTCCAAACGATAGGTCGTATCTATCATGGAATAACCGGACTTCTCGGCTTCCTCTTGCAGCAGCTTAGCTACTTTTTTCTTCTGTACGAGGAACTTTCCCCCATGCTGGACATACTGCCCGACATCGTTCAGGGAATCTCCAATTTTCTGTTTTAACGCTTTAGGCATCACTTTATCCAACATCGCAAAGGGCAAACGCCCAATTTTATCCCATATAAACAAGTCCTTCTGTTGTTTTTCCCATTTCAAAATCTGTTCCAGTTCCTGGTCCAAGGTTTCGCGTGAATCCATATATAATCCTCCTAATAGGTTGTGCATCGTAATCTGTATCTTTCTCATACGCAGAAATCATCGTTGTGGTTGCTTTGTTTTATATCCAACACATTGACACCCATACCGCTCCTTCCTATCGTTTCCATACAAAAGAGCCCTTAAATCAGCATCACTCGCTAACCAAGGGCTCTCGTATTAAAAAGACATACTACATCTTATTTCGTTTCTGCTACTGCTTTTCCATCCGGTACCGGAACACCAAAATCAGGTGTGCCATCTTCACGCCAGCGAATCACTTGAGCACGGGCGTGACGGTTTGGATCATACAATGGATCGCCCTCGATATCTTTGTAATTACGCGCATGATAGATCAAGATATCCGTCTTGCCATCTGGTGATACAGTAAAGCTGTTATGACCTGGACCGTACTGTCCGTTCGCTTCACAGGTCTGGAACACCGGCTTGGGTGACTTCACCCAACTCGCCGGATCAAGCAGGTTGGCATCTTCATCCGCGGTGAGCAAACCCATACAATAATTGTAGTCGGTCGCGCTCGCCGAGTATCCAATAAATAACCGTCCATTGCGATGCATTACCGCAGGGCCTTCATTCACTTTAAAGCCGATGATTTCCCAATCATACTCCGGCGTAGAGATCATGACCTGTTCGCCGCGTAGCGTCCATGGGTTTTCCATTTCGGCAATGTAGAGGTTCGAGTTACCCACGATATCGGGATCTTTCTGTGCCCAGACCAGATAGCGGATTCCCTTATGTTCAAAGGTCGTTGCATCCAGCGCAAATGATTCCCAGCGTGTATAGATCTGTCCCTTTTCTACCCACTCCCCTTCGAGTGGATTCGTAGAATCGTTCTCCAGCACATACATCCTGTGATCAAACAGACCTTCGTTGGTCTCACTGGTATGAGCCGCAGCGTAATGTATGTACCATTTGCCATCGATAAAATGAATCTCCGGTGCCCAGATGTTGGCACTCATCGGCCCCGTGTCACGCTTGGTCCAAGCCGTTACCGGCTCCGCATCTCTTAACTCTTCCAACGTCTCTGCTCGCCGGATCTCGATCCGGTCAAAGGCTGGTACGGAAGCGGAAAAATAATAGTAGCCGTCTGTATGACGGTACACCCACGGATCAGCACGCTGCTCCAGAATGGGATTAGTAAAGGTAATGGAATCTGTCATGGGAATGCTCCCCTTTCAAATGTGTGTGTGATGGCTCGGAGTTGAGGATGTAACGCATACGTGAAAAGAACAGGCAAGACATGGTGCACAGCGGACGTTCAGGGGTGGGAGGGCCTTGGTGCTCTCTTGTCCTCCGATTTCTTTTTCCACCGCTCCTAGCGGTTGAAATCGGATGCCAAACTCGCTCCTGCGGCTCCTTCCTCCCCCTCACTGCTTGTGCACCTTTGGTTCAGCAGCTCGCTCTTACCGCGCTCGCTGGGTTACTACCTCACTCGAGCCTTATATTGGCTCGGTCTAATGGGGTTGACCGCTTCGCTGGGTCAACTCTCCCGTCTTAATGCAGGGCTGGCCGCAAAGCTAGTACAGATGATTCTTGATTGTCCAAAAGCAGCAATGTCTTGTGCGTTAACGCGCCTTAACAGGAAAGCTTTGGCATACACTGCGGACGTTCAGGGGTGGGAGGGACTTGGTGCTCTCTTGTCCTCCGATTTCTTTTCCCACCGCTCCTAGCGGTTGAAATCGGATGCCAAACTCGCTCCTGCGGCTCCTTCCTCCCCCTCACTGCTTGTGCATCCTCGGCGTAGAGCTCGCTCTTTTCGCGCTCGCGGGTTACACGCTGCTTCCTGCCTTACTCCTCCGCTGCGCTAATCTGCTTGCCCCAGACCGCTACACCGCGGTCATTAAGTCCTGTTACCACCAGCGCAGGCTGGCTTCGCTCCCAGTCCCAGGACGGGAGCAGCTTCAGCTCTTCTATGGAAGCTCCGCCCCATGGACTTTCTTTCCACGTCAGTGTCAATGTTTGTTGGCCATCAAATGTCCAGGTTCCAGAACCATTTTCGCTTTTAATTTTACCGTTACTTGTTAGGGTATAAGGCATTGCCTGAATCTGCCCGTCCACGGACGGATCAAGCGCCATGCCTTCCCACTCCCCGGCAATCATGGATTTCGGAATATCCTGGGCAGTCTCACCGGCGTACCGTTCAGGTGAAACCACAGGCCAGCCGTCCTTCGTCCATACCATTTTGCGTACATGCAGATAGGGCCAGTTTTTATCCGTCTCGCCCCGTGCATGATGCACAATATAATAATCGTCTCCGTCCTTGAGAACAGAGTTATGTCCGGGCGCTACCCAGCCCTCACCTTCTGTGAAGCGATAACCCCCCAGAATTTTGGTGCCGATCTCATATTGAGGCAGATGTTCTGTATCCAGCATGTTCATGCCATTCATGTCCGTGTACGGTCCTGTGATTGAATCGGCACGCGCAACCCGCACGTTATAGTCCTCGAATAAGGAATCATAGGAGACGAACAAATAGTACTTTTTGAACTCCGGGTTATACACGATGTATGGACCTTCGACTGCACCCTCTTCGGTTGCACGATCCCGTGCAGCAATGCGGGTACCATAACCCTCGTCCTTGAACTTTCCGGTATCCGGATCGAGTGGGGCAATATAGATGCCATCAAAAAACGAACCATATACCATCCACGAATTGCCCTCGGCATCCACAATGGGATTGGCATCAATGGCATTCAGTTTATCCTCTTCATTCGCAAGGGTTTTCACAACCAGCCCTTCATCTGTCCATGGGCCTTCCGGGGACTTAGCTGTCTGCAAACCAATGGCCGACTGGGTACTACCGAAACTGGATGCCGAATAGTACATCCGATAGGTGTCACCAGCCTGAATCACATCCGGCGCCCACAGGTTCACTGCACCTGTCCAATCCAGCGCTTCTTGCGGAATGCCTGGCAGAGCCTGGCCTACCCATGTCCAGTGGATCAGATCATCCGATTTGCGTACCATGACGCCGGGTTTCGGTTCTCCCGCTACACGAACGTCTGTGGAATAGACGTAGTAACCTTGGTCTGTTTTGATAATGGCCGGATCATGTGCATTGTTTACTGTCCAACGGGACTCGTCATCCAATATGGAGGTATCATACAGTTGGGTATCTTGAGGAGCTTCAGGAAAGACCGGACGGGACACCGTTTCTCCTGCTCCTTCTCCAGAACAACCCGTAGCTCCAACAATTAGCATAAGCAACATGGAAGCAACAACCCCTCTCTTCGAAAATGTCCAACCCCGGAATCTCTTCCACTGATTCATCCCTTCACTCCCGAGATCGCAACCGATTCAATAATCTGTTTCTGGAAGATCAGGAAGATGATCAACACTGGTAACAGAGCTACGATGGATGCCGCCATAATAAGTGGGTAATCGGTTTGAATCGCATACGTGGCATTGAAATTCGCTATAACGAGCTGTAACGTCTGCTTCTCCGGTGAGTTCAGATAGATAATTGGTGCCAGATAATCGTTCCAGATGCCCATGAACCAGAGAATCAACTGTGCAGCTATCGCCGGTTTGATCAGTGGGAACGTAATGCTGGAGTACAGCCGGAAATAGGAGCTTCCATCGATTTTGGCCGCCTCAATAATGGCATCAGGCACACTAAGCAGATATTGGCGCAGGAAGAAAATCATGATGACGTTACCGAAAAGGCCTGGAACGATCAGTGGAAGCAGCGTATCCACCCAGCCCAGCTTCGCAAACATGATGAATTGCGGGATCATGACGGTCGGATAAGGAATCATCATGGATGCCAGCAATGCGAGAAACAGTTTATTTTTGTGCGGGAATCTTAATTTGGCAAAAGCAAATGCAGCGATGCTGGACGTAAACGTACCCACCACCGTTACACTCACCGCAACGATGAGGCTGTTTTTGATCCCGCTAAGCAGCGGCCCTGCTTCCCAGATTTCTTTATACTTTCCAAACTGGAATACTTCAGGTATCCATACAGGCGGAAGCGCGAACACATCCTGCTTCTCCTTCAATGACGTGGACAACATCCAGATCAGTGGTGCAATCATCGCAATTGCACCAATCGCGAGTACGATAAAAATGATCGAATTCGTTAACTTCCTCTTTTGACTGTAAGACATCTCCGGTTCACTCCTTTCCTTGACAATCAATCCCCATCATAGGCTGATTTTTCGTTCATTTTGAATTGCACAAGGGTAATGACAAAAATGAAAATACCCAGAATCATGGCCATCGCTGAGGCATAACCCATCTGCAAGTTACTGAAGGCCTTCTGCCAGATGTAGAAAACGATTGATGCCGAAGAATATTCAGGACCACCCGTAGGTGTCATAATGTTCATCTCGGTGAAGATCTGGGAACCGCCAATAATATTCGTAACGATAAGGAAAAAGGTAACCGGCTTCACCATCGGCCAGGTGATATTGCGGAAGATTTGGAATCCATTCGCTCCATCCAGCTCTGCCGCCTCGTAATATGTACGTGATACACTTTGCAGTGCTGCCAGGTACAATAACATCGTGTATCCCAAGCCTTTCCACACCGTCATAATAATCAGAGCGGGTTTGACCGTATCTTTGTTCGCGAGCCAGTTAGGGCCTTTAATCCCAAACAGGTCAAGGAACTGGTTCACCAGACCGTAATCTCCGTTGTACGCCCAGTTCCACATGATGGACACGGCAGCGAGTGAGGAAATAACCGGAATGTAGTAGATCACTCGGAATGTCGTTGTGCCCGGGATTTTACGATTCAGCCCCATTGCCAGCAATAGCGCCAACAACAGACCAATCGGGATACCAAGCATCAGGAAAAATGTGTTAAACATCGCTTTGTAAAAGAGGTCATCCGTGAGCAGATCCTTGAAGTTGGCCAGACCAATAAAATTCATCTGTCCCAGTCCGTCCCAATCCGTAAAGGAACCATATAGGGAGTAGAGGAACGGGAACATGACAAAGATCAGCAATCCAAGAATCGGAGGTAAAATAAACAGATATCCGTACAGCATCTCTTTGCGATACAAACTCGATTTCGTAATCACGGCGTTCACCCCTGTTTCTAGTATCAGCATGTGGCATTCTTCGATTGAACCTTGCCGATCAACGAATGCCACATGCCCGTATGGAACTCCACAAATTCCAACACGAATGATGCCAGCAGCATGATTGCACTCTGCCGGCATCGCTCTACCTATCTACTATTTCTGTGATTTCTTTTCTTGTTCAACTGCTTTATCGAGCAGCTTCTGCATTTTCGGCTGTTGCTGCTTCACATAGTCTGCGGCTGTAATCTTGCCATCCAATACCGGCTGGATGTCCGTGAAGAACAGGTCATACCACTCCGCATTGTATGTGTAATTGCCTGGCAGAGCCCGACCGTAATCCTCAACGATATCAATGAATTCCTGTTTATTGGCTGGTTTCGTGGATGTATCTTTGGCCCACTCGTCTGCCATATCAAGCAAGTTTGGAATCTGTACCTTGGCATCCACCAGTTGCTGCATGCCTTCCTTCGAAGCCGTAAGGTAGTTCACCAATGCAGCGGCTTCTTCCGGATGTTTCGTTTTCGCGGATACCCCAATTCCGAGAGATCCAATCCACGTTGCCGATTTTCCAGTAGATCCCGCAGGGAATGGCAGCAAATCATAATCGAAAGGCAGTTTCTCAAATGTACTCATATCCCATGGTCCAACAGGGAAGAAAGCCATCTCACCTTTCATCCAGCGTTGGTACGTATCCAATGTTTGCGCTTCCTCAATGGAAGGTGTGATTTTGTATTTGTTTTGCATATCCGCGAAGAATTGCAGTGCTTCCGCGAATTTCGGATCATCAATCGTTACTTTTGTTTTAGTCTCATCCAACCAATCGCCGCCATTGCTCCATACAAAGGATTGCAGTGCCCACTGTACGTTGAAGCCAGTACCATACACATCGGGTTTTCCGTCCCCATTAGTATCCTTGGTCGCTTGCTGGTTTACTTTAATGAACTCTTCCCATGTATATGGTTTATCCTTGTCAGGGAAGGGAATGCCTTCTTTTTCAAACAAAGTTTTGTTGTATCCCAGTGCAAATGGCCCCAGATCCTTCGGCATACCGTAGATGTCGCCTTGTCCTGACATTTGGCCATCATAACGGTACAAGTCCACACCGTATTTCCAGATATTATCGAGATCAACATCCGGGTTATTTTCAACATACGGTGTAAGATTCATCAGTACATTACTGTTCACATACGCTTTCACATCGCCCGGATTGATGTAGAATACATCAGGCAAGCTGTTGCCTGTAATTGCCGCTCTCAACTTGGTTGCATATTGATCCGCAGCCGTTACAATGATTTTGACTTTCACACCCGGATGATCTTCTTCGAATTTCTTGACCACCGCCTGGTATGCTTTCTGCTCGTCCGTACCGCCGCGGAACATAAACGTTAACTCCTTGTCCCCATTTGAAGCGCTACTTCCTCCTCCGCAGCCCGCAAGTACCAGTGCACTTACTAGCATTAGAAGCATAAATGTGACCCAATTCTTTTTCTTTACCATCTGAACCCCTCCTGATCTGGACTTGTAACCGTATTCAATTGGATGAAATAAGATTTCTGTTGTTAAATTTATCAAATCCAGATCACTTTAGTCAACACTTTTATAAAACATTTTATATTTATATAAAATAAATCAATACATAGGCCAGCCACTGGCATCCCAAAGCAAGTCATTAATCAGCAATTTCGGATTGCCATTATCCTCTGCATCATAGGCATGTCTTGCGATGACATTACCGTTGTACACGTCCTGACCACCTGGACCTTTCCATTTCACATTGCCTGTATCCAATATCGTACCGCCACCATTCAACATATTGACTCCGTTTTTGTCCACATAAGGGCCTGTTATGCTGGTCGAACGTCCATAGACCATTTTGTAGGTACTGTTCACTCCTTGGCAGCAAGAATCGATGGAGGCAAACAGGTAATAATAGCCGCCACGGTATACAACACTTGGTCCTTCAATAGCACCTCCGTTATTCGGGCGCGCAGCAATGGATGTTATGCTGCCTGTCGGTTTCATCGTATTTTTGTCCAGCTTGACAATCTTCAAACCGCTCCAGAAAGAACCGAAGGCCAGCCATGGATTGCCTGAAGCATCAATGACCAGATTCGGATCAATCGCATTATAATTATTGGCGGTCGTTGTCTGAAGCACCATCCCTTCGTCCTTCCATTGCCCTGCACCGATACTGTTCGCGGACGCGAGACCAATCGCAGACCGATTAGAACCAAAGGTGGAGATTGAATAATAGAGCCACACTTTTCCGTTATACTGCTCTACGTCCGGTGCCCATACATCCAATCCACTCTGCCCCGGAACCGCAGAAGCCCACCAGGATGGCTTACTCAGGAAGATTTGCGGAACCCGATACCAGGACGATCCATTATCCGATTTCAATACCTGAATGCCCGGCCCCGTTGAGAAGGTGTACCAGGAACTGCCCTCTTTGATAATCGATGGATCATGAACAGCGATATCTCCGGTCAGATTCCAAAATGCTGCAAAAGCCCGTGATTGACCTGCAAGCAGCAACACTAAGACAAGCAATGCGGGTAATGCCCAACGTTTCCTTTTGAACTTTTGCACCGTCTTCAACTTATCCAAACCTAACTCCACCTTTCAAATGGTTAATTTGGTTCATGATGTATTGAATCAATTTAGGTATAATAGGATTATAAAAGCGGTTACATTACATTTCAATGGTATATTTCAAATATACATGAACTGATTAACACTTATTTTAACCGTAATAGTGAACAAAAAGTGGATTACATTTTCATATTTGCGCTATACAGAAGGGTTTTGGCTTCTATTTCTCTGCCCTTCCCTTCCATGAGGGAATGATTTATAATTATCTGAAATAAAACATATAAATGTGCAAATGTCTGCATTGAAAAGAGACTTTGTTCAGAACGGGGAAAGGAATCCACCTATGATTTATATTAAAGATCTGATGTCGGGTGTGAATATCTTCAAAGCGCTCAGTTCAGAAATCCGGATTCAGATCATCGAGCTACTGGCCAAGAACCAAAGTCTTAATCTCAATGATCTCGCAACCAAACTGGGGCTGAGCAATGGCGCTATCACAATGCATATCAAAAAGCTTGAGGAGAGCGGATTGATCGAGATCAATACCGCCGTGGGCAAACATGGCATTCAGAAGATATGTTATCTCAATGAGGAAAAATTGATGGTTGATCTGCGTTCACAGGAAATAAATAATCGATACGAGGTTGAAATTCAGGTAGGCCACTACAGCGATTATCAAGCTGCACCTACATGCGGCCTTGCTACCCGGGACAGCATTGTTGGAGAGTTCGATGATCCGCGTTACTTTGCTGATCCACTGCGGATTGATGCGGAGATGATCTGGCTGGCTGAAGGTTACTTGGAGTATCGTATCCCCAACTACCTCAAGCCCAATCAGTTGTTTAGCGAAATTCAGCTATCCATGGAGCTGGGGTCGGAGGCACCTGGTTTTTGCGACAATTACCCTTCGGATATCTATTTCTACATCAACGGTATTGAGATTGGCTGCTGGACGAGTCCAGGCGATTTCGGCAATACACGCGGTACCTTTAACCCGGAATGGTGGCCTCCCCACTTGAATCAGTACGGCATGCTGAAGCTGATCCGGATTACGCAAGAGGGCAGCTATATCGACGGATGCCGCATCTCGGACGTAACGCTGGACCAGATTGGGTTGGATTACAAGAGCGATATTCACTTCCGCATTGCGGTTACGGACGGACCTTTGAACAAACGGGGCTTAACGATCTTTGGTAAAAACTTTGGTAACTACGGACAGAATCTGCTCGCTCGGGTTCTCTATAACGTGCAGGAAGAGTAGAGCCCACTCTACTCTAAACGTTGGAATAATAGCTCAACCAAACTGGAATAAACCCACTGGATGATATGACTTTTACGAACCCTTTGTATTCATCCATTGTGTTCATCATGTCGTGATATAATATAGGCCTGTAATGACAAAATGGAATAACGGGCGGGGATATTTCTTGAAATTGGAGCGATTAATCTCAATCATATACAAACTGCTGAACCACGAAGTGTTGTCTGCTTCCACCTTGGCAGAAGAGTTTCAGGTGTCCCCGAGAACGATCTATCGGGATATTGATGTAATCTGTGCAGCCGGCTTCCCCGTCATTTCCCATCAGGGACTCAAGGGCGGCTACGGCATGATGGACGGATATAAAATGGATAAAAGCTTGCTTGGTTCATATGATGTCGATTCTCTGATTACGGTTCTTAGCAGTCTCTCCACGGTCTTTGAGGATGCACGTGCACAGGGCACAATTGAACGTCTGCAAACGATTGGACCGGAGCATCAGACCTCAAGTCTATCTGTGGATCTGGAGACTCGCCGAACGGAGCCTGATGCCCTTCCTCATCTGCGTACAGGGATTACGAAGCATCAGGTTGTGCGTTTTGACTACATCAATACGAAAAATGAACATACCCCTCGCCATCTGGAGCCGGTAAGACTCCAGTTCAAATACCGTAATTGGTATGTATATGGATTTTGCCAGACACGGCAGGATTATCGCGAGTTCCGACTGTCCCGGATGATGAATGTGGCCCTGACATCAGAACACTTTCAACCACATCTCGAACTTCCTCAGGCTGAGGTTGTGTCCGATCCATCATGGCAAGATCAGGTAAGTGATGTGGTATTTCGGGTGAACCCGGAAGCGCTAGCGGAAGCCATGGATCATTTTCAACAGGCAGATAAGCAATTTCACGAGGATGGCAGTATGACGATGCGTATTAGGGTTCATCAACCGTTACAAGCCAAGTGGTTATGGTCGTTTCTGCTTAGTTTGGGAAGTGGCGCTGAGGTGCTTGAACCGATTGAATTACGAGGTATTCTGAAAGAACAGCTTCGAGACGCACTTAAACTCTATGAAGAAGTATGACACGCTGTTGTCATACTTCTTTTTTTATAATCATTTTAGTAAGTAACCACATTCCTCGCCAAATTAAAGGAGACGATCATTCATGAATCATCCGGAACAAATGTATAACTACAACGCATGGGCTAATCAAACCATCCTGAACAGAATTAAAGAACTCCCCTCTTCTGTACTAAGTCAGGAAGTGAACAGTTCATTTCCAACCATCGCCCATGCTCTCAGCCATATCTATGTAGTGGATAAGATGTGGTATCTGGTGTTAACGGGCACCGGTATGCCCGAGGCACTCCAGGCATGCATGCCTCTCAATGGTGAAATTCATGGTTCAATAGATGAGTACATGCAAATGTTTGCCGATCTGTCGGCACAATATAGCGAATGGCTCCAAGGCCAAACCAATCTGGAACACACCGTACTGCTTGATAATCCATTTGCCGGCGTCCGCGAGACCAGCTTATCCGAAATGGTATTTCATCTGGTCAATCACGGGACCTACCACCGAGGCAATGTATCTACGATGCTGCGTCAATTGGGCCACGCCTCCATCATGAACGATTATTCTCTCTTCTGGTATCAAGAACCGGCTCAAGTCTAGACAATGAGCTGATGGAAAATGTACATTGTATCCCCGTGACATCGAGGGAAGAATTGAGAAGTTGGTTGCAGGAGCATGGAAAAGTCCAGAAATCTTGCTGGGTCATGGTTAGCTTGAAACCAACTCCGGATACCCTGCTGTATTTGGATGTGGTTGAGGAGGCGTTGTGCTTTGGCTGGATCGATGGAGTCAAAAAGAAAATATCCGATACTCAATTAGCACAGAGATTGTCGCCTAGAAGCAAACGCAGCTCATGGACTGAATTGAACAAGGAACGTGTCCGCCGTCTTGAAAAGTTAGGCCTCATGCATGACGAGGGTAGACAGGTACTACCTGTTATGGACCCAAATGCTTTCATTATGGATGATGTGATCGAACAAAGGTTGAAAGAGAATCCGCAGGTTTATGCGAATTTCGCGGCATTCCCTGCCCTGTATCAGAAGGTCAGGATTGACACGATTCAAAGTGTTAAAAATCAACCCGCCTTATTCCAGAGCAGATTGGATAAATTCATAACCAACACGAAGGAAAATAAAATGTACGGTCAATGGCATGACAATGGACGGCTATTGGACTATTAAGATGCCTTGAAAATACGAAAGCAGGACCTCCTCGTAGGATGGTCCTGCTTGTTTTTTTGCATTTATACGTTGGCGAATCTCGGCCCAGACTCTCTGTTCACCTCTCCCCGCTCACACATCATATTCATTCGGGTGTTAATGATTCTGCCTGTATGTTTTGGGAGACTTACCAAAGGTCTTCTTGAACTGGCGGGTGAAATAATTACTGTCGTTAAATCCACATTCATACGAAATTTCCGTAATGGACATATTCCCGTTTTTCAACAAATGGCATGCCTTCTCCAGACGCAACTTCTGCAGATAAGAGATCGGGGTCATCTGATAATAGGATCGGAAAATCCGATTCAGATGCCTTATGGAGATATTCGACTTCCCCGCAATATCCTCCAACGACAGCGGCTCAAGATAATGATCTTCAATAAATGAAATGGCATTGGCCAGATGCATGAGATTATTACCTTCGATCCCTTTCTCCTGCGTATCATATTGTCTCGACAAATAAACAACCATCTCCGTAAGACGTGAGATCAACATGGTCTGATACCCTTGCTGTTTACTCTGATACTCCTCAATCATGAACGATATCAGTGATTCCACATACTCCAGACTGGAAATGGATAACGAAAGTTTACTCGGAAATGAATGAATATTACGATAAAACGGTTCCAAAACAAATAGCGCCTGGAAGCCGTTTGATTTTCTCAGATCGGGCCCGGCCGAAGCCAGCATCTCGGGACTGAACATAATATTACAGATCCTAAAATCATAAGGGTCTTTATAAGCGTGATGGGTGTCGCCATTAATTACAAATACGTTCCCCTTTTTGATAAAAAACTCCTCGGTGTTCACCACATGGGTTGCATGACCACTCAGAACAATGACAAGTTCCGTAAAATCCACATGATTATGAAGCTCCATGTCTTGGTCGTGTCCACCATACTGAATGAAAAATGGAAACTGCTGATCCGAAGTAAACCATCTCAAATATGCATTACTCAAAAGCATTCCCCTCCGCAAGCCATGTTGGGTTGAATGTCTATATCATGCTATTCGAGGACCGAAAAATCAAGGTTGGAAATGATTGAAGACGATATAATTCCCCTTGTAGCAAGGATACAGCTCAAACGCTAAGGTCCATATTACACTTTCGACATGAATAGGAGCATAACATGATGAAATATACCAATCCGGTCATTCCGGGGTTTTATCCGGATCCAAGTATCTGCCGTGTAGATGAAGACTATTATCTGGTAACCAGCACCTTTGAATATTTCCCTGGCGTGCCCATCTTCCATAGCAAAGACCTTGTGAACTGGCGACAGATCGGCCATGTCCTCACAACAACGGAGCAGCTCCCTTTAGCAAACGCAGGCAGCTCTGGCGGCATTTTTGCCCCAACACTGCGGTACCATGATGGCTGGTTCTATATGACAACAACCAATGTCAGCGGCGGCGGAAATTTTTATGTACGTAGTACCCAACCCGAAGGACCATGGTCTGCTCCGATTTTTGTTGATCAGGGGGGCATCGATCCCTCATTTCTCTTCGATGAAGATGGACGAGTGTATTTTCAAACTGCTTGCAACGGTGATGAAGGCGAGGGCATCTATCAGTGCGAAATAGACCTTAAGACCGGAACGAGACTGTCAGATAGCCGACTAATCTGGACCGGAACCGGAGGAGCAGCCCCCGAAGCTCCCCACATGTATAAAATAAACGGCCTCTACTATCTGATGATCGCTGAAGGCGGAACCGAGTATGGCCATATGGAGACCATTGCTCGAAGCACAGAGCCATACGGACCATATGATCCATGTCCTCATAATCCGATTCTCTCCAATCGGAGCATGAAATCCAGCATCCACGCAACCGGTCATGCAGACCTTGTCCAGATCCAGGATGGAAGCTGGTGGGCTGTATTTCTTGGCATTCGTCCAGCGGGTTACCCCATGCGGCACCATCTGGGACGCGAAACGTTCCTGGCACCCGTCACTTGGACGGATAACGGTTGGCCGATGATCGGTGTTGACGGACATATCGAGCAGGAGATGACGGGGCCTTTGCTAACTGAGCACCTTTGGTCGGATGAGCCTATCCGGGATGATTTTGACGAAGCATCATTAGGCTTGAACTGGATTTTCTTGCGTAACCCGGCTCCGGGTAGTTGGACTCTCACAGAAAATCCAGGACGGCTCATCTTGCGTGGTCATTCGATTTCACTTGATGAGGGTAGAAATCCAGCCTTTATTGGGCGTCGATTGAGCCATTTCTTATGTAATATGTCGACCGAGCTATATTATGAGCCGCGTGTGAACGGCGAGGAAGCCGGATTAACTGTATTTATGAATCATAAATACCATTATGATTTGGCTGTAACTCGGATTGACGGTCAGAAGAAAATCGTATTGCGGCGAACTGTCGGCTCTATGCGAACCGAACAGGTGCTTGATTGTGACAAAGGGCCAGTTGTATTACAAATCAAGTCTGACCGTAATCACTTTACGTTTCTCTATCAGCAGGGTTCATCCGATGCCATTGAAGTGGGTTTAGGAGAAACACATCTGTTATCTACCGAAGTGGCGAGTGGTTTCACAGGTGTGATGATAGCCATGTACGCCTATGCTCCATCAGAGGAGTGTACACCTGCAAGTTTCGATTGGTTTGACTATGAACCGCTGGATGAATAATCGTTTTAACTCCTATATTCAGTAATAGAAAATATAATATATGATCAGCTAAAGTTATCCCCTTAAAGTAGATACTCTTACCAAAGCCTTATGTGGTAGCATAAGGAAATGAGTAAACTTTGAGGGGATTTTGCTATCTGTATATTTTTTTCGAGGATTGCTCTGAAATATATAAAAGAACCATTGCTTTATTAGAGAAGTTCTCCTAGTATTTTTAGAAGGAACACCCCAGCAGCTCCCATTTTGGCAATACCTTCACTGCCCATATGAGAGCGCTATCGCTGCAGCACGAAAGAAAACGGGAGGTTGCAGATATGAAATGGAATCACTTCAAGTCCAAGCTTCTGCTTAAGTACACACTATCCTATATCTCCATCTTCCTTATCCCTCTTGTTATCCTAACCATCATTATTTATCACAATGCTGTGGACACACTCCGTTCAGAGATTGAACAGACCAATGTTAATCAGCTCACTCAAGCCAAAACGGTCATTGATGATCGCATGAAGGAATTACAGGACATCGCGTTTCGCATCGCCTATGATGAGCAGTTAACGCGCTATTGGACCCACCATCCGTACTATAGCCGGGAATCCATTAACGCATTAGTCAAATACAAAGCCACCAGTTCCATTATTGATGAGTTATTCCTGTTCTTCCGCGGAGATGATAACATCTACTCTTCTCAAGGCTCGGAGAATCTGGATGTATTCACGGCCCGCTACAAATTTAATACCTGGAACCAAACGGACATGATCCGGGATTTGAATAACGTCCCGTTCCCCACGATACGACCAGCCGAGCAGGTCGTCCAAGGAACCCGAATCCCCAATTCCATGCTGGCCTACCTTGTACCGATTGCACCTAACAATACACCCGCCCATGGAACCGTCATGTACCTGATTCACGAGTCCAATCTAACAGGCTTAATTGATTCCATCCTGAGTGATTATCACGGGATGACTTATATTTTCGATAATTACGGGCAAGTACTGGCAGCCAATTACAAAGGAGAAATCATATCCGAACAGGAAGTCAGCGCTCTGTTTTCCCTTGAACCCGGTACGCACAGCATCTCCTTAAATCAAGAACCCCATTCGGTTGTATCCGTTAAATCGGATGCGGGTTGGACCTATGTCACCGCTATGCCAAGCAACCAGTTTTTCAGCCGAATTGTCCATATTCGCACCTTTATTATCCTTGTATTCTCGTTTGTGGTGACGATGGGCACGATCCTTGCCATCATGTTGGCCCGAAGACAATACCATCCCATTTCAGACTTAATGGAGTTCATTCGGTTGAAAAATGATCCTGATACTTCTGCAACCACCAACGAGCTGGAATGGATCAAGAAAACACTGCATGATTATAGTCAGCGCGTAGATCTTCAAGAGCCCTATGCGCGCAATCATATTTTGCTCATGTTGCTGAAGCACGGTCACACCGGAGATTTCCCTGCTGAATTTACGGATAAGCTTGGCATACACTTCAACCGATCCCATTATTTTGTCATGACCATGGGCTGGGAGATGCATGCTTTACGTATTGGGGATGCCCCCGAGCAGCCTACGGTCATGCAGCTGATGAACGATGTGGAGCTGCCGGAGTTGTCTGCATATGCTTACGGTGTGGAGCTGCCACAGGCAGACCAATTGGCCCTTATCGTGGGATTCGATGCCGAAATTGGGCATGAAGGTAGTCCCAATGCCCGTATGGAGCCTATTGTTGAAAAACTGCAATGGATGGTGGTAGAACACACCGGGGTCGCGCCCGCAATCGGGATAGGCAATCGATACACTTATCCGAAACAACTGAATCAGTCCTACATCGAGGCGTCGACCGCTCTGGAAGCATCGATGCTGCACGGACAGGGAAGCAGTACATACTTTAACAACCTTTCCGGTTCCGCTGTGCAGGATTCTTCCTTCTGGGTCCCTAAGGATGTGTTATTGAAGCTGGTCCAGAGCTTAAAACAGGGCAGCTATGATGTGGCGGTTCAGATGGTTTCGACCGCGTTGAACAATTTGAAAACTGAAATGCCATCTGTACCGCTACTGCGTTGCATCTGCTTTGATATCCTAAATACCATGCTCAAAACCGCCTCGGAGCTTGGAATCCATCATGTGGTTGATCAACTTCCAAGGATCACGTCCTATGACTCATTGGAGGATCTGGAGAAGAAGCTGACAGGCCTTGCCGCTGAAATCTGCGCTCATGTCGAGGCGAAGAGTGAGACGGAAGAAAGCTCCCTGATGGATGAAATCGTTGCTTATATTGATGCCAATTACTCGGATTATGACCTCAGTCTGGGTACGATCTCATCAAAATTTACAATCTCTTCATCCTATTTCAGTCGTTCTTTCAAAGAAAAGATCGGCATGAATTTCACCCAATATATCTGGCAAAAACGGGTGGATGAGGTCATTCGGCTACTGCTGCATACAACCGATCCGTTAAAGGATATCATCACCCGCGTCGGTTATCTGGACACACCAAACTTCATCCGCAAATTCAAGAAAGAAACAGGTTATACCCCAGGGCAATACCGTAAAATGCACCGTCCCAACGGCTCTGCCGATTCCCCGGATGATGATGACGAGGAGTGTATTGGATAAATGGAGATATCACCTCTGTGACGCAGTGCGTGATTCATTAGACCAAAATAATGCACACAAGGGGCCGTTCCATAAGTCATGCTCTTGACTTATGGAACGGCCCCTTCGTATGTTTTTAGTCCATATACATAATCTGATCCGCCTGCTCCGACTTACTTATCCTATTTTCCAGCCGGAAAATAATGAAGTCCTTGATGCAGTGCACCAAGCAAACGGTGGGTATGATCACAGCCGTACTCCCAGAACATGATGCCGGCCAGACCTTGATCCTTTACGTAATCACATTTGCATTGGATCGATTCTTCATCATCATACGATATGAGACTGGACCCATTGAACAGAAACGGTGCACAGGCTTCCTCATCCCAATAACGGGTATAACCATTCTTGTTGATGTACTTCGCTTCCAGTTCGGCAAAGGATGGGCCGTAGCCGCCTGTGCTGCCAGCCATTTGATGAAGCCCGTGGTTTCGATCAGGAACCTCCGTCCAGATCCGGGAATAAAATGCGGAGCCGATCACAATCTTCTCTCTCGGAACGCCGGCGCGGATGAACAGATTTACGGAAGCATCCGTACTAATTCGAAACAGATCTCCTGTTGACGTGTACAGATTCGTATGGTGTCCGGTCAGAACCTGAAAACCGCCGCGCATATCATAGGTCATCAACTGCACGTAGTCCAGATACTGCTGCACCTCGGCCATCTCTGTACCATCAACGTAGTATTGATCAGCCCCTGCCGCAATGGTGAGCAGATAATGACGACCATCCACTGCGCCCTTGGTATCCATCGCCTCCCGAATCGTCTTGAGAAGCAAGGTGAAATTCCGTTTATCATCAGGGCTGGATGCAATACCGGCTTCACCGTAACAAGGATATTCCCAATCCAGATCGATCCCGTCAAAAGGATATTCCTCCAGCACCCTAACCGCCGATGCAGCCATGCTCTCCCTTCCAGACTGGGTTGAGGCGGCTTCGGAAAAACCGCCCGCACTCCATCCACCTACAGACAACAGCACCGTAAGATTCGGATGATTTCGCTTCATGTTCGCGATCACATGGCCATTTTTTAAATGCTCGATAGTGATCGTATCATTCTTAACATGTCCGAAGGCTACGTTCAGATGTGTTAACTTCAACAGATCCTCATGTGTCATGTCAGGAAGATCAGAATCCACGGCATAACCTGCAACAATATATTTCGTCACCCGCTTCACTCCAATCCATTCGATGATTGTGTTATCGCAGCAGCTATCTGCAAGGCTTCCTTCCCAGTACCGATCTTGTACCCGGAAGCCGAGTAACGAATCTGAAGCTGGTTATCCAGCACAAACAGATGTGGGTAGCCTGCTTCGTGAGCTGCAGGTTTCGAAATGAAACCGGACAAGGAAGCATAATTGGAATCCCGTACAAAAACTGTGCATATTGGCAGCTTAGGATAACCAACAGGGTCAAAGGAAGCGTTCCATTCCGTGTCTCCAATTATGAGCACGATGGGGATGCCCAACTTATCCAGCGGCTCTGCCAGCTCGCACAGTTCACGAATCAGATGTTTCGTTGGTTCACGCTCAGGTTCAATCCAGGCAGCTATGGCGCCCTCCGATCCCAGAAGTTCTTCCAACTCCACCTCTGAACCATTCAGATGGGTCAGTATACTTCCTGGTGCAAGTTTACCCAGTACAGGAATATCAACCTCAATCTCGCGATAAGTTAACACAACCTCAGTTGTATCTCCGGCATTCACGGTAAAGTACACGAAGCGTACGTTTACCGTTCCATCTTTTAGACGAATGCCTGTCGTTAAGCGATAAGCGCCCGGTTCAACCTCATATGGCTCGCTATAGACATCCGTACTGCCATAAGGATATATCAGTGTCTTATAGATACCATCTTCCAGACGGGCAAACGAGAAGTTCTCAAAATAAGATGCTGCAGGGGTATCCTGCGTAGATTTTGGATCTCTACAAAGTTGGAGCTTTCCCCAGGTTGTACTTCCCTGAGTTGGAGGTAAGGTGAGACTAAACACCACATCCTCCCATCCTCTATCGCATAGATACTGTGGTTTCTGAGCGCTCGGATGTAATCGGGCCGGAATACCCAAACTGCGACATACCGCCACAAACAGTATATCCAGCGACTGAGCGTCTCCCTTCATTAGACTAAACGTTCCAATCGGATTCCCTTTGCCTTTTAGATTAGGAAGATCGTCATAGTATTCATATTGCTGTTCCAGCATTCGGACAAGTGTCGAGGGATTCTCCCTGAACGCTGCTGTCTCATCTGCCGAAAATGCATTCTGGAATACACTTCGATAAGGGACCAGCATCTCATAGGAGATCCGCGGACAGAGGATGTATCTCACAAACGTATCTTCCGCCCATGATCCTTGCTGCGAGAGCGCACCAATCAGATGATCGTGCAGCGTCTGGCGAGAGGTATCAATTAAATCTTTTTCATTCATCGACTCCAGCAGACGAAGCGGCCACTCACCGTATACATTGGAGCATTCCTCTATGAAAGCTGCAATTTCACGACTGTTGCCTCGTGCCTTCTGGAGAATATCCCACACCCGCACCTGGGGTAGTCCAACCGAATGAGCCAGTGAGACGGCCTCCTCTTGCCTCAAGAAAGTATCCTCATACTCGCTTCGGGTCTGTGCTCCTTCCTCCAGACGACGATTATGAATCTGAATCTGCTCTTCCGATAACGCAACCGTGTTCTCTCCATCCCCTTCTGGAGGAGGAACCATATCAAAGTCCACGCTCCCTGCCGGCTGCTCTGACGAATCCAGCACAAGCTCTACATGGTCGTTCCCCTGAGCCTTGAATAGGATCTCCCTCCACTTACCCTCACTGACCGCACGAATTAACAGGTCGCCATAGCCTGTCTTTAAGGCCACTTCCCCTTGTGCGTCCGTCCTCACTTCGGCAATCGGATAGAATTCCGCCGCATTATACAGCTCAAAGCGGACGCTGGCATCGGGTACGGGTTCTCCCTGCTCATTGTTCACTTTCACATGAATGGTGCGTGTCGGTGCATAATTCTCAAGCAGATTAATTTCCGTAAATCCCTTTTCGGAGAGCGTTATATCCTCCGGTCCGGGATAGTTGGCATATATTCTCGTATTAATGAGCATGGCCCTGCGGGCTGGCGGACTGAACCATCCTTGATTCAGACGGGCTTCCGGCTCGCATGCCCCAATGTAATACCATTGACCATCTGCCCAAGCTTCTACCCAAGCATGATTACTGTCACAGTGAGCCCAGCGAGGTGTATAGACCTGACGGGCAGGAATGCCGATGCTGCGAAGAGCGGCCACCGCCAGCGTGGATTCTTCGCCGCATCGACCACGAGCATTTCGGATCATTGTCAGCGGTGATATCGTACGCAAATCACTGCCAATATAAGTCGCTTTCTCATGACACCAGTAATTGGTCTCCAGAATCGCATCTGCCATGGATAACTTCGCTGTCCGCTCAGCTAATTCGTCATAGATAAAACCGCGAAAATCTTCAATATTCTCCGTATTTATCCGATATGGCAGCACAAAATGAAGGAACAGATGATCCGGAACGCGATCTCCCCAAGGCACACGTATGCGGGTGTCCAAAGCCCGGCGCACATGACTCAAGAACAAGTCCCCGTTATAATCAGCCATGTCGTTTACTGGCATATAGGCATAGACATATTTCAACGCCCATGTCTCTTCTTCCGTTAGCTCCTGCTGAAAAATATCAAACAACTCCGATTTGCGGGCCTCTGCAAACTGCACCTTCTCTTGGAACTTCTCCTCGATCCTCGCCAAAGACTGTGCATCAAGGGAAAATATCAAGGTTTGACTGGTCATTATGTTCTCACTCCTTCCACAGCTTTCCGTCTTCCCGAATACAGATTAAGGCCGTGCCGTCCGAAGAAGGCGCAGTAATCTGAAACAGGCTGCGCGTCGTTTCGATTACAGGCTCACAACTCCACGAATCCTCACTCATAAGCAACTTCATATCTTGGGTAAATTCGCCATGGGTTTCATAATAATTGCGTTCACGGTAATAGAGCTTGCGAAGCTCCCATTTGATTCGTTCGTCTTCCGGCAACGCAAACGACTCATCCGTTCCGTCATTCGAGAATACAACATACCCCCATAACTCCGGGTAGTGCATGTTAATAATGCCCATAGGTGACCACACCCAGTTGTCCTCCGGATAAGGTCTGCCTGTCTCCGGATTCAGCACCTTACGGTACTCACCGCCCTGTACCTCGGTCTGCCACTCCACACGTGAAAAGTTGACACGCCAGAACTCACCTGGTGCAGGTGGACGGTTTCCTTCGGCACATTCCTTTAGACTGGTCCAGGGAATCGCGACTTCCACACTCCATTTCCGGTTATCCGCCCCAGGATTGTTCAGTTCTCCATCGATATATACGGCCGTCTTGAGACCGCTGATATCCCAACCGTTAACCGGTGGCCCACCATCCCGATAAGGCTTCACCAATAACAGATCCCATACCGTATTGAGCGCATTGATCTCGAACTCATAATATTGATGGGAATCCCCGTCAGGATCGATAAAAATCTCGAAGTCATTATCATAGAAAATAACGGAATCACGCTCAGTCAAGGTAGCCCATATCTGATCTTCCATCAGCTCGGCAGCAAAGTAGAAATAGTCGTCATCCCACAGCATCTTTACCCGAGTCTGTTTCTCTGGCTTCGGACGAAGATCACCTTCGATATCAACGAAATCATCCGTCCAAGGGGCCGCCTCCCAAAATGCCTTATCCACACGGCCGTCTAACACCAACGGTTCTTGCGCACGCTTGCATATATAATGTTTGGGAGCATACTCAATCCTGGGCTCTGGCACTCCACTTCTGTTCATGTCACTCTCTCCAATTCGTAAGGGAGGGCATGCATCTATCGGCACACGCCCTCCCCGTAATGGTTAGTTATGGGTGACAACGGCTCCAGCGCCGCCGTACATTTCCAGCTCCTCATCGAATTCAAGCTTAAGAACGGTCACCTGTTCATGTGTGTCCTCCGGGGTCATTTTAATCCACGTTGTTCCCGGGATATTGAACCATGGCACGCCTCCATGAATCTCATGATGAAGCTCTTTGCCCGAATGCAGCACGGTAATCTTTTGGATCGGATTGCAGAGACCTTTGATGCACACATTCTCTTTTGGATCATCATACACAAACAGATACAACGTCTTTCGATCCCCGGATACCGTGCTGCCCCCCAGATAATAGCGGGACATAATGCCTTCACCCGTTCCGAAGACAGCCTCCTCATGGGTTCGGATCCAAGCTCCCAGCCCAAGCAGAATATATTCCTGCCTCTGATCGATGGTGCCATCTTCACGCGGACCTATATCCAGCAACATATTACCGCCCATGGATATACAATCACAGAACATCCGAATGATCTGATTCAGGGATTTATATTTATGATCAGTTGGTACATATCCCCAGGATGTGTTGATCGTGGTGCAGAATTCCCAAGGTCCCTCCGGTCTTGTAATCGGAATGCCCTGCTCAGGCGTTTTGTAATCCCCATACCCTTGAAGGCGGGAGTTGATGATGATATCCGGGTTGAAGGAGTGCAGGTAATGCTTGAACTCCGGCAGATTCCACTGCTGTGCACTCCGTTCCCAATCCCCATCAAACCATAGCAGATCCACCCTTCCGTAATTCGTTAATATCTCCCCTAGTTGATGGTTATTGAATTGCAGGAACTTCTGCCACTTTTCCTGATCCTGAACGCCGTCCACCGGACTTGAATACGGGTTGACATCGCTGAGATCGTCCGGCACCTTTTCCCCTTCATACACGCTAGGATAATCCGGGTGTGACCAATCAATGAGCGAGTAATACATCCCCAGATGAATCCCTTTCTCACGGATCGCTTCCGCATACTCCCTCACGATGTCCCTATTCGCCGGTGTCTGTTTGACGACGTTCAGGTCACTATATTGCGTATCCCATAATGCAACGCCATCATGATGCTTCGTTGTCAGTACCGCATACCGGGCTCCAGACTTCTCAATCAGGTCCGCCCACTTCTCTGCGTTGAATGCCGAAGCCGTAAACCCATTCAGTTGCTTCATATATTCATCGTAGGACATCCTGCCGTTATAGAAGGACCAAGACTCCGCAACCCCGTCTACCGCATAGATGCCGTAGTGGATGAATATCCCCAGCTTGGCTTCTTCAAACCATTTTTGCATATCTGTTCACACCTCCCCCGAGCATTGTGATATACGAAAAATATGAAAATCACTGAAGCTTGCGGTTATCTTTCTTCCTCCCTGGGAAATATGTTGGATCGACAGACTTTTTTTATTGCCCGGAATTCCAGCGGTCGTATGCTCCCTGATACAGTTCGATGATACGGTCACTGCCCATTTTCTTCATCTGTGCAATGTACTTATCCCAGTTCTCAAGGGGTTCCTGACCCGTCACAAACTTTGCTTCCATCTGCTTGACGTACGTATCCAGGTCAGACAATAGAGCGGTTGCTTCGCTTTGCTCTTCATTTGTCAGATAAACGTTAGGAAATGGTGCTTTACCAATAGGTACCAACTTCTCTTGATTCTGCTGGTCAATCCACTCATCAAATTCGGTGCGAAGACCCTTCGCTACTTCGGGATCATTAATGCCCGGTGTCAAGATACCGAAGTTCGGCGTGATCTTACCCCGATATTCTTCACGATCTCCACCCCCAGGAACGGGGAGCCACTCTTTTACGTGATTTTCCTTGTCTTTGAATTGCCATAACACACCTTCCGGACCTTGATTGAACAGAGTCGCACCTTCATAGCTGTACAAGTAATCAATCCATCTCATCGTCGCCTCAGGTGACGGGTTGCTGCTCGTAATCGCAAAGGTACCGCGAGCCGACATACCTGGGTGCTTGCCGTATACCGGAGAGTCTGCCACTTCGCTCTTCACGGGTGTCATCAGCGGATGATCCGTGCTTGGCTCACCACCGAGCGTGAAGTATGGATGGTAATCGTTGAACAGTGCAAGTTTGTTGCTTACACCTTTTGCTTTTTTCTGATCGCCTGTTTGAGAGAAGGTCTCATGATCCAGCAAATCTTCTTTCCACAAGCGATTCATGAATGTCAGATACCCTTTATAGCCTTCTTCTTGATAAGGGTAGTGAACTTTTCCGTCCTTATCGGAATAGATACCTTCGTTGTACATCCCCCAGAAGCCGAAGAAAAACATGCGAAGATCATCCAGTTTTACAGAAGTTAGCGGAATCTCATCTTGCTGGCCATTGCCATTAGGGTCTTCTTCTTTGACACGCTTGAGATACGTATACAATTCTTCCGTGGTCTTAGGCTCTTCTACGTTAAGTGCCTTTAGGAACTCCCCGTTGTACCACATTGGGCCTCTATACCACACAGCGGCTTTATCAATGAATGGGAGTGCATACATATGCCCATCAGGTGTTGTAAATGATTTGCGGACATCCGGGTTCTCATCGAGAATCTTTTTGATATTCGGGGCGTAACCTTCGTCAATGTATTTCTCCAACGGGATCAGGATGCCTTGGCTGCCATATGTCACCTGCTCGGCTGGCTTGAGGTCCGCAGCATAGAACATATCCGGCAAGTCCCCACTGGCAAATACCAGATTTTTTTTCGTTTCAAAGCTGTCGATCGGTGATAGCTGGTATTCCAGCTTGATGCCCGACAATTTCTCCATCTCTTGCAGCACAGGCATTGTGCTCCAGTCGGCTACACCCGCATCCTGGGACATGACCTTCAGCGTTAGTGTTTTGTCTACAATGGGGAAACCTTCTTTTTTGACCCCCTCAATTGTGGAGGTCGCACTTCCTTCTTCATTGGTTGAACCACAGGCTGCAAGCAATGTTGCGAATAAGGTGAGACAGAGTGTAATGGATGAAGCCTTGCGAAGCTTTTTCATGACAACAACTCCCCTTGTTTAATGTGGTATATGGATTAAGATCAGCCCTTAACGGAACCGATCATAACACCCTGGACAAAGTAACGCTGAAGGAATGGATACACTGCAATGACAGGAAGGGTCGCAACAATAATGACAGCATATTTAACCAGTGCAGCAATCTCCGCTTTGGTATTCATCGCCGTTGCTGAAGAGGTATCAATGGCTCCTCCCCCTTGAGCTGCCATTTCCTGAAGCACGAGAATCTGCCGTAGAAAGAGCTGCAACGGATACTTGGAAGAATCATTCAGATAGATCATGGCGCTGAAATAGCTGTTCCAGTGTCCGACTCCATAAAAGAGTGCCATCACTGCAATGATTGGCATGGAGAGCGGAAGCACAATCTTGATGAACAACCGGGTGTTGGTACACCCATCAATATGCGCCGCTTCCTGCAACTCCTTGGGAATCGTCGATTGGAAGAACGTACGACATACGATAATATTCCAGATGGATGCAGCTCCAGGCAGAATAAGTGCCCACATGCTGTTCACCATACCAAGATCCTTGACTAGCAGGTAACTTGGGACAAGCCCTCCGCCGAAGAACATCGTTATCATAAACATCGCCATGAAGAATCCGCGCCCCACAAAATCCGAGCGGCTGAGCGCATAGGCTGCTGGTAACGTGACAATCAGGTTGACGATGGTACCTACGACAGTGTAGATGATTGTATTTTTGTATCCGATCCAGATGTTGGTGTTCTCAAACACTCGGGCATAGCCCTCAAATGTAATTCCTTTCGGAAGTAACCACATCTCCCCGGAGCTTACGTATTTGGGATCACTAATTGAGGCACTGATAATGTATAGTAGCGGATACAACACAATCACGAGTGCTACCGTTAGATAGATGTAATTGCACACTAAGAACACCTTATCGCTTCTGCTTTCTTTCACTGCGGATGACATGTGTATTCCCTCCTTTTACCACAGGCTGTTTTCACTGGTACGACGTGCGATCTGATTCACGGTAATGAGCAGAATCGCATTAACTACGGAGTTGAACAATCCCACCGCCGTGGAGAAACTGTACTGTGCATCCACCAGACCCGATCGATAGACGAAGGTTGAGATGACATCGGACGAGCCCATGTTCAGCGGATTTTGCAACAGCAGGATTTTCTCAAATCCGACGCCCAAAATACTACCCATATTTAGAATTAACAAGATGGTGATCGTAGGGATGATGGCTGGTATGTTAATATGTAAAATCCGTTTAAACCGGCTCGCACCATCCACCACAGCCGCTTCATGCAGTTGCGGGTCTACGCCAGATAGGGCGGCGAGGTATATGATCGTGCCCCAGCCTGCGCTTTGCCAGACTCCGGACAGTACGTACACTGTTTTAAACCACGCAGGGTCCGTCAGGAATTGAGGTGCCTGAAATCCAAGGGCTTCCACCAAATTGACAATCATGCCTGATGAGGGAGACAAAAAGGTAATGATCATGCCCGACATCACAACGACCGAAATAAAATGCGGTGCATACGTGACGGTCTGCACAGTACGCTTGAAGAAGGAATCCTTCACTTCATTGAACGCTAACGCCAGAATGATTGGCAGTGGAAAACCTATAGCCAACTCATATAAGCTGATGCTAAGTGTATTCCATAGCAAATCCCAGAAATAATAAGAATTGAAGAAACGGATGAAATGATCGAATCCGACCCATGGGCTTCCCGTGACACCAAGCGTTGGAATAAAATTTTTGAATGCAATTTGTATGCCGTACATCGGACCATAATGGAATATCAGAAAGTATAGAAAGGCTGGCGCGATAAACAGATACAACTCCCAGTTTCGAATCATCCTTCTCCCTAATTTATTTTTCTTACTGCTCGGATTGGTGTATACCGATAGGTTTTGCGACAAGGTGGACTTCCCATCTGGTTGCATCAGTTGTTTCCTCCTTTTTTGGTAACGCTTACATACCGAGTTTATGGTTCATTTCCCCATCCGTAAATATGCCATTTCAATCTTTCCATATAAAATCACCGAATATACTGTTACAACAGGGGTTTACACTTATGTTGCCAGCTTGTCATTGTCATTTTGGGGAAGTAAAACATGTAGAATTTGACCGGTTTCCCTCCTTAAGTGTCATTTAGGATTCCGTCACATGAACCTGGAAAGATGTCAGATCTTAAATGAGGTTAGAAAACAGGCATTAAAGTCAAAACCCACATATACGATCAGACACCGTGTTCATGTTTACAAGCATTATGCTGAATGTGGAGGTTTACAGATGTTACCGATGCGAATTATGTAATATTACCTATCATACATCTATCGCATTTTACAAACCCGTCATTGCTTGCTTTTATTCTATATTTCTCCTGTCTCTTTCGTATATATGTTGTTTTTATCTTTGCGTGCAGGATACAAAAACGCTTATAAACATTGAGTTTTCGAAGTTATATGTGTAGATTTTGCACAAGGTTTGCACGCTTAGACCCATAGATATTTGGGAAAATACTATTTAAAAATCACCGATTTCATAACATGAATTGGCCTTATAACCCAAGCAGTTATCCATTCAATTGATTTAAATGTAATATTATTTTTCTTTAAATGTAATATAAGTGAACATATAAGAACTTTTTTACGTTTTCAGTCAAATAAAAAAACCACTCTCCATATACGTATGGAGAGTGGTTTCCAGGATACAATTCGTTTATCCAGGATAGTTTATAGGGTTTGCAGTGAATTTACTTGCCTGAAGGTTGAGCTTCTGCCGTATATCCTGTTGGGATATCCGTTTCTGCAGTCACATTCGTGATAACCATCGGATACATCATGTCCGGGTCAGGTTGAATAATGGAATAGAGCACGATCGCGCGTCCATTCTTCTCCAGTTTCACATCATCAATCTTCAATCCATAACCTGGGTGTGGCATTTCAGCACTGAGTTTAACTTTGGTTGTTTTGTCATCAACCTTCGTTGTAGTCACTTCAGGTACGATCGCTTGTTGGCCTTCACCTGGATTGGTTGGAGCCGGCTCTGCTGAGCCGCCATTGCCGTGTTTATCCACGAATTCGAGTGCATTGAAGATCATGCTTGCAGCCTCCATACGGGTAAGCGACTGATCTGGACGGAAATTACCGTCCTTATCCAGTTCAATGATGTTCATGTTCAGCAAGTTCTGGACCGCAGATATGGCGTCCTTACCGATTTTATTTTCGTCCTTAACAAGATTATACTTCATGATGACCGGATAATTCCCGGTTGTGTTAATACCTTCATGAAGCAAAATAACAAATTGCTCGCGTGTCATTTTGCCCTGCGGGTTTACTTCTACCGGAATAGACAATCCATTTTGGGTAGCGGCCTGTACAGCATCCGCATACCATGTGTCCGGACTAATTTTATTCTGAGCGGCAGACGCCGCGTATGCATTTTTCAGACCAAATGCATTCACAATCAGTTGAACACCCTGTGGCTCGGACAATGCAAGATCTGGACGGAACAGATCCGCTGTTACTCCGTTAATAACACCTTTTGTTTTCAATGAATCCACAATCGACTTCTGACCCTCATCTTTCACATCTGAGAAAGCAAATACGGATGCACCTCCTGCTGTCAAAGAAACGCAGAGTGCAAGCGTTGCAGCCAATCCTTTTTTATGTTTCATTTCCTGGCACCTCCATATGATTAGTAAAGCCTATTTTTTACCTCTTCATTCCTACAGACGGGGTACCTCTAGAAAATGTTTCAGTAATTTCGACATCTGGTGAATACAACACGGGAACACTGCATAGAACTTTTCTCCGCAGTCACTAATCCGATCCACCTGCCTGCTGCTAACTGACTTCGTTGACATCCCATCGGATTAGCGCAAAAATAAGAATAGAGAAATCCATCGGATGACGGATAAACAGCGAACCGGATCGCATACAGTAAGAGGGCACGACGCGCTAATAACAGGTGTCGGCCCTTTTCTTGACTCCACCCGCTGAACTGACTTCACCTATAACAAAAGGAGAACAATGCTTATGTCCAAGAAAGGATTACTTCGCGGTTATGTCGTATCGAACTGGCCTATCTATCTGTTTGCTGTTCTTCTGATTATTGCCTCCAATGTCGGGCAAGCATCCCTGCCCCGCATACTCGGCAGTTTCACGGATCAATTGATGCAGAACACACTCCAGATGCAGACAATCGTAAGGTACAGCCTGTCCCTTCTAGCTATTGCCATCGGCTATAATCTACTGTTCGGTACCGGACAGTTCATGATTATGAAGCTTGGTCGACGCTTCGAATTCATGACGCGTGAGCGTATATTCAGTAAGTTTTCCGAACTTAGCGAACATTATTTCTCCAAACAAGGGAACGGAAAACTGCTCAGTTATGTCATGAACGATGTTACTTCCGTACGTGAAGCAATATCCAATGGCGTGACACTCATGACCAATGCCACCTTCCTGCTGTTGTCCTGCATTGTGATGATGCTGCTTAGCGGGATTCCGTTGACACTCATTCTAATCAGCGTTGTACCTTTGCTGGCGATTCCATTTTTGGTCGTATTTTTCGGTCCGCGGATTCGCAAGCGCTCTCGTGAAGTACAGGAAGCCCTTGCAACCATGACGGAATCTGCAGAAGAACAGCTGGGCGGCATTCGCGTAACCAAGACGTTTGCCATCGAAGACAGTGCTCGTGCACGTTTTGGAACTACCGTCGATGCAATTAAGAGCAAACAGCTTCGTCTTGTTCGTCTGTCTTCCTTGTTTCAAGCCTTGCTCCCGCTGCTGGGAGCCATCTCATTGGTTGTTTCTCTGCTTGTCGGAGGTATGATGACCATGCAGAATTCCATTACACTCGGGAGTTTTGTCGCCCTAACCTTATATCTGCGCATTATTATGGGACCGCTTCAACAGAT
This sequence comes from Paenibacillus sp. JNU01, assembly GCF_059130585.1. Taxonomy (NCBI): domain Bacteria; kingdom Bacillati; phylum Bacillota; class Bacilli; order Caryophanales; family Paenibacillaceae; genus Paenibacillus; species Paenibacillus sp. JNU01. The sequence goes on along the minus strand of NZ_CP169723.1, from coordinate 5,391,982 downwards.
CGGTAATGTCATTAATACCGTTCAGCGCTCAGGCGCATCCCTGGAGCGGGTGAATGACCTGCTCAGCGAAGTAGCGGATGTGCGTGAACTTCCCGAAGCCACAGCGCTCCATACCGTACAAGATATCACCATGGAGAATCTAACCTTCTCCTATCCTGGCAGTTCATCCCCTGCTCTCAAACATATTCAACTCCATATTCGTGCCGGGCGAACGGTGGGTATTGTAGGCAAGACCGGCTCAGGTAAAAGCACCCTCGTTAAGCTGTTGCTGCGTACATATGAACCACCTGAAGGAACGATTCGCATCAATGGTACCGATATTCGGCAGCTATCGCTGGAAAGTCTGAGATCGCGCATCGCCTATGTCCCTCAGGATGGCTTCCTGTTTAGCACCACCATCCGGGATAACATCGCATTCAGCGACCGGGAAGTATCGCTGGATACAGTGGAACATAGTGCACGGCAAGCCATGATCTATGACAATATTGTCCGTTTTCCGGATCGCTTCGATACACGTCTTGGCGAACGTGGACTTACCCTGTCTGGTGGACAACGTCAGCGAACCAGCCTTGCAAGAGGATTGATCAAGCAAGCACAGTTACTTATTCTGGATGACAGCATGAGCGCGGTTGATGCCGTTACAGAGAGCGGTATTCTGCGCAGTTTGCGCGAGATCGGCAAGGGCAAGACCACATTGATCATCTCTCATCGCATCAGCGCGGTCCGTCACGCAGACGATATCATCGTTCTGGATGAAGGGCGCGTCGCTGAGCAGGGAACACATGCGCAGTTGATGGCTGCCAAGGGGTTATATGCGGCCACCTACCGTTTGCAGGAGGAGGGATTACATCATGTCTAACGCTGAACTTCGACCAGATGCAGAAGACGATCAGAGTAAACGAACTTCGTTCAAAGCGATGATGGCATACGCCAAACCGCATAAATGGGCATTTGCCGGCATCTTCTTCTGCTCACTGCTGGGCATATCGGCAGATCTACTGCAACCCTATCTGGTGAAGATCGCCATCGATGATCATCTGGCCATCGGCCAGACCAGTGTGGGCTTTCTCGTTCAGCTCGCAGCCATCTTTCTCGGGCTGGCAGTTATTAGTTTTATTTTTACCTATGTGCAGAATAATCTGTTGCAGCATGTGGGACAGAACATTGTATCCCGGATTCGAAAGGACCTGTTCAAACATATCTCCAAGATGTCCATGTCTTTCTTTGACCGTTTTCATATCGGCAGTCTAGTCACGAACGTATCCAGTGATACGGAGACTATCAGCAGCTTTTTCACCCAAGTCCTGCTCAGTCTGATTCGGGATGGTATGATGCTGGTGCTCATTATCGTCTTTATGTTCCAACTTGATCCTGTGCTCGCGGGTTACTCCCTGATCGTCCTGCCTGTCATTGCAGTGGTTGCGGTATTATTCCGTAGTCGACTGCGGAAGGCTTATCAGAATGCCCGTACGCGTCTTTCCCGTTTAATCGCATTTACAGCGGAGAACCTGTCCGGCATGTTCCTGATTCAGGCTTTTCACCAGGAAGAAGAACAGAAGAAACGTTTCTCGGAACAAAATGCGCTCCATCTGAAAGCCAACATTGCTCAAGCCCGCTCCAATGTCATATTCAACCGGGCCTTTGATATCCTTGGCAATGCGGCACTGGTCATGATGGTCTGGCTTGGAGGTCGCGCCGTTCTGGGTGAGTCCCTGCAAGTCGGGGTATTATATGCGTTTATCAGTTATATTCGGCAGTTCTTCCAACCAATCAACCAGATTACGATGCAGTGGAATACATTCCAGTCCACCACCGTATCCATGGATCGCATCTGGAACATTCTGAATACGCGGCCTGAAGTTGCCGATCCTGAGCCTAAGCAGGCCTCTTCGCTGGAACCTCGGAACGTGATGGGCCAGATTGATTTTAATGATGTGTCGTTTGGTTATCAGGCAGATCGGCCCCTGATCCAGCATATGAACCTGCACCTCTATCCAGGTGAAATGGTAGGGATCGTGGGCACAACAGGCGCTGGCAAAAGCACCCTGATCTCCCTGCTCAATCGCTTTTATGATGTAGACAAGGGCAGTATCGAAATTGATGGTACCGATATTCGGCAGTTGCCGCAGGCCAAACTTCATCGGATCGTGGGTCTGATTCAACAAGAACCATTCCTCTTCTCCGGTTCCATCATTGATAATGTGAGAATGTTTCGTGAGGATATTACGCGAGAGCAAGCAATTGAAGCCTGCCGTTTTGTCGGAGCACATGCCATGATTTCACGTTTGTCACAAGGATATGATACACATCTGTCCGAACGCGGAAGCGGGCTTTCCGCCGGGGAGCGGCAGTTGATATCGTTTGCCCGGATCGTTGTGTTCCAGCCCCGAGTGCTCATCCTGGATGAGGCAACGGCCAATCTGGATTCACACACGGAACAGCTCGTGCAGCAGGCTCTGGAATCGGTATCCCAAGGACGCACCACCATTGTCATTGCCCATCGTCTGTCCACAGTGATGCATGCGGACCGAATTCTGGTGATGGAGAATGGCGAGATTGTGGAGGAAGGCTCGCATCAAGAGCTGATTGAGGCTCAAGGCGTGTATGCCGATCTGTACACACATGCGCGTGATGCAGGTAAAAATTCAGCGATATCAGGGTAATGGACCTGAATTAAGTTCGTGTTAAACTATAGATCAGGCTAATGAATTCATCTGAGTCTGTCATCTGTGTTATAGCCAATAACGTTGAACATGCCGCTCTGCTTATGCAGGCGGCACGTTTGGCATATCGATCAGCATTGTTATGAGGAGGAACATCTATGCAGCAACCTGGAATACCCAAGCATGATCATCAGCAGATATATTACCGACGCAGCACTGCTCTATGGAAAGCAAGTCTATGCTTCCTTTTCCTTCTCTTGTGTGTGAGCCTATTATGGATCATCGTGGACGGACAAGCCGAAAGACTGGAGACGATATACTATTCCATCGCTGCCGTGCTGGGCATGTGGTTGGTCGGACCGCTATTCTTCATGTTCGTGTCACGACTAACCAGAAGCCCTGCCGTGTTGTTATCCTGGGATGATGATGCGTTGAACACGGGCAAGCGGAAGATTCCATGGAGCCGGATTCGCAAAGTCGAACTTGCATCACCTGCCCGCAGCAAGTGGCTCCTGTCTGCTTCTCCCATGATCGTTCTGTTCCTGAAAGACGGCACCCGGTCTCATATTCAGACCGATCATCTGCTCAGCAAAAAAGAGCTGAACCAAGCGGTGACTTTGCTTCAGGAGACTTTGCATGATCAGCAGCAAGATCATGGACTATCGTGAGGGATGAGACAAGCCTCCCACACCACACATCACTGTGATTTCTCCACACCTATGGACAGGCTGACTCTGTAATTGCCGTAAGGCAGCAATGCTTCCAACAGTTGTCCAAGTTCCTCTGTGGTGCTGGTCTGCACCCGCATCAGATAACAGCCCTCTCCGCTGACGCGATGGACTTCAACGATGTCCTTACGATCAGCAATGAATATACGAAAGGCAGCATGTCTGTTACCGGAGTTCAAGAAAACCGTGACAAAGGCCTGTAGGCCGAGGCCAAGGCGTTCCGGGTTCCATTTTACCGTGTACCCTTCGATTACCCCCAGGTCTTGCAGCTTGCGCACTCTTGCACCGACGGCCTGTCCCGTGAGATGAACCTCTTCACCGATCTCTTTGTGAGAACGTTTGGCATCCTGAATCAGGATCTGCAAAATACGGATATCTGTGTCATCTATCATTTCATTCATCTTGCTTCAGCAATCCTTTCACGGTGAAATTAGCTTAGCCTAATTCCATTCATCATGTTATGTACGCCGTTAAACGGGTTGTATACCATATAGGGTAATACTATTCAACAACCCGAAGGAGTGCAAATATCATGAAAATTCAATTGATTCGCAATGCAACACTGTGGCTGGAATACGGAGGGCTGAACATTCTCGTTGATCCCATGCTGATGGACGCCGAAGTCATGCCCGCATTCCCCAATACACCCAATGAGTTACGTAATCCAAGAGTAGCTCTGCCTGAAACCGAAACGGATTATCTGCATCCAGATCTGTTGATTGTGACACATACCCATCCCGATCACTGGGATGAAGCAGCGGCGAAACAACTTGGTAAAGACATTCCTCTAATCTGCCAGCCTGGGGATGAGCATGTATTTCTGGGTGCCGGATTCACAAATGTAACAGCTGTCGAAGAAAAACATGAGCATCACTCTGTCCGATTCGCCCGCACATCCGGGCATCATGGCACAGGTGAAATCGGAGAACGTATGGGCAACGTGTCCGGTTTCGTACTTGAAGCAGATGGAGAACCCGTCACCTATATCGCTGGGGATACCATCTGGTGCGAAGAACCTGCTGAAGCCATTCGTCAATACACACCTGAAGTCATTATCGTGAATGCCGGAGGCGCACGCTTCCTGGAGGGTGATCCCATTACAATGGACGGGCCTGACGTTGTAGCCGTGAAGCGCCATGCGCCGTCTGCTCATGTCATCGCCGTGCACATGGATGCGATTAATCATTGTATGATGTCTCGTACGGATCTTGCCACTTATCTGACATCCGAGCAGTTGGATGGTCAGGTACTCATTCCGCGTGATGGCGAAAGTTTTGAGTTTTAAGTTTTAAGGTTGGAGGTTGAAGTGCACGCTACGCTGAAGAGAAATAACCTTTCAAACGGGCGGGTGATTGTAACGAACTCAGCACACGCTATTCGTCTGTTTTCGGCTAATCTAATATTCTAACGAATCCTTTACACGTTATTCGCTATCTGGATGTGCTTTTCCCGAGATTTGCCCGTCATTTTACTATGATAAGGTGTCTCAGATTCGTTAAATTTCAACTATAAAGATAATCGACATAATAAGGTGTCCCAGGTTCGTTAGCACGTACGCAGATCACTGTGTACATGCAGTGTGTAACTGCGTAGTGTGTAGTATGTGGTTTGTAGTATGTGGTTTGTAGTATGTAGTGTGTAATACGTACTATTTACTCCGTACTGTGTACTGTTTACTACATGTTCAACACACGTGTTACATCGATACCCTGCTTGCTACGCGTCAGCCACATTATTGCCCGTGTCGCCATGCCTTCTGTTCCCCTATAAAATACGACGAAAAAGCTGGATGCATTGAACTTGCACCCAGCTTTTTTGATACATGAACCAAGCTAACCCGCAGGCATCCCTCTCGGACATCCAACCTGCAATCAGGTTCCCGTGCCTCACCTTTTACCTGATCCCTTATTGCACTTTCAAACGGATCACGTTCCATGACGCTTTCGCCAAGCTCGCTGTAATCAGGGTCTCGGATACCACTGCACCCCCGCGATTATGAGGAGCAACGCGGTTCGGTTGTGCGGCCGTATTCGATGCTTTGAGGTCATCGCTTTCCAGCACGATATGCTCGATCAAGCTGCATTTCCCGAAACTGCGCAGATCCACTTCGAGCGGAAGCGCTTCTTCCAGATGACGGTTGACTGCGAATACAGTCACTTCACCCTGCTCTTCGTTATGAACTGCAATGCCCTCGAGATAAGGAACATCTGTGATTTGTTTGGTATCGTATTTCGGAGATTGGATCAATGGCACCAATGCCGTTCCACGTCCAAATAAGGACGTATGCATGAATGGATAGAAGATCGTCTGTCTCCACGAACCACCGCCCGTCTCTGTCATGATCGGCGCAATAACGTTAACGAGTTGTGCCAGACATGCCATTTTGACCCGATCCGCATGTTTGAGCATACTGATCAACATACAACCAACGAGCAGTGCATCCTCATGGTTGTAGATATCCTCCAGCTGTGGCGGAGCAATCTGCCACGGATCCATTTTGGAGTCACTTTCATGGGAGTGATACCATACATTCCACTCGTCAAAGGACAGATACATGGTCTTTTTGCTGCGTTTCTTCGCTTTAATATAATCACAGGTTGCCTTCACGGTATCGATAAAACGATCCATTTCAAGTGAGCGTGCCAGGAACGTTGGCGTATCCTGCTCCTGATTACCATAGTACTGATGCAGGGACAGATACTCCACATGATCATAAGTATGATCCAGCACGGTTGCTTCCCAATCCGGGAATGAAGGCATATTCAGATTCGAACTTCCGCAGGCTACCAGTTCAATGGTCGGGTCCGTCCACTTCATGACTTTTGCCGCTTCAACAGCAGCACGTCCATACTCTTCTGCCGTTTTGTGACCGATCTGCCAAGGACCATCCATCTCGTTGCCCAGACACCATGTTTTGATCGCATGCGGCTGCTTGTATCCATGCTTGATGCGAAGATCACTATAATACGAACCTTCCGGATGGTTGCTGTACTCTACAATATTGCGGGCTGCATCGGCGCCACGTGTTCCCAGATTAACGGCCATCATGACTTCGGAATTGGCCTGTTTCGCCCAGTCCACGAATTCGTTGAAGCCAAATTCATTGGTCTCAATTGTTCTCCAAGCCAGTTCCAGTCTGCGTTTGCGTTCTGACACAGGTCCAACCGAATCTTCCCAATTGTAACCGGATACAAAATTACCTCCTGGATAACGTACAATCGGTACGTGCAGCTCTTTGACCATCTCCAGCACATCCGTGCGAAAACCCTGTTCGTTCGCAGATGGATGTCCAGGCTCATATATTCCACCATACACGGCACGTCCAAGATGCTCAATGAATGAACCGTATAAACGCTTATCAACTACTCCAATAGTAAAATCTTTGTCTACCGTCATTTTTGCTTTTTCCATAATGAATTTCAACTCCCTAAGATTAATATAAAAATTAATTGATATTCTATGGATCAACGTTCATATTTATATTAAAATCGATTATAGCCTCAATTTCAACCTGAATTTTGCAAAATGTTATTCTTTTTACTGAATTTATGTTTAACTTAATTCTATAAAGACATAATGGAGGAACAACTGTGATCCGAGCAAATACCGATGCCGAATGGCTACCCCTATATGAAGCACTTGCCAGTGAAGTACGTTTACAGATTATCCGCCTTGTTGCCGAGACACCCATGAATGTGAAAGACCTCGCTGCTTCATTGGGTCTGAGTAGTGCCATCGTGACCATGCATGTCCGCAAACTTCAGGATGTGGGCATTATTCAGTCCAAAATGATACGCAAAGACGGTGGCACGCATAAAATGAACAGCCTTGCTGTAGACTGGATTGGCATCTCCATGCCGCAGGAAAGCGGCACAGCCCGCAAGCTGCACGAGGTTTCTGTACCTGTGGGACACTACACCCACTTTGACGTCTATCCGACATGCGGGCTGGCAACGTCCACTCAGGTGATTGGCCAGTACGATGACCCTCGCTATTTCCTCGACCCCGAGCGAATGCATGCCCATATTCTGTGGTTTGGCCGTGGATTTGTGGAATACAAAATTCCAAACTATATTTTATCCGGACAGCAGATCAACGCCATTGAACTTTCCCTGGAGATCGGATCAGAAGCCCCATCCGTTAATCCCAATTGGCCCTCGGATATTACTTTTATGCTCAATGGCATCCGATTGGGTGAATGGACAAGCCCTGGAGATTCAGGCAACGGACGCGGCATGTTTACCCCTGAATGGTGGAGCGACAGTGTCAATCAATATGGCATGCTCAAGGTACTGCGAATCACCAATGAGGGCACATTTATTGATGGACAACACCTATCCGCAATTACACTTTCAGATATCCCTGTCGAACGCAACCAGTGGACCCTTCGTCTATCTGTAGAGGAAGATGCCCAGCATGTAGGCGGACTCACATTGTATGGTGAGGGATTTGGCAACTACAATCAGGACATCCTGTTCCGCCTGTACTATCAGGATTGAATTGTTCGGTTCAATAGATAACACAAAAACACCTCCCACTCGCCCGTCAAAGGCAGAATGGAAGGTGTTTTGTATACCTATAAACATCCGCAGAATATCACAGCGGTTCTAAGAAAGTTCTTGTTCTAACCTACAGCGCACTGCCACCAAACAGGAAGCGGTACTCCCAATGTTTGCCAGAGATATCACTAATCGTTACACCACCGCCGGCGTTGGAATACGTATGTAATACCTTGCCGTCGCCCAGGTAGATCCCTGTGTGCGTAATGGTTGCGCTGGATTTATTCACGCCCGAATACGATGATGCAGAACTGCCTTTATACGACATGAAATACATCAGGTCCCCGCGCTTCAGGTTTTTCCAGTTGGTCTGAACAGCACCCTTAGCTTTCACATATGCTCCCTGTTTACGAGAATCAGCTGGAAGCTTGATGCCAAGTGCATCGATAAAAGCCTGACGTATAAAGCTGGAACAGTCAAACGTAGCTGTGCTGTTACGACTCGCTCCGAATTCATACGGTGTACCCCAATATTTCATACCCGCTGCAATGACTTTTTCTACAGACGCATTACCGGTTTCCGATGTGGCACTATTTGAACCCGACCCGCTTGTACCGCCACTTACAGCTTGTGTGTATTTGGATGAAGAAGATATGTAGCCTGTCCGATTCGCAGAATCCTTAATCTTATACCAATCCGAACCGGATTGCTGAAGCACTGTTACCGTCTCCCCTTTAGCGATCAAGCGAACAACTTTCGCAGAAGAAGAAGGTGTTGTGCGTAGGTTTACGCCCCAAATTACTTTTACTTGTGAATTCTCAACAGCAGCTGCCGATACCTGTGCCGTTAGTGCTCCTGTCGTCAGACTTCCCATCAGCATCGATGCTGTGACACTTGCTGTAATAATTGTTTTCTTCCAATTCATGATGTCGAGTTCCCCCTGATGTTACAGAATTTTAACCTGGGTTGCTTCTCCCCGGCTTGCCCCATTGTAAACGGGCTATCCATAACGTTCATCAGTCAAAAGTCCTGTATTGATGCAGGCGCACTTGAGCACTAAGTAACAGGGTCTGTCCATCCTCTATTGGCAAAAAGCACTGCTGATTCCTTCTTTTACAAAGGTTAAATTATTGTAACTATTTGATATGCTTCATTTTTCACCAATAAAAGAGTTAGGTCAATCCTCATCCAGTACATGGGTCATATGAACTATATTTTAATGTTTAAAATCGCAAATATGGTAAACATTACTATGGTTCAATTTCTAATTACCGTTACCCATTTGAAGGATTATTATAAAAAAAGAAAAAGCCAGGGATTTCTCCCCAGCTTAATCTGTATTTCTCATGTCCTTAATGATCCTACAACTGGTTAAGCAGCTGTTTACTGATTAAGGTTCAATTCCCCATACCTTCGCGCCGTCCTGATAAGCTGTCACTTTCGTCCATGCACTGAAGGCCGTTTGGGTGGAATCAAAGGAATAATCATTCGTTAGATCAAAATTCGTCCAGTTGTTTTTCGAGAAACGCACCTGGATAATTCCGGTCTCGGCACCCGCTGCCAAACTGCCCGCACCCGATTTGAATCCAATCTCCAGATAGGTATCTGCCGTGCCCTTGGCCGGATCGATCGAAACAAAATGTCCTTCCACGTTACTGCTTCCAATCTGGGCATAATCACACCAGAAACTCAGATCAGCCGCACTATCCTTCGTGAAATAATACCGGAGCTTCACTTTGCTCAAGTCCACAGCAGTTGTACCTGTATTCTTCACATTGAACTGTGGAGTGATCGCATTGCCTGAAGTTCCTGAACCACCATTGCGATATTGTACTTCAAGTGCTCCCGTTGTGACCGGAGGGGCTAATGGGGTCAATACCAAGACATTCGAATTCGTCTGACCACTCGTATTCACGGCTACGATTCGGTAATTATATGCCGTACCATTCACCGCTGTAGCATCGGTATACGTCAGTGCAGTCAACCCCGTTGCCAGATCAGCATACGCCCCGTTGCCTACCGAACGCTGTACCTTATAACTTGCTGCTCCAGTCGATGCTGTCCATGTCAGTACCGCCTGGGCATTCCCAGCCGTTCCAGTAAGGTTGAATGCGCCTGGCACAACGACACCTGCGAGTGGTGTTGCAGATGCCTGTGTCGACGGTGCAGACTCACCTGCGGCATTCACCGCAGTGATGACATAATAATACGTTGTACCGTTGGTCAAGCCCGTATCCGTGAATGTTGATCCTGAGACCCCTGTTGCTACAGACGTATAAGGACCACCGTTCACTTCTGCACGTTTCACAGTATACGAGGCTGCACCAGCGGCTGCGTTCCAATTCAGAACCACCTGCTCGCTTCCTCCGGTTGCTGTTACGCCAGCAGGAGCACCGGGCACTTCCACTCCCGGACTATCGGAATCTCCAAGGAGTCGATCATACTCTCCATAAGCTGTAGCCATATCCACCTGTGACCAGAAGCGGTGATACGTAAAGGTAGGTGCTCCGTTCTCCCACTGCTTCGTGGTCGGGTTATACGACGTTTTGTACAGGTTATCCAGGTAAGCCCATGCCGGATCTTGCTTGATGGCCGGGCGCAGGTCGGAGTATCCAATGTATACGCCATTGCCGCCTTTCGCTGGATCGGAAGGTACACCTGCTGTACCTGGAATCGTATTGCCTTGACCAAAGGTTCCGGACCAGTTGGCCGGGATATAGATCTCTTTGGCAAAGAAGCGGAAGTAGTCTTTACGCTCTTCTTCGGTAACGATACCCACACCATCATTGTAATCCCAAGCAGTATCCAACAGAGCTTCCGCCAGATCCTTGGCTTCTTGACCTTTCACACTAAGTGTGCCGTTCTCCGCCTGTGTCCCTGCCGCGAAGAAGGTCAGTGCTTTAACGTAACTTCCCAGAACTCCTGTGTCCTGCACGGGATCTTTGGTCGTTACACGGAAGTTCGGATTTTCCGTAAACGAACTGAAGCCGTTCCATTTGTCCGGTTGACCCTGCCATTCCTGACCACCTGGAATCCAGAACTCTCCTGGAGCCGGTGTTGTCGCTACCTGAACATTGGTTCCACCCAAAATGCGCTGTCCTGCTGCATTCAGATAGTAGCCTTGCGCATCTGTCACCGGACGCTCACCTACAAATACATAGTCCTTGGACCAGTCAATCCACTTCGTGATCACTTTCTTGGCCATCTGGAAGTTCTCAGAGGACAGATCACCGCTCTCGGCAAGAATATAATACATCTCGGCTACACGCTCCAGCGGCCATGCCTGGAATCCAAACCATGTGTTGGAATCCGGGTCACGATACACGGGTGCTTCTTGATAGGCCATGTCATAGAAGGTACTAATTCCTGCCGGATAGGCCCCATAGGAACCACCGATACTGTTGGTTGCCCCCCCGCCAATGGCTCCTTCATGGGATTGTAGCCATGTGTAGAATTCCAGCTGACGTTTGAGCGTGGCATTCCAATCTGCCTTCGCTGTTGCTGATTCAGGAATCAGGCCGCCAGCCGGGTCAGACAAGGCATAGGCTGCAACCGGGTTTTGATAAGCCTGATGGGTGTGACTCGCTCCAATGCGCCAAGCCCAATCCCCACCTTGACCCAAACCACCGCCCCATGACGTATACCAAGCCATGAGATACATGTTGGAATCTTTACCTGTACCCGGCGTCGGTGTACCGTTCTTAGCACTTCCAATTTTCTGGAAGTATTTATCATACATGCCATAGCGCAGGTAGTCGCCCATCTTCTTCGCTTTATCCAGATATTCCGGGTTGTTGTATCCCATCTCTTTCGCCCAGTACAGAACCTGAACAGCACGTGCATCGGCATCCGTTGCGTTGGTGTAACGCCATTGCGCTGACGGTGTCTGATTTTCCTTTGTGAACAAGCTCATAAAGCCTTCGTTTGCCTTACCAAAGGATTTATCATCCTGGGATGGATGCGGAATCGCTTCCCACACAGATTCCTGCTCCCCACGCTGGAATGTGTTCACATAGGTAGCCGTATGGGATGGATTCAACAGGTTACCGTATCCATACCAGTTATCCACATCCACCAGCCAGTGCATGAGATAAGTCTGATTGTCACCATAGGTCGCCTTCAGTTCAGCATCAATCGGATCTTTACCCGCTGCATACTGCCCATTAAGTTGCGATGGATATTGATCCGGGAATGGTTTTTCCCCTGCATACGTAGCAGGGCTGTTCGGGTTGTATGAGCTCATCGTCGGCTGCTCTTCCTTGCCGTCACCTTCGTTGACCGGGATAATGAATTTTTCCATACTGTCCCATGCTTCTTCCAGTTGGGACCAGTCTCCCGTATAGTGACCATACATGGTCTCTAGCCATAGCCAGTAACTGTATGCCTCGGACGTCGTCATATGACCATAATCCGGGGCCTCACTCAGCAGGGTCTCAATGGAATGATAAGGCAGACCCTCTGGCGAGAAATATCCGTTTGCCGGATCTTTCAACTGTTCATACAATTGCAAAAACCGGGCTTCATTGATGCTGTCGGACTGAATCTCGATGGCCTGATCTGCGGCGTGTGCCGTTTGCGGCCCTGCCCACAGTCCGGTGTATCCGGTCAACATGACAGTACCCGCCAGCATGGCTGTTAAACTTTTTTTCGCAGCTGATTTCAACATTGATATATACCTCCCTGGAATAGTGGAATATAAATGCGTGTTCAAAAAGAGCGGTTTTCAGTACCGAGAAGATGGGATGAAGCTAGAAATGGAGTAGCGCAGCGTAGGGAAAACTACGTGAGCGACCACAATGTTTCCCAAGGAAACATTCTTCGTAAGCCTCCCACTTATTTCGGCTGAATTCCATATTCGATGCTGATGATGCCACCAGGCATCCTTCGTAATCAAAAGCGAACTTTTTGAACATCCTCTATAAGTGCTGTTGGTCTGCCCATGCTGCTCTTCGACTTATGACATTCAGCCAGTTACGGCTCCAAGCCCCATACTTTGTTGGTTCCCTGATACGCGGTTACCTTGTTCCATGTGGCAAAAGCCGTCTTGGAGGCATCATAGGAATAGTCATTACTTTGATCGAAATTGCTCCAGTTATTTTTGGAAAAGCGTGTCTGGATCACGCCGGTCTCTGCTCCAGCGGCCAAACTGCCTGCTCCGGACTTGAAGCTGATCTCCAGATACGTATCAGCTGTACCCTTCGCCGGATTCACCGCGACAAATGTTCCTTCAACATTGGCCGTACCCATCTGGGCATAATCACACCAGAACGTCATATCATCGGTACCATCCTTGGTAAAATAATATCGGATCTTCACTGTACTAAGATCGATTGCCTGTGTGCCGGTATTTTTCACATTGAACTGCGGGGTCACCGCATTGCTTGAATTCCCGGACCCTCCACTGCGGTACTGCACTTCGAGTGTATCCGTCGTCACCGGAGGTGCAGAAGGCGTCAGTGCCAGGACATTGGACAGCGTCTGCCCGTTCGCATTCATGGCTGCAATCCGGTAATTGTACGTGGTGCCATTCAGCGCAGTCGTATCCGTGTAAGTCAATATGGACAATCCGGTTGCCACATCCGCGTATGTTCCTCCTGCCACCGAACGTTGTACCTTATAGCTGGTAGCGCCCGAAGCTGCTGTCCAGGTCAGGACCGACTGTGCATTGCCAGCCGTCCCACTTAAAGTCAGTGCTCCCGGCACTGTTGAAGCTGCTTGCGGCGTAGCCGACACCTGCATAGAACCCGATGATTCCCCTGCTGAATTCACGGCAGTCACTACATAATAATAAGTGGTTCCATTCGTCAGCCCCGTGTTCGTATAGGTCAATTCATTCACACCCGTCGCGACAGTGGTATATGGCCCTCCACTTACCTCGGAACGCTTCACCGTATACGATTCAGCCCCGGAACCAGCTATCCAGGTCAGGTTAACCTGACTGCTTCCCGCCACAGCCTGCACGCTAGCAGGTGCGCTTGGAACCGTAACTGGTGCCACACCAGGCTCCTGTCCGTACACCTTCACTCCGGCATCATAGACTGGAAGGTAGATGCTCTTCACAGGATTGCCTGTGGTCAGCGACTGGAACGAATGGTCATTGTTTGCATTCCATGCGCCCTGTGGGCCTGTAATGCGGAACTGTACTTCTTTGCAATAATTCCCTTCCCCACCGGGATAGATCTTCGTATTACCAAAGTTCGCCGTAATCGCATAGATATGCTGGGCTGCATTCACCACAACCGGTTGGGATACCGTCGCTCCCTCCGTATAGGAGGTGGTAACATGAACGTCCGATACAGTACGTCCAGCAGCATACACTTCACTCAAATCCAGGAAATATTTAAAAGAAAGTTGATCTCCCATTCGGGCAGGCCAAGCGGAACGATTATTAAGCTGTGCCCGGATTTCCGTATAATTGGAACCGGATGATTTGATGGCAGCTTCCACAAAGAACTCCTCACCCTTGACCTCAGGTGCAGGGAAATTCGCAAGGGGTTGATGATTCTGACCAAACAATAGATTCATCTTTGCCAGTGCACCAGTAAAACCGGCATTGTAATCAGTTGCCACCTCATTGCTCACATAATCTCCGATATCATCGGTATATCCATCTGATGCATCCGGTCCGCCGACCATGGCACCATACAGAATGTGGCGATGGTTAGCCGGGATATCCTCGTTATTCAGCCACGAACCGTGAGCGGTTCGATGATGCGGATGTTGGGGTGCATTTTGACCGTATCCGACCACATAACTGCTCTGACGCGGGTTATCACCCAGAATATAATTCATCTGCGAGACGGCGAAATCCTGATATCTTGATTTTTTCACAGGATCACTGACCCAGTCGGAGTATACGAAAGAAATAAAGGCTGCATTCGCTGCATAACGGAGCGAGCCCCATTGATCCAGCCACGCAAGACCTCCTGGCGTATACTTGACTCGTGTCCCATTAACTCCAACTGTCCAGTAATCCAGGTTGCGTTCTGTCGACTGAATAAATCTCGTCGCCTCCGGCATGTTCAAGCTGGACGTAATCCGGGCAAGCAGGATCTGGGCACCATAATGTTTACTGTCCCAACCTTGTGTCCAGGTATACGGCCAATTGGCTGAGCCTCCGCTAGAAGACCAACGGTCCGTAGCTGCAATGGCTTTGGACAAGTAAGCGCTATCATTAGTGGCTAAATATAACCATGCTCCACCCCATGCCAGCTCGTCTTCGTATCCTGTCCACGAGTTATAGAACGCTGCGGCATCCGTGATACAATCGGTGTATTCCCCACGATAAGTATCTGCAAAGTTGTACAGCTCTTTGGCATGTTGGAGCAGTCTGGCCGAGTATGCCGGATCATCATCTGCAAATACAATCGACGACGCTGCCAGCGCTGCCGCCGTTTCTGCCGCCAGATCACTGCCTGGGCAGGAAGCATCAATCTTAAACGACGGACGGTTCATCTGCATGACCTCTGCCGGTCCCCACCAGGCATGATCCGTATTACCTGCTCCGACTTGTCCCCATAATTCATTTAGTTTCGTATGCGCTTTCATAAAATAGTCGGTCGCCCATCGGATATTATCCTTGATCTCCTCCAGTTGTCCTGCCTGTTCATATCCGTCGCCGTATTCCACGACAGACCAAGCGAGCATCGTAGCGGAAGCAGCCATCGGAAAGCCGAATTTCACATGATCCCCGGCATCATACCACCCTCCGGTCAGATCGACGCCTACATCAGACCCATCCTGCATGCCTGAATTACCACGCCATTCGACCCGATTATTTGCTGGTAATGGCCCCGAACGCTGGGCTTCATAGAAGTAAATGGCTTTTTGCAGTGCTTCAGCATAGTTCTGATCTCCGGCGGCCGCATCCGCCTTACGAAGTCCTGTGTTCATCGAGAAACTCCCTGCCAATAATCCTGCCGATAACGCGATCATGGCGACTCGTCTCCACCAGCTCCCCTTCATGTTCAACTATTCATCTCCTCTTCATGAATATTCCTTATGCATTACTCTGAACTGCAAGTTTATATCGCTCCTCTCCATGGTGTATTTGAGTGTAAGTTCCACCATTAATTACCATTATAGCCGTTTGTTTTACTAGCTATATAAGCGTTGGTGACTTCTGAAATAACATTGTTGTGACCTAGTCTGCGTCAAACGACAAAAAAAGCTGTTTCTCTAACCCATATACGCGTTAGAGAAACAGCTTCTCGCCCTTGCTATAATCAATACCACAAATTAAATGGCATTCTGACCATTCCGTCTGTATGTTCTTCTACCCTTAGGTATCCAAACATCTTAATGATTATACTTTGAACTTGTTAATCTGCTCCTGCAGTTCTTCAGCCATTTTGGATAATGAACCTGCAGATGAAGCGATCTCTTCCATGGAAGCCAACTGCTGTTGAGTTGCGGCAGACACATTATGAACCCCGCCTGCTGCCTCTCCGGCGATGTTGGAGATCTGACTTACATAGCCTACGACTTCAGTCGTACTCGCTGACATTTCTTCTGAACCAGCGGATACTTCTTGAATTTCACCCGCTACTTTGTTAACCGCATCCGAGATCTGTTCGAACGCTTGTCCTGCCGCAGTAACCATCTCGATTCCTGCTTCCGTCTCACTGCTGTTCACTTTGACTGCCTGAACAGCATGATCGGTATCTTTCTGAATCAACTGAACGAGATCCGTAATCCGTTGGGCTGATGTGGAAGATTCCTCAGCAAGCTTACGCACTTCTCCTGCAACTACAGCAAAACCACGTCCATGCTCTCCTGCTCGTGCGGCTTCAATGGCTGCATTCAGTGCAAGCAGATTGGTCTGCCGGGCAATGTTGTTGATTACCTCGGTAATGGTTCCAATCTCTGCTGAACGTTCCCCCAGCCCTGTTACCAACTCTGTAAGTGAAGCAATGGAATTTCGAACAGAACCCATCTGTTCAACCGCTTGCTGAATGATCATGTTCCCTTCGGAAGATTGATTCGCCGCATCCACAGCAGATACAGATACACTCTGGGCAAGCTCAGCAATCTGCTCCGACCCGAGAGCCATCTCATTCATCGCCTGTGAAGAACGCTTCACAATATCGACCTGATCGGACGTACCCACAGCCAATTCCTCTACCGTTTGGGAGATCTGTTCCGAAGCTTGGGTATTCTGCTCCGCACTTGCAAGAAGCTCTTCCGATGAAGCAGCTACCTGTTCGGAAGTCATTGATACCGATTCAATCATCTCGCGCAGATTACCCGACATGGTATTGAAGGAATTAGCCAACGTGCCTAATTCATCCTTATTCTTCAGTACAATTTTCTCGCCTGTCAGATCACCACTTGCTATTGCCATGGCAGCTTCATTCATCTTTTTGATTGGACGTGAGATGATGCTTGCAATGAAGAAGGCAATGAACATCGCAACCAGGAAGGCAAAAATTGTCACAGCCAAAATTACATTAAATGTATTTTCCGCAAGCAAAACAGACTCATTTGTTGCAGCATCCGATCCTTCATTGCCCAAATTAATTAACTTGGTGATAGAGTCATTTGCTGTGTACCACATCGGATAAGCCTCTGTGTGTAAACGACTAGACTCATCATAATTGTTGTTCAAACCAAATTCGATAAATGCCGGCATTTTCGCTACATAAGCATCATAATTCGTACTAAAATCATTATAGAGCTTAAGCGCTGCATCGTTGTTTGCAATCAACGTTTGTAACTGTTTACGCTCATCTTCAATCTTGGTAAGCAGCAACTGTAGCGCTTCGTTCATCTTAGCCGACTCATCTTCGTTCTGTTCAACGATGATTCCCAGAGCCAAACGCTCTACATCGGAAATATCACCATTCATCTTTCCCAGTAAGCTCACACTCGGCATCCAGGTCTGATCCACTTCATTCGCCTTGCCAGACATACTATGAATCTGGACTAATGCATAGCCACTTACAAAAACCAGCAGAATTACGACTGCCAGAAAACCAGTCAATAACTTGCCTCGAATCGTTAACCTCAATTTCCCCAACATATTCCCCCGCGTGTCTTCCACATTCCCCACTCCTCAACTTAGCGCATAAACTAATGCATATGAATAATATATCGTCACCTCTAGTCATGAATTGTAGATGTCAGAATTCAATTTCTGCAAATCTCATGTAACTTCGAAAATAAAGCAAAAGAAGCCTCCAATCTTTGGCAGAACCAGAGATATAAGACTTCTTTCATTAATAATAACTACCATCAATTTACTAGACATTTCTTTCAATCGCTACCCAAAAACACGCCGGTGTATGTTAATGAAGAAGTCAGGTATCGACTTGGTATAATTGCGGGTTGTAATCAGAACCACACTGAGCAGACTACCGAGAAGGAATCCCCCCAGGATATCTCCTGGATAATGCACACCAACATATATACGAGACACTCCAGTCAACGCAGCAAGTAACAGCATCCATAACCCAAAGCGACGTCCAATAAAGAATGAAGCAGCCGCTAGAGCAAATACGAAGGAAGCATGCTTACTTGGAAAAGATGGATCAGGTACATGAGCAACCAGCTGATGTACGTTTCCCTCCACAAAAGGTCTTGGATGTCCTACTGCTGGTGATATGCCCCATTTGGCCAGAACTAGCGCTACAATGGAAGCCACGCAGGCATAGAAGACGATTCGCTGTTTTGATGGATCACCGAGAAACCATACAATAATGAGCAGTGCAATCATAACCCAGACCGCATACTCCGATGATGCAATCATAAACCAGTCCAGAAATGGAATCCGGTCTGCAAACTGATTAATCCAATGAAATACGGATTGATTCATAACTAGCTTTTAATACCTCCATTACACACAACAAGATTATTTTTTACATATTAAATATTCACTAACTATTTGTCAAACAATCCTCACATTGACCGAAGTTACGAAATCAAAGAGGACATTTTTCTTTCTTTTTGTTAAACTAGTTTGGGTTACATATCAGTTCAAACATAGAAAGGTGAAGATTATGCTTAAAAAATGGTTATGGGGTACAGCCCTGACCCTGATGCTTGCTGTCACAGGGGTCGTTGTATATTACGGATATTCGATTGTTCATTTTGCCAATAGCATCTCAACCACTTCCGGGACTTCATCCAACGCTTCCTCATCTGGCACAGACAGCGACTCAGATACCCCAACGAGAACGATTCCCAGATGGGAGGGCCAGGAACGGGTGAACATTCTGCTGCTTGGCGGAGATTCAAGAGGTGACGATGCGGGACGCTCAGACTCGGTCATGGTCGCTTCTATTGATCCCGTCACGAAGAAAGCCCATCTATTCTCCGTACTGCGAGATACCTATGTCGCAATTCCCGGTCATGGAAAGAGCAGGCTCAATGCAGCTTTTTCCTACGGAGGTGCAGAGTTGACCAAACAAACCGTCAGTGATCTGCTCGGTATTCCCATTCAGCATTATGTGTACACGGACTTTACAGGCTTCATGGCACTCGTTGATGCGGTAGGTGGTATTGAGATTGATGTTGAGAAAGATATGTATTACACCAGCAAAGCAGATAAACATATGTATGACATCGATTTAAAAAAGGGATTGCAGCATATGGATGGCAAAACAGCCCTTCAATATGTTCGTTTCCGCCATGATGCTACCTCGGATTTCACCCGTACCGAACGGCAGCGAATCTTCATGACCGAACTGGCCAAAAAGATGCAGAGTACCACTTCGCTCTTCAAAATCCCGGATATCCTGGAAGCGATCGCACCTTACATAGAGACGGATCTTAGTCCGACCCAGATGTTGAAACTGGCGTCCCTTGGCTTCGATATCCATGCGAACGAAATAGACCAGCAGCAGATTCCACCGAACAAGCTGCTCACCAATGAACTGGTAGGCTCCGCTCAGGTGCTGGGTGTCGATGTAAGCAAACTCCAGTCCTATATTCAGAAACTGTTTGAAGAAGATGCTGCGCCCTCGGAGTCTTCATCATCAGATGAACAGAACTGAGAATAACAGAGTTGAAAATGAAGCGATTATTAAACAACGTATATTTCAGTTTAATACCCACAAAAGAAGACGGCTTCGGCCGTCTTCTTTTGTACCTATTTTCCCCATTTAATGCAGCCTTAATGTTTAACAGGTACCCTTATATGATGAACTCCGGTTCCTGGAGGGAGGATTACATGTGAAAAAACCGCGAATAGCGGAATGGACCGAACTGCGTGGCATTGCCTTTCTGGCGATCGTCATGCAGCATAATATTGCCGAGTATATCTATCGCGCCGATATTGAACAACCCGATTCCATTATGCTGACTATGATTTATCATCTGACCCGTTTTGGTACGCCAACATTTGTATTTCTGTCGGGAGTCATGTTGTTTTACCATCACCATAACACCAAACCGGAATACCCTCGCTTCATTCGAAAGCGATTTGGCGATATCTATATGCCGTTTGTGGTATGGACACTCATCTATTGGCTTGCTGTCCGAATTTTCACCCCTGCGTTCTGGGCCAGTGGCATACCGGATATGCGCAGTCTGGTTCGTGAACTGTTTCTACCACAGACCGGATATCATCTCTGGTTTGTCATTATGGTGTTTCAGTTCTATATTCTGTTCCCCCTGTTTTGGACAGGAGCAAAAGCCATTCAGAAGCGTATCCAAAACGTCATACGTTTCACGCCAATGCAAGTTATTGTGGCATTAATTCTCTTTGCAGCTGCACTCTACGCCCTGCTTATGAAATGGTCCTACTACAATATGGGGGGCTGGACAGAATCCATGTCTGAGCCATGGTCAACGTTGCTGCAGTATCGCTCCTATTCATGGGTGATGTACTGGTTCTACTTTTTACTGGGTGCCGTATGTGCCTGGTCAGTCGATAACTGGAGAAGTTGGACCACCAAGTTACTGCCATGGACCATCTGTCTGTTTATAGGGATGTATATATGGCTTGGTTACGATGTGCTCCGCGGGTCCGGGGATGTTGTTAATCTGAATATCTCCACCTATTTGAAACCAACCACATTTCTGATCATTATGGCCCAGATGCTTATGATGTATGGTTTCCTTGTACTGATGCGGAGCAAAGACACATGGTTTCAGCGCCTATTAGCCTGGATTGGCCGTTATTCGTTTGGTGGATATCTGGTTCATGCACTGGTGATCTACGCGATCGCTTACGTAACCAGACCGCTCCAACTCAGTGGATGGCATCTGCCTGTAACATTGCTATCGTTCCTTGTTACGGTTAGTATTGCTCTTGCAATCAGCTGGGCACTCTCCAAACTTCCTGGCTCACGTTTCACCGTAGGGTTAATGCGCAAACCACGTTCAACCCCGGATTCAGCTGGCGCTGTGGACAAAAGAAATTTACCTGAGCGAACCCCCTCACCCGGTGCAACTCGCAGTCCGGGAACAAGTGAGCCGTTTTAAAATAAAGAAGCGCGTCCCCTGATGGAGACACGCTTCTTTATTTTGCTTCGCTCGACGTTGATCGTCCCGGAACAGGTTCCTGGGGCCCTGGGGCTGGATGTACGTTGCCCTTCTGATTCACAAATCTCTTCAGATCACCCGTTAATTGTTCTTTCAGCTTGTTAACCAGCTGTGTTTCGCTAATGCCTTTTGCCTGAGCAATCTCAGCCAAGGATTTCCCTCCCTGAAGCTGCTCATGAAGTTGAGCAGGGGTGACTCCAATAAACCGGGCAATTTCGCCCTTATCCACCATGGGACGTTTGCCATGGTGGGCAAATTCACGCCGCAAATCACGCAGCGGGGTATTGATGACCTTTTTTAATTTGGTATCCATGTCCACCTTCGTGGCTGCAGCCTGATCCTTGGTGAGACACCCCTCTTCTACTGCTTGATCCAGACGCTGTGCAAGTGTAGGCTTCAACTTCTGCAATAACTGCTCCTCACTAAGTCCCTTACGCTCTTTCGCAATCTGGGACAACGTCTTGCCAAGTTCCATCTGTTCTTTCAGATCCCGAAGCCCAATCCCAAGCAAGTCTGCCGTTTCACCAATCATGAACAGACCGTGTCCTGCCTGCATGCATGGCTTAGCTGGTTTGCCGGAGGAAGAAGTTTTTGATGCACCACCATATTCCTCAGCCCGAGCCGTTGAATCAGCGAATGCTACATGTCCTGTTGCTGCTGTTATAACTACGGCTGCCAATCCGGCTGCCATCCATGTTTTCCATTTCAAATTCATTTTTCTGCCGCCTTTCCGATGTCGAAATCTCTGTACCTTCCTAGTTTGAGCCTAAAATCCACTTTTTTATGCCATAAAATACAAAAAGTCATCATTTTTCTCACAATTGATCACAAAAAATCCTATTTTTTTCAGTTTATTTCAGCTATACTGAATGTACTTCATGATTCAGTCGAACAGTCCTGGACCACCTTATCGCAGGAAGGACGAGACGTAACGATGCGGAAAGATTGGTTAGATCCGTTTAGCTCCGATCTGGAGGTCGTTTTTGCTTCAGCGGAACAACTCGTACGGGAATATCCCGAACCCTTGTCAGGACATGCATTGGAGCAACTTCATTCGGTTAATCCCCTGTTACGAGATTCGGGGCACAGTTATATCGGGTATATCATCCCACTTTGGATGCAGTACTCGGATCAACTGCCTCAGGAGAAAGCACACCAATTAAGTACAGCCTGTCTGATTCACATGTTATATTTTCTGAATCAGGACGACGTGATGGATGAACAACCGGAGAATGCCGCTCTGAAGTTATCCCTGGGCAATTTATATTACATGGATGCACTTCAATCTTACTCGGCATTATTCGATCTTTCCTCCACGTTCTGGATCTATTTCAGACAATATGTAGTGGATTGGGCCGTGAGTGTTACGGGTGAGCATTTCATTGATTATTTTCAACAAAATCCCTTGTTGATTGCGCAAAAGGCTGCCCCTCTACTCATCGGAGCTACGGGTGCACTCCTTCTGTTGAATCAGTCCGAGCGGATCATCCCAGTATGTTCTGCCATCAACATTACACTCATGACACTCCAGATGACCGATGACTTCACAGATACGCATCAAGATGCTGTGCATGGAAACTACAACAGCTACCTCTCCCACATATCCGCAGCACTGAATCACAACTATCCCGCTCATCCTCTTAGCGAACGTATACATGACAATGTATACAACACTCAACTCATGAACTCTTATGTAGACATTGCATTTCACTATAATCGTACATTAACATCGTCTAACTTAGGAATATCGCATCTCGAGGTGTTTGATTCTTATTTATGCAGCACTTTAGTACAAGCCGTTCAGGACATTACACAACGGAAGAAACGGCTCCTCCAAGGTGGGTTTCATCACTGGATCAGCGATCAACATTTGGAATTATGAGCATAAGGACTAAGCTGATTCAGTTTAATTTCAAATATGAAGGGAATGTTGACGATGATGGTATCAGAAAAAACGTTGCATGAGGATATTATTGAAAAGGCTTGGACTGACGAGCATTTCAGACAACAATTGCACTCCAATCCGAAGCAAGCGCTTCGTGAAGCTTTCGGAATCATAATCCCGGAGCACATTCAGGTACGTACCGTTGAGGAGCAGCAGAATGATTATGTTCTTGTCATACCTCCCAATCCTTCCAAAGTAAATTATGATGTGAATTGCGGACCTTGGAGAAGTTAAATCGGGTGAGTTAAATTGGTAACGTAAGTGATTAGGGGTAGGGACAAAAAAAGCCGCTGTATGCTTCTGTGAGTTCGTCATTCGACGAACTCAGCAAAAGATACAACCGCTTCTGTTCCTACCCCTTTGGTACTTGTAAAGCTGATCTGTCCTTGCATCGCTTCAACAATTCGGAATGTCACCATCATGCCGAGACCAGTGCCTTTGATTTTATTGGAGAAATAAGGCTCGCCCAACCGGGAGAGTGCTTCCTCATCCATTCCCTCTCCATTATCCCTGACATGCACCTTAATAACCCCATCCTGCTTGTAAGCCCAGATATCAATCTGGCCTTGTCCCTGCAGAGCTTCAATACTGTTCTTGATAATGTTGATAAAAGCCTGCTTAAACTTCGAGGAATTGCCCCGAATATATAAATCTGGCGGAATGTCAGTGGTGATTTTGCCACCTTCCAGATTAGCCATCGGTACAAGGATACCTTCAATATGATTGAACTCATCCGAGATATTAAGCGAGATAATATGGTCGAATTCAGGTTTGGCAAAGGTAAGAAAGTCCGTGATAATGCCCGAAGCACGGTCAAGTTCCTCCAGTGCAATACGCACATATCCCTTATTTTTGTTGTCTTCCTGTTCTGTCATAAGTTGCAGGAACCCTCTTGTCACCTGAAGCGGATTACGTACTTCATGGGCAACGGAAGCTGCCAATTCGCTAATAATCTCCATCTTCTCGGATCGCTGCAACTCATTGTTGAATAACTCCAGTTCCTTGGAATACTCCAGCACTTTGGTGTGTTTTTCGGCAAACCGACTTCCGAGAATGGCAATCAGCGAGATCACAAATGCAACCATGGACCATTTCCACCATAACAGATGATACGTCCCACTCCGCTGATAATACCACAACAGTTCAGCCACACTGATCAAGGCAAATGTACCGAATCCTGTCGCAAGCAGGATGGCTTCCCGATTTCGTTGAAGTGCTTTGGCGATGGTTCCAACCAACAGAATTGTCAGCAGGATGACCAGCACCATACCGACCACACGCTGTACGAGCAGATTGTAGAGAAACTCCCATTGCCCACCTGAAGTAACGTAGATAAATAGAGAGAACACAGCGATAACTGAATATATGAATGTTATTTTTCGCAGTTTGGTGAAGATACCATGCAGTCCCGGCCCGATAATCTGCTCAAAAAAATAACATAGCGCTGGCATTCCCAGCAGCATAGCCAGATCAAAGACTACCGAATACAGATCACCATACACCTGATAGAACGTATACAAAAATTGCGAATACGTGATGATCATTGTGCCGATGGAACCCATCACCATGCATAGTGAGATCCACAATCCCTTATGGAATTTGCCAAGGAAGAACGTACAACTCAGCATCGTAATCGCTGTGAAAACAAAGGTCGCACCCAAAATGACATCAATAAGCCCGTTATGAATATATCTCTCCTGTAACGCAGCATATGGTCCAACTTGAACAGTACCTTGTATGCCCAGACGACCTTTCTCATTTTGCGACCATACATAGAGCGTGTCACCTGAATTTTCGCTGGATAAGGGTAGTAACACCGCATTATTATCATAATTGTAATGATAGTTCTCGTAGACCTTGCGGTCCTCCAGATAGATAACAATATGATTGCCTTTAATGTTCTCAAATCGAATGGCTGAGCTTTCTTCACTCAATTCAGGGATGGTCAGGCGAGTCCATAAGGAACTCGATCGATCCGTATTGC
This sequence comes from Paenibacillus sp. JNU01, assembly GCF_059130585.1. Classification (NCBI taxonomy): domain Bacteria; kingdom Bacillati; phylum Bacillota; class Bacilli; order Caryophanales; family Paenibacillaceae; genus Paenibacillus; species Paenibacillus sp. JNU01. Next base: position 5,366,678 of record NZ_CP169723.1, on the reverse strand, counting down.
TATACTCCAACTTATCGATGCCCTGCTTTTCCCATATCTCATCTGTTCCCTTAACCTCACTTATGAACCCTTGATCGTCAACGTTCCCCCATTTTACTTCCCATCCTGTAATGGATGCAGGTTGCTGAATCGCTCCTGTAGTTGCAAAGACCATTCCATGTGGCATACCTAGAATAATCAATACACTCATCCATAAGATGACGATAGCTTTGGGCACATTTTTCATTCACAGCACCTCAAAGTTCCAATTTTCCCTATCTTAGATTCTCTCATTTATCATTCGCCACCATTTGTCACGTCACCTTCTTAGATAAAATGAAATTTCACATTTAAGTCGATTTATAGTTTTATTTCCATTTTATTGTTATGCATATATGATTAATCACGCAAGTCTTCGAACTGGTTCTCTATCATTTCCCGTTCTTTCTGTTCAACTTGACTGCGGAATTCAAGCCACTGCTCTGTTTCCTCATCATCATAGATGGTCCATATATCGGAAAAAAGGAAATCCCGCAACTGTACAACTTGTCCGGACCATATTCCGCCTACCCAAAATAAACCGTCCGGACGACGGATGACGGTACGGGAGAAACCGGGTGTAGACGCCTTTTGCCCGATACGGATGCGTGTAATCATATTTCCCAGTGTGAACCAGTCCACTTGAGACCCCTCCCTTACATATTCAAGCTTAATCATAACATAGGCAAAACAGGAAAAGCTGTAAAAACGGTGACCGAGATTCAATCCTTTGCTTCAGGTGTAATGGTTTCTCAAAGCAAACAAACACGCTAAGGAGATGATTGCAATGAATGAGCCGCATCGTACAGTTGAGGTGGAACATAAGGATGTTCAGCATAAATCGGATTCAAGTATGGTCGCTTCCACATTTATTAAATATGCCGCTTATGTGATAATCTTTTTCGGATTCTTATACTTCCTGGTTAAATATGTATTCCCTAAATTCTAAGGCATTCATATCGTAGCAAACCCCGGGGATAATAAAATGTGCAAGATTACAACAACAGCGCTTTGGGTAACTACGGGGTAAGAAGCTTGGGCAACCAACAATGAAAGGAAGTGTTATTGATGTCTGACAAACCAATTAGTAACGAAGAGAGCGACCGCTATTATGACCGTTATCAGAGGTTCCGCGATATTCCGCCAGAGACGGAAGTCCCGGAAGGCGATATGGATACCTTTGATGAAGTTTCCGGCAGACGGATTGTAACGGAAGATGCGGAACTTGCACCGGTAGCCGCAACGGCTGTGGACGAGCCGGAATTGGATTCACGTTTGGCGGAGACACCGCTGGAATCTGTACCGGATGCAGACCTGCTGCAACCAAACAGTCCAGTTGATCCTGCTGCCCCCGATCCGGATGCACTGCATGGTACTGATCTGCTCAATGGTGCTGGTGCAGATGCCAAACCCGAGAACGATGTCCCACCACGACGTTAACGGCAATTATGACATCCTGAATGAGGAGGTGCATACACGATGAAGGAAGATCGCGACAAACATACGCATGAACCGGATAATCTTGTGACCGAAAGGGATATTGACCCGGACTTCGGACTGTTCACTGAGGACTCCTTCCCCGAAGCACTTGAGGATGAGGATCAACGTGATGCGGTGGAGCATGCCATTCCTAAAGAGAAGGCTTCTCGCAAGCCCTCTTCGGATGGTCAATAAAGCCTTCCTATAAAAATTGAACTATAAAGTATTACACTTGCCACTCCGATGACAGAAATAACCTTCTGATCGCTGTTATCCCCAGATTTTTTGATTCACTTTTCAAAGGTAATAATCCGGGGATAAAGGCGAGCACTCCGTTTCTTCAGATTATTTCTGCCCTCTACGTTCTCGTGTAAAAGATTAGTTCAACTTATATAGATCCATAGTAGACTTAAAAAAGATGACGTCTGTAATTCCACAGCGTCATCTTTTTTCGTTTCGTTACCTGTAAGTTCAATTTCTCTTTGCAATTCAGTATCACCGCTTAGCGGAGATCTTGCCTGTTCCAGGCAGTTTGTGATCCAATCCCGACCACTTCGCTACAATCGCAGTGATGATCAGTGCAAGTCCATTAATGATAAATATCCAGCGTATTGGCAACCAGCCACCGAGAACGCCACCAATAATTGGTCCCGCCATCGTCCCGATCTGGGCAGCGGACTGGTTCAGACTAAAAGCCCTTCCCCTGAAACTTGATGCGGTAGCCTGCACAATCATGGCGTTAATGGCCGGAAATACAGCTGCAAAGAATAGACCATACACGAAACGCAAAATGCCAAATGCGATATAACCTGTTGTAAAGAACTGTAGAAGATTGCCTACAGCCCCGCCAACCAGTCCAATGATCAGCACTTTACCGTATCCGATCCTTGTACCAATCTTGCCCCAACGCGGTGCCATAATAACTGTTGCTACCCCCACCGCCGAGAAAATAATCCCTGAGCTGAGTGAGGCACGATCAGGCTGAACACCCATTTCCATCACATAGACCGTCAAAAGGGGCTCCAGAATCATAACGGAGAATGTACATATGCCCATCATGCCAAGCACCGTCATAAACACACGATTCGCTCTCGCTTCACGAATGTCATCCAAGACATGGGAACGAGCTTTATTTCGGTTGAAGTTCTCTTCTTTTACCCAAAAGGTTGCAATAATAGCTGATACCAATACAACAATTGCCGAAAACAAAAATGCATTCCGGTTGCCATAATAGTGACTCACCACGCCACCAATTAACGGTCCAATAATACCACCAGTGGCTCCAGCAGTAGACATAATACCCAGTGCATAACCGGTCTTCTCCTCAGGTGTATTTGTACCCACCAGGGCAATTGCTGCTGGAACAAACCCTGCAAGCAGACCCTGAAACAATCGAACAACAATTAGCGAATAGGGGTCCTGCACGAAATAATTGATAAGATACAAGACGGCAAGGCTGTATCCTGACCGGATGAGCATAGGTTTGCGCCCGTATTTATCAGCCAGCGAACCCCAGAACGGAGACACGAGCGCACTCGCGAGAAACGTAATGCCGAAGGCAAGTCCCGACCATAACTCCAGGTGATCACGAATCCCCAAGTCAGCACTTAGAAACAGGGGTAGAAATGGAATTGAGATCGAATACGCCGTGCTGCAAAAAAATACACCAATCCACAATATGATGAGATTTCGCTTCCACGAGAAGTTCATATACCCGCACGCCCTTTCCGTTACTGACGCCGGGACTGCCGTATATTGGAGCGGACGGAACAGACCCGTACGTCCCCGATGCGGAAGCATTTTCCTTATTTTACACCCAACATTCCATGAAGGCCATCCCTTGTTCACCACAACTACACGTATTACATTGCCATTCTGTCCACAAAAACGGTATGATAGTTGGGTAAATATCCAAATATGATTTGGAGAAAATATATCATGCAGAGATGCAAGGAGGAACGTTTTCATGTCTTTACGGTGGAAAAAAACAACCGCAGTATCGCTCGTTCTTGCGATGCTGCTTATCGTCATTAGTGGTTGCGGGCGCCCTGCGTCCAGTGCCGAGCAAACGCCGGTGCCAGCCGCACCTGAAGGTCCAAACCCTGTGGCAACCATTGAGATGCAGGATGGTCAAAAGATCGTTATTGAGCTCTATCCGGAGATTGCGCCCAACACAGTGTATAACTTCATCTCCCTTGCGAATAAAGGGTTCTATGACGGCCTGATCTTTCACCGGGTCATTCCGGGCTTCATGATTCAGGGTGGAGATCCAGAGGGCAACGGTTCGGGCGGCCCAGGTTATACAATCAAAGGGGAATTCACTTCCAATGGTCACAAAAATCACCTGAATCATACTCGGGGAATCATTTCGATGGCACGTAAATCGGATAATCTGGATTCCGCAGGCTCCCAATTTTTCATCATGTTAGCGGATGCGGATTACCTGGATAATTCATATGCCACCTTTGGCAAGGTTACTGAAGGCATGGAAGTTGTTGATGGAATTGCAGCTCAGGAAATAGGTGAAGCTGACAAACCCGTTACGGATCAAGTCATGAAAAAGGTTACGGTGGACACCCACGGTCTGGAATATCCAGAACCGGTAAAAATGCCTTAATTAACATCCTTGCCAAACGGATGATAATCCATGGTTATGACTTGTTAATGAAGTCTGAACAAACAAAAGCTCTGTCCTGTGCGAATGTCACAAGGCAGAGCTTTATTTAATAATATTAATGATAGCGGTTACATATCTGACTTTATATAAAATGACCTCTTCCGGCATCATCCTCAATACATCCATCCCATCAAACGTAACCAGCCGATAATCGCAATCCATAACGGGCAGCTAAAGGCAACACCCCATGCAAGCCCTTTCAGTAAACCACGGTTTACTTCCACGAACAACGACTCCTTTCTCCAGGGAATAGTCGCAGTATCGGTAATAGTATATGATTTTATACCCGAATTCATTCGCCACGCAACCCTCATTTTCCTGCTTTTGTTCCGCAGATTCATGGAATGCTTTACGGGAACCTGATATACTATGACTACTGTACGATAAATGGAACCTGATTCATGTTTGGAAAGGAGATTTTCCTATGGCAAAATCCAAGAAACGCACTCCTGCTCCCAAAGCGGCAGTAGCACAGGATAAACCCACAACACTGAAAGATCTGCTTAGCAGTGATGTGCTGGAGAAGCTGAAAGCTCAGGCAGATGAGGCGAAGGCTGCCCAGGCGGCACTTAAAGAGAAGGAACGCCAGCAAGCAGAAGAAGCTCGCCAAGCGGAACAGAAGCGCCGGGATAACGACTTCGAATATCTGCTGAATAACAGCGCGATGGACTGGAAGAAACATAAGTAAGCCAGGGCATGATCTGAGGGTGTCTACTACCTCCCACATGCCAAAATAATATTGCAAGCCGACAGATCATAAAGCCGATCTGCTCACAGGACAGGGCCGCCTTGCGGTCCTGTTTTTTTGATATGGACACATATTGATTCACCAGTCTTGAGCCGGGTATGTAGAAGTAGAAGGTACAACGATATTCTAACTCATGGAGGGATCAGAGATGACTGAACAACGTTTGGAAGGCAAAGTTGCAATAGTAACTGGAGGTGGGTCGGGTATTGGGCAAGCTACCGCCATTCGATTCGCCGAGCATGGAGCCAAAGTATACATGCTGGATCGTACACCGGAAACTGCAGAGGAAACCAAACAGACGATTGAAAAGGCTGGCGGAGAAGCGTATGTGATCGAATGTGATATCTCCAAACCGGACCAAGTGCAGAAGGCGATCAATCAGGCTGCGGCTGAAGCGGGCAAGCTGGATATCATATTTGCGAATGCCGGCATCAACGGAACGATGGCTCCGATTGAAACGATGGAAATGGAGGACTGGGACCAGACGATGGAGATCAACATGCGCGGAACCTTCGCAACCGTCAAATATGCCATCCCTCATCTGAAAGAACATGGTGGCAGCATCATAATCACCAGTTCCATCAACGGTAACCGGGTTTTCTCAGGAATCGGATTCTCTGCATACGCTTCCAGCAAAGCAGGACAAACTGCATTTACGAAGATGGCTGCATTGGAGCTAGCTCGTTATAAGATCCGTGTTAATGCCGTCTGCCCAGGTGCCATCGATACCAACATTGATGATAACACCTACCCGTCCGATGATCTGAAAGAAGTACAGATTCCAGTTGAATTCCCTGAGGGTCATGAACATCCGCTTAAGGGCGAACCTGGAACATCGAAGCAAGTCGCTAACCTCGTTCTGTTCCTTGCTTCTGATGAAGCCTCTCATGTTACAGGTACACGAATCTACGTGGATGGTGCGGAATCTCTGCTCCGTGGATAAACATATCCATATACGTTGGCCCAATTCAGGGACAACGCCCAAATATCCCGCAAGCGATCTGATCCGGTCAGATTACTGCGGGATATTTCATGTATAGGAAGTTTATAATTCGGTGCAGATGCAACTACAAGGATTATCACTATATCGCGGAGCTTTTATTCTTTTTCACACGATCCTTCATTCGGTCTGGAATGGCAAAGAACAAGACGTACATCAGCGAAAACAAGACTAGCGCAAGTATCTCTTCCCCAAGGATGTACATGGGATACGGACCTAACATATCAAGCACTGAGGGTGTACTCGGCTTGTATCTCAAAAACATGTAATTTGCGTCAAGCAAAACATCTACAACGTATACAATGAGTGCTGCCACATTCACAAATATCATGGAACCTGCTACAGATCTCCAGCTAGGTCGCAGCTGCTCCACCCAGGTCATGTATAGTAAAGCCAGAATGATACAGGCATGAGCGAAGAAAAATTGAATGAATCGAAAATGTGCATAAGCATAACCCAGATTAGGAGTCAGGATCGCCATAAGGGCTCCAGCAATGCCTGCAAACAGCAGCGCAGAATGTAACAGTCGACTGCGTGTCAGTAGTAACAATGCCGATAATAGCAGAGACAGACTGCATAATTCGAGTGGCAGTGATGTCTGCAGGCTCCATACGTCACCGTACACATACCAGAGTTGAAGCACGATTTCACAGGTAAACATGATACAGGCCAGAACAATCCGCAGTTTGCGGCGGGCCCCTTCTGACCAAGATCGAAGACGGTGTCGAAGCAAAAACAATAGCATAATAATTAATGCAATTAAGCTAATGGTAACGATATGTGAAGTGGAGAACAGGATAAACGGCTCTGCATCATAAGGGTCCAGCGGTGGTGGATACGCCATGCATCTCTTCTCTCCTTTGCAAACATCTCAGCTACATTATCTCTCTTTAATGTTAACTTTTTCATTTTGCCATTGAATGAAAGAGCTGTCCAGTTGGAATTCTAAATAAGCATTGTAATTTAAATATCTTTATGTTAAGATAAATCCAGAACCAAACCAAACGAAAAGTTAGTAACTTTCTTAAACGGAAATCATTTTAAATAAACTCAAAATTTGTTCAATTGAACTAGGAGGAATAATTATGCAAATCAAAGGACTTCACCACGTATCCGCGCTAACAGCACATGCCGATCAGAACTATCGTTTCTACACCAATGTCATGGGTCTGCGCCTGATCAAAAAAACAGTCAACCAGGATGACGTGTCCGTCTACCATCTCTTCTATGGCGATGAGAAAGGCAATCCAGGTACAGAACTTACCTTCTTCGAGATTCCGATGGCTGGACAGACGCGTGAAGGTGTGAACAGCATCTCGGCAACATCACTGCGCGTTCCAAATGATGCGGCACTTACGTACTGGCAGCAACGTTTTGACGAATTCGAAGTCCCGCATGGAGAGATTGTTGAACGCGGTGGTCGTGCCACGCTCTCGTTCACAGACTTTGAAGGACAACGTCTGATTCTGGTCTCGGATGAAAACAATGCAGGTGTTGCTGGGGGTAAACCATGGGATCAGAGTCCTGTGCCTGCTGAATATGGCATTATAGGTCTTGGTCCAATCCATCTTACGGTTAAAGATGCTTCCCTTACCGCTCCGGTTCTGACCGAACTGCTTGGTTTCAGAGCGAAAGGAAGTTATCCTGCCTTCACTCCTGGTCAGCCTGATGTACTCGTTTTTGAATCCGGTGAGGGTGGTAGCGGCTCCGAGGTGCATGTTGAGGAACGTAATGACCTTGCCCAAGAACGTCCAGGACGTGGCAGCGTACACCATGTTGCATTCCGCGTGGACAATGAAGAAGAACTGAAACAATGGGTGGAACGGGTTCATAACTTCCAATTCCCTAACTCCGGTTTTGTAGATCGTTTCTACTTCCGCTCCCTGTATTTCCGTGAAGCAAACGGGATTCTGTTCGAGCTTGCAACCGATGGTCCGGGATTTGATACAGACGAAGAAATGGAGCATCTGGGAGAATCATTGGCGCTGCCTCCATTCCTCGAAGGACGCCGCGCTGAGATTGAAGCGAATCTGAAACCACTGGATACCGTCATTCGTTAATCGCGCTTAAGCTGTACAATCCGGCTTGAATCGAAAATAAAAACGATGTTCACCAGGCAACTCTGAATACCGGATACGGTTCAGGGATTGCCTAGGACGTGTCTCAAAACTCACTGAAGTGCATCTTTTACCGCCTTTTCGCCCCCTGCTGCGTCACTTTCCCTTGACGTGCCCCGGCACGCCTGCGGAAAATCTCCTTGCTTGGAACGAAAAATCGCCAAAATCTGCGTCCTTCGGAGTTTTCAGACACGCCCTAGTGAATCATCGTTTTTTTATGTGTATGCTTGCCTTGCCCCTTCTGTAAGGTGGCAAACTTGCAGATTGTGTTTTACTTCGTCAGATACGATGTTGTGAGCGGTACAAACAGAGCCGAACCCGGATCTTCAGATACAATCTCTACATAGACAGCGTCTGTACCTTTAACATCCACATCCAGACTCATCATACCGCTTTCTGGAGTGATATTGAACTTTTTGAGTGTCGCGAGATCCTGATCATAGATATGAATCTCCTGATTTCCTGTTAGCGCGGCAAGTTCCAAGTGTAGAGAAGAATACTTTTTATCCGTATTAATCTGGATATCATCCCCCTGTTTCTTAGGATCATTATGCAGATAAACATCCTTGTAATCCTTGCCTTTATATGTGGTATCCTTAGGATCTTTGGTGTGCCAAGCGGTAGATCCCAGTACGGATGTTCCAAGTGCACTCAGCGTTACTTTTCCGCTCGTTACGGGCGCAGATCCATTTGTTCCGCCAATCAGGACGGATGAAGTTGCACTGTCATACGTGATCTCTGTCCCAAGCAATGATCCCACAGCACGCACAGGCAAATAAGTTGTTCCGTTGTAAGTGATAGGCAACACCGTTTTACCATTGGCATCTTTGGCTGTCACCGTGGCACCATCCATTTTTAGCGTAATCTTGCTGTTTAGATAGGCTTTAATCTGCTCCAACCCTGTTGCTGCGAGCGCACCCGTCCCGATCCCAAGCGTTAATGTGCCTACCATCAAACCCAGTACAACCTTCTTCTTCATCAAAATCCCTCCTGAACGTTAAAATGATTTGTCCTTTATACATTTAAACGACTAAAGTGATAATGTCAATTGTTTACTGCATTTTTAGTACAAAGTTCCTATCTGTAGGCAGCACAAAAACGAGGCAGTATGTCCCAATTTTTTTCAGCCTCGCCCTGTTTCCCCCACTGTCTGCAAACGCAGATAAGGGATATTCTGTTCAGACGCTCACTACATTTCACATTCGAGAACTTCCAAATTCCCGCTGCACTACGTTATCAACACGATGTTATCAATCAAAGGATTCATAATATTCTTCTTCATATACTTCCATGCTGTATTTCAAATCTACCGCCTTCCACTCACCATCTTGATAGGCGTAAGCGAATGTCAGATCACCCGCATATAAAGCCGCACCATAAGATCCTGCTGCGGATACGACAAGTCGGCCATCCTCCACACTGTAATAGGTTACTCCACCGAATCCCAACTCTTTGTTATAAACGCCGCCACTCGTATCTTCCTCGATCCGTAAAGGTTCTGCTTGAACGCCATCAACGGCGACATCCACATCCACACGGTCTGATCGAACCGTAACTTTTGACTTCACATGCTGTTTCGCAATCTCATCCAGAGATTGCATCTTCATCTCTTCTAGCGTTACCGGATTAATGATACGTGCTTGTCCCAAATAAATACCTGTTCCATGCCCTTCCGTGTACAGAACAACGATCTCATTCTGTCCGTCTCCATTCAGATCCAGCTCGTGCACTTCGGGTTTGTAAGACCCGCCTTCTCCTTGCCAATCACTAAATTCTCTTGTCTTGCCGTCCACTTCCAAAATCATTCCGTTATATATATATCCCGAACCCTCAACTTTCATAGGGTATAATCTGACATTCTCATTCTCTGGAGCTACCGAAACGTATTCCTCTTTCACGGGGGTTGCTTCCTGTGTTGTCTTCGCCGTGTCATGCAATTTATCTATATTGGAAGCCTCGACCGCTGCGGTCTGGCTGGATTGATCATCTATATTAAGCTGTTTTTGCGATTCATTCATGGTTCTGGCAGCCGAAGTTGTACTAATCGTAGCTACCGCCAAAATAATCATCAGCAGGATACCTGTCCAAGTTTTCAATATACTGGGCTCCTTTATCTGTTGTGATAATCCTATTATATCTTCATTTATCGCCCGCAAGTTGCGAATTTGTTAATCTTTCATAAAATAATCTTTACAAATTTCTGTTTTCACGAAAGAACGTTCGGCTTTAACCAGAATAAGCAAATTATTATGCCAAAACTGTTCTCAAAAAGCAAAAAAAATCCCGAACACAGCTTAAGGCTGCATCCGGAATGCTTTGGTTTTGTCCAATAACCGATCGGTTAATTGTCTCAGTTCTTCAGCCGAGGAAGAAATCTCCTCCATGATGGCTGTCTCTTCGTGTGCGGCATCCATGATTCGTCTCGCCTCATCCGAGAACGATCCGGCTTTCCCCTGGATCTTCTTCACATGACCATGCGTTTGTTCCACGCGGCCAGTCTGTTCTGCGATCTTGGAACCGATATCATGCGCGCCCTTCATAAATACTTCCACCGTGCCTGTCAGTTCATGTAACGTCTGATCCACAGAGATGGTCCGCTCCGATTCATTAACCACAAGACCATGCTGCTCATGAGACAGTTGTGCTGTCTCCCTGATTCGCTGCTGCACACGACTAATTAGCTCATTAATCCGATGGACCGATTCCTTACTCTCGTCTGCCAGCTTACGAATCTGCTGCGCCACGACTGCAAAACCAGATCCTTCTTCGCCAGCTCGTGCAGCCTCAATGGAAGCATTCAAGGCAAGCAATCCTGTTTCCTCAGCAATATTTTTGACAGACTGGGTAATTACCTCGATATCAGAGGCTTCCTTCTCCAATAGTAGCATAATGTCGCGGGAACGATTGTGCGACTCAGCCAGCTCGTCCATGCCCTTCATCAGCGATGAGAATGTCTGTTTCGTATGATCCACCGATCGTTCCATCTGACCGGACATCTCTGTCATGTCCATGGACTGGCTATGCATACGCTGGAAATCGTTCAGCATCTCATCCGCCGTGATCAGGGATTGATGGGATGTAACCTTCTGCTCTTCTACACCTACCGCAATATGATCCACCGCTTCTGACATCATCTCGATCTGCTCCGCAGCTTGGGTAATCGCTTCACTAAGCGACTGCGCATTCTGTGATGTAGTTCGTGTACTGTCCGAAATATCGTTCACAATACTTCTGAGATTAGAGACCATTACACGAAAAGCATCATATAATACAGTAAGTTCATCCTGTGTACGCCGCTGCGGAATCTCCGTTGTCAGGTCACCAGATGAGACCTGTTGCGCCGCACGAGACAGGTGAACAATCGGACGAGTCAGCCAGCGAGAGGCAAACCACCCGAGAATTCCGTTCCAACATACCCCCATGATTAGGATAATCGATATGTATACCCAATTCGGAATATCTAACGTAACCCAGTCTTTGACAAAAAATATAAAAAAGCCGCTAGTTCCGTACGTAATAATTGAGATTAGTACCAAACCTGCGACTGTCTTTGCGCCTAAAGTCCATTTCATGTTTACACCCCGTAGTCCTTTTTTCCTATTTTACCAGTCATGTACCAAATTTCATGTGATATACATCACTGAAAACGTTCTATCCGCCCCATATTTACCGTTCATGCATGACTTCTCTATCATGAAGCGCATAATATATAAGACAAGCTTAGCCGCTCCTCCTTTTCTCATAAAATTGAATAATATTCCATTTAATATCCTTAATTTTATTTATTATCGGCACAAGAGGCTAAATGATTTAGATTGGCATCCATTTTGCTTAAATGATATACTGAGTGCGCTTCGGCATTGCCGGAGCTGACCTATTTATTGGATGCCACTGGAGGCGAACGAAATGTCTACTATGTCCACAAGGACGGAGAAAGATTTTATCGGTGAAAAAGAAATTCCGGCTTATGCCTATTACGGCATTCAGACGGTGCGGGCCGTGGAGAACTTCCCGATTACCGGCGTTCCGGTACACCGGGAGCTGATCACAGCTCTGGCTGCGGTGAAAAAAGCAGCGGCAATTACGAATATGGAACTGAAAATGCTACCAAGCAAAATCGGCGAAGTGATTGTCATGGCAGCTGAAGAAATGATGAAAGGCCATCATCTGGATCATTTTATTGTAGACTCCATTCAGGGCGGTGCAGGCACCTCCATGAATATGAATATGAACGAAATTTTGGCCAACCGCGGACTGGAACTTTTAACCAAAAGCAAGGGAGACTACTTCCACTGCAATCCGAACAACCATGTTAACATGTCCCAGTCCACCAATGACGTGGTACCTACAGCACTGCGTATTGCGGCATATCAACTGTCCGAGACGTTACTCGCTACCATGAAGAGACTGCAGGAAGCGTTCCATAAAAAAGAAGAAGAGTTCAACGATGTTGTCAAAGTAGGCCGTACCCATCTTCAGGATGCCGTGCCTATTCGCCTTGGACAAGAATTCGGAGCTTATGCCCGTGTCATCGGCAGGGATATCGAGCGTCTGGAATTCGCCAATCGCCGATTGCTTACGATTAACATGGGCGCAACTGCCGTAGGTACAGGGCTTAATGCGAAACCTGAATACATCGTTAAGGTTACGGAACACCTATCTGATGTTACCGGACTCCCCCTACAAACAGCTGAGGATCTCGTGGATGCGACACAGAACACGGATGCCTATCTGGAACTTTCAGCGGCACTGAAGGTATGTGCAGTCAGTCTGTCCAAGATCTGTAACGACATTCGCATGATGGCCTCAGGTCCGCGTGCAGGATTCAATGAACTACTCCTGCCACCGCGTCAGCCAGGATCGTCCATTATGCCGGGCAAAGTCAATCCGGTAATGGCAGAAGTGATTAACCAGGTATCCTTCCAGGTGATGGGGAATGACCATACCATCTGCATGGCGTGTGAAGCTGGTCAATTCGAGCTGAATGTCATGGGCCCGGTCATTGCGTTTAACTTGCTGCAATCACTGAAAATCATGAATAACGGGATTGATGTGTTCACACGTTATGCGGTTGAAGAGATGGATGCTAACCGTGAGCGCTGCGAATTAATCATGAAACAAAGTTTCAGTGTGGTTACGGCTTTGAACCCACACTTAGGTTATAATGTGGCGGCTTCCATTGTGAAGGAAGCGCTCAAAACTGGACTTACCTTGCAAGAGATCATTCTGGAACGTGGACTGCTGACTCCGGAAGAACTGGAAGAGATTCTTCATCCGGAGCAGATGACCACGCCAGGAATTGCCGGAGAACATTTCCTGCGCAATATGGAACGCTTGTAGGAACTCTGGAAATCTAACGCAGGAACCGATACACCAATCATGCAACAAGAACCCCCGCAGACCGTTCATCCGGTTCGCGGGGGTTCTTGTGTTCAGACATGGTAAGACACCAGCTATTTGGTTAAGCCCATCGTTTACGCTCAAGGGAAGGCAAGATCTGAAGTTCCTCCCTGTACTTGGCAACCGTTCTGCGGGAGATGACAATCCCCTCTTCGGCAAGCAGTGTAGTCAAGTGACTATCCGAGTATGGCCGCTGTGTCTGTTCCGTACGAATGATTTCTTTTAATCTTCGTTTCACTACTGATGCTGATGTTTTATTCCCTGACGCTGTACGGATTCCCGAGGCAAAAAAAGCCCTGAGTTCATATACACCATATGGCGTGTGAATGTACTTACCACTGACGGCACGACTTACCGTTGATTCATGCATGCCAATCTTCTCTGCAATAATAGCCAGATTAAGCGGTTTTAACGCGGATGGGCCTTTGACCAAAAAGTCCTTTTGCTCTTCCATCACGGCCGCCAGCACACGCACTAAAGTCCTGCGCCGCAGGTGTACACTCCGAATGATCGCCCTCGCTTCTGCGGCGCGGTGAGCCCAGATTTCATCTGGCGCCGCTTCCCTGATCCAGCGGATGCACGCTTCATTCATCGATACACGAGGGTTACCTGACACATGTAGGCTAAAATGGGCCTCACCGTTACGCAACCCTACAATGGCATCTGGAATAATGTAATGTGGTCGTTCCGTACATCCGATGGATCGGCAGGGCTTGGGGTCGAGACGTGTAATATAGTCGTAGGCAACCTGAGCTTCCCGTGAAGTCATACCTAATCGACTCCCTGTTCTACCTGGGTGAAAAGGAACCAGTGCTTCCAATCCCGCTTCCACCATCCGCTCCGCATACAGCGCAGCCGATGAATCACGTCTAATCTGGAGCAACAGACATTCCTGCAAATTCCGCGCTCCTACACCAGCAGGGTCCAGCGATTGGAGCAGCTCTAGTCCCGCTGCAATTTTGCTCATCGGTTGCTCAAGCGCTGCCTGCACCTCTGCCAGTTCAACGGTCAGATAACCATCATCATTGACGCATCCTGCCAAATACACTGCCGTATTTTCCAATTCCTCTGGAATTGTCATCACTCGAATTTGCGCAATCAGCAATTGTTCCAATGTAGACTCGGCACCTCTGACCTGAAGCAGCGGATCGTAGGAATCATACCTGCGCTGATCCAATCGCCGTGGAATTCGGGCAAGGGGCCCAGCTTGTTCTTCCAGTTCAAGAACTGGATTTTCCTCTGCCGCATCCAGCAAGTAACGATTCAGATCCTGTCCAGACATGGTTAGCAAATGAAAGGATTGTTTCATCTCCGGCGTGATGGACAGCCGAATACGTTGTTCCTGCACCAACTGAACACCTAACATCCGTTTCCCTCCTTATGCCTAGCTGAGTAATAAGCGTTTGTTTTTTTATACAAACAAAAGGATTTGCAGGGATAATAGCATACTATTCACGCGATTGTAATAGGAATTCCGTCCGATCATGAGTTTCTGTCTAGTATTTCTCCGATACCAGCTTTGCCTGTGTAAACAGCAGCAGATAGTCTCTTCCACCTGCCTTGGAATCCGTGCCTGACATGTTAAATCCGCCAAATGGATGCGTGCCCACCAGTGCTCCCGTACATTTCCGGTTGAAATACAGATTACCCGCGAAGTACTCGCGTCTTGCCTGTTCCAGATGTTCACGATTACGCGAGATCACCGCGCCGGTCAGTCCATAGTCGGTATTATTGGCGATATCCAATGCGTCCTGGAAAGATTCGGCTTTGATGAATGCAAGCACGGGTCCAAAAATCTCATCCTGAGCAATCCGGGCGTGGGGGTCCACATCGGCAATGATGGTTGGTTCAATGAAATAACCTTCAACATTCCCTGTACCGCCACCGTGCACAAGACGCCCCTCTCCCTTGCCAATCTCAATATACTCCGTGATCTTCGCATATGCCTTGTCATCGATAACCGGTCCAACCTGACTGCCAACTTCAAGTGGACTGCCCATCGTCAGTTTCTGTGTCCGTTCAATCACTTTTTGCAATACTTCATCATATACATCCTTATGAATAATGGCACGGGAACACGCCGAACATTTCTGCCCGGAGAAACCAAACGCCGAAGCGGTAATGGACTCTGCCGCAAGCTCCAGATCACTGTCACTGTCTACAACGATGGAATCCTTGCCACCCATCTCTGCAATGACCCGTTTGATCCATTTCTGGCCTGGCGCTGTACGTGCTGCACGTTCATTAATTCGCAGTCCTACATCTCTGGAACCGGTGAAACTGATAAACCGAGTGAGCGCATGATCCACGAGATAATCGCCCACTTCACTGCCTGGTCCTGGTAAAAAGTTCACGACCCCATCCGGCAGGCCAACTTCTGCGAGCAGTTCCATAAATTTCGCGGCAATTACCGGAGTTGTGCTGGCAGGCTTTAATACCACCGTGTTGCCAGAGACCAGTGCAGCAGAGGTCATGCCTGCCATAATCGCCAGCGGGAAGTTCCAAGGTGGAATAACAATACCAACGCCCAGCGGTATATAACTCAGTTCATTATCTTCCCCTGCAATTCGCACGAGGGGCTGGGGTTCACTTAGTCGCTGCATATCCCGTGCATAGAATTCCATAAAATCAATGGCTTCCGCTGTATCCGCATCGGCTTCAGGCCAGGTTTTGCCGGCTTCATAGACCATCCATGCGGAGAATTCATGCTTGCGACGGCGCATAATGGCAGCTGCTTTGTATAGATATCGAGCCCGTTCATTCGGATCGGTATGTTTCCAAGTGTGGAATGTCTCCGCTGCTGTCTGAATGGCCTTTTCGGCCAATTCCTGATCTGCCTGATGGATCGTTCCGACGACTTGATTCTTGGCCGCGGGGTTCACGGACGTTAACGTGCGGCTGCTTGTTATTTTTTGCCCACCAATAATAATCGGGTATTCCTGCCCAAGTTCAGCTTCTACCTGACGAAGTGCGTCTTCAAATGCTTCCTGGTTCGCCTGGACCGCAAAGGGTGTGAATGGTTCGTTAACAAAAGGGATATTCATCAATGATTCCTCCTTCAGGATGTGGGGTTCACTGGCTGCTCGCCTGAATTATTTTGCATGTTACTCTTCACCAAATATATGTAGCAAAATCCGTGCCAACTCCGGTTGGACCTGAAATATTTTTCTTATTAAATTTTCGTGAAAAATAGTAGAGCCTCGCCAAATCTGGCATGCTTCTTGCTTCTATTAAGGGATAAAAAAAGCATGATTCCACCGAGCCTGAATCGAATGATGCACAATGCTGAAGGAGGAAACGAAAATGAGTGTAGGAACGGAAATATATCGCAAGACCTTATTGACCGTGGCAGGCAACAAAGCGGTAGAGAACCTGTCCATCAAATATGGCAAGAAGCTTGCAGGGAAGTTTATTGCAGGAAACACCTTGGAAGAAGCTCTCGATGAGATCCGCATACTCAATAATAAAGGCATAATGGCTACCCTCGATCATCTGGGCGAAGGTATCACCCGCCTGAGCGAAGCGGCATTATACAGGGATGAGTATATACGACTGGTAGAAGGCATCGCACGTGAAGGTGTAGACTCCAACGTGTCATTGAAACCAACCCAGATGGGCCTCGCTCTGGACCCGGAAGAGGGCTATCGAAATATCCGTGCCGTTGCCGCACAAGCCAAATTGCATGATCTATTTGTCCGAATTGATATGGAGGATAGTCCATTCACTCAAGCAACGCTGGATATTGTTCGAAGACTGCACTCGGAAGGACTGCACAATACGGGCACAGTCTTGCAAGCCTACCTGCATCGCACCGAAGAAGATACGCGTGATATGATTCGGGAAGGCATCCGGCTCCGGCTCGTTAAAGGTGCATACAAAGAACCCGGATCAGTCGCCTATCAAAATACCGCTGAAGTCATTCATCAATTCAAAACGATGATTCGTAATCACCTCGATCAGGGTGTATACACTGCGGTGGCCTCCCATGATGATCACATCATTAACTGGACGAAACAATATGCTAAAGACCGTGGAATTTCGCCAGATGCCTTTGAATTTCAGATGTTATATGGACTGCGCATGAGCGAACAGGAACGTCTCGCCAAAGAAGGCTATCGTATTCGCTGTTACGTTCCTTACGGCACCATGTGGTATCCGTACTATACGCGCCGTTTGGCCGAAAAACCGGCTAATCTCTGGATGGTCGTTAAGAATATGTTTCGATAAATGATAACCATGCTCTCCTGTTTTTTTGGGGAAAGCATGGTTATTTGAGCTATAATACTGAATTCTCAAATTTACACGATATCAACTCATTCATATGTCTAAAAAATAAGAATCCCCAAATTGAAATGTCCAATATAATAGACACATCTGTACCTCTTCATAAAGTTAAATCACACCACTTTCCTATTCAGTCCGTTCTATCTGCTCTATTTCGCAAAGATATATACGTTATGTTTTATAACATAAAATTCACTTAGAGGCTTTGGATTCTAGCTAAAATCAACGCTTATCTTCGTTTCGATCCAATGTAATCGCATACAATTAAAAATGAATTTTTATTTATCGAGTCAATATCCCAACCTGCACACCTGATGTCAAAAAATATATACACAGCTTCATCAGAACGTTATAATATACATAATTTCACATTTACATTTTTTATAAGTATATGCTGCAACCGAGGTGATCCCGATGAGACATTTACTTCCTGAGCTGAATGCTTTGTTACGAACAGATATGAGTATTTTGGATGAAGTACTATATGACGAAACCACACCTCAGTCTATACCGTCAGAACTCCATATCGGTACGGACAGACCTGTCTTTGTACGCCGCAATACAGAATATGCCTGGTTGTACAGCCAACCCAATGGAACATTATCATATGGTCGTCTTCCTGTGCCTGTCGTCTCTGCTTCGATCGAACTTGCGGAAGTGATCCCTTTGTTTGCTAAGAGTCCCCTGTTATTAATAAAGAATAATCAGGGCGAATACGTGGGATATATCGCCGTATCCGATGTCCTGCATGCCATGATGCATGCGCATCGCCTGATAGAAGCTTATTTTGAGACCACACTGGAGACAGCAGGCTCAGCTCTGACATTAATTAATGAAGAGGCCAGGGTAGCCTACTGGACAACTGGCGCGGAGCATGTTTTTTCGATCAGCAAAAAAGACATCATCGGACAACCCGCAGCGGACTTTTTCCCTCCAGATCGGCTACAGTCTCTCAAGACGCTGTATACCGGCGAAACGGTCTATCGCAAACAGCATCAGCCACGGCCCGACCTGTTCGCTCTAATTAATGCCCGTCCTGTCCAACTGGATGGACAGATTGTGGGCGCAGTTGCTGCTGAAGTGGATATAACAACTGAAATCCGATTACATCAGGAACTCTTACATATGACTTCCAAAGTCCAGCATCTGGAGAAAGCCGTTGCTCGGCTACGGCCCGAATCAGATCCATTCGCCAGAATCAAGGGCAGCAGCCCGGTCATTCAGCAGTGCTTGGAGACCATTCGCAAGATCAGTACCACCTCAGCAACCGTACTGATCCTCGGAGAGAGCGGTACAGGCAAGGAGTTATTCGCCAAAGCCATTCATGATCTTCGTGAATTGCAGACTGCACCATTCATCGCGATTAACTGCGGAGCAATCCCTGCTTCATTGTTTGAAAGTGAACTTTTTGGCTACGAGAAAGGCGCGTTCTCCGGCGCGGATCCCAAAGGCAAAAAGGGCAAGATTGAGCTTGCCGAAGGAGGGACGCTTTTTCTGGATGAGATCGGTGAGATGCCATTGGAATTGCAAGTGAAGCTGCTTCGGGTGTTGCAGGAGAAGAGTTATTTCCCCGTGGGCGGAACACGCATGAAACAGGCGGACTGCCGGATTATTGCTGCGACCAATCAGAATCTGCTGAATATGATTGCACGCAATCAATTCCGGGAAGATCTCTACTATCGGCTGAATGTCATTAACCTCGTCATCCCTCCACTGCGCGTACGCAAGGAGGATATATATGAATTAACTCAGACGTTCCTTCAAGAATTCTCTCTGCTCTATAACCGTCATATTGAGCTGGTTCCACCTGAAGTGTTTAAGTTGCTGTTCCAGTATGATTGGCCAGGCAATGTCCGTGAATTACGAAATGTGATAGAACGCTTGACCATCCTGACGACAGATGGCGAGGTGAAGCCGGAATATCTGCCTGACACCCTCACCTCCCTCATCGTGCATGAGCAGTCCGAAGTTCAACTGACCTCGGGAATCCATCCACAGGCCAATAGCGAATATCAGCAACATCCGAAGAAGTTGGGAGACGAACAAGAACCTCGAACTGTTGTAGCTGCAGACGAATTAGAGCATTCAGAGCATTCAGAGCATTTAGAGCATTCAGAGCATTCAGAGCATTCAGATCCAGTCTCCCCTGTTACCTTCCAGCAAAAATTGGACACCTATGAGGCGCAACTTCTGGTTCAATATCTGAAAGAAGCAGGTGGCAACAAACGAACACTCGCCAAACAACTCGGCATCTCCAGAGCAACGCTCTATAATCGCATGAAGAGGCTTGGTCTATGACCCGCCTCTTCTTGTCGTAATTACGGTTTGGATGGATCGGCAGCTACCTACAAAATCCGCGCCAAGCGAGTCAGCGCTGTTCTGAGATGGCGATAGAAGGTCGCCCGACTCATGGAACACGTCTGGGCTGCGGCAGTTGGATTGCCAGCATGCGTCCAGTAGGCCGCGTACAACAGCATCTGATCCTGCGGGGACAGACCATGAACTCTGCCTTCCAACAAATCCATGACATACAGCTGTAATTGGATACCATCCCTTACTCCTGTAACTCTGCCAGCGTATTCATGTAATTCTCCAGGAGATCGAAGGTATCCCAACATCTTGCGAACATCCTGTTCAGTCCAGACTGAGTCATCTGCATCCGTTGTTTCCGGCTGTATCCGATTCTCTGTTGCTTCCGGATCAAGCAGAGACATGACCCACTGTCCGAATTGCCCACTACGCAAATCCAATTCAAGTACGTCCGCCTGATGCTCAAAGCTGTCGCAGACCCGGGTGCTTGTTCTTCGCATCTGAAATCCAATACTTTGCAAAAACAGTTTCAGATGAGGATTCGTTGCGACGAGCATCGCTCGCGCACCATCACCCAGCAGTGCCAGTCGGTCCAGTGTCATGTATCCAACGAGCTCTTCCCGTGTATAACCAGGCACATCATCTCTTGCGGCAGCCAGCAAAGCAAAGTGTGTATCACTCTGATCCGGGTTATTTTCCAGCTCCTGTGGTGTGAAGCATTCATACATCTCATTCGGGAAATATTTTAACAGCAGCTCACTACTATCCTTATGCACAAGGACTGTAATGAACATGGCGATTGTCTCCCCAAGCTTGTCACGCATTAATACGATTCCTTCGGGATAACGGTGTGCCAGTTCATCCAGGAAGGGGCCATAGGGTACAGCCTGCCATGGTTCCACACTGTACTCGCACCATTGTTGTAACAGGCTGTGCAGAGCTGGCAGATCCTCGCTTCTCATCGTTTCCAGAGGTGAGAACAAGGAATCACGGGATACATCCGCGTACTTGCGGTATTGAAGCATGGATTCCTGACAGAGCAACAGCATCTTCCGGGCGATCTGGCGACGTTCATGTGGCCCCGCCTGTTCATGCAGTGGTTTTAGCAATTTCACAATCTTGATGCGCATGGTCTGCAGCCGATGAGGCTCACGTTGACGAAAGTCCCGGAGTAGATGTACCCTGGCCATATCATGCAGGGCAAGACCATCCGGGCCAGAACGGATAAACGACATCTGTCTCAGCATGTGGTACTCTTCTTGTGTCACGATCATATCCAGTACGGATGATAACAATTCCTGATTGGCTGTCTCAAGCAATGTTAGTACCTCTACCATGGGATGCAGACGAGGTGTAGTCAGTTCCAATAATAATCGAGCACTGATCATATGCGACAGTTCAGCCCATTCGGATTGCGGAAGATTCCTTCTCTGATCCGCAGCTTCTACAGCTAAGGCCAGACCCAGTGGATGCCCATCGGTCATTCTCGTAATGGTGCCTGCCATGCCCTGATTCAGAGAGCCTGCCACCATGATATATTCCGTAATCTCATCAACTGTAAAATGTTGAAGCCGCATCTGTATAAATCGCTGATGCAATCGGGGATGTGTCCGCCAAGTGGATGCCAATTCCGGGCGTGATGCAAGAATGACAAGTATGCCTCTTAACGGAAGTTTGGATACAAATACTTCCATAAACCAACTTTCTAACAGAGCCAGCTCTTCATAATTATCCACTGCAAGGACCATTCGCTTCTCGATTGATGTGTCTTTCAGCAGACTCAATGGCCGTGGGTATCCTTCTCTATCCAATGTTTCCAATCCTAATGTAGAGGACAAATAATCCATAAAAACGGAAGGGGTCCCCCCACATGATCGGCCATCCATCCAGATTGCTGTCGCACCTCGATTCCGAGAGACAGATAACATCTCTGAAAGCAATGAAGATTTACCGATACCTCCCATGCCGGTAATTGAAAATATGGTCAATGGGGCTTCTGGATGATTGAACCACCGTTCCAGTGTTGTCAGTTCCTTGATTCGACCAACAAAACGTTTGCCATCCTCAACATACTCGTCATATTGAGCCTCACTACGGTTTCCCATATATGTCCTCCGTACTAGATACTGGTACTTTTAATGTATTTATTTTTTCAACAAAATTGAGACTATATTGAGACGCACAGCTTCATGTGAAGTGATAGAATCTTGTTAAAAGCCAATTTATAGGGAATTATCAAAAAAGCGGATAGGAGAACATTTAACAGGGTATACATAACCCCCTCCGCGCTACTTCTCAATATAATGGATCATTCCGCCGATCAAGTTACGATTACCATGTACATGAGCATTTACTGATCTCGAATTCATGCTTCCCTTTCAAACCCTACTACCAGCCCGATATTCCAGGAAAGGCGGATTTGTGTGAGAATAAACCTCGATATCTGTAATCTGAGCGGACAACTCGGAATCAATCCAATACGACTTCAGGAGTGGCTGCACCAAAGCGGCATTTCAGCGGCAGCCATTGAAGCAGAAACAGACGGACGCCCCGACCGGTCATCACCCCCGTATCGCCTGGCTGCTCCCTCTTCATTATCACTAGCACCATCTTCTGGTCAAACGAAGCTTTATCGGGGCCGGCGCTCCACTTCCACCCTGCAACGCCTGCCTGTTTCATTACAACATACCCGGCGGATTAGTAAAAACTGCTAGACTGTGCACAAAGTAATGTAAAATCGATGCACAGTCTGTCTTGCATCCCTTTCACCGCATCAAGAGGATTGCCACTGTCCATTCTCGATCATCGCGTGTGCCAGTAGCGCCATCTCCAGACAGATTCTTCTCCCTTGATCCATGTAATCTGGCCCCATCAGTTCTTCCAGCTTCTCCAGTCTGTTGTACAACGTTTGCCGATGAATAAATAACTGGGCGGCTGCATCCCGTTTGGAACCAAAGTTCTGCAGGTAAGCATCCAATGTCTCTACCAATCGCAGGTGATGCGTTTGGTCATGTTCAATCAAGACACCCAGGTGATCCTGAACAAAGGGTTGAAGGAACGACTGGGGCAATGCCTTTAACATTTGATATATACCCATACGATCGTAAAAGTGAACATGTTCCATCTGATCTACCGACCTCGAAACTTCGATGACCTGATAGGCTTCCTGAAGGCTCTCCGGCAGACTGGTCAAACGGCTGCGGAACTTGCCAATTCCCACATGAATGATAACCTGCTTCAAGTTACGACTGGCAAACCGTTTCACGTCCAGGGCAATCCCTTCAAGCAATCGCAGCAGTTGATGACGTGCAGCACCCGATACCGCTTCCTTGGCACAACACAGATATACCTGGTTGTTCTTCAGCATAATCAGGCTAGGCAGATTGTTCTTCTTGAGCAGGGAACGAAGCAGGACAAGAACATCCTGATGATTCGCTTCCATTCGCTCCCGGCCTGTGCCTTTCAATCGATGTTCAATCTCGATGACCCCACCTGCGAACCAGTACTGTCCCTTCACCAGCAATCGAAGCCCCATTCGAGTCTGAGCCTGGTCCTCCTGCTGGATGTTGCCATTCATCAGATCCTGGATCAGTTCATTTTGATTGCGGACCATCTTCTCTTCAAGAAACTGGGAACGAAGTGTGAGTGCTGCCGCTGCCTTCGCGGTGTAGTCAAGCAGCAGCTTGAGATATTCCACTGGAGCTGTCGGATGCACAATCATGCCTACAGCAGAAAAAACCTGGCCGAAGCAGACGACCGGATGGCACAGCAGAACTTTCTCTTCATCCATATGGAACCATAATTCGGTATCTGAATCATTCAAATCCAGATGTTCTACCTCTTGCTCATACCAGGTGTAGATGGTCTGTTCCACCTCCGGTACAAGTTCGGGCACAAAACTGCCCGGCTCCATGGACGAAATGTACACTACCGGTTTGGCAGCATACTCATGCAGCAGATTCAGCACAGCAGACATATCCGTACTCTGTAATGTTCGTTGCTGAAGCTGTCTTGAATAAGCTTCCAGACTTTTCAGCAACTGGTGTTGATGATTAATGAGCAGAGAGTGAATATCCTGTGTGATCTCGACAAAACGAACTGGTTGCTCGAATACAATCAGCGGAAACTCGTGTCTGTCCGCCAGTTCAATCAGTTCTTCCGGGATTCCGTGTATGCTGGTACCAAACTCCACACATAACCCCGCTGCCTCACTTCCAATGAGCTGGAGCAGATACTCTTCACGCCCTTCTTCCGATTGAAGCCACAGTCCAGTGGATAAAATAAGATCATGGGGGCTTACAAATGGAGATACATTCGTAATCTCGAGCACATGAACCCAGCCAACCTGACGGTTCACTCCATCCTTCCCTGCCGCTAGTCGCGCTCGGCCGAATACCGGACGTGCAAGGATATCTTTAATCGTAAACACGCGATCATTTTGCAATGGTGATCCCTCTTCGTGTTATTTTTTCTTACATTATAATCCATGGACAAATGTCCTGAATAGTCTTTTTCGACAATATGTTGAGTACTATTTCTAAAAATTAGACATCAAGTCTGGTGCAAAACAAATATGCAAGTCATAAACTTGTAGTATAAGCTAACAACCAATAAATGGACGAGGTGCATGGTGATGAGAATCGGAATTCCCAAAGAAATCAAAAACAATGAGAATCGTGTAGCAATGACTCCGGCCGGGGCTGCTGATTTCATCAGAGCTGGTCACCAGGTGATGATTGAACAAGGCGCGGGAATCGGCAGCGGATTCACGGATCATGAATATCAAGCTGCGGGCGCCGAGATTCGTCCTGATGCCAAGTCCGTGTGGACCGAGACCGATATGATCATCAAAGTGAAAGAACCGCTTGCCAGTGAATATGGATATTTTCGTCCGGGGCTGATTCTGTTCACCTACCTGCACCTCGCAGCGGAACCTGAGCTTGCAAAAGCGCTTATTGCAAGTCGGGTAACAGCCATTGCTTATGAGACGCTGGAGGTTAATAGTACTCTTCCCTTGCTAACTCCAATGAGTGAAGTTGCAGGCCGCATGGCCTCCCAGATCGGAGCACAGCTATTGGAGAAGACCGAAGGTGGCAAGGGCATTTTGTTGTCCGGTGTACCTGGTGTCAGTCGGGGGAAAGTGGTCATTATTGGCGGCGGTACGGTGGGTACAAATGCAGCCAAGATTGCCATTGGCCTTGGAGCGGATGTAACCATCCTCGATCTGAATCTGAATCGACTGCGCCAGCTGGATGATATCTTCGGCAATCAGATCCACACGCTGGTATCCAGCCCGTCCAACATTGCGGCAGCTGTTGCGGCGGCAGATCTGCTGATCTGTGCGGTGCTGATTCCGGGCGCCAAGGCGCCAACGCTAGTCAGCGAGCAGGTGGTGAAGACGATGGCACCGGGATCGGTCATTGTGGATGTGGCGATTGATCAAGGCGGGATCGTTGAGACCATTGATCATATCACCACCCACGATGAACCAACCTATGTGAAACATGGCGTCGTGCATTACGCGGTGGCGAACATGCCGGGCGCTGTGCCGCGTACGTCTACGGTGGCGCTGACCAACGCCACCATGCCTTATGCGCTGCAGCTGGCCAACCACGGTGCAGCCGCCGCGATTCGCGGCAGTTCGTCCATTCGCAGCGCGGTCAATGCGCTGAATGGACACATCACGTATGAGGCGGTTGCCCGGGATCTCGGGCATGCCTATGTTCCTGTGGGCCAGGCGCTGGAGAATGCCGCCGCTGTCCAATAATCTGGATAGGATCGTTCCACCCCGGCGCCATGTCGCCAGGCCTGTGGAACGCAATAGAAGCGCGAGTCGGGCAGATGTTGTACCCGGCTCGCGCTTCTTGATTTTTTGCCACATATAAAATAGATCAATTCGGATAAGGCCTTGTCTTATGTTCATCCGGTTATGGCGCTTCAGACTGCCCGTTCACTGCATACTTCGCGGAAGTTGCAATCCCGGCAGGACCGGTGCGAAGGCATCGCTGTGAAATAGCTGACGTCCTTTGGACGGTTGTAATACTCATCCTCCACGCAGGATCGCATCTCCTCGATGTAACGACCCACGTTCTCTTCCACTTTTCGAATATCCTCTTCTGTGGCTGTAAACTCCCGGTGTTTTCCCGTTAACAGGTACTCCACTCGCAGCTCAATCTGCTCCAAAGGAACCCGGTAGTGCTCTCTTACATAGGATGCGTACAGCATGAGCTGATCAGAGAAGTCATCCTCCTTGCCCGTCTTCCAGTCCACAATGACAATATTGCCGTTACTGCGCCGATACAATAAGTCCATCTTCACATACACACGTGTATCGTGCAGCATCATGGTATCCCATTTCTCGATCTCCAGAATGTCCGTGCTTGCCCGGGACAAGTCCTCCCACGTAAGCGTCTGGTACAGGTTACTGACACAGGCCGAAGCCCGCTCCTTAATCGTGGCGATTCGGTCATTCAACGTGTCATCCCCGTAATAGATCTCGGACAGCATCGTGCGATTTTTGGGATTCATTCGCCACTGATCCGCATCCATTGATTCCACATATGCCTGATTCAGCAGTTTGCGTATCGTCTGTTCCAGAAAGTGTTCACGCGGCTTATCCTTGCCCTCTTCCCTGCTGCGTACCGCCGACTCACACATCCGATGCGCAAGGTCTCCGAAGACAAGGTACAGATTACTAAGTTGTTTCAGACGGTACAGACGAACCTGCATCTCATCAGCAGAGTCTGTCTTCCAGCCGTTATGGGCACCGTAATAATGATAATAATATTTGCGCAGGCACTCATCGAACATACTCGCCCGCGACTGCGAATAAGACCATTGCGGGTACTGTGCCATAAGGATTTCTGCCTTTCTGTATGCCGGATCTGCATGAGATCCCTTAATGCTCACAGTATAAAGCCAGGGCAACATTGCCGCAAGCGCACTTCCGTTATTTTCTTCTGACGCAACCGTTTCCGATTCGATCCGTATCGTTTATATAGTAACATCACCAAAAGATGAAATTGCGGAGCAGAACGCATAATATACTTCATAGAGGACAGTAAAAAGAGGACATTGAAACTGAAGAGCGGGATTAAAAATTTCTGTAGAGAACTGCCGGGTTGAGCGACCGGTAGGGTTACCGATAGGTTGAAGGTAGCCTTGACCGAACCTTTAACGAAGGTAAGCTGAGCTAATTTGGGCCCAGCTCTAACGAATCACATACACCTTATTACATGGATGTACAGCACGATCCAAATCTAACGAACTCCAGACACGTTATATAGTCTCATTCCGACTGGATCACGTGTTTACAGTGTGCAAACGAGCCAATAACGTGCCTCTGATTCGTTACATTCTAAGAACTGCCGATTTCAGCAAAATAAGACTTATACGGTTCGTTAGAATATGCACACTGATCTTTATATTGCAACGCGCGTGATGGCCCAGTGGACCATTCAAATTATAACTTATGCGTAAATTCTGTACAGGCATATCCAAAAAGGAGGCACCACCCATGAATCGACCGGATTGGTTCCAGGCGGAAGAAGCATTACAACAGATCCAAGTCATCGGAAGCGACCGGAATGAGCTCGTGAACATCATCGGCGATGTAGAAGGATTGAATTGCATTGGCACAGGTACGGATGCGGCTGTATTTACGTATGACGGTTTGCCGCAGTATGCCTTCAAGATGTACTCGGATCATGCCTTGGACAAACTCGAAAATGAAAAGCAGGTATACGAACAACTCAAAGGTCTGCCATATTTCCCTACCTATTACGGCAGCGGCCGAAATGTTCTCGTAATTAGTTTTGAACCCGGAGATACCCTGCTGGAATGTCTGGAAAAAGGAATCCCCGTCCCCGAGCAGGTGATGCTCGATGTGGACGCAGCGCGAGAAGCCGTTCGCAGCCGCGGGCTGAACCCCCGTGATATTCATTTGAAAAATGTAATTCTTCAGGACGGGCGCGGGAAAGTGATTGACGTATCCGAATACATTCAGGACGGCAATGACAATCGCTGGGAGCATCTCGTCTGGGCCTATCACAACATCTATCCGCGAATCAAAGGAACGCCCATATCTCCGCGCATGCTGCAGACGATCAAATGGGGGTACAATCAGCTCGATCATGCCAATGTCAAAATGGACGATCTCTCCAAAAAGGCGAATAGATTGTTCTCCAGATTTATGAAATGAGTACGTTGTACACATTATAGGACAGTCTTGTTATTCTGATTCTGCAATCCAAACAACCCGGATGAACGCCTTGAGTTGGCCTCGATCCGGGTTATTATTCATGGATGTAAGTCCAAGTATGGAGTATGGTGATTAGTACATTGATAGTACAGTAATTACTGCCGTACGCTCTGCTTCTGCTCATAATCATGACTGCGAGTTGTACAGGATTACAAACACCATGATGCCTTTTTATCTGAGACTGCCATTATGATTGCATACTAATTGCGCTTAACCTTCTTTTCTCCCCCGCCCCTGTGAAGGGGTCATACCCTTGTACTGTTTGTATAACTTCGTAAAATAATTGGCGTTGTCGCAGCCTACTCTGGCGGCGATCTCCGTAATGGTCAGACTGCTGCCTTGCAGGAGTTGTTCGGCCTCACTCATCCTGCACCCATTCACGTATTCCACAAAGGTGCGTCCGGTCAGCTTTTTGAACATTTTGCAGAAATGATACGCATTCAGTCCCACATGGCTTGCCGCTTCCGTAACAGACATCTTACCTGTGGGGTCGGCTTCAATCTGTGCAATCAACTGTTTGAAACGTTCGCGATTGGGAAAATACGATCCAACCGATCGATCCGGCAGCTGCTGCGGCATAAAGGTTCGCGCAAGCAGCGTGAATAAGGCATGCAGCTTGGACTTCACCACGAGCTGATAAGCCGGGGGCTGTAATGCCATTTCTTCCACGGCTTCATTTAGCAAAGAATAATAGCCTGTGCAGGCGATGTTTTCCTCTGCCGGTTTGACCGGAAATCTCACCCTTCCCTCCAGATACGGCGCGACATATTGCTCATGCACGGGATCGTGGGTGAAATCATGAAACAGTGCACGGTTGACTACAACGGAATCATAATGCACATCCCCCTCGTCCATGGCATACCCCACATGCAACGTACCTCCAGGAATGATGATGACCTCACCTGCGCTAACCACATATGGTTTGCTATCAATATGAAACAGCGCACTTCCCTTGCGCATGACAATCAGTTCAAAATGTTCATGCCAATGCAAATACAGAATGCATTCTTCCGCTTTCATATCTGAGCATCGATTTTGGAACAGTTGAAATGGATGTGATTTATGGTCAATTCGGGTGTTTTCGTGAAGCGCTTTCAGATCCAGCACGACTTCTTCCCCCTCTTCACAAGATCCGACTAATATTACACAAGATTGTGTAGAGCCATCCCGTTAATGCACGGCTATAATGAGTGTGTCACGAAGTACTATAAGCCAATATTGGAGTGAAATACAACCATGAATAAATCATTACGCATCGGTACCCTTGTAGGCGGGCAGGACGCCGTCCGTGTTATCCCGCAGATCATGCAACATGGCTTCGAATCATTTAACCTGACCTTCTGGCAAACCACTGGTGATCTGGACCTGGCAGAGACAGCCAAACGTGTCCGTGAAATCGTGGACGAACAAGGTATTGTCATCTCTGCGGTGAGTGTATTTGGTAACCCGCTCACGGGAGCCGGGGACAACGCCGATACACTAGCAAGCTGGGAGCGGGTCATTGATCATGCACAGCTCTTCGGTGCAGATATTGTCTCCGGATTCACCGGACGATTAACCGATCAACCCATTAACGAGTCCATCCCCCGGTTCAAGGAAGTATTTGGCGAACTGGCACGCCGGGCAGCAGACCGGGGTGTACGCATTGCTTTTGAAAACTGTGATATGGGTGGCACCTGGCAGACAGGTGACTGGAACATTGCCCATAACCCGACGGCCTGGGAGATGATGTTCGATGCTGTCCCAGATGAAAATGTTGGTCTGGAGTGGGAGCCTTGCCACCAAATGTCCAGCCTGATCGATCCGATACCGCAGCTGCGCAAATGGGCTCACAAAGTGTTCCACGTACATGGCAAAGATGCCACGATTGCCTGGGATATTGTCAAGGAATACGGCGTACACGGCCCACGTGAATTTGTCTGGCACCGCACACCCGGCTTCGGGGATAACAACTGGGCAGACATCATCACCATTCTGCGTCAGAACGGTTACCAAGGCACGATTGATATTGAAGGCTGGCATGATCCCGTCTACAAAGACGAACTCGAAATGACAGGACAGGTACATGCTTTGCGGTATTTGAAACAATGTCGCGGCGGCGATTTTGTGCCCAATCCGGTATAAAGTACTACACAACACAATCCATACGAAGGAGATGAGCGGATGAGTCATCCTTATCGGGTAATTATCGCTGGCTGCGGTGCCATGGCAAACACGTGGGCGGACTATGCCTTGCAAAGGCCGGATACAGAAATCGTCGGGCTGGTTGATCTGTATGAACAGACAGCCATTGCTTTTGCTACAAGACACGGCCTCACCTGCCCTACGTTCACCGATATCCGCGAGGCCATTCAAGCGACTGGCGCGAATATCGTATTCGATGTCACGATTCCGGCGAGTCATTACGGCATTGCCATGACAGCGCTGAAGGAGGGATGTCATGTATTTGGCGAGAAACCCCTCGCAGAGTCCTTCTCCGACTGCACAGATATTGTGCAAACCTCTCGCAGTACAGGACATATTCAAGCCGTGATGCAGAATCGTCGGTTCGATCCACGTATCCGCGCCTATCAGCATCTCATTTCCGGCGGAGCTATAGGGCAGGTAGGTTACGCAGGAGCCGACTTCTTCATCGGACCTCATTTCGGGGGATTCCGGGATCTAATGGATAGCCCGCTGCTGCTCGATATGGCCATACATACGTTTGATCAGGCACGATATATTCTCGGAGCCAATCCGGTATCGGTATACTGCCATGAGTTCAATCCTCCAGGTTCCTGGTATCAGGGCAATGCGATGGCGTTATGTATATTTGAGATGTCCGACGGGTCCGTATTCAACTATCGTGGTTCCTGGTGCGCGGAGGGTGTACCCACATCATGGGAAGCAAGCTGGCGCGTAACGGGTGAAAAAGGAACTGCCATCTGGGATGGTCATGATGACATCTATGCTGAGGTGGTTGCTACGCAAAGCCTGGATGCTGACGGCAAACCATCTTTTTTCCAGCCAAATGAGCGGATTGAAGCGGAACTGCCTGTCATGGACAAAACAGGTCATCATGGCTGCCTCGAAGACATGTTCGCTGCACTCGAATCAGGCCGATTGCCTGAAACGGATTGCAGTGATAACCAGTTCAGCATGGCTATGGTCCTCGCATCCCTCGAAAGCGCACGCACAGGCCAGAAAGTATTCATCGCTGATCTGCTGAAAAACACATAGAAAAACCTGTGTACATCAATTAAACAAAGCCCAAACTGCAAATTTCAGCAGTTTGGGCTTCATTGTTTTTTACCTACTCTCCTATTCTAAAAATGATGTCAAAAAAAGGTCATGCCAAATAGCAGAAGTAGTGTAGGGGACGAAATCGATTCTGAAGAAACGAAGTGTTCGCCTAAAAGCTTTCTGAAAGAAAGCTGCATCGGAAGCATACGCTTATCCCCGGATTTCGACTTAACAAAAGTCGATCAGGAAATCCGGGGATAACAGCGATCAAAAGAACGATTCGTAACCGAAACGGCTGCTTCGCGAGCAGTGAGCACTTTTTTTTGAACTTACATCATTTTATAGAATTCCTTTTTTCATTGCCTTATACACCAGTTGCGAGAACAGGCTGTTGGACCAGGCAAACCATGGTCTTGTGAACGTGTTGGGATCATCGGCGTGGAAACCCTCATGCATATATCCCGTATCCGCATCCGTGTTCTCCAGCAATTCAATCATGGCCAGCATTTCCTCGTCATTGTCTGCGGTCAGACCCTGCATGGATAACGCCATGTGCCAGATGTATCCCGGCGGGGTGTGCGGGCTACCGATCCCTTTGGCTGCCTTCCCTTCATAGTAGAACGGATTCTCCCTACTCAAAATAAATCGGCGTGTGTTCTGATACACAGCATCCTCCACCGAAGCATACTCCATATAAGGGATGGACATCAGCCCAGGCGTGCCCGCATCATCCATCAGACAAAAGTTGCCGTAACCGTCCGTCTCATAGGCATAGATCTGTCCATACTCTGGATGACGATAAGTACCGTACAGGGAAATGCCATGTCTTATGTCTTCTTCCAATCGAGCCATCCGGCTCACCAGTTGTTCATCCCGGAACACCCACTTCGCGATTTCCCCCATCTGGCGCAAGGTTACCGCAGCGAACATATTCGCCGGAATATTATAATGAAAATCACACGCATCATCACTCGGACGAAATCCGGACCAGATCATACCCGTATAATTCACAGGCATACCCAATCCTTCATTACGCAGCGTATCATGGGCTGGACAATTGCGACGCATGAACCGGTAAGTTGAACGCTCTCCGTGATGCTGTTCTGTCTCCCACATTTCTACAATATTTTCCATTACGCTCTTGAAGCGCTCGTCAAATATATCCGTCAGTTCCGTCTCCCGCCAATATGTATAAGCCAGCTTCATGGAGAAACATAGAGAATCCAGCTCAAACTTCCGTTCCCACACCCATGGTGACATCTGCGTCTCATCATTGGCATCCCAATGCCACCCATTCGCCGTTTCATTGAACGCATTGGCATAGATATCCTTATCAGCATAAAATGTATGTTTTTTGATCAGGCCTCCGATGATTCGCTGTAACTTCTCGTCTTGCTTCGCAAGTGGAACATAATGCATGACCTGCTCTACCGAATCCCTTAACCACATGGCAGGAATATCCCCAGTAATCACAAAGGTTGTCCCATCATCATGCAGCTTCGTGGTCGTTTCCAACGTATTGGGAAAACAATTACGAAACTGAGTCAGCAATCTCGGCCGATGTTGCAAACGCTCGTCCGCCTCAGTCAGAATATCCAACACAGCTTGTGGCAACTCCAGATGCGGCATAGGGATTTTCGGTAATCTGAACTGTTCCATGGATGTCGTCTCCTTCAAATAGAAGTATATGAAATGATTTAGATTGACTCTGCGACGCTACACTATTGTTATTTTTGTTATGATAAATTATAATAACATTATTATTTGTAAGTGTACTGTGTCCGAAGAGGATCGTCAATTATTAGAGGTCATCTCAATGGATTTATGCAGTTCGCTTACATACGAAGGAGTAATGATATGTCACGCAAAGTATCCATTCAGACGCTGGCTGACCAGCTCGGATTATCCAAATATGCCGTCTCCCGCGCACTCAGTGGCAAGACGGGTGTCAGTGAAGCGACACGTGCACGGGTACTGGAACTCGCCCGGGCTTTGGGATATCGCCAAAGTACCCCGGGGGCTACTAACAGTTCTACTGCCGCAAACCATGCAGATCCGTCCGATCCCCCGTTTGTTCTCATATGCATGAATCAGCTTAACCGCGGTGAACCCCACTACTGGCAACGTCTTCTGTCAGGCATGATCTCCGCTTGTAATGAACGTGGTTGGCATCATGCCATTGTATCTCCCTCACTCGGAGTGACGGACGAGAACACCTCTCCCGAAAAAGCTATTGCTCCTCATTTGGACTGGGAACGTTGTGCAGGAATTATTGTCATGGGTGCTTTTCCTCATACGGTTCTGCAACGCCTCTCTCAGACGGGTCGGCCTATTATTCTCGTAGATCATCAGGAGCCGCTGCTGAATTGTGATACGATCAGCCATGATAATCTGGAAGCTGGCATTACTGTTGCGAGATATCTAATGTCTATGAATTGCCGACGGATCGGACTCATCACAGATGATGGGCGTGCTGCAAGCTTCGCGCAGCGGAAGATCGGGATTGAGTTGGCCTTGAATCATTTCCATGTGGATACCAGTCATACGACCAGCTTCAGAGAATGGAATATTCCGTATGAGAACGGGGAATGGGTTAATCAGTTAGCCACTAACATTCAAAACATGCCAGGTGACGAACGTCCCGATGCCTGGATTGGTGTTAATGATGATATTGCCTTGCAGTGGATGCACAAATTACAGGAGATGGGCATCTCCACACCGAAAGATTGCCTTGTCATCGGTATCGACAATGTACATTCTGCAGTGACTTCCTCCCCACCCCTGACAACGGTTAATCTGTGCAAAGAGGAGCTTGGACAACGTGCGGTTGAAGCTTTACAACGCCGGATCGAACGCCCGGGAACTCCGAAAGAAACGGTGATGTTATCGACTACGTTAATTCCAAGGGAATCGGCGTAATTCGGCGTGCGCCACCTCTCTTTTATGAAGATGAATTCGTTAGGTACAAGCTTTTCCCGCTATATCTGATGCATACGAAAAGAAGCTCCGCACAATGATGCAGGGCCTTTTCGTATATTAGTCATTTATACTTTTATATGTCTATACATTCACTCTTCAATCCTGTTGATCCATCCTTACTTCATCCCAAGCGTTTCTTCACTTCATGGCCAAAGATATACTAGTGGTTATTTCAGCCAAGGCAGGCTATCGTACGATGGAAGATCCACTTCCCAATTCACATCGCGATACTCTCTATTGACTACTGTTCTTTTCAAAGTGAATTTTGTACCCTTTTCTTCGTTAAACCCCCGAATTTTTAATTGCAGATCATCTTCAACGTATTCACCGTTATTATTAGGTTGATCCGGATAACCGTTCACTTCAACAGGATACTCTTTTCCATCCGAATCTACTGCAACCCAGCGATCACCCATGAAAGCATTTCGGAACGTCCCACTCCCCTTCAGAACTAGTGAATACCCTTCCTTTACATCAATCTTCGGAGGATCATACGATTCCATCAGTGGCTCGTACTCAAAATCATAGAATAATATTTTATCTCCAAGCTGTTCAAATTGTGCAAAAGTATAAAAATTCGTGTCTTTACGCCTCTTCTCCAGATCAACTTCCACTGATTTCTCTTCCTTCACCGGGAGGGTGTAACCATCCAGAACAAAGCGAATGTTCTTCGCATCTACCGTAACAAATGCAGGGTCCCATGTCTCAGACAACTTCAACGGTCCACCATTTCTTAAGTCACTCAGATCTTGGAGCTGAAACTTGGCTTGACGGGCATCTGGTCTTATTCCATTGAAAATTCGATATTCATTTGTTTCAGGAATCTCAAGATGGTAGATGATACTCATATAACTCGCCCAATTCTCATCAACTTTGCCACGAAGCTTATCCTCCAGCTTCACATTTAGATCTAGCCGGGTTCCATTTGGCGTACGTACAAGCTGTGTCATATCAAGCTTTAGTCCTTCTGGCGTCGTATATGTGTTATCCATAGAGTTTTCAACAGCCAATGTTTTGGCTTTGGTCATATCGATATTGAATTGGAAGCTCCAATCCACCTTAACATCTCTATCTTCGTAGGACTTCTTCTCGTAATCATAATATCTGCCCACATTTAAATTACGCAGTTCACCCCGCACGACAACTTTATCCGGAATTTCATCATAAAACTGGAATAACAACCGTTCAGTTAGAGGGCCCTTTGTTCTTGCATCTCTTGCAAGAGTGGCAACCTGTCGCCCCTCTTCATCCGTAACATGAATTCTCCCCATCGCATACAGTGACCGTGATAACCCTAATCCATCAGGTGTTGTTTGTTGCATGGTCATTACCATATGAGATCGGTCTACAAGCACGTCTTCAATTTTAAGCGTGTAGCCCTGGTCATTGATATGGATATCCGGATTCACCACTAGTCCATGGGGTTTAAGACGTTTGTAATCATCAGCCAAATATGAATATTTCAATGCTTCAGGCACAGGGATGTTAGGCAATGGCAGACGATCCACAGCATTTACCGCGGGTTGTGCTGGCTCTGCTGTTCGGTCAAAAGCAAACCAGGCCCCTCCGGCAAGTATCACAACTGCCGCGGCAGAGATCCCCGTCCGGCGCATCCAA
This sequence comes from Paenibacillus sp. JNU01, assembly GCF_059130585.1. Lineage (NCBI taxonomy): Bacteria > Bacillati > Bacillota > Bacilli > Caryophanales > Paenibacillaceae > Paenibacillus > Paenibacillus sp. JNU01. The sequence goes on along the minus strand of NZ_CP169723.1, from coordinate 5,330,567 downwards.
TGTGCTCTCATGGATTTTTTTACGAATGGACTTCCGTCTTCGCCACTTGCCATGGACACGCCATCCAGTTTTTGCATGAGCTTAAGCGTAAAATCCGCATCCGGCTCCTCTCGATACAGATGCTCTTCCCACAACCGATCTTCATCCTTTGAAATAGGCTTCATACGTAGCTAAACCTCCTTTGCGTTCCATCTGCTTCCTCAGCGTTTTTTTCCCGCGATAAAGGGCGTTACGCACTTTGGTTGAACTCAAACCCGTAACATCCGCAATCTCTTCATAGCTCAACTCGTTTGTGTACTTCAGTAATAACACCAGCCGATACGAATCAGGCAACTGTTCGAGATGTCGATATATTTCACGCTGCATCTCCTTATGCAGCACACGCTTTTCCGGTGTCTCGTTACTGACAGGTTCGATCCCCTGATCGACCGGAGACATCACAGGTTTCTTTTCCCGTATAAAATCCCGCATCCGATTCACTGCAATGGTGTACACCCACGACGAGAAACTGCTTCCCTCCCGCCTCGACGGAAGATATCGATAGATACGAATAAACGTATCCTGAGCGAGATCCTGGGCATCCGGATGACTCGCACCCATTCCGCGCATAATGCCGTAGACTTTATTTTTATATCGATCCACAAGCACGGAGAACAATTGCTTATCCCCTGCAACAATGCGCTGAATGAGCTCCTCCTCCGGTATCTGTTGAGTCATGTAATCCCCCTTCTCTACAGCTTCCATGCATGGTTCTGTACTATATAGACGGAAGCCGTTCCCGAAACCTCTCACTTTATCCAAAAAAAAGAATTCGCCCTCATCGGCGAAGCCGACAGGGTGAACTCTGCGTACCAACATTCTGTGATTGTCGCTGCACATTCTCTATAGGTTTCGTGGTAGCCTATTACTGCTGCTATCTTACCTCTCCTGTCTTTCTTCCTCTTAATTCTCCCTGTTCTTGTCCGCAACAAAATCAGCAAGCTGTGAATAGATCGCCACAATCTCATCCATCGACATGCGCACGAGTCCACTGGACGATGGAGCGACGAATTCCTGAATTTCCTTGACGACCGGGTCGTCCTGAAATCCCCATTGCACTTTGGAACGTTTGCTGTACTGGGTGTAAACCCCTTTTCCTACAAAACAAGCGATGTCCGGCCGGTAGTCCTCCAGCTTTTGCCGCAAAATCTGGCGTCCTTCTGCGTACTCTTCCTTCGTAATATCTTCCACGCCTCTGGTAGGGCGGGCCACAATATTCGTGAATCCGTATCCCAGCTTCAGCAACTCTCCATCCTCTTGTGCATCATATAAACGCGGCGTTAATCCCGACTGTTCAAGAATGCGCCAGAACCGGTTGCCTTTGTACGCATAATGATGACCCGTCTCTCCAGACGTAATGCTCGGATTGAAGCCAATAAACAATATCGATAAACCAACATCCAGATGATCTGGAATCATGATGCAACACCTCCTGATCTTTTTTAGCCTATTCCCACATTTGGTTGTGTATAAAATGATATAATAAGCAAAGCATTTTCGAAATCGGATGAAATTTTCATGAAAAAGGAAGCTGAACTAATGATTGCAGACATCATGCTTGAAGTCGTCCTACCCATTTTTCTCCTAATCGCCGTCGGATCCTGGATGCAAAAGGTGTTCAAGCTGGACTTGTACACCCTCGCCAAAATCAATTTCTATTGTATTACCCCCGCAGCCGTCTTTATGAGCATGTATCACTCGGATATGTCGGGCGAATTGCTCGGGACTGTGACATTATTTTACGCAATCTATGTATTGATTCTCTATATTATAGGTTCAGTCGTTTCCCGTTCTCTCCGGATGAATAAAGGCATGAAGGCTGCCTTCAACAACAGTATTATGCTGGATAACGCAGGCAACTATGGACTGCCTATCAATGCACTGGTATTCCGCGGCGATCCACTCGCCTCTTCCATTCAGGCGCTGGTCATGTCTTTACAGGCATTACTGACATTCACCTATGGCGTGTTGTCCATTCAGGGCGCGAAGCTCAAGGGTAATTACCGTGCGGTGATTATTGGATTTCTTAAAATGCCCGTTCCTTATGCGCTCTTGCTGGGGATTCTGTTTCACATGTGGAAGCTTCCCTTGCCGACGTTTCTGTCCATGCCACTGACCTATGCGCAGCAAAGTATGGTTGCCGTAGCGTTACTGACACTAGGGGCGCAGATTGTAAAATACCCAATCCGGCTGTACCGTCTTGATGTGTATATTAGCACATTTTTGCGACTCCTGATCGGCCCCGCGATCGGGATTTCGATTGTGCTCATGCTTGGATTGGAAGGCATCGCTGCACAGGCTCTCATCATCGCTTCCGGTATGCCGACCGGTGTCAACGCATCCATCCTGGCGGAAGAATACGATAACGAACCCGATTTTGCAGCCCAGACGGTGCTGATCTCAACGCTCTTGAACATCATCACGATTACGGCACTGATCTCTTATGCCAAAACGTTCTAGATGAGGATTGTTCATACGTATATCCCTCCGTTAAGACCAAAATAAAATTTACAAGTCCACGCCCTTATAAAAGGTTGTGGGCTTCTTTGTTTATACTGTTCGTCCCATTTGCAGGAACAAAGTATTACGAAGAGCACATATTTAACCCGACCAAAGGACTGTTTTGCGCGTCAATTGCTTATTATCCGTTGCGAATAAACGTTTCGACCTTTAAAATTAGTGGGTAAATATTTCACAGCATTTCATTTTTGATCTATACATAATCTGTAGAAATTCTTAATTTTATCTTCCACGAGGTGAATGTCGTGACCAGGATTATTGTAACGCCTGAGCAGCTTCATGCAATTTCCAACCAATTTGCTCAAGCTTCGGAACATAGTCGTAGCATGATTAACAATTTAAGCAGACATATAAGTACGTTACAGGACCAGTGGTCAGGAATCACACAGGAGCGTTTCTTTCAGAACTTTCAGGTGGCTCATCGGCAAATGGAGAGATTTTCTAGCTCAGTCTCTGCGATCGGCACGGAACTACATACCATCGCAACTCGTTTCTCACAAGCGGATCAATCTCAAGAGCATGGTGTACAGACCAGTTCAAGCCAATCCACTTCTGGGAAAGATGTAAAAACGACGCTATCGGATATATATGATCAAGGAAGTAAGTCTTGGAATAAAATGAATGGGATTCATGGAAATGTAGGCCTGATTGGAACAGGACTATATTCTGCTATGGCTACATCCATGGTACTCTCCAAAACGGTTCATTTCAAAGTAGATCCCCGGAACTCCAGCCGTGCCAAAATCCATAATGCTCCTTGGGTGAAGGGAAAGGGGAATTCCTTTCTGAGTAACATGGCACGGAAACTGGATAAACAATTCCGCAGCCCGGGTCTGGTCATGAAAGGATTGAAGGGTTTCGATCGACTTGCAGGTAAATTAAAAGTAGGTGATATCGGGCTTGGTTTCAACAAAGCCAACAGCTTCGGTCAATGGACCCGCAATGTTATTGCTGGTGTGAATAAAGGTCAATACGGTATGAAGATTTCCAAAATACCTACAATGATAAGCAAAAAAACTGTTCCCTATCAACGTAGGACTTAATGTTTGGGATGAAGGGGTTAAAACGGTTTCCAAGTATAAGGAAGGAACATTAACCAAAACAGATCTCGCCGTGTCCACATCGAATATCGTGATCAAGTCTGCCTCTGCAGGAGCGGGGGCTATTGTTGGCGGGACCCTATTATCGTTTGCCGGGCCTGCAGGAACAGCAGTTGGAGCTTATGTAGGTGGAGCTATAGGTAGTTACGCAGGAAAACATATAGCATCAGCGGCTGAAAAAGGAATTCGATGGGTTAGTAAACTCTTCAAGTAACACTTAGGAGGTATCCATGCAGCTCGTTACATACCAACGCAAATATGCAATTCGTCATACGTTGATATCTGCTCTTTTTATCATTGCTGGCCTTGTCTTGATTGGAGATGTTATCTATGGTGACAATAGCGTTCTTCAAACCTTGTACTTTACTAGTGCGGCATTCTTAAGCTTTTGGTTTGTGGGACGTCTGTTTATCTGGAACATCACGAGAGTATTTGGAACAAACATCTTATTTTCCTTCGATCTGTCTGGTATTAAGACAAATACAGGAATACAGATATCTTGGAAGGATATACGCACCATTGATTTCGTAGCACCGGGACTAAACAAATGGATTCAACCTACTCCATCCTATTACTTATTCAAAATGGTTGATGGAAAGAGCTATAAAGTATATACGTATAGTCTACTGAAACATCAGGAAAACGATATTCTTAAATTACTTCGGAAAACCTGGAATGAGCACAAATGACCTTCTAAAAAAGCAACCTATATCTATCAATCTACATGGAAAGTAGGCGGTTAAGTTCATGAATAAACCACTTGTCACCTTATCCATTGAAGAATTCGGATTTGCGCTGGCCACACTTGGCGCGGAGGACATTGCAGCCGGTCTCCTAAAACCGATGTATGGCGAGTTATCTGAACAACACTGGGAACTCGTTCTAAGAGCTGCCTCTCACGGTCTTTTATCCAAGGGGCTCATCTTGCATATGGAAGATACCAAGATAGAGATCGAGCCGGAGTTCCTGAAGATGCTTATGCATTTTACCCAAAGCCACAGCATGATTAGAGCATACTCAGACAGCCTTGAACAAGAAAAGGTATTAACCATTCACAAAAGTACGGATAACAACGATACATACCTCTATCATTTGGCAGTGGATCAACGTGTGCATTTGTTCACCTGGACAGAACCTGAGGAATGGGAAGAGGAATTGTTCCAATTTTACATAGGGCAACACACACCTTTCATTGATCAACCTACTCAGTTCACGATAACAGAGGAACAATGGGCTATCCTGACGAACGAGGAAAACCATATGCTGTTAGATAAATTCATGGAGGATTGGGAGCTACCTCTAGAAACACGCGAGTTATTGAAGGTATGGCATAACTCTTTTGAAACCTCTGGATGTAGTGTGGATAACCTCAGTATCATTAATTATGCCGAAGATGTAATTCCTCTGCCCGATCAAGCTCTCCTGCTGCTTCATACCGAACAAGGTATCTGGAGCATGACTAGCAGAGATTCCACCAGTGAAAATAATTCTAACATCGAGATTGACCAGCATACCAATTCTTCCTTTCGTAAACAATTGCGAGAATGGATCGATCGTTTCGCGGTCCCTGTCTCCCATACTTAAATGTGCAGCTCACGCAAAAAAAGTCCAAGAGCCACTACCTTTGGTCTCTTGGACTTCTTCCATTATTTAACCCATGAACTCTCACTGCCTGCTCAGCCTACTTGTCATGCAGCCTGCCATAGGACTATGATTCAAACGTCGTTCGTTCTGGGAATTTGCCGCCTTCCCTGAATAAACATCGTACCAGTCGCTGCGCGGCTCGGTTAAAGAAAAAGCTTGGACTCACCCCATCCACTTGGACAGGTTCCAGTTCTCTCACACTTTCCTTGATCTTATTCATCTCAATGAGCCCCATCTTACGCTCATTCGGTCCGAATCGATAAATAACCTTCTCCTCGTCCTCCGTCTGTTTCACCAGCAGAATTACGGATGCCATACAGGTTACCCCCTATCGTTACGTTATGAGATTCCATCAATCACTTGCCTACTCTAATTATTACCCAGATTCTAGGGGAAGGATATAGGACTTAAGTTAGTTATATCTAAATTAAATATCCTGATATAAAGATTTCCCAAAATGAGTCGTAAGGCTCACAAAACACCGTGTTAATACTATCCTTTTGGATAGTCACTGTCATGAAAGTGCGTACTGCCCAAGTTGTTTTTCTCCGTTTATACTAGGGCATATCTTGAATTACAAAGGAGAAAAACATATGACTACAACTCAAATTTATAGCCACGGTGTACCGTGGGAAGAAGCATTCAGCGTGGCTCAGGGATACAGCGTTAACGGTATGATCTACATTGCAGGGCAATTTTCGCATGATATGCAGGGGACGTTCATTGGTGTGGATGATATTGAAGCACAGGTTCGCCAGACACTGGATAACCTGGATCGCGTACTCGCAGGATTCAACGTGACCAAGTCGAACATTGCTGAACTGGAGATTTTCTTGGTTCATCCTCAAGAGCATCTTGAGCCATGTGTTGCCGTGTACAAAGAGTACATTGGTACGCATCGTCCAGCTGTCACAATGGTTGGGACATCGGGGCTGGCCTTCCCTCATCAACTGGTTGAGATTCGTGCGGTTGCACATACCAACTGATCCGGCTCACCTCATACGTCCCTGCTCAAGATACGACGTGCGATGAGAATCGCCTCAAAATAAATGCATGTATAACTACAATAGAAGAAGCAGGTTAGGATTAGATCCCAACCTGCTTCTGTATGATTTCTTATTTTTATTCTTTCACTTTCTCTCTCTTATTCCCCTTCACCCCACACCTCTTGCAATGCCAAACGAAAAATCCGATCCAATTCTTCCAATTGAATGATTTGCTCATTATCCATCTGTCCGGCCAGTTGTTCAAAATGCTCGATCTTCTCCGCCAAAAAAGTCTGTATTGCCGGCAACTGCGGCTCCAGATCCAGTTCCTCGCCCGCCTTTTTACGGCGTAGCAATTCATGAATCTCCATATACAGCGGTGTATTCGCAGGTATAAGTTCTTGCACCAGCTCTTCGAATGCCATCGGTGGCATCGCATCATAACGTTCGATCCACCCACAAGCGAGTAAGGGACGCAGCACATAGAAATACTTTTTGATCTTCACATGCTCACCTTGTAAATAATCCCGGAAATTGCCCTTCGCCATATTCAGATAATGATACATGCAGGACTTGGGCGAGAAGGTCAACGGTGAAAGTGTACGGATATGCTGTGCCACGTTGGATTGTTCATCATACTGGATGGGGGATTGCAACCACTCCAACAGGGGCGGATTTGATTTGCGAAACAGCTTCAACGCCTTGCGCAGATCCCAACCATTGATATCGAGCTGATCACTGATCGGGCGTTCAATAACATCCCTTCGATCCTCAATCGACAAGTACCATTCCAGCGGTCTCACATACAGAAAACGCACATCATAATCACTATCCTGTGAAGGAAACCCCCACGCCCGGCTGCCTGATTCACAGGCATAGATGATTCGTACCTTCTCCTCCTGTTCAATCTGCCTCAGCTGTTCTCTGATCGTATCTTTCATTTCTTCATGAACATAGGTCATGATCAGTCTCCTCCAAATTCCCACATTAAATATCTATCGCTCTCACCCGGTCCGCGAGTGTATCATATCCGGCCACAGTCTCAGCAATATACGTCAATACCGTCTCACTCCAGCCGTAGATGTAAAAGGTTCTGCCATCCCGCGGTGGTACCAGTGCCTGCTGATAAGGTGCAATATCCACAATAAATGTCTTCAACTCTGGATTCATCATCCGACGATATCGCTCAAGCTCGGCATATAACGGACTGCCTTCATTCTGCTGTTCATCGGTGATCATAATGATCTGATCCACTTTCTCTCCGATATCCCGAAGTTCCCGCACGGGTCGACCTGTATCTGTTCCACCTTGTGCGCGAATCTGGTGAGCTTGAGAAAGAATGCTTTCATTCATCTGCGGCCGAGCATCCTCAACCAAATGGTCGAATAACCAGAACAGTGCGTTACCTCTCGTTTGTTTATAAAGTGCCAACGCCAGCACCGAACCAATGCGTAAATAATCCCCTTGCATGGAACCGGAACGATCCAGGAAAATAGCCGTTCTTCCCGGCAGCGTTGGCAGGTTGCCAATGGATAGCTCCACCGCTTGCTGCAAAGCATCCCGCAGCTCTTCCCTCGCAATCATTTCATACGCACTGGCGAATCGGAAAGGCAGTATTCGTGACTTACGTAGGGCCTCCACATCCGTTAGACGACGTGTAACAAATTCGATATTTTTCGATTTCTCAAAAACCCCTGCCCGATCCATTGCGTTCAGATGACGCAGCAACGCAAAGGTCGGCATTTGTGACATTAACGCCTCCCACACCGTGCGTGTCGGTTGCATGATCGAGGTGACCACCGAGTACGGAAGTTTACCTTTCTCGATCAGATGCATCCGGCTTGCGGGGTTGGGCGTAGCTTTCAGTTCTTCCAGCGCTTGCAACTGTGGCAGTTCCGTAAGATCCACCTCATGCCCGCGCAAATAACGAAACAAGGCTTGCTGCTTCATATCTATCGGTTTGGGGTGTGCTGTAGCGATCATATCACCCAGACTGTATCCTCGCCCGCGTCCGTTGTATTTGATCGCCCAGTATTCACTGATCCCGTTCAAAAAGAGACTCACCTGACGCTTCACTGCTCGACCGCCCTGCCCTCGACCCATTCCTCTCAGAATGGTCAGAAAATCAGCCAAGTCAGCCGGTGTCTGTACGACTTGGGAGAACACCTTTGCAAACTGATCCGCGTCCACTTTGGACAATAGTGCTAGCCCATATATAGGCTGTAATCGCATCAAACCTTCATTACGAGCATAGACCAGTGCCCGCGCCATATACCCTGCATCGACCGCAGCCATCTCCTGATGACTGACCATCGCGTCGTCCATCAGTTGCTGGGTATCGGCATAGAACGTATTGTTCAATGTATTCGTCATCAACATCTGTATATATTGTTCCTCCACCAATCGCTCATAGGCTCCGTAGCCTCCATGATTACGTGTCGTTGGCTGAGGTTGATTAAATAATTGTTTCGCTCTGCTCATCCCTCATGACCTCCTGGTGCGAGTCTAATTACTGTTCTTTCATAATAAAATGTTCCGAGGAAAAAGGTGGGAAGGTATAATACCCGCTCTACCGCTGAGCTACACCGCCATGGACGGCGGCGATTGGATTCGAACCAACGACCTGGTCGATTAACAGTCGAAGTAACCCTCCCTGGCGCCTCGGAACCTTGATCCACAGTGCTTGTTGCTGCCCCGCTTCACAACCTCATTATGCCTCACACATCTGCACGCGAACATGGCGAAAGTATGACGACGACTGAATTTCTGCGATGGAGTCAACCTTCATAAGTTTAAATGAAACCTGACACTCTTCCTGCTACAATAAAGGGATATCGCCAATGGGAAGTTCAAGAATGTTCCTATACCGCAGAATTGTTCTGCCAACATCGTCGTCCATTATATCCGCCTGACTCCAGGCCACCAAGGAGTGAATACTTATGGCTAAAGAGAGTTTTGACAAAGAAATTCAGTTCTTACGCATGTTAACCCTGACCAGTGGTGCATATACCCGCAAACAGTACGCCGAGCGGCTTGGCATATCCGTACATACCTTTGATAAAACCAATCGCAGGTTAAAAGAAATCATGCAGACCGTCACTGATCAACGTTTAGGTGCCGAAGCAAGCCGGGAAATGGCAGACCTCGTGCGCTTCCAGTACGGAGAATCCGCAGAGCCCATGCTGCTCTTCCTCTTCCGCGCCAAGTCGATGAAAGAGACTGAAGTTCAGCGCCTTTCCGTCCTTTTGCATACCCTACAGAACACAGCCCTGACCGCAATGGAACTGCTGGACGCCTGCTGTGCTGATCTGCCGGAAGATCTGGCGTTACCTGACGAGAAAACCATTCGCTCTGATCTGAAATATCTGGAAGAGGTTGGCGTTATTCGAAAAGAGCCGGGTGGCAGACCGTATCGCTATGCTTTGGAGCAAGATGTCCTTACCGAATTAACCGTGGAGGAACAGCTGGAGTTGTATGATTTTGTGGATATAATGGCAAATACCCAGGTTCCTTCCGTACAGGGGTACTTATTGCGGGACAGTCTGAAGAAAGCCATTACCGCAAGTTTTCCGCAAGAAGAAGCCACCGAACCCTATATCTACAAGTATCACTATTATTCTCGTATCCTGGACGAAGCTCATCTCTACACGCTGCTTAGTGCGATTCGTCAGCGCAAGCGTGTGCAGTTCCTATACTATTCACCGAAAAAACCATCCAGCTACAGTTCACAGAATACGAATCCACGCTTTGAACGAGAAGCAGGTGGTCGATCCAACCGGATCGTGCCCCTTGAAGTGGTCTATGACCATCAGTATGGTCGTTGGTATGTCATTGGATTTCAGGGCCGCCGTGGCTTCGTGAAATTCCGCATGGAAGGCATAACCCAACTGGAGGAAGAGGATTCAGTCGAAGAGGAATACATGCTCGAGTTGAAGCAGCAGTGGACTGACATCAGTCGCTACAGTTGGCTCGTAGACACAGGGAATACCGTGACGGTTCAAGCTCGCTTTTTCCACCCGGGACGTGGTCAGCGCAATTTCATTCTGGATCGGGTTCGTCTTCAAGGTCAATGGGGCAAGATCATACCCGAAACGGACCATTCCTTTCTCTACGAAATCCAGGTTAACGGTACCACCGAGATCAAACCGTGGTTGCGGAGTTTTGGCTCAAGCTGCGAAATTATTGAACCGCAGAGGCTACGCCAGGAGATGATCCAGGAATGGAAGGAGATTGCCGAATATTATGAACCTGTTCGAGAAGATGTTCAATTACCAGATGATGACCCGACTGAATGAAACCGGACTGTTCACCTGGACCTCACAGGAACGGGCCTGGCTTCGCATGATGCTGAATCACCCTGCCGCAAGAGAAGCCCTGAGCGCTGTAACATTGGATAAAATGCACAACATGCTGAACGGTGAGCAGGATCTGAATCTTCAGTACTATCTGACCGAAAAAGCCAAAAGTGAGGAACACAGTGTCTCTCATCCACTACTTAGACCGTTACGGCTAATCATTCTGCATCATCAGGGATTTCGAATGACAGGCCGCGGCCGCAATGGACGCACAAGCCATGATGAATTTGGTTTCCCGTATAAACTGGAGTATTCCATGGTCAAAAAAGAATGGTATGTGCTCTGGTACGCACCTCGCTTCGACAAACTCATGTCTACCAAGCTGCACAGCATCGTTGCCGTGGAAGCCCAACCGGTTGACCCGGATACCGCTTCTCGCTATACTGCCCGAATTGCTGCAATTACGGAGAAGCGCAAAACGACGATCACCATCGAAGTGTTGCCGGAGTTCAATCAGGAGCTGTCCCGAATCCTCTATGCTTTCTCATGCTTCGAGAAACAGGTCGAGTACACGGAAGCCAAGCAGACATATCGGATTGAGCTGACCATCCCGCGAAATGAGATGGATTATGTCTTATCCAAAATGCGTTTTCTCGGCAAACGGGTTCGAATCGCTGACCATCCAATGTTGCGGGAGCGAATGTCCGAGACTGCTGCGAAGGCATTGGCCCGTTATGCGGAAAAAGAGCCTGATAACCATGCCGAACACTCCAATGAAGCTCAGCACCGCCAACATGAGGAAAAACCGCTTGCAAAAGCCGATGGTCATTGATTACGTAAGAGTGGATTAACCCTAATTTTTTGCCCAAAAATAAACCCATATGAAAAAGGTCTGGATGATCTCATCCAGACCTTTTTACTGTTCATGAGCCTAAACTAGGTTCCGCCACTGCTGGCAGCTGAATTTCGTCTCTTGTTGATCGCATGCACACCCATGACGACTGCAATTAATTCATATGTGTCCAGTTGTTCAGACTGGTTATCCAATACAAATGCCCCTGAACTAAACCAGCCGCTGGTGCGACGGAAACTTGCCACGATGCGTCCACCACTTCCACTGACATCATATTCCTGCGAAAATGCGGGAGCAGACACATCGTATATACCGCGCGATCCTGCATCATACTCATACTTTTTGCTGAAGAAACTAAACCTCGCTCGCAATACGCCCAGATGTCTCCCATCGGCTGCAGTGATATCCCAACGATTGGTTAACATGCGGAATTTGCCGCTACAGACCAATCCCGAGTGATCGGATACATCGAGCGAAGAGCCAAAAACACTTTTCAAATCAAGATGTCCGGCCTGTTCCTGATTCGAATTCATAATTTCGGTGTAACCCGCATTAAAAAAATTATCCCTGAAGTATAGCTCCATATTACGTTCTCCTTTCCCTTACATGGCCCCTTTCGTTCTCTTTAACCGGGTTTAGCAACCAATGAATACGCTAAAGAATATTTACACTGTACACTTCGATGACAGAACAACCTTCCGATCGCTGTTATCCCCAGATTTTTTTGATTCCTTCTATGAGGGGAAATCCGGTGATAAAGGAGAACGCTCCGCTTCTTCAGGTCCTTTCTGTCCTCTCCGTTTTGTGTAAATGTCTAGTTCTATTTATATAGAATTACGTGTATTCATTGGGATGCGATTCAAAAAGTGAAATCTCGGTATGACAAAACGAGCAACTCTCGTCGCCCGTGTCGTTTTATTCTAACCTGCTTATAGCGCGGTCCTTAGACTTCAACTTTTTTGTTGTTCAGGTAAATGGTAGCCCACACCAGAATGATCGCTACGATCACTTCGAATATAGTGCTTCCCCACATGCCATCCGACCATAATACGCCATTGGCTGTGATTGAAATCCCTGTACTATTTTCGGTGTAACGGAACATCTCATTTGGACTGAAGCGTCCTGTCATAATCATATTCTCCAACCAGCCAATCAGATTAACGAGGACCAAGAATGCAACGATTCCGATCCATGGTCCGGTTCTCCAACGGAAGCTGCCTGCAATCGAGATCGAAAGGAAGATGATCACGGTCATGAATACGATAACCCATGCGATAAACAGTAACAAACTAACATAATCCGATACATGCAGACCCGAAAGATCAATATGGGTAGCCATGTTCATTCTGAGCTTCATTGAAATATAAATGTAGGCATGAATCGTAAATATAATGACTAATCCCAGCCCGCAAAGAGCTCCAAAGATCAAAGGAGACAACACATGCGATAGGCCTGTTACGGGTAAAAGACGGCGATTATAAGAGCGGATATTGGACGTGTATGTTTTGATCATTTTCACATAAACAGCCATACCTACTCCAACATAACCCATAATGCCAAGCACAACCCCTACGACCTCAGACATGAAAAGGGATAGCGCCACTTGCGCAATAATCAAAATAACGAGCCCCGCCAGCAGTGTATTCCAGTTCCTTCTAAAGTCATACTTCAATAATGTCATCATTCCGCATAGACCTCCTTGAACATCTCATCCACACTTTTCCCATATTTCAGACGGAGCGTTTCCACTTCTTCCCGCATCACCAGTTGACCTTCACGAATGAAGACCACTTCATCAAAAATCCGTTCGATATCATTCACCAGATGTGTGGAAATGATCAGACTGCTGTCTTCATCATAGAATTTGACGATCGCATCCAGAATCTTGCCACGCGCAACCGGATCTACTCCGCCAATCGGTTCATCCAACAGATATAGACGAGCCTTGCGGGATAGCGCCAGTGTTAGTTGCAGTCGTTCATTCATCCCTTTGGATAGATGCCGCACCCAATCACTCTCCACAAGATTCATGAAATCGAGCATCTCCCGTGCCTTCTCCTCGTCAAAATCAGCATAGAAATCGCGGTAGTACGCAATCGCATCCCGCACTCTCATCCACTTCTCGGTTAATGGGCGATCCGGCATAAATGAAACCAATGACTTCGTATCCAGCCCAACAGGCTTACCTGTCACTTGAATCGTTCCGCTAGTAGGATGCAGCAAACCTGCAACCAGTTTCATGAGTGTGCTTTTTCCACTGCCATTACTACCCAGCAGGCCAACAATTCGGCCAGGAGCAATATCCAATGTAATATTACTGAGCGCTCTCTTATTGCCATAAGTCTTGTTAATCTGGTTCAGTTCAAGGATGTTACTCATGCGTTGTTCCTCCCTTTCCTTCCGCAACGGCATCGGCTACGATGGATAAAATATCCTGCTCTTCAATCCCCAGTTCCTGCATTCCGGTTAGAAAGCGTTCCAGCAACTCACTGGCCATCTCTTTTTTGATCGTCATAATCTTCCGCTCCTCACTTGTCACGTATCTGCCCAAGCCCCGTTTGGTTTCGACCACTTCTTCTCGCTCCAGTTCCTGAAATGTCCGTTGTACTGTATTGGGATTGATCTGTAATTCAGCCGCCAGTTCACGAACCGAAGGGATTTTGTCACCTGCCTGAAGTGTCCCGGTTACAATCTGTCTCTTGATGTACTGCATAATCTGCAGATATATTGGTAAGTTGTTATCAAATTCCATAGTCACAAAGCACTCGCTCCTCTCTGTACTGGTGTGTTAGTTACATAGTACACTAGTAATATAGTGTTGTAAAGCCCATTTGTCAAAATATATATTCGCTTCGTTGATGGACATGCTTCCGATTTCTGTGCACATACAAAAAAAAGAGCAGATCGTATAGATCTGCCCTGCATCGCTCAATATTCGTATTTTCACCTTACTCACATGCTTATCGTTCAAAGATACCATCTACACGATGTCTAAAGGTACCTTGCCTTTAGGTGCAGGGAAAGCCTCATCCAATCGGGTCCGTTCCTCTTGTGTCAAAACGATATTCACTGCTGCTGCATTGTCTGCCACATGATTCAGCTGTACCGCCTTGGGAATCGCCAGCACATCTCCGTCCCGGATGACCCAGGCTAATGCGATCTGAGAAGTCGTAACTCCTCGATCCTGCGCAATCTCCTGAATGACCGGATGCTCCAACAATTCACTCCGAAGTCTGCCCCCCTGAGCCAGTGGACAATATGCCATAACAGGAACGCTACGTTCCCGCATCCAAGGGAGCAAATCATGTTCAATACCACGCGAAGTTGCATTGTACAGTACCTGATTCACCATGCACTGAGAACCCTCTGGCAAACTCCATAATTCCTGCATATCCCTTGTGTCCAGATTCGAGACACCCCATCGCAGAATTTTACCGGACTGTTTCAATTGTTCCAAAGCCTGAACCGTCTCTTCGAGCGGTACACCTCCACGCCAGTGGAGCAAATACAGGTCCAGACGATCCGTTCCCAATCGCTTGAGAGAGCGCTCACAGGCCGTGATCATCTGCTTGCGATCTGCATGATGGGGATACACTTTCGATACGAGAAAGACTTCATCACGAAGGCCTGAGATAGCCTTTCCCGTAACAACTTCTGCCCCACCCTCTGCATACATCTCTGCCGTATCAATCACGGTCATTCCCAGTTCAATACCGGAACGCAATGCCCGTACTTCTTCTTCCTGGCTGGATTGCTTCTCTCCCATGTACCACGTGCCTTGTCCGATCGCGGGCAGGACAGTTCCATCTGGAAGCAGAATCGTGCGTGTCTGATCACCATGCATCATCTATATTCCTCCATTCTGAAGAGTTTATGGACATTGTGACCTCTCTAACGATGACTATACGAATCATAAATCATGCCATCACTTACATGTCTCCAGTGCCTCATCATCATGATATACAACTGATCCAGTGGCATGGTAAGGCTACTCTGGGCAACGCTGATGGTCGCATCGACCATATTGCTGTTGACCGTCATCAATTTGCGTTTCATCCCATTCTGACGATCCAGAAAGGCTTTCTCGTCCCGCAATTTAACCCCGATCATTTTCTGTCCCATCAATTCATACATAAAAATATTCTCAACGTCTTTCCAGGCCACTGCCCCTCCTGCGGTATAAGAAGATGCATCTACAAACCCATCCTCATTGATCACAAAAGAAGGTTCCTTCTTAATCATCTTTACCAGACTGTAGCAAAAACATAGCCCAAAAAACAAAATGGATAGTATTCCAATCACCCCCGAGAGGATGGAATCATTCGTAACTGAAGAACGATCAAAAATCAAAAAAAATCCGGCTGCCACAAAAAGTGCCGCCCCCGCCGTAAGCCACGCCATTCGTTTCCGGTTTGGATATTCTACATGCTGTTCATAGGATGTGCTCAACGTGACGTTCCTCCTTCATTACGACTGAATCTTACGCGTTCTATATAAACGAATGGCTATGAACCAAGTACTTAAATGTAGAACAGGAATTGCATTGTACATTAAACCAAATTCACCAATGTTAAACATTGAATTAAGACCATTTTTCGTCATTTCTGCGGTTATTCAACATTAGGATTCGTCATCTTTCGAGCAATTCCTTTAACACACTTATATGAATTGAACTAAAGAATTTTTACATGGGTCACTCCGATGACAGAACAACCTTCCGATCGCTGTTATCCCCAGATTTTTCGAATCCACTTTCTCAAAGTGAAAATCCGGGGATAGCCTATGCTTCCGATGCAGCTTTCTTTCAGAAAGCTTTTAGGCGAACGCTCCGCTTCTTCAGGTTATTTCTGTCCTCTACGTTACGTGCAAATATTTAATTCAATTAATATACATTGAGTTAAATGTCTTACTCCTCCTTCATTACACTTATTGTCCTGTCCCTTGCTTTCCGTTAATATAAATGGAAAGGTTAGGAAAATAGCCAATTCTAATTCATGGTGGGAGGACAAGCAATGATGAGTCAGCGCGGCATAACATCGGAAGATCTTTATCAGATTACATGGGTTAACGATCCGACCCCGTCTCCTCAAGGCGGACAACTGGTATATGTAAGCCGGAAAACGAATGAAGCACGTGACGGTTATTGTTCTCACCTGAGACTGCTGCATCTGGGGAGTCAGAAGGACAGGCCCTTTACCTCTGGAGAGAAGGATCATTCCCCTGCCTGGTCACCGGATGGGTCCCAGCTTGCTTTTTTACGAGAGGTTGATGGGAAACCCCAGGTGTGGATTATCGCAACAGATGGCGGAGAAGCACAGCAGATCAGTCACCTGAAACATGGCGTCAGCTCCTTGCTCTGGTCACCAGATGGCCATACCCTACTTGTGAAATCATCCGTGGATATGAGCGGAGAAGACGAATCAGAACATACCGATTCTAAAGACGATAACCATAAACTGCCGCAAGAACATGTTGTGGACCGAATTCGCATGAAATCAGATGCGGGCGGATTATGGGACGGAAAACGATCCCATCTCTTTGCTCTTGCACCCATTGATGCGGAAGCCATTCCTGTAACTACGGGTCACTATGACGTTGGAGACTACGCTTGGTCCCCGGACGGAACATCCATCGTATGGATTGCACAGATGCCCGAAGAAGGCGAGGAACACAACGATTACACCCTGACCAATCATGTGTACCTTGCCAAGGCAGACGGGTCGGATGTGCAGCAGTTGACCCCGGAAGGATATACGTTCAGCCGACTGACATTTGCACCGGATGGACATTCCCTGGCCCTGCTCGCCAGTGACCGTTCTTATGGAAATGCCACACTTGTGAAGTTATATACCCTGCCTGTATCAGGTGGTGAACCCGTATGTCTGAGCACGGATTGGGACGTACAGTTGAATCACAGCATTGTTGGTGATATGCGATCACATCTGACAACCACGGGACCTGTATTCAGCCGGGATGGTTCATCCATCCTCTGCCTAGCGACCATTCATGGTAGTGTACGCATCGCCAAATTCGCAATAGACGGCAGCAGTGCCGAGTATATATTGCCTGATGAACAGGAGATTTATCAATTTGCCGAATTGGAAAACGGACAGATCGTTGCTGCTGTTGCCAATACGCGAAATCCTGGTGATCTCTATATGTATAAACAACCGGAAGATTCCGGTGTAGAACCAATTCAGCTTACCCGCAGCAATCCACAGCTTGAGGATGAGATCCATCTTAGTTCACCCGAGACCTTCTGGTTCAACGCCTCGGATGGCCTGCGGCTGCAAGGGTGGATCATGAAACCTCGTGGTATGGTTGACGGGGTCAAAATCCCGACCATTCTGGAGATTCATGGCGGCCCGCACATGATGTATGGTTTCACATTCATGCACGAGTTCCAGATTCTAGCCGCACAAGGCTATGCTGTTGTGTACATCAATCCACGCGGAGGACTCGGATACGGACAGCAGTTTGTAGATGCCTGTCGTGGCGATTACGGCGGAGGCGACTATCGCGATCTCATGGAGAGCGTGGATTATGCCCTGTCCCAGTATGAATTTATTGATGAATCCAGACTGGGCGTAACCGGTGGCAGTTATGGTGGTTTCATGACCAACTGGATTGTTGGGCACACCGATCGCTTCAAAGCTGCTGTGACCCAACGTTCCATCTCCAACTGGTTATCTTTTTACGGCGTCAGTGACATTGGCTATTTCTTCACAGAAGATCAGATTGGCGGCAACGCGTGGGATGACACTGAAAAACTGTGGAAACATTCCCCGCTCGCTTATGTCGGCAACGTGAGTACTCCGCTGCTCATTTTGCATGGCGAACAGGATCTGCGGTGTCCGATTGAACAGGCCGAGCAATTATACATTGCGTTGAAACGGCGCAAGCAGACGACTCGTCTCGTTCGTTTCCCTGGGGCCAACCATGAATTGTCTCGCGGCGGTCATCCCCACTTGAGGGTACGCCGTCTGGAGCATATTGCCGGTTGGTTTAACGAGTACCTGTAACGGACTGTCAGTTCCATGCATAGAACCAGATATGAATTAAACATAAAAGCCGCCCGCAGAAATCTGTTTCGATTTCAACGGGCGGCTTTTGGCGTTACCTTTTGAATAATAGAAGAATACGGATCACTATACTTTGAACGACTCAAGCAGGGTAGTATGAGGACATGTGGTTATATTCGTCGCTTACTCTTCGCCCCATACCACGGTAACTTCATTCAGGTCTTTGTTGGTTGCAGACACAGAACCCGTGATCGTTACGGCATATTTACCATCTTCACGACCCACGATGCTGAAGCCGTCTTCCTGTATATCCTGAGTATTCTGAGTCAAGTTTTTGGTCTGATAGTAGTCTTTGTAGGAGGTTCCAACGGTTAGCAACGTTTCTTTTGTTGTGTACGTGAGCACCACTTTTTTGTTGCCATCCATGATGTTCTCAACGAGACTTGTCGCCTTCGCATCCTTCGGTAAAGGGAAATCTGCTGGCAGATACTTGGACTTCACACCTGAAGCCTGAGTGTTAGTACCTGTTGAGGGGGAGGTTGATCCGCTGTTACCTGTGGATGTCGACCCACCGGAGGAACTTGAGGAGCCGATGCTTACTTTATTGTTCTGGGAATCATACTTTACTTCGGTTTTCAACGCATCCGCAATCGAACGAACGGGGAGATAGGTACTTCCCTGGTATGTAATTGGCGCAAGCTTCTTGCCCTGGTCACCTGTCGGTGTGAATTTCTGCCCGTTCACTTCGATGGCGAGCCCATGGTTCAGATAAGCTTTGATCGTCTCCAGTTGTGTACCTGCATATACGCCTGCCGAACCGGTCAACACCATGCCGAATACACTTGCAGTAATCAACCACTTTTTGCTTTTCATCTCTAAAACGCCTCCTGAGTTCAAATGTCAGTCTTTGGCATAATACGATCCAAGGCGATCGCTCGATTTACGCAAAAGACTCATGTCGTTATGCTCATCATGTATGGGTACGAGCTTATTCGGATAACAGCCATTTGTCCCATCAAATGTTAGCAATATAATAGCATCTGACAAGAGGTTGTAAACGATAAATGAACAAAACAGGACCAAGGGCGTACAAAAATAGTCTTTGTCGTATTGTTGCTGTTCTCTGACTCGTTAAGTTGTTCTTATATGAATAAAGTCCTGAATTCCAGACCATACCTATGAAGTTAATCATACACGCACAACAGTTGCGAAATGAACCAATGTATTAGATAATGATATGTCGAATTGTGGTCGAAGGAACGGAACTCAAGGGGGATTTATACGATGAACAATAAAAGTACATTTGATCAGTCTATTAACCGGGTCTCTACCGGATCGGAG
Organism: Paenibacillus sp. JNU01; assembly: GCF_059130585.1. NCBI lineage: Bacteria > Bacillati > Bacillota > Bacilli > Caryophanales > Paenibacillaceae > Paenibacillus > Paenibacillus sp. JNU01. Next base: position 5,310,767 of record NZ_CP169723.1, on the reverse strand, counting down.
AAGTGGGATGCACTTGAGGATATCTTCGGCGTCGCAGATGCGCTTCCGATGTGGGTGGCTGATATGGATTTCGCTGCTCCACCGTCCGTAATCCAGGCCCTGCAAACACGGATGGAGCACGGAATTTTCGGTTATACAGTGCGGACCGAGGCGTATCATGCAGCCGTTGCAGATTGGATGCAGCGGCGCCACAACTGGAAAATTAACGATGACTGGATCGTATTCACGCCAGGTATTGTGCCTGCACTCAGCATTGCTGTACAACGATTCACTGATCCGGGAGATGCAGTGGTCATCCAGACTCCGGTGTATGCTCCCTTCTACGAGGTCGTACGTGGTCAAGGCCGTGAACTGATTACCAATCCTTTGGTTGAGAATAAGGGTCATTACACGATGGATCTGAAACAACTGGAATCCAGCTTGCAGACCGGTCGGGTCAAAATGCTGATTCTGTGCAGTCCACATAATCCGGTTGGACGTGTATGGACTCGGGAGGAGCTTGAAGGCCTTACGTCGTTATGTCTGCAATACAACGTACTGATCGTTTCGGATGAAATTCACGCCGATCTTGTTCACCAACGCGGAGCTCATACACCGCTCACCCTGATCTCGGACGCCGTCTCTGATCTAAGTATCATCTGTACGGCTCCAAGCAAAACGTTCAACATTCCCGGCCTCTGCACGTCCAACATCATCATCCCAAATGCCAAGTTACGGGAATCTTTCGCACAGGGTGTAAGAACGATGGGACTTGCCGGTATCAGCACACTGGGGGCTGTTGCGACCGAAGCTGCTTACAATGATGCAGAGGAATGGCTGGAGGAGTGCCTGGTATATATCCGCGGAAATATGGAGTATGTACAGCAATATGTTGCAGAACATATGCCAGAGATCAAAATGCATCTGCCCGAAGCAACCTATCTGTTATGGATGGATTTTCGGGAGCTGAATATCCCACATGCACAACTATGCAATATGCTGCTTCACGAAGCAGGACTTGCCTTCAATGACGGGAGCTCCTTTGGAACCGAGGGTACAGGGTTCATGCGTATTAATGTAGCCTGTCCGCGTTCCACGGTGGAAGAGGCGATGCGCAGATTATCTGTGTTGCTCAGCAACTTGTCGGACAAATAAGCTGACAGTTAACTCTATGCACGTTGCGAACAGAACGTATGCTGATCGATAAGACGAATATCTGTAAAATGGAACAAGGGGTGCCCCGTAGTCAAGTCCATGACTCACATTCATGGTCAATGACAGTACTAGGGGCACCCCTTTTCGTTTTCTTTTCTATTCTCTTTTTTTCTATTCAATCCATATATTTATTGAAACATAATTAACCTTACAGTGACATCGCAATCGGCATCGGAATAATTTTATCGCACAGCCTGTTCAGCAGATCCCGATCATGACTTATGATCAGTAATCCCAGATCACGCTGGCGAGCCACGTCCATCACGGTATGCCAGATCTGTGCCTGCGTGATCGCATCCAGCATTGTGGTCATTTCATCTGCGATCACATAACGTGTCGATGTACCGAGTGCTCGCGCCACACAGAATCGTTGCAGTTCCCCACCGGATAATTCACCCGGTCTGCGGTCCAGCCAAGCTTGCTGAATCCCCAAAGCTTCGAGCAACTGCTCATCCTGTACAGCCGCCTCCTGAAGGACACGACGCATCCGCCAGCGTGGATTCACAGCTTTCTCCGGGTGCTGATACACCAACTGAACCGGACATACCCCTGTACGAGGGAGCGGTTCACCATCCAGTAACACTTGTCCTGCCACGGGTTCGGCATATCCTGCAAGGATGCGCCCAAGACTTGTTTTCCCACAGCCACTCGGTCCCCACAAGCCAACGACTTCGCCTTGTTGCACCTGCATGTTCATCTGCTGAAACACCCACGATTTCTGATCGTAACGATAACTTACATCCTGTGCTTTAAGTGACATGGAGACACCTCACTTCTCCGCCTCGTATCTGACGAAGCGGAGGACGTTCAGAGATACATGCAGCGGTTGCTGCGCTACAGCGGGGAGCAAATGAACATCCTCTAATGATCCCTTGACCTGCCAACGGCTGGGAGCCTGGGAGTGGCTGAAATCCATTCTGCGGCAGCGCATTCCAAAGGGCTTTCGTATACGGATGGCGCAGTCGTTCTCCATTACCCGTAAAATCATCCACCTGGGCTGTCTCTACATTGGCACCCGCATAAAATACAGCGATGCGATCGGCCGCCGTCAGGGCAGTCGTAACATCATGCGTAATCCATAAGATGCCTACGCCTTGATCTGCGAGTTCGCGAAATTGCTTCATCGTCTCGGCCAGCACTTCGGGATGAATGCCTGGTGTCGGCTCATCCGCAATGATCAGCTTTGGCTGGCCTGAGGTCGCTGTAGCCATCAGCACTCGCCTTGCCATACCTCCGGACAACTCAAACGGATATTTCTCGCCCGTTCCCCGTGGGAGTTGATAACGCTCCGTCAGCTCCTGCTCCGACTTTTTCACGTGGGATTGAGTCTTGAAGCGGCGCTTCTGTCCGGCACCCCGGCTTACCGACTGAACCTGCCTCCCCACCTTCATCAGCGGGTCCAAATAACTGACGGATTGTGGAATCAACATCAGTTCGTCTCCACGCAGTTGAAGCTGCCGCTCCGGGGTCAAAGGTTCGTTATTGTAGCTAATGCTGCCCTCCAACTTGGCGTTGGCAGGCAGAATACCCATGATGGCCTGCGCAAGCACACTTTTACCCGATCCACTTGCGCCTACAATAGCGACAATCTCGCCCTCGTTTATGGAAAGATCCAGATTCTGAATGACATCAGTCCGTTCATGTCCAAACCAACCACGAGCGCGTCGAAATGACACCGATAATCCCTGAATATCAAGAAGAGCCATAGCTACCTCACCTCCCTTGAACTACCTGTACCCGTCAACGTCTTCAGACTGTTGCCCAATACATCAAACGCACGAACAACCAGCAACAATGCCAGTCCCGGGAAAAAGGCGAGCCACCACATGCCAGCAGATAAATATCTCATCGACTCTGACAAAATAATGCCAATTGCCGGTTGCTGCGGGGATAACCCCAGCCCCAGAAACGTAATGGCTGCCTCATGCAGAATCGCATGGGGGAAAATTAACAGTACGCCCACAAACAGTTGCGGGACTAAATGTGGCAGCATATGCTGCACCGCAATCCGTAATCGTGATTGACCCAACTTGTGTGAAATCTGAATGTACTCCACGGATTTCAGTTGAATCATCTCCGCTCGTACAATCCGGGCCAGATTCGGCCAGTGCGTCAGCGCGATGGCTGCCGCCACTCCTGCCAAACCCCCACCAAATACAAAGGCCAACATAACCAGCGATACCAGATGAGGCACACTCAGGAACAGGTCGATGATCCATGAGATTACCCGGTCAGCAACTCGGCTAGAAGCCGCCCCCAAACCCAGCAGTAGTGCGATCAATCCGCCACCACATGCAGCAAGTAGTCCCACTTGAATGCTGGTTGCCAGTCCTTTTAACGTACGCATGAACATATCTCTTCCGAGCCAATCTGTGCCAAATGGATGCGCCCAGGTTGGAGACAGATTTCGATCCATTAATGAAGTCAGCGTAGAACCAGCGGGTAGTAGCCTTCCCGTCGACCACACAAGGATAATCCAGATCACTGCAAGGCTTCCCCAGATCACCGCCCTTTGGCGAGGATTGCGGAAATGTTGGTCTTTGATACGAGCATATCCTCCTCTTCTAGTTTGGCTTGTTTCTCGTTCCGCCCCCACTTGCAGAAATTCCGAAGTAATGTTGTACCTTATCTCTTGTTTTGCAGTTTTCACTTTCTGTACTTGGGCTGTATCTGCCGTCTGCTCAGAGGAACGTTCTACAGTCTGCTTCATGATATCAGCTCCTCCTTCATTCGTGGATCGATCAAGCGATACAGAATGTCGGCAATCATATTACCCGTAAAAACAAAAATCGCACTGCACATCACAAGTCCAAGCAGCAGTGGAACATCTCCACGCAACCCCGCTTGAACCGTTGCCTGACCAAGGCCAGGGTATGAAAATACCTGTTCTGCCAGCACAGCCCCGCCGAACAGTTCACTGAACGAAGCAAACTGCAGCGTGATCGCTGGCAAAACAACATGTCTGAACCCATGTCGACGAAACAGCTGAAATCCACGCTCACCCCGTGCTCTCGCAAATAGAATATAATCCGAATCCAGCACATCCATGAGCTTCTGCCGGGTATGCAGCGCGATGGAAGCTACCCCGGTCAGACTGAGAGTCAACGCTGGCAGAATCATATGAATAGCCCGATCTCCCCAGGTCACCTGATCAGCCGACATCCCTGCGGGTACCCCAAGGCCAACTGGAAGCCATCCGAGCCACACTCCAAATACCATTAGCAGCAACAGCGCAATCCAGAATACCGGCGTGGAGGCCAGCGTGTAACAATACCAGCAGATCAGGCGATCCAGCCTTGAATCCCTTCTCATGGCAGCAACTACACCCAGAGTGAACCCGAAGATACCAGACAGTAGCCAGGCTACAACCATAAGCGCGACAGAATTCATGAATCGTTCCTGGATAATATCCGCTACAGGTTGTCTATAGATCATTGATGTTCCCAAATCTCCCTGAATCAGTGCTTGTCCCCAGGTCAGCAATCGTTCCATTGGAGAGTCATTCAATCCCCAACGCTCTTCGATTAAACTGCGCTGTTCCGCACTTACCCTGATCATGTCTCCACCAATGTAAGCTTCGATCGGGTCCACAGGGGAAAATTGCATTAATATAAAAGACACCACACTGACTCCAACCAATAGAGATACAAGTCGCAACACTTTATTACCAACAAATCTGGCCCATCCATTCCTGCCCGTCATCCAATCTCTCCCCAATTCAGGCTAAAGCTACCGCTATACTTCTTATTTCGCGCTGTTATCCCAGGACCATTCCTCCAGATTGGATGTCACTGGCCAGCCGTGACCATGGGGGTGAATCTGCTGCTCGCCAATGTTTAATCCATTCGTAACCAGATACAGATGGTCTATATTTACGAGCCACGCCCAAGGTGCATCCCCCTGATAACTGAAACCTGTTGTGCCATCCCATTCCGCTTTTTGCCAGTAGGGCAATGCCTCTTCCTCACTGGTGGCCTGAAGGGCCTTCTCCATCCATGAATCCACGACAGGATTACTGTACAGTCCTACATTGTAATATCCCTCTCCCTTGTGGGTACTGCTATAGAGGTTATAGGTTTCCAGTGGATCATGACTGCCCCAACCAAATAATACAGCGTTGGAGTAAGCCATCTTTTTCGTCTCTTCACGGCTTTTACCTTCAACATTGATTTTAATTCCCGCCTGGGCAACCATATCCGCAGCAGCTAAGGCCAGAGATTGTCTTGTTATATCCCCTGCAAAATAAAGCAGATTGAACTCGGCCTTAACCCCGTTTTTCTCGACGATACCATCACCATCTGCATCCACCCAGCCACCAGACGCCAGAATGCGCTTCGCTTCATCAAGATTGGCATCCGTAAATACAGCTTCTGCATTGCTCCAAGGCAGATCATCACTGACGGAATAAGCAGGACGACCATATCCTTCAAGTACACCCTCAACCAAAGCCTTACGATCAATCACGACATTCACCGCTTGGCGAATCGCCAGATCGGATGTCACATCATTCCCTGCGGGGAGACCATCGCCCGACTTGGCACCAGCAGGCTGCATGGGGAACATAATGCCCCGGTTATCTACCGTTTTTACGGCCTCTAATGTCATGCCATTCACTTGTTGTTTGCTAAATGCTGCCGGGATCGCAGCGATATCCACTGTACCTGCCTGTGCAGCAGCATAGGCCGCATCTTCATCCAGATAGAGGAAGGTGAGTTTGTGGAATGCAGACTTGTTACCGTAATACTCTTCATTGGCTTCAACGATGGCTTGTTGTCCTTTGTCCCACTGAACCAGCTTGTACGGTCCTGATCCAACCGGATGCTCTGCATAATCAGCACCATAGGCGTGTTCAGGCACAATGCCGAGTGTCGTCAGCAGGCTGATGAATGTTGACTGCGGCGACTTCAGTGTGAATATGACCGTTTGATCATCAGGTGCCTGCACATCAGCCATATTCGTCAAATCAATCACAGAACCACTCTGAGCAGCCGTATCAAACGTAAATTTCACATCCTCAGACGTCAAAGGTTCCCCATCAGAGAACTTCACATCATCCCGAAGCGTAATCTTCCAGGTTAACCCATCTTCACTAACGGAGTATGCCGTAGCCAGATCGTTAACCAGTTGAAGCTTGGCGTCTCTCTTCAGCAAAGTACTCTGGAAAAGCGGTGAACCATATTGCCCCCATCCGGTTGTCGGATCAAACCCGCCTTCCGGCTCGGTACCAACAGCCAGCACCAATTCGTCCTTGGTTGAGGTTGTTCCGGACTGGCCATTCTCTGCTGATGAAGCTGTTGGCGCCGATCCCTGTGCACAACCCGATAATCCAATGGAACATATAAGCAGGAAGCCTAATCCTGTTCTAACTGTTCTTCGTTTTCCCCATCTCCATGTAAATCTGTCCATTCTGGTCGTTCCCCCTCTAAATATGTGCTGCACTCACTTATTCCGTGTTACTTTTTACGGAAATTGTAGCACAAAACGCAAAACTTATGTCAATAAAGTTCACTCCAAAATCCAAATATTTTCATATATTTGATTTAATCATTGAAAATTCATATAAACCGGCAACTGTATCGCTTCATAAAGTTAGGTATTGTAACAAACAACAAAAAAAACAGACGGTTGGCATCTAACCAAAGGTCTGTTTTTTAGATTCGCTATATTTTCATAGAAATTGACTCACACTTCATTTCATCTTAATCGGCAGAACGATGATGTTTATGATGATGACTGTGACCATGCTGACTCGCACTGTGATTGTGATCCTGACTTTGATTCGGATTGTCATCCTGATCATGACTATGAGCATAAGCCAGTTTGTTGAGTTCATCCACAAAGGTCACAGAAAGCTCAGCATACAAGACCCCTTTTTGTACTTGGATCTGTTGATGCAGGTGACGCAACCGCCCCAGGTTTCCCCGTACTGCAATGACCTCCAGGCATTGGTCATGGTTCAGGTGTACATGCATATTGGAGATGATGTCATGATGCGCCTCATGTTGGAGCTCCATCAAGCGAATGGGAAGATCACTGACATGGTGATCATAGACCATCACAATGGTGCCAGCTACATCCTGATCGGATTGCAGTACGGAAGGTTGAAGTAATGTTTTGCGAACAAGATCACGGAAAGCTTCGGATCGGTTTTTGTATCCCTGTTCCTCAATATACTGGTCAAACTGCTCAATTAGAGGTGTCGGAAACGCCACCCCGAACCGGGTCAAATCTTCTTTGTCTGCCATGCTTCTCCTCCTGCGCCCTCATTTGCTTCGAGTGTACCACAGACTTGTCTGCTCATCGACTATACTGTTGCATAAATCGTACTGCCGAACGTATTGCCTGTTGACCAGCATCACTCTTCAGATCAAATTGATAATCATGTCCCAGCTTCTCTGAGGAGTTCGAGAAAAATAACGTTTCCGTATCAACATCAAGTCGCTTCAAGACTTGTGCCAGCTCAATCGATTGACTGGTCAACGGGTCATCATTGCCTGAGGTAATAAATGCAGGCGGGTACGCTTCGGTAGTCTGTAGAACGGTCGACATTTCATCTAATCTTGGGTAGTCTTCAAATGTTTTGACTCCCGTATATGACCAGAGAAATGTACGTATGAGTGGAAAGCCTGTTTCCGCTACTGTGCTCAGATTGTAAGGACCACAGAATAGAAGAACCCCACGTAATTCTTCTGGCTGAACGGATGGTGTTATATTCATCAGCTTGGCGAGGGATGGATTCGTCACCACGGCCGCAGTCTGACTTGCAATCTGGGCACCTGCCGAGTTGCCTGCGAGAAATATGTTTTCCGGGTCACCCTGATACTCGCTGACATGGTTCTTCACGTAAGTCAAAACCTGATTCGTCTGGATCACGGGAGTGGGATATGTCGTATCTGGTGCGAGCGCATAATTCATACTAACGACAACGTAACCCTGCTTGGCTAATTGTACGGCATACTCTGCGATGTCCGCTTTGTCTCCCAAGACCCATCCACCGCCATGAACCCACAACACGACCGGCAAAGGTTCCGATGTTACGGAAGGATGATAGATATCCAGCGTACTGTCATTACGGCCTTCGTCTGCATAGGGCACATTCGCAACACGAGTTACGCCTTCCGAGATTATACGATCTTTGCTGTTCCTATCTTGATTAGCAATCTCAATGAATGATTTTAATAAAAATACCGTTATTTTGGGTGTGAATTGAGCACCCATTCCAACAAAACCTATGATGAAAATGAGTACAACGCTGGGAATCCAGTACCGTTTACGTTTAAACCCTCTTGCCCCCGTACGTTTTGCCTCCAACTTGGACTGCAACAGCTTCACCTCGTTCCATCATCATCGAAGCGTCTTTACATCTAAAGTGGTGTACGTTGCGGAGAGGACCGGGTTTCCTCTTATTTGGATCTCTTGGCGATTTCCTGTCTGACTTTCATATATGTAGTGGATACTTTTTGCTCCAAAGTGTGGATATGTTGTTTTGTACCTGCCCACTTCTCTGCTGCAGAAGCCAATGTGTTCAATGAGCTGAGTACACGCGACGTTTGGCCTTGCTTTGTATTCTGTTTGAACTGTTGTAGCGCGCCCGAATATCGTTCTTTTGCCAGAGTTGCCTGTTTTTTAGCCGTTTGAATCTGTTTTTTCGCCGAGTCGGCCCCTGCTAGCATAGCTCGTAAACGTTTTATTTCAGTGCTCTTCCGTTTACGCGCTTCAGCAAGTTCCTTTTTCTTGATCCGAATGTCTTCTCTGGCGAGCTGCACAACGGGTTTTAATGTCTCCGCCTGCGTACGGATTGCTGCACTCCATTCCTTATTTTTGATGGCTTTGGCTGCATCCAGCTGTCGATTGACTGAACTATAGAGGGCGAATAGCGGTTCATATCGGGCTTGGGTCTGTTTTACCTTTTCAGATAAAGCCGCGATTTTCGCGTCATCGGTTTGTCTTATTACTACACGCAATCGCTCCAATTCCGCGGTATTGGCGGCATGAAGTGTTTTTATTTTTTGTTCCCAAGCCTGCTCTTGAGCCTTCCAGTTCCCTACTTTCTCATACGTTTGCTTCAAGGTTAACTTGGTTTGGGCATCGGCTTTGTTCAAAACGGAGTCCCAGGCTTTCTGCGCGGTTACACCAAGATCTATGCCCGCCGCCTCGACTGAAGAAGCAAAATAGCTCATGCCTGTGCCGAACAAAATCACAAGTCCTATAAGTAGGCGTGATCCAAATAAAAGAGGAGCGAATGATCGCAAATGAGATCGTTGGACTTTACGTTGACGTGCTGCGTGACTACCGCTATGTCCTGTCAGAACACGAGATGGACCTACACTTGTCTCCATTGAAGCCATGTCCTCTAAAGCTAAATCTTCGATAGGCTGTCGGACCTTCGTTCCTTCCAAGAAACCATGATGGTCTATGAAGTGATGTGATCTTGATAATTCCAATAGGGAACAACTATATACCATCGCTAACATGGCCTCATGTCCATTTATCGTTTCCTTCCATGCTTCTGTTTGCATGCGTCTCTACACCCTCTCTTCTAAAATATGTAGCAGAATCGCCAACGAAATCAGCGAACGACAAAAAAGCACCCGCAAGACAGGCATTTGCCTGCTCTTACGGGTGCTTCCCTCATAAGCCGTTCCATATGAGATTCGATTGAACGAGTCGCTCGAACCTTCCCTTTTTCTAATATATTCCATTCGCTGTATCTGGTCAAGTCGAGTCTATATAAATTGAATTAAAGAATATTTACACTCCACACTCCGATGACAGAACAACCTTCCGATCGCTGTTATCCCCAGATTTTTTTGATTCCTTTTATAAAGGGGAAATCCGGGGATAAAGGCGAACGCTCCGCTTCTTCAGGTCCTTTCTGTCCTCTCCGTTTTGTGTAAATAGTTTAGTTCAATTTATATAGTTTTCCTGGTCTAATATCAACCCTTTAATCAACGGGAGAACCCTTCCCGCTTATGGTTAACAACCTATATAACTCAACTTATTGATTGACCAGTATAGCTTTCATTGCCTCTGTTAGGTCTTCTTCTTTCAGCATCATGTAGATGTTCTCGCCACGAGTCACATTCAACTTAATCTGGTAGATGGTATCTTTCTCTGTTTTATAACCAGACCGTTGACGTTTGAGCAAATCGCTAATGATTTCTTTATTTTGGGTTGCGACCTGCTTCTTGATACTTAGACTCCCATCGATATATTCGGGCTCCGGGTTCGCCCACTGAAGCGAACCCGGACTGTTGATCTCCTGCTTCACAAACTGTGCGGAGACAATCTCGTCTGCCTGGACAAGCAACTGGTCGTATAAGTTGTTCTCCTTCAACCAGGCCAGCACCCGATCATAGCTAGGTTTGATCTCAAAATTCCACATCTCCCTCGGTTGAGTTGGATCTTTCGAAGACGAGTCCTGATTCATCTCTGCGTAAGCAAACGACTGCCACGGAGAGCGCTGTTCTTCGTAGGTCTGATCCAAAATGTCCTGTCTCAATAGTTCCTTGAACTCACGGACTTGCTCCGGATTGCTGATGTACACCTTTCGGTATGAACTTGTGGAAGAACGAATGCCAAAACTTAATGCATCTTCTTCCAGCTTATACGTTTCAAAGGCAACTCTTTTGTAGTCCTGGGATTGTTTCAGAGCCATCAATTCCTGATGGAATTCAGCTTCTGGAATATAGTATTTACGTTTTATCAACTTGCCGTTATCCAGCTTGTAGTTAATAAATACATACTCATCGTTACGCATCCCTGGATTGATCGGATCATTCAATAAAGGAAGATCGGAATCGACAATTTTTTGATGAAGAGCGATAACTGCCCCCATGTATTCCGAATCATTGGAATAGAGGTGACCGTCATCCATCTTCTGATTGACACCATTACTATAGATATAACGATCCCCGCCAAGCTTGATACTTTTAACCTTATTCAGTTCAGGCACTCGGGCAGCGTATCCATTCCAATCGGCAATAGGTACGTACAGTATCAGACCAGCGATAATACCATATAGAATCATCTTGGGTAGTAACTTGCTGCTCCAGATCAACCATGTTTTACGAATAATCATCTCGGCAATGATATAACCTACAATTCCACCAAGAATATATCCGAAGATTCCCCATCCGGCTGATTCTCTTGGAGCAATGATCGTGAAGTAAGCTCCGCCAATCAGAACAAGCGTAAACATTAAACCAAAGCGGAATATAGGTTTTACTAGAGTGAATGTAACTGCTTGTGTAGCGGACTCAACCTGTCTCTTTGCATAGAGCACATAAGTCAGCGGAATAAACAGGATTGTAAATATCGAATAGATTATAAGCTCTCCATTAGTGACAGGAGAATAACTGATTGAAGCTACACGAAGAACAAGTGACATTTCTTCCGCATTACGTCCCAATTCATCGTACGGATATCCAAGCAAATAATGCTGGAGATGAAGTGACATAATGAACCACACAACAACAGGTAACAAGAGTAGCGCGTACACAGTGAGCCCCTGCAAAACAGATTGACCAATGCACATGCCGACCGCCACAGTTAGCATGAACATAAACAACGAGTAAATACTCATGCTCAAGCCCCACATCCAGATCGCACTGCCATCGAACAGAAAAGCAGGTTGGTCCAGCACTGCCCATACCCAGCCGGTAATCGCAGTTGTAATCCAGATTGGAAGCAGGATCATGGCATATCCAGTCAACAGATTAACCGTTAACAGATGTTTACGACGTAAAGGCAAACTATGGAACAGATCAGAAGGTGAACCGGATTGAATATATCGAAAAAGAAAGATTCCAGCCGCTACGGGTAGTGTAATGGCGAACAGAATCTGCACTTCACCATTGGCCTGAAACAGACTTGTAATCTGCTGTGGCACGTCCCTGTACTCCGTAGCGATATATAACGGTAACGAGAACAGCAACGTGATTAGATATAAAATGCCGATCCATCCATGCTGTCTGAAATTTTGGATCAGGATGCCCCGGTTACAGAACAATCGGTTGAATATCATACCCTGCGTCCTCCATTTCGTAGATAAAGATTTCTTCGAGCGTCAGAGGCAGTACATCCAGCAGATACGGATCATGTATACGGAATTGATCCGTTACCTGTTGTCGGTTGCCTTTGACAATGTACAGAGATACACTTCCCCGTTTTTCTTCATGCAAAATATCAATCTGTTCATCCATGGCTTTGGCATGGTCCGGATGTCGGAAAGCAACCTGGATTTTGTGCGTATCGGCCTTCAGATCATCGAGATCCTTCTCTACAATAATTCGGCCTTTGTGCATAATCGCCACATGGTCACACAGATCTTCAATCTCACGCAAGTTGTGCGACGAGATAACAATGGTTACCTGACGCTCAGCTGCTTCCTGGAAGAGCAAGTTTTTGATCTGCTGGCGCATGACCGGGTCGAGGCCGTCAATCGGCTCATCCATCAGCAGCACTTCAGGCATGCAGCTAAGTCCCAGCCATACGGCTGCCTGACGGCGCATGCCTTTGGACATGCGATGCAGCTTACGTTTTACATCCAGTTTGAACACGGTGGCCAGTTGCTTGAACCGCTCCTCATTCCAGCGTGGATATACGGAACGATAAAATGCAGCCATCTGAGTTATTGAAGATTGTGGGAAAAAGTAGGGCGCATCTGCCATAAAGATCGTGCGGCCTTTGAGATCCATATTTTCATAAATTTCAGCATCCTCGATACGAACAGTCCCGCTATCCTGACGGTAAATACCAGCCATCATTTTGAGCAGCGATGTCTTGCCTGCCCCGTTGGAACCGAGCAAACCATAGATCGATCCCTTATGTATGTTCATCGTTACGCCATCCACTGCCTTTTCCTGTTCAAACGCTTTGACGACTTGATTCAGCTCAATCATGAGGCTCCTCCTTCTCTATACGGGCCATCGCTTCCTCAAACAAAAGCGTCATATCCGCTTTGGTCATACCGGAATACGAAGCTTCTGCAATCAACTTCACCAGAGACTCTCTGATCTCATCTCTCATGGCTTCATTCGGATGTTCCACTGACGATGATACGAAGCTTCCTTTTCCCTGCAAAGAATAGATGTAACCTTCACGTTCAAGCTCGCGATACGCTTTCTGAATCGTATTCGGATTCACAGTCAGCTGCGTGGATAACGCACGAACGGAAGGAAGCTGCTCGTCAGGCTTTAGAATACCGTATACGATCATTTCTTTGACTTTGTCCACCAGTTGCTCGTAGATCGCCTTACGACTGCGTACATCTAATTCGAACATCCCGCACCTCCTTTCTGTAAATGTTTGAAATAACCTATGGGTTTAAATGACTGTATCTGAAGTGTATTAGGTGTATTAACTGTACTACTATTATTAATACAGTTAATCGGATTGTCAACCGTTAACTTTGACTTCCTGTTTTATTCGGAGTACGTTAAAAGAGATAACATATGGTTTATTTGACATATCAAAATATTTGGGAGCAAGTTCGTCTCGGATTAGTACGGGGTATAATTAGAGTGGCATTCATATGAGGTCAGGTGAGATAGGCTTACTGAAGTGATACGTCTACTTGAAGCGTTATGGTTATTTGATGTGATACGCCTACCCGAGACCTTTGCTTGACGCTTTTGACAGAATTACATTACAAAGGTTGTTCAGGTCTTTCCCCTTCCGTTATGATGGAGATGAACTATTGTTCAATAATCACTGTATCTTGATTACTATTTTGTGCACGTTTAACCTGATTGATTGTTAGGTCTGTCATGCGCTATATGTTGTGTTGCTTGGTAGATTCATTGTCTGCACGGTGGTTGGCTGTTCAGCAAGCAGCTATATTAGAGTTAGCAAAACGATGCACTTGCTTTAAATTCGGGGTTGGTATGAATGAGCTACTATGCAGTGGTTGAGTGTAGACTTCGCTTGTTATTCATTGGGTTTGTTGGTATGAAATTTGAAGATTGATATTTGTCTGTTCGTATGAGGTGCCAACTCGTGTTGTCCGCCCTGCGCATACATATTGCAGATATGTCTTTCAAAGGGTGGACACGGACATGTGTAATCAAGCTGAAATTAATATTCTGCATATAGATTGTTAACATTTCTTTAATCAAACAACTTCTATATGTAGTGTTTCATTTATTTGGAGAGATATAGTACCTTTTTAGAAAAAGTGTCCACTCTTTGAAAGACAAAATTGAGATAAATGTTCTTTTGTAGTGGACAAATATATGATCGTATTTAACGGATACAAGTTGAACTATACATTCACAGAGAAATAAATAATCAGAGAATAAATATTCAAAGCAGGAATACAGCCGAAGAAGTGTAGCTGAAACATTCTGTAGGAAGCTACCTCCAAAGCATCTGTTACAACCTTAATACCTCACAAGGAGAATTCGAGATGAATGAACATAAACAGGATGAACAGCAAAGTAATAAACCGAACGCATCACTCGAAGCTAATGGACACCCGGGGGAAATAACTGGGGAGATGATCACTTCAGATATCCGGTCGGTCCAAACAAATTCATCACAACGTGTGTTAATTGTCACTGCGGTGGATGCGGAAAAAGATGCAGTTCTCCGCGGCTTGGGCGACACGGCCGCGGAACGTTTTGACGTCATTGCTGCGGGCGTTGGCCCAGCCTCGGCCGCAGCTGGAACAGCCGCTACATTGGCATATGCCGTAGCGGCTGCGAGCACAAGTGCGTTGGCGCACGGTTCCACCGCGCCAAGCCCATCGGATGTGGCACAGACATCTGCCACATCCGATGGGCCGGGGCCCCTTGCCGGGGCCGGATATTCACCAGCCTACAGGCTGGTGATCAGTGCCGGCATCGGCGGCGGGTTCCCCGGCCGGGCGGACGTCGGCTCCCTCGTGGTAGCCGACGCCATGGTTGCTGCCGATCTGGGCTCGCAGACGCCAGACGGCTTCCTTAGTGTGGACGAGCTCGGATTCGGCTCGTCCATTGTGGCGGCGGACGCGGAGCTTGCCGCTCGCCTGCGCCATGAGCTGCAGCGGGCCGGGCTCGCTGTCAGCGGAGGCACTGCGGTCACCGTGTCCACGGCGACCGGAACAGCGGAGACGGCCGCGGAGCTATTGCGCCGCGTGCCGGATGCCGCCGCCGAAGGCATGGAAGGCTTCGGCGTGGCAACCGCTGCCCAGCAGTTCGGCGTGCCAGCACTCGAACTCCGGGCCATATCCAACGCGGTCGGTCCACGCGACCGCGACGCTTGGCGCATCAAGGATGCCCTCGATGCGCTCCAGGCTGCAAGTTCCATTTTACGGGAGGTTATTACATCATGAAAATTGCATTTTCCCCTTGTCCAAATGATACATTTATCTTTCACGCGTGGGTGCACGGGCTGATTCCGGGCGCACCTGGACTGGATGTCCGGTATGCTGATATTGATATTACCAATGGTCTGGCGGCAAATCCGGATGGACCCGACACACCTGAAGTGATGAAAATATCTTATGCAGCACTGCCATACGTGTTATCTGACTACGCTCTGCTTCCAGCTGGAGGTGCACTCGGCAGAGGATGCGGTCCGCTGGTTCTGACCGCAAACGGTACGACCGATCCAGCCTATCTGTCTGGACGACGAGTTGCTGTGCCGAGCGAACGCTCAACAGCATATTTGTTGTTCCGTCTATGGGCAGCGCAAAATGTTCCTGGCGGCGTAGGTGAGATTGTGGTCATGCCATTTGACCAGATCATGCCTGCTGTGCGGGACGGCAAGATTGATGCCGGACTTGTCATCCATGAAGCACGCTTCACGTACCAGAACTATGATCTCAAACTGATGACGGATCTTGGTAACTGGTGGGAAAGCGATACTGGTCTTCCGATTCCGCTCGGAGCAATCATTGCACGTCGCGACATGGATGCTCACGCCCTCGCCGGATGGGCACGCGCCTCCGTTGAATATGCATGGGCGCACCCGGATGAGTCGAGAGCATACGTGATGGAACATGCTCAAGAAATGGATCCTGACGTGGCTGCACAGCATATCGGACTGTATGTTAACGAATTCAGCGCTAATCTGGGCGATGATGGATATGGTGCGATTACTGCACTACTTGGACGTGCCATGAAAGAAGGACTCGTTCCTGAGTTCGATCTTGATCTGTTGCGGATCTAATATTAGATTTTTTTCAGCTATTTCTTTAGCTATTTCTTTAGCTATTATGCTGGCTATAATCTGTACGCTCTAAATCTAACGAACCCTACGCACCCTATTTAGCCTAATATCATGCGTTGAGAATTCTAACGAATCTCAGACACTCTATTCATCTAGAAATGGGTCATATCACTGAAATTTCGCTTATTTTCATTCAATAACGCTTCTACGATTCGTTAGAAATGGGTATGTGCAAATTTCAAGTGAATAGCGTGCGCTGGGTTCGTTAGACTTGAGCGACACACGATCTCGACATAGAAGCAGAAAGAGCTGTCCCCTAACGTCAGATTCATGACGATGGGACAACTCTTTTTTTTGACTTTATATACAATTCTATATTCAACTTCTTATTTCAACTTTTTATTCTACTTCATGTTCAACTTCATATCTATCACTCTACTCAACCCAAGATCAAAGCAGAAAGAACCCCATGCAACTCCAAGCTCTCCACGTCATCTTGAACCCTACTGTACTCCATTATCCCAGCCCACTGCTCTCCCATTCACAATTGCGGTCTACGATACAAATCCAACCATCGCCTACGATCTGCTGCAACCGCAACCGAACGATAGCAAACCTTCCCTACGATTCAGCCACAATGGTGCGGATCATCATCCGCAGCGCATCCAGCATCACGGGTATAGGTAGCGAAGGGACGGAAGGCTGAAACACAGCCATCTCTGTCGAGGCCGGAAAGTGCACAAATCCGGCACGGATCGGAAGTTGCCCTACTCGAATGTGATCGAGCAACCGGTACATCGTGTTGTTGCAGATATACGTGCCTGCTGTATTAGAGACGGCTGCGGGAATACCTGCTGCTGACATGTCATTCACCATGGCTCGGATCGGCAACGTGGAGAACAAACCGTCTGGGCTGCCGTCTACAATGGGCTCGTCCACGGGACGTTGCCCCTGATTATCCGCGTAGGAGCCAGGCGGAATGTCTTTGACATTCACGGCAATCCGCTCCGGTGTGATGCATGTTCTGCCCTTGGCCAGCCCACAGGCGATAACAACATCCGGCCGATAGGCTTCCATCTCTGCGATGAGCAGGTCTGCACATTCATCGAAGTGCACGGGCAACAGTACTGTTTTTAGCTGCTCAGCCCCCTCCACCACCTCGTTCGCAAGAGCTTCCATTAACGCTCCAGTCGGATTCACTGTGTCCCCACCAAAAGGTTCAAACCCGGATATCAGAATTTTCACCATTACACGTCAGCTCCCGTCTGTTTACTCTGATTTGTAACGCAATCCCCACTGACCCCGAATCGTGTCCATCAGTTTCATAATTTCCAGGGATTCGTCCAGTTTAATGGTATTGCTCTCCGTCCGACCTTCGAGGATACAGCGTCCGGCTTCTTCTGCCTCAAAAGCATAACCAATACATGTTCGATCATCCGTGAATTTCTCCGGCTCGTCCTGACCGTTCACATGCAGATAAGCATCTTTGCCCGCGAGGAACAAAGGCAGACGAATCTTGCCCTCCGTACCGTATATGACCGCTTCATTGCTGAGGTTCAGACGAATGGCAGCACTCAATGAAGCGGAGCGTCCCTCGGAATAGGACAACAACACGGAAAACTGCTCATCCACACCCGTCTCACCAATATTGGCCGTACTCCATACATGCTGGGGCTGTTCGCCAAAGATCATCGAAGCAAAGGAGATCGGGTACACCCCTGCATCCAGCAAAGCTCCTCCACCCAGATCCGGATTAAGCAACCGTCCTTCCGGCTCCCAACCGGCACGGAAACCAAAGTCTGCCTGAAGCAAACGTACTTCACCAATTCGACCTTCTGCGATCCATGCTCTAGCTTGAGCAATCGGCGGCAAAAAGCGTGTCCACATCCCTTCCATCAGGAAAAGATTGCGCTCCCGTGCCGTCTCCACCAGTTGCTCCAACTGACGCGCATTCATCGTAAACGGCTTTTCACAGAGTACCGCCTTGCCTGCCTCGAGACACGCCATGACATTCTCCTTATGCACAGGATGTGGTGTTGCCACATAGATAATATCTACCTCAGGATCTTGCAGCATCTCATCATACGAGCCGTAAGCGCGTGCAAAACCATATTCAGCTGCAAACTTCTCCGCGCTTCCCGCTGTCCGCGAACCTACCGCTGCTTTCACTGCGTTCCCGGCATGCTCCAGATCCTTTGCAAACTGGGATGCAATCCATCCCGTGCCCATAATGCCCCAACGTACTTTGTTCCGTTCCACTACTTCTGTCATATCGAAGCCTCCCTACTGCAATTTGGGTTGAAAATGTTCATGATTTAGATCAGGCCAACATGGTATCCCCTTTATTTTACCAAAAAGAAACGCCTACGTCAGAAAACGGTTTCGATTATTTACTTTTATTTACGTTCATTAGACTTCCACCTCATCAGCACCTCGAACATATCTGTGTACATTTCAATTCTCCAATAGATTTGCTAAGATTATCAGCAGGCTAGGGCCAAGAGGTCTTGTCCTATGCATGCTTGTAACCAGTAATAATCCGGTTAAATTAACCATCACACCTGATTAACAACATCCTATCCCTGTCTTACAGGTATATAAAAATATCTGACTATACTGCGAAGGCCCAGACAGCAACTCAGCCAATAATTATACTCCAGCGTCTCCGAGCTGACGGTAAGCTCTTGGTATAGTTATCACAAAGCGCGATCCAGAATCTGCACATGTGTCCACACGGCATGATCCGGGTATATGCCCCTATTCAATCCATACAATTCTTGCCTCATGCCACGCGATCAATGGATGTTCAACAAAGACGTTCAGGTCCGCCAAAATATCGTACGTTCCCGCTTCAATCATGACCTAAATAGCTGTTCAATGATTACCTAATAACTTTTCAAAAGAGAGGAGGTCACAAGCACCATGACTACCGTCCCTGGTACGGCCCACAGCGGCATCAATCCATACCTGTTGCATCAGCAGACAAATCCCCGTTCAGAAAAGGAACCCTCAAACCGGGCAGATCTGGATGCATTCCTGAATGATACCCTGATCGAACTTCGTCAGGCAGAACATATCATAACCCGTGGTAAATGGCGCTGGTCCACTACTGAACTTGCTCATCATACCTTTATATACATGCACAAATTCACAGGCCAACTGATCATGAATGGGACCGAATCCCACCTGGTTCGCAAATCAGCTTGTCTGTGCACACCCGGCGCTTCAATTGAACTGATCGGAGATGAAGACCATGATATTGAACTGTATATCATTCACTTCGATCTATATCGGGCTACGGAGAAAACCAAAGCCAGACGCATCTACGAACGTGAACTCAGTTCACCGGTTACAGGCTGGATTCAGGGTCCATTTTACGGTATACAGCGCATTGCCGTGCAGCTTACACACCTTAACAACGAAAATGCACAAAAAGACTTGAAGGCACAGCTCCTCCTGACGGAACTGTTGCATATGCTCTGGCCTCAACAACAAGAAGATCAGACTGACGCAGCGGCTGGGCAGGAGGAACCGGAACAGTGGCTCAGGTCCACCCTGCAATATATGCGTGAAAACTATATGTACGAAATCAAGCTGGAAAAGCTGGCTGAACTGGCCGACATGCATCCGTCCTATTACTCACAGCTATTCAAGAGCCGCATGCAGAAGAATCCGATTGAATACATCACTCATCTGCGTATGAACCGGGCCAAGGAATTGCTGCTCACTTCCGATCTGCGTATCCGTGATGTGGCTCGTGAAGTGGGTTACCGTGACGAATTCTATTTCAGCCGACGTTTCCGGAACCATGCTGGTTATGCGCCAACTTCCTATGCGAAGCAGGTTCACCGGAACATCGTGTCGCTCTCCTATCCATACACAGACCATCTGATGACACTTGGCGTCACACCATGCGCAGCTCAGATCCAGGGGCACCTGCCTCATCTGCCCAAATCGCTGGCACTGCCCTTCCATGCTTACGAACCGTGGGAACAAGGACGTCAGGCATTCCTCAATGTGAATCCTGATTTGATTCTGACCAAGGACAATGCCACTGCAAAAGCCATGGAGCATATTGGCGATGTCGCCCCTATCATCACCATTCCCTGGAACCAGACAGACGTCTTCGGTCATCTGCATCAGATCGCATCCATTGTGGATCGTACCCAAGCCGCGACAGATTGGCTGGATCGACATGAGCGCAAAGCGGAGCGTGCACGCAAAAAAATGAAGGAAATCGTCGGAGATATTACCGTTGCCGTTGGCACGTTAACGCCTAAAGGCCCACGGATGTACAGCCATCGCAACTTCGGACATGTCTTTTACCGCAGTCTGCAATTGGCCGTTCCTCAGCGCATTCAGACCGAACTGGCTGGCAAACCTCCCGGCGTCGGATTCAACTGGTTGCCCTTCACACCAGGAGAGTGGGATGGTTTGGAGGCAGATGTGCTGGTACTGGCGATTAATTCTATGCATGAAAAGGCAACACTATGGAAAGAGATGGCTTCGAATCCACTATGGAACAGCCATCCCGCGGTAAAAAACGGACGTGTGCATCTCATCGACTGGAACTCATGGGTCGTATATGCTCCATATTCCATCAACATCCAGCTCGATGAAGCGCTCTCTATGTTGACGAACAAACCTTCACTTTTGTAATCTAAAAAATGTCCATCTCCAGAATCTTAATTTATGCCATGTACGGGCCTGAATTAAGATTCTATAATGATGACTAATTGATAATGATAATCAATAACAATGAAATACGTTGTTGGTACCAAAGGAGTGACCCGTATTCAACATCCGGGACTGCCACATCGTCCATCTAATTCAAAAAAATCTGCGGTGACCGTTGGGCTGACGTTTTTGTCTGCCATAGCCATACTGCTGCTAAGTATGTTTGTCGCCATCTCGTTAGGTGCCAAAGGGCTAACGCTGGAAACCGTATGGGCTGCCATATTTCAGTACAACCCGGCTTTGACACCACATCAGATTATTCATGAACTGCGGCTGCCTCGTGTGCTTGCAGCGGTTATCATCGGCGCTGCCTTTGCTGTTGCAGGAGCTTTAATGCAAGGCATTACACGTAATCCGCTGGCAGACACGGGCATTCTGGGCATCAATGCCGGAGCCACTTTTGTGGTAGCACTGAGCTTCGCCTTTTGGCCCGGACTGCCATATGGCTGGATCATGGTTTTATCATTCGTGGGGGCTGTCTTGGGCACACTGCTTATCTTCCTGCTTGGAATGGCAGCACCTGGTGGTCTGAATTCCATCAGACTGACCGTTGCCGGGGCTGTTATTGCAGCCATGTTAACCTCCCTCAGCACAGGCGTTGCCATTTATTTTGACCTGAGTCAGGATCTGGCCTTCTGGTATGCAGGAGGTTTTGGCGGAATTGAATGGCGGCATCTCAAGCTGATTCTTCCCGTGCTGCTCGCAACACTCGTCCTGATTATGCCACTCGCCCGGCGTGTATCCCTTATGTCACTCGGAGAAGAAGTCGCGATTAATCTCGGGATCAACCTGCGCTGGACGAGGTTTCTCGCCCTCGTAGCAGTTGTTGTGCTGGCTGGTGTGTCCGTGTCGGCAGTAGGCTCAATTGGATTTGTTGGACTCGTCATCCCCCATATCTCACGCAAACTGGTGGGTGTGGATTATCGACTCATCATTCCGATGTCTTCTCTGCTTGGTGCGATATTACTGGTGCTCGCCGATCTGGGCTCACGCATCGTGAACCCGCCGGAAGAACTCGCAGTAGGTATTATGGTTGCCTTTGTCGGTGTACCGTTCTTCCTCTATCTGGCCCGTAAAGAAAGGAGGGCCTTGTAGCGATGAATTTCAATACACCTTCACGATCACGAGGTAAACGTTCGTTAGTCGTCAGCATCACACTGCTCTGCATCGCCATTGCCGTAATTGTAATCAGCCTGAACACGGGAACCATTCGCCTCTCCCCAGTAGCTGTGTTACAGACCTTGCTTGGTCACGGCAGTTCGGATGATCAGATTGTACTGTTTGATTACCGACTGCCTCGCATCCTGGTTACTGTACTGGCCGGAGCGGGACTTGGTATTGCCGGAGCAGCCTTGCAAGGGATTACCCGCAATCCGCTGGCGGACCCGGGCATTCTGGGATTACATGCAGGGGCAGCATTTGGACTAATGGTGTTTGTTAGTCTCTCCTTTACAATGGATGGCTCTGTAGCCTTGCTGATTCCGTTGTTCGCTTTTGCAGGCAGTGTTGCCGCCGCCCTGATCATCATGCTGTTATCTTATGATCGCCATAACGGCGTATCTCCCATTAAGCTGATTCTGGTGGGAATCGCGGTAGCGGCCGGGTTCCATGCGTTGACCCTCTACTTATCCCTGCGTTTGGATGAAGACACCTATTCCTTTGCCGCTCGCTGGTTGGCAGGTAGCGTCTGGGGCCGGGATTGGATTCATGTGCAAGCGTTGCTTCCCTGGGTGGTGCTATGTATCTCGTACATTTGGAGTCGATCCAAAACGCTTGATGCCTTCAACCTTGGAGATGCTGCCGCAACCAGCATTGGGACGCCTGTTCGATCCCAGCGTATTATTTTGTTGCTCTGTGCCGTAGCCTTGTCTGCCGTCAGTGTATCGATGGCCGGGGGGATTGGCTTTATCGGTCTGGCCGCACCACATCTGGCGCGCAGACTTGTCGGTCCGATGCATCGGCATCTGATCCCTGCTGCCGGGCTCATCGGGATGGTTATTCTGGTGAGCGCCGATACGATTGGGCGAACGATCTTTCAGCCTAACGCCATTCCGGCAGGTGTAGTGGTTGCCGCGATTGGCGCACCTTACTTTTTGTACCTGTTAGTACGAAGCAAGTGATCTTTTTTTTACAAAAACAATAATTACATCCCAGAGATGTTCAAGGAGAATGTGACTACCCATGTTAAAGAAAAACCTTATGCTTGTCATGAGTATCTGTCTGGTGCTTGTGCTCGCTGCCTGTGGAACGGCCAATAACTCGTCATCTGCTTCTGGTGGTTCATCCACGGATACTTCAACCAACAATCAGGATAACAGTGCAGGTTCAGGAGAACCACGTATTGCCTCCATGTCGATCCATCTGACCAATGATCTGCTATCACTCGGTATTACGCCAGTTGGTTCTGTTATCGGTGGCGAAGCCAAAGGCTTCCTGTCCCATGTTGCGGATCGTCTTCAAAATACAACGCCACTTGGTCCGGTTAAAGATCCGGATATGGAAGCTTTGCTTGCTCTGAAACCCGATGTAATCTATCTGGACGAAGAATTCTCGGGTGATGATATTGCCAAGTTCGAAAAAATTGCTCCGGTGCATGTCTTCAATCTGGATGACGGTACATGGCGTGATCATCTGAAAGACATTGGCAAACTCGTGAATCGTGAGAAGGAAGCCGAGCAATACATTCAGGACTACGCGACTGAGACGGAAGAAGTGAAATCTCTGATTCATGACACGATTGGTGATGGTACAGTCATGGCGATTCGTGTTACTGCCAAAGAGTTGCGTGTGTTCAGTACACGCCGTCCCATGGGTCCCATTTTGTATGAGGATCTCGGTCTGACGCCTGCCAAAGGCATCACAGATATCGATTCAACGAAACCGTACCAGGTCGTCTCCCGTGAAATCTTGCCGGACTATGATGCAGATGCAATCTTTGTGGTTGTGAATTCGGATGATGAAGCCCAAACCATGTTCAAGGAGCTGCAAAACAATCCGATCTGGCAAGGTCTGAAAGCAGTCAAAGCCGGTCATGTCTACCCGATTGGGGCACAACCTTGGCTCGATTACTCATCAATCGGTAATAAAATGGCCATGGATGAAGCCAAAGAAATGTTCTCCAAAAAATAACAAAAAAAACCTCACTTTGAAATCGGAACAACGTTGGTATGAATCATACTGACGCTCTATTCCGGTCAAAGCTGAGGTTTTTTGTTTTGAATCTGTCAGCAGGCTGCGATCTACCCTTTTCCACCAAGCACGCTCACACTGTACAGACAATAATCTCAACATCCGTATCGGCAAAAGCTTTCTGAATAATTGGACTGACCTTCTCCCAGTTCAGTCTGTCCAAACCGCATCCGATCCGGGGCATCGCCAGTTTCGTAATCCCTTCCATCACACATACGTCCCGCATGGATTCTACCGCATTCGTCAACGATTGGTACGTCGGCTTATTGGAGAACTTTGCTTTGGTGACCAGATTGAGCGTCCGTCCTACCGGATAACATCGTCCAATCTCAAGCGGCTCTTGTTTGGCCTGTTCTTGTAGATTCTCCAAACCGAATCGCTCGCGGAACTGTACCGCAATGCCCTTGCCCATCCTTGCATCGGCTGATATGCAGTGCGCAAGCGAGTAATCATCTCCCAGATCAAACAAATCCTGCTGTCTCTCATGAAATTGCATGTCATCTCTCTCCTTTATCCTATTTACACAGATCCTTATTTTATTTATTAGACCTCTGCCAAAAAACGTTGAAATGCCTTTAATGTTCTCTGACCTGCTGATCGATCATATACGGCAAATACAATGCGTTCAAAGGCGTCCTTATAAGCCTCTCCCACTAACACATCATGAAAATACTTCGCCACTACTGCTGGTTCATTACGAAATACGCCGCAACCGTACGCACCCAGAACAATCGTGCGGTGACCATTCGCAACAGCCACATCCAGAATATAACGGATACGTTCCTTCATCACCGACTCAATCTGTAGATCATCCGCTTCTCCACGCTCTTTCACCACACCCGCATTCACCGCTGGCGCAGTAATGAATGAGGATACATAATATTTGTCCAGCAGTCGGTCTTCATCATCACGGATCACCGGAACATCTGGTGAATAGATCATATAATGCGAATAGAGACCCGATCGCTGTTTGCGATTGTAATCGTACATTTCATCCATCTGGGCGATGCACGGGTATAAGCCTGTCGCTCGGGCCAGACTCTCTTCCTGTGCCTGACTTCCGCCAAGGAAACCGCCGCCCGGATTTTTCGCCGATGCAAAGTTCAGACAGACCACATCTTCTCTTCCTTCAGCTACCGCCAAACGTGAAGCGGCTCCAAGTGTAGTCTCGCCAGTAACTTCAATGCGACCCAATGCAGCTTGAACTTCAGATGATGGGGTAGCTAGTTGAATTCCAACCTGAGCTTCTGTACGACGTTTTTCTCTGAGCGCGGACAATGCTGCTGGAGGGTATAACACCGAATTTCGGATGGCTTGCTGCACATCGGTACCGATCCCAACCTTGCGATCATACCCATTTACGTAATGCCCTTCATCCAAAATAGCTAACGTCTGCTGTGCGATATTAGCCCGCTTGGAACGTGAATTGGAGCCACCATTGCCCGTTGATCTACTAGAATCACTCATCTGAATCACTTCCTATATCTTGTCTTAGACGGGTCAGAATCTCACCCAGCCAATTGGTTCCCCGCCATGTTCTTCGATTGCGAATGCGCGGGTCTTCCTCCGCCAGTCCCACACCCCAGATGCGATCATCCGGGCTTGCTTCCACAAGGGTCGTTCCACGAGTGGCACGCAGTGCGGTTAGCAGTTCTTCGTTTTGTGTGAATTTGGCCAAATTGCCCTCGTAAACGATGCGCTGGCACTCAGCTTCCCATAACGTCTGGTCGAAACCTGCGACCTGTCTGCCCAGCTTTTTTTGTACCGAAGCAGAGCTTGCCTTCAGAATCTTGTCTGCCATGGTCTGATCCCCAAACAGCAGTGCTTTCTGGTGCATCATGTATTGCTCCGCACTCGTGTAGTGAACCCCGTTAACGGTAAAGTCCGCCGGGTGCCACTGTGAGAACGGCGATGCTGTCCGCCAGAAAAACGTAAACTTTTCCATCCATATCCCCTCTTTACTTGCTCCTCATGTATACAACGATCCGGGCCTCTGGCCTGAATCACTTCGTACGAGTTCATTGGTTCCTACCGTTTCTATGGTGTATGCCTCTCTGGATTCAATCTGTATAAACGTGATGGTCGATGACCGGCACTGCTCGCATATTCTCCCGTCTCAATGACCCAATCGGTGATTTTGCGCCGGAAAGCAGCAGCCAGCAGCTTTTTGCCACTAATGATCTCATGTACTTTCTGAAGTGCAGTCAGTGTGAACGTCTCCGGCATCAGATTGAATGCAATATCCGTATACTCGATCTTGGATCGCAGACGCTCAAGTGCATAATGAATGATTTTGGCATGATCAAATGCAATCCCCTGAACCTCACCCAACGTCACATGATGGCTCCGTACTTTTCCTTCTATCGTTTCTTTTGTCTCAACAATGGCCGACAACTCTTCTGTTCCATTGGTCAAAATCAACTGCAGCCTGCGTTCTATCACACGTCCACGCTCATGGATATGGCGCTTCTCTTCCAGAAGACGCTGCTCCACCCGAAACCAACTGGCCTCACTGGCATCATCACCGGCCTCAAGCTCCAGCTCGCTGCTATCCACCAGCGCCATATAGGAACAGCTGATAACCCGTGTACGTGGGTCTCGCTCCACATCTCCCCAGGTGTACAGTTGCTCCAGATAAATATCATCCAGCCCCGTCTCCGTCAACAATTCCCGCCGAGCAGCATCTTCCAGTGATTCCTGCATGGAGACAAATCCGCCCGGTAACGCCCACTGTCCCAGATAGGGATGGCCGCCTCGACGAATCAGCAGCAACTGGAGTTCGGGTTCCGCGAGCTTGCGATAATTCTCCTGAGCTTCACTGCGAATCGTAAATACCAACATGTCCACGGTGACGGAAGGACGTTCATAATCGCCAGCATCATAGCTGTCCAAAAACTGTTCTTCACTAATATGTGCCTGATCCTGATGCTCCTGGTAATCGGGAGCATTTCCTCCAGAGGAACCTTCGTTAGTCATACGATATAAACCCCATTCTGTTATTAACATTTTGTTATTAACAATTAGATAATATCAATTTATCACATCGTTTTATCTCAGGTCAATATTTCCAATCCAAAATAAATGATCTGTATTCACTTGACGATATGTCAAATCAAACTTAAAATTTAGTTAGTCGACTAACTAAATGATGTGTTCAAAAATGTCTAGTTTTCAGTACCGAGAAGATGAAATGAAGGTAGAAATGGAGCGGATGATATGAACCCAGTCCACAATGATCGGTTAATGGGACAGCTATCCGAACTCGTGAAACTCAAACGTTACAAGGTTCATGAGAAACTTGTGAACCACCCCGAGTTATACCCGGGGCAGCCACCTTTGTTGTTCCAGCTTGAACGGGAGGATGGCCAATCCCAGAAAAAACTGGCCGAACAACTTCAGCGCAGCCCCGCAACGGTAACCGTCATGCTCAAACGCATGGAAACATCCGGTTATGTGAGACGTGAAGCAGACCCGAAGGATCTGCGCAGTCTGCGGGTATACCTGACGGATCAGGGACGCTCCGCGCTGCAAGAATTGAGGATCGTGATTCAGGAGTTGGAACAGCAGGCTCAGAAAGATTTTACGCCGGAAGAATCCGAGATCATGTCTGCACTTGCACAGCGTATGCTCCAAAACCTGCGTGAATCCTGAGGTGATGCAAACTCTCGATATCGCTAATAACGACTGGCTTGAAGCAGCTAAAGGTTGATGAAATTGATTTACTTATGCAATTAAAACTGAGGTGATTTCCTATTGTGGACGTTAAAACGATTCTTGACACCGTATAAGTCAGCGGCGATCATCGCCCCGCTACTCATGGTACTTGAGGTAACCATGGATCTGCTCCAGCCCAAGCTGATGTCCAGCATCGTGGATGATGGTGTACTTGCAGGAAATCTGTCCCATATCGTAACTACAGGTCTGATCATGTTACTTGTTGCATTAATCGGCTGGGTTGGCGGCGCAGGCTGCACACTCTATTCAAGCAAAGCTGCCGTAGGATACGGCACGGACCTGCGTCAGGAACTGTTTGATCATATTCAGACCTTCTCCTTCCGTAATCTGGATACGTTTCAGGAAGGATCTCTGATTACTCGTCTGACCAGTGATATTACACAGATGCAAACTTTTGTACAGATGCTGTTGCGGATGTTCATCCGTTCGCCGATGCTGATCATCGGTAGTATCATCATGGCATTTACGATTAGTGTGAAGCTGGCTTTGATTCTTATTGCCACTGTGCCGGTACTGTTTATTATTTTATTTATTCTGATAAAAGCTTCCTATCCGCTGTTCGCCAGTGTTCAGAGCAAGCTTGATCAGGTCAACGCCGTGCTCCAGGAGAATCTTGCCGGCATCCGTGTCGTCAAGGCGTTTGCACGTGCACGTCTGGAGAAAAAGCGGTTCAAGCAATCCAACGAAGATTATACTTCAACCGCCCTCAAAGCCTGGCGTATAGTCACGCTGAATGCACCCGTGCTCAGCTTGATGCTGAACGCTACCATTGTAGCGGTGCTGTGGTTCGGAGGTTTCCAGGTAGTTGGAGGCGATATTGCTGCCGGAGATCTGATTGCTTTTATCAACTATGTCACGGTTGTACTCTCATCCCTCACGTCGATCGGCATGATGATGATGAGTTTCTCCCGAGCCAAGGTATCTGCCGCCCGGATCAACGAGGTGTTACATACACAGCCGGATATTCAATCAGGAAGCGATAACTCCAGGATTGTACAGTCACTTCCGTCTACCCGTGACCACCAGAGATCATCCCGTCCATCTCCTGTCGTGTCGCGCACAGCTGGTCAAGTGGAGTTCAGAGACGTGTCTTTCCGTTATGACGGAGACCATGCACTCTCTGGCATTAACCTGATCGCTCGCCCGGGTGAGAAAGTGGCCCTGATCGGTTCCACAGGTTCAGGCAAAACATCGCTGGTGCAGCTGATTCCCCGTCTGTATGATGCTTCGCAGGGTGAAGTGCTCGTGAATGGAGTGAACGTACGCAACTGGGATCTTCAGGATCTTCGTAGCCGTGTGTCCATTGTGCTCCAGGAATCCATTCTGTTCAGCGGCAGCATCCGGGATAACATTTGCTTTGGACGGCCCGGTGCAACAGATGCTGAATTGCGAGCTGCGGCACAAGCTGCAGCTGCGGATGATTTTATTATGAAACTGAAAGACGGGTATGACACGGAACTGGGTCAGCGCGGGGTCAATCTGTCCGGTGGGCAGAAACAACGTATATCCATTGCACGTGCCCTGCTCATGCGACCGGAAGTGCTGATTCTGGATGATAGCACCAGTGCTGTGGATCTGCGCACAGAAGCAAGTATTCAGAAGGCATTGCAATCCTTGATGAAAGACAGTACCACCTTCTTGATTGCACAGCGGATCTCCTCCGTGAAGGATGCAGACTGTATATATGTTATTGATGAAGGACAGATCGTTGCCAGCGGCACACATGATGACCTTATGGCTCATTCATCCCACTACCAAGCCATCTATTATTCGCAGCAACGGAAGGAGGATGTTCAATTTGGCTAAACCTGCCTCTTCCTCCATACAACAAACGGTCGTGCCTCCCATCGGAAGACCCGGACCAGCGGGCAGAGGACCTGTTCCCAAAGTCAGAGCTAAAAATGCTCGCCACGCCTTAATCCGGGTATGGTCATACATGGGACGTCATCGCAAAGGAGTTATTGCTGCATTGGTGCTGACCGCTCTCGGAACACTGCTCAATCTGGCGGGACCTTATCTTCTCGGCCGTGCCGTTAATGAACATATCGTTCCCAAAGTAACAGCGGGTTTGCTGAAAGAATGTCTCCTCTTGCTGAGTGTTTATGTCCTTGGCTCACTCCTGATGTGGGCTCAATCCTATGTCATGATTGGTGTGTCCCAACTGACCGTTAAAGATCTGCGTCATGCGTTGTTCTCCCGACTGCAAGAGCTGCCTGTCAGCTTTTTTGATAAAAATCAAAGCGGGGATCTGATGAGCCGGGCCACCAATGATATTGACAATGTATCTACAACGCTGAATCAAAGCGTAACCCAGTTGATGTCCAGTGCCATCCTGCTCGTTGGCTCTTTGTCGATCATGTTCGCACTTGATGTTCGGCTTACCCTGCTCAGTCTGGTGACGGTACCCTTAATTACCATCGCCACTCGTCTGATCGCGTCAAGAACACGCAAACATTTCACCGCCCAGCAAAAATTGCTCGGTGAACTGAATGGGTATGCTCAGGAAACCATTGCTGGACAGAAAGTCGTAGCGGCTTATAACCGTCAGGATCAGGCACATCAACATTTTCAGAACCTGAACGAGAAACTTCGTACATCCAGCACCCAGGCCCAGACGGTTTCGGGTTTGGTTGGGCCTACGATGAACGTGATGAACAATATCGGTTTTGCCATACTGGCTTCTGTAGGTGGATGGATGGCTTATCATGATCTGACGTCCATCGGACTAATTGTCAGTTTTCTCGCATACTCCCGCCAGATTGAGCGACCGCTGAGCGATCTGGCCAATCAGTACAATCTGATTCAGGCTGCCATTGCGGGTGCTGAACGTGTGTTTCACATCATGGATACGCCTGGCGAATATGTGGAGGAACAGAAGAAACAACTGGATCAGATTCAAGGTAAAGTTGTATTTGAGGATGTGTCCTTCGGGTACAGTGCGGAACGAGACATTCTGAAGAAGGTCAGTTTTACTGCAAAACCTGGCGAGATGATTGCACTTGTTGGCCCCACTGGCGCAGGTAAAACGACCATTATCAATCTGTTACCCCGTTTCTACGAGATTACAGGCGGACGGATTACCATTGATGGATGTGACATCTCGGAACTGGAGAAGGATCAACTCCGTCGGCAACTCGGCATTGTACTTCAGGATGCCTACCTGTTCTCGGGTACCATTCGTGACAATCTCGCCTACGGCAAGCCGGATGCAACGGATGAACAGATCAGGCAAGCAGCTATGCTTGCAAATGCACACTCATTCATCCGCAAACTGTCACAGGGCTACGATACCCCCATCATTTCCGGGGGAAGCAATCTAAGCCAAGGACAACGACAACTGTTGACCATTGCCCGGGCAATTCTGGCTGATCCGGCCATTCTTATTCTGGATGAAGCAACAAGCAGCATTGATACGCGTACTGAGATGAAGATCCAGGAAGCGATGCGGACGTTAATGAAGGATCGTACCAGCTTTGTCATCGCCCACAGACTGAGCACAATTCGTGAAGCCGATCAGATTCTCGTCATTAATGATGGACAGATCGCTGAACGTGGAAGCCATGACGCATTGATGCAGCAACAAGGATTCTACTATCAGTTACATCAGGGGCATCTAAATAAGTCGAACTAAAGCGTGTGGGGCGAGCTCTAACGAATCTGAGGCGTCTTATTCAAGCTTTTGAAGCTCCTTCAGAAATCTAAGGAACCAGAGCCACGTTATATCCGAGTAAACAGGCGTTTTCAGCGTTTTTTTCATGTTTTTTTGGGAAATAACGTGTCTGAAGTTTCTTACAAATTAAAGTAAGGACCTGAGGGCCAATAAGACGTCCTATTTTCCTTAGAAATTAGCTAAAATGATCTGAACCGATGTGGTTTGTGCACAATAGTTTATTCGAAATACAAAACGCCGCATGGGGTTCTTCAATCCCAATGCGGCGTTTTTTTGTTTTTTTTAAATGAAAGCATGCTGCTACTGTCCCAAAATTTGATATACGCATTACGTCTCCATTGGCAGATGAAGCGTGAAGGTTGAACCAACCCCCATTTCGCTATGGACAGTGATTTTGCCATTGTGATCCTGAACGATTTTCTGGCAGAGTGCAAGTCCCAGTCCCGTCCCTTCTTCTTTAGTTGTATAAAAGGGATTAAAGATTGTGGATAGCGAATTTTCCGGAATGCCGCTTCCTGTATCTGTAATGGAAATGAGTACGGCGTCTCCTTCCTGTAACAAATCCATATGAACCTCGCCAGGGTCTGTCATTGCTTCAAAGGCGTTACGAATCAGATTGATCAATACCTGCACAATCTTATCCCGATCCATGTTGATCACGACTGGTTCATTCGACATTTCAAGTGTAATTCGATGTCCACGGGATGCCGCATCTGACTCGGTCAAAGACATCACCCGCTCAAGGCAGTGACCCAATTGTTCCGGCTTCATATGATTGGCATGAGGTTTCGAAAACTGTAAAAATTCGGCCGTCAGATCGGTCACTCTCGTCACCTCACCCATAATCACTTCATACCATGGTGCGATATTAAATGCTTGTCCACGTGACAGCTGCAGGAATCCTCGAATTGCGGTAAGCGGGTTCCGAATTTCATGAGCCATCCCCGCGGCCAGTTCACCTACGGCCCTTAGCCTTTCGGAACGAAATACTTCTTCTTCATTTTTCAGCCATTTGCTGCGCTGTTGTTGAAGCAGTCTATCCTCGGCCACCGTCATAAAGTGCTGCAACGAATTCGACATTTCCGGGTACAGGGAGATACTATAGCTTACTTGGAGTCCTTGCAGCTGAACGGATAGCAATGACGACATTCGTTCTTCCACATCCTGTATCTCCGGCAAAACGACCGCGAATCGATCTCCTGCATACCGGGATATGCCATAGGCCTCGGTGAAATGATTGCTTATCATCTGGCCTGTGCCTGTGATTACCGTACACCAAGGATCTTCTGAAGCTTTTTTATAACCGCTAAAGTTATTAACGTTCAAAAGGATAAGCAAAAAAGAACGATGTTCTTCTACTGCCTTATTTAGCATCTCCATGTACCCTTCGTAATTCAGCAGTCCGGTCAGCGGATCATGGAGGGTGAGGAACCGATTTTTTTCCCGAAGTCTGCGCTTCTCGGTCTCACTGTTAACCAAGGTATGATATAAAAATATAATGACAATAGAGGTTAACAAATCAAACATGGATACCAGCAATGCATATGCATCTATAGGCACATAGGAAAGGCGAATCACCGTATATTCCAGCATAAACAGCAGTGAAATGGGCAAGGTCTGCGCTACACGCTGTTTGCCCTGGATCATGGAAAGGATGAGCATATAATACAACATGTTGCACCAGTTCAGCTCACTGAAATAATGGAATGTTCCGAGAAAAATCCATTGAAATTTCCTAAGTACAGGATATCTTCTCTCCCCATAAATACTTGCTACCAATAAAGTCCCCGAAAGCAACATGATTGCCAAATGAGGGGTAAGCCTTAGAACATAAGAGGACAGAATGACAAGCAAACAGCCCAGTGGGAAAATTACCATTTTCATCGTGTAACTTAGCAAATAGCCTCGCCCCCTTTGACATAAAACTCACATCAAACAACTTATGTACATGTATTATATCGATTATGATTAGCTGATGTTGTCGATTAATGGAGGCTGGTCAAATTCACATGAATGTATAATTTATGAAGGCAATAGGACATATGATGTAATTGTAATCGACAAAAGTGAAACAATTCCTCTACGCATGGTTAGTATTGTGTTACAATACATTAATGGATTAATTTAGGATAAATTCTTGGTTATGGAGGATATCATATGACTACACAACGCAAACCACTGGGCTTCGGGACGCTTTCTCTGCTCGTACTGACGATGGGTCTTGCCTTTAACTTTCCATGGGGCAAAGCCAATTTTATGTTCAGTCATTACCGTTTCAACTTAATAAACATACCTATTTATAGCAATGGAACTCAAGGACTTCACATTCCATTTGTAGTAGCAGCCCTCTTCTGGATTCCAGCCTTCCTGATCGCCAAAAAATATCGTGCGCATTTCGGTACCCGGCTATCTTATAATGTCGCCGGATTTATGTTGCTCTTGTGCATCATTGGACCCGTTATCCCCGTTATCGATTGGATGGTCAATGGTTAAACACTTAAAGCCAGCTCTCTATATCCCGAGGGCTGGCTTCTTTGCTACTTTTTCATATAAGATGAATGGAATTTTTACACCACAACGGAGAGTGCAGAATCAATCTGAAGAAGCGAGAGCGTTCGCCTAAAGCTTTCTGAAAGAAAGCTACATCGGAAGCATACGCTTATCACCGGATTTTCCCCTATTAATATAGGGAATCAAGAAAATCAGGGGATAAGGGCGATCGGAAGATGGTACTGCACTCGGAGTACAACGGTGTAACCTTTTCACGTTAATCTTATTTCTTCGCCATATACTTACGGATGTCAAAAGCCACCGCAGCAACAATGATCAATCCTTTGATAATCAATTGCCAGTACGGACTTACACCGATAAACGTCAGACCATAGTTAATGACCCCGAAGATCAGCACACCCGCCATAACTCCAGGTACCGTTCCAATACCACCCGCCGTTGATACGCCACCTACCACACATGCGGCAATCGCATCCAGCTCATACATATTACCGTAATTGTTTGTTGCTCCGCCCGTTCGGGCTGCCTCAAGCACACCACCCAGGCCATATAACGCACCCGCAATGGCATACAGGGCAACCAGGTTGCGGGCCACATGAATTCCGGATACATGCGCTGCCTGAATGTTACCGCCGATGGCATACATATTTTTGCCGAGACGTGTTTTGTTAAAGATCACCCAGCAAATTAAAGCCACCGCAATAGCGATAAGGACAATATACGGGATGGAATAACCCCCGCCCAGATCAATGTATCCAGAGCCAATGACGGTAAAATCAGGTCTTAATCCTCCGATCGGCTGTGACTGGTTGGGTTCCGTATCAAAATAGATGGAGTTCAGTCCATACACGGCAACCATTGTACCCAGCGTTGCGATAAAAGGGGGCACATGTAATTTGGCGACAATCAGTCCATTGACCAAACCCACGAATAGACCTGCGGTGATTCCAACCAGAATCGGCAACAACACCGGCAAATGGGGCAGATCGGGGAAGAAGCGGTTCGCATACTCATCAATTTGCAGCATCGATGCCGATACAACAGCCGTCAGACCAACCACCCTTCCCGCGGACAGATCGACCCCACCCGTGACGAGGATAAAGGCTGCACCGAGTGCAATAATGGCCCGTGTGGAGGATTGCTGTAAGATGTCCCGCAGTGTAGAGAAGGCAAGAAAATTCGGATCGGCAATAGCTATACCAATGATGAGCAGAATCAATACGATAAAGATGGCGCGTTGTGTTACATAATTTTTCACTTGATTGATCATCTGTGTGTTCATCTGTTTCCCTCCTGACTAAGCCATCCGCTGCTGAGCGGCCAGCCTCATAATATCCTGCTCTGTTGCCTCGGCTCCGTCCACGATTCCGGTTAGACGCCCTTCACTCATCACCATAATGCGATCCGACATACCAAGCAGTTCAGGCATCTCCGAACTAATCATAATAATGCTTTTGCCCTGACGAGCCAGTTCCGTAATTATGGTGTAAATCTCGAACTTGGCCCCTACATCGATTCCACGTGTCGGTTCATCCAGCAACAGAATCTCCGGATCAGTCAGCAACCAGCGGGCCAACAGAACTTTCTGTTGATTACCGCCAGACAGGTTTCGAATCATCGTGTTAACTGAAGGCGTTTTGGTTCTGAACTTCTGCGTCTGTTCCCGTGCTTCTTCCCGTCCCTTTTTCTCATCCAGCAAGCCCACGCGATTGCGGTAGCGCCCCAGACTGGCAATGATCGTATTCTCATACACCGACAACACGGGGAATATTCCTGTAACCCTTCGTTCTTCCGTGAGCAACGCGATATTATGACGTTTCGCTGCTGCGGGGGAATTAATCTTCACCTTGCGCCCATGAATCGAAATCGTACCTGAAGCGAGTCCGCGCAGTCCGAACAAGGATTCCATCAGTTCTGTCCGCTGTGCTCCAACCAAGCCGCCAATACCGAGCACTTCACCTTTTCGCAGCTCAAAGGATACATCACAAAACGATTTGGACTGGTTGGATGTCAGACCCTCGGCCTTTAATATCACTTCACCAGGTACGTTGGTGCGTTCCGGGAAACGTTCATCCAGATCACGACCCACCATGCGTGTAATAATCAGATCTGTCGTTAAATCCGCAGCATCCCAAGTCC
Organism: Paenibacillus sp. JNU01; assembly: GCF_059130585.1. Lineage (NCBI taxonomy): Bacteria > Bacillati > Bacillota > Bacilli > Caryophanales > Paenibacillaceae > Paenibacillus > Paenibacillus sp. JNU01. The sequence continues at coordinate 5,274,439 of NZ_CP169723.1, read as the reverse complement.
CGACAACGAAGCCATCACGCATGATTGTCACTTCATCCGAGATCGTCAGGATCTCCTCCATCTTGTGGGAAATGTAGATAATGGACACCCCCCGACTGCGTAGTTCATTAATAATGGCGAAGAGTTGCTCCACTTCCTTGCCTGTCAGGGAAGAGGTGGGTTCATCCATGACAATAACTTTGGAATTGAATGAGACCGCCTTGGCGATTTCCATCGATTGTATCTTGGAGACAGACAATGTTCCCGCTTGAGCCTTCGGATCAATATCCAGATTCAGGTCCTTAAACAGAGCCAGTGTATCGGAATACATCCGTTTCTCATCCACCAGTATTCCCTTCATCGGAAAACGCCCCAGCCAGATATTCTCCATCACCGGGCGATGCGGGACCGGATTCAGCTCCTGATGAATCATGGATATGCCTTGCTGAAGTGCCGCCTTGGAATTCGAAATATCCACATCCTTTCCTTCGATGCGTATCGTTCCTTCATCCGGATGATACATCCCGAACAGACATTTCATTAGTGTGGATTTGCCCGCTCCATTCTCTCCCATCAAGGCGTGAACCGTTCCCGGCTTCACTTTCAATGTGACCTGACTTAGTGCCTGCACACCAGGAAATGCTTTCGAGACTCCATTCATCTCCAGCAGGTAAGGTGACTCCATCTTGGTTCCTCCCTTCCATATGACCAGCAAAAAAGGGACGTTACCCGAATGTCGGACGTCCCTGTCTCGTGCTGTTATTGGGCGTCGGCAATGTTGTCTTTGGTAATCTTTTTGTATGCAATCCAGACGTATTTACCATCGGTAATATCGTATTTGGTATTTTCCTTCGTTGGTGTTTCACCTTTGGCTAGTACGGAAGCCAGTGCCACCGTGGCTGCCCCCTGATTCTTGGCATCATTGAGCACCGTGCCCAGCATCGTTCCATCCTGTAGAGCCTGAATGGCTGGAGCTGTTGCATCCACACCTACAACCGGCATCGATTTGCCATCCTTGAAGTATCCGGCTGCTTTCAATGCCTCAATGGCACCCAAGGCCATGTCATCATTGTTCGCAAGAACGGCTTCAATCTTGTCGCCGTGGGATGCCAGGAACGCTTGCATTTTCTCCTGACCCTTCACACGGTCCCACATCGCCGTGTCTTCCGCCAATGCTTCCACTTCGATACCGGCATCCTGGATGGCCTGAACCGAATATTTGGTCCGAAGCTCTGCATCCTGGTGACCCGGTTCCCCTTTCAGCATGACGTATTGCAGTTTGCCATCGCCGTTTTTGTCGGCTTCCGGATGTGCCTTCCAGTAGTCCACAATCAGCTGTCCAGAGATCGTACCGGACTCCTCCGCTTTTGCTCCTACGTAGTACACTTTATCCCACTTGTTCATATCTTCAGCCACGGGCTCACGGTTAAGGAAAACCACTGGAATGTTCGCTGCCTTAGCCTTGTCAATAATGACACCTGCTGCCGTCCGGTCCACCGGATTCACGGCCATGGCATTGTATTTCTTGGACACAAACAGATCGACCTTCTCGTTCTGGGTTGGCTGTGCATTCTGGCTATCCACAATATCCAGAGTCGCAACACCTTCCGCTGCTGCGGTCATCGCATTACGTACCCCCGTCATGAATGTATCATCGAATTTGTAGATGGCGACACCAATCTTGGGCGTTTCCGTCCCGGCTGCTGTTTGGCCTCCTGTATCTGTTCCTGTACTTCCACCTGCGCTGTCTCCACCGCTACTGCAACCCGCCGCCACAACCATACATGCTGTAATCAACAGTGTCATCCATGTTTTCTTCATATCCTAATGACCTCCCCCAAGTTCATTCGGCTTAACCGATGTCTTTATTATGAAAGGGTTTACATTAAATTCGAATACAATATCTTCACCTGTTCTATCGAAATCTTCCTCAAGTTAAAAAACAGCTTAATTTTTCTCATTCACCATTCGTTCCAGCATCCGTTCATTGTACAAAAGGAAACAACAGCTTCTGGTTATCCATCCAGAACATATTGTCTGTACTAACCAGCTTCGTCTCAAGTAGAACTCTCGATTGCACCTGTTGATTGTTCAGCCGTGCAACGGCTTGATTCAATCCCAGATAACCTGCGCTATATCCATTCTGGACGATAAGATGATCAAAGACCCCTTCTTGCAATTGCTCCAGTTGCTGTTGTTCACTGCCGAATCCAACAATTCTTACTTTGTCTGCAGAGTTGCGTCGATTCAGTTCATCAGCTGCTCCCAGTGAAGCCGGTTCCTGAAGAGTGATAAAGCCATCCACATCCTGCTGGTCCAGCAATTGCTTCGCAGTCTGCCAACATCCATCCCGTGTATTACATATCGATTTGGGTTCCACTTGAATATCAGGATACTGTACCAGGACTTCCATTACCCCCTGCTCTCTCTGAATCAGACCGGAATTAACGGGGTCTGGACCCAATAAAGCTACACGCCCTCGCCCTTTCAGCAGCTCCGCCATGGCCTGGCCCGCCTGTCTCCCTGCCTCGACATTATCCATGGAGATGATACTGGTTACACCTTTCACGGGAAATTCATCGTTAAGCACAATGACAGGAACGATGGTTCCATCGGAATTTGATGTCTGTGCCTCCTGAATAATATTGCTAAGTGCCTTCTCACTCAGGGGATCAACCAATAGAGCTGATGCCCCCTGCTTCAGAGCCAATGCGGCTGCTTCAACCTGTGCCTGCTCTCGCACACTGCGAGACAACGTTTGGCTGTTCGGATTTGCCTGTTTGACCTTCATCTGACTTCGATCAGCGTCCAGAAGGGCAGGTGTGTACACATGACCCTCGGAAGGGTATGCTTCCACGGTAATCAGTTCCACCCCACTCTCTTTGGCAGCCGCTTCGGCACCAAGCCGGATGGCTTCCGCAAGTTCGCCAGTGCCTGCTGGTGTAATCAGCGCAATACGTGATGGTACTGCCGCAGCATCTGGACTCGAGAGGCCACAGGCACTGCTTATAAGCAGACAGAAGCTTGCAACTGTCACAGTTAACAACCGACGTTTCCGAAATCCCGGGATGCTCGCAGCAACCTTTTTCCAATACGTACAAATATTCAATCCTTTAACTCTACGGGCATCGTTCCTATTCACTTGTTTCTCCGTCATCAGGCTCGACCTCCTTCTGCTGCGATTGAATGGGAATTCGAATCCAGACCGTGGTGCCTTCTTCCAGCTCACTTGCAAATTCAAGACCATAACCCTCCCCGTAATAGAGCCGGATTCGGTCATGTACATTGCGTACCGCGACACCTGATCCTGCACCGCTTTTGACAACCGGACGGCCACTTAACAATCCCGACATCTGTTCTTCCGTCATGCCGACCCCATTATCTGTAATGCGAAACACCAGCTTGTTGTCCTCACAATAAACATCGACCTCAATACTTCCTTCGTCCATGTGGTACTCGATGCCATGAACAATGGCGTTCTCAATCAGGGGTTGAAGCACCAGCTTTAAGGTCAGGCATTCCAGGAGCGTCTCATCTGCCTGAATGTTAAAGTTGAATTTTCGCTTGAATCTCATCTGTTGAATCGTCAAATAATGCTGCGCATGCTCCAGCTCTTCCCTGACCGTGATAATCGTTTTACCTTGACTGAGACTGATGCGGAATAGGCGCGAAAGAGACGTGATCATCGTGATCACTTCCTCATTGCGGCTCATGCCGACCATTCGCACCACGGAATTCAGCGTATTATACAAAAAATGCGGATTGATTTGGGCCTGCAAGGCTTCCAGCTCCAGACGACGCTTCTGCTCCTGTTCATGAATGATCTCATCCATCAGGGTTCGGATTTTATTGACCATCAGGTTGAAGCGACGGGATAAACGTTCCACCTCAAGCGGTCCTTCGATAGGCAACTCCACGTTGAAATCCCCGCGCTCCACAGCCTTCATCTTGCGCTCCATTCGCCGGATCGGACGAGTCAGACTGGAGGAAAGAAAGAGCGATACGAGGATGACCAGCACGAGCACAACGACCAGTACACGAATGAGATATCCGTTCACTTCCTGACGTGTTGTCATAATTTCATCCAAATAGGCCACACCGACAATTTTCCATCCAATATTGGCAACTGACTTCACGGTATTCAGCCTTTTCTGTCCATCTGCCTCATCTTCGTAACTGCCTGAAGCCACCAATGCCTGTTCGATATTCTCACTTTTGAGTCCCATATACATCAATTGCTGCTGCGGATGGTACACAATATTGCCCGCACTCTCATCAATGATGTAGACGTATCCCCGTTGCCCCAGACTGACCCGGCGGCTCAATTCATCCATCTGTTTGAAATTGATATCGACCAGCAGGATAACCTGCCGATCCTGACCATTTTGCCGTATCGTTATGCCTTTGCTCATGGAAACGACCCATTTATATGGGCCTGTGTACATATTCTGAATATGAGGTAACGAGAAACTCAGGTGATCCGGCACACGAAGCGCAGACTGAAACCACCCTTGCTGTGTCACATGGGCACTCGGTTTTAATTCAGCTGTAGGTCGGTTCTTGAGCAATTGACCCGTGGAATCGAGCAGGGTAATCGAGATGATATCTTCACGACTGCTGAGCAATGTGTCGAGCTGTTTGTCCACCAACTCCCCTTCCCATGTCCCGTCACGCAGCATATGTTCCTCAATGGCACGGTACAGATGAGACATGCTGCGGACGTAATCCTCCAGGTTATAACTGACCTGATCCACAATCTGTCTCGTCGTCAGTTCCGCACTTCGCTCGGCAGCCTGCGTGAACTTGTCATGCAGAAGCATCGCCATGATGGTCAGCACCAGAACGATGAAGACGGAGAAGGACCACGTAATAATAAAACGGATACTGCTGACTCTGGACGAGCGCAGCCTGGAGCAAAATTGAATTCCCATGGAGTTCAACCACTTGGACCAGAACTTCATCGGATTGAACCTTCATGTGCTGCCTGGGAAGCCTGTTTACGATACTCTTTGGGCGAGACGCCAATATGTTTTTTGAAACAAAAACTGAAGTAGTTCGGTTCAGCAAAGCCAACCTGCTCCGCAATCTCAAACGACTTCAGCTCTGTCGAGCGAAGCAGTTCACGGGCTGCCTCCATCCGGATCTGCATCAGGTACTGCAGGAAGGTAAGCTGCACTTCTTTTTTGAAAATGCCACAAAAATAACCGGAGCTGATATGCAAATGTCCGCACACCTTCTGAATGGACAGATCCGGGTCGGCATAATGCTCTTTGGTGAAGACTAACGCCTGCTCAACAATATCCTTATATACATGCTGGCGACCACTGGCAATGCGATGTTGTACAAGTAGACAGACCTCCCGTACCTTCTTCTGTGCGTCAGTAAGACCTGGCAGTCGGAACAGATCTGCATACAATTGGAAACCTGCTCCAAAGATGTCCTCCATCTCTTCTCCGGATGCCTGCGCTGCCTTCCATACTGTTGTTAACACTTCAATCAGATAGAGCTGAATATCACTGCGCCCATGTTCCACTGTAATTTCCCGGAAAATGATCGCCAGTGCTTCCTCCAGTTCCACTTGTGTACCCGCCTTAAGACAACGTGTCAGCGTCTGCTGCTTCAACTCGTCGAACCGCAGCTTGCCCGCCGTCTGCCGCTCTACATCCGCGATATATATGATTGAATCCGTTCCGGGTACAAGCCGATAATCCAAGGCGAGCAGGGCATCTTCATAGGCCTGATTCACCTCCGCAAGTGTATCCACGATCTGACCAGATCCCACCGTAGCCGGGATACGCAAGTAGTGGTTGATGCTGCGCATCACATTTTCCAATGCCTTCTGTTGTCGCTTCGCGCCATCTGTACCGCCCAAGCGATCCACATAGAGCAGGACAATCGTCTCCTGATGCATAAAGGCATGACCAGCCCCGTGTTCCGCCCATACTTCTGCCGCAATGTTAAGTGCAGCAAAGCGTTTCAGTTCAGCATCTTCCGATTGACGCAATGAACCTCCGGGCACGAATAGCTCAGACTGATCCGCTTCCTCAGATGTTGATTGGTTATGCCGCGGCGGCAGCTCGTTGAATACTTCCTCAGGTTTGTCCTTCTGCACATCTCCTTCCATATGCAGTGTCAATACAGACACCCCGTAGCGTTTTCCTGCCAGATCCAAACCACATTGTTTGGCTTTACTATGAATATATGTCGAGGATTTCTGCCGATGGAGCAGGGTCGCCATCAGATCTGCCTGCAGTAATGGCAAGCTGGTATGATAGTGCTCACGCAGCTGCTGTACATCTTCACGCTCGGCCACTTCAGCGGCCATCTGGGCGCGCAGTCTTGTGAGCAGTTCGGTGAGATGTCCTGCCGAGAACGGCTTCAACAGATATTCATCCACACTTAACGAGATGGCTTGCCTCGCATAATCAAATTCATCATATCCAGTTAAGATGACCACCTTCACAAGTGGATTACGCTTCCTCAATCTTTGCGCGAGTTCCAGACCATTCATGAAGGGCATGCTGATATCGGTCACCACAATATCCGGCTCCACCCGCTCCGCCATCTCCAAAGCTTCTCGCCCATTCTCAGCCAAACCGACAATCCGCAGATCGAGCGCTTCCCAATCGACCTCTACAACAAGTCCTTCCCGCACATCTTCTTCATCATCCACCAGCAGTACCCGGTACACGTTCGGATTCCTCCTTTTTATAATGGGCTGTATGCCCTAACAACTGATATATGTGTGATATTGTGAATCATTGGATTTCTTATTTCTCACCGAATTTATGCCAAATGCTAAGGAATCATGTTGATCAGATCCAAGGTTGCCATCATAATATACAATATTATTAGGGATATGTAATCGCTTTCTTCAATAGAGGTAAGGCAACCCTGTCGGGCAGTGCCTAAGTGAAATGTGAAGGAGAGTATATGAATGCCAAGGTTAGGTTAAAGTAATACAAACACGGAAATTTCGAAGAACTTCTAATAAGAGGGGTTTAATTCTAAGTATCATATGGATTCTTTATTCATGTTTTCACCGCTGATTCGTACTTAATGCTTTGATATAAATCATTGTCGTATCTGGATTGGTGTGCCCCATCATCTCCGCCAAACGGTGCAGTGGCGTATGCTCTGCCATGGCGTAGCCAAAACGATGACGCAGATCATGTGAACTCAGACCTTCCAGCCCTGCTGCAATCATTACTTTTTTAATCAGATGGCGTAGTGCTCTCTCCGTTAAACGATCGTTTGTCTTTTCTGAAGGAAAAAGGTACGTATGATCGGTAGCAAAATCAGATAAGTACTGATTCAATATTACAATACACTGCATATTCAAAGGGATCTTACGCTCCCGGTTGCGTTTATCGGCTCTCACTGTCAGGTAAGCACTTCGTCTACCAAGTTCAATATCACCAGGCGTGAGATTGCATACCTCCATCGTTCGCAAGCCTGTATGGAACATAAGGGTCAGGATAGTCCGATCACGAAGAGAGTTAACGTACTCCACTGCCGCGAGGAACGCTTCTTCTTCTTCGGATGTCATTCGGCGTGGACTGACTTTGTCTTCCGGAATGAATTTTAATGCTTTGGAAGGGTCATAATTGAGTCTGGATTCCAGGACAGCCCATTTGAAAAAACGCTTCAGCGTAATCAACCTGCGGTTAATGGTGGCTGGTTTCAATAGCATAACCTTGTGTGAATCTTCACGATAATGGACTAAAGTGGATGTATCTATATCTTCAATTCTCAATGTAACCTTTTCCCCGAGCAGGGTGTTTTCCTTGTACCATTCGATAAAGTGCTTCAGATCACTTGCATATTCCTTCACGGTTTTGGGCTGTAATTCATCCTCATTGGCAAGCATATGAATGAATTCTTCTATCGTCGGCTCCCGCTGCACCGAAATCCCTGATGACTGATTCATTAGAAATTACCTCCAAATCTTGACTTATATTAGCGGACATGGTATTATAATATTAATCGATACATTAGCGGACATCAAGTCTGTGGTTTAAATGCACCAGGTGAGTGTCAATTTTTCAAATATACTCGTCATAATGATCGGCTAAAAACTTATTTTTTGGAGGAATCACATGCAAACAGGTACAGTGAAATGGTTCAACGCGGATAAAGGATTCGGCTTTATCGAAACTGAAGAAGGAACAGACGTATTCGTTCATTTCAGTGCAATTCAAGGTGAAGGTTACAAATCTTTGGACGAAGGTCAACGCGTTCAATTTGAAGTAACTCAAGGTAACCGTGGACCACAAGCTGAGAACGTTACTAAACTTTAATTATATGAAAGCTGCCTTATTAATAAGGCAGCTTTTTATTTACTCATAGGTTGTACAGCACAGAATTTCACACCCCAACAATGAAAGCGAGGTATTCCCCATGGATAAAGAACAATTGATCACAGAAGTAGCCAAGGCTGGCGGTTTCTCCAAGAAGAATGCTGAAAAGGCGGTAACCGTTGTACTGGACTCAATTCTGGAAGCTCTCAAAGAAGGTAAAGAAGTTCAACTGGTTGGATTCGGGAAATTTGAAGTACAGAAGCGTGAGGCAAGAACGGGAAGAAGTCGGAGAACAGGCAAAGAAATTCAACTACCTGCAGGTAAAGTTCCTGTATTCACAGCAGGCTTAAGCATGAAAGAAGCTTTAAATTAAACAACGCAACAACCCATTGAAAAGAGGTTTTTATTCAAACACACAATGATAATATGGATTTAAATGTCGTGTTTACTACCGTTGATGATATCATTAACTTTTATTCAGGCAAACAGACAAACACGGATCATGCAGAAGCTCATACTCATTCAAAACCCCCATTAGCAAAGTCTGATTGCACTCTACGTCCCCCCATCCGCTAATCTAACATTTCATCTTGGACAACAAGAGGCCCTGATCCGCTCAAAACGGTCCAGGGCCTGATTTGCTTTGGTCAAATACACTTTCTACCTGCTCTACTTGCTGTTCAAAAGTCCGCGTAATATCTCTAGATCATATGTAGAGACAAGACGTTCCAGGTGCGTATCCAGCCACTCCTCATCCTGATCCCACCACCTCAATTCCAGCAGAAGTGCAATTGTTTCTTCATCAAAACGCTTTTTAACAGTTTTGGCTGGATTACCACCAACAATCGTATAGGGTTCGATATCCTTCACAACAGTTGAATTGGAGGCAACGATTGCCCCGTCTCCAATCGTGATACCAGGCATGATCGTCACATGTTGTCCAAGCCATACATCGTTCCCCAGTATCGTGTCACCCTTATATGGAAGCTGCTCAAGTGTAGGTGTCACACGCTCCCATCCTCCACCGAAAATGTTAAAAGGATACGTCGTCATGCCCTCCATCCGATGATTCGCGCCATTCATAATGAATGTCACACCTTCCGCAATTGCACAGAACTTGCCAATAACCAGGCGATCACCAATAAAGTCATAATGATGTTGTATCCGGTCATAGAATTGCTCTGACGGATTGGTGTTATCGCTATAATACGTATAATCACCGATGTCCACGTTGGAACGTGGCGGCAGGTTTTGAATGTAACATACGGTGCGGATATTCTCATTGGGGAAAAGTTTTGTTTTATCAGGAGCCATATTGAAGTCCCTCCTTTTCCCTATTGTAACAGATATTATATCTTAAACGGACGAAGTGAAGTCTGGAGTTCTGTCGACACATCAGACAAAATAGCCGCAGAAGCCTTGATCTGCTCTACTGACTTGAGCTGTTCATGAACAGATTCGGCAGCCTGCTGTGAATTGGTACTGGCCGTCTGCGCATGGCGAGCGATCTCATGTACGGAAGCCACAATCTGCTCCACGCCTGCGGACATCTCTTCACTCGTCGCAGCCATGTCCTCAATCTCTGTCGCCATACGCAAGTTCGTATCCCGGATCAGGCTGAAGTTTTGTTCCGTTTCCCGGGTCAAGCGCAGCCCTTCTTGCACTTCATCCTTCACTCTCGACATGGCCGATAGCGATTGCTGCATATCTTGTTCCATAGCTTTGACCAGTTCTTCAATACGATCTGAAGAGTCTCCCGCTTGTTCAGCCAGTTTACGAACCTCGGTAGATACCACGGCAAATCCTCTGCCATGTTCCCCAGCTCTTGCCGCTTCAATGGATGCATTGAGGGCGAGCAGATTCGTTTGATTTGCAATCTCATGAATGGTGGAAACCATCTGGCTAATCTGTGCCGACTTCCCTTCCAGCATGCGAATGACTTCATCCGTTCTGGTAACGGAGGATTCAATCGTAGACATCTGCTGAACGGTACGTTGCACCGCTTCACCTCCGGTCTCTGCCTGGTTGCGTGAATACATAGCAGAGTCAGAAATGCTGGAGGCCTTGTCTGCCATACGTTGTACGCCTATAGCCACTTCTTCCATCGCCTGCAGATTTTCTTCCGTACTGACCGTCTGACGCTCGGCTCCCTGCGCGACTTGTTCAACAGAAGATGCGATCTGTGCCGATTCATTACCCGTCTGATCCGCAATCTTGAGCAGCAATCCAGTCGAATGCTCTGCTTTCTCCGCAGCTTGAAGTCCACCCTGAATGATCATCTGCAGATTGCTTCTCATCTCATTGTATCCCGTGCCCAGCATGCCAATTTCATCTTTGACGTTATCGACTACAGGCTGTGTAAAATCACCTGTGCCCGCCCGCTTGATTGCCATGGATACCCGTTCAATCCTTACTCTCACCCTGCGAACGTACCACAGGATCAGGGTAATTGCGACCAACATTGCGAGCAGGAATACGATCAGGAATGTCTTGAGGAATGAGGAGATAATCACATCAATTAATGATTGAGAAGCACCAACATAGAAAATGCCGATAATCTCCCCGGATGCATTCTTGATGGGTTCATAGGCCGTTTGATATTTCTGACCCACAACCACGGCTTCACCGAAGTATTTTTCCCCTTGCTGCAAAACGATCTGGGCGACCTCTTCAGATACCTTCGTGCCAACAGCACGTTCCCCGTTTATCATAACATTCGTAGCGACACGTTCATCACCTCGGAAGATGGTCACCGTGTCCCCAGATGCTTGTCCAATCTCATCCACCAGTTCGAAGTTACCTTCCAGCGCGATATCTCCCTTGAATAATTGTCCGTCTTGAATGGCCCACTCTCCTGGATACTTATATGTAATGATACTATTCGCCATCTCCAAATCTCGCTTCGCCTTCTCTGTAGCGAATGTCGTAATCCCCTGTCTCATCTCCATGATTACACTTACCGCCACGGCTGAGGAGAAGACGATAAATATACTGATAACGATCAAACTGATTTTGGTACCGATGCTCATGCTTCGCATGTGTGTGAGCCACCCTTTTCCCTATGTAATTGTGGGGATATTCAAGCCGATTTCGAGTCTGTTTCGAATATCACTATAGTCATATCGGTAGGAGTATTCACATTTTTTATAATATTTCAGTGACTTTCATCACATTTATTTGAAATTAAAAATCAAAGTTTTTCCGCTTTCTCCGTAATTATGTGAGAATGATCTGCTGGTTGGAAATTAAATATCAATCTGGAACGATAAATTAGATATGTCTTCGCTCCTTTCTAATCTACAAAAGCAGAACAAAAAGGGATTCGATCTGACCATCGAATCCCTTCTCTCATTCTCCGTACAACAACGTTGCTCCGCAGAAGATATTGCTTATTTTGATGTAAGGCTTACTTGTGCAGCAGCTTGATCCCAATCCACGGCTAATCCCAGTCCTTCTGAAATGAAGCGAACGGGTACGAGTGTACGACTGTTTTGAATGATCGCGGGGGCATCAATTTCAATTGTCTCTCCATTTACCATTGCTGTGCTACTTCCGATCTTGAGCACAAGAGTCTGGTCATTCAGAACGGTTGTTACGGTCTTCGCCGTTTTGTCCCAAGTCACTTCTGCACCAAGTGCTTCGAGGATTGCATACACAGGTACCATCACTCGGCCACTTTGCTGCAGTGGGTCCTGATCCGGGAAGGTAATTGATTTACCATCGAGTGTTACGGTAATGGTCTTGTCAGTTGTTCCAGATGAAGTATTCGAGCCTGTCTCTTCCGAAGTCTCAGGCAGTGGCGTTACTTCACGCCCAAGTTGCTCTTGCAGATTTGCAAGGCGGTTCAGTGCAAATGTGGTTAGTGACCCGGCTGCCATGGAACCCATACCTCCGCCTCCACCGCCAAAGTTACCGCCAGGACGTGTCTGCGTATTGCCTGTGCTATCTGTTGTTCCTGTTCCCGTTGTGCCAACCGGAGGTGTTGCTCCATCTGGAGGTGTCATTCCTTCAAAACCTTCCGGCGGTGTCATGCCTTCCATGCCCTCAGGTGGTGTCATTCCCTCAAATCCTTCAGGTGGTGTACCGCCCATCCCCCCAGCGACATCTGCATTGGCAGAATAAGCAATGTTGGATTCAAACTGTTCTGTCGTATAGAATTTCGTTGGATCTGCTTCTACATATGGACGAATCTCATTGGCAAGATCAGTAATACGATTCTGAATGCCTTCCATATAGTCCGTCAGTTCATTGACGTAGCTCATATATTTTTCCTTATACTCCGGTACAGCAAGCAGGTTGTTAATCATCGGTACATTTTCCATGCTAATGCCTAGTACAGGCTCATCCACAGATACGTTCGTTGCGTTGGTGTTAGTCGTGGTTGATCCGGTTGTTGTGCCACGTCCGCCTCCACCGGAGTATCCATTGAAGGACATGTTAAAGTCCCAAGGTACAACGGTAAACTTGCCATCCTCATCGCCATAGAGCATGTAGTTATGTCCTTTGTCGCCGCTATAGCTGTCATAGTTGCCGAAAACCATGTTGCCTGCAATATATTGAAGCGCCGAATCCACGTCCAGCACGCTCTCGATATCACCCTTTTCACCTTCTGGCATCTCGTTCAGCGTTTGGATGAAGGTTTTTAGTTTGGCTTTGTCCTTATCCGTACCCAAGTCTTTGGTGATTGTACTGTAGTCACTGCCCTCTTCATATTGAAGATAACTCTTCTCATCTGTATCATATAGCACGCCTTCTTCGTAATCCTCACCGTAGTTGCGTTCCAAGTAACTGTCATCTACGGCTTCAACCCCGGTGTAGAAACCGACCAGTTCGCCATTAACATACAGATTAACATAGTTTGTCATCGGCACATCCATGCCAATACTGCGAAGCGCTTCATAGTGAAGTACCTCACGCATATAGGATGGATCTGCATAGTTGTTATTGAGCACCATTTTGTCCAGTCCGAGCAAGGTTTGTGTTTTGTCGTATTTATCGAACTTCAGTCTGAAGCTGTATCGATCCGAATCCTCCATCGAGGCTACGGCTTTCAAGGTCAGATTCCCCTTGGTGGAGAAACCAACGTTGTCCAGCTTGTTGCCGTCCACGTCCACACTCACATTCTTGTAATCCTTATCGAGCGGACTTTCAAGCATACTCTTCCAGTCTGCATCATCAATCGTTACATTCACATCAATCACGTTGTCCGTCTGGAACAACGATTCATAAGCTTGTGTCACGCCTGCACTCGCGGTTGTCGCTGTGCTCTCTGCGGCAAATGCCGCATTTGGACCTTCCATCAGGCCAAAAGATGACGTTACCATAGTCACGGACAAAGCCGTTACTGCTGCTTTTCGTAATAAATTTTTCAAAATGATAAATCCTCCTTCTTGGTTTCTGTTAAGCAACTGAGGCTTATGTAACCATGGTAGAGGACGAACCTTTAGTGAATCTTAAATAACGACTACAACAAAAAGTAGCCCATCAGGCTACATAAGTTGAACTATGAATGTTACACCTTATCACTCCGATTGCAGTACCATTTTCCGATCGCTCTTATCCCCAGATTTTCATCATTCCCTTTGTTTATGGGGAAAATCCAGTGATAAAGGCGAACGCTACGCTTCTTCAAATTGGTTCTGCACTCTCCGTTTAGGTGTAAAATTGAGCTTCAACTTATATAGATACCTGCTAGGCTACTTATTCTGATCCTTTATAGTTCGGTAACGGTCACACCTTCTGCTTGGTAGTAGTCCTCATTCACGTTGTTTAGAATGTTAGCCTTTAGCAGAATGCCGACTCCGGCAAACAAGCCGATTCCGTTTGTGTTACCTTCGATTCGGTTATCCTCGATCAACACATTCTCGGGATTCCCTTCGCCTATATTGCCAGCTCCAGCATCGCCTTTGTCGCGCTCAAGCCGTACGCCCCAGTATCCACTGGCAGTATTGTTACGAATCACATTGCCGCGAATTACCGTACCTGGTCCATTCAATACTTTGATTCCAGCCGCATCTGCAATCGTGGTTGTATTCTCGATGAGATTATCCTCAATTAGAGTATCGGGGGTACCCATCGTCACCGAAATACCGATCCGGCTGTTCTTGATTGTGTTGTCATGAATGTAGTTTCCTTTGCCAGACTTGCTGTGGTTGCTTGGCGCTGAACCCCCTGTATTGCCAAGCCCAATCCCTGCACCTGTCAGCACATCCGTAATGACATTGCCAGAGATTTCATTCAAATACTCCAGTTCACCATGAAGATCAATGGCATCCAGCTTGGTTCCATTAAATGTATTGCCGCGTAACACGTTATTGTGAGCCACAAACTGAATCAGTGCTCCATGTCTGAGATAAGGACCCTCAAATGCACTGTCCTCCACCACATTCCATAACGTATCATTATCAAAGCCGAGTCGATCGGTCTTGGCCGTTCCCTGAATCGAAATGCCGTATCCTGAACCTCCGGGGCCCAGATCTGTTGCATTGCGGAAGGTTGCATGCTTCACAACAACATCGCGGCTGTGCTCAATTCGGATCGCCATTCGTTTGAACTTCTCCACAATTACGCCGTCAATTGTAATGTCATACGATGGTAACTCACCATAATTGGCGATGTGAATCAGACTATCCGGCCCCCCAGCGGAGGGATTATTGGATTGATGATCCGTCGTGTAGCTGCCGGACCAGGATGAAGTTAGGGTCATCTTGGATACGAGAATGCTATGCTGAGCTGATGCCTTCAGAACGGCACTGCCCGTTACCTGATCCAGCGATGTCTTGAGCACGGTTCCTTCACGGCTCTCTCCTCTCAGATTCACGCCGGATTTGAGCATCAGGTTGGTGGTTCCATCCGGCCCGGATAACAAATTGTACACTCCATTGGGTAAAAACACTTCATCACCCACCTCAGCCTCATCAATAGCAGCCTGTATTGCTGGTCGGTCATCACTCGTGTTGTCGGCAGGATTTGCTCCAAAATCCCGTACATCAATTGTACGTCCGGTCACGGCATGTGGAACATGGACAACATGTGGTGTGCCATCTGTTTCCGTCAGACCTGGGGCGATAAAGGGCATCGTCCCTTCAGGTGGTTGTGGCACGATATATGGAATCAGAGCCACAGGTGTCCCTCCCCCTGCAAAAGGGGCATACAGATGCACATCAGTCAGGCTTGTGTAAATACTCGCATCTGAAGTGCCATGCCCTGTGATTCGTACATAACGTGCAGAAGTGTCTGGGATATCAAATGCCTGCATTTCGGTTGTATCCCCACTGCTTTCGCCGTTGAATACCTGGGTCCACTGCTCACCGTCAACAGACGATTCCATCTCAAAAAAGGTCTTTCGGACATCCCCTTTGTAAAAACCAATCCCCACATAACCCACTGACTGTATCTGACCCAGATCAAATGTGATCCATTGCCCCTCCCCGGCAACAGACCAGCGTGTATAGCTGTTATTGTCGAGGGTATTGGTCGCCAGGTTGCCGTCGCTGCCACTTGCCGTGACAGAAGCCACAGGCAGGGACAATAACGGGACGTCTAGGGTTGTCATTTCGGTTGATAAAGCACTGCTGATATTGCCCGCCTCGTCAATTGCTTTCACTTGAAACGTATACGATGTCCCAGCTGCAAGTTCGCTGTCACGAAATGACCGCTTACTTTGTTCTGCCAGCAGGACTCCATCTCGATAAATTCGGTAGGCAGATACAGCTGTATCATCGCTGGCCGCTGGCCATCTCAGTTCCGCAAAATCTGTCCCCCAGTTGCGAATCTCAAGCTCAGCTCCCTGCTCCCATTCGGGTGACTGCGTGTCACTGCCTTCTTCGATCAAAGCAATGACTGCTAACTGTGGACGCGGATTGCTCGTTCCGTTCGCTTCCTTGGTGTATACGTTCACGGAAACACCCGTTGATTCCGCATCCGCAAGCAAAAATGTAACCTGATCCGCATCTGGACGATTCTTCACAACATCGGTTACATCCACTTCGTAGACGGCCGGGCTTCCATTCCGATCTGCCGTAACCTGGAATGTGCCGAGCAGCGAACCTTCGCTCAGACTTTGGACCGGAGCATTCGACCAGGTTAACGATGATTCGCTCCAGTCTGTTACATTCAAACCGTACAGAGACAACGTGGTATCGATATTTGATGTGCCTTTCTTGGCTGCAATCCGCAATCGATACCGATCTCCTTCCGGCTCATTTCCAGTCATATCAAATTTGAAGTACACATATTTCTTGGTTGAAGAAGTGGAAGAGATGCTTAGTAATCCGGTACTGGAGCCCGTGGCCTGATTGAAATTCAGGTCAGGCTTGCTGCTGTCAATCGCCGCATCGTCGCTTGGCAGCTTACTGGCGATGACCTTTTCAATCAACGGTTTTTCTTCAGCCACTTCTTCATCTCCAGGCGAAGTGTCTTCAGGATTGCTTTTGAAAATAATAGGCTCCGTAACGATCCGGTTCTTCACATGTTCATCCATGAAAGCCCATGCCTCTGCATTCGCAGTCTCGGAAGCGGTCCCTGTAAATCCATGGCCCTGACCAGGCACGACTTTCATATCCACAATCGGCACACCCGCAGATTGAAGCTGTCCCGCGAAAGTAACGCTGTCGGTATAGGGAATAGTGGCGTCAGCATCACCGTGCCGAATCCAGAATGGTGGATCATCTGGTGAGGCATACGTGCCCGGCATGGCAAGTCTGGCCTGCTCCGGAACATCGAACGCGCGATGCCCGCCAAGCAGAGCTGTGACCGAGCTATAGTTATTAGCAAATGTCGTTGTAAAATCAGCAGGTCCGTACCAGTCGGCGACCGCCTGCACTTTGTCGGAATACTCAGGCCATCCGCCTGAACCTTCCAGATCAGGTATATCTACTGTCACCCCTGTATCGAGCTCTACAGTGTCACCAGCGACCATGTCCCCTGTTGTACCGAGCAATGCAGCGAGATGTCCGCCCGCCGATGATCCCCAGACACCAATACGGCTTGGGTCCAGATTGTACTGCTCAGCGTGAGCTCGCAGGTATCGAATAGCAAGCTTTACATCCTGAATCTGGGCAGGGAAAGGTGCCTCAGGCGTCAGTCGGTAGTCCAGAGACACACCGATGTAACCGCGTTTGAGTACATAGTTGCATATGGAGTTCAATGCCTGCTTCCGGTCCCCGTGATTCCATCCACCTCCATGGATATAGACCATGACTGGCATCGGTTCTGCTGCCGCTGTCTCGGGAACGGCAATGGATGAATACATCGCCCGCCCACCAGCCGTACCGCTCTCCACATCCTCATATAAAGTCACTCCTTGCGGTGGCGTGAATTCAGTATTCCCCTCTCCAGGTGGCACCGGGGATGGGGCAGGCGTTATTCCGGGAATAGCCTGACCGTAAATGGCAACATTGTCGATATACATGTTGGCCTGCATGGCATCTCCTGTCCGAAATCTAATTTTGACCGTGCTGTTATTGTTCGCTTCCGAACCCAGCGTCCAGCTTTTTAGCGTATTGCCTTCCTTATTCTTCAGGTCCGGGGTGCCCGGGGGAAGTTCAAATGTCTCCAGCGTCGTCCAGGATGTGCCACCATCCTTTGACCATTCGATAATCACACTTCCAGTTATATAGGAGGAAGCACGAGTGTAGTAGCTCAGCCGAATATTTCCGTATCCAGTCAAGTTGAGAGGTAGTGCAAGCGCATCGGTTCCGTCCATCTTGATCATATTGGGCAGCGAGGGAGCCGTGGTGGAAGATGACGTCTTGGCCTTGCTTCCACCCGCCCCTTCCTGCGACCAGGGAGCTCTCAATGCAATTCCACCTGTAGAGCCAAAATTGTCCGGGTCATCAAAGTTTTCCGCGTAAATCTCCAGCTCCGGGCCCTCCGGCTCCGGGACGTTCTCTCTTTCTTCCTGTGTAGGGTTACGAATAGAGCTAGGAACAACATCTTCCATCGCCCGGACTTCATGCATGGGAACGATGGTGCCGTTAATGAGAATCATAGACATGGCAACAAGGACAACTCGTTTTTTCCACGTTTTGAACAAATTATTCACTTGTATCCCCTCCGCACGGTAGTCCAATCTCCTGACGTTATACCCTTGCGATTGCTGATGGTAATCATTGCTTATCCAGTACAATTCTATCGACGCGGTGCCGACACGCCTTCACCGTTCTTGAACTTCTCTGTGGCTTCCTTGATGGCCTGATCCCCGCCTTTGGATTTCCATTCTTCAACTACCTTCGGCCAATCGGAGATCGGCTCCTTGCCATATACCATCTTGATCATGTGTGTGAGCAATACCTGAGGAGGTGTATCCGAATTGGGAGCAATATCGGGATTCTGTACAAAAGCTTCCAAACGCGGATCAAAGTTAATGCCATCCCGACCTTCTTTGGCTAAAACCGTATCGTAAATATTCATCAGCTTTTTGCCTTCTTCAGTCAGGGATAGGGAGCCTTTGTTGTATGTTGTGTCCTGTACGAACCATAAGAACGATTGACGGTAACGCTCCTCGTCCACGCCAGCAGAGTCTGTCGGAGCTATATATGAAATCACACCATTATCCTCTGTATAGGTCTCTCCTTCCGTACCGTACGTGAAGAACTTCTCCGCTTCATCAGACACCATCCAGTTGAAGAAACGGATAATGGAAGCCGGATCGGTCGCATCCTTATTAATAAAGTAGGCACGTGTCACAGGACCGTACAGATAATAACCGCCTTTTCCGTCCGGGCCGACAGGGGAAGGGATAATCTCGATTTTGGCATCGGGAACCGACGCTTTAATCTGCTTCTCCCACTGGATCAGTTCGTTGGCATTCATGGACCACATGCCTGCTTTGCCGGAGAGGATCGTATTTTTGAATACGGTGGAATTAATGGTTGCGAACTCTTTGTTGATAAGCCCTTCCTCATACATCGTCTTATACACCGTCAGGGCTTGCTGCATATTCTCGTTATCCATGAACTTCGGTACAATCTGGTCGCCCTGCTGCTCCATCATGGACAGGAACTGCTGCACATCATAGGCACCAAAGAAGGTATCCGCATATTTGAAATCCTCACGCCCCATATATGGATTCTCCACGCCAAGCTTTTTAAAGGCGCGCAGCACTTCCATTGTCTCCTCCACCGTAGTAGGCACCGGCAATCCGGTTTGATCCAGCAGATCCTTACGAATCCAGGTTGCCCGGCGGGATGGATTGGATAAATATTCAGGGATGGCATAGATCTGGCCGTCATGGGTGACCTGGTCCCAGGCTTCCTTCGGCACGGCTTTCAGCAAATCTTGCCCATACTGCTGCAACAACTCATCCAGTGGCTGAAATACTCCGGCTTCGACCGAGCCGGCCATCTCCTTGCCGTTGACGCCGCCGTCACCCTGCACCACATCAGGAATATCATTGGTGGCAAACATTTGCACCATTTTCTGCTCATATTCCTTATGAGGCACCAGGACAATTTTGAGATCTGTATTGGTCAGATCCTCCAGCCTTTTCACCCATTTATCCTGGTTGATGTCGGGCGACTTCTCCACATACGTATACGCCAGCGTTCGCAGTGACATGGAGAACCTCGTCTTGCCGTCTCCCCCATTCTCACCGGATTTCGCCCCGTTTCCAGTGCTGCATCCCGCCATGACGGTTGTCGCCAGCAATAGCGCCATGCCTGTGACCATCCACTTTTTCATGCTACCCCTCTTTTCATCCTGATTTAGATTTAGGTACCACTCGTTGGTGAAGCGCTTTCAAATAGATGTTAAAACATCCCCACCGCCTGCAACAATGGGGATGTTTTAGATGAGATTGCGTTTTCTTTAGGTCAGCACTTACTAGTACGTCTTGGATACCTCGATCTTCTTTGTTATACCGTTGTCGGTAAAATAGAGATGAATGCCGTGATCCTGGTCATCGATGAAATAAGGGACATACTTCGGCTCCTCAATCTTATATGGCACAAGCAGCGTTACAATTCTATGGCTTGAAGCAGGCCTCGTTTCCGCGCTTAGATGATAATGTCTGTCCAGCCCTTCATACTCTGCCGGGTCCACCTCTGCGAATTGATCCGTCTGGCTGAGCGACAGTTCACCGGAGGAAGCATAGACAAATGTCCCCTCAAGCCCTGCCTTAGTACCGTTCAGACGGAAGGTCTGCCCTTTCAGCTGTAACGGGTGTAGTGCATGGAATAGCCATTGAACACTGTCCGGCTGCTTCAGGTCAATGTGGTCCACAATGACGAAGTAGGATGATTGCAGAAAATGTATTTCCCGTACAACACGCTTCACATGCGGTACGGTGCTGGCGTAGGCATCGGTCGCTACCGCGCGCACATAACCATCACCGTCTCGCCAATACGCATCTTCGATCTGCCCGGTTGCCGCCATGTTCAGCACTTTGTTGTTCTCGGCATACTGACCTGCTCCGCCAATCAGCAGATTGTTTTTGGAGCGTGTCTGCCTGCGCCATTCCCGGTGAAAGGAACTTCCATGCGCGATATAATAGCCGGTATCCGCCGCAAGCGGCTCACCGAATGCATGCAGGGTAAAGCTGTTCTGATCCGCATGGCTATGGCTGATGGAGCCATAACGGCTTGACTTGAGTAGCAGCATCATATGCTCATCCGGATCATCCATCCGGTGATGCATAGCTACCCATCCCACATCCCGGAACCATTTGAGCGGCTCGATGTTCACAGGTGACTCTTCCTCCACCTGCGGATAATCGTGGCGATATACCAATTCGTCAAAGTTAAAATCCCACCAGCCGTAGTTATAAAAAGCTCCCTCTGTCCCCGGATCGGATTGGCGTACACGCTCAAAGTACCACTGGTACCAGCGGTTGCCTGTAACACCTGCCAGTTGGCGCACAAGATAGCCTGTTTTCAAATTGACCGGGTCACCCAGCGTAGACTGATCTCCAAAGCTGGCGCGCCGTGCATCAGGCGGGTACACGTAGAGTGGAAAATCCCCGGTACGCTGGAAGAACGGTCGACGGAAGAAGTCGATGCCCGCATAGTTTCGCAGCAGATTCATCGCTTCGGTTACATAGGCCATGCCTGTTGTCCAGTACATCGGTCCTTCGGCCCAACCCCCATCACTGCCACCCCAAGGGGAGTACAGACAGGCATAATAATCGATCGCATAATCCAGCCACGCTGCAGCTTGCTGCTCCTCATGCAACAAAGCCATACAGCACGGTACAAGTACGGAAGACAATGAACGAATTGCATGGCTGTCATAGGGCACATGATGAATCTTTGAGCGGACCATTACATGCTGGGCTACCTGTTCTGTCCGCCGCAGCAAACTGCGTCTTACCACATCTTGCTCTTCACTGTTCAACTCATCATGCAGCCAATCATAGCCCCAAGCAAGCGCCGCTGCGACCCGAAAGGCTGCCTCATCGTTATAATCGCGGGAGGTTGTTCCCTCCGTATCCCAGGCCGCCACATGCAACAGCCAGGTTTTCGCCGCTTCAAGCAGCCGTTCGTCTCGAAGCACCCGCCCAGCGATACTCAGATGACGAATGGCATATAACACTTCCTGACAGTCAATGTACATTTGTCTCCACAACGTGGCGACACGTTTGTTCTCCGGGTAAGGCAGCGGTTCACGAATTGGCTCACGGTCTGCCCACGGTTCCACGGAATTTGCCATAAACACATCCCAGCCGCAATACGTGGAGTCGGACGCAACACCATCAGCAAGCGCATTCAGTCCACGCTCACCAAGCCACAGCCGTGGGTGAGATGTGTCTGTGCAAACGTATCGCTGTGCCCGGGAGGGTAGAGGTGTCTCCGGTAGTCCCGCTGGAACCTTAAACCGCCGCACCTCACTCCATGATGACATTTCCTGCTGTTTCTCCTGCACGGCATCCGTTTCGGCTTCGCTTCCTTGCTGCATTGATTGATCTATAAGCAGCGCATATCGCCAATAATACTCTCCAGGTTCAAACACCCGGTCAGGTGTGAAAAAATTATACGGGAGCGGCGTAAAGGTCATCGTCTCTTCTTTCTGAAAAGAAGGGCTCGCCGATACTTGCAGCAGATAGGCATTCTCATCCTCCTGCTGTGCCGCCATCCAGGTAAACCTTGGCGGATTCTCTGCCAGAATGGTATGTTCATCAGGTGCATAGTCCACATGGAACGGCCCGCTAATAGGTTGGTACAACAGTCTTTCTGCAAGCTTCCGTTTCACTTCCATCGTATCATTCCCTCCTTATCGCAATGTTGTAGCCTCAACGCATGTACATTCCGCCATTGATTTCTATCGTCTCTCCGGTGATAAAAGCCCCCAGGTCAGAACACAGGTACAACGCCGCTCCTGCAACATCATCGGGAGTCCCTTCCCGTCCAAGCGGGATGCTGCCTACTGCAGAAGTCCGGCCTTCTGCCGAGGTGAACGTAGCATGGAATGCCGTCTGTCCAATGAAGCCCGGTGAAAGGGCATTAACCGTAATCCCCCCAGGAGCCAGTTCTTTGGCAAGCCCTTTGGTTAACGCAATGACAGCCGCCTTGGAGGCTGCGTAAATAGCTGCACCCGGCCCGCCCCCGTTATGAGCCGCTACCGAGGTCAGATTGATAATTCGTCCGCCTCCAGCCGCCTTCATGCCAGGAATGACCGCTTTGGAGACAAATACGGCGCTCTTCAGATTGACATCCATAATCCGGCTGTAAAGCTCCTCGCTCATCGTTTCAATAGGGCTCCGCTCCACCAGATGCCCCGCATTATTGATTAACAAGTCAATTGGACCGCCGAAACGAAGCGTGATATCCCCAACCATCGATTCTATGGCATCCATATCGGTCACATCGGCCTGAAATGCCGCCGCTTCACCACCAGCATCCCGAATCGCTGCCACGACCTCCTCCGCCCGCTCCATATTATGCAGACCATTCACAGCCACCTTTGCCCCACAGCGAGCCAATGACCCGGCAATAGCAGCGCCAATCCCTCCACTGGAACCTGTTACCAACGCAATTTTGTTCTGCAAGTTAATATTCATGTTTGATCTTCCTCCCTGTTATTGGTTTCAATTACATTAAATCCGCTTGCTGTGCTGATCGGCCGGAAGCGCCATCGTAATGGTCGTTCCCAAGCCTCGCTCACTCTCAATCATCAAGCCATACGTTTCTCCAAATACCAGTTGAATCCGTCGATGGACATTCATGAGACCAATGCCTCCACGATGGTAGAAATCATCGGAATCTTCCCCTGCCAGACGATTTAATTCCAGACGGTCACGCAGCTTCTTCAGGCGTTCATCGTTCATGCCCATGCCGTTATCCTGCACGATCACAAGGAAGCGATCTTCCAGGCGCCGAGCATCGATGCGGATATAATGACCCGGTTCCATGCCCTGTGGAAACGCATGTTGCAGCACATTCTCCACCAGGGGCTGGAGGGTGAGACGAACCATTTTTTCCAGCAACAGATCCGGTGCAATGATGACCTCCACTTCAAGCTCCCGATCCATGCGATGTTTCATGATAGAAAGGTAGGCGAGCACATGCTTCAACTCATTGGCCACCGTAATTTCCTCCAGATTGGTCTGAATGGAATAACGGAGCATATGGGCCATCGATTCCACCATCTGTGCAATTTCTTCGGAGTCCTGTACAACGGCATAACATTTGATCGTCTCCAGCGTGTTGTAGAGAAAATGCGGATTGATCTGCAACTGGAGCGCCTGAAATTCCGCACGGTGTCGTTCCAACGCCTCCTGCTGTAGCTCAATTTCCGACTTCTGGCGGCGCAGCTCCGACTCATATACACTCTCAATCATGTCCGACAAACGGCTGACCATCAGATTATAGCTGCGGATCAGCACGCCAATCTCATCACGCCTTTCCTTCATCTCCACCTTGTTCCAGATTCCCTTCTCCGTCTGTCTCATTCCGTTCATCAGCACCCGAATGGGTTCCACTTGAGATGCTCCGATCCGATACGCCACAACAAGCGCAGCGAGCAAGGTTCCTGCACCAACCCATAATGTAGCTGAGCGAATCGTTGCAATCGGCCTTTGAAGCTCCGACAGCGGCACGGAAGCGACAAAGCGCCAGCCCGAATAGGCAGACAGTTCCGATATAAACAGCCGTTTGGTGCCATCCGTGTTCTGTTCCAGTGACCCTGCCTCCATGTGCATAAGTCTGTCCACGGTGCTGGATGACATCACGGTTTGCGCCTCCTCGACCCCAGGAAGGTAGATGACATTTCCGTTCTGATCCATCACATACTGATATCCCCCTTGACCGAGATCGAGTTCTCCCCAGATGTTGTCAAGCTCCAGCACATTCACTTCCATCGCCAGCACTCCGTTTGGTGTGTAGGAGGACATCCCCCTGATCCGGCGTGCAATCGTAATGACATTCGAACTCTGTCCACTGCGAATACTGCGGGTGAGCAACGTCGATTCGCCATTCGCAGGGGTCGTAGCGAGCAGCTCCTTATACTGCTGGGCAGCATCGATATCGGGTATGCCCGCTGAATTCTGGTTGTCATCGATGACAACCCGCCCGTTCTCCCCGATAACATACAGGAACTTGATCTGTGGATATAACATAAATACAGGCGGGAACACGTTCCTTTTAATCTGACGGCTGTACTCGTAATAGGCATAACTATCCTCCCAATTCATATCGAGGAAATGCTTCACACTTCCATTAGAGAGGATAGAGTACGTTGAGCGATCATAATTTTGCAAATACAGGTCGGTCTGGTACGCCGTATTACGCATCGTTTGGGCGATGTTGCCCGCCAACTGGTCGTTCATCTCAGTTGAGGCATAGGTGTAGGTAAACAAGCCGATAGCAGACAGGGACAACGTAATTACGATGGCAAAATGAAAGAACAGGCGGATAGACAGGCTGCGCTTCATCATTCAATGCCCAACTTGCTACGGTATTCGGACGGGGTCAGTCCGGTAATTTTCTTGAATGTCTTGGTAAAATGGGGATGATCCGCATACCCCACTTCGTAGGATATATCCGTAATCCGGTTGCCCGGCTGTTCCAGCATGCGTTTGGCCAGTTCCATTTTGCTGCGTATCCGGTATTGAATAAAGGTCTGACCTGTCGTCTGTTTAAACAGTTGGCTGAAGTAGGACGGGTTCAGTCCCAACTTGGCGGCAATCTCGTCCAGTGACACTTCCCTGCGCAAATGCTGTTCCAGATAAGCCTTAGCTTCTTCCACCGGATGCTTGCGCTTGCCGCTGCGCTTTTCCTTGATCGTCTTCATCAACATCTGGATTTCGTTGCCCAGAGCCTTGAAGCAATCTTTTGAGGAAGCGCTTTCATTAATCTGACTGGACGTACTCATCGTTCCGTTTCCCCGTGCATTCATTCTGGCTACAATCAATTCCAGCAATTCCTGAAAAAGCGCCGCTGTCTGCTCAGGCATCAGGGCATAAGCCGGATAACGATCTGACCATGCTGCGAGCAACTCCGTCACATCGGATTGCCTTAGCTCCCATATCGCCTCTTCCAGACGCATCGCCCAATCGTTCAGCTCCCTCACGGGTACAAGAGAAACCGTAGGTTTATCCTCTTCGGATGCCAGCAATTTGAGCAGCAGTTCATGAAGCTCCTGTCGTCCCACAGGTTTCAGCAAATATCGCTTTACCCCATAATCCATACAGGCTCTTGCATATTCAAAGTCCGAATAACCGGAGACCACAACAATGCGTATCGTACTGCCTTGCTCGGATAAACGACGGCAGAGCTCAATACCGTCCATCGTTGGCATGCGGATATCCGTAAACAGGATGTGCGGCCGAAAGTCTCCCATCACTTGGAGAGCTTCTTCCCCATGTGCAGCCTGCCGAATCTCACAGTCGAACAGTCCCGCTTGTTTGATCATCTTCGCCAGACCCATTCGAATCATTGGCTCATCGTCCGTAATCAAGATTCTGAACATCGCCATTCCCCCGTTTCCGTCAGATCTGTATGTTGCTTGTACTTAAGATTTGACGGAGCCGACCATGATTCCTTTTACAAAATGCTTTTGCAGGAAAGGGTAAATGATAATGATCGGCAAGGTGGCGATAATAATGGTTGCCATTTTGATGCCTTCCGGCGATGTATGCGCAAGGGTGCTATAGACGGCAGAACCTGGATCGACGGAAATATCGTCACTTTCAAACAGCTTCTTGAGTGTTACCTGGATCGGCCACCAGGCCGGATCATTCAGATAATAGAGCGCCGTGGAATACGCATTCCAGTGGCCTACCGCATAGAAAATACCGAGTGATGCCATGGCCGGTTTGGACAATGGGATGACGATACGCCAGATGATACCGAATTCTCCACAGCCATCGATACGAGCAGCGTCAATCAGCTCACCCGGCAGCTGTGCGAAGAACGAGCGCATAACGAAGAAATTAAAGGCATTAATCGCTCCGGGCACAATCAGCACCAGTGGATTGTTAACCAGATGCAGTTCTTTCATCAGGATAAAGTTCGGAATGAGCGGCGCCGAGAATACGACGGTTACCAGGACAAACATGACAACGAGAGAGCGTCCCTTGTACTCTGGACGAGACACAGGATACGCAAGTGATGCCGTTGCCGCAAGATTGACCAGCGTCCCGAACAGCGTCACCCCAACCGATACCGCAAATGCCCTCCAGAATGCAGCATCGCCAAATACATATTCATAATTGATCCAGGTAAAATCAACAGGCCAGAAGCTAACCTTTCCACCCATGATCGCTTCCGAGCTGCTGAGTGATTGGGCCAGCACATTAATGAAAGGCAGAATCATCGTCAACGAGAGCAGCGTTAGAAAAACGAGATTACCAATGCGAAATATACGGTAACAGACACTGGGGGTACGCATAGAGCTCGCCTCCTAATACAGGCTTTCGCCGGTTGTTTTTTTGCTGAAGAAATTACCGAGTAGAACAAGCATCAAACCCACGACCGACTTGAACAATCCGATGGCCGTTGTATAACTGTATTGCTGTGAGAGAAGCCCGGCTTTGTAAATATACGTATCGAGAATTTCACCCGATTCCAGATTGAGCGGATTCAGGAATACAAACACACGCTCAAAGCCCAGATCGAGGAACTTCCCAATGTGCAGCAGGAGCAGGATCATAATCGTCGGCAGCAAGGATGGCAGGGTAATCGACCATATTTGCTTCAAACGTCCGGCTCCATCCACCTCTGCCGCCTCATACAGATCGGGATTGATGCCAGCAATGGCTGCCAGGAAAATAATCGTTCCATACCCAGAGTCACGCCAGATGCCGGAACCAATCAGAATGGAACGAATATACGAGTCTTCTCCAAGAAAGTAGATTGGTTGCATCCCCAGAAACCCAAGTGCCTTGTTCACCACCCCGGCATCCATCGAGAAAATGCCCATGAAGATTCCGCTAATAACGACCCAGGATAGAAAGTGAGGCATGTATACAATCGTTTGCAGCAACCGCTTAAATACAATCATCCGTACTTCATTTAGCAGAATGGCCAGTAAGATCGGTACCGGGAATGCAATTACCAGATCATATAGTCCAAGCAGAAGTGTATTATTGAGAATTCGCAAAAAGTCATAATGGCTGAACATCTTCTGGAAATGTTCCAATCCTACCCAATCACTGCCGGTGATACCTTTGAAAATGTTGTAGTTCTGAAAGGCAATGATGGAGCCGAAGAGAGGCACATATTTGAAGAGGAAAAAATACAGGATACCCGGTACGGAGAGCAGATATAGGATCCGGTATCGCCACAGATAACGTCCTGTATCTCCGAGCCGGGTGCCCAGACCAGACGAGTGAAGTCCGGTTGTTCCCCGGCTTGGTGGCACGATATCCGCCGGCTTCACGTCTTCTCCCCTCCCTGCTTCTGTGTTTGCATGGCTCTCAAATTATCAGGAACGTTCTCGTCCCATGGGATTTCATTAAATTCAACGGAAATATAATTCGGCTCACGGTCGATAATACGCGAGAGCTCGCGTGTGAACACCTCCACTATCTCCTGCTTTTGCTCATCCGTCCTGCCTTCATACAGCCTGATCGTAATTTCTGGCATCCGAGTTAAGCTCCCTTCAATCCATAATGTAAACGCTTTAACAACTTTATCTTAGCGCTCCTGCATAAGGGCAACAATGGACTGTCTTTTCGTTCTCTTGTGTTTTCTTTAGGTCATGGCAAACAAACCCAAAAGGTCCCCTTTATGAAAGGGGAGTCCCATTTATTTTGAAATTAGTCATCAATCCAACGTCTTGTTATATCATGTTTCAGTCCTTCTGACCTTGCATTAACAAACGTAATAATAAAGATCGAAAACGAAAAACACGCCCACAGAACCAGTACCTTAGAACCATTTTTGCACGAAAAGCTAATATTAATATGACTTTATAACGATATATTCTACGAAGTAACTTACCTGGGGGTCCTATAAGTGAAGTAGAACTTGTAACAATGCAAGAAGCACACTGCATCATAAGAGAATGTCACATAACCACAGTAAAAATAAGAATTATAGAAGTTGCACGATAATCATTTCCCACTAAATATTCGTTAGATTACATAGCGTATAGCATCCCATCCAGGTATAGTGCATTTTCATATTTGTAGAAGGAGTGAACCATCTTGTTTAATAAGCTTCGCTGGAGTACCATGCCTTTCTTTATCAAAAATTTGGTGATTTCATTCGGCAGTATCACGTTGATTGGTGTAATCCTGATCACTGCCGCATATCAATTGCAGAAAAACATTCTGGTTGAACAGCTGCACGACCAGGCTACCGTCATCACCCAGAAATGGTACGATGATCTCGACACTGCCAAAGTGGCAGAAGCGGCTAAGGAAAAAAGCTACTCCGGTCCTGTACAGCAGGAAATGAAAGCTTACCTTGATTCCATCCATGAGTTCTATCCAAACATCGCACAGGCGTACATTTTCGGTTCAGAACTTGAAGAAGGAGACGGAACGTCCATCATCGCCATTCCAACGAACCTGTTGCAACCATTTGAGGAAGGTAATCTGCCCGCAGGTGCCATGTATCCGCTACCTCAAAATAACGTTGTGGTGCTGGAACAGATGAAAAAGGACGGGAAGCCTGCTTTCAGTGACTTCTACACGGACGAGTACGGAACTTGGACCACTCTGATCTACCCTATTAATAATGCAGATGGCTCCATGTACGCTGCTCTTTACTTCGATGTTGATGCAAGTGCCGTTCCAAAAGGACTTAAGGAATTGCTTACGTACGGATTGATGTTCCTTGTCGGATTCCTGATCCTGTTCATGGTGTTGCAATTCATATTGCTGAAAAGAACGTTGCTTCCAATTCGCAACCTGATGAAAGGTATCGAAGAAGTCAGCACGGGTAATCTGGACGTAATCATCGACACCGGGCGAGATGATCTGGGTATCATCAACGAGAAGTTTAATGCGATGATCCATCGCTTCAATACAACCATCTATAAAGTACAGAATACTTCACATCACCTCTCGGAATCTTCCAAACAACTACTGGGCATTTCCGAGAAAAATAATGTGAACATTCAATCCATCAGCACCAATATTCGGGAGATATCCACCGGACTGGTGTCTCAGGACAAAGCAACGGTAGAGAATGCACGTGCCATGACAGAGATGTCAACGGTCGTACAGACCATCGCCAGCAGTTCAGCTGATGTGGCAGACGAAGCACTCAGCATGGAGCAGCGCTCCAGTACAGGTAATGTAGTGATGCAGCAAGTTATTGAGCAAATGCGCCTGATCTCCGGTGCAGTGCAAAATACGTCAAACTCGATTCAGTCGTTGGAAAATAACTCGAATGAGATTAGCAACATCGTCAATCTGATTACGGAGATCGCCGGACAAACCAACTTGCTTGCACTCAATGCTTCCATTGAGGCAGCACGCGCAGGTGAAGAAGGACGAGGTTTTGCCGTGGTTGCAGGCGAGGTACGTAATCTGGCGGAACAATCCCAGGAATCAGCCAAGCAGATTAGACAGTTAATTGAGGAGATCCAGCGGGATATCACTCAGTCTGCCGCGGCGATGCAGTTGGGTTCCAAGGAAGTAACGAAAGGCTTGGAAGTTACCCAAGAGACAGGTGTATTCTTCGAGAATATTCTGACTGCTACGAATAAAGTTGCAAACCAGATTCAGGATATCTCCAGTTCAACCGAAGAGATCTCGGCAAGCACACAGGAAATGTCTGCCACGGCGGATGAACTGTCTGCCAATGTCAGCAAGGCAGCAAGCAGCAGTAAACAAATTGAGCAGTCCATTGAGGAGCAGGAAGCCTCCATGGCTGCCATTGTAAGTGCCTCCGATGAACTCTCGGTTGTCTCCGAGCAGCTGCAAGAACTGATTTCATTCTTTAAAGTACGAGCAGAATAGAATTAAGTAGGACACAGATAACAGGAATAGATACAGATAACAATAATAAGACACAGTAAAAACCAAGGCTCATGAGTAATTAACTCGAAGCCTTGGTTTTTTGTTGTTACCAGGGTAGGTGGATAGGTTCCAGGTATCATTTAACAAACAGTAATTCTTCTGCATTTATAATCATCTTTTTCTCGTCATTGTAGCTGAATTGTTGAACCTCCACTCCACACTATAATCCAGCAGCTGCTTTAATTTCTTTTCTCTGAGAAACGATTAACGATTGTAACTTTTCTGTTCCAAAAGCACCTGCTGAGAAAGCATTCGCTTCTGGATAATAAACCATTCGAAAAGATGTTCCATCTTGAAGATGCACACGTAAAAAAATTCCTGTCTCATGCTTGGATTTCTTATACACTTCATCAAAGCCAACGTATCGCAACGGCAGAAGCTCGTTCATGAATTCAGATGCGGCTTCCTGGGGGAAGTCACCAATTGAGCTGCCATCATTGCCGCTTTCAAGGCTGACTTTTTCCACTTTGCCTTCAATGTCCATCAGGTCTCCCATTGTCTTCGCATGGGGATTTTCTTTTGCTTCGTAAACCTTATTATTCGCTACCACGCGATAATGTGACTTATAACCTTTTAGTTCATACATAACCGTTCCAATTGGAAGATATGCCGCATCTCCATTCTCGGTCACGTGATCCGCACACACATGCTCGTTCAGCATGTAGCTCACTTCCCCTATCCTGTCCCCAATTTGCTCTGCAGGTACCTCTTTGGTCCCTTCGTTGTTTTGAAAGTATGTAACATCATTGAACATCAGAAAATCAATCCATTCAATGGTTCCCGGGCATCCCTTCGTTGATTCCTTTGCCACTTCTTCCGTATTCGTTTCATGGGGTTTGGATGTTATTTCCCCCTTATTCGATATTCCACAGCCAACAATAATGACTAGCATCAAAAGCATACTCAAACGCTGGCTCCAATATTTAAATGGTTTCATTCTCAATCACCTCAACCTATTAGACGGATTCAACGAAGACATAGTTACAAGCTTTTTTTCGCTCAGTATTTTACTCGTTAAACGCTCCGTCATTGCTTTTTCATATGAGCATCACATTCGCACCTATGGAACCTATCCCAGCACTTTTATGACAAAGATCACATCCACCTTCCCTGTTCAAGTGCTACATTTGTTAACGACCAACTGACCATAATAGTAAATCGGTCATAAAAGTTTTATCTTCCCATTTATCCTTTCAACCACAAGGAGGTGTAAATACCATGAAAACGATAGATCGAAGGCAACAGGTTATGGACTCTGCCGAGAAATCCTTTGCCCTGTTTGGCTACAAGGCCACAACGATGGAGCAGGTTGCGAGACTTGCCAATGTGGGCAAGGGAACGATCTATACTTTTTTCGAAAATAAAGAAGAACTGTTCAGCGAGATTCTGCGCTCGATCATTACGGACATGAGACAGATTACAGAGCAGACCGTGAAGGAAGAGAATTCCTTTCTGGATAACGTGCATATGAGTATGGACTCTCTGCTGGAGTACCGGGAGGAACATGAGTTGTTGATCAAGCTTTTTCAGGAGGTTAACGAGTTCGGTACACTGCAAGCCAAGGAAGGTTTGCAGCAAGTGGAGACAGCCATTCTCGAATATCTGGAGCGTCAGGTCAGCCGTGCCATGGAGTTAGAGCAGATTCGCAGAGACGATCCCAAACTGGTTTCTTTTGTCCTGCTGAAGCTGTATGTCACCTTAACCTCGGATTGGAACAAAGCGCATCCTACGCTGCATAAGGATCAGATCAAGGATTTTGTGGGCCTCTTTCTCAAGAATGGCTTATCCCCCACCTAGAGAAAGGCAACCTACTAGATCCAACACATAATAGAGACAGAACAAATGGATGAGCGTAAGGATAGGGAGAGAACATGATGAAATCATTCCACGTATTTGGGCAGGATCTGAAGTCCGCCTTCAAGAAACCAAAAGTATTTATTCCGATTCTCGTTGTACTGTTCATTCCGGTATTGTATAGCGGCCTGTTCCTGAATGCATTCTGGGACCCTTATGGCAAAATGAATGAATTACCTGTAGCCGTGGTCAACACGGATCAGGGTGCAGTCTACAACGACAAATCACTGGAGGTCGGTCAGAATCTGATCGATGAATTGAAAAAAAGCGATGATTTCAACTGGCAATTCGTTACTCGTGAACAAGCAGATCAAGGCATGGAAGACAATAAATATTATATGACGATTGTTATTCCGGAGGACTTTTCCTCCAAAGCAACGACCCTGATGGATGAGCACCCTGAGCCAGCAGATCTGATCTACGAACCCAATGAAGGATACAACTTCCTCGCGGGTCAGATCGGTGGCACGGCGGTTAAACAAATCCGCTCCAAAGTTGCTGCCAAAGTCACAGAATCGTATACCGAAACGTTATTGGATCAGGTCGAAAAAATTTCAGGCGGTCTGGCGGATGCCGGGGATGGCGCAGGTCAGATTCATGATGGTGCGATCAAACTGGATGAGGGTGCTGCTACATTAAAAGAGAACCTCTCCAAACTGGTTGCTGGCACCGACAAGCTCGAAACGGGCGTGGTTTCGTTAGAAGAAGGTACGTCCACTCTCGCCCAAGGCACAGGTGATCTTCATACTGGCGCAAGTGCCCTTTCCAGTGGGCTATCCCAACTCGCAGCAGCAGGCACGAAGCTGAGTGATGGAGCAACCCAGGCCGAAATGGGCGGCAAACAGTTACAGGCTGGTCTTCAATCTGCTCAGGAAGGTGCGGCTAAGCTGGATGCAGGACTTGCGGCTTCCGAGGAAGGTAGTGCGAAGCTAACAGCTGGACTGCAAAGCTCTGTTGAGGGCAGCGGCAAAGTTAGCGAGGGTGCCAAAACGGTTGCACAAGGACTCGCCCAATTGGCTGAATCCAGTCCGGAACTGGCCGCAAGTCCTGCTGTTCAGCAGCTCCTGGCAGCAAGTCAGGCCGTAGCCGCTGGCAGTGAACAAGTGTATCAGGGCGGACAGCAGTTGGTCGCAGGCAGCCAAAACCTGTACGCTGCACAGCAGCAACTGCATCAAGGCAGCAGCCAGTTGGCACAGGGTGAACAACAACTCGTACAAGGTGCCACTCAATTATCCGCCGGACACGAAAAGCTTGCGACGGGCCTACAGCAATTCAATTCCAAATTATCCGAAGCAGCGTCTGGAGCAGCTAAACTTGCGGACGGTTCAGGTCAATTGGATGCTGGTGCAGGCAAGTTGGTTGCGGGTGTAAGCCAGCTCACAGACGGAATCTCAACACTTGCAGATGGCTCACATAAGCTGGATGACGGCGCCGGTCAGTTAAAAGAAGGTACGTTGACGTTAACGGATGGCTCTGGTGAACTTGCCACCAAGCTGAATGAAGCGGCTGAGCAGACGGGGAGTGTGAAAAAGACCGATGAACTGGTAACGATGTATGCGGAGCCTGTTCAGGTCGATGAGCATAAATATAATGAGGTACCCAATTATGGTACAGGATTCTCGCCATACTTCCTGTCACTGGGGCTGTTTGTCGGGGCATTGATCGCCACGTTGGTTGTGCCAACACGCGGCAGCACGGTTAACGAGGCAAGTGGCTGGAATCGTTTTGTGAGTAAAACGCTGGCTTTCACACTTATGAGTGCTGTGCAATCCCTACTTGCTTCGTGGCTCGTATTGTACGGCTTGGGTCTGAATGTTCAGAGCGTTCCGTTGTTCCTCTTGTTCAGCTTTGTGACCAGCCTAAGTTTCATGTACATCATTCAGGCACTGGTGACTTGGTTGGAAAATCCGGGACGATTCCTCGCAATTCTGATGCTAATCTTCCAGCTTACGACCAGCGCGGGTACCTTCCCGCTCGAACTGATTCCAAACTGGTTGAAGGTGTTTAATCCATGGCTGCCTATGACCTATTCGGTAACAGGTTATAAAGCAGTTATCTCAAGCGGACAGTTCGGCGTGGCTTGGGATCAGCTCGGTATACTGTGCATCTTTGCGGTAATTGGTCTTGGAGGAACTCTAACGTACTTCCTGATGCACCGCACCACGGAGAGCGAAAACGTTAGCAGTGAAGTTGCACTGCACGCGTAGTATGAAAAAATAGACAAGGCATATCCCCTTGTCCTGACTCGCTGGATGATCGCAAGTCTGGGCTAAAGGGATATGCCTTTGTCTTTTTGTTAGTTTTGATATTGAGTTTAGCCAAGATCCTTCACAATGTGTTGGTTCAGAAAACTCAGAAAATCACCTTGCATGGAGCCAAGGGTAAGCATTTTCTTGATCATGCTAAATCGCCAATGGGTACCATTGAGCTGGAATGACCACATAGCGGAGAGCCCCATTCCAGATTTTAATTTTTGATTTTTCAGATCATCCAAAGCAAAATCAATTATTTCTACAACTTTCGAGGAAAATACATTGAGAAAGAGAACTTTTAATCTGTCTCTATTGATTAGTAAAATCGCTTTACTCGTCGGTGATGAAATCGTCTGTGAAATGGCGTAACAGGCCAGCATATCAGGTTCTCTGTATGGTTCAGCTAAACGGTATATAGATTTTCTAGTGATCAATAGCATTTATATTCTTCCTATTCCTTTTCCTAGTATGTAGAGTACATATCAGAACTCGAGACAGCAAAAGAAAATAACAGCGCGAGCGTAATCAGTAATACATACAACGCTACACTGATGATTCCACAGACAAGGCCAGCAATGGCTAATCCTCTGCCCTGTTCCATGCGGGTCTTCATTTCTTTGAGCGATATAGAGGCAATGATGATGGCAACAATACCAATCAGTAAGCCCACGTATGGAATTACGATGGACAATATGCCCAAGACAAGAGCTGCAATCGATTTACTATTGGTTTTTGGTATTACATAAGGTGGTGGTGGAAATGTGTCGTTATAATAACGATTCACATCATTTTCGCGATCGCGATGTTCCAACGTAGAACCCCTCCCTGTTTAATAAGTATGTTCATTATAATGTTTTAGAGGGAATGAGTGTACCACATTTTGTAAAAAGCGAGTTGTTATTAATTTTATTGTATCCATCCTCTGAACACATAGTTGAAGCGTAAGCTTAAACATTGTACTTCTAGAATATAAAGTTTAGAACTCGTTGTGTTTTAGTATTTTTTGTTTGGAATTATGAGTTACACCACTTATGCAATTCGAACACATTGGAATGTAGTGACTTATATCGTGTTGACCATGGTATTAATTATCTGGAATACATACCTGTGGACATAAGCTATTATTAAAAAAGAACGCAATCCCTTACTACTCAAAGGATTGCGTTCTTTCCACATTTCTTAGATGCAATGTCTTCTATCCTTCCACTTCCACCCGCTGCAAAAATGTCCGAGTACGTGCAAGCTTTGGATTGCCGAAGATCTGTTCTGGCGGTCCCGCCTCTGCGATTTCCCCGTTATCCATGAAGAACACACGATCCGCAACATCACGGGCGAAGCCCATCTCATGCGTGACAATCATCATCGTCATATTTTCCTGCGCAAGTTGTTTGATTACGCGTAACACTTCCCCGGTCAGCTCCGGATCGAGGGCCGATGTCGGCTCATCAAACAGAAGAATGTCAGGCTGCATCATGAGTGCGCGGGCAATAGCTACACGTTGTTTCTGTCCACCGGACAGATTGGCTGGATACGCGTCTGCCTTGTCCGACAGTCCTACTTTGCCGAGTAATTCCAGACTGCGGTACCGGATGACACTTGAACTTTCTTTTTTCAAAGTCTTCGGTGCGAGTTCCAGATTAGCCTGTACGGTCAGGTGTGGGAACAGGTTGAAATGCTGGAATACCATACCCATACGATCCGTCATCTTGCGAATATCTGCGGCACCCGCGTAACGACCATTATCGACCAATGTCTGATCCTGAATGCGAATCGTTCCGCCCGAGATATCCTCCAGATGAATCAGGCTGCGCAGCATCGTACTTTTACCTGAACCCGAGGGCCCAATCACGGCAATTACTTCGCCTGGTTCCACATTGAAGGATACCTGCTTCAGCACATCAAGTGTACCGAATGATTTTCTCAACTGATTTACTTCTATTATATGTGTCATATGCAGACAGTCCTTTGATTAATCAGATTTAATTTATTCAAATGAAAACCGCTTCTCCAGCGCCTTGAACAGCAAAGTAAGCACGAGAGTCATGAGCAGATACATAATCGCCGCTACGAAGAACGGGATTAACTGCAAATCCCGATTCACTGCCGCTTGGGCGTAATACAACAGCTCGGGTACAGCCACGGCATAGAGCAGTGCCGTATCCTTGATCAGAGTAATGGACTCATTGGCCGTTGCAGGCAACACTACACGAATCATCTGAGGAATAATGACTTTGGTCATCGTCTGCCACTTCGTCAATCCAAGGACCTTTGCCGCCTCATGTTGCCCTTTATCAATGGACAGCAGTCCGCCCCTGAAGATTTCAGCAAAGTACGCCGCATAGTTCAGGATGAATGCAATCCCCGCTGCTACAAAGCGATCAAACACCAGGTACTCTCCAATCACCGGAAGCAACGGTAAACCGAAGCAGAAGAATAGAATTTGGAGCAGCAGTGGTGTTCCTCGCATCACGTAGACGTAGGTATGAGCAATCCACGCCAGTGGTTTAATCTGGCTTCTCATCGCGAGCGTGACCGCAAATCCAAGCGGTACAGATAACACGATCGCCAGTAAGAACATGAAAATGGTGGTCTGCGCACCCTCTAGCATCGGTTTTAAAATGGTCGATAGATAATCCCAACTCATTATTTTATCTCCTCTAATCTGTTAACCCCGCATTCCTCTGGGGCATGTATCGCTCCAGCGTGGAATACGGGGTCCGTTTTGTTCAAACTATATATCAGGTGTGTAACCTGCCTATTTCAGAACCTTGTCTTCACCCAACCATTGGGTGGAGATTTTAGCTGCTGTTCCATCTGCATTGAGCTCATCCAGCGCTTTTTGCAGCTGATTCAGAAGCTCTTCATTGCCTTTTTTGATACCTATTCCATATTGTTCCGGTGCAAGAGATTCATCCAGCAGTTTGAATGTTCCCTCTTCCTTGGACATGTAGTATCTCGCGACCACTTCATCGATGATGACCGCATCCAGACGTTTTGTTTTCAAGTCAGTCAGAGCAAGCACGTTATCCTTGAATTCGGAAGCTTTTACTTTATCCTTCAGGGGACTAGCTGCCAGTGCATCTGCCGCTGAGGACAATGCCTGTAATCCCACATTTTTACCATCAAGTTCATCCAGCTTTGTAATTGGCGAGTCTGCCAAGGTAATCGCGACCTGACTGTTTTCCAGGTAAGGCTTCGTGAAGAGCACTTTCTCCTTGCGCTCATCCGTAATGGTGTATCCGTTCCAGATCATGTCGATTCGACCACTGTTCAGCTCTGATTCTTTGGAAGACCAGTCGATCGGCTGGAATGTGATTTCTTTACCCATTTTCTCCGCTGCAGCTCGTGCGTAATCAATATCAAAACCAACAATTTCATTCTGCTCGTCCCGGAAACCCATTGGAGCAAACTTATCGTCAATGCCTACAACAATCGTGTTATCGTCTTTGCTTGCGGAACTGGAACAACCCGCTACAATCAATACACATATACTAATGAATAATAGTAGAATCGCTTTTTTTCTCAACTTGAACCCCTCCATGTCTATATCCAAAACCCAAACGCTTTAGTTCGTTACCACGTTATCAGAGATTTATAATAACATAGCATGGAAGAAGAGTCGAGTCTCTTGCCTATTTCCTTCTATTTCATGCAACTTAATTGTCAACAATTTGTGAAAAAGCTGCTTTCACTTGTGCCGTTTCCACGAGCTTCTCGCGTACAATCGAATTCCATAGCTCCAGGTTCTGAAGCTTCTTTAATTCCGTACCTGCCCATTGTTGGGCGGATTCACGATGTAAGGTATAGCTGGTATTCTCTAACTGGTAGACAACCTGCTCCAGATTATCGATCATCACAAAGTTCGCAATCGCATTATATACCAGTATCCGCTCAAGTTCCTCTGTATCCATCTCGTGCGTATTCAAGCTATAATTCACTTGAGCCGTGAACGTCTCCGGGTACAGTTGGTAACCATCCAATCTTTCTTGTAAAGGTAAGGCCTGATTCAGATGACTAAGGTTTGAATTATCACCCATGTAGGGACTGCGGTATTTCACTAAAGCGGCAAAATCATGCGTCAGCGGATTATTCTGCTCTGCTTCATACTGATCCTGCTGTGCCTCGATCCTCGGATTAACGAAACCCTCCACGAACACAAGGCCAACCACACCGAGAACAACGAGTGCAATAATCCATATATTTTTCCCTCTCATGACACATCACTCACTTCATATTTGCTAATGATCCGATACGCCCGATGCACTACCAAAGGAATAATAACGCTCAGTAGCGGGATAGCAAAGGCAATGGCCATCACAGCAAATTGATAAGGTCCATCCACCTGAATGGGTCGATTAAACCAGATGTTGCTTCC
The DNA here is from genome assembly GCF_059130585.1 of Paenibacillus sp. JNU01. Lineage (NCBI taxonomy): Bacteria > Bacillati > Bacillota > Bacilli > Caryophanales > Paenibacillaceae > Paenibacillus > Paenibacillus sp. JNU01. The sequence continues at coordinate 5,235,271 of NZ_CP169723.1, read as the reverse complement.
AAATCGCAACGCCGCCTGTGTTCCCCATAGTACAATCATGAACACCGCCCACAACCACCAAATTCTGCGATTCCACCGCATAAAGGCATCGGTTTGAATCACTGTAGTTTTCACTGAAGTTGCCGGATCATTCGTCCTGTTGGTCAACATATACAATACATATGATCCCCCAACAAGGAGGCTCACGAGCATAAGCAGGTTGTTTATGGCGGAGCCTTGCATCACCACCCTCGTTGGAATGGTTATGATCCAGGCTATAAGGCAATATATCAGAGCAGACTGTAATAACGCTGTCCAGTACGGAACACGTTGCACTCTCCGATGGTCACTCATCACTTGATCCATACCAGCGATATGCTGAATGGCGGTCTGGAACGCCTTATCTTCACTCATCCCCTGCGAGATATAATCGTCAATCCGCGCAGCGAGATTACTGTGAATCTCTTCTTTTAATTCCCGATTATCCAATGTATCTGGTGAGTGAGCGAACAGACGATTCACATGACGGGTGATGCGTGCTTCCAATCTCATAGGTCTTCATCTCCTTTTTCTCCAGTGACAATCATACAATCAATCAGTGCCTTGGCTGCCTGCCAAGCTTGAACCTGCTCTCTATAGGCTTCGAGGCCTTGCACTGTAATCCGGTAATATTTGCGTCGTCCTCCCTGCGTCTCTTCCCCCCAGTAGGACTCCACATATCCACTCTTCTCCAACCTCTTCAAACTGGAATAAAGCGTAGGTTCCTTCAATTCAAACTGCTCTCCACTCTTGCGATAGATCTCCTTAATAATGCTGTAACCATAGTTATCAGAAGGTATAAGTACACTCAGAATGATGGGGTCAATATTGCCCCGAATCAGATCACTGTTAATTACTTGAACATCCATCTGCAAAATTCACCGACTTTCTTCCATCCTTCGTATACTATAAGACATATTACTATGTCTGTAAAGGTAATATGCATCACATGGTAAATACGCCTCAAAGTGAGCAACGTTGCAATATTCCTCTCTTGCTCTTCACCTGGAAGGAATAAAGAGGTGGTTATAATACAATTCATAAGCACGATGTGAACGTTACTTTAGCCTTCGTCCGCGGCGTCCAAAAAAATAAAACAGGGCTCCTCCAATTATGGAGAAGCCCTATACTCGTTTTGTCTATTGCTGCACTTTCTCACGATCCTTGCCTTTATCGGATTCACCTGCGTTTTTGTTGGCAGCATCACGATCCTGTTGCATCTCTTCAACGGTTTTCACCTTAAGACGTGCTGCACCTTCATACTCCTTCGTCGGAATAAGATTACCCGCAGCAAGTCTTGCTTCTGCGGCAGCAATCGCATCCCCGTACTGTGGCAGCCACTGAGCCTGTGCAACCAACATCTCATCGACCATCTGCCAGATCTCTTTTGGATTACATACGGCACCTACGAGCGGGTCCATCATGAACGCCTGACGAAGTAATTGGTCGTCTCCGTTCACCGCAGCTTCAACTGCCAGACGTTGCACGGAAATACTCACATTACATACCGCGGCTGGTCCTAGTGGCAGATCACCTACATGTGGCATAGAAATGCCGTTGCGATCCACATATCCTGGTGCTTCAATAATCGCATCGTCCGGCAGGTTCGAGATGACTCCTTGATTAACGGTATTAAAATGTCCGCGATAGACACGTCCGGTCTCCAGACCTTCGATAATGTACGAACCATGCTCCTCGCCCCGTTTTTCGGGAATGAATTGCATCGGTTCATCCTTCATCCAGTTAGGGAAATCCGTCTCAAACCAGTTGCGCCCCTCGGTACATACCCGCAGATACCCACCTGTCTCTCCGTTGATCCAGTTGCCCAGGTCGATCCATTCGTTAATCTCTTCCGGACGTTTGCGGTACCACGGCACATATTCACTCAGATGACCATTCGATTCTGTACTGTAATATCCGAAGCGGCGCAGCATGTCGATCCGCACTTTTTCGGTGCGGCTGTAATCGGGATGTTTTTCGAAGGCTTCGAGCAGGTCACCTGTAAGATCTTTGCCTTCATGAGAAGCCTGAATATACCAGGTCTGATGGTTGATGCCGGCACAGATAATATCCACTTCACTCTTTTTCAAGCCAAAAGCTTCCGCAATCTGATGATGACCATGCTGTACGCCATGACACAGTCCGATCGTCCGCACACCGCCATACTTATTGCATGCCCATGTGAGCATCGCCATCGGATTGGAATAGTTCAAGAGAAGTACATCCGGTGCGCTCTGTTCACGAATATCTTTACAGATGTCCAGCATCTCGGCAATTCCGCGTTGTCCGTACATGATGCCACCTGCACACAGCGTATCGCCGACACATTGGTCTACCCCATATTTCAGTGGAATATCCACATCCGTTGCAAAAGCTTCCAGTCCACCAACACGAATCGTACACAGTACATACTTCGCATCTTTTAACGCTTCTTTCCGATCCGTTGTCGGCTGAATCTGAATATTCAATCCATTCTCACGAATATCCCGCTGACACAGCTCCGTCACCATGTCCAGATTGTGCTGGCTAATATCGCAGAACGCAATTTCGATGTTGTTAAACTCCGGTACCGTGAGCAAATCCCGCAGCAATCCCCGAGTGAATCCGATACTTCCTGCCCCGATAAACGCCACTTTAAACGACATGTTTATATCCTCCCCTAATCCGAATATTTCGCTTCGGTTAATGACTCTCTTCATGAAATCATTGTACCAACGCCAATAGGGGAAGCGTTATCAAAATCATGACCTGTTCAAGTCCCTGTTGTCAAAAATCCTAACTTTTAAAGACCAGATCCACTAATACACTTATCTTTGAAATTACTGCAAATGACTCATTCATCCGTCGGATATTGACTCACATGTCGTTCCATCGAGGAGCGAAATTCAACAGGCGTACAGCCGGTATATTTTTTGAATAACATATGAAAATACTGACGACTCCCTACTCCAACATAGTCGGAGATCTCAGAAATCGGAATATTCGTCTGCTGTAGCAGCATCTTGGCCTTCTCCATGCGAAGCATGGTCAGGTAATCGGTTGGTGTACGCTGCGTGTGCTGACGGAAAATGCGATGCAAATAACCCGGATGCAGATTGACGGCTGCGGCAATGTCCTTCATCTGAATATTGCGATCCATATTATGGTGCATGAATTCGATCGTTCGTTTTACATACAGCTCCGCCTGATCTGGCGCACTCCGGTTCATTTCTCCGCGCAGACGTGCTACACGGACGATCAACTGGATGAACAACGTGCGCACCAGCATTCCCTGTTCCGGGGACGACAGATTCCGAGCTTCGCGATGTTGTGCACGGTCCTCTCTGGGAATAACGCCTAATGGGACAGAGGATCTTCCCTGCTCCAATAGACCACGCTGATCGAGCTCCAACACCAGACTTTTCATAATGTAATACACCTCTTCCGGGTCAGGCAGTACCAGATATGGCGAGGCATTGGTCAGCAAAGTGTGGACTTCTTCCTCTTCCTGTACGAGCTGTCGAATGGACAGCTGACCGGCTGGTGTTCCCGAGAATCCAAACTCTACATTGAGCATCCGGCAAGGCACGCCATCTTCCACCAGCAAACGGTGCGGGACGCCGGCATCGAGCATAATGAACTGCCCTTTTTTCAGAACAGCCTGTTCCGAGCTCCCGTCCGGCATCAGTACGTCCACACGACACATTCCCGAAATAATATACATAATCTCCATGGAATCATGATGGTGATAGGACATACGGTAGTTGTCCCATTGCTTATAATAGTACGCGTAAAAACGCGGCCCACAATCCTCTGTTCGCAATGCCTCCTGATACAGACTTCCTGTCCAGCGCTTCGAGATCCTCATGTCCATACCTCCAGTCCTTCAACGATCGATCCTCACTTTTCTCCATTGTAACAATTATGTAGGTTGGATATAAACTGTCTTGCTTAAAAGTCTCATTTGCATTATTTAATTAGACAAATATATAATTAGTATATTATCTAATATTTTATGTAAATGGTCTACAACTAAGGAGGTTTCCACGCATGAGTACCACCTTTCATCTGGTAAGACATGGACTCAAAGAACGACGGATCGGGGATGTCTCCCTAACTTCCGAAGGGGCGTTACAAGCCGAAGCCACAGCACTTCATTTTGCCAGAGCTGCCTTTACTGTTACTAAAATTCTTACCAGCCCACTTCGGCGTGCCCAAGAAACTGCAAGTATGATTGCCCGCCATACCCATGCCCGTATAACCGAAGATCCTCGCCTGCGTGAACGTGCCAATTGGGGAGATTGCCCAGATCAGTCATTCGAAGAATTCATTGCGATGTGGGATCGATGTACGTCTGACCCAGATTACATTCCACCCGTGGGAGACTCGGCCAAACAGGCTGGTGGACGTCTGGCCTCCCTCCTAACCGAACTGGCTAATGAAGAGCTGGAGAACCGTAACATCATTGTGGTCGCACATGGTGGACTCATTACGGATTTTCTGGTGCAGACTTTTACCGAGCGCGAACTTAACGTCTGGCATTCCGACTTTATAGCGATGCAGAACCAATTGATCCATGAGTGCTCCATCACCACCTTGATCCATGATCAAGGTAAATACACCATTGAAGCGTTCGCTTCTACCGCACATTTAGCCTAACTAAGGATGTAGAAAAATGACGTACCACGGATAGATTGAAAAACGCCAAGTGATGTCCACCGATCCTCATGTAAAAAAGCTCTGAAACCTCCATATGCCGAGACACATGGGAGATTCCAGAGCTTTAAAGCACTTCGATTATTTTCTGCCTTTACCTGGCGTGTAGAACTTGGGCAGCGTTACCTTCGACCAGTCGATATCCGATGCCATATAGAAGGACGGATAGGAAGGCTGGTTGTATCCACTGTTCTGTCCAGCAATGCCCACACGATACATCGCATCATGCATCAACGTGTACAGCTTGCGGTCCGTCTTCTCGGTACTCAGATAGATGCGGATCGCAGAGCTATCGGTGGTTCTCACCAGCATCTCTTCCCGCCAATCCCCGAAGATATCAGCTACGAGAGAAGGCGTACCTTTGGTGTAATTGTTAGTCAATGTGCCTGTTGCGGTCAGCAACGTACCACGCTTCCAATCCTTGATAGTTGGCGTGACGTCAATAGCACCATCTACGATCTGTGTCGTCATATCACCAGACCAACGGATATTCATATTCGTTCCCGGGGCTTGATCACTGATTTTCTGACCCTGTGCTGTCCATAAGCCTACAGCCCATGTCTCCAGACCGCGACGGGTTGGATCAACATCCCCCACCATGCCGCGTCCTGTATCTTTCCCTGTGTATCCGCCATAGATCACTTCTCCGGTCTTCGCATCCCGCAAGGAGTAGCCATATGGAGCCCACGGACCACCCTCGTGAACCATGAAGATCTCAAGTCCCGGACGATCCGGGTCGATATCTGCTACATGAAGGGCATCCCCATGACCCAGACGGGCAATCGTTCCCGGTGCAGCACTTTCGGCTGGCATCAGGTCTGTGGAGCTATACAGTACGCTGCCATCATGATCAATCGTGGCTGAGCCATAGATGATCTCCTGTTTGCCGTCTCCATCCACATCCGCCACACTGAAATAGTGCGCACCTTGAGTAGTGATAGAGCCATACTCCGGATCTGTGCCATCCACGCCATGCGGCCCGTCATTGAACGGGTTCTTCATCGGTGTCCAGCCGCTGTCCACTTTCCATTCCTTTTTCAACTTCTTGCCATCCCAGTTATAAGCAACCATGGTCGAACGTGTATAGTATCCGCGTGCAAAGATTGCAGACGGTTTCTTGCCGTCCAGATACGCCACGCCTGCCAAGAAACGGTCCACCCGATTGCCCGGTTCAATCCGTGCCATGGCATAATCGCCCCACATCAATCCATCATCATGACGTTCAGGTTCGTAGGGGATCGTCTCCAGCTCTTTGCCTGATTTCCCTTCAAATACGGTGACATACTCCGGCCCATCCACGATAAACCCTTCGAACTTGCGCAACTCATTTCGGTTGCTGCGTTCTACCGCGTAGACATCAATGAAGTAATCGGCCAAGCTCTCGGCATCCTGCTGAGATAATGGATAGTTATACTTTTTCTCCATTCCAAATGCCTCTTCCAATGTCGCAGGCCAGTTGCCCTTCACTACCTCTTCGTGTTTATGCCAGTTTCTGAACATATCCACCACGTGATCGTAGTAACCGTCAGCACTTAAACGATAATCATCCTCGTTCTTCACGCCTGCCTTACGGTCTTCCTTCGGCAAGGTGATATACTTCTCGGATGTCACTTTTCCTTTTTTGTTATATTGGATTATCTTCGTTCCCGGAGCAGTCTTGAACATCATCTCAGCCTTGCCATCCCCGTCAAAATCGTAAACAAGCATCTGTGTATAATGAGCACCTGCGCGAATGTTGACTCCAAGATCGATCCGGTACAGCAATTGTCCGTCCAGGGTGTAAGCATCTACGTAGGTTTTACCCGTGTATCCTTTTTGCGATACATCCTTGGCGTTGGAAGGGTCCCATTTGACAAAAAACTCATATTGGCCATCCCCGTCCACATCACCCACGCTCATGTCATTGGCGGAATACGTATAGGCTTCGCCGGCAGGCGTCACGCCATCGGCCGGTTTTTGCAGTGGAATATCCACGTAGCCGTTCGCCCAAGGTTTGACGGATGCACTGCGTTTGCTCTCTTTACCCTTTTTGTTCACCGCTGCCACTTCATAACGGGAAGAAGATTTACCTGTGGCATCTACATAGTTGGTGCTATCCGTGACCGTAGCGATCTTTTTGCCATCACGATAGACGTTAAAGTCCGTACCTGTCAGCCCTTTATCGCTATACCCTGTGGCCTCGTCACCAAGCAATCTCCAGCTAAGAAAAACACCTTCGGATGTTGATGCAGCTACCAGACCGCGATCCAGATATTCCAGTTGAATCTCTTTCAAGTGACTGCCCCCCTTATGTGATTGCAGGCCACTCTCCGTTGTACTATTTCCATTCGAAGCTTCGGCTCCAGTGACTCCCGCTGTTCCTCCAATAAGCAAAGCTACGCTGAGTGCCGAAGAGAGCACCTTGGCTGCAAGTGGCAACCGTGCCTTCCTGCGACCGGATTGCTGACCTGAAGCCGATCCCTTATGTACCGGCGCTGTTGTTTCTGAGTTCATCCACCTTCACGCTCCTTGAGACAGAATAGATGATGCTGATACACTTCGATGATGATTGAGCATTCGATTACCCGTACAGGCATTCGATCACCCATGTAGACCTCTTCAACGACTGATTCCAAACTTCAATGATTACGCTTACAAAATTAAAAAAGAGAAATCAGCTTGCCCGACTACCAGAGTGCGGTCCTCCTTTCATTCTCTTTCCAATCTGAGCGAGGTGATCCCGCCCATCCGGTTCTATTATAGACATCCTGCCTGCCAGACCCTAGGCAAATATCCGTCCAAAACGATCAATATTCAGTGTTTTTAGGAGTCATTTTGGAAATCAAACCGATGAACGATTCAAGCTGAAGCATGATTCCGACTCACCGCCAAGTTTTTTCTAACGAATCCCACGCACCCTATTAGGTGGTGAAACTGCAACAACGAATCCTAACGAATCTCAGTAACCTTATTTGGACCAAAACGAGTCTAAGAGGATCAAAATCTACCCAAATTAACTAAATAGCGTGTCTACGATTCGTTAGATTTATCAAATGCATCAATTCAACTGAATAGCGTGTCCTCTGTTCGTTAGAAAAGAAATAGGGCTGTCCCCTGCTCATTTTCATGAACAGAGGACAGTCCAGCCTGATACGCCCGCTCTTACATCCCTAATTACGGATCTTCAAGCGATTATACATACATTGTTCAAGTGAGAACTTCAATCTAGAATGACTCTTGTAATGCATAGCAAAAACCGCGATCCTCTAACACACTGAGGATCGCGGTTAAGACAGTTACAAATAAAGTTTAAGGCTCAATGCCCCATACCAGGTTTCCACCTTGATAGAGTGTTACCTTGTTCCAATCCTGATAGGATGTTTTTGTTGGATCGAAGGAGTAATCATTCGTCTCGTCAAAGTTGGACCAGTCTGTTTTGTACATGCGAAGCTGGATATCGCCAGTCTGTCCACCAGCCTGAATGCTGCCAGCGCCGGCTGTGAAGCTCAGCTCTACATACGAGTCTGTGAAGGTGCGCTGAATATTGGCTCCGCCAACTTGAGCGTAATCAATGGCTGAATCCATTGCAGCCGATCCTTCTTTGGAGAAGTAATACCGGATCTTCAGATCACTCAGATTCACAGCAGTACTGCCCAGATTTTTAATGTTGAAATACGGTTTGATCTGGCTGTCCAGCGCATTGGTATCTCCAGCACGATATTGCAGGACAAGATCACTTGTCGGTACAACGACACTTTGAGGTGTCGCGGAAGCTACAGCAGAATTGGCACTTTGCCCTGCTGTGTTCACTGCACTTACCACATAATGATACGTTGTTCCGTTCGTCAGGGAAGTGTTGGTGTATGACGTACCACTCACATTCGTCGCGATTGTTGTGAACGGACCTGCTGCACTCAGCGCCCGTTTCACATTATAACTTGCTGCACCTGTAGAGGCAGTCCACGTCAGACTCACCTGTGCATTACCTGCGGTTGCTGTGAGCGCAGTCGGTGCAGCTGGCGCCGTTACCCCTGCAACCGGTGTAGCAATTGCTGTGGCAGAATTAACACTTTCACCTACAGCATTGGTTGCCGTTACCACATAATAATAGGTTGTACCATTGATCAAGCCAGTATTGGTGTAGGATGTTCCACTCACATTGGCTGCGATCGTTGTGAATGGACCTGATGCGCTCAGTCCCCGCTTCACGCTATAACTGGTTGCACCTGCAGAAGCCGTCCACGTCAAGGAGACCTGAGCGTTACCGGCAGTAGCCGTCAAAGTTGTGGGTGCAGCCGGAGCTGTATTACCTCCCGGAGGATTGCCTCCACCATTACTTGCAGGCAGCACAGGGAATGAGTTCTTCACCAGTGCCACGAATTGATCATGGAACCAGTGACCCGATACCGGAGCATTGGGCAATGCACCTGTTAGTACACCATCCCGAGTGGTGAAGGTCGGATCACACATCCGGTCGAAACCTTTGCCTTCGTTATTCGGAATTTCGGAACTGGAGCCATCGGATTCACCTGGAGGTTTCACCCAGACATAAGCATCCAGATGCGCTGGTCCTGGCGCTGCCTTAGGGACTTCCCCTATGCCAGCTCCACTGGCATTACACCAGTTCCCCCGATGCTCCCGGCGATCTACACGTCCGGAATTTACATAATCGTTGATGTTGCTGCCCGTAGCCGATGTTGGACGGTCTACCCCGCCCCAGCCGTTCCGGCTAGTATCGATCAGGAAACCTGTGCTGCTTGGCCAACCGGCTTGTACGAAATCGGTATACAGCGCGGCGGTGAAATCGGTTTCGTCAAAATACGGATTCCACTCATAAAACTTGGCTGATTTAATCGGTTGTCCACCGATATTGAGATCCGGGTTGGACAGGTTCGGTTCTCCCAGCGGTGTGGTATTCGCTGTATTCGTAATGAAGCCATCTGCACTCTGCAGACCTGCCGCAGTATCATTTACTACGTCCGTATACAACGCAACTGCTGCAGAACGGTTGTTATCCCATCCAAGCCAGCCGGAGTGACCGATATCCAGATAGTTGTACACATTCGGAATGGCGTGCAGCTTGTCCAATGCATACTTCACACCGGCCTCATAGATACCTGTTGAGCTGGCTTGACCACAAGCTGGTGTACTCAGGTTGGTCACAAGGTTAGGCAGACTGTCCGGTTCAATGACAGCGATAATGCGAATATCCTTATACTTCGGATCTGCGAAGATATCTGCAATCACATCAATATAATCCGTTTTATACGTCTGTAGTGCAGCCTGTGTTAGTGGAAGTTCACCATTCGAAGCAAGGGCATGACAATCCCGACCTGGCAAGTTATAGATAACAAATGAAGCCGTTATTGGTGTCCCGGGTTTCTTTTGGGCAAGAACAGCATCGAGATGTTCCTCAACGCTTTTGCGACCCGCATTGTCCGTACCGCCATAGATCGCAGCAATCCGGTCAATCCACACTGCGGTTGGATACGATTTGACCGTCTCCATCTGTGCCTTCAGCGATGCATCATTGGTCAACGCAATGGACGTATCCACAAGAGCCGAATAGTCCTCATTCAAATAAGCTGTTGCCCCTACAAATGGATTATCCACATGTGCTTCAGCCGCCTGAGTCAGGCCCGGAGACATTCCCGGGAAAATCCCCGCCGCCAGCAGTGTTGCCGCCAACATTTGCTTTACTCCTTTGCGCAGGATCTTCTTACCTCTTGATCTGGTTTTCAATGTAGTCTTCATAGTTCCACCTTTCCTTTAGTTAGATTGGGTTGTACTCATGTCTGATCCTCTGTGTCATGATGATGCTTAGCACGAAGAGAACGTTCGGATGAGTTGGTTGTATCACCTCCATAAGAAATGGTTGTATAACTGGAAACTTGATCAAACAAATTGTGTGAGGGTGAACCATGAGAATGAGTATAATGTGGTGGGTGTGGGTGATTGTGTGTTAGACATGAAGAAGTGTGGATATGGATTTACAGGATACTTGAATCTTTCGCTTCGGTAAGCGCTTTCTTTAAGCGGTTTAAAAAAAGGCCATCGCCTGCCCATCTACAAACTTGATGTTCGGTGTCACCTCCTTATGTATGATTATACGACATGTAAATATTACTGTAAATTGAATTAAATAAATTTAATTATATTTTTTTCCATAATTCAGGCAGGAATCTGGACACCCCTTGCCCCTAATCACACCAGAGGCTCATCCTGGCCTTATACCACAATGAACCTCGTGTTGATCAAGGTCGAATTTCACCCGTTTGTCTAGGGCAGAACAACGACATCTCCCGGTTTTAACCCACTTACCACTTCCGTCTTGTCCCCCGATTCTATTCCAGCCTTGATGGTCAGCGGCTCTGTCAGTCCGTTCCCTTTGTCTAACAGGACGTAAGGTTCGGTCTGATCCCGCATGATGGCCAAGCTGGACACAACCGTCACTTTATCCTTACGCATCGTCTCGATATCGCCTTCCAGACTCACGCCTCCATACATCCTTGCATCCGGCTTCAGATCAATGACCACGTCAAACTGGGAAGCCTGCTTGAGGTCTGTATCGGTACTCTTCCGGGCGAACTTGGACACCTTGCTTACCTTCCCGGTGAATTGCAGGTCTTTCTGCGCTGTCATTCGTACCTTAACCGGCATTCCCACCTTAAGTCTGAACATCTCTTCTTCGCCAACAATCGTCATGAATTTCAGTTTGCTGATATTGGTAATGGACCCGATTAGCTGTCCTTCCGTCACTGCACGTGTCTTGCTGTCCTCTTCATTCATCTGAAATATACCGGAGGCGGAAGCATACACAGTGGACTTGCTCATCACGGCCTGCTTTTTCTGTATCTCCTTCTCCTTCAGGACCAGTGCTTTTTGATTCAATTCATACGTCAGGCGTTTGGCTTCCCGGTCCGCAAATGCCTTCTTGCGCTCTTCTTCCGTCACGCCAAGCGGTTCGCTCATATTCGCCTGATCCAGGCTAACCTGATTCATCTTATTTTCAAGCTGGGCTTTCTCCAAATCGCTCTGCAATTGCTCGACTTCCGTTTGTAACGTGGACGTGTCGAGTGTAAACAGGATATCCCCCTTGCTCACCTGCTCACCACTTTTCACATGCCACTGCTGGATGTTCGAAGCATATGGAGCATAGATATCCGTCTGATCGGTATATACGGATTTCCCTTTTACCTGAATCGTTTGCGTCATCGTTTCTTGTGTAACATCAAACGTAATTGGCGGCGGGATCTCAACAGGTGCCTCCGGTTTTGGTTTGTACTTTTCATACAGCCAGTACCCCACACCTGCCAAAAGTACAACCGTGATGATGATTTTAATCCATTTCTTCATGTGCCCAATTTCCCTTTCGCTGATAAAATTACATTGATTTGATCACAGTTAATGCGTTGGTCCGCGATGCGCTAATTGCCGGATATATCCCCGATACAACACCGACCAGCACAGCAAACACGATGCCGAGCGGCAGAGCGGACTGCTGAATAACCACGGTCATCGGACCACTGACCTGATCTGCCATCTGACTCGCGAGCAGACTGTTCACCCCGTCGAGGGCAGCAAAAGCAATTCCAACACCTGCCAAGCCGCCCATTAATCCAAGCATCGCTGCTTCCGTAATAAACATCTGGCGGATCTGCCACAGATTCGCCCCCAGCACCTTCATTACACCAATCTGCTTGCGCCGTTGATGCGTAGACATGATCATCGCTACAACAATGGACAACGAGGCCAGCAACATGATAAAACCACCGATGCCCAATGCCGCTTGTTGATACATCGCCAGTTGGCCAGCCATTGCTTCCTCTTGGAAGAGATTGCTCTGTGTATTTAACGTCAGCTTCTGGATCTGTTCTTCAACCTGGGATACATAGCGTTTATCCTCCACTTTGACCAAGGCTGAGTTCAGACGCTTGGCTGCACTACTATCCGCCTGTTGCAATCCAAGCTCATCCTGCAATGCACGTGCTGTGTCCAGCGGCAGATATACTTTTTTGTCGCCCTGAGCACTCATCTCATCCATGTTGGAAGGTTTCGTAAGCTCGCCTGATACACGTACAGAGCCACTCATTTTGGTTTTACTCGCATCCGCATAATCTTCATATCGGAACTGGACACGCTGCTGAACCAACTGATCCTGCTTGGATGACATTTCCGTATACTGCTGCAGGAGCTCATTGTTATATGGATCAGCATTCAACTGCTCGAATAACTTCTGAGTTACTTTCGGGTCTACAAGTCCGAATGCGGCCCCATAGCTGGTCACCGCCATACGACCATCCTCCGCCGCACGTCCCTCGGCATATTTATATCCGAACCCGCCCAGGGTCTGCAGCTCCGTGCCAATAACTTCAACGTATGTACTGCGACCATCCGGAAGCACCATCTCCAACGAATCCAGCTTTAACATGGGTGCCACAGCAACCACATGGGGAATTCTCTGAATAATCTGAATCTTCTCCAGCGTCAGCGCACCGCGTTCAAATGTCGAGCTCTGACCGCCCCCCTTGCCGTTCCCCGTACGTATGCCTTCATTGGGCGTAATTGTGATCTCATCCATCTTGTAATTGTCGTTCAATGTTTTCTCGCTATAGGCCTGTACGGACTGCCCCACGCTAAGTGCAATGATCATGGCGGCAGAACCGATGGACAACCCCATCATGCACAGCAGCGTGACCATTTTCCTGCGAATGATCTGTCCCCAGGCCATACGTGCTACATCCCGTATTCTCACATTTCCTCTCCTTTTGCCTCAAACTTCCCTTACAGCCTCTTCAACCAATATTCCATGTTGCAATGTAAGTACAACCTGCATCTGTTCCGCGACTTCTGCTTCATGCGTCACAATAACAAAGGTGGTATTCAGCTCCCGGTTAAGCTGCTGCAAAATTGCAATAATCTCTTCCTCTGTCTCGGTATCCAGATTCCCGGTAGGCTCATCCGCGAAGATCACCGAGGGTTCGGTAATGAGTGAGCGTGCAATACTGACACGTTGTTGTTGACCGCCCGACAACTGGGACGGGAACAAGTTTGCTTTTTCACTTAGTCCAACCTGATCCAATAGTTTCAATGCTTTTGCTTTGCGTTTCGAAGGGCTGATCCCCATGAACACCAACGGTAACTCTACATTTTCCCGAATCGTGAGATTGGACAGCAGCTCATACGACTGGAAAATAAATCCGATATGACTGCGCCTGAACTCAGCCAGGCGATTCTCACTGAAACGAACAATATCTTGTCCCGCAATCAGAATCCTGCCTTGATCCGGCTTCATCAGCCCCGCCATCAGATTCAGCAGCGTGGACTTGCCTGAACCTGAACTGCCCAGCAGCGCCACCATCTTGCCTTCTGCAATCGTCAGGTTGATGTCTTGAAGCACCGGTACGATTCCCTGGCTATTACGGAACGAGTGGGATAATTGATCAACTTGAAGCATTACTGCATGTCTTCCTTTCTACTTGCCAAGTATGTACAGAGGTTGTTCAAAAAGTCCCATTTTCTCGAGACGGAAACGGGTCTTCTATGAACATGTATGTATGAATTCGCGTAGCACATTCCCTTTTATTATAGGGTGGAGATGTATCCAGGCTGACCGGAGTTGTATCCAATTTGTAAATTGTCATAACAAAAAGACCTTGTCCGCATGGGAGCTGTCGCCAGCCTCATCCAGACCAAGGTCTTATCTTATACCTTCCATAGCTTACCAGGCTCTGAAACTAAAGCGGTACATTTCACTTTTATCCATGGTGCTTCCTACTGCAAATAGTTCGTCATCATTCCATCTGAGTTTGATGAAGCTATCAATATTACGGTAGATCACCGTATCTGACGAAAGCTTGCTGTCATTCAGATAGGCAATATGCAATTCATTCTTCTGATTCTGATTATCCATTGGCAAAAAATAAGCAATTCGCGATTGATCTGCATCCAGTTCGAAGCTCCAGATGGACCCTTTCAGGACCAGTTCATATTGCTTCTGTTCTGCGCGATACCGATATAATCCCTGCACCTTATTGATCGTTCCCTGGATGAGCATGTCCCCGTTCTTCAGTAACTTGTACTGTTGAATCTCTTCCATTGCCGCATATGCCTTCACTTCATGCGCATCCTCAAGCGACACACGATATATGGCATAGTTTTCTTTCAGCATCACCAGCATATAGAACTGCTTCAGATCTTCACTGACCTCAAAGACATCCATAACGATAAATGTATCACTCGATCCTTTTTCTTGTCCTTGTCCTGTTCCAGCAAACATGCCCATCAGCTCATCATGCGTGTAGATGGTCTGACTCGTTCCCTGCTTTAGATCGACTTGTTTGAATAAGAGATCATCCTGACCGATGTAGGATTCATTCCCTGTAAACACTCTGTAATACGAGTTATCGTTCGAAAGTTTGCGACGTTCCCCGCTCTGAATCATATACTCATACGTCGTCTTCTGCGCTTGACCCGCCCGATATTGGGAGTATATCAACTTCTTGTGATCCGGGCTGATGACTACACCGTAATCCGTATTCGTTGCAATATTTTTCACTTCATTATCATCCAGATGCAGGAGAGACAGCCGCAGCCCTGAATAGGAAGGTTCTGGTTGATTTAATATAATTGTATTTCGGTCTACCACTTCAAAATCATAGATTGCGAAGTCATTCGGAATCTTTGTTGCCGACTCGACTTGAATCGTACTGCTGGGCGGCGGCGCCAGACGGCTGTTGAATTGCTCGCTTGGCATAATCACCGTTCTTGGTTTGAGATTCCCCATACTGAACAGACTGCCGATTCCGAAAATTCCACTGACAAATGCGATTAACAGCCCCGACAACATCAATTTGTCACGGTGCTTTCGCCAGAATCCTGGATGTCTCATGCGTTCATTTCCCCCGGAAGACTGATATTTACTTGTGTCCCTTGCCGCATGATGCTCTTCATCTCCACTGTTCCTCCATGACGCTCCACGATGTTCTTCACAATAGACAAGCCCAGTCCTGCGCTGCCCTTCTCCACCCTGTTGATTCCTTTATCCTGGTAAAAGGGTTCAAATACATGCTGGAGTGCTTCAGCTCCGATTCCTTCCCCCTGATCACGAATCACAATAGCGATAGTCTCACCTAACCGGAAGGATTGTACTTCAATGATTGAATTGACATCACTATATTTAACCGAATTATCCAGAACGTTGAGGAATACCTCCTTCAGCTTGTCCCGATCTCCCTGTAGATACTGATGTTCCTCCAGCTCATAGTGAATGCCTATATTGTACTTGCCCGCCTTAATCGACATGTCTTCACAAGCTTCACGAATAACATCCGATACATCGATACGTTCGAATCGGTACGCCTGAATGACCGCAGAGGAGACCGAGACCTCCAGGATATCCGCAACCATCGTGTTGAGACGCTGGCTTTCCTTGATAATATAATTCATGCCTTTGTCAAAAAAATCCTGATCGGTAAATCCGTTATCCCGCAAAATCTGGGCGTATCCCAGAATGGTCGTTAGTGGTGTCTTCAGTTCATGTGTCACATTGTCAAAAAAGACTTTGCTTCGCGCCTGTACTTGATTCACTTCGTCCCGTTCTCGCTCAATCACATCAATCTGCTCCCGCACACGATCAATCATGATGGTGAAGCTTGAAGCCAGTTCACCAATCTCATCCTTAGTGGTTATCTGAATGTCTGCATTCAAACTCCCCTGAGCCACTTCCGCAGAACGTTTCGTGAGTACACGGATAGGTTGGGTGATTTTCCGGGAAATAAAGATGGAGGCGATAAATACAAATACGAAAATCACCGCCGCGAACAGTTTGATCGTATTTTGAAAACGCAGGTTGCGTTTGAACAAATCCGTGTAATCCTTCTCCATCTGCACAATTCCGATCAATTGTTGATCCATCTGAAGCGGAAAGGACAGACTGGAGGTGACCCGACCTTTATCCACAACTGTGGTATACGCGATCTTGGATTGTATGGCCGCCTTCACATCAGGATGGTCAGACCGCATAGCGACATTAGCTTCACTGCCAGTAGATCCGTATGGTGAAGCATCAGGGCGATATACGGTAATTTTTCCGCCAACGGCTGAACCAATCTGCTCCGCAAGCTCGCGGCTTCCTGCTTCGAGCGAGTCTCTGCTCATGCGTTTGTTATGAATCAGGAAGTACTGATTCAGCGCGATATCCAGATTTTTCTTCGATTGCACCATGTCCTCATGCACTTCCCGGTACATATTCTCCTGTGCCACCTTATTGGACAGAATCAGCAGAACGGAGAATCCGATAAAGACGATGACCGAGAAGAGCACCACCATTTTGAACTGGATGGTCCACTTCATGTCTGCACCTGAATATTCAGCTTATACCCTACACCAAATACAGTCTCGATCATCGAAATGCCCTGCACACCACTATCCAATTTCTTGCGAATCCGTTGTATATGAATATCCACCGTTCGGGTATCTCCTGCAAAATCAAATCCCCATACCTTGTCCAGCAGTTCAGAACGTGTATGTACCTTACGATGATGGGTCACGAGAAATAACAACAGGTCATATTCCTTATTGGTGAGTCCTGCGCGTTCCCCGTCTTTCCACACTTCCCGTTCATCCTTGCGAATCTCAATATGCTTGCCAAGCCTGACCACCTCATAGGACTGATTCTCCAGTGTCTCGCTGATGAGATCAATCCGGCGAAAGATCGCCCGAATGCGCGCAACCACCTCACGGATATCAAAAGGTTTCGTGATATAATCATCTGCCCCAAGCTCCATGCCAAGTACCTTGTCCAGCATGTCAGACTTCGCAGTGATCATGATGACGGGTATCTTGGAGTTCACAGACAGTTGCCGACACACATCAAAACCGCTCATATCCGGCAGCATCAGATCCAGCAGGATCAGATCCGGCTTCGAATCCCGAAGCAGATTCAACCCCTCTTTACCCGTAGCTGCTTCCTTGATCTCAAATCCTTCCTTGCGTAACGAATAGGACAAAATATCTCGAATGGACTCCTCGTCCTCAATAATTAAAATCTCTTTTGGTCTCATGATACCCTCGTAATCTCCCTGCTCTATGGATTTCATCTGCCTATATTTTGTATCCCAAGCCTTGTGCTTGAATAGAGGGAAGCACGAAATGTTACAACTTCGATACAACTCTGAACCGTTTGGAAACAACCTCCCGATATACTTGGATCATAAGAGACTCATACCAGACCGGACCCAAGCCTGATCTGTATCCAAGGGGGATTCACATCATATGAACACTGCACAAATCAACGATGCTTATGTCAACTATAAATCAGAAATCACACGGTATCTATCCCATATCGTCAAACAGCCACAAGACGCAGAAGATCTGGCTCAGGATTGCTTCATTCGACTGATGAATGTGACCGTAGATATCCCTGAAGATCGACTCCTCTATTATCTCAAACGGATTGCCCGAAACCTTGCCATGGACAGTTTCCGCAGGCGAACCCGTACACTTAAACGTGACAGCCGTCTGGAGGTACCTACCCATCACCTCGACACACCCCAACTTGAAATTAATGAAGGCGTTCATGATCTTGTCTCCCATATCAACAACACGGAACACCGAAAAATATTAGAACTTCGCCTCATCCACGGATACTCCATCAAGGAAACGGCAGAGCTGGTGAATCGCAGTGAAGGCATGATTAAGTCTTCTGTCTTCCATGCCGTCAATCGAATTCGGGCCAAAGTCATCTCATAGAGATGGCTTTTTTTATGCAAAATCAACAGTGACGCCGGATGGGAGTGTTAAGACAGGACCAAAATACCTATGGATATGTCAAAAGACCCAATTTTACAAATATCGAGTTAATTTTTACAAATTGTTATGACTATGTGAGATTTTCATGTGGTAGAATATGGACGAACTCATGAATTAACTAATATCTGGGAGGGATTTGGTTGGGTAAATTAACAGGTATGCGCGGAGTATTTCTAAAATCACTCCTCGCATTGTCCATGGCTTTGCCGCTTCAGATCGGATTATGGAACGGAGATGCATCGGTTCATGCGGAAGGACCGACAGACCCGGCACCATTCATCCAAGCGAAGGTTGTGAACCAAAATGCAGGCAAGAAAGTATTGTTCGACAACTCACACGGCCAGACGGCTGGAGCAGCAGACTGGGTCATCGATGGAGGTTTCTCTGACTTCGGGAATGCACTCGCGAATGATGGTTATTATGTCAAAGAACTTCGCAAGACGACTCCATTTACCTATGATGATCTGAAAGAGTATAACGTATTCGTTATTGCAGAGCCTCAAATTCCTTTCAAAACATCCGAACAGGCAGCACTCAAACAATATGTTGAAACAGGCGGCAGCATCTTCTTCGTTGGAGATCACTATAATGCAGACCGTAATAAAAACCGCTGGGATGGCTCTGAAGTTATCAACGGCTATCGTCGTGGAGCATTCGAAGATCCAGCCAAAGGCATGAGCACAGATGAGCGTAATTCTGAAGCCATGCAAAACATCACCAGCTCAGACTGGTTGTCCGATAATTTCGGCGTACGATTCCGCTATAACGCACTTGGCGATATCAATGCCAATATCATTGTACCGGCAGATCAAGCCTTCGGCATCACAGAAGGTGTGTCGGCTGTAGCCATGCATGCCGGCTCAACCCTCGCAATCACTGATCCGGAAAAGGCAAAAGGCATTGTGTACCTGCCAAAAACCAACGCCAAATGGAACAACGCGGTGGACCAAGGCGTATACAACGGCGGCGGGATCGAAGAAGGTCCTTACGTAGCCGTATCCAAGCTTGGAGCTGGTAAGGCTGCCTTCATCGGTGACTCCTCTCCAGTAGAAGATGCATCGCCTAAATACTTGCGTGAAGAGACGGGCACACGTAAAACAACCTATGACGGATTCAAAGAAGTCGATGATGCCGTATTGCTCGTGAACACGGTGAACTGGCTTGCTACACAAGAGAACTACACGGATTTCACTCAAGTAAACGGACTTGAACTGGATACAGCTACAGCGCTGTTGCCATTCGAAGAGCCGGCTGCTTCTACAGAACCACAGGCTGAACCTTGGGCCGCACCTGCTGCCGGATACAAGTGGTTCGATCGTTCCACGTTCAAGGCTGGTTCTTACGGCGGCCCTGCATCCAGCGCAAATGCTTCTTACAGCTTCGTGAAACAGGATACGCTTCCGAATGCAGAAGACTTCCAGATTCGTGTCGTTGTGGAGAACATGGCTCCAAACACAACCGTATCCGGTTATAGTGCTGGTATCTATCTGACTGGCGGAACACAGGTAGCCATGATTCAGAATGAAAGTGGTACTTGGCCGACATCGTACGGTTACAGCTCCACATTCAGTGTAACCTCGGATAGCCAAGGTCGCGGGATCAAAGATCTGAATGTACGTATCAAACCGGGTACAACTGGCGCTGCAAGCCTGCGTCTCCGTCTGAACGGCAGTAACCTGATTACCAATGCCGTGACTGTTGGCAATGTGCCAGCTGAACAGCTTCCGGAAGAAGAAGGACCGATTCCAGCAGCGATTACCGTTGCTGAAGCACGCACCAAAGCTGTCGGTACTACCGTAACCATCGAAGGTGTTGTAACGACAGAACCAGGTGCATTCGGTGGACAAGCCTTTTATCTTCAAGATGAAACTGCCGGAATTTATGTCTTCCAACACACAAGTGGTTTTCATGCAGGTGACACGGTGAAAGTAACGGCAGCAACAACCATCTATAACAGCGAGTTCGAGCTTACCGACATCGTTGCGATTGAGAAAACAGGTACGGCTTCCGTACCTGCTCCAATTGAAGTTACAGCCATTACAGATGCGAACCAGGGTCAACTGGTTCAATTGAAAGATGTAACGATTGAGAATATCATCAGTGCTACACCGGCTGGATCTTTCGAATTTGACGCAGTGGCTGCGGACGGAGCAACTACACACATCCGTGTAGACACCCGTACAGGTGTGACAGATACTTCCTTCCCTTATACTGCTGGGGACAAAATTGATATCACAGGCGTTTCTGCTATTTTCAAAGACGTATATCAATTGAAACCTAGAAGCTTGAATGATTTTGTACCTGCTGAAGATCAAGGTGGAGGCGAACAGCCTTCCACTCCAGCTGCAGAAGCGCCGGGTAAACCGGTGCTTTCTTCTGATAATGGATATACGACTGGCTTGTTCGAAGGTTCGTATAACGTAAGCATGAACCTCTGGTGGGGTGAAAATGGTTCCGAGTACAAACTGTATGAGAACGGTGTTCTGATTGATACGCAGAAGTTGACTGCGGCTACACCTTCTTCACAGTTTGCTAAAACGGCCATTACTGGCAAAACGAATGGCACATATACTTACGTTGCCGAGCTGACCAATGACAAAGGCACAACACGCAGTGACGTGCTGACGGTACAAGTAACGAACGCCTCCCCTGGCAAAGCAACATTGTCCCAAAACAACTGGGATGGTGATGGCAACTACAGCGTATCCATGAACCTCTGGTGGGGTACGAACGCTACCGAATACCGTCTCTATGAGAATGATGTATTGATTGATACACAAACTTTGAAAGCCGCTACACCCGCTTCTCAAAGTGCGTTTACGGAATTGTCCGGTCGTGCTAACGGAACATACACGTACCGCGCTGAGCTGATCAACGCCGCAGGCGTGACCAGCACAGAGACCATTACGGTTCAAGTAACCAAAGCGTTGCCATTGGCTAGCTAGGTCTCAATAAAGAAGCCTGACTTTTAACCAAGCTACTAAAAAACCGAAACCAACATTGCCTGATTCAGGGCAACCTGGTTTCGGTTTTTTTTAGTTGAGCAGAGGAACATCGGAATACTTTGACTTATACGGTACCAATTCACTCATGACGCTAAAGTGACTTGTTACTTATGAATCTCAGGGGCTGACGCTCTTGGGATCGTGGGCTTCTCGGCTCATTGCCTCGTGCGCTTATGTATTGGGAATTTCACGTGATACCCTTCCCCCTTAACGCCGCTAACAAATCTGACAGATCTTATTTAGCCATTCTGGCCGAATTCTAAGGTCTAACGAACTTCAGTGTCGCTATTTAACTATATTTCCGCTCCAAGAGGGTTAATTCAGGTTAAACGCAACAAATAGCGTCATTACGATTCGTTAGAATTCCATTGACGTATGTTACCAAATAAGGACTCTCAAGTTCGTTAGATCAGCTCCTGCGACGCTACTTTGGTTACATATTGTAAATGCAATGCAGAACGTGGATTCATTTCAAACGTTCCGGCACATATCCATTTCTAACAAATAGAATGCTGTTCCATACCGCAGAACAAGCGGCCACGGCGATGATACTGATGACAAAAATCAAGTTCATGTGTGTAAACGTATAAGCGCTTCCCGTGAAAATAATCAGGATTGCACTGAGTCCAATATTTTCTCTGTTATGTTTTTTAAACTTCTGAAAAACCATTCTGTAGAGTAACAGGAGTACCATAAACCCAATCCATATATATTGAAATAATTCCATAGGTCACCTTCCTTTTGAAAAACTGATTACTTGTAATGGTTATCTATGAGGAATAATGATTAATATCCTTAATTGCCTTTATATAGGAATCTATTAATACTACATGTCATTGGAAATTAATTCAATCCTCGGTCTGCATATTCTTTGAACATCTTTATTCAATAATGATCAGCACGGCAATAAAACATTCTGTTGTTGATTTGCAGACACAAAAAAAGACTATCCCTAGCCATATTTCTGGCAGCGAATAGCCCTCTCCTCTTACTCTATCGTCTAACCTTACTTAATTATCTAATATACTTTATGGCACCACTATCTAATATGCCTCGTAGCCCCACATTAGCCTACACCAGCTTCTTACGAATATACCCTGAGATCAAGTCGATAATCGTGATCATCACGATAATTCCCAGCAGGATTATACCTACTCGCGGCCAGTTCCGTGTGCTAAGTGCAAAGATAAGCGGGGTTCCAATCCCCCCTGCTCCAATTACGCCGAGTATGGTCGCAGAACGTACATTAATCTCGAAACGATACAACGTATAATTCAGGAACCCAGGCATCACCTGCGGCAGGATGGCGAACCACAACTGCTGCATGCGATTGGCTCCAGAGGCAAGCAACGCCTCAGATGGGCCATAGTCGATATTCTCGACTTCATCTGCGTACAATTTGCCCAACATGCCGATGGAGTGTAATCCAAGGGCGAGTACCCCTGCGAACGAACCTGGGCCTACGGCCTTAATGAACAACAAGGCCATAATAATCTCAGGGAACGTGCGGATGAAGCTGAGTACCATTTTCCCTGCACCCGAGATGGAACGATGCCCACTCATATTGCGGGCAGACCAGAAAGCAAACGGGATACAGAGTACTGCCGAGATTACGGTACCCAACACGGAAATCGCCAGTGTATCGAGCAGTCCCCGAAGTAGGTCTTCTCCCTCTGGCAAGTATACAAAATCCCAATCCGGTGAGAATATTCCGGCTACAATAGCCTTCATAATCTGGGCAGCAGTTTCCTTAAAGCCAGTGAATGGTACACCGGCGAGAGCCCAGATATATACAAGGATCAGCAGTAACACAATGACCCAGCGTAGCGGGTTCTTCCGTGGTTTTGGCCGGATGCGGCTTGTTTCATTTTTCATCATAGCAATTTCTCCCGCAGCTTAGTACTTACATAATCAATGACCAGAACAATGACGAGGGTAAACAGAATGATTACGCTGGTCTTGTCATACTCCAGGAATCCAAGTGTGGCCTCATAATAGAGTCCAATTCCTCCGGCTCCCACCAGTCCGAGAATGGCAGCAGCACGTATATTAATTTCGAAGGCATACAGCACATAGGATGTGAACTGAGCAGCCAATTGCGGCACCACGCCATATACAATGAGCTGAATCCGGTTCATACCGACAGCCGTCATCGCTTCCAGCGGCCCCTGATCAATGGTTTCCAGCGTCTCATACGTGAGCTTCGCAA
This sequence comes from Paenibacillus sp. JNU01, assembly GCF_059130585.1. Lineage (NCBI taxonomy): Bacteria > Bacillati > Bacillota > Bacilli > Caryophanales > Paenibacillaceae > Paenibacillus > Paenibacillus sp. JNU01. The sequence continues at coordinate 5,211,553 of NZ_CP169723.1, read as the reverse complement.
TCAGACCAACCGAGAACACAGCCAGTGCCAAGATTCCGGGGATTGGACCCAGACCAAACACAGCTACAAATAGAGCAGCAAGCAGCAGATCCGGTACAGTCCGAATCAGGTTCAGCAGAAAGCGCGCCGGATAATAGATCCAGCGACTCGGCATCAGGTTACCGGCACAGATGATCGAGATCGGGATTGCAATAATGGCACCAATGGTTGTTCCGATCAGGGCCATTCGGATCGTTTCCAGCATGCCTTGCACGATATTATCAAAGTAACTCCACCGGGGTGGGAACATCTCCTTCAGCAGATCCAGCATGTTGGGAAAACCTTCAAACAGCTCCGTGAAGCTGGCATCCGTCTGCTTGGCACTGGCCCACAGAAGGAGCAGAATGATCACTAGGGTGAGCAGATGTTTCGTACGCCCAGGCGGTTTCGGGCGATTCACAACCTGAGCCGGGCTGGAACCAGGTTCCTTCCCCACTCCGCCTACATTCTGAAGTGGAACGTTGGACTGCCCCTTCATACCACAACTTCTCCCTGCTCATGCACAGCCTGCTTGTCCAGCAATTCGTCAGCCAGGATCGGTCTGCCGTATATTTCTGCAAAGCGATCATCCGTTGCCTCTTCCACCGGGCCGTCGAATACGACCTCGCCTGCTCGCAATCCGACAATCCGGGTCGCATACTCTCTCGCAAGATCAATAAAGTGAAGATTGACAATCGTGGTAATCCCAAGCTCCTGATTGATACGTTTCAAGTCATCCATAACCTGCTTCGTTGTAAGCGGGTCGAGTGATGCAACCGGTTCGTCAGCCAGAATGATTTTTGCTTCCTGTGCCAGTACACGGGCAATAGCCACACGCTGCTGTTGTCCACCGGATAGCTGATCTGCACGGGAATAGGCTTTCTCCGAGATGTTAACCCGATCCAGCGCCGTAAATGCAAGTTCAATATCCTCTTTGGGAAAACGACCCAGAATGGTACGCATGGTGGAATGGTATCCAACGCGTCCAGCAAGTACATTACGGAGTACACTAGACCGCTTCACCAGATTGAAGCTTTGGAAAATCATGCCGATGTCACGTCTGATCATGCGTAGCCGTTTGCCTTGCGCCTTCGTGATGGAACTTCCGTTAATCAGAATCTCGCCCTCACTAATGTCGTGCAGCCGATTAATGGATCGCAGGAGAGTTGATTTACCCGCACCCGACAGACCCACTACAGCAATGAATTCCCCCTGCTCAAATTTTAGATTAATATTATCCAGGCCCTTGGTGCCGTTAGCGTAAGTTTTGGTAACGTTATGAAGCTCAATCATGGCAATAATCCTTCTTTCATTCATAATGATCAACCATACCTAAGTCCTTGCTATAATGGCACAAGCCAGCGCAGCGTAGATCACGCTGAACTGGCCTGTCCATTGCTACGATTAAGCTGTTCCCATCCAAGAGAGCGACTACAAAGTGAACAGATCCCGAACTACTTTTGGATCCAAATTATTCACCTTTCACTTTTTCGCCATACTGACGAACGATCTCAAACTTGCTATCATCGGATTCTACATAACCTTCATGCGTATAGATTTCTTTGATGATCTGGTGACCTTCCGTATCTTTACCGATATCGATGAAGGCTTGTTTGATCTTCGCAGTCCAATCGGCATTCATGTCTGTACGAACGGCAATGGTATCGTTAGGAATAGGCTCAGTGAACGCCAGTACACGTGTATCTTCAAATACAGTCGGATAGTCTTTGGCTACCGTGTTGCGGGCATCCTGGAAAATCGCTGCTGCATCAACGTCACCGTTCAATACAGCGATCACACCTTGGTCATGACCTTTCAACGTTACAGGTGTTACATCTTTTAATGGATCAATGCCTCTGTCGAGCAACAGACCTGCTGGCCATACATAACCTGCGGAAGACGTTACGTTTTGGTAAGCGACTTTTTTACCTTTAAGGTCTTCAATGGATTGAATCGGCGAATCTTTCTTCACGATAAACATGGATTTATAGGAATCCGCCAGTTGCTCTGTTGGAGCTCCAGTCTCATCATTTACACCAAAACGTTGTGCTTGCAGAATAACTTGTGCAGCGCCTTTTTCTTTCGCCAGTACATAAGCTGTCGGAGGCAAGAAACCTACGTCTACTTTGTTGGAAGCCATGGCTTCAATAATTGTATTGTAGTCGGTGGATACGCTGACTTTTACCGGGATGCCCAGTTTGTCACCCAGCAACTTCTCGAGCGGTTTTGCTTTGGCTTCGAGCGTATCTGCATTCTGGGAAGGAACAAATTGAACCGTCAATTCCGTTGGCACATAACCTTCGACAGGCTTCTCTGTCTCTGCCGTCGCCGTGTCGGATGCATTCGAACTCGAATTCTCTCCGTTAGCCGAACCAGTTGTACTACTAGACCCACAAGCACTCAGAAACAGAACCAAAATCAACAATGGTAAAAATAAAGCAGACTTCTTCAAACGAACACCCTCCAAAGAGTTTCTATTTTTCAGTACTTGTCTACTATAATTGCCAAATATTTGCGCGATGTGAAACGAAATTTGGAGTTTTGTAAAGTTTCCTGTCAGGCTGTCAGCGCGACTTGTAGTCTGTTAAAATAGGCTCATTATGGTTGAAGATATGGGAAGAACTTATATATTAGAGGAGATTGTAAAATGACATCCATACACCCTACGGCAAGCTTCGATATTCTGTATACCAGTGATCTGCACGGGGCAATTCGCCCCATTCATTACAATACCAATGCGTACCGCCCGGCTGGGCTTGCCTTGCTGGCTTCCCTGATTCGTAAGGAACGCGAACGTTCACCTGAACTGATGCTGGTGGATAACGGGGATCTGCTGCAAGGATCACCCTTGGCCTCTTATGCAGCTTCACAGATTTCCAACAACGAAGGGCATCCCTTCATCACAGTATTGAATGAACTCGGATATGATGCTGCGGTAATGGGTAACCACGAGTTCAACTATGGTCAGGATCTGCTGCGCCGAGCAGTTGAAGCTTCCAACTTCCCTTGGCTGTCAGCCAACATTGTTCATGCTGAGCACGACAGAGCCAATGAATCAGAATCTTCGAGAGATCTTCCAACAGGTGCAGCTCTACCAGCCTTCGGCCCTCCCTATCTAATGAAGACACTCTCCTCCGGTGTTCGAATTGCACTCTTGGGTGCAACGACACATTATATCCCGAACTGGGAGCATCCGAAGAATATCGAAGGTCTGCAGTTCCTTGATGCCTTGGAGACCATTCGTACATGGGTTAACTATATACGCGAGCATGAACAACCAGATGTAATGGTTGTCAGTTATCATGGCGGGTTTGAGAGTGATTTGGAAACAGGAGAGCCTGCCGAACGGTTAACTGGAGAAAATCAAGGCTATGCCATCTGTCGGGACATTGAAGGCATCGATGTGCTGCTTACCGGACATCAGCATCGTCAGCTTACCGCTACTATCCATGGTGTAACCGTCATTCAGCCGGGATTCAGCGGAAATGGTGCGGGGCATGTATCCGTTCAGTTGGAGCAATCATCGTGCGGGAAATGGAAGATTACAGATAAGAAGGCTCGGTTGTTACTTCTGGATGAACATAATGAGGTCGAACCTGATGCTACAGTTATGAAGCTTACGGACGAGCTGGAAGCTGAAGCACAAGCATGGCTGGATCAACCGATTGGCGAGGTTGCTGGGGATTTGTCCATCTCCAATGCAACGGCTCTGCGGCTTAAGGCGCATCCTTTTATTGCTTTTGTACATCAAGTGCAGATGGAAGCGACTGGAGCGCAGCTCTCCAATACCGCCATGCTAAGTGAAGAAGCCCGTGGTTTCGGGAGTCACATCACCGTACGGGACGTGTTATCCAACTTTATCTATCCTAATACTCTGACGGTGCTGGAGCTGAGTGGTCAGGATGTCCGGGAGGCGTTGGAACAAACGGCACGTTACTTTGAAGTAAATGCTTCTGGCGAGGTGACAGTCAATCCGGCTTATATGGAACCCAAACCTCAGCATTATAATTACGATATGTGGGCTGGTATGGAATACGAGTTGGATATCTCCCAGCCTGTAGGTAGTCGAGTTGTGAAGCTGGAACGTGAAGGCAAGCCAATGGACATGGATGGCATGTACTCTGTGGTGATGAACAGCTACCGTGCTGCTGGCGGTGGAGATTATGCGATGTATCCAGGTAAAAAAGTGCTGCACGAAGGCGCGACAGATATGGCCGCACTGGTAGAGGATTACATCCGCAGACACCAACCGTTAACAGTGGAGCAGGCGGATAATTGGCGGGTTGTTGGTCGTAAGGGGTAATGACTGCTACTGTCGATGGACTCGGGTAAGTAATTTCGAAGGATTTAGAAGGATTTAGAAGGATTTAGAATGATCTAGAATGATTTAGGAGGGTTTAGGCGGCTTTAAAAGATTTGGCATACAAGTTAGCGTGTGAGCTGCTTGCGGCTTGTAGGCCTGTTTCTTGTTTTAAGGCTGCTCGTAGGCTTTTTTCTTATTCTAAGGAATTCAGGGAGTCTTATTTGTGCTCCCTCCCCTCATTAATAATTTTTAAGGAACACCAGACACGCTATTTCTTAAAAATCTGACGATTAAACGCGATATACGGCTCAAAATCTCTAAATAGGGCGTCTCAGGTTCCTTAGATTTCCGTAGTTGCTCCATACTCCTGAATAACGTGTCTCCGATTCGTTAGTGCTCATCCCTCTGCGCCTCCCTCTGCTCACACCGTAATTGTAAGCGAGTGGGACTAGCCACCCCCTCGATGCTTAAAAGGGGCGTCCCGTCATATTCATGACAATGGGACAGCCCCTTCTTCATTTTTACGATATTTAAGCTGTAGGACTTCTCAATCTGCTCCTACTTTACTGTAACCAATGTGCCGCGCTCATCTGCTGAACGTATCTCGGCTTCAATTAACTCAAGCGTGCCTGTTGCACTCTCTGGTGTACATACAGATACAGGCGTGCCCATGTGAACAGACTGGATAAAATATTTGAGTTGGTGATAATATCCCGAGTCGGGTGACAGCTCCGCGACGAAACCAGGACCATGGTTGGGATTTACTTTTAGCTCTCCATTCTCAAAGACCAGGTTCCCCTGCTCCAAATTCACCCGATACGTCATCGAGAACCCGTAGTCTCCCCCCAACGTCCAGTCGGCTTGGGCATTCAGCACTTTTCCATCAGGATACACATAATTGGTAGACACGGTATCATAGCCGCTTCCCGGAATAACATTACGAGCGAGCGTGGATACTTGATCCGGTTTGCCAAACACCCAGTGAATAATATCCGCATCATGAATGTGCATATCTAATATGCAGCCCCCGCTTTTCTCCCCATCCAGGAACCACTCTTGAGGCAAACCCGAACCGCGGAAGAAATAACCTGCGTTGACCGCTCCATAACGACCATCTTCTACTACGGATTTTAGATAGGCATAGGCTGGCCAGAAGCGTAAACATTGCCCAATCATCAGTGTTTTTCCTGTCGCTTTGGCGGCTTCTGCCATCTTCCAGCCTTCCGCCGAATGGCGCGCAACCGGTTTCTCACACAATACATGATAACCTTTCTCCAGCAATGAACATGTTAATTCAGCATGCAATGGTGTGGGCAGCGTAATATCAATGATATCCAGTTCCTCTTGCTCCAGCATCGCGTCGATATTGGCGTACAAACGATAAGGTGCGAGATCATATACCTCTTGCTCTGTTGCCATATTACCGGCTGCTTTACCGTGCTTCAATTTCTCTATTCTCAGATCGCAGATGGCTACCAATTCCACGGGTTCCCCTTCGGAGGCAAGGCGTACATAGTTGTCAAAATGCATACGTCCCATAAACCCAAAACCGATCAATCCCACTTTTAACATATTTCTACCTCCCATATCAAAATAGAATGAATATCCCAATAAACGTTGTTATCCGAATTTATTACTGAGAACGCCCAAGAATGGCATCCATCGCTTTGGATGTATTGAATATGATCTGCTTCGAATGATGAGCGTAAGGCGGAATCATCTCCGCGGTCACGTAGTTGTCGTAACCAATAGCCTGTAATGCCTGCATCACCGCCGGATAATTCACATCTCCAGCCAGCAGATCCACAAATCCATGAAGCCCTCCCGCTTGACGACGGTAATCCTTGAAGTGCACCTTTTTGATCCGATGACCCAGAATGCGAACCCACTGCTCCGGGTAACCGTTCTGCACGACATTGCCCACATCGAAATACGAACCTATATACTCTGAGCCAAAAGAATCAATAAAGGCACGCAGTTCTAACGGTGATACCAAAAACTTGTTCCATACGTTCTCAATGCCAATGGATACGCCTGCACTTTTCGCATACGGCAGCAGGTGCGCAAGGGCTTCTTGCGCCCGTTCATAAGCAACTTCATAATCCGTCACTTCGCTGTCTGGAATGAAATCCACACCAACCGCGCCCGGAATGACCAAAATGGTATCCACACCAAATGCCGCGGCAAGTTCCAACTGTTTTTTACACACATCCAGTGCTTTCGTGCGAATCTCCGGACGAGCGCTCGTCATCGGGTAATCCCAGTACAACCCGGTTGCAAGTCCCGCGATTTCGAGTTCAGCTTCCTCCAGACGTCCCTGAATGTCACGAACCTCCTGATCTGTGGCAGACAGACTCAGTTCACCTTCTGCATTAAGGGATAGTTCAATCCCCTCAAAGCCAGCTTGCTTCGCCGTCTGAATACAATCCGTAATAGAGGCATCTCCTGGAAACGACCATATATTAATCCCTTTTTTCATCCGAATACCCTCCTCCAAAATATACAAACCTGTTCTTCAGTGATGCACAGCTATCCCAATTGAAAATAACCAAACCGGGCAGGTAGATGAAAGTTTACAGCCCCTGTGGGCTGCCATGCCTGATACTCCCGATCTCCCTGCACATTCTCATCAATACGGTACACGTTGACCCTCCAGCACACCCCTTTAGTCAGGGGCGACTGGAAGTTACTCGCTGGAATATGGATCAGATACACCCGATGGCCCTGACGATCCACTTCCACAGACGTATGCAACCCCTTCAGCTGCCAGGTTACATCTGCCTGGAATGCTGAACCTTCGTCGTTATTGTGAATGAATGCATCAAATATCACGTTGTGCGGACTGATCTCAAGTTCCATGTAGTTCCTGCCATCCCCCTGTTCATCAATGAACAGTTCAACCACATCCTGCTCGTATAATGGCTGGTTCCTTTCCGTGAAATCAGATACGACGTGATCATCCTGGCATACAAAGCGAATATGCAAGTATTCGGGACTCCAGCCAAATCGAACTTCTGTAGATTGATGAGGTGGTCTGCCTGTTACCGTGTCCACCAGTTCCACTGGAACACATCGCTCCCAATCCGTAGCCGTGGGAAATCCATTCTGTGCAACGGACCTGAGTCGTTCGCAACAATAACTCGTGCTCCGTTCCACCGGGAGAGAGTTCATGTCCATCCTCTCCTTTTTTAGCTTAATCCGTGATGTTGTCTCTCTCGTAAGAACATGTGATAATACATATATTATAAATAAATTACGTGATTATTTATTTAGGAGATAAAGAGATTATTTGCACAATTCCGTTCAGTTTCAATTAGATCTATTTGGCCCAATCTCATTGAAAAAGGAGATGGAACTTATGTCTCTGCAACAAGCGATATATCCTCTGCAACGAACCGTCACTTACAAGGAATGGTCTCCCAACGTGCATTATGCTCAATTCCAGAGCCTTCCTCCCGGCAAACTGGCAAAGCGGCGTTTGTATGATTTTGAACTTCTGTACGTCTCTCAAGGCGAAGCTGCAACTTATATGAACGATATTAATTTTAATCTGAAGGCTGGTCAGCTAATCTTGCTGCCTGCCGGTGTCTATCATCAGAATGAGGTGGTTTCCAGCCCGGAAGCACGTTTCATTGGCATTCATTTTGATTTCTTCAACGAATTGACCATTCAGACCGAGGCCGATATGGTTGTGAACGAAGAGACTGTTCTGCATCATAAATTCGCAGTGGAAGCTTGCGCAGAAGGCATGACGCCGCTATCCTTCAACCCGACCTATACCCCTTCTCCAGCTACCGTGCAGCTTATGGAACAATTGGTACATGAATTTACGATGCGCCCACCGGGATATGAGCTCGTATGCAAAGCCTTGATGCTGCAAATATTGACCCATCTGCTGCGTTCATCCTGGCGAAGTTCGTCACGCCATGATTCGGTACACGGAGAGAAGCTGCTTGAGCTCATGAAACGTATAGAGGGCGCCCCTTCCAATCCGTGGACCAATTCGGGCATCGCCAAACAATTAAACCTGAGTGTGGATCACATGGCCAAATTGTTCAAACAGATTGCGGGCATGCCGCCCAATGAATACATTCAATCCATCCGTCTAAGCGAGGCACGTAAGTTGCTGCGGGAAACCGATCATTCCATTGAGGCGGTCGGTATACAAAGCGGTTACCCGGACATTCATTATTTCAGCCGCATGTTCCGCAAATATGAAGGCATTTCCCCCCGGGAATACCGGAAGTTGTCCAGAATGCTATAAAAAAGGAGCAGACTGCCGAGTGCAGTCTGCTCCTTGCTTTTTGAAATATCACGAACAACATAAATAGTTCATTTTTCCGTGCCAAACCATACCCTTTAATTCAGCCTATATAGGTAATTTCCGCTCAATATCATTCTCTCTATTTCTATTGTAACGTTATTTTTATGTTTTTTATAGACTGTTTTTTTGGCGATTCCTACACTATACTGCTAAAATACAAATCTAAAAAAAGAGGTGCATCCGTATGAATGACCCAAAAAATGTATTAGATCATGGACCTTTTTTTCATGGTACTAAAGCAGAACTGAACATTGGAGATTTATTAGAACCGCAATACTTATCCAACTACCAAGATAAAAAATCTAACCACATTTACTTCACCGGAACATTAAATGCTGCTAAGTGGGGTGCTGAATTAGCAAAAACGAATGCCAAAGAAAGAATCTACATTGTAGAACCATTAGGAGATTTTGAAAATGATCCTAACTTAACGGATCAAAGATTCCCCGGCAATCCAACACGCTCATATCGATCTAAATCACCTCTAAAAATAGTAGCGGAATTAGCTTCCTGGGAAAGACACTCCGATGAAGAGATCAATCATATGCTCACCTCTTTAAAGAAACTAAGTGAAGAAGGGAAAAATGTGATCTACGATTAATTTCTTAAATCAAAAGTTCCCTTCGTCCAACTTGGACAAGGGAACTCTTGGGTTGATAGCTATTCTATTTTGCCATTGGAAGATTGGCGGAATATGCAGCGGTACGGAACGATCATTTTGACAGCCACTTCATATTGATGATCCAGATAATCGAGCAGCTGTTTAACCGCGAACATGCCCATCTCCAGCTTCGGTACATGAATGGTCGATAATGGCGGAGAGGTGAATTCGGATATTTCAATATTATCCACCCCAAAAAAGGCGATATCCTCCGGGATGCGGAGTCCCTGTTCTGTTGCAGCGCGCATGGCTGCAATGGCCATCATATCACTGGCGGCAAAAATGGCTGTAGGTCTATTCGCATTATTGGTAAATGCCTGCTTGGTCAATTCATAACTCAGCGAAACATCCCATTTCACATCAATAACCCAGTGATCATCAATCGTTAATCCCGCACCATTCATCGCACGTTGGTATCCAAGGAAACGTTTTTCCTCACGAAAATCATTCTTGTACTCCGCACCGCCAATGTAGGCAATGATCCGATGTCCTTGCTCAATCAGATGATTCGTGGCCTCTCTCGCCGCCTCTTCACGATCATAACCAACGACTGGAATGTCCGGGTCCGTAATGTCCACTCCAACAACAGTCCGTACATTGGCTTTGAGCCAGCGATAAGCTTCCGGGTCAATTCGTTCCACTACAATCATGCCATCAATCCGATGTTCCTTCACCAGAGATTGCAATTGTACGGTATCTCCATCGTTCTCGATGCTATACACAAATTCCAGCCGCATTCCCGCTTCAGCAAGCTGCTTCTCTATGCCTTCCATAATGACTGAAAAATAAGGGCTGTTGTATTTGTTCTGCGGAATGGCGACCACACAACCAATTGCATAGGCCGTTTTAGGTTCAGTCTTCTTTTTCTTGGCCGGACGCTGTGAGCGATAACCCAGCTCCTCAGCGGTGTCCCAGATCTTTTTGCGGGTTTCATCGCTGACCGATCGATTGACATCGTTCTTCATCACACGTGAAACGGTAGAGATCGATACACCAACGCGGTCTGCAATATCCTTCAATTTTGCCATGTGAAGTCCCCACCTTTCCTCTAATCTATGTATTTAAAACCCCATTCGTATTGGGGCAATTTCATTCCTGCATAACCAAATTTGCGGCAAATATAATTCTATATTTCAACTCATCATAAGTCAATGCGATACGAGGCATCGAACAACAAGACACCCCCTTCCCTTTCCTTTCCAACCGCCCCTTACAACAAAGAACACAGTCTCCGTAACATAATAACGGCAGCCAGGGAACTCGATCTCCCCACGACTGCCGCCAATTGGTTATAGCCTTCTATTTCTCCACCTCTTTATCTGCTTATTGCATCTTGGAGGCCAAATCCTTCAATGCTGCGGTTAGGTCACCGTCCCCAGCGAGAGGAAGTTTGAGTGATTGCTCGCCGTACGTCCAGACCAGATCGGTTTTCTTGGTTGTAAATGGGGATACAATGCCATACTGCTGAGCATCCAGGAAGATTTTATTATCTTCACCTACAGTAGCGATATAAGCATCCGCTGCGGCCTTGTTAGCCGGAATGGAATAGCCTTGCTTTGCAAGTTCAGTCTGTCCATCCGGACCCGCAAGCCAGGCAAGCAGCTTGTATGCTGCCTCTTCATGCTTGGTGTTGGAACTGATCGCAAGACCTGCCGGCTGAACAACAGTTTGGTTTGTTTTGAATTTTGGTAAATACGAGATGCCGTAATCTACGCCAGCCTCCTGGTAGTTGGTTGTATTCCAGCTACCACCCGGATTCATCGCTACTTTGGATGTCGTAATCGCAAGATTCACCTGTCCACCTAAACCTTCAATCTGTGCAGGTGTGGTGTTGATCTTTTTATTTTTGGTCAAGTCAATAAAATAGTTCAGCACTTCCATCGCTTCAGGTGTCTCAAGCGCAAGGGAACCATCATCATTCACCAGCTTCGCACCATTGGACCACAGTTCCGGCTCCAGAAACCAATCCATCGTTGATCCTGGTGAAATGGACAAGCCCCACTGCTTGATGTTTCCGGCATCAAAACCCGCTTCGTCTGCGCTTTTCCCGTTCTTATCCAGCGTCAGCTTGGTTGCAATATCGGTAATTTCATCCCATGTGGGCTCGAGCGAAGGGACGGGAGCATCATGAGGATTAGTGGTTTCATTCTCAAAGATCGCCTTGTTGTAATACCATACGATGACGTTGGCATCGATAGGTAAGGATACTTGTTTACCCTGATACTGGTGAAGACCTAGCAGACTTTTGTCCACATTGTTCAGATCAAACTGATTTTCCGCCAGCAAGCCATCCAATTCCTTGAAAATACCCAGTTCGGCGTATTTCTCCACGTATGCATAACTCGTTTTGAACACGTCCGGCAGTGTCCCCCCCGCCGCATTCGCTGTCAGTCCGTCCCAATAGCTGCCCCAATCCTTGCCTTCCAGTTTGACCTTAATATCGGTATTGGCCTTCATGAACTGATCCAGCAGTTCCTGTGTACGATGAAGCTCTTCTGCCGTCCCCCATTGTGAGTACGTGATGGTTACCGGCTCGCCTGAGCCTTCACTGCTTCCGGAACCTCCAGAGTTGGCATTTTCCGACGATCCTCCATTCGCACATCCACTGATGACCACCATTGTAGCAAGTACAAGTGCCCACACATTGAATAGCCGTTTGCTCTTCGCTTTCATATACACAGCTCCCCTTTAAGTCATATCAATAAGTCCTGTTCACCTGAAAACCGGAAAGCAGGCAGCCTCTCTACCCTTTGGTGCCCGTGAGCACCACCCCCTCAACGATATAACGTTGTGCAAACAGATATAGCAGACCGATCGGAACAATACTGATGAATGCTCCCGCAGCAAGTGCTGGAAGATCCTGGCTCGTCTGACCAATCAGGAGCTGCAAGCCTACGCTCAGGGTGAACATTTCTGCATTTTTGATATACAGGAACGGCCCCAGAAAATCGAGCCAGGAATTCACAAAGGCAAAAATGATGGTTGTCATAATAATGGGTTTGGACAGCGGCATAATCACTCGTGCATATACCGTCCAGCGATTGCCGCCATCGAGATATGTAGCTTCATCCAGCTCCTGGGGAATGGTCATGAAGAATTGGCGAAACAGGAAGATATAATAGGCGCCTCCGAGCCAGGCTGGCACAATGAGCGGCAACCAGGTGTCAATCCAGTTTAACTTGGAAAAAAGGACGTACGAGGGAATCATCATAATGGACGGGGGAATCATCAACGTAACAAGTACAACCGGGAACAACATATTACGGTATCTGTTCGCAAAGCGGGAGAAACCGTAAGCGACAAGTGAACTGGACACCACCGCTCCCGCTGCAACAGAAAAGGAAATGAACAATGAGTTTTGAATCCACTGCCACATCATCGGCTGTACAGCGAACAACCGTTCAAAGGCTTCCAGACTGAATGTGTCTGGCAGGATGGTTGGAGGTACCTTATACGTTTCCGCTTTGGTTTTCAGCATGGTCGAGAGCATCCATACAAGAGGCCCTGCGAATAGCATTAACGCTGCGATCAGCAACGTATATTGGGACGTTTTTACCGCTATTTTTCGGCTATTCATGTAACTCTCCTCCTATCGTTCTCCCTCGTAGTACACAAAGCGGTTTGATAATTTCATCAGGATCAGGGTGACAAGTGAGATCACGGCGAACAGGAAAATGGACTGTGTCATCGCCATGCTGAATTTCAGATCGGTAAAGGCCGACTTGTAGATATTGTAGACAAATGTATAGGCAGAGTAGTTCGGACCACCCTTGGATAACAGGAGTGCTTCCGTAAACATCTGAAAGTTATACATGGTCTGAATAATGATGACAAACAGAATGGAAGGACTGATCATGGGCAGCGTAATCTGGAAAAATCGACGTATCCCGCTGGCACCATCGATGGCTGCCGCTTCATACAGATGTCTGGGTACATTTTTCAGTGCAGCCAGGAAGATCAGTACCCCGCTGCCGGAGATCCAGACCTGAAGCATGATGATGACCGGCTTAATCGTATGTTCCCCGCCAATCCAGTCCACTTTGCCTATACCAAGTGCGCCAAGTCCAGCGTTCAAGATGCCAAATTCGGAGTTGAATACCAGCCGCCAGATGATGACCGTTGCCACAATCGGCACCAAGGTCGGCAAATAGAAGAAAGTGCGGAACAAGGCAATTCCTTTGACATTAAAATTAAGCAGCATTGCCAGACCAAGCATGCCTGCTGTTACAATCGGAACACCAAATACTACAAAATACATCGTGTTCAGCAGACTTTTCAAAAAGATGGGATCGTCCATCATGTGTGTAAAATTATCGATCCCGACAAAGTTGAAGTTGGTTGCTCCAGGAAGTCTGGCATCCGTAAAGGCATAGAATACCGAGGTTCCAAAAGGAATCATAAAAAAGGTGATAAATCCAATGATCCAAGGCAAAATGAAGAGAAAGAACAGCAGCGTGTCATATTTTCTCAACCTGTTCATGATGACACCCCTCAGCCTGAAATTTCTTCTAAATAGACATACCGTTCTTCCAAAATGGATTTCTCTGCCGCCAGGGCAATAAGCAACGCGTTACGACCAACCTGTGCACTTGCAAAAGGCTGCTTGCCTTCCTGTACACATTTAAGAAAATCAATACGCTGAGTCTGTCCCCCCGTATGACCGCCCATAATGGAATCCGACGTCACATCAATCTCCAGATGATCCTTCGTCCAGTCCTGCCCGCCAACGATATCGATCGTCTTGTCATTACGGGCCACCATCTGACCGCCATTCTCTCCGATCAAGCCAATCTCAAGCCCTTCTCCCATCAGATTGCGCGGTTTCAAATACATGCATAGGCCCAAATTGGCCTTGCTGCCGTTATCATAATCAATGGTGATAAAGGCATGGTCGACGATGGAGGTATCCGAGATTTCTTTTGTCGGATAGTGACTGTATGAATTCTGAATCTGATTGCGCTCTCCTTGCTTCATCACATGCTGGCCTCCAGAGGCAAATACGCGGACAGGCTTCGCCTGGATCATCCAGTTGAAAATATCGAAGTGATGACAATCCTTCTCTACAATCGCTCCCCCGGACTTGGTTTTGTCATAGAACCAATCCGCAGGTGGGAACGGGTCTCGGAATTCTTTGCACCACATCAATTTCACTTCGCCAAGACGGCCGTTCTCCAATTCCTTCTCCATTCGGCGATACAGATTCGAATACCGATAAACCAATCCGATCTGCAATACCTGTCCCGAGGCTTCCGCCGCTTCTATAATGGCATCACAGTCCTCAATGGTATGGGCGACCGGTTTCTCCAGAAATACATGCTTGCCAGCTTCCAAAAAAGCGACCGCTACTTCACGATGCAGATAGTTCGGCACACTGATGACCACCGCATCCAAATCTTCCTTGGCAAGCAGTTCATGATAATCACTAACTATAGTGGGGTTACTGTTCTTGAGTTCAGCCAGTGTACGTGCCACATTGGCCTCATTCATATCACAGATATAACGAACCTCACTCTCTTCGAGCAAATCAAAACCAATGCAATGATGTGACCCCATGTCTCCTACACCGATAAAAGCCATTTTTATCTTCCCCATGCTTACACTCTCCGTTGCTCATAAATTTGCGGCAAATGCCTTGACACCAATTCGATGTAAAGAAATCTAACAAGATGATGACTATGTAACGATAGTAAAATAGTTTTATTTGCTTGTCAATTGGTTTTGGCTAGATTTTTAATTATTTTGCCGCAACATATTTTCAAGCGTTTTTATATACAAATAAACTACTTAACTCTGAAATTATCGCAAATTAAGCGTTTACATTTTTATTTCTATGTCATATAATTTATTGTAATTCTATTTTTATTGCGGCAAAATTAACATTGAAATTATAAAAAATTCTGTTTATTTTTCAATGTAGCACTCTTATTTTTAATAGAAAAATCAATAAATTCTGGAAAAAAATCTGTTGAATCTCCTCTATTCATCCCCTATAATGCAACTTAGACGCGGAATTCAAGAACTAATATCACATTTTATATTTGCCGCAAACTAATTCCCTCATCTTTTCAGTCATTTACCCTCACTTACTACCATGATTCTTACATACAACGTCATTATCGTACCGCTCCATGCGGATTCGAAAGGAGTTGAGCTTCCTTAACTGTCCCTCATGACATGAAGGTGTGACAGAACGAGTTATCATCCATAATCCATTATTCAGGAGGTATACCATGACAAGATTATTTGATCGAAGTAAGAGGAGCTTTGGACTATTTTTGGCTTTTGTCCTCATGATTACCCTGCTTTTGCCTGCGGGAGCCTTACCCAAAGCCTCTGCTGCAACCATCACCATTGATGGCAATGTGAGCGACTGGAGCAGCGTTAGTGCTCTCACGACCAATAGCGGCACAGCCCAGACGCTTAAAGTAACAAATGATGGGACCAATCTCTATCTGCTCGTTCAAGGCTCTGGTCTTAGTACGGCGATGGGCAACTTCTGGATTAACACCGATAATAATACTTCAACCGGTTACCAGGCTGCGGGCTGGGGGACTACAGGTGTGGAGTGGCTCCTTGAAAATACGGGATTATACCGCTATGGCGGCAGCGGAACCGACTGGAGCTGGAATTTCAACAGCACATTAACAAGCTCCCAATTCTACCGTAGCTCCTCCATCATCGAGGTTGCTATTCCTCTCTCGACACTGCAAATCAGTGCAGGCAGTACAGTGCGAGTCGGGTATATTGATAACAGCTCGGATACATCCAGACTGCCCGCAGCTGGACAAACACTGCCCGCTTATCTCCTGACCTCGTCTGGATCGGGCGGGGGTACGGGGAACAATACCGTGGTGAATCCTGTAGAGCTGGACAGCCCACTCAACAATCCATTCAAAGGCTGGGCACCTTCGGCCAAGAGCACGACATATGCACAGCCACACAGGCTCGTATATGCCGGTGTAACCTGGAAGGAGCTGGAGTCCACCAAAGGCACCTATGATTTTAGTGCGATTGAAGCCACCAATAATTTTGCGTACTGGAAAAGTAAAGGCGTCAAAGTGGTGTTTCGCTTCATTCTGGACAGCCCAACAGGACAGGCTCATCGGGATATTCCCGACTGGCTCTACAATGACATGGTTGCCCGTGGAGAATCACCCGGAACCGTATACAACGATACAACCGGAGGCATGGGCACAGGCAACAACATGGGCTTCTCCCCCAACTACAATTCCACCTATCTGCAAGAACGGCACCAATTAGCCATCGAAGCCATTGCCGCAAGGTACAATACGAATGATCGTCCGGTCGCTTTTGTCCAGATCGGTTCCCTCGGTCACTGGGGCGAGTTCCATACGTGGCCTTATGTCGGACCCAATGGTGAAACCAATTACACAGGCGCTTTCCCTACCAATGACATCTCGAACAAGTATGTTCAGCATTACATTGATGCCTTTGCTGGCAAAGAGGACAAAATGCAGGTTCTGATCCGCCGCAGTATCGCCTTGGCGAAAACCAACAATAAAGGCATGGTTATGGGCATGTTCAACGATGTGTTTGGACATAAAGACAGCTTCGATGCGGATTGGGGTTGGTACACGGGCACCCAGAATGGCTATTGGGATGACATTGGCCAGCAGCAACCAGGACACCCGAACTTCTGGGAAACCCGTATCTCTGGTGGAGAATTTTATGGCGGTGCCTCAGGAATGTTGGCATCCTTAACCTCCGGTAGCGGATTTACGGAAACATTGCGTCAAACGGAGCTAAGTAAACCAAGCTGGCTTGGACCGAATTCTCCGGCCTCACTCCCGCTGAATCATGCATTACAGGCCAATATCGATGCACTCAAGAAACGAATGGGTTACCACTTTGTCGTGAAGGAAATATCGCATCCATCCACCATTAGCGGAAGCACGTTTACCACAACGATTAAGGTGGAAAATAAAGGCGTACAGCATTTCCCGTTTGCTTGGCCGGTTGAGATTCAACTCCGCAGCGGCAATACCGTTGTTGCGAAGAAAACTACAAACGTTAATCTGACCACATGGAAAACGGGTACCTACACCTTGACCGACTCCATTTCGGTCTCCGGTATTGCTGCTGGCACCTATGATATTGCGATTGCGATCATCGATCCATCAACAACTCAGCCTGGCGTGGACTTCGCCAATACGAATAAGCTGACAGACGGAGCATTTAAACTGAGCAGTGTAACAAAGTAAATGTCAGGTTCAGATGCCGCGTTGTATAATGCGATGCATTTGTCAGTGCACTCGTCGGTGCATTCGCCATTTTACGTGTAAACTACAAGAGCAGGAAAGAAGGCATAACCCTCATGCCCTCCTTCCTGCTCTTCCTTTGATTGCACCGAGTGACCAACTCCACAATAGCTCGGCAGCTCGCTTTCCCTCGGGTCAACCCTTTTTAACTTATACTTTGATTTCCTCAGCTTCAGCTTCCGACAAGGGCAACTCGCAGGTAGGTCCGAACGCTAATGAACATCAGGCACCTTATTCGAGGTTTTTTAAATGATCTCAAAATGTAACGAACTTCAGAAGCCTTATATTCCGATTTCCAGGCCAGCATCAGCTTAAAATACGCTCATTCAGGTCAATAACATCTCTCTGGTTCGTTAGAATCTCACAACCTTTGTATCTCGGCAAATAGCGTCTGTCATGTTCGTTAAAGTTGTCGCACATATAAAAAAAGGATTGGGGCCCCCGTCTGGGGTCTCCAATCCTTTTGTCAATATTGAGCCTTGTACACATTAACGTCCTCACCAGAATACAAGGCACTGCTCAAGTCATTCCCAAACTTGAGCGCAAAGGGATCGTCAGCAGGACCCATTCCTGTATTCCTTCGTCACCTTGCCTTCCCTTACTGCACCTTACTTATTGCTCTATTGCGCCTTTTTACGCAACTGGCTGTAATACAGCTCGCTGTAGAAACCGCCTTGTTCCAGCAGTGCATCATGCGAGCCTTGCTCCAGTAGATGCCCATCCTTCAGCACCAGAATTCGGTCGGCCTGACGGATCGTGTTCAGTCTGTGGGCAATGACAAAACTGGTCCGTCCCTGCATCAGACGTTGCAGTCCTTCCTGGATTTTAATCTCCGTAACAGTATCTATGCTACTCGTCGCTTCGTCCAGAACGAGGATAGAAGGGTCCGCCAGAATTGCCCGGGCAATGGCGAGCAGCTGCTTCTGTCCCTGACTAATGCCGCTCCCATCGGCCTGAAGTACCTTGTCGTACCCGTCCTTCATTCGCACAATGAAGGAATGGGCATTCGCCAACCGTGAAGCGGCTTCCACCTCTTCATCCGTCGCGTCCAGACGGCCAAACCGAATATTTTCCCGGATCGTACCCTGAAACAGGAAGGAATCCTGAAGCACAAACGCCATATGAGACCGCAGATTCTCACGCCGAATGGTGGTCATATCACGACCATCTACCGTTAATGTTCCACCTGTCGGATCATAGAAACGGGATAACAGCTGAATCAATGTTGTTTTCCCCGCTCCGGTCGGACCTACCAGGGCAATCATCTCACCCGGTTTGGCTTCAAAGCTGATGTCATGCAAAATGTTACGTCCTTCATCGTATCCAAAGGATACTTTGTCGAAACGAACGGCTCCCTCCACCTTATCCAGAGATACCGCTGCCCCTTCGTCCTTTGCTTCCTCATCTTCGTCCAGCACCTCGAATACACGCTCAGCCCCCGCAATTGCGGACAATAACGTATTCCACTGGTTCGCCAGATCGTTGAGCGGACGGGTAAACTGACGGGCATATTCCACAAAGATAATGATCACCCCGACCGTTACGGAACCCTGAATCGCCAGAATACCCCCGATGCCCGCGACAATCGCAAAGCTCAAGTTATTCAATCCATTCATCAGTTTGGGGATAAAACCAGAGATCGTCTGTGCCCAGAAACCGGAAATCCGGATGCGGGTATTCCGTTCCTCAAAACCACGAATCACCCGCTCCTCTTGGGAGAATGCCTTAATGATCTTTTGCCCGGATAACGTCTCTTCAATATAACCGTTAAGTTCACCCAGATTGCGCTGCCGCTCCTTGAAGAGTGGTCCCGTTCTGCGTGTAATCCAACGCATACCAATGGCCATCAAAGGCACAACGATAAAGGTAAGCAGGGTCAATAGCGGGCTGAGCCACAGCATAACGCCAAATGTCCCTAGTAGTGTTAATACACTCGAAAAAATCTGGATGGCTGAGCTGTTCAGCGTACCGCTGACATTCTCGATATCATTGGTCACCCGACTCATAATCTCCCCCTGCTGGCGTTTACCGAAGAATGGAATCGGCAGCTTGTGCAGATGGGAGAACAGATCATACCGCATGCGGAACACGGTTTCCTGTGCAATTTCGATCATCCATATGTTTTGTAACCAGGATGTTAGAGAGAACAAGACGTACACTGCGGTTAATCCAATCAGAAACCGTGTCCAGCTTGAACCGGTTTCACCCGCGATGAAATCATCCACGGCCACCCCTACCATGTAGGGGCCAAGCAAAGCGAGTGCGGAGCTGGCAAGAACCATCAGCAATACCATGGACAGCTTGACCTTGCGCCGTGCCAGATAGGTCCAGATCCGACCAAGTGTACCGGACCAGTTCTTCGCTCTTGCCTTGGGTTTGCGACCACCGCCTGATCGTAACGTCTCGTGGTCAATCGGCGGTGGCGGCTGACGGAAAGGCTCAATGAATGCTTTGAACATGCTGTGCACCCTCCCCGTATTGTGATTCATGAATTCGACGATACAGCCCTGATGATTCCATCAGGTCTTCATGTTTTCCCTGTCCAATGAGTTGTCCATCATCCAGCAGCAGAATCAGATCCGCAGATGTCGTTGAACTGATCTTCTGGGTGATGATAAACGTCGTACACGACAATTCTTCCAGTGCATCCAGCAGTCTGCCTTCTGTCGCCACGTCCAGTGCGCTCGTGCTATCGTCCAAAATCAGAATACTTGGTCGGCGAACCAGTGCTCGTGCAATGGAAAGACGCTGCTTCTGACCACCGGAGAGATTGACGCCCCGTTGACCCAGCAAGGTATCATATCCGTTGGGTAAATTCTCAATCGTTTCGTGAATCTGGGCGCGCTTGGCAGCTTCCACGATCTCTTCCAATGTGGCATCTTCTCGGCCCCAGGCAATATTCTCCCGGATGGAACCGGTAAACAGCACAACCTCCTGAGGCACATAACCAATCGAACCACGCAGCATGGACAGATCCAGTTCTGTTGCATCCGTACCATCAATTCGGACCTTACCTTGATCCTCCGTATATAACCGTGGAATAAGCTGCACCAGTGAAGATTTGCCTGAGCCTGTTGCACCCATGATAGCAATACGTTCCCCCGCTTTTGCAGTAAATGTGATGTTATCCAGTACTGTAATCTCACTGTTCGGATAACTGAAGCCTACGTTGCGGAATTCCACCGCACCCTGCACAGTGCGCTGTTTCTTCGCTGAATATACAGATTGCGGAAAATGCGAAGATTTCACAGATCCGACAGATGGTGCAGAAGTTGATACCGCCTTATTCTGTTCAGTCTCTGACGTATCCTCCGTATTAAATACTTCATTCAGTCGTTGCGCCGAAGCACTTGCTCTGGAGAATGTCACCAGAATCCATGACAATGCAGACATGGCACCGATGGTGCGAAGCAGATAGTTAATGACCGCAACCACTTCACCTACGGTTGCATTACCGGAGGCGATGTCAACTCGTCCAAACCATAACACAGCGATGATACAGACATTCATCATCAGCAGCATGAACGGCATCGTGGTCTCCGTCAGGCGCAGCGCGGAGATTGTGCCTTTCATTAGCTTGCCGCTGAATCCGGCAAAGCGTTCAATCTCATGGCCCATCCGTACGAATACACGGATCAGCCGAATGCCTGTCAGATTCTCCTGGATGACTCCATTGACGGCATCCAGTCTGCGCTGCACATTGCGGAACAGCAGCGCTGCCTTTTTAATCATCCACACCACAACAATGAGCAGTACCGGCACCATGACAACCAGCAGCAAACCCAACCTTGGATTCACGATCACTGCCATAATCATGCTGCCAATAACCACCAGCGGTACACGTGTCATGAAGCGCAGACTCATGAAGACCGTGTCCTGAACCTGGGTCACATCTCCCGTTAATCGGGTAATCAGGGACGATGTCGCGAACCGGTTAAAGACGGCATAAGAGAACGTTTGCACTTTGTCATACAACTTCTCCCGGAGATCGTATCCAAACCCCAGGCTCGCATGGGATGCAAAGAACGAACTGGCAATTCCGGCAGCAAAAGCCACGACAGCACTGCCAACCAGCACACCACCCCATAACCAGACAACAGACAGGTCTCCCTGCTGAATACCATTATCAATGATCTTGGAGATCAGATAAGGCTGAGCCAGCTCCACCGCAAGCTCAATTAACATCATGACCAGGGCTGCAATCGCGGCAACTCGGTATTTCTTCAAGTAGTACAACAGCTTGATCATAAGCATTCCTCCGGCTCGGAGCACCCTAAACCGATAACACGTTCCAGCTCAGAGCCTCCATTAGACATGTTGATTTCTCCACTGCGTCCAATATGTAATCATTTCTATGTACACATATGGTTATTATAGCGTATTTTACAATGCCGCTTCTATTCTTATTACCCTACTTTTCCCAAACAACAAACTTATCATCATTTTGGCAGCAAAAAATGAAGCACCCCTTCGCTACAACGCATAGAACCCTAACCACCGATCATCCCGGTAGTCAGAGTTCTATGTGAGATCTAGGCATATAGCTCATTCGTTTAACTCATTCCAATTCTGTTCATCACTACTATGACTTTACTACTTTCACTTTCCGTAGATCTCCTCTACACGTTCTTCCTCATTTGTAGACAGCAGAACATTGAGCAGCCCCATGGCATTATTGGCATCACTTCTCGCCGTCTTATACATCTCGGCAAACGCCGCTTCATCCTGCTCCGGGTCCATCTCTGCAAGCTTGCCCCACGAAGTACGGGCTTTGTCGTATAGCGTACTGAGCGTGATGTCACGCGGATGCTGAGCAACAGGTGCCATGGATTCAAATTTTGCTGTCACACGGAAGAAATCCATAGAGTCCTGGAACGATGTACTGCTGTAATCCTTATTTTTCATTGCATCATCCGTAATCAACAGACCTTCACGGGCGATAAACAGCGTTTTCACCATGGCACGCTCCAGATTGGTTGCTTCTTCCCAAGTAACATAGGATTCATCAGGTGCTTGTACAGTTGTGAAATAAGGAAAGGCATCATCAATCAACCGCTGTGAATCGGAATGAATCGGCACCTCTGCGTTCATGTCCACAACAGCATCACTATAGTTGGCCACATTTATATTTTTGGAATCATTCTCACTAACCCGGCGCACCGGATGATCATTAAGCGGGATACGGATATAGCCAAGTTGATCAGAATACTGCTGCTTCAGCTCTTCCAGTGTAGAGTCCTTTCCAATCTTACCGTCATCAGTCGAAGAAGATTCTTTGGCGTCTGAACCTGTCTCCTTACCAGCAGTCGAACCGTTTGCTACCGTTTCGGTTACAGCAGCATTCGAGCTGCTTGTTTCGGATGACGTCTCTTTCGCTCCACCACCACAAGCTGTCAGTATCGCTGCCACACTGAACATGACCGTAAACGTCTTTATCGTATCATTCCATTTCATCATATGATCTTCCCCTATCGTATGTATATTCCTGAGAAACATTAACCTCTACTCCAACCCTTGAACAACTTATTTACAAAAATATCCTTTCAGATAACATAATCGATTCACAACTGAACACGTTCTACATTGTATCATAAGTCAAAAATGGGGTGTATACGACGATATACCTGTGTCTAAAGCCTTTTACTACTCGTGTATTAACTGACAAGATCGACACAAAAACACTGCCATCCGTATGGACAACAGTGTTCATGAAGTGTGATTATTTAATTCCTTTGGCCTTCTCCATGTGTTCTGACCGAATCCGAGGATCGGTCGAGTTCACCGATGATAAAAGGGCGTGAATCGCCTGAATATCCTTCTCTTGAAATACAGTCTCAGGAACTTCAGACTCAAGTCGTTCCGTCTTGCGCTGAATTGTCTCCACCAATTCATGGTCATAGATGATCAGTTCATCCGAATTCACATATCTTACAGCAGGATCAACACTAATGCGGCAACGGTTCGTGAAGGTCACCATGGAGACGAGACGCACTCTTTTGTAGTCTCCGAGGTGTGCATGAATGGCTTCCACATGTGCACGATGCTGCATGAGTGGATTGTACATTTTGACCCGGCTGCTGCTGACCGACCAATTGGCCTCTCTTCTTCCGCCGCGGATCTCACCTGTCGTCAGATTTCGGGTTTCGATTACAAAGATGGCCCGAGGTCCAATTACAACATGATCGATCTGCGAATAACCAGAGCGTGACTTCGGATTGGTAATAAGTAGATCGTTCAGCACTTTATACTCACTTGGAAGACCCATCAGCTGATCTGCTGTACTAGGCTCCTCCGGCGGGCGTGTCCAGTCCACTTCCGCTTTTTTCTTGCGTTTACTGCGGACCATACGCGGAGGAATGGCTGTCGTCGATGGTAAAGCTGAAGCGGAGGCTGTAATCGGGTTCGCAAGCTCTGGCTGTGTCTTGAACAGAGACAGGATTTTCTTGAACATGGGCAAGCTCCGTTCTATTATAGTGTGGGTTACGGGTGACCATTACAGGAGGAATAACATCCTTTGACACATTCATTATGTAAACTTCTATTACTTATGTCGGATAAAGAGGGGTTAAAATAAAGGGTTAACGACCAAAATCTCTCTAATACGCAAAGTACATATGAACATTTAACCAATTCTGTGACTTTAGACGCATGAATAAGCCGTAAAATAAAAAAAACAGCGCAACCTTTCCTGAATCGAAAAAGAATGCGCTGCTGTTCTCTTGGTTGTTAAGCCTGAAGATAATAGGTGTAGAGCACCTGTGTCCCCTTCTCTTCCAGACCATTATTCGCTATTTCCTGGTACAGGGATTCGGCCAGAGCCAGCCCAGGCGTGTTCATGCCCATCTCTTTTGCAGACTCCAGTGCAATGCCCATGTCTTTGATAAAATGTTTCACATAGAATCCAGGCTCATAATCGCCTGCGATCATGCGCGGACCGAGATTGCTGAGTGACCAGCTTCCGGCTGCCCCGGTAGCAATGCTCTTCAGCACGGTCTCCGCGTCCAGACCAGACGTCTTGGCATAGGCGAGTGCTTCGCATACGCCCATCATGCCAGAGGCAATGGCAATCTGGTTGCACATTTTAGTATGCTGCCCGGCTCCTGCCTTGCCTTGCAGCACAATGTTGCTGCCCATCTGCTCAAACAGCGGACGCACGGCTTCAAAGGCCGCCGAGCTTCCTCCAACCATAATGGACAGCTTGGCATTCTGCGCTCCGATATCGCCGCCCGATACAGGTGCGTCCAGTGCATGCAGTCCTTTGGCTTCCGCAGCTTCAGAGATTCTTGCCGCCAGAAGCGGACTGGATGTTGTCATATCAATCAGATATGACCCCGGGTTAGCATTGGCTACGAGACCATCTTCACCGAGATAGATCTCCTCCACATCCTTGGGATAACCCACCATCGTGATGATGACATCACACGCGGCAGCCAGTTTGCCTGGTGTATCATGCCATACGGCGCCTTCTTTCACTAACGCTTCCGCCTTGGCAGCGGTTCGCGTGTACACATGCAGCGGATATCCCGCTTGCTGGATGTGCCCAGCCATGCTTTTCCCCATCACGCCTGTACCAATAAAGCCAACTTTCGTCTCTCCAGGTGCCTTCGTTGTATTTGTCATCGCAGGTTTCCTCCCTATTTTCCCTATTTCTCTATGCTTCGCTCAGTGCTTGTCTTCGACATTGCTATATCTGTATGTTATAGCTTTCTGGTTAGTCCGTCCATCTCGTTTGCAGCTTTTTGTGAAAAAATCTGAAAAAGGAATCAATTTCCCAAATGCTGTGCAACCTAACGGAAACTACCTTGAGCGGACGGTGAATGCCATGAGCCAGGAAAAAGGTCAAATTACGATCTGGCTATCCTTTTCCATCATTTTATTAAGTGCCGGACTGGTCTGTCACGTCTTGTCCATTCCTGCAATTCTTGAAGAGGCTGGTCGGGACGGCTGGTTGTCAGTTGTTGTAGCTGCACCGCTCTTCATGTTGTTTCTATGCATGATGTTTATCGTTATTCGGCGCGTGCGTGGACAGCGGTTAACCGATTGGATCACCCGAGAGTTTGGCATTATTCCATCGTGGATTTTTCGCATAACCGCTGCAATTTTGCTGCTTGCGTTAGGGACACATACTTTATATGAAACAACGAACTGGACGGTATCTACCTATCTACCGTTCACACCCACCTATGTGTTAGCCGGAGTCGGTGTACTTGTTGCAGCATGGTCAGCAGCTAAAGGAATCCGTTCTATTGCCATGACTTCGAGCATCCTTCTGCCACTAGTTATTCTGCTTGGCTACTTCGTCATGTCTGCCAATATGAAGTATAAAGATTATGGTCAGTTATTCCCCATGATGGAACACGGCTTCGCTCCGATTATGCGGGGTATGATCTATTCTCTTGCCGGACTAATGGAGATTTGGATTCTAATGTTATTCCAGCATGAGATCAAAAGCAAACTGCGCTGGTGGCATGTCCTGTTACTTGGAATTTTCATGATCAGTATGGCCATTGGACCTACCATGGGAGCCATTGTGGAATTTGGCCCGGAAGAGGCTGCCAAACAGCGAAACAGTCCCTATGAACAATGGAAACTTGTGAATATCGGCAAGTTGTTTCAGCACGTGGATTTTCTCTCCATTTACCAATGGCTGAGCGGTTCATTCGCCCGAGTAGCCATCTCGATATATCTTATCGTGGACCTGCTGGATATCCGCAGACCGAAGAAGCGATATATCACCATTCTCTGTATCTCATTCGTTATGTGCGCTTTTGCCATCCAGTGGTGGCGCATTGATTATGTGGATTATTATGTGGACCATATCCAGTTTCCCGTCATGCTCGCTTATGTGGCAATCGTTACTGTCCTGTTAACGCTGGCCGCTCTCATTCACAAAAAGGACAAGGAGGTTGCTCAACATGTCGAATCCACCCAAAACAACACCAACAAAAACTGAACCGAATACACCTTTCCATATGACCGAACACAATCTGACAACCTTTTTTGCCGGGTCTGATGATGTCATCATCGATAAACATATATTTGGCGATTCGCAAATGAAGCTGATTATGTGCTATTGCAGCGGTATGGTCGATACTCAAGCCATCTATGATATCATTCTGCCAGATTTGAAAAGGACCTATGAATCAACTCATTTTGTTCGCATTTCTGACATCGAAAAAAACATCAGTCTCCAGTGGAGCACTGTTGATCTGAATGATCCGGCGTATGGGACTGAACTTATGTCCCTACGTGTATTTGAAGGACATATTCTCATCTGCCTCCCCTCTCTTCAAGCCATGTGGAGCCTAGACATTTCCAACATACCTACACGGACACCGGAAGAATCCACGACAGAAGTATCCATCCGTGGAGCGAGGGATGGTTTTATCGAACCTCTTGCAGTGAATGTCGCTTTGATTCGTACCAGACTGCGTACCAACCAATTAGCCTGCAATATCGAACTTATTGGCTCACGGTCAGCCACCAAGGTAGCATTGATGTATATCAAGAACATTGCCAATTCGGAATTAATTGATGAAGTCAAGCATCGTCTACGCACAATCCAAACAGAGCGTATCATGACGGCCAATGAACTTGAAGAGTTGTTATCACCTGCCAAGATCACCTTATTTCCGTTAACTCACTATACCGGCAGGCCAGACTTTGCAGCAGAATGCTTGCTCAATGGTCGCTTCATTCTTATTGTAGATGGTAATCCCAGTGCAATCATCGGACCCGTTAATCTGTTTCTGTTGCTCAAATCACCAGAAGATGCCAGCTTTCCTTTTTTACCTGTCAATGTAGGTCGCATGTTGAGGTTTATCGGTCTGTTGGTCACCATATTTTTGCCCGGATTTTATATTGCGTTAACCTCTTTTCATATGGATCAGATTCCTTTTCCACTCGTGGCAACAATATCTGTTGGACGGATGGGTTTGCCTATGGAATCGGGCATAGAAATGTTTCTAATCATGTTGCTGATGGAATTGTTCCGGGAAGCCGGGGTTCGTTTGCCAAGCGCAATCGGTCAGACCTTAACGGTCGTGGGTGGCTTGATTATCGGGGACTCAGCCATCCGTGCCGGTATGGTATCCCCGTTGATGATTGTCGTTATTGCAGTAACGGTGGTTGCTGGGGCAACCATTGTCAATCAAGTTATGACAAGTTCCATCCTGATTCTTCGTTTTCTATGTTTTGTCTTAGGGGTAACACTGGGCATCTATGGGTTCATTCTGTCGATGATTTTGTTTCTCATCTACCTGACTGATCTCAAGTCATTTGGCATCCCCTATCTGACGCCTTTAACCCCACTGAGTTTCAAACAAGCCCTCTCATCTTTATTCAAAATGCCAACGGGCATTGGCAAACGCAGACCTGTCTATTTGGAGACGCAGAAACCGCGCAAGGAAGGTAATGAACGATGAACAGACTGTTGCGTCGCTGTGTGCTAGGATTGTTGAGTCTTTCCCTAGTCCTCATGACGACCGGATGCTGGAGTGCATACGAAATTCAGCAGGTAGACTATGCAAAGGCGATCGGTATCGATTTCAAAGACGGTATGTATCACATTTATGTACAGACCCTGGACTTTTCGAGTATAGCCAAGAGTGAGAGCTCCAGCAAAACTGCGGAAGCACCTCCGATCTGGGTTGGTCATGCTGAAGGGAAGACAATGAGTCTCGCGATGAACGAATTATGGCGTGCCTCACAATTACACATTGCCTGGGGACATGTGACCGCGATTGTACTTGCAGACGGAGTGTTGAATAACAAACACATCAAGGATGTGTTTGACATGCTCGGGCGCTTCCCCGAAGCCCGTTATACCACCTGGGTATATGGTACACGTGAACCCTTACTGGATATTTTGAGCACAGCATCCATCTACAATCTTTCACCGCTGGATAGCATCCTCCACAATCCTTTGCCCAGTTACATGGAAAACTCTTTATTTGCACCCGTTCTCAGCTTCGAATTGATTGCAACGCACAATGATCCAGCAACTACGACGTATCTACCAGTCATTTCTTTGAATAAGGAACTCTGGCTCCAAAATAAAAAAGAACATGATCTGTTCCTGATCGAAGGAGCCTTTTTCGAGAGGACGGGAAAGAATTTTGAGTTCATGTCACACAATGATCTACCGGGTTACCACTGGCTGGTCAAAGGCATGCGCCGAGCACCCTTGCTGATCCAGAAGGACAATGTCATCTACGGTGCTCTCAGTGTTGGTCTGCCTACCATTAAAATTAAACCGATTATCCACGGAGATCACGTCACATTCTCTATTGATGCCAAATATCTAACAGCATTATATGAATATCTGGTTCCCATGCCATACGATGAAATGACCCGGGTAAGTGAAGATAAACTAAAAGAACAGATTATGGAAACGTATCGCCATGGCTTGGAACGAGGAGTTGATGTATTCGGCCTGCAAGAAAAACTGTACCGCAAAGACCCGAAATTGTGGCACAAGTTATCCGGTGACGGAGAAAAATTAATTCTATCCGAGGATTCTATTGAGGAACTCAATATACACCTTACGATCCCATATACAGGAAAATATAAGAGAAAAGTATAGAACCAAGCCATCCCGCTTATCATGAGGAACAACACAGGAGGATGGCTTATTTTTTTAGGTTATAATTCACCTCCTACTCTTCATTATCAAGAGATGAGTAGATAATATATCCTTCGTCGTTCAGACCTTTTATGTCCCATATCATCTCCTCGATCAGTTGCTGGATTACCGCAGGAGTCAGACCGTTCATAGCGAGGTCTTGTAACTTTCATTTCTTATAATAATCCATGACCCGCAACCGCGTAGTCAGGACCAACGTCTGAGGAATAAGCACGAAGACAATATATATCAGTACAATTAACCATAGATGTGCGGCAAAATTCTCAGCACCGAATGATGGTTTCGGACGCTCAATCCAATACCACCAGCACGGGATGCCAATAAACCATGTCAAGCCCGTAGAAAGGAACATATCTTTCACATCGCTCCATAGAAAGCAGAACACCGCGACGAACAAAATAGGACCTGTCCAAGTATCCAGTATCGGTCCCCAGCTCTGGAAGACAAAGATAATGGCAGGATACAGAAGATTGATGGTCCAGCGACAGATGTTATTAGTATAAAGATTCAATATTTTTCACCTCGTTACGTACCGTTGCAATTTCACGTAAAAATACAGGCTACAAAAATTAGCGAAGATATGCATTCTCGATTTTAAAAGTTCATTCATTACATACTGGGAAAGAAATGAAGCGAGTAAGCATCATTTTGGATATAATTGCTCATACTACCTTCAGGAAATTATCGAAGGAGTGACAGTATGAGATTAAAAAGTATGATTGCTGTTGGAGCTGTGTTAACTTGCTCAACTTTGTTATGGGGATGTGGCAATGGCACTGCGAATAATGCTTCCCAGCAGCAGAATGACACCGTCCGATCGGAGAGTTGGAGCGATCCCAAACGACTGGAAGCTTCCCATCTCGAAGCACTTGAGCGTATGGAGAAAGATCATATCCACCGGATGGTTTCACTTAGTGCAAGCACAGATGGAGACAAAGTAATGACCGTGCTTGATCGGTCGAGCCAGAAGCTGGAGGAGATGAGGCCACTCGCCGAAATGCTCCAGCATGAAGGACATCCCGCTTTATTACAGCGAATTCAGGACATGTCAGGTGATATTCAAGGTTCCAAATCGGTCATTGCCGAGATGAAGAAATTGCCTCAGGATGGCAAGATTAAGATTCAATCCGAGAATTCCGATTCCTTGCATCACATCAGCAGCTTCCGCGATTACCACCAGTACATTCAGGGAAACGTACAATCTTTGAACAAGAATACTCATGATTTACACTAAACAGTATTGGTTCTGTTTACCCGAGTGACTCATCCTTGTAAAAAAAGCAAGGCTCTTTTATGAGATTAGTTACACTTCTTTATATGCAAAAGGTTAGACTGTGACGAGTAGTCCTGACCAACTCCCCTCACGGTCTAACCTCACTTCTCTGCTACTCACTCGCACCGAGATACGTCAGTAACCCCGCCAGCGTCGTCACAATAAAGATGTGAATCCATACGTTGGCCGCTCCATACGACATGTTGAAAAACCCCAGATAGCTAAAAGAATCGCCTCCGTAACTACCCATTTGGAATATGAGTAGCATACACAGCAAAATACTGAACACGACCACGGTCAGCGCTCCGGCTTTTAACCTTCTATCCTCATCCATTCGAAAAATCAACAAAACACCAAATACGAGCGCAATCAAAAACACAATAAATAACATACGGAATTGATCTCTCCTTATTTCTCTAGTTGCCTGCTACTCTACCCATAGAGATACCCAGATGAACATCGTGAATAACAAGACGGGCACCAGAGCACCTGTGGTTAAGATAATCCATAATGTCGCGGGCTTGATCCTTTGGCAGTATGCATCGACTTTGCGCATCCGATCTTTACGCCATTTGGCGAACCTGAGCTGTCTGATCATCCGATTCAGAACGGTTTGTCGATGCTCGCCCTCTTCGAATTCTTCGATCGCACGCCGTAACTCCTCGTATAATTGAGCCTCTTCCTGCCTTGCTACTGTAGGTGTAATCATCTGATCCTTCCTCCCATGAGCACATTATTGAGAGACCGCACCTGACCTTATCGAACCTCACTAACATGCCTATATATTTGTATTCCCCACCTAAATATGCCACTACATTACTTAAATAACACATTACAGACCTGCAAAGTTTGACGTTTTCACAAAAAAAATGAATAAACCAAAAAGCCCGGCATGGCCCGGACTTGGATTAATGCACACTTCATTATTATTTTGGATGGTTGACCTTCCACCAATATATCAGAGTCATAACTCTACCATCTTTTGTTATTGTAATCTCCCATATGATTATCGCTGATATTCCCCAGCCTATCAAATGTATCCTTGTATATTCGAATAATCGATTGAACCTTGCTAAAATCAGGGTCTTCGGGTCCGATGCCTTCCATGAACATTTTTTGAATGATCTCTTGAAAAAACTCCACTCTTGCATGAATCTGCTGCTGTTCTTGCTGAAGTATCTCTTCAAAACTATGATTTTCTATGTAACTCATAAGACCATCATCACCCTGATATGAACGATCATCGATTCGAGGATTTACTTCGAATTGTTCCGGATCGTCAGGCTGAAGATTTACGGTAGTTCGCAAATGAGATAGCATGATCTTTTCTTTTGCAAGCATCACGTGAAAATCCTTGTTCTTCAGCAAGTCCGCAACAATTAGGCTGCACATATCCCGATTCTCGATTAGAATGCCATCAAATGGATGCAATGTCCAATGTCCATTGGACCAAAACAGATTAAAATTAAAAATCTGACTGCCGTATTTGTACTGAATGTTAATCTTGGTCTCGTCAATAATTTCGAATGAAAATTCCAGCATGTTAAGTAATCTCCTTCACACACTTCCAAAGTTTACCTTCATTCTATCAAATGCTCCATAAAAAATACAGAAGTTTAACGGTCATTCAACTCCGCAATCGACTCAGCCTTCTCGCTACTTGCAACAACGATTAATACACAGGCAATACCGGCAATAATGAGAGATAACATACCCCTGGCCCCTTTCATTATGAAGCTGCAACATATATACATATGGTATGCAATAGAATGCAGTATATGCCCAGTATTCCCGCTTGAAAAATTGAATAAACCTGCATCGATCTCGACCTTAAGGATTTCTATGAATTCAAGCTATAGACGCAAAAAAGAGACGCACCAGCGCCTCTCTACTTCAATCCTATGAAAAAAAATATGAAACTCAAACATAGAAACCAAATGTAAAACTAATCCAAATAAGAGCTTAACGAGTTGGCATCGGGTTGGTTTTTAGCTTGAATATTCCCCGCCTTGGGAGCCTCCAGACCCAACCTTTCACTCATGCCTGCATTGAGCGCAGTCATCTTGGCTGTATAGTCATTACAGCTCTCGATAATGCGGCGATTGGACTGCTCAGACAGATCGAGAGCAGACATCAGATCTCCGATGGCCTGGTTCACCGATTCCATGGACATGGCCGGTTTGGCTAACAAATTATTGGTCTTTTCTGTCGTTGTACGCAGTAATCTGGCATTTTCCTTGAACTGTTCTTCAATTGTTTTATTAGTTGCTTCCACAGCGGAAATGACCTTCTCCTGATCATTCAAAGCCATGGCAATCATGGCAGATACCGTAATCAGATTGGCTGTCTTATCAATGGCATTGTTCACGGAATCAATAAGTTTATCATTATTATCATTAATAATATCCGTAGCTGCAATAGCTTGATTATACAGCATGATCATTTCGGTCATGGATTGAGTGCGGGTAACCACCTTACGCAATCCACGCTCCAAGTGAGCCTTGCGGCTCTCATTCTCAGGCTTGGCAATCTCTGCCTCAAACAGATCCTTCAACTGATTACCAAAAGCAATTTTGGTTTGCAGGTTATAAATCTCCTGAATGGAAGACCGTTTTAACTGACGCATACTCACAATGCTCTCTTCCAGATTGTCCTTCCCATCCCGTAAACCATTAATAATACTATCAATATTGGTTCGCACAGACTGGTAACGGTAGACATAGTTCTTCAGTGGACTTTTGCGCAGTAACCGCCCTACAAAACTAACGTTTTTGCTCTGCTGTAAACTTTCACACTCATCTCTCAGCTTCAAGATCATCGTGGACACTTCAGCCCGATTGCCGGACATGAGATCATTCACAGGTCGATCCAGCATTTTCAGCGTTTGTCCCGCTTTTTCCTGTGTCTTCACACCCAGCTTGCCGATATCATCCATTAATAAATCCAGTTGAACAGCATCGGTTTGCGATACCTTTTGAATTAATTGGGTTGCCTCCTGATTAATCCGCTGCTGGTCATCCTGTTTTAATTGAATATATTCCGTTGCCATACCAACCATCCCTCCTATAATTCGGAGCTATTATACCTTTGATGAATAAGCTCTGCTTTGTTCTGAAGCTCCAATAGATCTTTATGTTCGATTGTAGATACAATCTCTGAAATCTTGGAATCGACATCCTTCAGGCCATTTAACAACATTCTGCGATTGGTTCGCTTGGCTTCTCCACTCAAACGAAGAAAAGGGTTAATAAAACCATTTAAATCTTTCAAAATCAATCTGCGCATCGTATGGTTAATATCCCCGTTGTTTAACTCTTTCAGTGCCGGAATGACTCGCTGCAATCTGGCAAAAAGGGCTAACGACTTCTCCACAATTTCATTGTCCAGTTCATTTTTTTGGCCCTCAGAGATCACCATATCTTCCAAAACTTCGAGATATTCAATGACTGGACCAAAAATAGGATCTGATTCTTCTTGTTGTGGCGAACGTCCTGCTTCCGATCGTCCAGAGGTTTCTGCACGTTCAGTGGTCGGACTGACCTCCTGGTTAGCAGATCGATTACCCACAGCTTGTTCCCCTGCTCCGCCGTTCATTTCAACAACTCTTCTGCGATCGGGGTCAGAACCAGATGTCTCAATGATTGGCCCACGGGGCCGTGAAGGAATTATGCCTCCGGCCATTGTCGCCAAAGCCGGGATTGCCCATGATACAAATTCAGGAACAAAGGGACTGCTTACAGCCGCAAGGCCATATCCAATCAGCGCACCCAGCCCGATTTTTGTTATGCGTAACATCGTTTATCCTCCTGCCTGTAACAACACATGATATACAATGAACAAATGAAGACTGCACTTGATCACTTGATTCCTGTGTAATTATCAAGATCATCTTCATAATCGTATTGTAAGAAAACCAGTCAGAAGGTGTCAATGTTTGGAAACTAATCTCTAATGGCTTCTAACTTTCTGCGTATCCATAATTAATGGTTGTTCCACATGACATCCCAATATACCGTATTGCGGAGAAAGGGGACCGACTTCATAACCCAGAGCCAGCTTCACAGCCAGATATGGGAAATTGATTCCCGAAAGGCAGGACACATGTAATCCCCCGGACATTCTTGGATTAATCTCCAGAAGTTTCGGAGTCTCTTTACGATATTTCATCTGGATGTTGAAGTTATATGGAATGCGATAAGCAGCAGCAACATCACTTGCAATTTTTAATAGTTCAGCATGCTCTTCAAGCCTTCTTAGTCGTCCACCTGCTTTGCAGCGAGGCACAGCCGCGAGCAGATTCCCCTCACTGTCAGCCAAACAATCTATACTGTATTCATAACCTTCGAGACGTTCCATGACCATAATGTTTGGAAAGGACTCCACAGTAGAAAAGGCACGGAAAGCATCTTCAAAAGAGATACGGTTCTGAGTGTGCCCAAACAACTCTTCCAATGGATTACGACTATTGTCGATCACCCGGAATCCCATGCCGCCTTCACCATTACATGGTTTGAAACACACCTCATGTCCAGTGTTGGAAAGTGCATCATAGGCCTGTTTGAATTGGGAGGCATTGCTGACAGTGAAGTAATCCGGAATATTCATGATTCCCAGTTCACGTACAGATTCATAGAAACGGTCTTTCTCCATCAATTGTTCCAACAACTCTGTATCCTTGCAAACCAGAACCTTGGTGCCGATCTCTTCGAAAAGATGAGCATTCTTACTGATATCCAGCATATGGAGACGTGGGATAAATATATGGATCTGATGTCTACGACAAAAATCAAGACAGAAATCAACATACTCTTTTCCCGTAACCTTTGGTTCCAACTCCGCATGATCACATCCCTGGAGTGCCATGTTATTCGGATCGGAATGCGTGCCGTAGATCTCGAACTGCATACCATCTTCGTTGTTTCGAATCAGATTCATATAGTGATACGCCACCGAGAACCAACGATTAAAATAAATACGGGTCTTGTTCATGAGACGGCATCTCCTATCGCAACATGGTGTGTAGAGCGGACATATTCCAATATCTCATCGGCGGCAAATATACCGGATTGTTCGGTGAACTGGTAAGGGATCACATCGGGATTCCGCTGCTTCTCCCGGTAAAGTTCGCCATGCCGTGGAGCAATAGCATAATCTGCGAAATCGAGTAAACAACGATCCAGTAAAGAGTCCCCAGAGGCTATAACAGGAACATGTCCGATCTGCTGTCGAACATGTTCTACCGCAGCGCTCTTGTTCACTCCAGAAGGAACAAGGTACAGCTTGCGCCCTTGGATGGAAGCCCCCCATCCCAACGCTCCCAACGCCTGAATCTTCTCTGTAACTTGCTCTAACGGCATACGGTCACGATGAATGACAAAGGCATAGAACAACTCATCACATAGTCGCTCCCCTGCAACCCAGTCGCTGTTCAGCACATCACCAAACATCTGTCTTACCTCATCTGCCGTAGCCGAATGCTGTTGAAGCTGAGAACGAACATATTCGTTCCAGGCCAGGTCCACTTCACCGTTAATTAGAATATTTCCACCATTACTCGTTATCGCATAAGCCGGAATGACATCCTGCTGAAAAATCCGAATACGCTGGTACTGCTCCACTGTCCGTGTAGTCACAGGGATAAATATAATATCTTCGGGGAGAGTCTTGAGACGATGCAACGCCTCGGCTGACATAAAGGCTGATAATTCACCACGAATCCATTCGGCTGGGACGAGTCCTGGGGCATCCTCGGAAACGCCCATCGAACGCCGGGAATAGATCAGGGTCTGATCCAGATCACTTGCATAAATCATTCGCCGCCCCCCTTTACCGATTGAATAATACCGCAGCATGAATAGCTCAATCCAGGGAACACTTCAACCGGGACACCCCGGTCTTGTGCGAGCAGCATAATATGTCTCAGATTAGGATTGTTCGGACGATCAATCAGGATCTTCCAAGGTACACGGCGCAATAGTACCCGCGTCGTCTCTCCGATCCCTGGCTTGATCAGATTCACATCACCGATACCGAATGCCTGTTGAATGGATTGGATATCCTGCATTCCCTGCCAGGTCACTTCGGGGGGATGAGCAAGTGCTTCATCCGCTTGAAGGGATGCCTCCTGTTCAACTTTGGCAAAGTAATCAGATACCTGGTCCACAAACACGTTGGACAGATCGGATGAAGCCCACTCTTTGTACCACTTGGCTCCATGGAAGTCTTCCGGTCCGATGAGGTCATCCCGCAGTACGGTACGGCTCATTAGGCCGGATACGGTTGAGTTCAGACAAGCGCTTGGGATCAGGTAATCTTCTCGGGTTCCATATGTAGCCGAGCATTGCCCGGGATCGGCCAACACGGCAAGATCATCATCCAATCTGATGCTATAACGTTCATTCAGGCTTTCACAAGCTTCCACCAGCACCTTGCGAATGGCTCCCTTGCCTGTCCAGCCATCAATGAATTGAATAGGTGCATGGAGTCCATGCTGCTGCCAAATATATAGAATGGCGTTCTCATCAATCCCTTTTCCACGAATAATGGAAATACTGTAATGAGGCATATCCACATTATATTTCATGGAAATATAACGTTTGACCAAAATGCCAATTGGCGTTCCGGCACGAGCGAGCGAGACCAGAACGGTATCCAGTCCCCTCTTGCGCACGATCATCTCCGCTACAACGGCGGCAGCCATAGCGACCTTCTCTGCAGATTGCGCCAATGTATCATGGAACAACTCAATATATTCATCCGTAGGGTGATACTCCACGGGCAGCATTTCCGAATAATGCACACCCGACTGAATGGCTTGTTCACGCTCTCCGGTCTCTTTTTCCAACTGAATATTACTTAAATCCTTCAACAGAAATACAACGTCAGACGGGTCATAACTGCCTAGTGGGTCAGGTGATTTAACTTTGCGCTTCAGCACACTCTCAATTGTAGGTAAGTTCATAGCTGTCTTCTCAGCCCTCCTGTGGAACACCGCAGTACACCACGTATATTTGCTTACATCCGAGTTGGGACAATACATCCAGCATAGGCTGCATTCGTTCTTCAGACATATGTCTTTCCATCAAAACAAAAATCTCATCATATTGCCCAGGTAATACATTGTATATATAATTGCGAACAGTCGGATCTTCTGGCGAAGCATATCCTTCACCTGCAACAACTGCATATCCTGGACGATTCACCGTATGGATTGGGCTCCGAGTCGTGGACTGATACATCACCCCGTCACCCATCTCAGCGGCAACTCGCATCGGAATATGCATAAACTCCCCTGTACCCATCACAAGGGTATGCCGGCCCTTCCTTTTTTCTCGCAACAGGGCTGCGATCCTGGAGATACCTGAGTCCAGACCAGCATTATGACTTGAATGAATGCCGAATCGGCCTGTGTACCGAAGATAAGGAGCCGACCAGCGATTCCCCTTCGAATCCGCAGATACAGCGCGCCATGGCTCCAGTTCACCGGCAACAGATATAACATGTATCAACGATGCGGATTCAGTACCCGTCTTCTCTCCAGAAGCATCGATAGATGGTTCGCCCATCACCTGAATTTTTCCTTTTAACAAGCATAGTGGAGTGATCGTTATTCCAAGTTCATGTTCCAGTGCTGTGAATTTCTGCTCATCTGCATCAGTCCGCCAATCCAGCAAAGACGCAATATAATATTGTTTGCGCGGATAGGTGCGCTGGATATCCCGAATAATGTTCAATGTGGTATTGCCCGTTGTGATCTCATCATCCACAAGAACAAGAGGTCCACCCTCTGCGAGTGATTCCGAGTCCAGAGCGTAACAGCGATGAGACATCGCATGAGAATGCTCCTCCTCGAATTGAATATCCGGCTCGATTTCAGGCAGGTACTCTCTTGTGGAATGAATATACGTTGCACGATCAGCGAACAGCTCGTACATGCTGTGTCCCAGAGCGGTAGCTGTCTCGGCAAAACCGACAAATCTCACGTCTTCAGGCAAAGTCATCTGAACTTTCATTAAAGACTCATAAGCCTCACGAGCTTGATCCGGATCAATTAATCCGCGGACCATGCATTGTTTCCACGCTGCAATTCGTTTGTCTTCTCCTTGACTTAAATCTTCATACAGCAGAACCGCCAGAGCCGCTCCGCTGAGCAGTGAAGTATACGGATTGACGGCAATATGCTTGCCAAGCAATTTACTGACAAAGAGAAATGATCGTTTTTTATTCAATCGAGCCGCCATGGAGAACAGATTCTCCAATGGAATTTCCAATGGATTATGTGTGGTCTCAATCGTGACATGGAATTGATCAAGAATAGGAAACGTATGTTTGTTCATGTTTGGGCAAGAGCCCGACATAATGCTGCTGTTCATGTAACACCCCATATATTTGTGATCGGATTAAAATTCGTTTCGCCCAACTCAAGTGTGGTTTAATCTCGTTCATCTTATTGGTATACGTGCTTTTGAAAACACCCATGCTTCCGTCATTACGGCCTACAATGCCCTGTGCGTCCATGAATTCTTCATGCGTTACGACATACATCGCCTGAACGGGCTTGATCTGTGTTGGATGAATGATCGTTTTTCCGACAATGCCATTCTCCTTATCCATCATGACCTCACGCATGAGTCCATCCATAGAGTTAGAGATGTATTTCATTCTCAGGTTCTTGCCCGGCTTACCTAGTGATTCTTCGAATGGCGTCTGTCTTAATTGGGGCTTGAATACACGCTCCCGCTGGCTAAAATACTCCCATACCGGCCCGGATATTACATAACCGTTGTCTGCGCGTCCATATAGATTGATGATATCGGATATGCAATCACGTATGGTTGCAATATCATATATCGTGAGTTCCGGACTTCGTCTCAGACCAAACAAGCTTGAGAAATCCGTTGCACCAATTCGAATGTTCAGGATATAGGGAGCATACTCGTCCACAATCTGTTTCACTTGGATCAATGTATCCC
Organism: Paenibacillus sp. JNU01; assembly: GCF_059130585.1. Taxonomy (NCBI): domain Bacteria; kingdom Bacillati; phylum Bacillota; class Bacilli; order Caryophanales; family Paenibacillaceae; genus Paenibacillus; species Paenibacillus sp. JNU01. The sequence goes on along the minus strand of NZ_CP169723.1, from coordinate 5,172,079 downwards.
AGCGTGTTTCCCGATAGATCACACCCGCTGTCTCCAAAATAGGCATAGCGTACAGGAGTGGATGAGTACTGTCTTTCTGCTGATTATATTCGTGAACAAGCTGCAGATAAGCCCTTCCATTCGTACAGTCAAACTTGGGAAGTGCCACACCTGTTAACAAGGTCATTCGCTCACCTAACACCTCAAAAAGATGTTCCAGCTGCTCCGGGGACCTCGTCCGGACAAAAAGCAAAGGCAATTGATTGGGCGATAACTTTCCCGTCTCCAGGTGCCCTGTTAGAAATGTAAGCTGCTGCGCCAAACATTGCTCCGCAAATTCTACTTGCTCGTCACCTACTGCATCTTCCAGGTCAATGATGATGGTTGTGAGTCCTTCATGCTTACCGTTCATAATATCGTCCGCAATATGCGGACGGGTGGCTGGCATGTACAAAGCAGCCCCAACAGCATATGCCAGTATTTCTTTGGAGGTTCGATGACTAAACGATACGGGTGAAGAAAAAAATAGCGCTTCTTCCTCCTCAGAGTTCAAAAAATTAAAATATTTCAGGTTATTCTCCTCCTTGCATCTTCTGACTTCAAGTCAGTCTGCATGAAAATGAATGCTGTCGGGGTATAAAAACCAATCCCTCCAAGAAGCGGAGGGATTGAGGGCAGAGTTACATTTTTTAAGAGGTCTGACCTTTGTTTTCCTTTTTTCTTCTTGCCGAACCGAGGAGAATCGCTCCAGCAAATACAGCGACCAATAACGAGAAGAAGATCACGTTGGAGATATGGAAACCAAAAGCACTCAACATCATTTTCACTGAAATAATAGCAATAAGGATAAATGCCGCTTTTTCCAGTTCAGGAAACTTGTCAATAAGTTTAAGGAAGATCTGCGCAACACCACGCATCATGAGTACTCCGATGATACCTCCGAGGAAAAGTACCCAAATCTGTTCACTAATACCAAACGCCGCAATAACACTGTCAATACTGAAAGCAATATCCATCAGTTCGACCATGAGTACGGTTTTCCAGAATGAATATTGCTTGCCTTCCTGATTCTCGTCTTCCTGAGACTTGAATAGTCCTTTGTAGGCAATGTATAACAGGTATAATGCTCCGAGCACTTTAATCAGGGTGATCTTGACAAGGAATGTCCCCAGCCCGATCGCAATAAACCTGAAAATATAAGCTCCTAAGATACCATAGAATAATGCCCGCTTCTGCTGTTCCTTGGGCAGATGCTTAACCATAACAGCCAGTACCAGCGCGTTATCCGCAGACAGAAGCCCCTCCAGCAAGATCAAGCTACCAATAATCCCCCAGCTTACAGGGTCAGATAGTGTGGCTACAATCTCTGTCCAAGAGAAGAAATGGCCGTAGTTCTCACTAATGCTTTTAAAGAAATCACTAAACATGAAAAGGCAGCCTCCGCTAACTCAAATTGTTATTTACTGCCGGCAGTCCAGCGCATTCCCCACCCGTGAGCTTCATCCAGGGCGCGGTGTCCATTGTAGAACTGGACAATTCTTTCAATACTGAACGTCTCATCATTCACGTTGCGAAACATGGCAATACCACACATTCCCAAGGAACTTCCATGTTCATTCATGCGGACGATAATATCAGGACCGTCTTTCTGGTTAATCGTTACGACTCCATCAGCCTGTGACCAGTTTTTGACACCTTCATAAATGTAAGTGAACACGAGGATGCGCTTGATATGAGCAACACGTTCACCATTAATACGAAGATTCTCTCCGGTCATCACTGACCCTGTCCGGTCATCCCCGTCCAGAGCTATGTACGGATATCGGTTAAGGGACCCGAATGATTCTCCAAGAGCCTGTATGACCCCTTTACTGCCATCCATCATTTCATAGAGGCAACCGAGATCCAGATCCACACTCTTGTTTCGCCCGAACAGCCCTCGGTTGGTCTGTTGATTCCAGTTGAGATTGATTAAAATCTCTCCGAGTCCGCCTGCATTTTTCTTCAGGTTAATCGTATCGCCTTTTTTCTTCAGCTCAATCTTGTTCAGATTCAGTTCAATCTTGGGTTGAGGCGGTTGAGCTGGCGGAGCTGGAGGCTTCGGCGCTGGGGGCTGAGGTACAGGAGGAGCAGGTTGTGAAGATGAAGCATTATCCTCGACGCTCACGCCAAAATTGCCACACAATGCATTTAGTCCCCCGGCAAAACCGGAGCCAATCGCATTAAACTTCCATTCTCCGTTATGTCGATATAACTCGCCAATGACGATCGCCGTTTCCACGGTAAATCCACTAGCCAGATCATATCTCAATGCTTCCTGTCCGTTACTGGCATTCCCAAAGCGAATATAGGTATTCTGAACCTGACCAAAGCTTTGGTTTCTGGACTCACCTTCATAGATGGTCAGACTGAACGCAATTTTCTCAATACGGGCAGGTATTTTGCTCAGATCAATATCAAATTGCTTTTTATCCGATTGCTGCGGTGTATCCTTGTACGTAATAAATGCCGTTGTCGGCTGGTTATAGAAGATAAAATCTTCATCACCGGATACTTTACCACCAGCCCCGAGAAGGAATGCAGATGTATCAAGTTCAAGCGCTGAAGGAGAATCCCAACCAATACCAATCGTAAGACGTGAAAGTCCCGGATTGGTTTTGGTCAGGTCCGTTTTTTGCCCTTTGACGACAGTTACAGCCATAACAGATTCACCTTTCTTCTCCTATTTGGCATCTAATCCGTAGTTCTCGCAGAGCGCAGCAAGTCCACCGGCGAAACCACTACCGATTGCCTGGAACTTCCAGTCCGAACCTGAGCGGTAAAATTCACAGAAAACAACAGCCGTTTCCGTCGAGAAGTCTTCTCCAAGATCATAACGCAGAACTTCACGTTCGTTGGACGCATCTACGACGCGAACAAAAGCGTTGGACACCTGTCCAAAATTTTGTGCACGTGCTTCATAATCATAGATCGTTACGGTAATACCGATCCGGGTAATATTCGCAGGAACTTTGCTGAAGTCGACGATAATCTGCTCATCATCGCCTTCTCCCTCACCTGTACGGTTATCTCCCGTGTGGGTTAGTGACCCGGCACCGCCCGTTGGATTGTTGTAAAATACAAAATCGTCCGTTCCTTTGGCTTTACCGTCTTCATGAAGCAAAAATGCTGAAGCATCCAAGTCAAAATCGACTCCGCCGCTATATTTATTGGTATCCCATCCAAGGCCCACCACAACTTTTGTCAAACCAGGGTTTGTTTTGGTCAGATCAATACGTTGTCCTTTAGCCAAACTAATTGTCATATATTCGTCCACCTTTCTTCATGAGAGATGCCTACAGTAATGAAAAGGAAAACCGTCTAATCGACGGCTTCCCTGTCTTGTATAAGGTCAAAAATGGATATATTCACTGGAGCCTATTGCAAACCATAATCCCGTGTAAGGCCAACCAGACCATCCTGATAACCGCTACCAATCGCGCTGAATTTCCACTCACCGCTATGACGGTACAACTCTCCAACCACAACACCTGTTTCAATGGAGAAATCTTCACCAAGGTCGAAACGGATCAATTCCTCCGAATTCGCTTCGTTTACGATACGTACATATGCGCGGGATACCTGTCCAAAATTCTGGCTGCGCTCCTGTGCTTCATAGATGGTAATGGTGAATGCAATTTTCTCGACATCTGCCGGAACGTTAGGCAGGTCGATTTTCACTTGCTCATCATCGCCATCCCCTTCACCCGTACGGTTGTCACCCGTATGAACAACGGAACCATTTTCATTTTGCGGATTATTAAAGAAAATAAAATTCTTTTCTCCGTTAACCTTACCGTCAGCATTCGCACAGAACACGGATACATCCAGGTCAAAATCCTTACCGCCATCATACTTATTGGTATCCCAGCCCAAACCTACAGTGATTTTGGCCAACCCTGGATTTGTTTTGGTTAAGTCGATCTTCTGACCTTTGGATAGATTGATAGCCATTCGATTCATCTCCGCTTCACGATATAATTAGATGCAAAATTGCATTATGCGTAATCATTTACTACGTATAACGACGAGCAAGCTCATCGATATGTACCGCATGAGCACCTTCACCGATTGCAGAGAACTTCCACTCTGCACCATGTCGATACATTTCGCCACAGATGAGGGCTGTCATGCCTGAATAACTATCGGATAGGTTAAACTTGACCAGCTCTTGAGAGTTTTTCCCATCCAAAATGCGGATATATGCACGCTCAATCATGCCAAAATCCTGTTTGCGATTCACACAATCATAGATGTTTACAACGATAAGAATTCTATGAACATCGGCAGGTACGGAGGAGAGGTTGATTCTGATTTGCTCATCGTCTCCTTCACCCTCGCCCGTTAGATTATCTCCTGAATGAACTACAGATCTACACAAACTTTGCTTGTTATGGAAACAGACCAGATTGGTTTCCTTCGTTAGACGACCATGCTCATCCAACAGCAATGCCGAAGCATCACAATCGATATTCGCCTGCTTCTTTCTTCCGAAGAATCCCTTGGAGGCTACTGGGTCCCAACCCAAACCGGCGATGACTTGAGTTAATCCTGCTTTACCCTTGGTTAGATCGATTTTCTGTCCCTTGACCAAATTAATACCAGCCACTGATATTCACCTCCTTTCATCTTCAGATGCCTAGAGGGCTACAGACTAAATTCACCCGGGTTCAAACCAAGAACCGTGCAAATTTCAGCTACGATTCTGCGCTCTTGATCATCAAAATTACCATCAGCAGCACCAATCGCACTACACACACCTACAATGACACGGCCAACTTCAGGCTTCGACTTAAACTTGGCAATTGCTTTCAAAGCTTCCTGTTTCCCGATCTCGGGAGAAAACTCAAAGTTATTGACATAATGATTGAAACGTTCGATAACAACCGCCATATCAAATACTTTCAATTCCTGACTCAGATTTATGTATCCCGCCATCTTATTCTTCTCTGAAGCATCAACGCTTCCATCCGCAAAAGCAACTAAGGCACAGCCTGCTACTACCGCATCCATAAAATCTTTATTCTTGAATCGTTTAACCTGGTCCTCAAGACCTTGCTTGGTTGAGTTAAGCCAGTTTCTGAATGAGCTCATATCCATCCCCCGTTACTAGATTCATTGCTTTTAAAACTACCAAAATCCAATATTCATCTTTACATCCTAATTCATAGAAAAAAATAGTTAAATTATCCCTTAACTATACTCTATATTTTGTCATTTTTCTACATATAAAAACAAAAATCACTTCAATACCCTGAAGTATGTTTTAAAGGGATATTATCTATTATTTAAATTCGGTACATTTTATTACAAATTTCGACACGAAAAAGAACACTCTCTTTACAATCCTATGTTTTGAGGGTGTTTTGAGTAAATATATACATCATTTTCATGCACTAATCTTGCATTTCGCATAACAAAAAGCGGTAATTCACCCTGACCATATCTGGGGCAAATAACCGCTTTTTGTTACATATGAGATTTCAGTTCAGCCATTCTTCGTATCTGTTTACATTAGGCAATCAATGCATTCAGGCACACCGCACCCTGTGCACGCACATTAACAACAATAATTGGCGTGTCCAACATGTCGTGCATCCAAGACATATACTCTTCCACTTTTTCGTTCGGAAGAATTGTAAGGATAACCCCTGCGAATCCACCACCATGAATCCGACAAGCGCCGTCGCCCAGGTTTTGCAGATAATTCTCGGTCAGTGCCAGCGCGATGCCAATCTCTTGCTCCTTCACAGCACCACTCTGATATACATTCTGCAGCCACTTCCATGACGAGTTACCGGACGCGGTAATCAGTTTCAGGAAATCAGCAAAACGTCCATCACGCAACGCCTGAACCTCACCATCGACACGATTATTTTCCTCCAGGAAATGAAGTGCACGCAGCACGGCACGATCTCCAGCCGCTTCACGAACCTTCTTGAGGTTGGCGTAGATTTCGTCTGCCGTAATTTCCCGAACATACTCACTGCCCAGCGCCTGAGCAACCGCTCTCATCTCATTGGGCACAGCCGCGTAATCTTCCGTTAGATCGGCGTGATTGCCGCCCGTATTTACAATGACCAATGAGTAACCGTTCTGTTGGAAATCCCATTGAACAGGCTCGATAACAGGCTGTGCAGGATTTTCAAAATCAATGGCAATCAGTCCGCCGTACGCACAAGCCATCTGATCCAGCAGACCGGAAGGTTTGTTCCAATAATGGTTCTCCGCATACTGACCGATTTTGGCCAAAGTGACAACATCCATTGCTCCATCATTATAGAAGTGATTCAAAATCGTACAGATCAACATTTCGAATGACGCCGAAGAACTCACTCCAGATGCCGAGAACACGTTACTGGAGAGGTATGCTTGGAATCCGCCTACCTTATATCCGAATTCTCCAAATCCCGCAGCCATACCGCGAATCAATGCTGTTGTGCCATCGTCTTCCGTATTTGGCGTGAGGTCCGTGAGATCGATTACATATTTCTTGTCATAGCCTTCTGAGTAAAAGGTAATAACCGACTCCGCAGTTGGTGCTGCCACTGCAATCGTATCCAGCGTAATGCTGCCCGCCAGCACTTTACCATGGTTATGATCGGTGTGATTGCCGCCAATCTCACTGCGTCCTGACGCGCTGAACAACTTGCTTCCTTCTTGTGCGCCAAAGTACTCTTCGAACGTTGCGTTCAACTTCGTGTAACGTGCAGTCTGTTCCGCTACTTGTGATTGTCCATACATTTGGGCAAGCAAGGCTTGACCCTCCGTGGATTGGATCAGATTCAATGGTTGTGTCGTCATTAATAATCCTCCTATGGATGTGCAGCTTTTATTTTTGGGCTGTTGGTGAACATGGTTGTCGCATCTGTTTCATGCCTTATTCCTCTCCCATTATCTCAGCTTCGCAGCGGAAAAGGTAGGGTAGAATTGAAAGTTTGTAAGCGTTTTGTGAAGTTATTTAATGTAAAAATAGGATTGAAAACCATTTTGCAATAACTTACATTGTTATTAAGTAAAAACACATTATTTCCCAATCTTCTTGTAGCTATGCTTTACATCTTATTGGTGGAGGGAACGATGAAAATCAAGTCGAACTATACCAAGTTATTCGGTGCATTTTCGCTTACCTTTTTGGGTGATGGACTGACGCTCGCTGCGGTTCCCTGGCTCATATCAACACTTACAAGCGATACGCTGTATGCCTCTGTCACCATGACGGCACTTCGTCTACCCTGGCTTCTCTTCAGTCTGCCCGTGGGTGTTCTCATCGACCGGTACTCACGCAAACATATGCTGATTGGGGCTGGCTTTACACGAATGATCCTTCTGCTTGCTCTGACGTTATGTATCTGGGGAGGATGGGTGAGCATTCCGATTCTGGCTCTGTTCATGTTCGGGATTGGGCTTAGCCGGGTCGTATTCGACAGTACGGTGCAGACGGTTATCCCTCAACTGGTAGATGAGAGTAAGTTGGAAAAAGCCAATGGACAGTTCACCGCCGGACAGTTAATCACAAGTGATATTCTGGGCGTTGCTCTGGGAGGATTCATCATAACCCTGCATATTGTTTTTCCTTTTGCCATAGACGCGGTAACGGCTGTTATTGCTCTGCTCTTTTTGATCAGTTTGAAGGGAAACTTCTACCCAGGAGATACCGAAACAACCAAGAAGCAAGTTCGCCCGATGATGAATTGGAAACGCGAGATGTGGTCCGGTATTCAATATGTCTATCATGATCGTTTTCTCCGCGGATTAGCCATTCTGTCTGTCACCATTACGCTGATGTATTCGATCATTCTGGCTACTCAGATCTTCTTTGTACGAGATGTGCTTCGGTTGGATGCTTTTGCATTCGGTATGCTCATCTCCATCGCAACCATCGGCAGCATTGTAGGAAGCCAGGCTGTTGCATATATGCGCAAGAAATGGAGTACAAAACAATTAATTATCTCCTCCATTCTGTGCATGGGAATCATCTACGGTGTGGTGGGTCTTACTACTAATGCGTACTTGGTAGGCAGTCTGTACTTCTGTGCTGCATTTTTCATTATTGTCTACAATGTGACCCGTTCCTCCATCCTGCAACGTTCCGTTCCTAATGAGATGCTTGGCCGGGTCGGAAGTGTGTTTCGCTTTCTATCCTTTGGCATCAGTGCTATTGGTACGCTTCTCGGCGGATTATTGGTGCGGGTTAGTGAAACGACGTTCGATCGCGTATTCTCGCTGCAACTCCCTTATCTCTTGCTAAGCTTGATCTATATCCTGTCTGCGCTAGTATTCACGATAAAGATGAAGAATCATGCAGAGAGCCAGCAGCCTAACATCAACGCTTGACTGTTACGTTAGGTCATACTTGATAATGATCTCAAGCGAATAAAAAGGAGAGATCAGGTATGAAGATTACCGCGTTACGTTCAGATCTAATCTATGAGGAGATCATCCAGGCTGCACCCGATGAGAAATTAGAGTTATACCGCGAGCGAATGATGAGTCCTTTTATGAACAAATGGAACATACAACAGATCCCGTTTCGATCTCAAGAGCCTAATGGCTTCGACGTGATCATGATGAATAACTTTATGAATATTGCTCCCGCAGATATCACACCTGAGATTAACGAATCGTTAGCTGCGATCTCGTCTGAAGCATTTTGGCAACAGTGTCATGAAGCTGTTCATACGAGTCTATCCACCTTTATAGAGCACGGGATTGAGCTATCCGTTTCCGAATATCTATATACCATTTTATTGGGCGATAAGAATAGCCCTTCACTGACCATGAACGAAGGTATCAGCGGAGACGGTGGAATCCCCGGTTATATTATTGCGAACCTGATCCCGAGTAGATATACTCTACCTCGTATGCAATCCGTGTTAGCCCATGAATGCAATCATAACGTGAGATATCAATATATTCAGTGGAACCCACAGATTACGCTTGGCGAGATGGTTGTTAGCGAGGGGTTGGCTGAGAGCTTTGCGACATCCCTTTATGGAGAAGAGTTGCTAGGCCCCTGGGTAGCCAAAACGGATATGGAGACTTTGAACAACGTAATCAAGCCGAAGATGAAAGATCAGCTGCATGTCACTGGTTTTGAACAGATTAATCCGTATCTATACGGCGATGGACTTGCCACACTGCAAAATTTCACGCCCGTAGGTATGCCCTATGCGGCTGGTTATGCCTGCGGTTATCACCTAATTCAATATTATCTGAACAAAACAGGTACACCAATCACCGAAGCAACCATCACTCCGGCAAGTGTTATCCTTGCTGAAACAAAGGACTTTTGGAATGAAGAAACCCTATTTCACCGTTAAAGATATCATTCAGATCACAGGCATCACCAAACGTGCACTACACTATTATGATAAAACAGATCTATTGAAACCGAGCAAAGTCGAGGACAATGGCTATCGGTATTACGATCAAGAGGCACTCGGGAATCTGCAAATGATTCTTCTGTTCAAAGAAATGAATTTCTCCTTGAAAGACATTGCAGCCATGATGCAACTTTCGAAAGACAAACAAAAAGATATTCTAAGAGAGCACCGCAGTACACTCGTTCAACGCAAACAAAAGCTCGAAACCATCATCGACCAGTTGGACGAGTATGTGGATGGGAGAGATATCTCTCATCTTCATCTGTTTGATGATTCTTCCATTCTGTCCATTCAAGAGCAATATGAATCCGAGGCAAAGTTCGTCTACGGAGATACCGAGAAATATCAGGAATTCGAAGCGAATGTGAACCAGCTGTCTGCGGAAGAGCAAGAACAAGCCTACCAGCAGTTCTCGATCAATATGGAGCAGGTATTTCGGGAGTTGGCAAAGCATCAGCATCTGTCCCCTGCTTCTGGTGAGGTGCAAGTGTTGGTGGGAGAATGGAAGGGTTGTCTGGAGCAGTTTATGAGTTGTGATGCTGAGATTCTGAGATGTATTGCAGAAGCCTATACGACGGATCGTCGCTATGCGGGTTATTTTGATCAGTTTGGAGATGAGGAATTTTTGAGGTTTTTGTATGAAGCGATTATGGTTTATGTGGAGGGTGGGAAAAACCTTTGAATCTGGTTTCCTAATATTAGGATGGTTCTAAAAGCAGACTACGGACAGTAAATGTCTCCCCTGCCGTATCGCCCAACGTCTATTCATCCTGGTTCACCTGATGTAGCGTTTGCTATAGCTTCATTATCCACTTATAAACCACAACTCTCCAAATTTCAAATTCACAGTTACGAAAGAAATTAAGAAGTCCTCCTTTTTTCCTGGTCCATTTGTATTAATGTATATAAATCCCACATAATAGGTACCATTTGGAAATTATATATGTTAGGGTTATTAATGTTGGCCAACACAAATAAACCAACTCAAGGTATATTAGGGAGAGATCATTAATTGAAGAAATTTTTAAGTTTAGTGATAACATTGACCTTAGTATTGTCGTGTACTACTATAAGTTCAGCTTCTGCTAATGCGAGTGTGGAAAGCAATGAGAACTCTGAAATCAGTAGTCTATTTACCAATTTTATAGATACTGCATTTGAGAATACCGAAGATTTTACAGTTAAGGATCTTGAAGGTTCAGTTGTTACAGATCGTTTTATTGAAGTTACTAAAGAACATCATGAAGCAGCAGATTATCGGACAATACAAAATATAATTATAGAAAACAACTGGTTTTTATCATATAGAGAACATTCTCCAATAGACAACTTAAAAGAATCAGGCTTAGAAGTTAATGCTCTAAGTAACATCAGGGGAGAGAATGTCTCGGAGAGATTCTATCACATTGCCAAAGATACAAGAGACAAATTCACAAAAGAGTGGGTCGTTACTCTTTCAGGTAATTTCTCTTATAATACAAGTACATTTAAAGTAACAGCAGTTAGTGGACCTAAAATCAGCCTTACCACAGCAAACTTCGGAGCTATGTTCTCCCCGGCGCTAGAAGACATCTATACCTATAATTCTTCTTCTGGATCTACGGCTACCTTCAATGCAAGATATAAAATGAGAGCTGTACTCGGATTATCTATAGGAGATCTTCCATTAGGAGTCAATCTCGATTTCGGAACTCATACGGATACTATGAACGCATATCCTTCCGTATTACAGCCTTAGATAGAAATGTCAGTTTATTAAGTAAAGAGGTGATCATACATGAAAACAAAAAGTGAAAAGCTACCAACTCTCTTTTTACTTATATACGCTGTCCTAATGCTTGTAATTTACAGTATCTATCTATTTTTAGAGAATACCCGATTAAGTCACTCTCAACAATGGCTATCTGAAGGTATCTTAACCCAAGATGATGTTAATTCCATAAGCCAAACCGGAAGATGGACAACCATCTCAGAATCTGCGTTCCTCATTCTATTCGTGATTGCATTCATTTTTGTAATGTATCAATTTCAGAAAAAACCTTTAAAACATTTTCTCATCTTCAATGCAGCATTATTCATTGGGATTGCAGTAATTAGTTATGTGGTTTCACTTGCTAGCTCCATGCCGATAGGTAATTCAGTTCAACCCGTTATTATCCCTGCGTTTTTACTTGTTGCCCTGTGTATCTATACGTTATGGAAAACAAGAAATGGAAAATAGAAACCAGACTACATACCATAAAACGGTGTGTAGTCTGGTTTTTCGTTTAACTAGGGTTCCCCCGCTCAAAATACACATGCAACCGATACAGACAAATCTCCTTCGTCCAGCGATACAGCAACGCCCGTTCCTCCGCATCCTGCACCTGCACATTCAGTGAGAACAGGCCATCCTCGAATCGTGTCATGCTGCCCTTTGCCCCGCTCCACATCGACATTGGCATATCAATAATCAGTTTCTCAATCCGTGTTGCCGTCCTCTCGTTCCATTCCCGGAGCGCCAGCTTGTCCTTGTCTGAAAAGTCTTTCCGTTTCCGGTATTCCTTCTCCGTCAGATACGTATGGAAAAATCCAGCCATCTCCCCCGGCGTGATCGGGTCCATCCAATGCGCTTCGCCTCGCTCCAGCATGTACAGTAGCACGATCATCTTGTAGCTTTTGTTCATGATCGTCTTCTCTACATCGCGCAGCCACGCCTCATGCCGGACGTACATTTCTCCCTCGGTCGGGGACAGCAACTCCGCCCAATACAGAAATCCAACATAGGAACCGAATTCGCTCCGATACCCGATACTCTTCGAACGCCCCATCAGGTGCAACTCCAGATACGTCGGAATACGCCCCAGTTCTCGCTTCACATCCAGAAAATCCTGATGCAGCTTCTCGCGGCGCGGTAGCCGTTTGCGGCTCAGCTCCTGAAGCAGGTTAACCACCCGGGTCTCCAGATGAATCCCACAGTTAGCCGGAACCTCAGGCACTGCCGAATCCATCGCTTTTCCGCTTCGTTCCTCATCTCCGCGCACATCCAGAAGGCTCAGCTTCACATCCGCATTCCGGTAGTTTCCGATCAGGTCGATAATGACACAATGCGATTTTCCCTCCGCTAGCCGCAGACCTCGCCCCACCTGTTGGGTGAACACCGTGAGCGACTCGGTTGGACGCACGAACAATAGCGTATCCACACGTGGAATATCCGTCCCTTCGTTGAACAGATCCACCGTTAGAACAACCTCCAGCTCACCCGTATCAAGCTGTCGAATGGCTTCCTCCCGCGACATCTCCGATGTACGCGAATGCAGACTAAGTAGCTTCACGCCCTGACTTCGGAAATACGCAGCTACAAAGTCTGCCTGCCGGATCGACGAGCAAAAGCCAATCGTTCTCGTCTGTTTGTGCCGGGCCCAGGCTGCATAGATTGTCTCTACGTACTCCTCTTGCAACTGAACGGCCATGAGCTGTTCTTCATCATACTTTGTCCCGATCCAGCGAATCTGCGAATAATCTGTATCGTCGAATACTCCATAATATTGAAATGGCGCCAGCCAACCTCGCCGGATCGCTTCAATAAAATGCATCTGGTACGCCACATTCCCATCACAGAGTGCATACACATCCTTGCCATCCAGTCGATCCGGGGTCGCCGTAATGCCCAGCAGGAACTTCGGCTGAAAATGCTCAATCACCGACATATACGTCTTCGCAGCCGCATGATGGAATTCGTCCACCACGATCAGATCAAATGCATCCATCGCAAAACCATCCCGGTGCTTCTGCATACTCAGCGTAAAGATCGAAGCATACACACAATCCGCCGCCCCATCCTTATACTGACCGTTATATATCCCATGACTGCGCTCCGGCATGATCCGTTGAAAAGACCTCTTCGCCTGAAACAGAATCTCTTCCCGATGCGCCACAAACAACACCCGCTGGAACCGCTCGGCGAAGAAACCCGCCAGATACGTTTTGCCAAGCCCGGTCGCCATAACGACCATCGCCTTGTCGTACTGCTCCTCCATCGTGCCATGAAGTGCTTCGAGGGCATCCAACTGAGCAAAGCGCGGTTGAATCGGCACCAGTGACAGCTCGGCGGTTTCTTCCTCTTTGTCCTCTGGCAGACCTGTGCCAAATTCCGCTTCTTCCATCTCCATGATGCGCTGGATCATCTCCGGGTTCTTCTGGTGATATTTGCGATACTCTTCCTCATACAGTTCAATTGAATCCGGGTTCACCGGCAAGGTTGTCTCGTGGTAGAAGCTCTGCATGAACTTATCCAAAGCCATCTGGAACGTATATGGCTCCGCCTCCGCATTCATCGCAAGATTCCACTCATATCCCGTCTTCAGCGCCGTGAACGAAAAGTTCGACGAGCCAACGATCAGTAGTCCTTCGCCGTTGTCATGATCAAACAAATACGCTTTCGGGTGAAAAGAAGTCCCCATACTTCGCCACAGCCGTGCTTCAATTCGTGGATCGACCTCACAGAGCGCCCGAAGTCCTTCCGGCTGCGTAATATACAGATAGTCTCCCGCGAGCATTCGTACTTCTGCCCCACGCTCTGCCGCCCGCTTTAAATGCGGCGCAAGCAGCTTCACACCAGACTGCATGATAAAGGACGTCATAATATAAATCCCGGACGCATGCTGCATCCGGGAAATGAGTTCGTCTGCCAGGTTATCTGTAATGAGTTTAACGTTAAGCTTCGTCGACATCGATCAGATACACTCTCTCCTGGAATCCACCACGTGCCTCAGCCTTGTCCGCCCTTAGCTTATCCAACTGCGCCGCATTCGCTCCATGCACCTCTGCCAGCGCCCGGATCACTTCGAGCATGTCGGCTAGTTCTTCCAACGCTTCCTGATCACTTCCTGCACTCATGTATTCTTCCGATTCTTCTTGCAGCTTTGTTCTTAGTTCTTGCTTATACTCCTCCGGGTCCAGAATGCTTGTGCGACATTCCTTACCACTGGATGTGATAATATGCGGAATCTTGTCCCGTACCAATTTGTTGTATGTAGGCATGTGGTATAACATCCTTTCTGCTGTGAGAGCCTTCAAGCCTCGCGCCAGAATCTCCCTTTTTGCCATTATACCATTTGCTATGGGGAGGGATCGGTTGATTTAATAGAAAACGATCAACAAACACACCAACGGGCACGCCGTCAACAATGCCGCTGTAAAACTGATCTGTGCCGCGACTCGTCCTCCGGTAAACTCTTGCCGTGAAAAGAACATCCAGATCGAGAGATACGTAGCGCCTAGTGGAAATGAAATTATCCCTTTAAACGTACTCGGTTCCATATACCCAGTCATCAAGCTTTTACCGATTAGGATTAATGTGACCAATTCCAATATAGATAATATGAAAAACGCGATAGCAATTACTCTTTTCAAGATGTACACCTACTTTCCAGACGCAAAGCAAAGAGCACCCTTTGTATTCTCTGCATCATATATCCTTTATTTGGATGATGTCATCTTATAAGCGTAACATAGATAAATCAAACATATAACCCAAATGATCAATAAAAAAACATCTTACTCTGATGAATCATCCTTCAATCGAGTGGCTAACTCGTCCAATATCTCTTCTGTTCGTTGAAGAAGCTTTTCGATGTTGTTTAGTTGTATGGGTTGGTCATACGGGTAATCTGCTAGGGAAGAAATATGTTGTATCGTACCGATGAACAAAGCGATATCCAATCCGGGTTCACTGTCCGTATGCACCAAAGGTAAGATTACGTTCATGGTGAGTTCCTTGGGTGGATGAACTGAATGATACTCATGGACATAAAGCGCCTTAATCATGGAGGTTAGAGCCCAATCACATAGAATCAGGCAGGCTTTAAACTGATTGTGATTACGCATGATTGCTGCAAGTTTGAGGTGATATATAGCATGTTGGTGATAGTCCGATATTGTAGTATGTAGCATGTGGTAAGCAGGAGTATGTTTGGATCTAGGTTGTGTGGAGATATCATGGTCTTGCGAACGTGGAGTAAAATCTACTTGGTGATTACAATGTGCTTCGATTATGGACCAATTTCTTGCCATTGTCATCCCTCCAAAGAGTTAATACCAGTATTATACAATAAAATGATACTTATAGTAATCAAATAAATTATTTGTATTCTTCGTTTGGTGTTTACCTTGAGGAAACTTGTCTACACTTTTGAACATAGAGAGGTGAATACCATGAACGAGGACAGAGAAGTTTTGAAGCTGGTCGGAGCCAGAATTCGCGCACTACGGAAAGAAAGAGGGTATTCACAGGAATCCCTCGGAGAAAAAGGCGGATTTCATTTTTCATACATAGGACAGATCGAACGTGGAGAAAAGAATGTTTCTTTGGTGAACTTAGCAAAGATCGCTGAGTCACTGGATGTTAATTTGATTCAATTATTTGCTTATATAGAAGAAGAGTTTGAAGTAACTGAAGATGAGAAACAAATCAAAGAAATTGTACAACTGCTAAGAGATTCTTCTCCTGATAATATTCGTGTAGCCAAAAATGTTATTAAAGGAATATTGATGTGAAAACGGAAAACCCGATCCTTCTATTTATGGAAGGATCGGGTTTCTCTCTACTTTGCATAGTCCCTGGTGCACATCATCTTGAATTTGCTCTGCTGCATAAATAATTCATCAATTCTTGATCCCTACAATAAACATAACAGCCTTTCATCCCTCGAGACATCAAGATTTTATAAATATTTTTGATAAGTTTTGTTAGTTCCTCATTCTTAAATTTAAGCCCTCGTTTTCCCATTCTATCTTTGTACTCATCATAATCTGAATAAAGTTCCATTTTCTCCGAATCGAATTTAAGATCATTCCCTATAATAACGCCTACATAATCAAACTCAAGACCTTGAGACGTATGAACGCACCCGATCTGATCTATACCACTCTCATGAATGGCCCAGGTGCTTGATATAGAACGTGCATTCCAAGGCATAGCAAAACGATGTTCTTCAATAGTTACATCCGGAATTTCCCCATTGCGATTACCTTCTTTATCAGCTGTCCAATTCCAAGCAAAACCTGCCAACATCCTCGCCTTATACCCCTGATCGTTTTTACCTTTGATTAGATCGTATACTTCGTTAGGCGTGTCTACTAATTTGAATTCAAAAGAAACTTGATCCCAACCATCAAAATTAGCGGTGGGACGAATCTGTAAAGCATCATCAACCCAATTCAAAAATCCTTCTGCTCCAGAACAACGGAACTGTGCTGCTAGTGAATATTCATGCACTTCCGAATTATATAGGGCAGCTAAACGTTTAATCTCGTCTATAGATCCTATATCTTCAGGACGAATACGTTGAAAATCATCTATGAAAAACACATTCACTTTAGATGCTTTTATGATATCCTCGATCTGATTCTCCCCAAGATATTGATATGCTCCTTTACCTTTTAAGCGATGTGCCTCATCCACAACAAGTACGTCGTACATATCAGCTGGCTCTTTGTAAAACTGACTTGATCCCGTAAATAACATCTTTGTCCTAGTCTTGTTTCTAGCTTGTCGCTGAGTCAAGGTCTCTACCATAACCGTCCGAAATGAAGCATTCGGGGCAATGAATTTAACATTTAACTTGTTTCTAAGTAATCCACCAAGTGCATTCATAGATATCACTGATTTACCAGTTCCAGGCCCACCTTGCACAATGATGGTTCGTTTTACATCTGTTTGTTTGGCAAGGCTCATAATGGCCTCATACGCGACCTTCTGCTCATCAAGTAAAACAAAATCAGAGTTCCCTTGAAATAATCCATCAATATGATCAATTAGTCTCTTAGAAGGACGAATCTTACCATTCTCAATTAAATAAAGTAAATTAACTCCATTTCCTTCACCTACATGCCTTTTTAGAAAATTTTGAAGTTTAGAAGCATCATCGGCTAGAAACAAAGGAGCTTAACGGATGATATCCTGATATTGATTATATTGAAGGGGGTCCGGGTGTACTGTCCTGTAGTTATGTAGATATGCACATGAGTATCCGTTAATATCTTTGGAATATACGGCCTCATTCATATCACTCAAATACTGTTTGTATGACCATGCTTGATATGAAGGATGCGGTGTCTCTCTTGTTCTACCTCCAATAAAGGCCCTTACGACATCCTCGCGATCCATAGCTTCTACTGCATCCCATTGTTTTAACTCAACGATCACAAAGTTATCATTCTTTTGTTCATCCTGACCTGCAATGATAAAATCTATTCGTTTACTTGTAGAAGGAATGTTGTACTCAATTAATATCCCGCAGTCATCTGCTACCTTCGAATTACGGATAATTTTCTCCATAAACTGCATAGAGTTGTTCCAAGCTCGTACTTCCCCTTGATTAGGTCTTTTTCCCATACCTTTAATAAATGCTTCTTCAATCTGAACTGTAATTTGGTTGTTGTCAACTGATTCTCGGAAAGCTAATGCGTTACTGCTGTAGATAATCATGATGCACCGCCTATACGTTATTCATTAGAATTTTTCTTTACTCTCAATATATGAATTTCCTCTGTTAAAACATTTTTTCGCTCTTCAACTCTATAAATGGCTGCTTCTTCTTTAATCTTTGAATTACCTAACAGAAAGTTTTCTTTATCAATAAGATGATAAACAAACCACTTTAAGCTTGTATCATGCTTATCTGTGATATAAAAACAGTCATAATCATATTCACTAAATTTCTCATTAATTTTCTTGTTACTGAATTTTATAATAATCATAAAAACTAAAGTAGATAGACCTAATACTATGGTAACAGCAACTATCGTTAATATGAATTCATCGCTTGGAGTAGGTGAAAAGCTTACCTTTCCTGATAATATTGATTGAGCAACTGAAATTGGAAATAGTGAAAACATACATAAAGTTTGAACTAACAACATGAATTTCCACAATATAATATTCTGTACTCTAGAAAGATTTTTATCGAAATAGCTGTTTTCCCTAAGAGAGATATACAAGATTAGTAGATAAGAGAAAGCACCTATAATAGAAACATATTGGATGAAATATTCACTTACTTCAATAAAATAATATACAGTTGTTAAGATTACACTTAAAACAAATCCTAGGATTAACTGGGACAAAAAATATATAGTCTTGAGAATCATTTTCTTTTCTTTCGAAAAAAATAACTGTTCTATCTTGGTAGATGTTAGTGTCGTTATGAATTGATTTTTTCGTAAAAATGTATATAAAGCACCGATAAAAATAATTATACTACTTAGACCACTTAACCTTGAAAGTAAAGACCATTCAGCGATTTGACTCCACACTTTCTATAACAACTCCATTCTAACTTTTAACTTCTAATCTAATATCCGTTAAACAATACACTTATTCGCCACCGCTACCATCTTCGCAGGCATCTCTTCCCGTAACCGCCAAACAAAGCTCATCGGTTTGTTCCCCTCATGACTCACATAATCCGCTTCGCCCAAGAAAACAAATGGAGACGTATAGCCATGCTCCTCCTTATACTCCCTTACGAACAGCACAATCCGGTTGCCCGTCTCTCGATGATGAATATACCGCTGCGCGGTAGCCGTATGCTCCGACACCCTGCTCTGAGTCTGCCAGTGGAATAAACGCTCGTTAATCGCATAATCCTCATACAATGTGGATGGTGAGAAATCTTTGTCCGATTTGTTCAATGTAATGAAGAAGATATCGGTCTGTTCATCGGCAAAATACTTCACGCCTTCACGGAAGGCGGGTGATTGCTCGGCATTCCAATAACCGAAGGCGGTAAGCACTTGGTCCATGGAGTACATACAGTGGATATCCAGTGGACAAGTGTACGGGAACGAATTGCTTTTATCCACAAATCGCAGATGAGCCAGATTATATTTGAAAATATCCACAAGCTCTGCTCGGAATGCTTCACAAGACAGCACACGCTGTACACCCTCTTCGATGCTACTCAATCCTAGTTTCTCAGGCGCAGCCCGATGGAACGTGTAATAGAACATGATGAGCATGCGCTGTTCATCAGCGTTGGTCGGTTCTTTCCCTTTTTCAATGTAGTCAATCAGGAACGTCAGCCAGCTTCGGGAGTTGATCGTCAGCACAGACGGTAGTCTGCGGATGTACTCCTCATGTTCATCTTCAATGGGTACTGTTAATCCACCTTCGGCCAACATGCCACGGAAATACCTTTTCCCCGTACGTCCACCATACAATTCAACTAGTGTCATCCCGTGATGTTTCACAAAATGAGCCAGTGTCAGCGGCAGTCCGGTGTCTTGCTGAACGTTTGCAGCTTCTGGATCAACGCTCTGCGATTACGACTCATCTGCTTGAGGTTGCGCATGACGTATTCCTTCGCTTGTTTTTCCAATTGAATGAACGTGCCGCGTGGTAAGTTCCAAAAGCCATTCTCGACGTAGTACGAGATGGAATGTTTGGTAGCGCCGATCAGGGCGCGGAATTTATCCTGGAACCTGTATTCCTGATGCGCTTGTCCGATGAAGTCGAGCACGGTCAGGCACTCTTTGCCATCCGCCATCCGTAGTCCACGTCCCAACTGTTGCAGGAATACGGTCAGACTTTCGGTAGGACGCAGGAACAGAATGGTGTTCACCTCAGGGATATCCACGCCCTCATTGTACAGATCCACGACAAAGATCATGCGCAGTTCCCCGTTCACCAGCTGTCCTTTCGCAGAATGACGTTCCTGTTCGCTCGACCCGCCATGCAGGGCTATGGATGGAATGCCGACTTCGTTAAATATTTTTGCCATATACATCGCATGATCCACCCCAACACAGAACCCAAGCCCCTTCACATCGTCCAGATCGGTTACGTATTTGTTCAGACTTTGGATGATCTGGTTGGCACGAATTTTGTTATGAGTATAGAGCTTCTCCAGTTCGTTCAGATCGTAGCCTTTGCGCGACCACTTTACCTGGGATAGATCGACAGTATCGGTGACGCCAAAATACTGGAAAGGACTCAGTAGTTTCCGGTCAATGGCATCGGTTAGACGGATCTCGGCGGCAATCGTATGATCGAAGTAGGCGATAATGTCTTTGCCATCCATCCGTTCAGGCGTAGCAGTGAGTCCGAGTAGAATTTGCGGTTCGTAATGGGACAACAGCTTCTGGTATGAAGGTGCAGCGGCATGGTGGAATTCATCCACAATGATGTAATCGTAATGGTCTGGGCTGGTGATCTCCGTCAACTTCATCGAGTTAAGGCTCTGAATGCTAACAAACAGGTGGCCCAGCGCCTCTGCTCGGTGATTTCCCACATGCAGCTCACCAAAGTTCATATCCTTCAGGATATACCGGAACGTGTCCCGGCTTTGCTTCAAGATTTCTTCCCGATGGGCGACAAAAAGAAGCTTGGCTCCTGCATGGCTTGCCTGGAATCGTTTGTAATCGAAGGCTGAAATGACCGTTTTGCCAACGCCTGTGGCGGCGACGATTAGGTTGCGGATTCGTCCATACAGCGTACGCTCAGCGTGCAGCTGTTCCAGCACTTCTTTTTGATAATCGTAAGGCTGAATGTCTAGGTAAAAGTGGTTAGATTGATCTTTATTACGATTCAGAGCCGCCTTCAGCTGTGCCTCATGGCCTTCATCCTCAGCCACATACCGCGTAAATTCACGGTCATTCCAATAACTCTCGAAGGTCGCTTCAATCTTGCGCAGCACATCGAGTGAGTCCTTCTCCGTCACCTTGAGGTTCCACTCCATACCACTGGTTAGCGCCGGGTTGGACAAGTTAGAGGAGCCGACATAGGCTGTAGTGAATCCAGTATCGCGGTGAAAAATGTACGTTTTAGCGTGCAGCCGGGTCACTTTGGTATCATACGAAATCTGAATCTCTGTGTTAGGTAATTTGCTAAGTTCGGTAATAGCCTTAAGGTCGGTCGCTTCCATATAGGTGGTCGTGATGATCCGCAGCTTCCCACCGCCCGCTGTGAATTGTTGAAGCTGTTCCAGAAGTAGACGAAGCCCGCTGAATTTGATAAACGACACCAGCCAATCGATCCGATCGGCGGTCACGATCTCCTTTTGCAACTCCAATAACATACTCGGTTCGGACTTAGCACCTGTGAATAAAGAGCTTTGGGAGATCGGCGTATCTGGACGAACGATTCGGGTATCCCGGACCGCACGGATGCTGTTCAGCTTGGAATACACATGGGTCAACACCTCCCCCTGCTCATCCAGTTGCAATTCGTTGTACTCTTCTTCCCCGAGTGTGCCTTTCAGCGTAGCAATAATCTCATTACACGTTCGGATCTGGGCCAACACTGCCGTCTTATCTTCCGTCTGTTCCCTCACAATCTTGAGCGCTCGCCGGGTCACTGCCGCCAAATACGTAGACAGCAGTTTACGTGCTTCCTCTGCATCCAGCTTCTCGGTTCCAATGTTATACACATCCGGGTCCAGTGCCGAAATCTCCTGTCTGGTGATCGTGTTGATAAGCTGTTCATATATGCCTTGTTTCATGAATGTACCTCGTGTGGGTGTAGGATGGTTGTGGATCGTTCTCTATGTATATGATGAGCTGCAAGTTGTTTCTTCTATATTATCGACCAATTGGTGGAAGATTTCATTAGTTGATTTCATAGGAAAAAGCACCTCTACGTTTGGTTTGGTAGAAGTGCCTGAATCTTAATTATGTGTTTCACTCAAATGTTGTTTGGATCTACATAACACCAATTATTATTGTAGAATGCCTTTATCTTTTTCATATCTTCCAAATTGTAAAACCAATCTTCCTCAATCCATACTCTTGTATCGGGGAATTCATTCAGAAAAGCAAAAAGGAATTTAAATAATAAATCCTCATTATCATCAAAGTCATCAGATACAGTTTGAAATTTTGAAATGAGCTTAAATCAACTATTGCATAGACTCAGTTTCTATATTTTCAACTTCTAACATCTTCTGTTCAACCCATTTCATAACCATTTCTGCCTCCCCTAGAGCAATCACTCCCCTTTTGCTTTTAAATTTGTAAGTTTCATAAGCCCATAGTAATATAATTTTCACAAATTCAACCGTCTCTAACTTACAGATCGGTTCAACTTCATCTTCTTCCTCATCGTAAAATGGATCTTCAATTATTGTATAGTCTTTATGTGATATGACGCTGGATGCATTTCCGCCATGTCTATATTCGGGTATTTCCCCCCTTAACAAATCAAGATAATTCTCAATATCTTTCTTCAAATCTTCATATCTCCAAGGTATATCAGATCCTAAGGGATCACTTATCATACTAGCGAACTCTAGTGTTTTTTCCTCGTCAAAATCCAATACAACCATATTAAATTCATCCATATATTTCAGTTTATAATTATATTTTATCATCACGAATTTAGCTCCAATTCAGTATATTGGGTATGCTGAGATAATCTTATCATTTCTTAAAATAAGCTCTACTTCCATTCCTGAGCTTGTTTTCCCTATATATTTATTGTTTTTTATATTTACTTTATTATTATAAGCTTCATTTACTGAATCAATCACCTGTTGTGGTGTCCATTCCTTTGGAAAAAATGTTGATTTAGGTCCTTTTGGTACTCCATTAATTTCAACATTTGCTTGATAGACACCAAACTCATTAGGTGTATCAATCTTCCCGATAATTTTACCGTTGCTATTTGGCATCCCTTCATAATGAAAACCATTGGCATTCCCATTTTTGAGTATTTCTCCACCAAAAATATGGCTTAATCCGTTCTCTTTAGTTCCCAGCTTAAAGTTTTCTGTGTGTTGTAGACTCCCGAGCCATTGCTCTTTATCCACAAAAGGTTTACTATATTTTCCAGTTTCTTCTTTATCCTTTCCAGACTCCTTCTTACCTCCACCAGATCCACCCAGATCGGTATGCTTGTCATCCATCGAACGAAAGGCTTTCCCAAACAATACATACGCCAGAGCCTGACCTGTCATCGCTCCACCGTAATATCCTGCTCCACTCTCATCAATCTGCTTCTTCTGGTCTTCTACAAATTGCTCTATATCAGACCTCGCCGTTCCTGTACCCCAGGCCGTATCCCATGCAAATTTAATGCCCCGCCCAACGTCTACAACTTTGCCCACGGTCATGGCATATGCCACACTGCCTAATGTACTGAACGGGTTATGGAAGAAAGCTTCTGCTGTCTGCCCCATTCCCGTTATTGTTTCTCCTACTGATTTATCAAGCAGTCCTACAGCGAAATTGCGCTTCAGCTCTTCTGGGATGTACAACGCCACCTCGCCTGAGCCGTCCGTTGTTCTGAAGTTCTTTGCGATAAACGTAAACTCATTCTGGATCTTGTCCAACAGACCGAGTGTAGTCGGGAACACTTCTTTTGCCTGCATAAAATCCCAGAAGAAACGCTCTCCGGTCACACCCGACCAATCGGATTGCAACATATAGATCGATTTCTCCAGTTCCCAGACCATTCGCTCCAGTTCTTGTTTCTTCTGCTGGACCAATCGAGCTTTCTCGTCCAACACATCGGGATGTACCTGAATACGTTGCATCCTATCTTCACCGCCAACCTGACCATAGTTTATGTACCTAAATTTTAACAAGTGAGAGTGAGGATTGGAATCAAACGGAAGGATCATTTCCTCAGAGGTTATCCGGTAGTTGGGCAACATCCTTGGGTAACCATTTTTGCACATTAATGCATGAATGAATACTGTTATGTCGACGAGAGTCTTGTACAAAAAGAACGACTTCTACCCTCAGATAGAAGTCGCACAAGATAACGATACAGCATGATTACATCTTCATTAAGACACTACAAATTGTACAACAATTGGAGTCCCTGCATTTAATGCATCTCCACCAGGGATTGTAAGTGTAGTTGTCGTAGCCGAGGATGTATCTGCTGTTTGCATAAGGCCATTAATATAAAGATTGTAATAGTTGAACGTGCCTGGGAATGCCGTTGCAGCTACACCCGCATCATTTGTAAAAGCTGTCGCAGCAATCGCAAATGTTGCTCCAGTCCCGGTTCCGTCACCAATGGTTGCAGCAAATCTCAAACTGTTCTGAAATGGGGTCACGAGTGGCATGTTTCTCACCTCCTACCTGACATAGTATATGTGGTAGATTCGAGCGCAGTGAGGGCAAAGGAACCGGTGAATAAAACCAATTTTAACCATTTATGATATTCGTTGTTATTATAATCATCTCGATAATAATAGGTGTCCCTGCAAAGATCACACCGTTTTGTGACGAAAAAGACAACCTATCCGCACTTACACTATATGAGTTTCCTGGTTGGACGACCCCGTTGATATAAAGATTGTTAAAGCTGTTAAGTCCAATCCCGGCAAATTGGGTTATGCTGTCGCCATCGTCATTAGTGAATGCTGTGGCAGGAATTATAACTGAGACCGACAAATCCAGATCGGTATCTGGAAAATAGAAGTAACGGTTTACCGTAGGAATGATTTCAATTCCGGGTATGGTGCCCGGGGGACCTTGCTCACCTGGGGGACCTGTTGGCCCTTGCGCTCCGGGAGTTCCCGGTTGACCCGGTTCACCCTGAGGGCCTACGGGGCCTTGCGCTCCGGGGAGCCCCGGTTGGCCCGGCTCGCCTTGAGGGCCTGCGGGACCCTGCGCTCCGGGGATCCCCGGTTGGCCCGGCTCACCTTGAGGGCCTGCCGGACCCTGCACTCCGGGAACCCCCGGTTGACCCGGCTCACCTTGAGGACCTGCCGGGCCTTGCGCTCCTGGAACTCCCGGTTGACCCAGCCCACCTTGAGGGCCTGCTGGACCCTGCACTCCGGGAACTCCTGGTTGACCCAGCCCACCTTGAGGGCCTGCTGGACCCTGCACTCCGGGAATACCCGGTTGACCCGGCTCGCCGTGAGATCCCGCGGGACCTTGGGCGCCTGCAACCCCTTGCGTCCCGGGGAGACTAACCGTCTTCAATTCATGTTGTCTCAACGGAGCGAGCAGTGGGGAAGGCTCACAACATACAGGATTGCTGCCTCCCCCTCTCGGTAATGCAATGACTTTTTTGTCACGGGCCATTTTCTGTGATTTTACTGGACGCTTCAGGGAGCGGTACTTTCTTCGGCACACTTTACGAATCATCTTATATTTCCGTTTTCGTCGAATTTTGTTTTTGTATTCCAATCTAGCACGTCTGGGCCTTAATTTGTTGAGGGTAGCTGTCCTCTTGTTCAGATTCTTCAAAATAGTCACTCTCCTTAGGCCGATGCACACAGTGTGTATGCCCTATGTATATGTCAGTGGCACATTCGGAGAGTGTGCGAATAACTATGATGGAAGCCCATTAGATCATAAGACCACAGTCCCTGCCATTAATTCTTTGCCTTGCCCATATGCTCCACGAACCTGGAACCGGTAATTCCGGTAGCACCTTTGGAGTATGCATCAGCACAGTGAGCTGCACCGAGTTTGCCAATCGTATATTCCATGGCCTCAAAGGTTCATTTACAACTTAGGCATCATGAAAGGATTCTCTTCCTTCTCAAAAAATATGTCCCTGCCCACTCTTCATCGTCCCGATCCCTTTGCAGGTGTCGGTCTTCAATCCCTGTTTGGAGCCATAAGCATCCCTTGAGTTATCGTAAGTCGATTGAATAGCTGAGCCATCGTATATTAATTCCTGGATAATAGCCCCACCTTCAATGGTATACATCGTTACACGAACCTGATCCTGCTGTTTTTTCTTCACATTTTTCATAAAAGTATTCCATGTATCCTTGTTCCGCATGCCTCCATGAAGCACAACCACATCCCCGCTTAGTTCCGCTTGCTCAGGGTTATGAGGCTCAATAATTTCTGGAAAAGGTTGCGTAATTCCGGAAGCATCCGTTGTTGGATCATTTGCTTCACAAGCAGTTAACAGCATTAAAGCTAACGATAGGATAAGCATAATTTTCATTCCATCACCTCATGTATGGAACGTTTCAATCTTATCCTTTGTTACATCATTATTCTTATTTTTCCATTTCCCCGTAACCCTACTGCTGTGCAAAACGTTTAGAATCATAGAAATATAGATAACAGGAACGGAAATTTTAGTATTTTATCATTCAGTAGGAGGTGTATTTAATGACCTTAAAAACAATGCTTGGTGTAGCACTGGCTCTATCTTTACTAATATCCACCCACTCAGCCAATACAGCGGCTTTAGCTTCAACGAACGAACCGCAGTCAAACGGATTAGCCCATGAAATGGAGCGCTCATCCCTAACATCTACATCTGTTCTGCTCATTGCCCCAACTCAACATGAAGGTCGTTCCGCATACAACGGCAGCTTCACAATGGTTGCTTCGAACGGGACACATGCCAACATATCGATTGAAAACAACAGCAACCACATGGTATATGTGAAGATGTATGTCAATGAAGTAAGTGAACCTATGGAGACATCTATCAGCAGAAATAGTGATAAAACGATCAATCTGCTTGCATTACAAGACACGGATATTAAATTGTACATTTATAGCCAGATAGGTCATCACTTAGATCTCTCAGTTGAAGCAGAGCAGGTTCATTGATGTTTTCTTCCACATCTACATACAAGAAAAACCCCTTCACGCAAGCGATTCAGATCCACGTTCCCATGGACTGATGCCTGCTTGAAGGGGTTTTATATTTACATCATATTTACTTCTCGAAACGGAACCAGTTGAAGTCAAACTGACTTCCCGGCAAGAAGATGAAGATTACCTTTTGCACACCTGTCACTCGTTCAAGCTCAAATACACGCTCTTCATATCCTTCGGATTGTGTGAACTCAACCAATTGGTTACTCTGTCCGTCCGCACCTGCGAAGCGGATATGAATCGTATTCTTATCTATTGGTGAATGGCCATGAATGACCAGCTTCGACGTGCCTTCTGCCGTAAAGTCCATGTTTTCGAACTCCAACGACACGTTGTTCCCGATACCTTCAACACGGTCTCCCTCAATGTTGAACGTATCTCCATAGAGATGGTCACAGGATACAGCTGCATTCCGTTCAAAAGCACGACTCTGGCGCTCAAACGAGAACCCTTTAATATGAATCTTCTGCTTCAACACAAAACAGATCGACGTAATCCCACTCAGGCGTTTGGACAGCTGATACGTCTCTTCCTGGTACACATTCCATTTGGATTCCTTGTCATACACGACATCTGCAATCATCGTACTGCCTTCTTCATCCGGCATGCCTTCCCAGATCTGAATGAAGTACTCTTCACTCGACAAGGCAAAGATCGGAATGGTGATCGTATCGGAACCATACGGACCAAAGTCGATATTGCGGAAGCCCACATGGGTCTCCCCGTCCCGACTTGTTGCTACACCGCGTTCATTCCCGTTACCAACCTCACCTTTGGTGTAATCATATAATCCGCCCGTGATGAAGCCGTATGGATCTTTGTAAGCTGTTCCGAGACCCTCCGCCTTGAATTCCAGCTGGGAGATGAGTTTTGTTTTGTCCGTACCATTCGTACTGGTAGCGCGAAGTCGGAACGCCCCGTCACCAATCGCAGATACTTTCACCGTATGTTGATTCTCTCCATTGCCATCCGTTCCCGCAGGAAGGACTTCCACCTTGGCAATGTTGGATTCGATGCCGCCATCATTCACAGCAGCCCACTCGATGTCCCGATAGGACGTGTTCTCCGGATACAACTTGACCGTTACGACCAGCTCCGGGTTGGACGGATCGAGCAACTGTCCTGATTCGCTGATGATCTCGATTTTCCGCAAAGGAATCTCCTGAGCACTGCCCGTCAGCACCGGACGTTCTTCATTGACCATGAAGACGGAATGCACTTCTTTTATATCACCATCGACATCCGTCGCACCCACAACCTGCACTTCATACTCAGCTGCGGCACCTTCCAATCCTTCCGAAGATACTTCAATACGTACTGTCCCAGCCTCATCTGTTGCTCCGATAATGGCCATCAGTTTACCGCTAAACAACCTTCTGCTGAGTCCTTTGTATGGATCATAGTCCGTGCTGTCTCCATTATCCAGACCCAGTAATCGCCCGGCACCAGACACCTGAACCTGAACGCGGTTGTTCGCATTGTGCACTGGATTACCCGCTTCGTCTTCCACCGTAATTTCCACGAAAATGAGATCTGTGCCGCTCGCCTGTAATTGCTCCCGATCCGCCTGCAGACGAATCTTCTTCGCATCCGTAAAGGAGCGTTGTACATCGGTTGCAATCACAACACCATTCTCATCATAAGCGATCGCCTTCAGCTCACCCTCTTCATAAGGGACTTTCCACCAGCCAGATAGCTGTGTTCCATGCGCATGGTCAATATCGTAGGTGCCAATCGTCAACCCGTTGAGTTGCAGTTCAATCTTCGGCGCGTTGCTGCATACGCGTACATCAATGATCTGACCCGGATTGAAATCCCAATAAGGGAACAGGTGAACCATCGGATTCTTCTTATAATCCGTCCATGCCGCCTGGTAGATATAATAAGCGTCTTTCGGGAACGTTGCCGTGTCCAGCTGTCCAAAATACGAATTCTTCGTATGATACGGAGTCGGTTCACCAATATAGTCGAATCCGGTCCACAGGAATTGCCCCAGTGAGTACGGACGATCCCGCTCAGCCAAAATGCAATATTCTGCCGACTTCGCGCCCCAGCTTGTAGTGCTGTTCCCGAGTGCCGAGCACTGCTCGTCATCATCAGCCAGGATCGGCTGTTCGAACGGGAAGTGATAGATGCCACGACTTTGCACCACTGATGAGGTCTCACTGCCATAGATGATCCAGTCCGGATGTTCTGCATGATGTTGGTCGTAGTATTTTTCCGCGTAGTTGTAACCTGCCAGCTTCACGATATCCGCACATTTCTGTGCATTTTCCCAAGGCATGTAGTTGGAACCGATGGTCACGCCCGCATTGCCTTTTGGATCAAATTCCAGTACATAATCCATCAGCATCCGAGTCACTTCCTGACCGCGCTCATCCGCATGGGTATCATAGATTTCATTCCCGATACTCCACATGATCAGACTGACGTGATTACGGTCGCGTTTCACCCAGCTCTTCACGTCCGTATGCGCCCACTCCGGGAAGAACCTCGCATAGTCATATGGCGTTTTGGCCCGTTCCCACATATCGAAGGCTTCAGATACCACGAGCATACCCATCTCGTCCGCAAGTTCCATGAACTCTTTGGCTGGCATATTATGCGCAGTTCGAATGGCGTTAACGCCCATTTCTTTGAGCAAAATGAATCTTCTGCGCAGTGCCGTCAGGTTAAACGCCGCTCCCAACGCCCCGAGATCATGGTGTTCACAGACACCGTTCATCTTCGTGTGGACCCCGTTCAGATAGAAACCTTCGCTCGGATCCAGCTTAACGTCCTTGAATCCAATACGTTGGGATACCGTCTCAATGATCTTCTCGCTCTGATCTTCCGAGATCAGTTTCAGTTCGGTGACCATCTCATACAGATGCGGCGCATCTGGGCTCCACAGGTTTGGATTCTGCACAATGATCTGTTGGCTATCTGTCAATACAACCGCATTCTCTCCCACCGAAGTCGTAACATTCGCTTGGCTAGATGCCACCACTTGACCTTCATACCGGATCGTATGCACCAGCTCTGCCTGCTGATTCTGCTCCAGGTTCAGTTCCGTATCCACTTCCACCTGCCAGCCATCCGGCTGCTGCTTGATAGATACATACGTTCCATCCGTCACAATATGGTTGCGGTCCCTAGTCTTTAGCCACACGTTGCGATAGATTCCAGCCCCGGAATACCATCTGCTGTTCGGGCTCTGATGCACCACTTTGACCACAATCTCATTGTCGCCTTCCACCAGTGCATTCGTGATCTCATGTTCAAAAGCAGAATATCCATACTTCCACTCCCCAACCAACTGCCCGTTCACATACACCGAAGAATCCATGTATACGCCATCAAAACAGAGCAATAGCTGCTGCTCATCCTTCGTGTAATGAAACGTTTTGCGATACCATCCAATGCTATCCTCGTACAGTTCAAGCGTATTATATATCAGCCAATCATGGGGAAGCTCCACAGGTTCATACACCAGACCCGCAGGTTCCGTAACATCCAGCTTGCTTTTCGCAAATTGCCATCCATCATTAAAAAGCCTCTTCTGATTCATCGTAAATTCTCACTTTCTTGAAGTAAATTATGATTGCGGTTACAACAGTTGATATCGATTTTTACGAAAACCTTTTCGGTAATGCTAATTATGACTATAACACATAACCCGATTATACCATCAGTCTCTTTCCTGTACCCCCATTTCATAAGTTTTTTTAGCCAGATTGATGAACGTTTTACCCCTCCAGCATTTCAACTCTCAATGACAACAAGCCAAAAAGGCAACCCGTCAAACGGGTCACCTTCTCTATTCCAGATCTATCCCTTATAAAAAGGGTTCCACCCTATGCCTTTGCCCGATGGCATCGCGCCAGGCACCCCATCCGCTTCAAGCAGCGGACGGACAACTAACTTCACGGGCCACGCCTCGCTCTCGAATATCGCATGAGCAAGGGCGGCCCGGTCACCCTCTGGAAGCTGCACATGAGTCAGCGCTTCCTTCCAGGCCTGCTCCGTGATCTCCCATAACTTCGTTTCCGGGATGTGATACACCTCGCTTAGTGCCTCCATGATCGCAGCCAGATTCACCTGCGTCCCCAGCGACTGAACATAGAAGATCAACTTCTGGATCGTCTCGTTATACAGGCTGTTCGAGTATCCCGGGCGAATATGATAGGCAGGGTCTGCAATACCATGCTTGTCCAGATAAGGCTGATGCAGACGCACGGAATCATGATCGCGGAACAAGAGACCCTTTACCTCATTATCCCGTAACACCAGACAGCAGTTCTGACCATGAATCTCAGGTACAACGCCCACCTTGAATAGACGCATTACGATGTCATAGAAAGTCGTAGCTATACTCGTATAGAATTCCACCACGTCCGCGCTGCTCAGGTCATCTCCCAGAATCTCCGTTAATAGATGATGTCCATCCAGATTTACACCCAGTGCTGCCATGGGGATGACTTTGTAGGCTTCACCCAACAATTCAGCGGGATACACACGAATCTGTGCAGCCAGATGGCGGGGATGATCGTCGAACAGTCCCATGGATTCCGGCATGAAGCCCCACCAGTTCTGCTCTTCGCACATATATACCTTGTCATTCAACGTCTCGTCACAAGCAACGGCCTGTCTTAACATCTGTTCTCCAGCAAGACCATTCAGCAATTTGACTACTGGAAGATAACGAGCAGCCCCCAGCGACAGCACACTAACGGGCAGCTTGAGCATCAGATTAGATTCGGTTGACGGAGCCACCGAGCGCAGAGAGGATGTGGCCTGTACGTCGCCCGCTTCTATATCCAGTACAACAATGCTGCCCTCTTCAATCTCTCCAGTGAAGCGAGGCAGAATCACATGCTGCAATTGCCACGGATGAACAGGCATGGGCAGATATTCGTAGAGCGTGATCCCTTTTCGGGCAAACTCAGCTTCCACCACTTCACGCTGGACATCGTCTAACACGTCCATAATGGAAAGTCCATCTTCACACCCTTGCTGCACGGCATCCAAACGTATAGCCACCCAGCGCAGCGGAATCGCCTTCCCGAATTCCGCTGCATACTGTGTTACATCTTCTGCGTTGAATCCCACCTTGGCTTTGGACGATGGGTGGAACGGACGATCCCGCAATGCAGCAACACGCTCACCTTTGATAAAACACTCATAAGCAGTCGCCGGAACGTTGGCGGACAGGTACTGGACTTGTTCCCAGCCCAGAGCATACTGCTCTACAGCAATATCCAGACTAGTCAGGAATTCCGCCACTCCGGGTTGCCTATATTCTTCATCTGACACAGCCCTCTGTAACACCGCACGTCCAACCTCTGCCGGAGAATCAAGGAGAACCCAGCTTCCATCTGCTTTCTCTTCGTAGATCGGTGAACCCTGAACCCATTGAATCGCTTGTCTAACTCCTGTTTCAATCAGACACAGTACACCTTGCGTATGCAATCTGATGTTAGAAGCATCATTCTGTCTCTGCTCCTCGCCGTCATATTCCTTATACAATCGTCTGAACGGTGCAGGTGCTGCGGCAAAATCAATGAATGGGTGATCCTCCAGTGGGAGTAATTGCTCGGCAAAAAATGAATTCATCAAATCCGCCATAATCCGGCGTTCAGCGGCTTGCAGACTGGAACGCTTCATCAGTGTTGACATGATTATCTTCCTCCGTTAGATAATGGAATGCCGGGTGCGGATGCCCCAGAAAATCATGATGCGAGATGGTCCAGCAATAAGCTCCAGACTTTTCAAACAAAACAATATCTCCCACCCGCAGCAGTGCTACCTCCGCATCGGAATGCATGCGATCCTTGGGTGTACACAGCTCACCTACGATATGGACTCGAGCATCCCTTACCTCTGGCCGGGCAAATGAATGCTTCCAACGCTCCGTCGCCATAATCTGAAACGGGTGGTTATGTCCCCATGAAGCAGGCAGACGATGATGATGCGTACCTCCCCTTAACACAGCAAAATGCTGATCATGAGAAGTTTTGATATCCGTAACTTCTGCTACGTAATACCCGTGGTCTGCCACCAATAGTCGGCCCGATTCAAAATACAACTCGCCTCCACGTGAAGCAAGGCGTTGTCTGGCTTCACTTTGCTCCAGCAGGGAAGTGAATAAGGGCCAGTCAAATCCCGGACTTCCATCATACGTCACACCGAATCCTCCTCCTGCATTCACCACTTCCACAGGAAGACCATACTGGTGCTGCCACTGCTCTACCTTTTGCAAATACAGCTCAATCATCTCGGCGTGCAGCCTGGCGTCCATATTGTTGGACAAAGAGTGAAAATGGAACCCACTCAACCGAACCACACCCGCGCCTTCCACACGAATAAGTTCGATCGCTTCTTCCACCGACTCTTCATCGATGCCAAAAGGACTTGGCCCACCGCCCATGACAATCTTCGTCCGAGGTAACGTACTGCTTCGCAGATTAATTCGGAGCAGAATGCGAACCTCATGAGCTTGACCACGGTCATGCTCACTGTGGTGTTCATACGCGTCCTCCTGTGCCTGCTTCTGTCCTCGCATGTGCTTGCCTTCGTGCGCCTGCGCCTGATTCATTGCTCGCTCTTTCGCGATCGCAATGATGCGCCGCAGCTCCAGCAGACTCTCCACATGGATATAACTCACGCCATGCTCAATGGCCAACCGCAGCTCGCTCTCCTTTTTACCCGGACCTCCAAACAGAATCGGAACCTCTCGACTTACAGCTCTAACCTTGAGCAACTCTCCAATGGAAGCAACTTCAAAGCCCTTTACCCATGGAAGCAACGCCTCAATAATGCGTGGATCTGGATTCGCCTTAATCGCATAGAACAACTGTGTATTTCCAGGCATGCTGCTCAGCATCTGACGTACCTGTTCCTGAATGCCAGCCAGATCATAGATATACGTACATACCGGGTCTTCCATCCCTCGTTGAAGTTCATCGATCGCCTGCCATACACTTGGTTTCATATCTGCCCACCCGCATTCCTGTAGTCATTCCGTTTTTGGATATACGCCCGAAATGCCGTATTCCGATCATCACCCAGCACGTATATATGTACTCCCCGCTCAGCCCAGAGTGCCATGTCTTCCACGCCCCTCGTGACCGTAGCATAAGGTACTTCGCACTGCTGCGCGGTAGCATGCAATTCATCCAGCGCCTGTCTCACATCCGGGTGCTCGGTCTGCCATGGCACACCGAGGGATTGCGACAGATCCGCCGCACCTTCCAATACAAAACTCACCTGGGGATGAGACAGAATCCGTGCACTTTGCCGAACGCCCTCTGCACTTTCAACCATGGGGACAATCATCACTTGTTCGTTCGCATCCCCAATGTATCCCGTGAGCGGATATTTCCCAAATACACCAGGACGACCACTATTCAGACTCCGCATGCCAACCGGATGATAGTAAGTGTGACGAACCGCTTCTTCCACCTGCTCCAGCTGCTCGACATGCGGAATAACGATGCCCTGTGCGCCACAGTCCAGCACTTTAAGAATCTCCGCTCGCTCCACCTTCGAGATACGTACCAGCGGAGTTAGGCCGACCAGTTCCGCCGCCCGAATTAACTCTTCTACCGATTCCATCGATGTTGTGGCATGCTCCAGATCAATGATGACAAAGTCATATTCTGCATGTCCAATCATCTCAATGATAATTGGATGTGGTATGGATACAAAAAGGCCATACACCGGCTGTTTCCGTGCAATCTTTTCCTTCAGCGTATTAATTCTCATTCGACGATTCCCTTTAATTCGGGCATTCCCTGTGATTCCAGTGCATCCTTCGATACCTTTAGTGGATTGCTCGCCTTACGGAAATACAACTCCCCATCCCCATACAGACGGCGCTTGGTCATCTCTTCGATCAGTGCATCTTCGGCAAAAAGGTCAAATGCAACAAACCGCTCTGCGTATTCCGGGTGCTGCTTCTGATAATCCACAATTACACCTGCGCACAGCTGCCAGAATGACTGCTCTGACAATCCAAACTTCTCAAAGGTCAACGCAATATCCGTCATGCAGATAAAAAAGAATGCGTCATACGTATAGTCACGGACTTCCGACACATCTCCCGCATAGATGAAGGAGTATCGATTGAACTTGCGATGCGTTTCCGGCTCGGGGTTCAGCTTCGGTGCGCGTTCCGGGTGTAACAGTTGATCCGGTACGTAGCGAACACCATCATGCAGATCCTTGATTATGATTCGTTTCGGCAGATCGTCTTCCAGTACCAAAATGATATTCTGTGCATGAGATTCCAGCGCAATCCCGTGTGCATAGAGCAGATGGATGATGGGCAGTGTAACCGTGCGAACGAGGGCCTCGCTCCACTTCTCTACGCCATGTCGTTCTACAGCATCCTGGATAAATGGAACACCATCCGGTTGCACCAACATTAGCGCATTCAGCGGCCACGCCGTCTCACCCTGCTTCAGGTGAACCGATACATTCTCCCGCCAGATGGCTCCAAGTGTGCCGTAGGCCCGTCCATATTGCGTTGCAGGCAACTGCTCATAACGGAACGACAGTCCCATGATTTCTTTTAAAATGCCAAACTGCTCTTGCTGCAACAGCTCATCTTCACGAACAAGTTCATCCAGCCAATCGCTGATTAGCGGTGCGTTCTGGGTCGTATGCTGTGCCAGTATACGTGTGCTCGACGTGTTGGTAATGCTGAGGGACAGCTTGATGTAAGGGGCTTCCGGATTAATCCGGTTCGACAGCGAACGGATCGACTGCTGCGCACGATAGGGCGAAGACGATGGACCAAGATATACCATGTCTCCATCCATCAATTGACGGGCATATACCGATTCCAACTGATGCTCCCACTGCCATGGATGAACCGGAATGAACACATATCGATCATCCGCGTCAGAACCCGTCTTCCCGTCACCCTCCAGAACCTCTTGAAATTGCTTCATATCCTCCACAGTCAGATGCTGCCTTACCAATTCTTCAGAGCTATACCCTGCGGATACAGCGGTCTGAGCAAGTTCTTTTTTCACAGCAACCCAGACTAATGAAACCTCCGAGTTAAATTCAGGGCCATAGGCCTTATTGTCTTTCAAAGAAAATCCCAACCTCGACTTATAACTCGGATGGTACAGATGACCGTCGGTCATGTGACTTTCGAGCGCATCATAATGCCGATCTTCTAGCGGAATGTTCAAAGGCAAAATCGCCTGGCACTGGCTGTCTTTTGCCATCGTTTCGAGCAGTTCCTGGATAAAAGCCGTCACATTCGCACCCTTCAATGAATTCAGCACGATTTCCTCCAAAAACAGATCCAGATCGGTGCAGGCTACGCCTTCCCTTTGAATCGAACCCTTCTCCACCTTCACCCGGCCAAATGAAAACTTCCGCTCCGCTTCACACGTGTACGCTACAGAATCGCCAGAAGATGTAAGGCCGCTGGTTCGCCACTCGCTCCCATGTATATCACTGTCCAAGATACCTTCGAACCACATCGCCTCCAATGTCTGCCGCATGATCCGTTCCTGTACACTCACGTAGACTGCTTCTGTCCTGCCGCTTGTTTCAGCCCTGTATCCCACGACTCCCACGCACTTCACTCCCTATTCGTTTCATTGGATTGTTCACCGGCACATAAACCGGAGTCTGGCTGATCCCTCTTAGACAACTCACCAAGTTTTGTTTGGCCAGAAATGCATCCGTCGTCAGCAGATGTTGCACATATGCATTGCCCGTTCGTTCCAGTTCACCCTCAAGTACCTCACGTACCTGTTTCCAATAATGCTCCTCCGGAACGTTCACATCTCGCGCCAGGGCATGAATCAGAGACCCCAGATGATTGACGATAAAATAGTACGATGTCCGCGCCCAGGCGTTCTCTCGCGGATAAAATAATAAATCGGACGCACCGCGATCCTGCTCACGGATAAGTTCCTCATCCACACTGACCCCTTCCAGATCGCGGACGATAAAGTCCACAGGCATGCCATCCTTTAATGTCACGAGCGTATTCTGCAAATGAGCTTCAAAATGAATGCCTTTCTCTCCCGCCGCCCGTACAATCGGCAGCAGAGAATATGCCAGATAACGATCCAGCCAACGCTCAGCATTGATACGCCCACCACCCAGCATCGTCATCAGCCTGGAACGCATCCCCGGAAGTGGTGCCTCAACCAGACTGGACAAAACATACGTATTGGCAGGGTCAAACTCA
This sequence comes from Paenibacillus sp. JNU01, assembly GCF_059130585.1. Taxonomy (NCBI): domain Bacteria; kingdom Bacillati; phylum Bacillota; class Bacilli; order Caryophanales; family Paenibacillaceae; genus Paenibacillus; species Paenibacillus sp. JNU01. Next base: position 5,134,906 of record NZ_CP169723.1, on the reverse strand, counting down.
ATGGGTCGATAAGCTATCGTAAACAGGCTCGTTAACTCTTCATCATCAAAAGCACAAGTCGCCACACCTGTCTCATAGGCGATATGGGTATTCGGCTCAGCACCGAAGCAGCTATGCTGCCTGACGTATCTGGAGGCATCCAGTGTTCTGCGCATCTGCTCAGCACTATTGGTGCGAATCATGTTGGTAATCTGCATGTTCAGTGACAGCTTGATATTGCAGTTCCATGCCGGAACATAGACCGTACGGACCGAAGAAGTTGGATAGACGACAGGCCCCGCACTGCCAAGCAGAATTAATTTTTCATCTTGAAAATAGTGCTGTATCTCGGTCAACCGTGATAGGTAAGCGTATTGCCATGGATGGACGGGCAGCAGCCCATACCTTTCACTCTTTTCTTTTAAAATCGGCTGCACATGGCTCCGCAGGAGTTCATGCAGATCCATCATTGCCTCGTCATCCACCCATTCTTGCACGTAGGCATCCAGTCTCACGGCGATATAACAGAGTTGAAACGATGTGCGCAGCTCCGGACTGTACTTCTGAACATCCTGTTCGCTGAAACCTTTGGAATTCTTCGGAAAAGGGTGAAACGGATGACCATATAACAGTGATTGTTCCGATGTCCGATAATCGTGGATGTCGAGACTGGCCGCTTGTTCGATATACAACGTAAGGTTACCTACGCTGTTATCTACCTTTTGTGCAAAATCTCTGGCATACGCCACCTCGACACGATTCGTATTCTCACTCAATGGATGTACATTCTCCAGCTCAAGTGAGCTCTTCATTTGCACCGTACTCTTCAACATTCCATGTTGGTCCGAACTCGCTCCCTGTTCCCCATGTCCAATTAGCTCAGATGTGATCCAGCGAACCAGGTCGCGATAATGCACCGCTTCTCCGCCAGATTCCATGCTGAGATATTCATGCTCTCCCATCGCAGAGTAATAGGATAGTTGTCCTGTCACCGTCACCCCACTGGCTGGAAAAGCAACCGCGTACGTCAGCGTATTCGGATTGATTCGAATATCGTTTGCCTTCTCTAACGCAAGCTCACGGATGTAACAGTTCAGCAGAAGCTTGCACGAATGTTCATGAGCCTGCTGCTCTGCCTCAGACCGGAGCTTGTTTTCCATCTCGAACAATGATGCCAACCTTCTTTCGGGTTATAAGTAGTACCAGGGGAAGTGTAAGCAGTATGGCGCAGCCAAGGCCGATGCAGATCTCTTTGAGCGCTCCCCATTTTGCCATCTCCATGGACGTTCCTGCCCCGGCAAGCCATTGCCAGCGCATATCGTAATACAGAGTCATACCCATCACCGCAAACGAAGAAGCCAGCCGCTCAATCGTGGTTGATAACACCGACCCTTCATGCATGTCTTCGTCCGGTAATGCTTGCAGACCAATCGCAGAGATACTCATGCCTGACAGGCCAACGCCAATTCCACGGCACGCCATGAGCATGCCTATAATCCAGATCGATGCTGCCATGGGCAGAACGGCAAACGACAAGATCGATATCGACACCAGCAACGTGCCCCATGCGATAAAATGCATGGATCGACCGCGATCCAGCAGACTGCCTCCGATCCACATGAACAGACTTGTGCAGATCGACAAGGGTATGAACAATGCACCGGATAAGGCCGGAGACAGGTGGAAGACATCCTGGAACAATAATGGCAATGCAAAGATCACGCCAAACATGACACAATCCTGAATGGTCGATATCAGCACAGTCAGTGGAAAGACGGCATTACGCCTCAGCAACTGGTAACGTATCAGTGGTTCCTTGCGACCGTTCTCGGTCTGGACAAAACGAATAAGTAACACCACACCGAGCGCAATCAGCAGCCAAGGTACCCATACCTCTGCGACAGGACTCGCATACAACTGTACGCCCAGACTAAGGGCACCTACCGAACAGATCAGCAGCATGATACTGGTTGGATGCCATCGTTTCCTACGGGCGGGAATATAAGTCTGAATGACTCGACCGCACCCGATAAACGAGAATATAGCCAGCGGTACATTGAGCCAGAACAGCATTTCAAGCCGTCCATACTGAATGATGAAGCCGCCCAGCGTTGGCCCAGCCGCAGGAGCAAGCATAAGCAGCAACCCCCACGCTCCTGTAATTCGTCCCCTTACCTCCGGTCCATATACATCAAACAACAACACAAGCGATAACGGAATCATCAGCCCGGCGGCAACCCCATGCATGAAACGCACAAGCAACAGTACCTCAATCGAGTGATAAAACAGTGCACCTGCCACTGAGAACACGCCATAGATGGTGATACCCAGCATATACGTCTGCTTCCGGCCCAGTCGGTCTACGATCAGGGAAGCCAGCGGCATCGTTAACGTCATGGCCAGCATGTAGAGGGCGATGATCCATCCGCCTGCTGTCGTAGAGATCTGATAATATTGCACAAAATAAGGCAGCAGCAGATTAAATGCACTGTTGGTCAGTACCAGCGAAAAAGCACCGAGCAGAATCGCGAGTAATACGGCATGCCTCTTCATTAGGGACAGCTTCAGCATGCAGCCGTTGCTAAGGCAATTGCTTCAGCTACCGATTTCTCAAAGATCGCCAGGATCGCGCCCGATTCTTGCTCCGTAATATTCAGCGGCGGCAGAAAACGAACAACCGCTGAATGACGCCCACCCAGTTCCACAATTAATCCATTCTTGAAACATTCACGTTGAATAGACTCAGCAAGTGCACCATTAGGCAGATAATGTCCCAAACGATCCTTGCGGCCTGCCGGATTAACCACCTCAACGCCGATCATCAGTCCTCTGCCTCGGACGTCACCAATCTCGGCATAGCGCTCTTTCAATGCATTCAGTTGCTCCATGAACTGCTCACTGCGCAGATGTACATTGTGTAGAACATCCTGTTCCCGAATATAGCGAAGTGTAGCCAGTCCCGCAGCCATGGCCAGCTGATTGCCACGGAACGTTCCTGTGTGTGCACCAGGCTGCCATTGGTCCAGCTCTTCCTTATAGATGACGACAGACATGGGCAGACTTCCGCCAACCGCTTTGGAGCAGATGATTACATCGGGTACAATTCCGGCATGTTCAAATGAAAACATACGGCCTGTGCGTCCGATGCCTGTCTGCACTTCGTCGATAATGAGTGGAATGCTTCGCTCTGCTGTGATTCGGCGCAGCTCCTTCAGCCATTCAATGTCTGCCGGAATCGCCCCGCCTTCGCCCTGCACCGTCTCCACAATGACTCCGCACGGTGCAGCAATACCACTCTCGCAATCATCGAGCAAGTTCTCGATATACTGTGCACTTAACTGGGCCGTCATGCCCTCACCAACACCAAATGGGCAGCGATATTCATAAGGAAACGGCAGGAAATGTACATCTGGCAGCAGGCTTTGCAGATGCTGTTTCTTGCTCAGGTTGCCACTCATCGACATGGTTGCTTGGGTCGAACCGTGATAACCTCCCTGAAAGGCAAGAATGGATTTGCCACCTGTTGCATGTTTGACCAGCTTAATAGCTGCTTCTACAGCATCCGCTCCAGTTGGACCACAGAACTGGATTCTGGACTTGTTCTGCATCGCTGCTGGAAGAATGGAGAACAATTCTTGCATATATGAAAGCTTCAGCGGCGTTGCCAAATCCAGAGTATGTAGCGGAATCTGCTGATCCAGGACATCGCGGATAGCATTGATTACCGTGTCATGGTTATGCCCCAGCGCCAATGTTCCTGCACCAGCCAGGCAATCGTAGAATACGCGGCCATCCGTATCGGTAACCTTCACCCCATGGGCCTTGCTAATAACAAGCGGGAAATGTCTGGGGTACGATCTTGCATTGGATTCCTTCTCATTTTGCATCTTCAGATATTCCGTCTGCACTTCTACTGACATAGCCCTTTAACGCTCCTTATCATCGATTCAGGCTTAACTGCTGCCTGTAATTTCTTGTTCTGCATTTTGCATATGGCATGGTATTGATTCAAAATCAGGCAAGGTCCGAATTATAAATAAGGGTATCCGTCATCTGATATCCGTTATATATTGTCGTCTATCCGTTGTTATAAGTTATATGACTTAGATTCAAGTTGTTCCTGACACAAGTATTCCAGGTATAACCGCACCACGTCACGAGTTGTCCCCCCATGGGGAAAGACGTGGTGTGTGAGATCTGGCAAGGCGTTCACTTCCAGAATGCCCCCTTCTTCTCTGGAGATCGGCGTGCGGATATCACGACAACGAACATCGACCCCTGCTACATCAATCTGAAGAGTTTGGGCCGCCTGAACGATCATTCGCGCATTCTCGGGATGAATGATCTCGGTACAATCCTTGTAGAATTCACTGATTTTTCCGGCGGCTGAGTTACGGAGATCATATAGCTCAATTTCTTCACCAGCGGCAGGAACTTCATCCAGGCTTGTGCCTTGTGCATATAATACCTCCAGCAGTCGTTCCGTTTCTGCATCCACCTGGGGAAAGGCTTCATACTCGCCAATGGACATAATCTTCATTCGTTCCTGATTCAACTGTTCGATTAATGTGCGAACGGTTGAAGTTCCATCCCCCTCGACATAGACAGGTCGATACTCATTCACAGCCGCCACTTCACCGTTAATGATCAGCACTCTGTAATCGATTCCGGTCACATATTGCTGCAACATAATGCTGCTGCCGTGCACACTCGCAAGATGGATGGCTGCCTCCAGTTCCTCTTCAGTACGCACATCCAGCGTCACGCCCATGCTGCTGCTCGCATCCAGTGGTTTCACCACAATGGAACGGTATCTATTCAGAAAAGCTACTGCTTCACTCCCCATCTCCGGGATCACGATATAGGAAGGTACAGGCATGCCCTGTTCATGCAGCAGCATATTACATGCCTGCTTGTTCTTCGCGAGCAATCCGGCGATTAACGGCAGACGATGAGATCTGGTTTTGTTAATGATGATCTGCTTGTCCCCTACTGCCAGCTTCAGAAAATCCTCGCATCCCTCAAGAAGGGGCTCACAGGTGATCCCCATTTCCCTCGCCTTGCTTATAATGAGTCGGTTTTGCAGATTATGAATCCCTTTCGGAAACACTGAAAATCCTCCTCGATCGAATGAAGGTACTCGCTCCTATATAAGTTGAATTAAAGATTATTTACACCAACACTACAATGACAGGACAACCTTCCATTCGTTGTTATCCCCAGATTTTTTAAATCCTTTTACAAAGGAGGAAATTTCGGGGATAGCGTATGCTTTCGATGCCAGCATTCTTTCAGAAAGCTTGTAGGCGCAGATTATGCTTTCGATGCAGTTTTCTTGCAGAAAGCTTGTAGCTTCGCTTTTTCAGGTTTCCTGTCCACTCCGTTGCATGTAAATGATTAATTCAACTTATATTGCTCCTACGTTCATCAATATTTATTGTAGTATGATATTGATAATGATTATCAATATCATATAAAATCTATTTTATGGCAATTCGATCTTTGTTGTCAATAATAAACTCTTAAGGAAAAATAAGATTGATTTCGGGCTAGATTTATGCAGGGGTGGTTTTGTTACATCGAAGAACAGTTACAACAAGCGGCAAGCTCTGGATTGTATGAAACCAAGAGCTTGCCTGTTCCTGTTATCTTCATTAAACGCAGAAGTGTTGACGAGGTGGGTTGAAAAAAATAGCGATATCGCTTGAATCATCATTCGTCGAATCATTAATTGAAGTAATCAAGCCAACTGAGTGTAACGCTGCTCCCCATTCAGTTTCCTTCCCCTTCCATGCGGGATGCAGGTTGGTGTACCGAAGAGTGGATCAACCGCAATCTCACACTCCATCTGGAAGACCTTACGGACCATCTCCTGCGTAATGATGTCTTCCGGTTTACCTTCCGCGTAGATGGACTTGTTGTGAACAGCCACAATGTGATGCGCATACCGACATGCCAGATTCAGATCATGAAGTACCATGACAATCGTGCGTCCTTCCCGTTCATTCAACTCAAACAACAGATCCAGGATATCAATCTGATGAGTCATATCCAGATAGGTTGTAGGTTCATCCAGCAGCAGCGTTTCCGTACCCTGTGCGAGGGTCATTGCAATCCAGGCACGCTGACGTTGTCCACCGGACAGGGCATCTACAGGCCGATCCGCAAGTTCAGTCAGATGCGTGGACTCCAGTGCCAGCTTGACCATGCGCTCATCCTCTCGTGACCACTGCTTCAACCATGTCTGATGCGGATAACGTCCTTGCTTCACCAGTTGGTTCACCGTCAGGCCTTCCGGGGCAGTCGGACCCTGTGGCAGGATGGACATGCGTCTTGAAATCTCCTTGGTCGGCAGCTTCGCAATCTCTTCACCATCCAGCAGCACGGAACCTGAACTGGATTTCAGCAACCGGGCCATCGTACGCAGCAGCGTAGATTTACCACAACCGTTGCTGCCAATCAGGACGGTGATCTGTCCCTTGGGAATGGTCAGGTTCAAATTATCAATAATGGGATCTGCTCCATAGGAGATCGTAAGCTCCTTGGCTTCCAGAATACTCACAGTCCTCTCCTCCTCAAAACTGATTTCGATTCTTGAACAACAAATACAGGAAAAATGGTGCGCCTACGCCTGCGGTGAATACCCCTGCGGGAACGTCAAGCGGTAGAAAGGCCGTACGAGCTATGAGATCTGCTGCAAATACGAGCAGAGCACCAACCAGTCCAGACACGATCAGCATACTGCCAAACATCCGACCGACCAGCTTCCGGGCAATATGTGGAGCAATCAGGCCAACAAAACCAATGGTTCCGGCCACAGCCACGGCGATTCCCGCAAGCAGTACACTACATAACAGCAATGCAGAACGATGCCACTGTACCGTTACCCCCAGTCCTGTCGCCAGATCATCTCCAAACTCCTGTGCATTCAGGCTGCGGGCGAGCCAGATCGCCAGCGGTACAACAATCACGATAACCGGCAGTATGGTTCGGACATCGGTCCACGATACTCCGTACACACTTCCTGTCAGCCAGATATAGGCTTGACCTGCCGTGTAGAACGGACTCAGGATCAGCATAAAGGTCGTCCCGGCACCGGTAATGGCTGACACTCCAATCCCGATTAACACCAAGCGGATCGGACTGACTCCCTTTTTCCAGGCAAGCATGTAGATGATCAATGCCGTCAGAAGTGCACCGACAATGGCAAACAGCGGCAATAACTTGATGCTCACCACTCCGCCCAGCAACGTGACAAACCCCACAGCCGCAACAGCCGCACCGCCAGTGATACCGATAACATCCGGTGAGGCCAATGGATTACGGATAATACCTTGCAGGAGCGCACCTGACATACCGAGCGCTGCACCCACAAGCAGGGACAATAACACTCGTGGCAATCTCAGGGTCAGCACGACGAAGTCATGTTCCCCTTCGTTCAGACCAAATATCGTTCGAAGTACATCCAGCGGAGAAATAAAGTCACTGCCCACACTGGTACCGACTACTCCTGCAACTACAAACAAGAGCATACACACACTGATGACAACCAGTGATTTTCGTTCCATTTGCATCGATAAGGTGTCTTTTTTATTGCGGAAAGTCAACATCTTCCTCATATCTTCGTCACCCCCTTGCGGGCAATGTATACGAAGAAAGGTCCGCCAATCAATGCAGTCATGACACCGAGTGGAACTTCCTGCGGCATGATTACCAGTCTGGCAACCACATCTGCGGACAGCAGCAGAATGGCTCCCCCTACAATAGAGTAAGGAACGAGCCAGCGGTAATCATTGCCCACCAGTGCACGCATGATATGCGGAACAACCAGACCGACCAGACCGATCGAACCGGCTACGGCAACCGAACCACCCGCTAGCAATACGGTAACAACGCCCATGAGTACCTTGACCAGAAGTACATTCTGTCCCATGCCTTTGGCGATATCGTCACCCGTCAATAGCAGATTGATCGCTCTGCCCATGAACAGAGAGACAATGGCTGCGGCTGTCATGTACGGCAGAACGGGATATAACATATCCAATGTCCGCCCACTAACTGAACCGGCAAGCCAGAAGAGTACATCCTGCAATCCGGTTCCATCCAACACGAGAATCGCCTGTGTGAACGAGGCAAACAATGCCGAGATTGCCGTCCCCGCCAGTACAATTTTGATCGGTGTCAGGCCATCCCGACCAAGGGAACCCAAGGCATACACAATCGCCGCGGCAACCGCAGCTCCGGCAAAACCAAACCACATCATGGTGGTCAGCGAGGATACGGACAATACTACGATGGCAATGACAATAAAAAAGATTGCACCTGCATTGATCCCGAACACACTTGGTGATGCAAGCGGATTACGTGTCAATGCCTGCATCAGTGCACCTGCCACAGCCAAACTTGCACCAACGACAGCAGCAATAATGGTACGTGGCAAGCGCTCCGTCAGCAGAACCACATGTTCCACAGAACTCTCGTCGTAGAATTGCAGTGCATCCCATGCCATCTGAAATGTGATATGCGTGCGTCCCAGAATCATACTGGCAAGGCAGGCAAACAGAAGTAATATGAATAAACCAGCCAGCCCATAGATCTTGGCGCTTGCCTTTGTAAAAAGGGGAAACATATTCTCACTCTTTCATCTGTAAAATGAAAAGGACCTGCCTGCCCATACACTTCGTTAACGAATGTCCTGGTGCACGGCAGGTCCTGCTCCTGTTAGTTAGTTAGTTCAGGTTGAACTGCTTATATAGATCGTCCAGCATCATATTCGCCGATGTGTATCCACCTGCCATGTTCCAGGCCACTTCATCAACCTGAACCAGTTGGTTGTTCTTGACTGCATCAAGATTCTTCCACAGCGGACTGCTGGTCCAATCATCATAATTTTTCTGAATCGCATCGGTTTCGGTACCTGAATTGAAGTTAAAGATCATGTCCGCATTCATGTCCGGAATATTCTCTTTGGAAGTCAATTCAACTCCCCATGTGTCTGCATCATGTCCTTCGGGTCTGGTGAATCCAAGCTCTTTCAGAATTTTACCTGCATAACCCATGTAGAAAATACGAACCTGATCGGCTCTAAAGTTCGTGATGGTTGCTTCAATTGGCAGACGATCACCCATTTTCTCTTTGAAATCTGCTACACGGGCATCCCAATCTGACAACAGTTTATCCGATTGCTCAACCATATTCATCGCTTCCCCAGCCATCTTCACGGTTTCTTTCCAATCAAACAGGGTCTCCGTTACTACCGTTGGTGCGATCTGGGACAATTGATCATAGATCTCTTCATGTCTGATCTTCGTAGCAATAATCAAGTCAGGTTTCAATTTGTTGATCTCCTCCAAATTGGGCTGGGATTCCTGTCCTACTTGTGGAACTCCATCCAGATCGGCTTTCAGATATTCATAGACGGGCTGCTGAACCCATGATTCAACCACGCCTGTCGGTTTCACGCCCAGTGCAACGACTACATCATTAGCACCTTGGAACAGCGTCACGATCTTTTGCGGTGTTCCCTTTATTGTCGTTTCACCCATGGCATGCTTGATCACTCGGGTCTGGTCTTCAGACCCACTGGCAGTTGTATCACTTTCATTATTACTTGCAGCTTGACTGGACGTATTCGTCGTCTCGGCACTTCCACCCGAAGCACAACCAGCAAGCAGTGAAATCATCAGAATAACTGCTGCATAAATGTATAGCTTTTTCTTTACTTTATACATGTAACCCGTCTCCCCTTTTTATCTAAATGATATTGAATCTCATTATCAATTGTATTGTAATGGAGATGAAATCATTATACAAGCATTTTATTTGGGAAAACTTCTCACTCGCTCGTAGCTCCTATTACTTCTGAAAACAACTATAAATAGATACATATTAATTGAGACCATATAATATATATCGATACAATACGCATCCCTACTCACCATATATGTAATCTTTACCCTTATGCGAATTAGCCCCATTTCTCATCGTAATTCTTCTTCATCTAATACAATGTAATTTTGCTAGTAAATTAATTATTCATTTTTATGCATTTGAAAAGGATTTTACTGTAAAACTCTTCCTGTAATTTCTTGTCGCACTATGTTAGATTATCCATTGAAATAAAATCACATCTATAGATAGGGGATATTGGCACGTGAAGAAATCATGGTTACTATCAATCATTATGAGTTTTGTTTTGCTCGGCGGGGTGTTCGCACCTGCAGGGTCTTATGCCGCTGCTGCGGATGACTCAACCACCACATATTCGGAAGACGAATACTATGAAGAAGTTGACACGTCCGAACAAGAACCGATTCCTACGGTTGAAGAAGAAGATTTCCTGGACTACCTGGATCAGTTGGATCTCGCAGCAGTATATGAGGAGAGAGCTTTCAATGCACTGGGAGGCGGATTTTACATTACATCTTCCAATCGCAAGTCCGTGTTCCTGAAACTGACCAACACTGCAATTCCTAACTACACCAAATATGTATCCAAGCTGAAACTGATTAAACCGCAAACTGCAGAGTTGCAAAAAATCCATGCCAGCCTGATCAAAGGGAGCTATACGCAACTGGAAGGATTCCAACTCGCCAAAAAAGCGGTCTCCAAAACTACGGTAAACAGCGCTGTCCTGAAACAAGCCAATGCCAAAATTGCTGCCGGCAAGAAAAATATCGAGAAATATCAAAAAGAACTGTCTGCCTACGCCAATAGTCTTGGATATGATTTCTAAAAAACAATTTTGAAATTTAAGGAAAAAAAGTGTTTTCTTTTGCTGAGTTAGTTCGTATAATAGCACTATAATCAAAAGGCTATGCTGCCGAAAGGTACAACCTCGTGAACAATAGAGGTTGTGCCTTTTTTGCGTTTTATGGCCGCATTGATCTGAAATCTCATCATCTAACGAGGAGTGATTCACATGATTCTTGAAGCCATTTATCATCGTCCCAAACTCAATTGGTCCTATGCTTATGATCGCTCGACCATGCATTTGCGTCTTCGTTCCAAACGCGGTGATCTGGATGCGGTGATTGCCATTACCGGGGACAAATATGCCTGGGATCGAACAATCACACACATCCCCATGCGCATCTTTGCCCGGGATGAGATGTTCGACTATTGGGAAGCCGAGACCTCACCTCCCTATCGCAGATTACGGTATGGCTTCCAATTGATTCAGGGAGAGGAATCGGTCTGGATGACGGAGCGCGGATTCGAGCAGGCGCTGCCTGACCATCCACTGGAGTTTTTTGATTTTCCATTTATGAATCCGGTCGACATTTTTGAACCGCCTGCGTGGGTGAAGGACGCCGTGTTTTATCAGATTTTCCCCGAACGTTATGCCAATGGCGATCCATCTATCAGTCCCAACAATGCTGAACCCTGGGGAGGGGAACCCACACCTGTGAACTTCTTCGGCGGGGACCTGCAAGGTGTGCTTGATCATCTGGATCACATCAGCCAGTTGGGCATCAATGCCATCTATTTCTGTCCGCTGTTCGAGGCCACCACGAATCATAAATATAATACAGGCGATTATATGAAGGTCGATCCTCATTTTGGAACCAATGAACAGTTCAAGACCTTTGTGGATGCATGTCATCAGCGCGGCATACGTGTCGTTCTGGATGCGGTGTTCAATCATTCCGGCAGAGAGTTCCCTCCTTTTGTCGATGTCATGAAGAATGGAGCCGATTCCCCCTACGCAGACTGGTTCTATATCAAAGACTGGCCGCCACGTGTGGAGGATGGCATACCCACATATGATACCTTTGCCTTTGAACCGCTTATGCCAAAGCTGAACACGGAACACCCTGACGTGAAGGCATACCTGCTGGAGGTCGGACGGTTCTGGATCGAGGAGATGGACATTGACGGATGGAGGCTCGATGTGGCCAACGAGGTGGATCACCAGTTCTGGCGCGAATTCCGTCAGACGGTAAAAGCCATCAAACCTGATGCATATCTGCTCGGTGAGATCTGGCATGATTCGCTCATGTGGCTTCAGGGGGACCAATTCGATGCCGTGATGAATTATCCGTTTACCAATTCGGTATTGGACTACACCGTGAACGGAAAGCTCGATGGACTCGGATTTGCCAATGAGATCGGCAAACTGCTTGCAGCCTATTCACAAACGGTTACTGAAGCTGCCTTCAATCTGCTCGGAAGTCATGATACACCCAGACTGCTGACCTTGTGTGATGGAGACGAGCGCAAGATGAAACTTGCCGTTACATTGCTTCTTACGTATCCAGGTGTGCCATGTATTTATTATGGAGACGAAGTGGGGCTTGACGGGGGATATGATCCGGGTTGCCGCAAGTGTATGGAATGGGATGAGACCAAGCAGAACCGTGAACTTCTGGAATTCTTCACCCATACGATCGCCCTTCGCAAACAGCACCCTGCACTGCGCAGCACGGAACTAAAGATTGTATATGCAAAAGCCGGAGACCCTTGTCTGGCCATCGAACGATCGGATTCGCATACGGGTGAGCGCATGCTTCTTGTGCTGAATGCAGGAGATGAGCCATGTACTCTTGAACTGCCTTTGGCAGATCGTAACGTTTGGCGAAATCTGTACACATCAAACGAAGTGAAATCCCGGCAAAATAAACTGACCCTCGATCTGGAAGCTTACGGCTTCTCGCTACTGCAAATGGAGGTCAAACAACCTGCGGAAGCTTGATATAAATACAGCTAACAAGGCGATATAACTCCAAAAGAGGCTGTCCTCCAGGTCATATTGACGACCAGGGACAGCCTCTCCTGCATCTTATGCGTTTTATATGTCATATTCAACGAACCAAGCACACGTTATTTGCTTCATTATATCCGGGCTAAATGTCTAACGAATCAGAGAAATGTTATTTTGTTTAATTAGTCGATTTTCGCAAGCAGAAGCGGTGTTTTCGACGGAATAACGTTGCTGAGATTCGTTAAGTTTTACTTTTCTTGATCATCCCCTTAATACGACGTTTGAGATTCGTTAGCGGTAGCGATTCAATTGAGATAAATCTTATTGATGGCAGCGACCTATTTCCCAGCCGAGGCGACTGGCACCAAAGGAGCCGGTTTACGAATTTTCTTCATTCTCGAACTTACGAGTTCTCCCTGTGTAATTACGATTTTCTGCGGAATCTTATAAGAAGGCAGCTTGTCCCGGCAATATTCCCAGATGGACCGCCGCAGATCGGTTAGAGTACATTCTGTAGCCAGCCGGATAGTCACCTTCACTCTCTGACCCGTGATACCACTCGGTTCTCCCGAAACTACCGCCGCTTCAATACATTCCATCTCTTCCAGCACACCCTCAACCTCGGCAGGATATACCTTCCGTCCCCCTATGTTAATAATCTCCGAACGGCGACCCAAAATGCGAATGTACCCCTGCTCCAATACGGCTTCATCTCCGGTACGCAGCCATCCATCCTCCGTAAAAGGTGATGGTGCATTCAGATATCCGATCATCGCTGTTGCTGTACGAATCTGTAATTCTCCTTCCACCACCCGGTACTTGACCTCTTCATCTTGAATGCAGAACAGTAGAGAACCTGGTTCTTTGGAACGGGTTGGCAGAATACCAAGTTCAGACATACCATAGGCCTGTATCGTCCTGATCTGTGGAAATCTCCGATTCCAGGCTGCCAGTACGGACTCAGGCATCACTTCCGATCCGTATGATACAACCTCGAGACTGGACAGGTCATACCCTTCATCGTTTCTGCCCAACAGCAACAGATTCATGAATGTTGGGGAGACGGGCAGCGCCTGCACACGAAACTTCTCAATCGTCCGGCACACTTCTTCGGGAGATCGATCCGCAATGATACACAGACATCCCCCACTGGACAGGGACTGCAGCATGGTATTCACACCGCCGATATGATCAAACATCATGAATGGAATCGTTCGCAAGGGCCGAACCCGCCGGCGAAAACGATATAACAGCCGATCTGCACGATGCACAGTCGCTTTACTCACTCCGGTTGATCCGGATGAAAAGAGTACCAGGCCTCCTACACCCTCCTGTGCCAGCGTAGCTAACAACATAGGAACCTCTCCAGAAGTTTCACACGTTTGCCGAATGCACAGCTTGCCTTCTTCAACGCCCAACCGCCATTTCACCTGTGCCAGTTCGATGTATTCCTGTCGTTTGGCTTCAACCAGATACCGATCCATGGGGAGCAGGATACACCCTTGCCCGAGCAAAGCAACCAATGCTGCCGCTGCATATGGGGAATAGTCTTCCTCCAGCGTTACAAGTTGCCCCGTTAGCCCTTCTGCTATAATCCACTCACTCATGACGCCAACCTGTTCCAGCAGCCACTGATAGCTGTACTCCTGATCCTTCCAGATCAGTGCAGGATGCTGTCCCTGTTCCTCGAATCGTTCAAGCAAGAATTGGTTTAACATTTTGCTTCCTCCTCACCGGCAGGCGAATATTGTTGTGCGAGATAATCAACAAGTGAGCCTACCGTCTGATAGGGACTTTCCGGCATGGAAGCAGCTGCTATCTCCGCCAGAGCAGCTCCCATTCCCGTACCCCAACGATCTTCGATTCCCTGCTCCACCACAGCAAGCAATGACACGAGTTCCAGCGAATCCAGTTGTCCATTTCGTCCGTATAGCGGAGCGTTACCGCCCTCACCAAGCGGAATCGATGTATTATGGTATGCATTTAACTCCCGGCAACTATCCAGCACGATACGAAGCAAAGCCTCCCTGTGTTCTTGTTCAATCATTGGCACGGTCTGACGTTGAAAGCAATCTGCCTGAGGCATGGACTGTCGAAGCGACTCATACCAGTGCCACTCATCCGTGATCAACATTTTAATGACACCTGTAAGCTGTACTTTCCAGTGCTCGCGGTTCTTCATCCGGCTGACCTGCAGCATATTGTATGCCTTCTCCCACCGTACAATGATGTCGCTGAATTTTCTTGCATATTGATCAAGTGGTGAACCTAGCCATAAGGCAGACTCCTGAAGAAGATCTCGAAGAAAATACCGGCTCCATCGCATATCGAAGAGCAGACCCGAAATTAACATTTCATTGGCTTGATCTCCTTCTTTCGTCCCATGCAACGTATCCATGAGCTGCAGAGACACCGCATGTCCAAAATAATAATTCCTCTCTCCTTGTGTAATCGTCCGGCCTGTCAGAAATTCTTCAATCTGCGTTGTTAACGCTTGGTTCAACATGTCTCGGTACCCGGCAGAATCAAGCTGCACAGTTGCCCGAATGTCCATGGTGCCAAACGTTCGGAGTTTCTCTTTGCGCTTCGCCTGAGCAAGCTCGGGTATGCATTGGTTCCCTTTCCAGAAATCATGAAAGGCTCTTTGAGCAACCTTCCCCTTGTACTTGGAGGGCACTGGATCATAGACGTGAACATGCTCATCTTCCAGACCATACACGGCAATCCAATGGTCTACCAGATGCAGTCGGGAGCCTTGCTTCACGTGTTTGCGAATGTATTCGGGATTCTGATAATCCTCACAATAAGGCAGATGATAACTGGTTCCTGTAGCCAAAAAAAGCCCCCCATCGCCGATATGCTGCCTAATCTGCGCCTTGCCTTCCTCGAAGCTGTCCAGCTCTCGCTGACCATACATCTCCCAGATCGGCTCAACATAATCCAGTTTGTGAAAATAAGGCTTCACCAGTCCGTTATCCCCGCACGATGGAAGGCTGTACAACCGGCTTGCCGCCAGCAGTGCAAGACTTGTGATGGATCCTTGCTGATGGAGCACTTCATGAATCAGAGGGAAATTGCAGGGATAATAATAGGGAATGTCCAGCACTGGAGCGAATGAAGGAATGATCATTTTGGGCCTCCTGTTCCCGTTTTGGCTGAAGTACTGCCCCAGGATTGGATTAAATAATGTACAGACATATCATCTGTCGCTCGAAATACACGATTGACAACAGGTTTGCCATCCACATCGGTCTCGAAGCGGCGGAAACCCCGAGTAAACCGGAAGGAGAATCCACTATCACGCGGAACTCGGTAACAACCTTCATATCGACCTATACCGGAACGGACAATCTTCATGCCCATCCCACCATAGATCGTTTCCTGCGTCCCTTCCTCTGAGGCTACCTCTGCATGAATGCAGACCTCCACATGAGTGGACAATTCAGGAACCACAGTATAGATGCGTGTAGCAGACAGTCCCCCCATAGTCAGCGTGATGGATGCACTTCCAATACCGACAGGCACCAGTTCTCCATTCGAACGAACCTGGATTACATCCGGGTCACTTGAAGTATAATTTCCATGCAGCAGACTCCGAACCCATCCGCTCTCGTAGTGCATTAGTGCATTGATACACACGGTCATTCCACCCTGTAGTCCGATGACATCCCTGCCAAGCAGTTGAAGCGAGATGGGTTTACCTACGTGGCCGAACATGTATAGTAACGGGAGATGAACGCGTGCTCCCCAGTCACCTTCCTGATGACAGGCATCTGGCTGTTCCAGAAATGCCAATTCCTCATCCGCTCTGACTCCGCGTTCAAGTAATTGATGAGCTACCCTTCTGACCTGGGAAGGCAGAAACAGGCCTTCCGTGTCTCCAATATCTATCCACATCCGAACGTCGGGTACCTCTTCTGGCAAGCGATACATGTTTTCTTCCAACAGCCCGCTTTCCGATGTTTCGTCCAGCTGCACATCCACATAGAATGGCGACATCATGATCAGTTTTCCGAAAACATCCGAATTTCGCATCCCCATGTGCAATGTACAAAGTGCCGCAGCAGATGAACCCAACAGCCCGGTATTCTCCTTGTCCGGCAACGTCCGGTACCGATGATCAATGAGCGGCTTGAGTTCATGAATGATAAAATGCTCATAGGCGATGCCTGAGCACCCCACACTCACGGCCTCTCTCTCCGGAGCGATGAAGTGATAGAATTCGTTGTGCGTGACTGGACGGACATGCGTAATGCCGACAATAATCAGTGATTCAATCTGCCCGGAAGAAATAAGGCAGTCTGCTGCCTGATCAATATTCCATGTTTCATTGCCTGGCCCGGACGGACCAAAAGCCCGCTGCCCTGCATGAACGTACAGAACCGGATAACGCCGAGCTGTATGCTCATGGTAACCGGGCGGGAGATACACATAAATGTTGCGGATATTGCCCAGCCGTGACGCCTGAATGCCTTCCAAACATTCGATGACAGAATGGGTACTCAACGATCATCAACCGCCTCTCTTCTCCCGATTCGACTGCATAATACAAATAACCCCGCCTCAGAAGAGACGGGGTTGTCCCATAACACACGTGCGTGTCCCGGGATACATAGCCCTTATATTGTGAATCTGCGAATAGTTTAATGCGCGAACGTGCTTTTGTAAACATAAAAATAGAAAATAAATGCTCTCAAAAAAGTTATTGACATAAGATCCATTATTTCTTACGATAACGTTGTGATCATAACTCGAGGGCCATGCTTTTAAACCAGAGCGGTTTAGGACAACCCCGGTAACTCCCGAAGGAGATGCCGGGGTTGTTGGCGTGTCAAAAGGAGGGAAGTCTTTAATCCACTGCGTATCATTCCGTTGTATTGAAAGCGCTATTATTCAAAAGCCAGGTTGGTTGTTTATTTAAACTACTACATTCACGAGAAGGGTGGATTACTATGTTTCAAATGGCCAAACGCGTACTCCTCAGCACAACACTGACACTCAGTTTACTTGCAGGGGGCGCACTTCCATATCTACCTGCTTCCGCGATCTATGCCGATGCGGATACCGCAGTTACCAACAAGCAGAACTTCAGTACAGACGTCATCTATCAGATCTTTACGGACCGCTTCCTGGACGGCAATCCTTCCAACAATCCCACCGGAGCTGCCTACGATGCCACTTGCAGCAACCTGAAGTTGTATTGCGGAGGCGACTGGCAGGGCCTGATCAACAAAATCAACGATAACTATTTCAGCGATCTGGGCGTTACCGCATTGTGGATCTCCCAGCCGGTTGAGAATATCTTCGCCACGATCAACTATGGCGGCGTAATCAACACAGCATATCATGGCTACTGGGCACGTGATTTCAAGAAGACCAATCCGTATTTCGGAACGATGGCTGACTTTCAGAATCTGATTACAACCGCTCATGCCAAAGGCATCAAGATCGTCATTGACTTTGCACCGAATCATACGTCTCCTGCCATGGAAACCGATACGTCCTTTGCTGAGAATGGCAAGTTGTACGATAACGGTAATCTGGTTGGCGGATACACAAATGATACAAATGGATATTTCCATCACAACGGCGGCTCCGATTTTTCCTCCCTGGAGAATGGTATCTACAAAAACCTCTATGACCTGGCTGACCTGAATCATAATAACAGTACCATTGACCAATATTTCAAAGATGCAATCAAGCTATGGCTCGATATGGGGGTGGACGGCATTCGTGTTGATGCGGTGAAACATATGCCCCTCGGCTGGCAAAAGAGCTGGATGTCCTCCATCTATGCACATAAACCTGTATTCACCTTCGGTGAATGGTTCCTGGGATCTGCTGCATCCGATGCGGATAACACGGAATTTGCCAATGAATCCGGGATGAGCCTGCTTGATTTCCGCTTTAACTCTGCCGTACGTAACGTCTTCCGGGATAACACATCCAACATGTATGCCCTCGATTCGATGATTACAGGCACAGCGGCAGATTATAATCAGGTGAATGATCAAGTTACGTTTATCGACAACCATGATATGGATCGCTTCAAAACAAGTGCCGTCAATAACCGTCGTCTGGAACAGGCGCTGGCCTTCACGCTGACTTCACGCGGCGTACCTGCCATCTATTATGGTACTGAACAGTATCTGACAGGCAACGGGGACCCTGACAATCGGGCCAAAATGCCTTCTTTCTCCAAAACAACAACGGCTTTCAACGTCATCAGCAAGCTGGCCCCTCTTCGCAAATCCAATCCGGCTATTGCCTACGGCTCCACGCAGCAACGCTGGATCAATAATGATGTGTATATCTATGAACGCAAATTCGGCAAAAGTGTAGCTGTTGTTGCCGTGAACCGTAATCTCTCCACACCAGCGAGCATTGCGAATCTAAGCACTTCACTGCCAACAGGCAACTACACCGATGTACTGGGCGGCGCACTGAACGGTAATAACATCACTTCCACCAATGGTACCGTCTCTTCATTCACGCTTGCTGCCGGGGCAACCGCGGTCTGGCAGTATACAACAAGCGAAACAACACCAACGATCGGACATGTAGGTCCGGTGATGGGCAAACCAGGTAATGTTGTTACGATTAGCGGACGTGGATTTGGCTCCACCAAAGGTACCGTATACTTCGGTACAACAGCCGTTACTGGTGCAGCCATTACATCCTGGGAAGATACGCAAATCAAAGTGACGATCCCAGCTGTTGCCGCAGGCAATTATGCTGTGAAAGTAGCTGCGAATGGCGTCAACAGCAATGCCTATAACAACTTCACCATCCTTACAGGTGATCAGGTCACTGTACGATTCGTCATTAACAACGCTTCCACCACACTGGGTCAGAACATCTATCTGACAGGTAATGTGGCAGAACTGGGCAACTGGAGTACGGGCACAACAGCTATTGGGCCTGCATTCAATCAGGTTATCCACGCCTACCCAACTTGGTACTATGATGTGAGCGTTCCTGCCGGTAAACAACTGGAGTTCAAATTCTTCAAGAAAAATGGGGCAACCATTACGTGGGAAGGTGGTTCCAACCACACATTTACCACACCAGCCAGCGGTACAGCGACTGTAAATGTAAACTGGCAATAGAATATTCTGTCCACAAGTTAACCCGGAGTAGTTACGCTAACGCAGCGTATGCTCCGGGTTTTGTTTTATTTTGTTTTGTTTAACTTACCCAGAATGCTTAGGTTCTTCATAAGCTGCGAAGATTACCTCTATCCCACTCTCTGTTGATGTGTACATGTGGTTCAATCCATATCATGCATACTCCCTACTACGTTTTATTGATAGGTTCGAATCGACTTCAATGTTGTGGCGGCCAGAATACCTGTCGCCAGCAGCAGTATGCCCACGCCTTGCAGTACAGAAGCTGCCCCCCACTGATCTGCCAATACGGAGACAACCGTCAATCCCAGAATAGGCGCTGTACTGGTGATTGTTCCAACGACACCATAGACCCTTCCTTGCAGCTCGTCCGGTACGGCTGTCCTCAGCATAATCTGGGTGAGCATCGTACAGCAGGCGAACATCGCACCTCCAGCCACGATTAACGGCAGTGCCATGATTGACGAGGATACATTCGCCAAAAGAATATAGAGTGGACCTAAAACAATCAGACCGATAAATACCCATCTCCCTCTTCGCTTCAATCGTTTCCCCGAAGCAATCAGCAGTGCAGAGCCCATCATGTACCCAAGTGGAATACAGGTCTCAATTAATCCAAACTGTACCGGATTCGCCTCCCATACCTTAACTGCCATCACTTGAACCAGCATCATGGCTGACATGAAAAACAAGATTAGCACCGGATTAAGCAATACAATGGATCGAATCAGACGATTCCGATAGATGTAGCCAAACGAACTGCGCCATTCCTGAACAAACGTGGTCTGCTGATTAATGGATCGCTGTACTTCAGGAAAGCGGCCCGCCATCAGCACACAGACTGCGGACAACAGAAAGGTTGCCCCTGTAATTAATATAGCGACGAATCCTCCAAATGCAGCCACAGCAACGCCCGCCGCGGCCAGACCGCTGATTCGGGCAAGATTATCCACCATATGAATGGTTCCGGTTGCTTGTTGAATATGCTCCCTGCCTACCATACTTGCCACTGAGGCGTGGAATGCAGGTGCCTGAAACAGACTTGAAAACATGGAGAGTGAGAGCAACAGCAGTACCACCGGGAACGGCGCATGCCAACCAAATAAGCTAATCGCAATCAGCACAGCCATGACGCCGCGGAATACATCCGAGGCCAGCATCAGCTTCCTGCGATCCAATCGGTCTGCAACCGTACCCGCCACCGATCCGAATAAAAAACTGACGGCCATATTGCAGATCTGTACGGCCGCCATGCTCTTCGCACTCCCTGTGGTCTGTAACACCCACAGACTGATCGCAATCCCATTAAAGCAATCCCCGAATACGGAGATACCATAGCCGTACAATATCCTCCGAAAGGTAACATTACGCCAAAGCGTTCGCGGAGTCTTGGCATTTTGCAATGCAGCTTGTCCTCCTTGATATCCCATAACCTCGGGCTCACTGGACGGGTTTATGCCCATACATCACGTTCCTCCCTAATCAAGATTCGAGCCCATATAGAACCAGGCACTTCCGCAGTTCTGTCAGTCGACAAAGACATGACATTACGGAAGTGCCTGGTTGAAGTGCCGTATTTACCGCGGCTGACTATGATATTATGGCACGGCATTACCCTTTGGAAGCACCTGCTGTCAGCCCTTGAACAAGGAATCGCTGGAGGAATACAAACAGCAGGGTAATTGGAATGGCGATCAGTACCGCCCCCGCAGCAAACATCGTAAAGTTACTGTCCTGATAACGGTTGACCAGATCCCACATGCCCACCGCCAGCGTCCAATTTTCCTTCGTCCGCAATACCAGCCGGGCGAAGATAAAGTCCATCCACGCACCGGTAAAACTGGTTAGTGCCACATAGGTTAGCATCGGCTTGGATAAGGGCAGGATGATGCTGGTAAATACCCGCAGGTGACTGGCACCATCCATGCGAGCAGCTTCGTCCAGACTGCGAGGAATCGTATCAAAGAAACCTTTGACGATAAATCCACCCAGTACTGCTCCGGATGAATAGACCAGGATGAGCGCAGCGTGGGTGTCGAGCAATTTAACTTGCAGCAAAATGATATAGATCGCAATCATGCTCATAAAGCTTGGGAACATGCCAAGAATCAGCATGGTGGAGAGAATGGTTTTACGTCCACGGAAGCGGAAGCGGGACAGTGCGTACATCCCGAGTGTCACCATCAACGTGGAGAAGATCATCGTGAAAAAGGCAATTTTCAGCGTATTCATATACCATCTTCCATACATAAAGGACGGATTATTAAATAACTCACCGTAATGAGTCAGCGTGAATGCTTCGGGCCACAACCGTTCACTGAACAATGCCGCACCCGGTCTCAGGGAAGAGAGAAAGATCCAGAGTACCGGGTAGATGGAGACAATAGCGATAATCACCAATAACACATAACTCAGAGCCAGTCGCAGCGGATTATTACGTGTCTTCATTGAATCATGTCCTCCTCCTTGAATGATTTGGAGCGGCGGAAGTTCCAGATGGAGAATGAAGCGATGATAAGGAAGATAATAATCCCTACCGCTGAAGCCATATTGAACTTGTTATTGTCGAGCGTGAGCTTGTAGAGCCAGGTTACCAAGAGGTCTGTCGCCCCCGCGTACTGATAATCTCCGCGTAGCGGATTTCCGTTCGTCAGCAGGAAGATGACATTGAAGTTGTTGAAGTTTCCGGCGAACTGCATGATGAGTACCGGAGTTGTAGCAAAAAGAATGAACGGCATCGTAATAATTCGGAATTTCTGAAATGCGGATGCTCCATCCACTTCGGCAGCCTCGTAGAGATCACGAGGGATGGCCGTCAATACACCCAGAATGAGCACCATACTGACGGGAATACCGATCCACATGTTGACAACAATGACGGTGACTTTCGCCCAGAACGGATCTGTCAGCCAAGGTAATCCCTCCAGCCCAAACGCTCGCATGTACGTATTGATTGGTCCAAACTGGCCATTGAACAGATTACGCATGAGCAGCAAAGAAATGATCTGCGGGATCGCATAAGGCAAAATAAAAATCGTGCGCCATAGCTTCTTGAAGCGTATGCCCCGCTGTTCTATCAACAGTGCCACAAGCACACCGCCAAAATAGGTGGTGACTGTCGCCAGAATGGCCCAGATGACCGTCCAGGTCAGTACGCCATAGAAGGTCTGGCTCCAGGATTTCAACTGAATCAGATCACTGAACGTCTTGAAGCCAACCCAGTCCACGAGTTTGGCTGGCGGAATATGATCCGGGGCTGAGTAGTTGGTAAATGCAATCGTGATCGTAAACAGAATCGGCATAACGGTGAAAAACAGAATGCCCAGTGCCGGAATGGACAGAAACAGGTAGGGAAAGTTTTTGTCCATCATGTTTCGAAGCGAAGCCCCTGCACCCAGGGTCTTCTTCCCTTCTTCCCTGGCGACTCCCGTGACGTATGCATCCCGAATATTCAGGATGTAGATCAGAATAAACACAAAAAACACCAGTAGTACGATAATGCCATCCAACAGTAAAAAGATGGAATGGTCTCCCCTTTGAAGTACGGTGGACCCATTCACTTTGACAAAACGCTGTGTATTTTCCCCCAGTGTCCATATGCCCCATACAGCCTGTGACAGACGAGGAAGCAGGTACGCAAGCCCTGCTCCCTCCAGTAACAACAGACAAATTCCCTTAATCCACTGTCGATTGTACAGCTGTCCAAGACCTTGCAGTATGATGGAACATATAGCCGCTGTCATCCGGTGTTGTCTTTCCCTGTTCGGTCCAACGGGCACCGGGACATGCTGCTGCTGCATTTGCTCTCTCCTCCCCGCCTATTGCTAACGTGTATACATTGAACAAAGTGTGCTTACACTGTACCTCTCCGTTTTTGTGTAAATATGAAGTTCAATCTATACAATTCTTATGCATATCTTCTGATTCGTCGTTCGTCCCTATTGGACGGTAGCAAGGCTTTCCTGGATCTGTTTCACGGCATTGTCCAGCGATGCCTTCACGTCCTTATCGGTATCCCATATATCCGTAATCGCAGACGTGATTGGTCCCCATACGCTGTCCATGGCAGGAAGGGAAGGCATTGGTGTAGAGTTGTTGAACTGTTCCAAGAACGCCTTATTGATTGGGTCCTCCTGCACCTTCGAATCAGCAGCCACGTTTTTGTTCGCAGGGAGTGTACCGTTTAGATCAAAGTTCTCCATCTGAGCTTCTTCATTGGAAAGGAACGCTGCCAAAAGCTTCGATGCATTCGGGTATTGTGTAAATGCATTTACATAATAGGCTTTAACACCTGAGAAGGAGGTCATCGGTTTGCCATCAATTGCGGGAAGCGGAGCAACGCCAAAATCAATACCGGCATTGCGATAATCGGCAATGGTCCACGGACCGTTAATATCCATAGCCAGCTTGCCGCTGGAGAATAATCCTTTTTTGATATCATAGTTCACGTCACCCATCTTGAGTGGCAGTACTTCCGACTTCAGCTTCTGCAAGAACTGCCCACCCTTCAGGGCTCCTTCGTTATTCAGACCGAGATCCGCGCTATCCATCCCGTTGTCCCCAAAAATATAACCGCCCTGTGAAGCCAGGAATGCATAGTTATAGTAAAATTGCTGCAATTCCCACATCAGCGCATATTGATTGGATTTCACGTTATTGAACGTCTTGGCGAAGCTGATAATCTCATCAAAGTTTTTCGGAGCTTCTGGATACAATGCTTTGTTGTAAAAGAGAGCATACGTCTCCACGCTGTACGGATAGCCGTACAGGATATCCTTGAACGTTACCGCCTTCAGTGCGTTGTCACTGGTGTTCTCTGCGGTTTCTGCTTCGAATATGTCATTGGGCAGAATAAGTCCCGCCTCTGAAGCGCTACCAATCTTATCATGTGGGAAAACGACAACATCTGCCGCGAGACCCGCCGGCCCATCCGTCGTTAGTTTGGTGACCTGATCGGTTGGAGGTAGCTCCTCCATTTTGACCGTTACCCCGTACTTCTCTTCGAATTTTTTGGCTCTTTGCTCAATAAAACTGCTTTGATTTTTGTCCTCCCAGATCACCAGGGTTGCCCCTTCTTCCGGTTGAAGATTCTCGGCTGTCAGCTCTACCACTTCCTCCGGATTTTCACCTGCCGTAGTTGGAGATGGACTTCCGCCTCCAGCCCCGCATGCAGCCAGTGTGAAAGCCATCATGACGGACAATGTTGCCCCTTGCCATTTTCTCATGTAAAATGTCCCCTTCCCTCTGCTTGGTCCAACAATGTTCGCGCTTTTCACCCTTTTGTCTGCGTATGTTGTCAGGTTTTGCATTCCATGTTCACTTTTGTACAAACGTTTGCTCAAATGGAAGACAAGATGACTCCTTCATTCAATATGTAGGGGGAAATAAGTCAAGAAGTATGTAAATTCATAGATGTAAGCGCTACAATAACAATCACATCATACAATACCTAACTTTCTTTGCACAAACGTTTGCACAAGCCATATTTGCTCAATTTTAACCAATTTACCTCTTCTACCTACAGTAATTTCCTATTTCCTTGTTCAGACTCTTTCTTCCTTTATTTTACTTCCTGTGCAACTCATATGTGGCAGTTAGCAATTGATTTATCGTATCCTTTGGATTACCATAGGAGAATATTTATACGATTGTTCAGAAGGGATTTTTTACATGATTACGATCAAGGATATTGCCAAATTGGCGGGTGTTTCCCCTTCTACAGTGTCACGAGTGATTTCCAACCATCCCAGAATCAGCACCAAGACGTCTCTCAAAGTGAAGCAAATCATGAAAGAATTAAACTACCATCCCAACATCATGGCAAAGAGCCTGGTTTCCAAAACGACCCATACCCTTGGCATTATGCTTCCGCGTCCTGCTGAAGAGTTGTTTCAGAATTACTTTTTCGGGGAACTGCTGCGGGGTATTATTACACATGCCACCCGTATGAATTATGAATTGCTGCTAACTACTGAAACTTCATCAGACAATGAACTGCACGCGATCTCCCGTCTTGTTCATGGTCGCAGAGTGGATGGCATTCTGTTGCTTGGGTCCAAACGAGACGATCCCATCATCACATTTTTGGAAGCGGAAAAGTTTCCTTTTGTGTTAATCGGTCGTAGCGAAGCTCATCCTAATGCCCCCATGGTGGATAACGATAATGTACAGACTGCTTATGATGCGACACATCATCTGATCGCCCAAGGGCATACGCGAATCGGATTTGTCAGCGGCCCACCGGACATTACGTTATCGCATGATCGCATGCTAGGATACCAAAAAGCGCTTGCCCAAGCCGGGCTGGATGCCGATAGTGACTGGATTGTGGAAGGTGAATTTCTACAGGAAAGTGGATTCAGGGCGATGTCGCTGTTCATGTCCTTGCCGAACAGACCCACCGCAATCGTTGTCATTGATGACAATGTGGCCTTCGGGGTACTGAGAGCTCTTGCTGAGCTTCATTATCTGGTGCCTGAGGATATCAGCGTGGTCAGTTTTAACAATATTGCTTTATCGGAGCTGGCTTCACCACCCTTAAGCTCTATAGACATTGGAACCTATCAGCTGGGCTATACAGCCGTTCAGGTCTTGTTGAAAATTCTAAGCGGGGAACCACAGCCTCATAATCCGGTCATTATTCCCCATCGTCTGATCGTGCGTGAATCCTCACTCTTTTCCAAACCAAAACCACCGTCAAATTGATCATTTCAAGCATCCGTGTAGAAATGCAAACGTTTGTCCTATACGGGATATGGCGCTGTGATCCACCGTTCTCGGAGTAACACAAAAAAGAAGCCGCATATGGTTATGCGGCTTCCTGACTGTTCGCACTATTTCGGTACTCCATGCTCGACTGCGCTTGAATGGATTAATAGGAACTCCAACCTGCATCAGCTGTAACGACGGTTCCGTTCACGAAGCTGGACTCGTCCGACCCAAGGAACAAGGCCACCTTGGCGATCTCTTCACTCGTCCCGATGCGTGGGTTGATTGCCATGCCCAGCTGTTGCCGTCCTGCACCGTATGGGCTAATGCCAGTCATGGATGCGCTGATGTTGGTTGCCACGGCACCTGGGGCGATCGCATTACAACGAATGCCTTGCTCAGCATACATATACCCTGTATTTTTGGTGAAACCCACGACCGCATGTTTGGAGGCCGTATAGGCTGCTCCTGCACGTCCGCCGTGCAATCCACCTGCCGAAGCAATGTTCACGATGACGCCTTTTTGTTTTTCCAGGAAGATCGGCAATACTTTCCGTGTTGTCCGCATCACACTGGTTGTGTTCACAGCGAACAATCTCTCCCACTTCTCATCCGTTATATCCGCTGCAGGCTCCATGCCATCCATAATGCCCGCATTGTTAATCAGAATATCTACTGTACCGTATGTGCTCACCGTCGTATCAATCAGATTCTGCACATCTTCTTCTTTGGCTACATTGGCCAGAACCACAATCGCTTCCCCGCCCTGTGCCTTAATATCATTCACAACCGCCTGTGCGGATTCCTCGTTAATATCCGATACGACTACTTTTGCACCCTCTTGGGCGTATAACGTCGCGATCGCTTTCCCCATACCTGAACCAGCACCTGTAACAACTGCCACTTTATCTTGAAGTTTCATTCCATGTATCCTCCTTTGTGTATTCGTTTACAATAAGTTAACAAACAAATGTTCATTAACTCTTATCCTTAGTATAATAAGTCATAGCAATTCACTTCAATCAGTAAAAGCTTGTCCAGTTGTACGTTAAACAACACTACTAAGCCCAAATGTACTTTAACTATTTAGGTGAACTATATAAATTGAACTAAACATTTACACAAAACGGAGAGGACAGAAAGAATCTGAAGAAGCGGAGCGTTCGCCTACAAGCTTTCTGCAAGAAAGCTACATCGGAAGCATACGCTATCCCCGGATTTACCCCTTTATAAAAGGAATCAAAAAAATCTGGGGATAACAGCGATTGGAAGGTTGTTCTGTCATCGAAGTGGCCAGTGTAAATATTCTTTAGTTCAACTTATATAGAGAGGAGGAAAATAGATGTCTGAAACTCCAAATTCGATGGACCGAAGAATTAAAAAATCAAAAGCTGCGCTGAAGGATGCTCTCATCTATTTGATGCAAAAACATCCCTTTAAGGAAATATCGATTACGGATATTGTCGAGCGCGCTGATCTAAATCGAGGTACTTTTTACAGACATTATCAGTACAAAGAAGACCTGTTCAACGAAATCATCGATGATGTGATTCAGGATCTGGTGACTTCTTTTCGCAAACCCTATCAAGGGTTGAAAGAGTTCGAGGTCGGTCTGATGCCCTCTTCGGCCATCACCATATTTGAACATGTGCACCAGCATGCACAATTCTACACACTGGTTGTACAGTCCGAGGCTTCGTCCAACTTTCAACGCATGATCTGTGATGTTCTTCGCGATCTCTCCTTACAGGATCTGAACCATATCTTCCCGCAGCACATTAACCATGAACTGTTGGCAAGTTACCAGTCTCATGCGATATTCGGCATGATCATGGAGTGGATCAGACAGGATTTCAAGCATAGCCCCGTCTACATGGCCGAGGAATTATTCAAGATCATTCATTACAGACCTGACAATGTCGTGTTAAAAGATGATTATTGAGGGGGATTTTGAAAAAAAGCGGCAACTCTATTTTTATGTAAATGTATTCCTGTAATTTCTGATAATGATATGTTAGGTTATCCAGTGGAATACAACCAAAGGAGGATGACAATACATTTGAAGAAGTCGTGGATTATATCATTGATTACCAGTTTTGTTTTGCTTGGAGGAGTTCTTTTCTCTCCAGCCGCTTCTGCTGATGCTGCCAAAGTAGCAACCTCTACATATTCAGATTCAGATCAGAATTATAGTGAAAACGAAGATAATTTGAACAAAGAACTTATGGACGAATTAGAATTAGATGATGCAGAACAGGAGCTCACTAAAGATCAAAAGGATTTCGAAGAATATCTCGAACAAATATCTCGCCTTGTACCTTATGAGAATAAAGCAATCGACACATTGGGTAGTGTGGGAGGTGAGGTGAGTTCAACCAATCGCAAGTCCATGTACCTCAAACTTACGAATACGGTGATCCCTAATTATACAAAAACGGTATCCATGTTAAAACAAATCAAACCTTCTAATCCTGAACTTAAGAAAATACATGCCTATTATGTCAAGGGAAGCTACCTTCAGCTGGAAGGATACTTGTTGTACAAACAAGCCGTTTCTAAAAACAAAGTAAATTCCAAGATACTGCAACAAGGTCGTGCCAAAGTACGTGCGGCTGGCGTTCTCCTCGACCAATACGAGCAACAGATATACCCTTATGCACGGAATATCGGGTATCTACATTAGTACCAATCTTCATAGAGAACCAAAAAGCGACCATTCCCCATGCTTAATGAGGAACGATCGCTTTTTCTAATTATACAAATGATAGCCAGCGAACAAGTGACATTGTATTTCTTTCTCTTCTGTTTACAGCCCTAGCTTCTGCCCCTTCTCCAAACGCTGAATCTGTTGCTCTCCAGTATCTGCAAGCTCACGGAACTGGTTAATCGTTTCACGCATTCTTGGCAGGGCTTCTTGCTTATACAGACTGATTGAATCGAGTGCTGACAATACATCGGTGAACGCCTGTTTCATCGTATCCACAGAAATGCTGGCTTCATATGCCTGCTTCTGAATGGCAATCCCCTGATCCTTGAGCATTTTGGATGTACCGGCAATCAGATCATTGGTTGTCTGGTTCAGCAATTCAATCTTCTGCAGAACAATCTTCTGATTATACAAAGCACTCGCTACCGTAACGGCAATTTTCAGTGCTGAGATCGTTACATTCTTGGCCCGGTCTACCCCTCGAATTAGCTCCTTGTTGTTACGGATGACCACTTCAATCGCCATGATGCCCTGCTGGTTCACGACTAGCATTTGTTGCAGGTCCATGACCCGCTGACGGAGTGGGAACAACACTTCCTCTGTAATAAAGCGGACTTTCTCTGGGTCCTCATTGCGGACCTTGGCGGCTTCAATCTGCGCGTCGATGGACTCATCCATGAGCACACCAAGCTGAATCTCCTTTTGCAGTCGTTTGGTGAGTTCTCTCAGGTTCTGTTGTTCGATCTCCAGGGTTGTATTATCGTTACGCAGGGTGGATCTGCCTTTATCCAAAGAGGTTACGATGTCAGCGATGACTGCGTCAGCCTTCTGGTATTTCAGGAAATAGGCGCGAAGCGGATTGAACAATTTCCCGAGGAAACCGGTCTTGGCAAAGTCGACCACGCTCGGGTCGAGATCCTTCAGTTGCATATGCAGCTCGGTCAAACCTTTGGCGACCTGACCGCCTTCGTCTCCCGTCTTGGACAGATGTCCAACGGAGACTTGAAGCAAGGCGTTTTTCTCGGAAGAGGATCTCATCGTGTTCATGCCAAAGCCGTCAATGGATTGCAGAATCTCTTTGCGCTTCTCCAGGGATTCGAGATCCAGTGTCATGATCATCTCTACGTTGGCATTCGCCACTTGTTGAAGCTCCGCGACCTCAGCGGGCACGGGTTTCACCTCTTCTTCAATCACCTTCTGAATTTCCTTTTGGCTTGGTATTTCCATTGAAAATGACATCTAAGTTCCCCCTTTAAATTTACATCTGTACGTTAAACAGGTTCCCGATCTTGTACACGACATCGTCGGTATCGGCATTGATGCTTGCCGCTTCGTTAATGCTGGAGATGCTCTCCAGAGCCTTAATGTCCGCGTTGTATCCAATCGTATAGATCGGCACTTGGTACGTCTCGACCAGATCCCGAATATCCTTCAGGGTATGACCTTCATTGGTCTCGCCATCACTCAGGACAAAAATTAACGGCTTCACGTTTGGATTAGCAACCATGTAATCTTCCAACATCTTCATCGCTACCACGATCCCGTCAAACGTCGCCGTCCCTCCGCCAGCTTGCAGACTATCCACTGTTCCGACAAACATGGACTGTTGGTTCGTATCATACTTGGCAATGGGCAGATTTACGGTTACCCCACTGGAGTATGAAACCAAGCCAATACTGTTGTCTGTACCCAGGTACTTCTGACCTTTGCGCAGGGACTCCTTCAGTCGGTTAAGCGGTTCGCCGTCCATGCTTCCGGATACATCCGTCACGAACACAGCGGCAATCGGTTTGCTACCGTTTTTCTTTTCTTTCCATACTTTCTGTGCAGACAACAACGTGCCGCCATCCACGGTGGCCAGTTCGGATTTGTAATCCTGCAACCCGTTGAAACCAAACTCTTCCGCTGATTGTTGATACTTCGCCTGGGTTACAAATTCCGCAAACTTTTGGATAATCTCCTGTTTGTTCTTCGGCAATTGTCCCAATGCATACAGCGGACTGTCATGTCTCACGCCAAAAGGTGTAAAGACGTAACCACTCTTCAGATCGGCAGTATTCACATATGTCTGGTATTCGAGTACAAAGGCATCCAGTCGGCCTGACTTGGCAGCTTCCCGCATCTGAATGGTTGTCGAGGCTGTAAACGGTACATTCGTCTGGAATTTCTCAAATCCCTCAATCGCCTTCTCGCCCAGCGGATTGGCGCTATCATACGTATTCAGAGCAGTCACCAGGAAGTTCAGTCCTGTGGAGCTGGCAAATGGATCGGTATATCCCATCGCGAGTTCATTGTTGGCAATCGCTTCGGTTACGGTTTTTACATTCACGGAGCCGTAAGTATCAACCAGTGCATCATACTTGGCTTTGGAAATGACAATACCAGGGACATTCCCAACCAATCGCTTGGAAACCATCTCTGTTTTCACCCCACTGGCCTCAACCATCTCGCCCCACAGTTCATTAGAAGGCGTGAATGCATCAGGTATATACTTGCCCGACTTGATATAATCGGTAGCCGTTCCGGAGGCAATGTTGCGGATTTTGACGGATACCTGTTTCCCGCCAACGGTAATTTTTGCTTTGTTGAATTCCTCGCCCACTTCAGTTAACCAGCCATCTACCCCGCTGCCTGACTTCTCTGTGGAAGAGAAGATTTCGACGTAATCATTCGTTGTATTCTCTACGGCAATTGCGAATTTGGAGATATCCGGCAGCGATTCTGCTACGTCGACCGGATCGAGATCAATCTGTCCTTTGACCGGTTCTGCCGTCGCTGGTGCAATGTTTGCGTACAGTTTGCCCAGTTCCTTACCTGCATTCTCTGTGCTCACCTGTGTGGTCGACTTGCCAAAGTTCGATGTTAATGTTATTCCTGCATAGACCAGACCGAATACGAGTACCAGCATTACAATCGATATGAAAAAAAACTTTCCCTTCTTGGCCATACGAGCAACCCCTCACTGTCTGTATAATTTGGTGTGCTTGATTAACTGATCAATCTCCTGCATACAAGGCATCTGTTCAATATCTCCTGCTTCAAAGCTGTCGAGGCGTGAAATCTCAAGTAACAACTGATCCAGCTTGAGCAAAATTTCCTCATTGGTGTGTAATGCATTCTTCACATAAGACAAATAATCGTTGTATACCTTGGTTTTTTCCTGAAAAAGTTTCTGGGGAAGGTTTGAGGATTTGGATTTCATCATGTTGGCATAGTCTGCTTCATCGAATACATTCAACCGATTCAGTACACTGCGGATATTCAGGTATAACAGCTTCTCCACTTCCATCGTGACTGATGCGAATTTTTTGTAGCTTAGTTCCCCCGGATCAAACCGCTGATGAAGCACATTCAGGAGTGTTTCTTTCTTCTTTTTCATCCGGCTAAGTTGAGACAGCCCCAGCGTAATATCTTCTTCGAGGACTTTGATACGTCTATAAAAAGATAAAGCTTCCACATAATCTTCATGTGTTTCGATATGCTTCACGGGCAGAACCACCGGCTGTCTGAACAGCATGGTGTAACTGCCATATAAGAGTGCCATTGCACTGCCGAACAACAGGGTAACGGATAGCGAAGTTGTGAATGCACCCTCCCCGAAATTCAGCCCGATAAAGCCGGGTGAGAATGCCAGAACATTCACAGCAACAACAACGAGGATTAATCCCATGAATTGTATGTACTTAATCATGTTCAATCATCCGACCTCCTTTCATGTTATATATTGAAGCTATATGTCGTTATTTTCCTGTTCCACTTTTTCTATTGTACATGATGTTAACGCTCTCAGGTGGATAACATTGGATATTGGGATACTCATAATATACGTGGTTTGGGCTTATCCCATTTCATATTTTCAGGGACAACGTGGAACTCGGCAGGAAATGTTGTGGTCAATCCATACAAAGTGAGTTTTACAAGACAGCAGATTGTGGATAAGAAATGTTATCAGGTAATACGTGGAAAATGGCTATGCGTGTCATTTTTTATATAAGACTTGTCTGAAAAATAAGCAATGCAAAACAGGGGTCACAAGAACACTCACACAACATGTTAGAACTACAAACACTACTGATGCATAAAAAAAGACGAAACGGAGATCATCCGATTTCGCCTCTTATGCGTTGTTTCTTCGTTTAAGGTTGGGTGCTCTATAGCTAACGAACTGAGGTAACGTTATTGGGTGCATGTCAGCTCATTTGAAAATGCAACGAACCTGAGACACGTTATATTCGTGTATTAGGTGTAAAAACGTTGTTTATCGCCTATTTCAGATGAAATAGCGTCGCTGAGATTCGTTACATTTTCCACCTCATCCAATTTGCTCAATTAAGGCGTGTAGGGTTCGTTAGCATTAGAAAACGGCTACCCTATTGCTTCCTCTGTAGCGGACAGCGTTGACGCTTCGCATTACCTTAGCTTGAACAACGAATCCAGCGGAATGTGCAATTCAGGATACAAGACAGATATCATCGTTTCCTGCTCAGTATACAGATGACGGGTCTGATAACTGCCATCCTCCAACGTGTACACATGGACGGTTTGATTCCCGGGGTCAACAATCCAGTATTCGTTCACGCCGTATTTCTGATACAAGTTAAATTTTTCATTAAAATCCTTTAGCGCAGTCGAAGGCGATAACACCTCGATAATTAAAGAAGGTGCACCGTGACAGCCATTCTTAGATATCTGGTCTTTGGAGCAAACCACCGATAAATCGGGCTGTACAACTTGATCTGGCAGGTCATATTGTTCATTTTCGCTAAAATACACATCAAAAGGGGCAACAAACACGAAACATTTCCGATTCTGAAAAAAAGTCCGCAAAGAGAAGTGCAGCTCACCCACAATAAACTGGTGCAATGAAGTGGGTGCTGGAGACATATTAAAAGCTTTGCCATTAATTAATTCCCATGCCCCCTCCCAAGTTAACCAATCCTGAAAGTTATAAGTACCTTTATTATCGGGTTTTGCCACACTTCCAACCTCCTCTTCCCAACTAACCGTAATTTATTATCATTATAACATTGTGTTTGCGCCTTTTCACACCATGCCTCTTATCATGCAAAGAGTGATGTCGGTTTGCTTCGCGTGGTGCGTACCTCAACAACTTTCCCGGCACAGCCATTGTCGCCCTCCGCCTGGAACATGACCTTAACGCTGTCTTTACCTGATGTAACGGACTCAGGAATATTATAGGTCACATAGAATACGTCGCCGATTTTGTTCATATGAATTCGCTGCTCTCCAATGCGTGTGCCATCCACGGTGATGGTGAATTGTCTCTCATACAACACACCTTCCCGTTCAAATGTGGAATAATCTCCACCCCAATAGGCCACACATAGATAATTGGTTGCGGCGCGATCCACCGCCAGTTGGTAGCTGAAGTAAGCTCCACTGATGCCAAAAGCCTCTCGCCACATATGCAACTTCTTACGGCCATCTGTGGTTGAACCGTTGTAATGCTCCCCACGGCAGTTGCTATCCAGTTGATGTCCAATCTCATCCTGTTGACCATCCGCCTGAACCCTGTCGATCGTGATATCGTTCAACTCTTTTTCGAGCGCATCACCTTCATCGTTAAACGGCCAATACACAGTATAAAATTCATGATGCACATCATAGAACGGAATAAGCTTCACGGCTTCGCCCGTGGAAGTGACATCTTTGCTAAGTTCAAATGTTAACGTGTCTGCATCTACGACCTTGATCCACTCTTGTACATCCTCCTGCTCCGTCCAGATCACAGGTACAGGTGCGGTCTTGGGATTCAATGCTGTTTCGTCCACAATTGTGTCCTCTGGAAGACCCTCGCTTCCCAGTGCACCGGCGAGCACAATCGGGCCGTACAGAAAGGCTACTTTGTGCGCATCATCCCGGGCAGTGTACTGGCGAAGCGACATCGGCAGGGTGATTGTGATGACATCGCCCGCAGACCATGTGCGGTCGATGGACAGATAGCCGGGTTCCATCCGTGTATACGGATGTTCCGTATCCCCGTTAACTGTTGCCGTCATTGGCTGTTGCAGCCATGAGGGCACGCGTAATCTTAGATGGGCCGAGGCGCTGCCTTCGGTGATCGTCAGGGTCACCTTTTCCGAATAAGGAAAGTCGGTTTCAAGCTTCAGGGATATTCCCTGAGCGATCCAGTCCAGCTGGGAAGCGATATACAGGTTGACGTAAAGGTCTTGCTCGTCTTCGAAATAGATCGCCTCGGCATATTTGCCCGGGTTCTCCATGCCTGATCCTGTGCAGCACCACCAGGCGGTATCGCGAGTACCGTAGATTTTGTAGTGCCCTTGCAGTGTTGAGGCAAAATACGTTTTGTTCCCCGTATCGGGGTCCTGCGTGCCGAGGATGTGATTATAGATGGCGTTTTCATAATAGTCCATGTAGGCGCTATCGTGATTCCAGACGAAGAGTTGTTTGGTCAAATGCATCATGTTGTGGGTACAACAGCTCTCTCCTGTTTTGATGCCAAGACTCTCCATGCCCTTCGCTTCGTAATGCTCCGAAATGCTCGTCGCGCCAAATACGTAAGAACGATGATGCACTGTCGTGTTCCAGAAAAATTCTGCCGCTGTCTTATAACTCTCATGGCTATGGTCCTGATTGTAGATTTCGGCAGCACCGATCACTTTGGGAATCTGAGTATTGGCGTGTCTGCCTTGAAGATCGTCCTGCTTCTGCTCCAAAGGTCTCAGGATCAATTGATGGGTAAACTTATTGGCAATCTCAAGGTATAAGGCCTTGCCCGTGATCCCATACAAATGTGCAAATACTTCATTCATGCCCCCGTGTTCACTTAGAAGCATCGTCTGCATCTGTTCTTCTGTCATCGGGAGTAAACCTTCTACCGCCCAGTCTGCAAATCGAGTAACCACCTCAAGTGCCTGTCCGTTACCAGTGAGTTTATACGCATCAATCAGACCGCGATAGATTTTGTGCACACTGTACCAGGGAACCCAGTATTCACCGATATTGAATCCACCGATATTCTCTGCTCGAAAAGCCATGTGGAAAGGTTCTTCGGACAAACCACCGATATACCCGCTCCCCGTGGTCTCTTGGATTCTCGCCAGTTCGGTGACAGCATAATCCAGTCTTTCTTTTAACGTCATATTCCCGGTTGCCTGATACGTAACAGCCAGGGCAGACAGATAATGTCCAAGGGAATGTCCGCTGATGGTACGTGCCTCCCAACCCGCGTAGCGTTCTTTTCGGGCAGGTAAACCATGAGCCTCGAAGCATGGAGCTAGGAACCGATCCATATCCAGCGATAACAGGTAACGCTCTCCCACCTCTTGTGATGTTTGGAACACACCATGTAACAGCTCTACATGTTCCGGTCCCAGAAATCCTTTTTTCGTATCAATCATGACACTCACTCCTTCACGGTATGTACTAGACAGATATGCACTTGTATTTTCATTGATACATCTAGAGGGGTAAAATCCGTGTTCCGTTCCATATGTCCTATACTCAACAATCCACCCCACTGCTTGAATATCCCCATGTTATCAAATAAAATGTAATAACATCAGACTCATAATCTTAGAAAAGGTGGATAAATCCGTCCTATGCAAAAGCCACTGGAACATTACCTTTGCGGCAAGTTCATATCCGACGGCAACTGGAGCCACATGAGACGCAGCATGCCTGTCCATGAGATCATTTTGATGCTGGAAGGTGAGATGTACATCGCGGAGGACGACGAAAAGTACGTAGTTCGTGCCAACGATCTCTTGTTTCTGCGCGCGGGTCGCACCCACTATGGCTATCAGGTCAGCGACACACCCGTCAGCTTCTACTGGGTTCACTATGATACCATCCAGCCAGAATTCAACCAATTCAGGACACATGCCACCATCCAGGTACCTTCCATGGCCAATCAGTTATTCAAGCAGCTGCTGCATGTGTCATCCTTCTCACCGGAGGAAGCCGACGCTGCACTACTATTGTTGTTCAGAGAACTGGAGCGTAATATAGAGGCCGATTATCGCCCGCACAATGCGATTGTGGACCATATCTGCAAGTGGGTCGATATTCATCTGCATACAAACATTACGGTGAGTCAGATTGCAGAGAATTTTAATTTTAACAAAGACTATATCTCCAAAATGGTGAAACGCGAGAAAGGTACCGGGCTCAAAACCTATATCCTCACCGAACGTATTCGCCGGGCGAAACAACTGCTGCTCAATACCAATGCCAGTGTAAAAGAAATCGCCGGACAGTGCGGATTCTCCGATTACAAGCTGTTCCTGCGCATGTTCAAACAATACGAAGGCAATACGCCAACCGAATATCGCAATCATCTGTATTCCACACAGCTCAATCGCTGATATGCTTTGACCTATAGAAATGACTGAGTGAACTATAGAAAATTTGAATGAATCGGATGGAATCCGTTATGGTAAAATGCAAGAAAACTCTATATCATACTTAACCCATAAGAGAAGAGGAATTAAAAGATGACAACGGCTGCCGTTACGATTCATCCCGCCACAGAAACGGACCATCCAGAGATTGTAGATATCCTTATTGCAAGTTATGCCGAGTATCGGGAGACTTTTGAGCAAAATGAACGCTGGGAGGCCTACTTAAAAGACATTAGAGAGTCCGTGGTTAATCCGTACCTGACACAATTATGGATCGCCAAGATTGATGATCAGATTGTCGGTACAGTCCAATTGTTCGAAACAGCGCGCAAGGCTTATCCAGACTTTGAATTGCCAATCGATTATCCGTTTATTCGGCTGTTAGGTGTTGATCCAAAATGGAGAGGTCATGGGATCGCCAGAGCATTGCTCCAGCAGTGTGTGGAATCTGCCAAAGACATGGGCAAAAATACGGTGTATTTATATACGGGCGGTCAGATGGTGAATGCCATCCGTTTATATGAGCGTTTTGGATTCTATGAGGATAAGGAATTCAGCTCCGAGAGTAGCGGGGGTAAGGCGATTTGCTACCGCTATGATTCCTAGTTTTGGGTATTAGCTTAACGAACCGCGATCAGCGGAATTGATTCATAATGAGTAGCTAGTGAAAGCTCACTGTTCTACTTGAATAAAGCGAAAAAGACCATTCATGCGGATGAACGGCCTTTTTCGCGATCTAAAATTTATACTTCAATTACGTTGATATGAAAATCTATCCTTGTTAGTGAGAAGTTAGCGAAAAGTCTTTAGCCGCCGATCTCCACCAAAATCTTCGCATGGCTCTTGTCGCTCATCAACAGCTCCAGCCCTTCCTCTACGATGTCGTCCAGTTTAATTTTTTTGGTGATGACCTGTTTCACATCAAGCGACCCTTCCGCAATCAATGAGATTACTTCAGGGAAAATGTGACGATAGGCCAGCGTTGCTGTCAGATTCGCTTCCTTCACCAGAAGATCGAAGAAGTTCACTTGGAGCGGATTTGGAATCGCCGCGATCACAACAACTTCTCCACCTTTTTTGACAACCGCAACGGCACTGTCCATGGTTGGTTGCACTCCCGCTGCTTCATAAGCCACATCGATGCCACCCGATTGTTGCAAAATCACTTCGGTTGCATTAACTTTGGCACTATTCACCGGAACAGCTCCCAGCTTGGCTGCCAAGTCCAAACGTTCCTCAAATACATCGACTGCATAGATTTCAGAAGCGCCTGCTGCTTTGGCAGACAGAATGGTCAATAATCCAATTGGACCGGCTCCGTACACGGCTACCTTATTCCCCACTTTCAATTTGCTGTGTCGAACCGCATGAAATGCTACTGCCGTAGGCTCTACGAGGGCACCTTCTTCGAAGGTTACGTTATCCGGGATGGGATGTACCATATAGGATTCAACAACAACATACTCCGCAAAACCACCATCACCATTCAGTCCAACGAATCCAAATTGAGTACACTGGTTATAACGCCCCTGGATACAGTATTCGCATTTTCCACAGTGGTACAATGGCTCTACCACAACTCGCTGCCCCACACTGATACCGCTTACATTACTACCCAATTCACTCACGGTTCCTGCAAATTCATGACCCAATGTGAGCGGTGCTTTCTGTCCTGAGAGCGGATGATTCTCGCCTTCTTGAATGCCCACACCATGATGATAAGCATGCAAGTCACTGCCGCAGATCCCCGCATATTCCACTTTGATTTTGACTTGTCCTGCTTGAGCAACCGGAACCTCGCGATCTTCAACACGCACATCTTTATGGGCATACCATACTGCTGCTTTCATGAAGTTCATCCCCTTTATATGATTGTCTATATATTATATCGCTGTTCATGTATTATTCATATTTATAGATACTAATGTTAACATTAGTTGTATTAATGCTAAACGGAGATGAACTCATGAATCTGGAACAGCTCGAATATGTCGTTGAAATTGCGAAAACCCAATCCTTCTCCGCCGCCTCGGAGCATCTGCATGTCACACAATCGGCGATCAGCCAATCGGTTCATCGTCTGGAGAAAGAAATGGGGATCATCCTGTTCGAACGCTCGCGGCAGGGAACTCATCCCACGCCCGAAGGCAAACAATTCATAGCCAAGGCACTGGACATTTTACAGCGGATTGATGAATTGAAATCTCTGAACGCAGAAGCCTCCTCTCTTAGCGGTGAGCTTCATGTGGCTACTTTTCCAAGTGTCATGCCCTATCTTGTCCAGTCTGCTGCAGATATGAAGCGTGAGCACCCGCAACTTAACATCTCCATTGAAGAGAAAGGGTCCATGGAAATTATCGAGGATATTCGGAATAACAAAACCCATCTGGGCTTTATCGCGATCTATGCCAAGCAATTGCGGGAATTCGATGGACTTCACTTCAGTCCCATGTACTCGGGCAAGCTGGTAATTGGTACTCATCACCTGTCTGAACTTGCCAAGCACAGCCGTGTTTCACCAGATCAATTAAAAGAACACAAGCTTGCACTCTATCGAGATGGTTTCATCGAAGACTTTCTCAGGGAATTCACCTATGATCATGGATACCTGTCCATTTTGTTCAAAACAAATAATTCAGAAGCCATCAACATGGTGTTACGAAACGATATTGCTGCCACGATTGGTCACGACTTTTCCTTTTACCAAAATCCATTA
Organism: Paenibacillus sp. JNU01; assembly: GCF_059130585.1. Taxonomy (NCBI): domain Bacteria; kingdom Bacillati; phylum Bacillota; class Bacilli; order Caryophanales; family Paenibacillaceae; genus Paenibacillus; species Paenibacillus sp. JNU01. The sequence goes on along the minus strand of NZ_CP169723.1, from coordinate 5,094,582 downwards.
TGGAAGGAAGGTCTGGTGAAGATGGTAGAGATCGCTGGAATCGATCAACCCAAAATGCAAATTGGCTTCGTGCAGACGGAATCCAAAGAGGCCGCCGTAGCCGCAGAACGATTCGCCCGACGCTTCAGACAGGCGATAGAGCTGGATCATCTATCAAAGTGATATGAAAAACAAAAAGTGCTCTACGCCTCTGAAGGAAGTTTGGGATACACACCAACTTCTCCAGGAACGGAGCACTTTTTTATGCCTTACATCGTTACACTGGCTATACAACAGACCAGGTTTTTTTCTGCTGCCTCTTACGTTAACTATGGCTACAGCATACTCCAACTACAAAAACTATACTTTTACTTTACGCACAGCTTCGCTCATCTCGTTGGTCTGCTGCTCCAGCATGGTGGAAGTCTGCGCCACCCTGTTGAACATGGCCGACTGTTCACGCATCAAGCGATAGATTTCATCCGAATGATCCGAGACCCCGGCTGAGATTTGCGAGATCGTATTGACGGAGGCTGCGGCCTCTTCCGATCCTGCCGAGATTTCCTCTGCCGCAGCGGAGACTTCTTGAATGCGATGAGTCACCAGTTGGAACGCATCAACCACATGGGCGAAAGCTTGCTCCGCCTCTGCGGTAATCGTAACACCTTGTCCAATCTCCTGCGCGGTAACCCCCATCTGTGAGCCAATCTGCTGTGATTCTTGTTGAATGCGAAGCAGCAAGTCGGAGATCCGTTCCATAGATGTGCTTGAGGCCTCAGCCAGCTTGCGAACTTCATCCGCCACAACCGCAAAACCTTTGCCATGTTCTCCTGCATGAGCTGCCTCAATGGATGCATTAAGTGCAAGCAGCTTCGTCTGACTCGCAAAATCACGAACCGTGTGCAGGGCACCACCAATCTCCTGGGAATAGTTGTTCAGCACCTGAACCATCGTTACAACTTCACCTGAGACATGTGAGATGCTTTCCATCTGTGTTTTCATCAATGTCATGCTCTGTTTACCGGACTCTGCTGTAGCAAGCGCACTTGTTGCTGCATCCGATACGATCATGGAGGATTCGGAAATGTCCGTTATGCCTTTGGCAATCTCCTCCATCGCATTCGCACTATCGCTTGCGCCCTGCTTCTGCGTATGCGCCCCTTGCCTGATCTGTTCGACTGACTGATCAACCGTCTTGCTCATCTCAATCATCTCTTCGGTACTGCGATTAAATTCCTTCGTTGATTCCGATAAAATATTGGTGGTTACTGCCACGCCTTCAACCATGTTACTCACGATCTTGTTCAAGTTGCCGGACATATGTATCATTGCTTGATATGTGGTTCCAATCTCATCTTTGCTTTTCAGACGATAAGACGTCAAAATTTGGTTGGCTTCTGCAAGCTCACCCTGCGCCATTTTTTCCACACTCGCCTTCAGCGGTTGAAGTGGTCGCAGCCCCCTTACGATAAACGTCATGACAACGGCAATACCTATAAGGGTAATTAGTAGCAATAAGGCATAGAAGGGAATACTGGATTTCATGATATCCGATTCAATGTTTCCGATCACCGATACCGCCGTATCGATACCAATTACACCTGTTACAGTGCCATTACTATCGAGCATAGGAGCGTAAGAGGAAATATAGTTGCCATAATCCTCATTATTAATAATTGAAGAACTGGCTGGTTGCCCCTGCAACAGCTTCTGGACAGCCTCCTGAGGGACATCCGTGACTTCATTAATCGGTGAAGCTTTATCCGCATCCTTCATACCGTCCACCATAATAAGTGGGGTACCTTTGTCATCTATTTTGACGAAATAGACATACATTGCACCAATCCTTACACGAAAATCATCCAGTTCATCACGAATCTTCAAGAATGCGTCATTCTCTTTGGGATCCTTGGCAAACTCGGCATAAGATGCTGTATCCAGCTGATTCACATAACTCTGAGCAATTTGGATATTGTAACTCGAAATGGCCTCCTGTGCAGCCAGTTTCATATTGGCCACCTGTAACAGCATGCTGCCAACAGCTATAATCGTCATGGCCAGTGTAACGACTGCAACAATGCGTACAACCAAACGTTTTCTAAAAAAACCGATCATCCGCTCCTCTTCCTCTCCCGTGAACCCAAGCCTTTTTGACTAGACGCTACCCAAAAAACGCATGCTTGAAGCACTAAGTATGGGAAAATAGTAAACGAATATGTCGAATTAGGCAAGAAAATATTGGGTTGAAATAAAAACGCTATCATGGTTGTGGTAGCTTTGGTCGATGGAACTGCATTTAGGCTTAAATGAGTTATGTTTATTCAGTATTAGGAGTGTTGTGTAGGAAGGTTGATTGAATCAACACATGTACTATAATAATCGAAACTAAAAGAGGGATGGTGTTTCTCAATTGAAAACTTTTTATTGTGATCTGGAAATTACCTTGGATGTCATTGGCGGAAAGTGGAGACCTCTTATTCTGTATTATTTATTAAAAGGTCCTAAACGGACCGGTGAATTGAAAAGACTCATGCCAACCATTTCTCAGAAAATGTTAGTCCAGTCATTACGGGAGTTGGAGGGTGATAATCTAGTTATAAGAACAATGTACAATCAGGTACCACCAAAAGTGGAATATTCAATATCAGAAATGGGTATGTCACTTGAACCCACTCTGCGAGCTCTTTGTGAATGGGGTCAGAATTATGCAGAGAAGACATTGAGCAAGGATGAATATCAGAGAATAAATGTAGAATAGAGTAATTTCAAAATCAATTTATGATCTGATTCATCACAATTATCACTTTTTGGTTACTATATAACCAAAAAGTACGTACTATTTTAAAAGTGCTACATGGTACATAATGAGCCTTGTAATATAAAGAAAATAAAAGAATTGAGGAGTGTGTAACGATGTCAACAACCAACAAACAAGTCATTCTCAATATCCGTTTCAAAATTAAGCCCGGTAAGAAAGAAACTTTCCGCGACAATCTATTCGCGATGATTAGCCATTTCAAAAGTGAACCCACTTTTGTTAATGCGATCGTCTCCGATGATCTTGATCATTCTGATGATCTGGTGATCTATGAAATCTGGCAAGGAACAAGAGAAAGTTGGATTCAAGATGAACTTACTAAACCTTATCGTGCTGAGTATGAAGGTGCGCTTACCAACCTCATTGATGATAGAATCGTAAGCTGGCTTGAACCAGTCGGTGAATGGGGTAGTACACTGACGAATGTAAGACGGTAAGTTTTCAAGATGAGCATGTGAAACAAAATATTTTCATGTATTTATAGACGTTCAAAGGAGTTGTAAATATGGGGAAAATACTTATTACTGGAGCAACAGGTAATCTCGGAAGCAGAACGCTAGAACTTCTTCTCAAAAAAGTTCCGTCAAATCAGGTGGCTATATTAGTCCGTAATCCGGAATCTGATAAAGTGGCAAGATTGATTAAAGAAGGTGTGGAAGCCCATCAAGGCGACTATTTTGATTATAACTCTCTTCTACAAGCTTTTGATGGTGTTGAAAAAGTGATGCTCATTTCCGCCGTAGCATTTACCGATCGCAATACACAACATTTCAACGTCATCGCTGCTGCAAAGCAGGCTGGGGTTAAGCAAGTCATCTTCACGTCGATCATACGAAAAGAAAATTCAAATCTAATTTTGCCCGAAGTAACGATGTCAGACTTATTCGCTGAACAAACGCTTAAAGCATCCGGATTAGACTATACAATCCTGCGGAATCCACCGTATCTTGAAGTCATAAATTCGTTCTCTGGAGATGCACTTAAATTTGGAAGTGTGCGAGTACCAAAGGGTTCCGGTAAAGTATCCGCTGCATCTCTGGATGATTTGGCGGCAGCCAACGTAGCCGTTCTCACCGAAAACGGGCACGAAAATAAGTCATATACTCTAAGCGGCAGTGAGGGAAGCTCTTTCGAAGATATCGCTGCAGCCCTCTCGGAGATTAGTGAAATCAATATCCCTTATGAGGCAATTAGCGAAACCGAATATATAGACACTATGGTAGCGAATGGCTTACCTGTTCATATGACTGATTTCTTATTAGGTTGGATGCGGGCAATCAACACTGGAGAATTCTCGGAAACATCTGGAGATCTTGAACGTCTGATTGGCCGAAAACCAATGTCATATAAGGAATTCTTTAAAATCAAATCTCCGTTTTCTAAAGTTGAAGATTGAAAGCTGACATGCACTTAAACAAAAAGGACGAAGCATAATCTAGTACGCTTTGGTGAAATCGCCGCAAAGTACTCCACCCCTTGGGAAAAGCTACCCAAAGATTAGATATATGTCTAATAAGTAGTAGGAATGTATTAATGTCCATTCTAGCAAGCGGTTCTGGTTATAGAACAAAATATATTCGCTCAAAGTGTATAAAATAGGGACTGCTAAAAGCAGCCCCTATTTTACTTATAAAGTTTTCTCATTAATGATGACTACCCGTTCATACTAAACTGTTCGTCCATTCGTCCTCCTGAATCTAATCAGGGACCAGATGATCAGCAACGCAAGCACGGCAAGACAGATGCTAATGCTGAACCGATTACCTTCATCGAACACAAACATCACAGCAATCACACTGAGACATAGTACCACCACTCCGGTGATGTAAGGGAAACCCCAAACTTTGAAGGTCGGTTGAACCGGATATCTCTTCCGCAGTTTTAACTGTGATGAGGCAATACAGATCCACACAAGGATGACCACGAAGCCCGGAACTGCGAGCAATACACGGAACAGTTGATCCTGCGCGAACAGGCCAAGCATGGAACCTCCAAGCAATACAACCGCGCACACCAGCAAGGTATTAACCGGGCTGCCGTTACGATTTGTCTGTGATAATGCCTTCGGAGCTTCACCACCCACTGCCATGGAATGCATCATCCGGGATGCACCGTAGATCCCTGAATTTGCAGCGGACAGAACTGCCGTCACCAAAATAAAGTTCATAATGTGTGCTGCTCCTGGTAGTCCCGTTGAGGCGAGTACCTGTACAAACGGACTGCTTTCCGGCCCAATCTCATTCCATGGGATGAGACCACAGATGATGAGAATCGGCAAGGTGAAGAACAGAATAATTCGAAGCATGAAATTGCCCACGATTTTGGGCATCACTTTTTCTGCATTTTCCGTCTCCGTCAGAGTCAGACCAATCAGCTCCGATCCCCCATAAGAGAACATGACCACAAGCAATGCCGAGAAGATCGATGACCAACCGTTGGGGAAGAACCCGCCTGCTTGTGTATAATTTTGCAGATAAGGGGTGTTATCACTTGGAATAATGCCAAAGATCAACCCTGCACCCAGGAAGATAAAAATGATGATCATGGCAATTTTGATCCCGGCCAGCCAGAACTCAAATTCCCCGAACACACCCACACTTAGCAGATTAACCAGTATAATGAACGCCGCACACGCCAGACTCAGCATCCACAACGGTACTTCTGTAAACCAATACTGCAAAAAGCTCCCGGCGGCTATCACCTCAATAACACATACCGATAACCATAGGAAGCAATACATCCATCCCATAACAAAGGAAACTCGGCTACCGAATGCTTCCTGCACGAAGTCTTTCATATTCTTGTTTTTATACACCGTAGCCATCTCCGCCATCGCGGCCATAACCACCAGCAACAATAATCCGGCAAAAATGTACGTGATAATAACGCCCGGACCTGCGAGTCCGATCGTCTCTGCGCTGCCTTTGAAAATCCCTGTACCAATCACACCGCCCATAGCCATAAAACTGATGTGTCTTGGTTTAAGCTTCTTCTGTAGTGTTCCTTCTGTCTGAGCCAATTCAAATCCTCCTGATGTAAAAAACGTCTGTAATACTGTCTTGTTTCATAGACATAATGTCCAGTATACCCTATTGTCCAGCAATCAGCCCAGAAGTTCCTTATGGCCAATTCATCCCAAGCATATTTGGACATAACCTATGTTTTATACCCCACAATGGCACAAAGCAATCTGTATACAATCTAGGTAAGCACCACAGCAATTATAGGACATAACACCAAGACGGCAAACAGCGGATTCATCTGATCTAGCCACCAATATATCATCCACAGCTCCCTCCACCCTTTTCATAGCATGGTCCATGTTACATCATTGCGTGTATTCTACTCTTTTTCCAACTTTAAAAATGTACGATATGTTGCAAAATAAATAAAAACCAGCAAACAGAATGCTGGTTTCTCATGCGAATCCATTTAGATTGTTTTCGTCATAAATGCGCTGTTCGGGTCCAAAATATAGTCCGCGAATGGTTCGCAATATTCGAATCCGAAATCTTCATACAGCTTCCTTGCCGGGATAAATGAATCCATTGAACCCGTCTCCAGACTAATTCGTTTATAGCCACGTTCTGTGGCAACCTCCATAATGTGAGCCAAAATTTTTCTCGCTACGCCTTTTCTCAAGTGGGCCGAAGCCGTACGCATCGACTTCAATTCTGCATGTTCTGGATCAAGTTCTTTGATGGCCCCGCAGCCCATTAGTTCATCCGCTTCCCATGCACACCAGAATGTAATTTCAGGCTTCTTGAGTCCATCCAGATTCAGCGCATGAATACTTTCCGGAGGCGAATCCGCTGCCATCCCTTGCAAATGCTCTGCGATTAATGCCTTCACTTGTACTCCACTCAAATCATCCACTTTGATCTCCAAAACATATCACTCCTGCTGACATTTTTATTGGTTCTATCACTGAATGCATTTCGATTAATTCATCTTACTACCGTGTTAGGTTTCATGACAAGAGGCCACTTATATGCAATAAAATGTTCTATTGTGATTCACCTATTATTTCCATTATGATGAGGCTATCAGATGCAAAAGGAGAACCCTATGACACTAACAACGGATAACCTGTTTTATAGCATACGATTGAAAATGACACCCCCACGTGCTGAAGATGTGCAGACCATGCTGCAATGGAACGAAGACCCGGAATATCTACGGAATGTGGATACTGATCTTGCCATTCCCTACTCAGAGAAACAGTTGGAAGATGAGGGAGAGACTAAGAACAAGGAAGTGTACTTCAGACTTCGCACGCATGAAGAGGATACGCTGATAGGTTTTGTCGTCATTCATAGTATTGAATGGAACAACCGCTGCGGACAGCTTGCCATTGGCATCGGACTTGCGGAACATCGCAACAAGGGATATGGCACGGAAGCGTTGAATCTTATTTTACGATATGCATTCCACGAGATGAATCTGGACCGGGTTGGTCTCGATGTCATCGCCTACAATGCCAAAGCGATTCGTTCCTATGAGAAGGTTGGTTTTCAATTGGAAGGTCGGGCACGTTCAGCAGTATATCGTGATGGCAAACGTTACGACCGCTTAATGATGGGAATCCTGAGATCAGAATGGGAAACACACAATCAGATCCATACGGAGGGTGAACATGCATGACCAAGAATGTAGAAGTTACTGCGTTTATTGAACAGATTCAGATCCCCTGGCAAGTACAGGTCGCTGAACGATTGCGACAAATGGTGCATGATACCATCCCAGACGTGCAGGAACGCGTGCAATACAAGAAACCTCATTTTTTGAAAAACGGAAGTTACGCTGCGGTCATCTCTCCATCCAAACAAGCCGTATCCTTCACGATCTTTCATGCAACCGGACTTGATCTACCCGATGGCATATTTGAAGGCCCGGAAGAACGCAAAACGATCAAGCTCAAGGAAAAAGATACGCCGGATTATGAGTGGTTGTCTGGTTTGTTAAAGCAGGCATCTGCGGAATTGTAGACGGATGTATTGAACAGGAGCATACGCTCGCAGTAGGAGTAACTTAGGTGTTATTATGCTGGCGGCTAGTGTGGGGCTAGTGTGTATGAGTAGTAATTGCGCGGGCGGTGTGTATGAGGTGAGTTTAGGTTCGGGTTCGGGTTCGGGTTCGGGTTCGGGTTCGGGTTCGGGTTTGGGCCAAGCGCTAACGAATCGGACACACCTTATATCGCTGTTATACAGCCATATGAAATTCTAACGAATCTCAGCAGTCTTATTACAGATAAAACCTCTGATTTGCTTCGAAAACACCTGGCATAAGAAGCAATAACATCGCTACGATTCGTTAGAATTCTACAGTGCTGCAAAATCGCCTAATAAGACGTGCTGGGTTCGTTACATTGTGTGCGTACGACAAAGCTGCCCAAGCACGCAGAAAAACCGCCCATTCTCTCACTGCTGACTAAATAACTAACATAAAAAAAGGCTAATTGGAGCAGATAGCCCCCTTGTATCCTGCGCAGAGCAAGCAAAAAGGCATCGATGAAGTTCAAGAACTTACGGGATGCCTTATATAGTCATAGTATGACTGCAACTGTCCACTCTCTTACAACCGAATCGGTCCTGTAGTACTATAGATGTGTTAATGGCTTATAATCATAGCTTCCACCTCAAGATTGCTGATACGATACGGCGGTCATCTGGCACGGCTCACATATGAACATGTAATACATGCCCTCACCATATTCCTCAACCTCGCCCCAATCCAGTTGTGCGACAGCCTTCATTCTCGCGGAACAGCATGGACATGGTGGATACTCGGCATCCTGAACCCAACCCGGATGGCCCCCGATCTGAGATAGCGATGGCTCCATCCCCCACTCGCTGGCATGGAATGCATGACGCGATGCATTCGCAATCCTAAACTGCCGGCCGACATCCGGTGCAAGTTCACCATAGTCTTCCAGGTCAATCTCATCCATTCCCATAGGCATGACATTATGTGAGCTCCATAACGGTTCCCCGGCTGCGTCCAGTTCCATGTAAACCACGCCATAACTACTGCATATCACGCAAGTCTGGATCTGAAGTCGCTCGGCATGCCAAGACACATCCCGCAGTGCCGGATGCTTAACATCCAGATTAATTAAGGACGTTAATGCACTACCACACCATGGACAACCTTGAGCGCTCGGGGTCAGCATCAATAGCGAATCTCCGGATATTGCCACGTTAGTTGCTTCATTTACTGTTACTTTATAGAGTGAATAACTTGGGGTGGTGAATAATTCTCTGCGCTGCCCGTCATTCGTAAGCTCCCATCCTGCTTCAGTGGTGTAATGCTCAGGTGCCACGTACAATTCGCTCGCCCAGGATGGCGGAGATTGTCTCCATTGCCGGAACTGCTGCACGACAACATCATCCCCGATATGGGCCAGCATGAGCAATATGTGGTTCCGATTCTCATCATCGGTATTCACCTGCTGCAAGAGTCGATCTCGCACTGCTACCGGAGCACTCTTATACAAAATCGCAGGATAATAGATCTCCTGCTCCAGCAGCTCAGGAATTTCGTTGGTCAACGATATATCATGGTAACAAACGAGATATATCAGAATGTCTTTGCCGTTATCTTCATCACCTGTACGAATCCGTTGCATCGCGTAATCCTTCATCTGATCCTGTTGCTCTGCAGACAAGGACAGATATACCTCTTCCTTGGATTTTTCATAGGGCACATAACGAATTAATGGGTCGCGAACCTGAGGTTCATGCATGATTTTCAATACTTCGACCGGGTCTGTGATACCTGCATACACGTTCACGTCACGTCGATTCGCTTCAATGTATCTCTGGCGCTCCTCGCGCTCCATCTCCTGCTTGCAAGGCATGCAAAACCCACCTGTTCTGGCAGCCGTTGTTGGCAAAATGGTGTTTGCACATGCCTCCCGTATACACGGAACTCGTTCTGTCATCTTCCAACCTCCTTCAACGATTGCCAATCGTTCAACTCATGTAACCAGTAACCCATGTCCCTCGATATCCATGGAAAACACGCCACAATGTGACGTGCTTGTCCAACTCATATTGCAATACTGCCTGTTTCGTATCTGCAAAATACAGATCAGTGATGTCCCAACTGGTCCTTGGTGAATTCGTAAAAGGCAAGCGCGTCTTCACTGCTGGCAAAGCCGGCCTGAGCCATTTTCTCACTGCCGCCACCTTTGCCCTGGTAGGCACCAAGATTGCCTTTGAAGAAAGGTCCGCAAGCCCATTCAGGCGGCTGTCCGTTCTGTGCCAGAACAACTTTCGCCTCGGAGATACTGGCAAAGAGTACGAGACCTTCATGGTCTGTCGTCAATTTGGTAGCCAGGCTCTGCATATCCTTGAGCGATTTGTCTTCAAAGACCTGAGCAATCACCAGCCCTTCGCGAGCAGCCAGAAGTTGCTCCGCATAGTAGGCATCATTGGTTGTTTTCACTGCATTCAGCTCAGTTTGCAGCTGTTTTTGCTCCAGTTCCATTTTCTCAATACGCTCCAATAATTCGTCCTTGCTGGTCTTTAATTTAACCATAATGCTATTGAGCACATGTTGAACGGATGTGAATTCATTCAGCGCCCTTGTTCCACATTTGAAATAAATACGGGTACCGCCCTTCACTTTTTCGGTCTTTAACAGTTTGATGATGCCGATTTCACCTGTCGCCGACACATGGGTTCCGCCGCAGGCGTTATACTCCACACCTTCGATCTCGACGATACGAATGTCTTCTGTTACCGTAGGTTGCTTCACCAGCGGCAATTGTGCAGCCTCTTCTGCCGTAACCCAAGACGTGTTGATGCGAGCATTACGATAGATCTGACGATTCACCTCTTGTTCAATGATGGTCAATTGATCCGCTCCCAACTCAGCAGCCACATCAATCGTGTCATACTCCGTACCGAGATGGAAACTGAGCGTCATCGCTTCAGCCACTTTCAACGTCATTGCCGATAACAAATGCTGTCCCGTATGCTGCTGCATATGATCGAATCTTCGCGCCCAATCCAGCTCGCACTGTACCTCGCTCTGTTCAGGAGCACGTTCCAGCTTATGCCATACCTCTCCGTCTTCGATGTTTACATCCAGTACAGCAATGCCGCCAATTTGTCCCACATCACAAGGTTGTCCACCCCCATGCGGGTAAAAAGCAGTCTCCGCCAGCGTGACATATACACCATCTTCCTTGTCTACTTTGCCAGTAATTGTTGTATGCCACTCTCTTGTATAAGCAGAGTCATAATAGATTTTTTGAGTCATTGAATCATCCAGATCCCTTCTCATTCATATAGATACCACTTTTGTTGCCCGTTTGACATATCGCATTACGCATCATTAGAACCCTTATATCTGCTCTCAAGCTTACACTATTTAACATTATCAAGCCAATAACACTAGAGTAACAGTGAGATACAGTTCATAAGCCTATTCAGCATGCTGAGCGTTGTCCTATCCATTGTCTAGGGAAGTGCAGTATTAGGATTGGAAGCGGGCTATACTCGGTTTATTAAACATGGTTATGTATGGGGTATTCAAGCGTGCAGAGAACAGGACATTCGGAAGGAAATTGGATGCTCATTAGTTGATACGAAGGGGAGCTAAGTCCGCTTTCTCTGACTCCCCCTTTAGTTGTAGCTAATAAATCGCTAGCTGTGTATTGTCTACATTAAACATTAAATCAGACAACTTTTTTTAAGGTTTATGGCTATACTTTACACGCATCATAGATTCCTATACCTCATACTGCACCTCTGTATACATTATAGATAATAATGACTCAGGAGCTTTTCATCGATCTCCACACTTTCCAACTTTGAAATTAAGTCGCTTAATGCATTCTCTTCTATAGTCTTGATTTTTTTCAGTTTTTCAATGATAGAAGTTATACTGGTGGCGTTCTCATTTTTGTTATATATTATAGCCAAATTTCTTAAAATTTTTGAATCCGATTCGATTTCAGAATATATTTTTATAAGCTCGTCAGCATCGTCCAAATAATGATGTTCTTTCAAATAATCTAATCTATCCAACATCACACGCTTATGCTCCCACATGGTATGAAAGATTCGTATATCAATCTTTTCCTTTGATGTACTAACTTGATCACTTAAATATTGAACAATATGATCATAGATGGATAATCCAAAGATCCAATTAGAAGGAGTGCTCATAGAACGATAATGATAAGATGAATTGAGACTAAACCTTAGCTCCTTCAAAGATCTAATAATCAATTTTAGATCAAAATGATAATTATGCTCTGGGTTATACGATAATAAACATACATATTCTCTATTTTTTGTTTTATCACAATGGTTAAAAGCGACTAGAAACTCTTCAAAGCCTACCTCATATTCTCCGAATATAACATCTGAATTATAGCCTGATACATAAAATTTTAATGTCTCTTTGTTATAACCGAAAATTAACATTTCATGCGGCAAAGCATATTTTTTATACGCCTTTTTATGGGCAATATAACTTTCATCCACATACAAATGAATATATTGATTTTGATCAATAGAATCACAAATAAAGCTGATGATGCCCCCCATATATTTTTCCAAAAAGTGTTGGTTGATCTTTTGATAGTTAATGAGAGGACAACTCATAAAGAAATCATACCAAGGCAAGTTAGATGTATAAAACGAAAAGAATTTCCCTTCTGGAAAGTTTCCAGCACAAATCAATTGAATATAATTACTGTAAAACCAAGCCTCCGATTGTTTATGCTGCATTACAATTGAGAGTGGATAGGCATTACATAGGTAACCATGTACAGAAGGTCTTATCAGTGGCAGTTTTATATCGCTCATAACTTCTACCTCCGTATCATTTTTTATCAAAAACTATAGACCAAATCCAAACGCCCCTTATAAGCATTCTAAGCTTCTTCCGTCAGATACGGATGTGAGAAATCTGATCGCTTGTGCAGACTCCATACTCCTATAAGTATATGAATTATCACCTGTAATTTCCAGATAGAGTTTATTATAGAAGTTTTCAATAAGCTCATTTAGGTTGACTATGTACTCTTTACAACGGAGGAGCTGTCTCAAAAGGAATTCACCCTCGCTCCAATTGCTAACGAACCCAACACAGGTTCATTACCACAAAAAAACACAGCAAAGAGGATGTCCCCCGTCATATTCATGACTTATGGACATCCTCTTCGTAGAAACACTCTATAATTTTACAGTTGCGAGTTTGCCGACAGCTTTACTTCATCGACTCGGACAGCTCTGTGAATATAACACCCAGCGCATACGCGCCAGCATCTGGGTACCCCAGACTGCGATCGCCGACAGTACCTGCGCGGCCCATACGTGCCACGATATCTTCGGTTTTCTTCGCACCTTCAACAGCTGCTGCTGCACCTTTGGCAAATGCAGTTTTGAAGTCATCACCAGACTTCGCACTTTGCGTCCAGGAATCGGCACATGGAACGAGTGCATCGATCAAGGTTTTGTCGCCTACAACGGCACCTCGTCCGAAGGAACGCTCTCCAGTAGACTGAATCCCTTGCACGGCTGCATGCATCATCTCAGCAAATTCAGCAACATTTAATTGCTGTTTATCCCCTACAGCTTTGCCAGCCGCACGGAATGCCGAACCCCAGATTGGGCCGGATGCGCCGCCACAATATTCCATGATGACCAAGGAACATGCATCCAGGAACGATCCGATGTCTTTTTTATCTTCGTTAATGATGTGATTCCATTCGCGTTTCAACTGGCGGAAGCCTTTGGCCACACTCATACCGAAATCGCCATCACCGGCATGTGAATCCAGTTCACAGAACGGCACTTCGTTCTTGATGATGATCTCACCCATTTTATCGATCAGATAGACGACATTGTCCAGTGAAAATTGATTGCCTTCGATTACCGCAGCAGATGCATCCGTCTCCACTTCATAAGATACGGGAGCGTCTTCACCAACAACCGCTTCCAACGCTTCGGAATACGCCACTTGTGCCACTGGAGGACCGGATACTTTAAACGCAGGAGTATCACTTTCCTTGAACAACAGCGTTTTCAGTTCATCATCCAGTTTCAGAATCGTAACCGATGCCCCTGCCATATCGATACTTGTCATGTAATTGCCTACAAACGTAGTCGCAACCTTTAGACCTGCATGTCCTGCAAGCTCACGTTGAACGGAATTGTTGAGCAGGTACAGTTCTTGCAGTGGCGTTGCACCAAAACCATTCACGAGTACCGCAATCTCAGCGGATGCATCCTTATCCAGCTTCATGTCTGCGAGCAACGCTTCAACCATACGTCCTGCCAATTCATCCGCAGATACGATTTTTTCACGACGGATACCTGGCTCACCATGGATACCTACGCCGAATTCCATCTCATCTTCAGCAATTTCGAATGTAGGCGTGCCTTTGGCTGGCACGGTACAGGATGTGAATCCAAAACCAATACTGCGAACATTCTGAGCTGCTTTCTCAGCAACCAATTTCACATCTGCCAGGCTGCGGCCTTCTTCGGCTGCTGCTCCGGCAATCTTGTGAACCAGTACAGTTCCCGCAACACCGCGGCGTCCTACCGTGTACAAGCTGTCTTGCACAGCGATGTCATCCTCAACACGAACATACTGTACGTCAATACCATCTTCTTCAGCCAGATGCGCTGCATTCTTGAAGTTCATCATGTCACCACTGTAGTTTTTGATGATCAAGAGTGTACCCTTGTTGCTGGCGGTTGCCTTAATCGCTTGATACACCTGGATTTGAGAAGGAGATGCGAATACATCTCCACATACCGCTGCATCCAGCATCCCTTTACCGACATAACCAGCGTGAGCCGGTTCATGTCCGCTGCCGCCACCACTGATCAGGCTGACTTTATCGGCCTGAATCTCTCTGCGTTTGATGACTTTATATTTTTTCAGAAATTCAAGCTCCGGGTGTGCAAGCGCAATCCCGTTACACATTTCCATAACAACATGTTCAGCTTGGTTAATGATTTTTTTCATTATTTTGCCTCCCGGCGTGCTGCTTTGTACTCACGACCCATTCGGTCAGCCGCAGCAATGGCAGCAGCCACTTCAGGAACGGTGATTGGGAATGGCATCGCGTGAATGGATTCTTCCGGAATACAAGCGATCTCTGCCACTTTCAACAGCTCTTCCTGACTAATTGTATCTACACCGATATCCGCCAAGCTGATCGGCAGTCCTACTTCGAGACAGAAGTCCATGACTTCATGCAGCTCTTCGGTTGGTGCATTTTCAAGCACGAGTTGTGCAATCGTACCGAAAGATACTTTTTCCCCGTGGAAGAAGTGATGTGTTCCCTCCAGAACAGTCAAACCATTGTGGATCGCATGTGCTGCAGCCAGACCGCCACTTTCAAATCCAAGGCCAGACAACAAAATATTCGTCTCAACAATGTTTTCCAGCGCTTGGGTCACGACGTTGCTGTCACTTGCTACCTTGGCTTTGGCACCGTCAGTCAGCAGCATTTCATAACACAGTTTTGCCAAGGCAAGTGCCGCATTGGTACCTACTGCGGATGGTGTATATCCTTCACGAGAACCCATTGGCAAACTTGCGTTTACACGGGAATAGGATTTCGCTGTTGCTCTTGCTTCGAAGTATGTAGAGAGCGCATCTCCCATACCGGATACGAGGAAACGTGTTGGTGCATTGGCAATTACGGTTGTATCAACGAGAACCACACTTGGGCTTTGTTTGAAGTAAGCATAGTCATCGAAAGAACCATCCGGTGTGTACAATACAGCGGAGTGACTTGTCGGTGCGTCTGTTGCCGCAATCGTTGGGCAGATGATCAATGCTTCGCCTTCAGCTACACATTTGGCCGCATCAATGGCTTTACCGCCACCAAGACCGATCGTAGAGTCACATCCTTTTTCCTTCGCGATCGCTTGCAGACGAGCAACTTCCTCACGGGAACATTCCCCTTTAAAACCGCTTTCAACAAATGTAATATTGAATTTCTCAGCTGTTGCATCAAGCTTTGCTTTGACACGCTGTACATCATCCGGATGTGCGATCAGCAAGGCAGATTCTCCAAAGGATTTCACAAAGTACCCCAGGTTCAACAATTCGTCTTCGCCTTGTACATATTTGGTTGGGCTGATAAATGCTTTTCTCATATTAATATAGCCTCCTAAAGGATATGGAATGGTGTAGTGAATACATTAAATTTTAATCTCTTGCAATTGACCTTAATATAACGCATAGCCAGCAGGTTTACAGTGGACTTTGATAACAAATTATTATAACTTACAATCGTAATTTTTTGCTTTTTGGTGCAATCATGGTATGTTATTGTCATGAGATGGTTGAATTTTGACCTCCCATCATACATTACCCGTCATCATTACATCTTAATATGTACAACTTGCTAACTTTTAACGGCCTAAATCATGAATTAGGTTAGATATGGAGGTTGCACCAATGATCAAAGAATATCTGCATATCAATAAAATTTTGGACCTTAATAAATGGAAGCGTCTACAAGATTCTCTTGCAACAGTAACCAAACTGGCGATCCTCACCGTTGATTATAAAGGCATTCCTGTAACCAGTCATAGCAGCTGTCAGGCCTTCTGCCAGAACGTACGCAAAGACCCCGAGCTGCTCCCCTACTGCCAAAAATGTGATTCACGCGGCGGCCTGGAAGCCGTTCGGTTGAATGAGCCTTATGTGTATTTATGCCATTTCAATATTATAGATATCGCGATTCCGATCACAATCGATGGCAAATATATCGGCGCCGTCATGGCAGGACAAGTGAAACTCGCCGATCCCGAGAAAGGTAGCGACTTGGAGCAAATTGTCACGTCCAAAAACGTCCCCATGCATGCAGCGAAGCTGGAGGAACTAAAGGATGATTACGCCCAGCTGCCTGTGATGACCTATGAAGAGATTGTGAAAATCTCCAACATGTTATCCCTGCTCTGCAACTACATTGTGGAGGAAGCGCTCAACAAAAATTTATTAGTTGAAATGTTCGAGAAAGCTTCAGGCAATCAGGAGTCTCTGAACCTCTCCACCATTCTGCCGGGTTACTCCATTCGTAATATCGAGTCGATCAAAAAAGAGATGACCAATGCGATTGCGGATGCCTATCTCAAGAACAGCCCAAGTGATGCGGAAAGCTCCAGTCCGGTGCTTCAGCCTGCTTTTGAATACATTCATAGTCACAAAAGCGAACAGGTTTCGCTCAAACAAATGGCTGATCTGTGCCACCTGAGTCCGAGTTATTTCAGCAGATTGTTTGCCAAGGAAACGGGTGAGAACTTCACAACCTACCTGGCAAAACTCAAGATTAAGTGGGCCAAGCAATTGCTGGAGGTCACCGACATGCCTGTCTCACAGATCAGTGATGAGCTGGGATTCAATGAATCGGGATATTTTATCAAAATATTCAAAAAGTTCGAGGAAATTACGCCTGCCCTCTATCGTAAATACATACAGGAGAACATGTAGGTGCACTGATATCTTTTTCATATCAAAGATGGGGGTAAAAGATATTTCACCTATTAATCTGCCATTGCTACAATGGAGTCCAGATCACATAGGGAGGCGGCATGGATGGAGTATCGCAAGTTAGGAAACAGTGGATTAACCGTCAGTGAGATTTCACTGGGGAATTGGATTACGCATGGAGCCCAAGTACATGATGGAATAGCAGAAGCTTGTGTAAGCGCCGCTTTGGATGCAGGCATTACCACATTTGATACGGCAGACGTGTACTCGAATACGAAGGCAGAAACCGTCTTGGGACAGGCTCTTAAGGATATACGAAGAGAAAGTATTGAACTATGCACCAAAGTCTGTCACCCAACCGGCACAGGTCATAATGACCGCGGACTTTCACGTAAACACATCATGGAAGCATGCAATGGTTCATTACGGCGGCTACAGACTGATTATATCGATGTCTATTATGCTCACCGTTATGATTACAGCACGCCGCTGGAAGAGACGTTTCTGGCATTCTCCGACCTGGTGCGTCAGGGCAAGGTTCACTACATCGGGGTGAGTGAATGGAACGCGGATCAGATTGCAAGAGGAGCGCTTTGGCGCGGGAACTTCATGTACCCTTCATTGCAAGTCAGCCCCAATATTCAATGTTATGGCGTGTGATTGAGCAAAAAGTGGTACCTGCAAGCGACCAGGCAGGACTGGGACAGATTACATGGTCTCCTCTGGCTCAGGGTATACTATCAGGCAAATATGTGCCTAACGAAGCGTTGCCCGCCGGATCACGTGCAGCTGGGGAGGCAAGTGCACCCTTTTTCAATAAACTGGCTGGTCAGTGGCTACGCGAAGATGTTTTTACCGCTGTGCAACAGCTTGTTCCGCTCGCTAAAGAGATTGGTCTAACTCTTCCTCAACTCGCTGTGGCTTGGGTTCTCCAGCATTCGTATGTCAGTTCCGTCATTATCGGTGCATCTAGGCCGGAGCAGGTATTGGAAAATGTAAAAGCCTCCGGTGTGAAACTGGACTCTGCGATCATGACTCGTATTGATAAAATACTGAATCCTTGGATTGAGCGTGATCCAACCAAGACGGGATAGTTTCTTTTTTCACTACTCACAACATACTAAGTTGAACTAATCATTTACACGAAAACGGAGAGGACAAAAAAACCTGAAAAAGCGGAGCTAAAAGCTTTCTGCAAGAAAGCTACTTCGGAAGCATACACTTCGCCTTTAGCACCAGATTTCCCCTTGAGAAAGGGATCGAAAAAATCTGGGGATAACAGCGATTGGAAGGTTGTTCTGTCATCGCAGTGTAAGTGTAAATAACCTTTAGTGCAACTCATATTCCCGCTCAACAATGTCCATAAAACGGGATACCACTTCCTGATTCATATCCGTCCGCCATGCCGTATACAACGGTACGGAGGGCGGATTTTCTTGTAATGGAAGAAAGACCACACCCTTTCGCTGGAACACATCCACCGAGGAGGGAACAATGGAAATCCCCATGCCCGCTGCAACTAGATTTACAATCGTATACATCTGGATCGCTTCCTGCGTAATTCGTGGATTTACACCATGTGCTCTACAATAGTCCAGAACCATTCGATGAAATGGGGAGCCAAGATGCCGTGGGAATAAAATAAAATCTTCATCCGCCAGTTCCCGAATCGAAACTTGAGTCTGGGCTGCCATGGAGTGATGATCAGGCAACACGGCGAGCAACGTTTCCTCCTGACAGGGGCGGAAGGAAACATGCCGGGTATCTTCCTGATACCGCAAAAATCCAATATGGATCTGTCCGTCTTCCAATGCCTGTAATTGTTGGGATGAAGTCATCTCATGTAATGTCAATTCAATCTGCGGATATGCAGTGCGAAACTTTCTAAGCACCTCCACCATGATCCCGCCCGAAGCGGAGTCCACGAAGGCCACGGATATATGTCCAATGATACCTTGATCAGCCTTTTGTGTAAGCTGAATGGATCGATCAAGTTGGGCCATGATGAGTCTGGCCTGTTCCAGAAAGATGGCACCCGCTGGCGTCAAACGAACCATTTTTCTCGTGCGCTCCAATAACTTTACGCCAAGCTCTTCCTCCAGATTTTGAATCTGCTGGCTCAAAGGTGGCTGCGTCATGTTTAATTTTTCCGCTGCACGGTGAAAATGAAGCTCCTCCGCCACGGTTATAAAATATCTTAACTTACGAATATCCATAGGTCTGTTGCGCTTCCTTCCGTCTCCCTGTTAATTCATCTGTTCCTGTACCCAGATCGCGGACTCCGTCAGCTGCGTCATTAAGTCATTAAAGTCTGCTGCAATCTCTCGAATTGGCGTATCTCCTGCATCGTGGATCAACATCAGGATCTTGCCCGAGGTCTGATCGAGCATAGCCATACTTCCTTCGCCAAATCCACCAATCGGGAACGGATTGAGATCATCTGACAGGTGGTACTCTTTCTTAACTTCACGATAGACTTCCAGAAACTCGGGATATGCCCAATCCAGTTCTTTGGCTGAATACAAGGCTGGATCGCCGAAATTACATGCTCCGAATTCGAGCAGAAGTGCACGGTACGCTGCGGGCAGTTTTACGTTATACTTCTGCTCAATATCCTCAATGCTCTGTTGCGTTTCCGGCGCGCACCCTTCTCCCATTGTCGTATCGTAAGCTTTCACCAAAAGATCACGAATCGGTTCCAATTCGATCGACTTCACTTGGACTCCTCCTTTACACTAGAATCCTCTTGTTATCTCACCTGTGTACGCAATTCTTGATCCAGCCATTCCAGTGCTGCACGCAGCTTATCTTGGGGAAGTTTCTCATAACGATCCCCCGTGGACAATTCAAAAGCACAGCTGTTCGCACTTGTTTTGTTCAGATATGAAGTCATTCCTATGCCATATCGCTGAGCCATTTGCACAAGAAGGGGTTCAACTTCGTCAGCAGCGAGCGCAAAGTGCACATGGAACATATTGGATACCGGGACCTCAGGCAAGGTATGTATCCCGTGACACGCATTCAATAGAGATGCCAGTTCTTTAGCCTGCTCATAATAAAGCTCCATTTTGCCAATCCGTTCATTGAAATAATACTGGGAACTCAGAATATACGGATACAGGCCAATCAGATCACCGCCGTGCCGCCGTTTCCATACTTTCGACTCTTGCATCACATCCGTGTCCCCGGCCAATATGGCCCCCGCAATGCCCCCGATCCCTTTGTAAAAGGACACATACACCGTATCAAACAGACTGCAAATCTCCGCAGGCGTTTTCTCGTAATAGGGAGTAATCTCAAACAGGCGTGCCCCGTCCAGATGCAGCTTAATTCCGCGTTCACGGCAATAGGCCGAGATCGCTTCGAGTTCTTCATACGCTGGCAATTGCCCGCCAATCTCGCGTTGTGGCAGTTCCAAGAGCAGGCAGGCAATGTCCTGATCAAGCGCTTGTACATCTTGCAAACGAATCAGCCGATCCTTGTCCGCCAGCAAAATCGATTCAATCTGATGCAACTCTTTCAATCCATCTTCTTCATGGATTTCCAGATGGCATAGAGGGTGATAGGCTACTCGTTTTATCCCTTTGCGATCACACCAGATCCGTAATGCAATCTGCTGCGCCATCGTTCCGCTTGGGAAGAATACCGCCGATTCCTTGCCGAGAATGTCAGCCATCTGTTGCTGAAATTCTTCAATGATCGGGCCGTTTCCGTAGTGATCACTGAAGGTCTCCCCATCCATCTGGTCCAGTACGTTCTGAAGCACCTTCACCTTGCGACTGCCATGACCGCCCACAATAAATTCTACCTGATTAAATGCATCAGCCAATGTTAACGTAGTATCCTCCAAAGTCATTCACTCCTTTAATAATGCGTGTTCAAAAGCTTACTTTTTCAATAACCGCTATAGTTCTGGTTCTGTAATGATCTGTACCAGAGCGCTTAGCGCACTTGATATATGTTCACCACGGGAATACACAAATCCTACTTCCAACCGGCAATAGGGATCTGGCAAAGACATCACCGCGATCTCACCTCTTAATTCTGCTTTGGTAACTGAAGATCGTGGCATCAATGATACACCGAGCCCGGCAGATACCCCATTCAGAATCGTGTCCAGTGTTCCATATTCCATAATGCTCAGTGAGTGGATACCCTGATCTTGCAGAAAGGATTCCGCCTGAGTGCGATGTGTGCAGCCGATCTCAAAAAACAACATTGGCTTGGATAATAACTCGTGTATCTCATGCACTCCAGGTTGAGCGATCAACACCAATTCCTCGTCATACATCTTCATATAGTTCAGATCAGGATGATCGATTGGGCCATATATTAACGTCCCATGCAATTCATGTTGGATCACCTTCTGATTCAGCTCATGGGTCCCACCCGTGACAAGCGAGTGTTGTACCTCCGGGTAGCATGAGCTGTATTCAGCCAGGAGCGGCGTGAGGAAAGTGGAAGCTGCTGTCTCAATGGCACCCAGACGAAGCATGCCGGAAGGCGGATTTCCCACTTGTGTGGCCTGCTCTGCTTCATATAATAATTGCAAAATTCGATCCGCATACACAAGCAGATTCTCGCCCGCTGGTGTAAGAGACATCCCCCGATTGGAACGATGAAACAGCGGAACCTGTAGCTGTGTCTCCAACTGTTTGATTCGTGTGGTCACATTGGATTGTACATAATTGAGTGCGAGTGCAGCCTTACTGATACTACCTTCGCGGGCAACCGCCTGAAATATTTTTAAATCACCTGCATCCATACCCTGATCACCTGCTCGTCGTTTATATCGGCATTCTACATCATCGATTCATGCAAAGTGCTTATCTATTATTTTCAATGATACTGACCATCATTTTTGTTCATTTTACGTGAATCTGCACCATCTGTACAATGAGGCTCAGTAGTGAAATCCGATTATATCGACAGGAGGAATATTGAATATGAAAGCTATCGTACATTCAGGCCAGAGCGGCCTTGCAGGTCTTCAATATACAGAGTCAACATCTCGGGTACCCGAAGCCGGGGAAGTGCAGATTCAATTAAAATCCGCTGGTATCAACCATCGGGATCTATTTGTCATGGCAGGACGCAGTACTCAGGACACCCCGCTCATTCCCGGTTCCGATGGAGCAGGTATTATATTTGGGATTGGCGAAGGAGTAAGTGGACTCGCGATAGGGGATGAAGTCATTATCCATCCTACGCTCGGTTGGGAAGTTGCGAATAACGTACCCATCGTGCCCGATATTGTTGGTGGTCCGACGGATGGAACACTGGCTCAATATATAACGTTGCCTGCTGAAAATGCCCTGCCTAAACCAGTCCACCTATCTTGGGAGGAAGCAGGCGTGTTACCCCTCTCAGCGCTGACGGCCTATCGCGCCTTATTTACTCGCGGCGTATTAAAGCAAGGTGAACATGTGCTCATTCCCGGTATTGGTGGTGGTGTGGCGACCTATGCCCTGCTCATGGCTGTCGCTGCCGGCGCGAAGGTGACTGTCACCTCCAGAAGTGAAGCCAAAAGAAATGAGGCACTGCGCTTGGGTGCTACCCATGCACTGGATAGTCATGCCGATTGGAATTTGCAGAACGATTTGGAACCTGTGGACATGATCTTGGATAGCATCGGACAAGCCATGTTCCCAAAATATTTTGATATAATTAGACCAGGTGCACGTATCGTGATGTATGGTGCAAGCTCGGGGGATGATCTGACCCTACCCATTCGCTCTATCTTCTTCCCGCAGATCAGTCTAATCGGCACCTCTATGGGCAGCCGTGAGGAGTTTGTGCAGATGCTGCAATGGGTGGAACAGCATGATATACATCCTGTGATCGATAGCGTATATCCGTTGCAGGACGTAGCGAAAGCGTTCGAACGTATGGAAAATGGCGAGCAGTTTGGTAATCTGGCTATACGTATGGAGTGAAATCTATTTTGAGATGGGCCTTCATGATTTGTTAAAATATTGATTTACGATAATGGGGTGAATCCATTTGACCCGTCTCGCTAAACGTATACTAATTTTTCTGGTCGCTATTATGCTTTTGGCCCAAATTCCTGTGTTAAAAGAAACTTTAGCCCGTGGAGTTACTGCGCTATATGTGAAGATAAAGTATCCAGAACATTCCTTTCAATTCAAAGACTTCATATACGAGTCTCATTTCGGGAACTATATCATTTCTTATACTGATCAAGATGAACAACGTATTAGTCTGATGCTTGAGCCCAAATTTTTACCGGTGATCATTATATATGATCCATTGAATGAGCCCATGAAAGACTAGTTGCTTCACGATATTAATCATTCAGGAGGTGTAAATACATATGGACAATCGTTCGCATCTGATAGAATTGGTTCGCAAACTAATGGACGCCGAAGGAACCGAAGCCGAGTTGGATGACATGTTGACGGAGCTGCAACAACAGGTGCCTCACGCTGAGATCAGTAACCTGATTTACTGGGGTGATCGAGACCTGACGCCAGAACAGATTGTAGAGGAGGCGTTGGCAGCTCGTCCGATCATTCTTCCGCCCCCATCTTCATATTCTTCAGGAGGTGAATAATGCAGATGTCTGATATGAATCATTTCAATCATAACAACAATGAACACCCTGATTTTAACGAAATCAGTGGTGAAGAGAAAATTCAGGCACTTCGTGATCTGATCGAACTAACCGATAGCGAACTTACACATCAAGTTCTATCTATCGGTATGGATACACATGAAGAGGATCTCATCCGTATCGAAGCATGGCGAGCTTTGGGCATGGCAGAGTCTTCCTCACTTTTGGATGAAATTCGTCATGCTGCCGCACAACTTGTTCGTGACTCGGAAGAAGATGAGGATGTACAGATTTATGCGTTACAGACTCTGGCCTTGTTACCTGCTACGGAAGCTGAGATTACGTTGGCCCAGGATGTATTGTCGGGGAATGCCTACATTTTACTTCAAGGTGCAGCTTTTGCTATTCTTACTGCTCACAAACATGTTCCGGGCGCAGTCCTTGCACTAAAATCTCTTCAATCTCATCCGCATTTCGGCGCTTCCGCCAAGCGAGAACTGCATTCCATAACAGGAAGTGATGATTTATGAATCAGGACCATGAACCATTTTCACCGGGAACACCAGGAGCATCAGAAGAAGCAGAAGAAACAGAAGTATCAGGAGAGCATGCTACGCAGGCTGTTTACCTCACCCAAGGTGAAATCAACGCCCTACAGAAAGCTATTCTGTTCCTCAAGTTTGAATCTGAAGAGACGGCCTCCTTGCTCTATGCAGGCAGTCCGCTACTGAACAGGGTGTTGGAAAAGGTACGGGATGTCAGCTCATTTGGTGAGTACGCCAAAGAACTTCACTCTCGTCCAAACGAATATGCGGAGCGTTTTATGCGCGCCAAGGTGGAGCGTTCCTATGCAGAAGAATTGGCACCGCGTGAACGAACAGAGGAGCAGAAGATTGAGATCCTAAGATCCTGTATGTATCCGTATCCGGTTAAATGAAAAAATCCTCCATACTCTCTTTCAGAGCGTGGAGGATTTTCATTTCGTTATTAGGACGTACCCTCTGTTAAACTGAACGTCATTGTAGCAAATACAAGTCTACGGTGTATGTTTGTCCACGTACTGTAGAGTTCCTTTAGGAAACTCATTCCATTCACCGGTTAATGAGAACTGTTGTGAACCTGTATATATCCCCCGTTTTCGAATAAACGTCCCGCCAGCAGGCATGAATTGATCATGTGAAGTTGGGTCACCTAGGACATCTACGATTCGTCCATCTTTTCTCAGAACGAACGCAACGACATTATACTCATTCGGATTATACAATTCCAATTCATCATTATAGTACCAAGCTGACGTTATATCGAAAAAGTCGTAAAAAGTATAATTGATGTTTAAATAAGGTAACCCTGAAGTAACATCAGATATGTTTCTTGTTGTCACTTTCATTGTGGATGTCTTTTTCATCCATTGATGAACTTCCAACTGATATCCGGTTGCTTTATGCGACGGATCACCGTCACCTGTGTAATAAAGTTGAACTACACTGCGTCCGTCCCCTGCGTCTGCATACTGAGAGAAGAACAACTCTGAGGTGCCCTGATTTTTCGAGTTTACCTGAACGACCACGGCCCTACCGTCATCCCCTATGATCCATAATAGTAACGGAGATACACTCAAAGGGATCTGGGAAGAATTAATCGTATCCGGTCCTGTAAACGTCGAATCCGGCGTACCGCTATATACTTTAAAACTCGTCTGCCCAGGGAACCAATTGGAAGCTGAAAGGGTCAGAGGATCTATGACGCCGGACTTCGTATTGATCTGCATAACCCCACCGTTAACCAGAGAAGCAGTGCGAACGTTGAAGGTGTAATCTACCTGTCCACCTTTTCCATCCTTTGCTGTTATCGTTAAAGGGGCAACGACATTCCCTGTTCCCGGTTTTAGTATAATCTGGTTACCATTAATGCTTGCATTCACCGCTTCATTTGAGCTGTTGCTTATCGTGAATTGCATCGCATCTCCATCGGGGTCACTGAACAATTGACTCAGATCATACGTGCGCTCATTCGTTACATTAGGTGTCAATACTTGTTCGTAAATGCTACTCACTACCTCAGGGGCCAAGTTAGGGCCAGTAGGCTCTCCTTGTATAGTCACGCCAAAGGATGCTTGTTCGCTACGACCTTTCTGGTCATATACCGTTAACGTGACTGTCGTATTTCCTGCAGCAACTGGAGCAACAGTTATCTGTGAGCTATTGGTAGAGACCGTCGCAATATTGGGATCTGCTGAGGAAGCATCCACTGTTAACGTAGCTGAATCAAAATTCAGCAGGTACGATGTCAGATCAAGATTCAGAACAGACCAAGGCCATGTTACCGTTTGATCCGGAATTGAACTGATATTCCCAGATTCAAGAACTTCAATGTCAATATAGGCTGACGCTTCTTTTCCATACATATCTTTTGCTTTGATGTTAGCTTGAAATTTACCAACCCGTCTTGGATGAATAATCAGCTTGTTTTCTTGAATATCCACCGCTGCGATCAGGAGATTATTGAAATCAAGTGGTGTATTAAACTCTAATGCATCTCCATCGGGATCATTAAAATAATCCGAGAGATTAATGACCGCATCTTCCTTACCTACAAACACCGTTTGAGCAGGTAGATGCTGAGTAAGCACTGGAGAAGCATTAGGCTTAGGATTAACCCTTATCTGAAATGCAGTTGAAATGAGACCACCTTTTCCATCCTCAACTGAATAATAAATGATGTATTCTCCAAATTCTATAGTGGTAAAGTTCAGTACACCAGCTTCCTCCTTAACAATTAAGTGAGGATTAGAGGAGTATGCACTGAATGTGAGTGGGTCACCATCCGGATCTGTATAATAATCATTCAAGTCAACCGAGGGGATAGGATCTGTGAGGAAACCCAGGTATGCTTCAACCCATCCTGGTGAATTTCCTACCGGATTATGATTTGGAACGAGTAGAATATCGATTTCAAAGAAATCTGTAGTGATTCCTCCGTTACCGTCATTCACTGTGTATGATATCGTATACGTCCCTTTTTGAAGTGATGTTAACTTCAGTTCACCCTCATTTTCCTCTACTGTTACCCCGTCTGGATTGGATGAAGTCGCTGTATACGTCAAAGGATCACCGTCTGGATCAGTATATCCCTCGTTCAACTTTACTACAGGGATGTCTTCCCCCAGGTATACCTCTATTTTCGATGGGGCTTCCCCCACGGGCGCACGATTGAGTGGTGGCAGAACAACAACTTTCATGTCAAGCTCAGTAACTCCCGTACTGCCATCATCTGCTATTTGCCCATCATCTACCTTAATTTTAAGAATAACTTCACCTGCCTTTTTAGGCGTTAACCTCAGTACAGATTCAGCATAGTTCGATTTCACGATTTCAGTGTGCACGATTTCCGGGGCACTGTTTGTTACACTGTATAGCAACTCCGATTCATACTTCACATCATCCATAACATAGACCATGAGATCTACATCCTTGCTACCTGACTCAGCTATCAATTCCTGATCAGGAATTGGTGATGCAAGAGGAGGTCTATTCACGTAGACTTCGAATGTGGATCTCAGCCTTTTACCACGGCCGTCATTGGAAGTTACTGTTATGGTAGCCGTGCCATCCTCCAAGGGAACAACATCCAATTGCGATCCATTCAGGATAACCTTTACAACGGCAGGTTTGGATGAACTGACCGTATAAGTTACCAAGTCACCATCCGGATCTGTCACATAGTTGTTTAGGTTTAACGTTGCCCCTTGTCCATTCCGTGTAAACTTGCGACTTTCGAATGATTTGAGTAGTTCAGGAGCACGATTGGCAACAACAGGAGATGTTCCGCCTCCACTCCCCCCACTTGCTCCCCCTAATGAAGAAGATACCGGATTTGGAGATGACGTTCCTGTATTTCCACTTACAGCTGAAGACGAGACTCCAGCAGCCAAAGAAATCTCCGAAACTTTCACATTGCCCGCCACATTAACCTGGGCGGAAGGGTTATTCACTTGAAGTTGTTGAATGGAGCCTGATGCATTAATATTGACAGCGCCTGTCCCATCGACATTGAGTTGCTGTAAAGTGATGTTACCGTTGAGTTGGAGGGACTTGGATGTATTCACTTGAACCGTATCAACGGCTCCTTGTAGCTCTACTTTGCTTGTACCTTCGAGAATATTTAATAACGGGAGATTAGCTGTTTTCCCGATATCAAGCATACTGTCTGATCTAATGTTGACTTCTTGAGTACGGGTATCCCCTGTTAGTGCCACATGTACATCGCTTTTATCTACATCCACATTATTGAGAGTGGAATTGTCAAATACAACCGTATTACTGTCACCGCCATAAACGAAAACAGACTGTTTCACACTGATATTTTTGGCATAAAAATCATGTTTGACCTCGGGGGCAATCGTCAGCTTGCCCTCGACTGTAAGTCCTTCCACTGAAACAAAGTCTGCCTTCGTCGTTAGATCCCCATGAATTACGGCGTCTCCACCCTCCAATAGCAGATTTCCGCTAAATTCAGCTTTTCCTGAGGCCGCATCCTGACCCCCCGTTCTAATTTCCAACCCCTTGATCTCGGTGAGTGTATGATTTTGACTCTTAAACCGTATTCCAGCCTGAACCAGTACAGCCTTATTGCGATTATTCAAAAGGCCTCCCACTTGTTCAGAAATCTGATAGACAACACCGTTGATCTGAATCTGCTTTCCTTCGATTGACTGAATGACAGACAAGCGGTTTTCCGGGAATAGGGCCGACAACAACATGCCTATGGCTTCACCCCGAACAAGCCCTTGTTTAACTTTATTTGGTCCCTGATATTCGCTTAGAATTTCAGCCTTCTCAGCAGTTCGAATGTATGGAGCAGCCCATGTACTCGCTTCTTTCCAATCTGAGGGGAGAGAATCTCCCTGAACTTCTTGTTTAGCCAAAGCCGTGGCTCTTACAAGAACCGTCACCAGTTCCTGTCCAGTAATCTGGGCCTGTGGACGGAAACGCCCTGTTGCATCTCCTTGTAAAATCCCCGCCTTCTTGACCGCCTGAATCGAAGGTGCTGACCAACTAGTAGATTTCACATCCGTAAAAGATGCTGAGACTGACTTGTCCAGTGTGAGACCCAGAGCTTGAGCAAGAACAACTGCCAGTTCCTGACGGGTGATTGGGTCAGCTGCACGAACATCCCCATCCGGATCACCTTTGATGAACCCCATGGTTACGGCCCTATTCATAACATCGTTTAATTTGCTATTGTTATTATCATCTGAGGATATGTCAGACACAGACATAATCTGTGCCTCCGACTTATCATGTTGTGCAGATACAGGTACAGTGTTGGAAAGAAGCAACGCAATCAAAGCGAGCTGCACAGTCCTTCTTATTTTGGGCATAGATGTTCTCCTTCATGTGGGATATTCAAAATTAAGGAATCGAAGGTGAGGATGTGTAGTTACCCAGACCGTTGTAATAGTTCTCTCCTTGTTGGATCCATCGTGCTCCTTCATAATTTGCATCACCACGAACATTGCCTGACGTCCTTGTTAAAGATTGCGCAGGCTTCAAGATGGCTGTATCCATAGGTTCCCCATCGTTAATCTGATAGAGTATCAAAGTAATGTCTTGGGGTTGATCAATATCAAAATTAAAAGACACATAATAGATTTCGTCCTCATTGATCGTGAAATCTGTGGAGTCATCGGCAATGACCATTGTTTTATAAGGTGCAATGATAGTTCCAGGAGCAAACGTAATCGGATCGTCTATATCACTACGTTTAATTTCAAACTGACTGAGTTCAATTGGTTTGGACGTTGGATTATACAGTTCGATCGCTTGAGTAGTGCCTTCTCCCCAGACCACCTCGGAAATAAACAGGCTCTTTCCTGCATCCGGGTCCTCCACCTTAACCGTGAATGTGGTCTCAGCGTCTTTACCAGCGGGATCAGTAGCCTTGACGCTAACGGTGGCAGAACCTTTAAAGTTCTTGAGATCTAAAGTCAATATATCTCCTTGTACACTCACTTCTACCACAGCGGGATCAGAAGATTGCGCTGAATACGATAGAATGTCGCCATCCATATCAGCGAACACATCAGCCAAATCAACTGTCTTACTCACGGTACCCAATTCAACCGTAACAGTTGGCAGTGTTTTTACCACTTCAGGAGCATGGTTGATTGGTGGTTGTGGGATGATGATAGGCGGTAAAGGCGGGAATGGTGGTGGAACAAAGGCCGGTTTCACCAAATAAATGAATGTAGCCGATACACTTCTTCCTTTTCCATCTGCAGCTTTCACCGTAACCGTGGTTTGCCCTATAGCAACATCCACAATTTTTAATTTTGAACCCTGAATATTCGCAGTAGCGATATTATGATCGATTTCGGTAATTTCATAGTTTAGCTCATCCTCATCTGGATCAGTAAATACAGCTCCAAGATCAACCTCTTGCATGCCTTGTCCGAAAAACACCATCATGTCAGAGATGTTAGACTGAACAACAGGCGGTTTATTCTGAGGAGACGGAGGTACAATAACCGGCGGCTCAGGTTCTGGAGTCGGTGTAGGAGTTGTTGGTGTCGCTGATCCTGAGCCAGAATTGGAGTTGTTTGCCACGGTATTGCTGGATGGTGCGGTTAGTGGTGGTGCACTACGAATGATCTGTGAGGTTACACCGCCTTTTGGAAGAATAACTGTATTTGTTTTTACACTTGTCGGTAATTGAATAATGGATTTCACGTCTTTTAACACAATTTCCTTCCACGTTCCACTTCCTAGAACAGTGACTTTGTCAGTCGTATCTACGGTTACCGCATCGATATCTCCATCAATCGTTATCGCACTTACGCCTGGCTTTAATAAAACCTTGGACAAGGTATCGGCCTTGAGAGCAACATGATTTGAAGAGACTGTGACCACACCTTGATAGGAGGTACCGACCAAATTTAATTTCACGTAATTTTGTGGCGTGCCTGCTTGGGTGATCTGGATTTCTGATAAGGCAGACAGGTTACGTGTACGTGCATCATAAGTAATTACTGCGTTCTGCAATGCTTCTTTGTTCTCGTCATTCAAAATTCTTTGCAATGCCTGACTAATCACAAATGGACGTCCATCCACATAAGCAATATCTCCGTCCAGTGCAGTCAAAGAGGCTGTCCGCTCACCCGTCTGGAAAACATCAACGAGAACTTTTGCTATATCTTGCCGCTCCACCAAAGCCTTGGATTCGAATTTCCCCTCATTGGAATCCAATAACCCCAGTTTCAACGCCGTATGTACCTGTTCTTTAGCCCAACCACTTATCGTAGATTCATCTGCAAGCGTCTGCTGTTGGCCTCCCTTTGCTCCTTGTGTTCCTGTAACTCTTACCAAAATGGAAGCAAGCTCTTCACGACGAATCGGATCGTTAGCACGGAAATTACCTGTTGCATCACTGGTCATCCATCCCTCTTGACGAATTGCTTCAATATAAGGAGTGGCCCAATCTGAATGGTTAAGCCCAGTGTTGGAAGTCTTATCGGTCTCTAATTGTGATGCTTTGGCCAACAACACAGCCATTTCTCTCCGAGTCAAAGGCTTGTCAGGGTGAAATGATCCATCTGGATAACCCGAGATCAACCCTTTCTCTACTGCTT
The DNA here is from genome assembly GCF_059130585.1 of Paenibacillus sp. JNU01. Taxonomy (NCBI): domain Bacteria; kingdom Bacillati; phylum Bacillota; class Bacilli; order Caryophanales; family Paenibacillaceae; genus Paenibacillus; species Paenibacillus sp. JNU01. The sequence goes on along the minus strand of NZ_CP169723.1, from coordinate 5,063,106 downwards.
CCTTTACCGCTTGAAGAGAGGACGATCGTATATCGTTCTGATCTGTAAAAACCGATGATACGGAGACTGTTGCTTCTCCGGTTTGCTCTGCTGCGTTGACAAATTGAGTTCCCCACAGCATGCCTACTACCAGTGAAGTCAGCAACACTTTTTTCCAATCCTGATTCATATTTGTTCCTCCCAATAAAACTTCGTTTTCCGCACAAATTTTATCAAGATACTCTGAACAATTTCTGAACGAAACAACTAGTAAAAAAACCAGATAAAAGAAGATTATATCGATGTAACCCATACAAATTTCACTTAACATGGTGATACATTGTTCTATATAAATTTCAGAATTACGGAACGAGAAAAATATGCAAATAACTATTCAAAAAATGCAAACAATATGAACCCATATTATAAGTTCACATCCAAAATAAACTTTAACTGATTAAAGATATTCTTTCTGAAAAAGCGTGTTACTATCTCAAAAATCGTTATAATAAAAGGAACTTGGTGAGATTTGTAAGTTAATGCAATCATTCAACTTAACTACTGGAGGAGAATTATGGAAACGGAAGCTCTACGGAACGTGGAACAACTTGCTCTGAAGAAACACAAGATTTACAAACAAAGCTTAATCAGGTACCTTGCACGTTCCATGCTGGCCAGTATGTTTATCGGATTCGGCGTCATCGTGGCGTTTAAGACAGGTAACTTCTTTTATATGGAGCAGTCCCCGTTTACCTATCCGATGGCAGCCATTACGTTTGGCGCGGCCATCATCCTGATCGCCTACGGTGGGGGTGACCTGTTCACGGGCAATACGTTCTATTACACGTATGCGGCGCTGCGCAAGAAACTGCGCTGGTTCGAAGTGATTAAGCTGTGGATTGCAAGTTATAGCGGTAATCTGATGGGCGCAGCCGTGTTTGCCTTGTTAATATACCTGACCGGATTGTTCGACTCGTCTCAGGTGAATGGGTTTCTGTTAAGCGTAGTGGAGCACAAGATGGAGGTCCCAACCATGCAGCTCTTTTTCCGGGGAATTTTGTGTAACTGGCTCGTATGTATGGCGTTCTTTGTCCCGATGTTCATGAAGGAGAATGGAGCCAAAATGTTTGCCATGATGCTCTTTGTGTTCTGCTTCTTCATCTCGGGATATGAGCACAGCATCGCCAATATGTGTACGTTCGCGATCGCGCTTGTGCTGAATCACCCGGGGACGATCTCATTTGAAGGTGTGCTTCACAACCTGGTGCCCGTGACCTTGGGTAATCTGGTGGGTGGTGTGCTGCTGATGGGCTTTATGTATTATGCGGTGAACAAACCTTTTCTGGATGAAGAGACACATTAATCTCCGGTAAAAAAAGATTCCCTTCCGGCCCGGTCCATTGACCGAGGCTAACCGGTAAGAGAAACGATAAACACCCCGGCAACCTTCCCATCTCATGGAAAAGGTCTCCGGGGTGTTTATCTATGGGCAGGCTCACGGATAAGCCACCTGCCCCTTATCTCTTAACAACCTATTCAAAAAAACTCCAAAAGCCTTTTACCATGCCATCCTTCCATCTGCACTCTAATCCCCAAGCTTGAATTAATGCTCTGTCCCCATTTTCGGGTTCCAACGGAAGGTAACTGCCGATTGGGAAGTCAGCACATATCGAAACGTATCTCCATCCATGACTACATCAAAGGAAACATCTGCCTCACCCGTATTAGCTGCAACCAGCACCATCGTTCCATTCGGATTGCGGAAGGCAACGTTCTCGATCTGCCCATGTTCTTGCGTGGAATCCACTCTTACAGCTCCCGGACGCACATAACGGCTGATGTGGCCCAACGCATAATACTCGACATTTCTAGTGATTTCATCACTGTCCGGGTCAATCGTCACAACCCCACGGCAGTTCTCACAGCCCCCGTTCGTGGGACCACCTTGCGGATCGAGTGCAATGTTCCAGAGCAGTACATTCTTCGCCCAGTTGCGAGGTGCACCAATGATGAGATTGGACATCTGCCAGCTCAGATTCTCGCCAAAATCAGGACTCCACTCCCCACCACTACATTCGGTAAAATAAATATTTTTGTCTGGGAAGCGCTCATGCACTTCCGACATGGCAGATGGATCACCTGCATAACAGTGAAAAGCAGATCCATCGATATAGGCAGCAGCCTGCTCATCACCCAGCACCTTGCCGGTATATTCGACCGCCCGATCCCAGTTATGATCATATGCGATGATTCGTGTATCCAGTCCCGCATCCTGTAGTGCCGGGCCGAGATCATCCCGAATGAACATAGCTTGTTCTTCGTCCCCCATACTCATACTCGGATATTTATCCGAGGTGAACTCCGGTTCATTTTGCAACGTGATCCCGTAGATGGGAATGCCCTTCGCCTGATAAGCTTCGATATACTTCACAAAATATCTCGCATAAGCTTCATATACCTTGGGATTGTTATAATCCAGATACCAGCCGTTAGTGGTCTTCTCTTCCCCGTACTTCATCCAAGCCGGGGCCGTCCACGGTGTGCCCAACACTTTAAGATCCGGTTTCAATCCAGCTACACGCTCCAATATATTCACAACATCCTGATCTTTATCGATCGAAAAGTGTTGCATCTCATAATCCGTGCCGGACTCAATATCATCATAGGTATAGCTTGAAGCCTCACCTGATTCACCCACCGAATAATCGGAAGCACCAATCGTATGACGCACCATATCCATGTTTAGCCCTTCCATTGTAAACAGTTCCTTCAGTAGTTGTTCTTGCTTTTCCTCTGGAAGCTGATCAATCAGATGTACCGATGAACCTGTCATCGCTGCACCGAATCCATCCATGGTTTGATACGTCTTGTCCGGGTTAATCTGTATGGTGAACTCCGACGAAGAAGTGTCTGACTCCTGCGTTGAAGCGACTGAAGAGCCTGTGTCTGCATCATTCTGATCTGTAATTGGAATAGGCTTTTGTGGTGTAAGCAGATTTTGCTGATCTCCTGTGGTTAACCATACTTCGGCCGCTCTCAGCTTGTCCACAACCGGTGGCGGAGCGGGTTCTTCACTTCGGTTGAAGATAATCCAGACCCCAACACCGAAACAACAAACAGCGATGAACAGGATGATCCATCGTTTGGGATGCTCACGCCAGCCCATGTTCATCACACTTCACTCTCCTTCCATTATGGAAAAAGCCGCGGCCATTAGGCCACGACTCATTTTTGCGATCTCCCTGACTTCACTTTTATTTACCGGACTTGCTTCCGATATTCACACTGCCTGTCAGACGGATATCATCTGATGCACTGCCGACATACACTTGAACTTTACCCTTAGGCATTACCCATTCATGGGATGTTTCATCCCAATAGGACAGTGCACTGCGATCCAGTTGAATGTTCACTTTTTGCTGCTTGCCTGCCTTCAGATCAACCTTTGCCCAACCAGCAAGCTGCTTCTCTGGCGTCTCCACTTTGGTTGGCAGATTGCCGACATAGACCTGTACCACTTCTGCACCGGAAACTTTGCCGGTATTGCGCAGGTTCAGAGACACTTCAACGGTTGCTTTGTCGCCTTTGCCAGTGTTCTTCACATGCAGATTACGATAATTAAAATCGGTATACGACAGTCCGTGTCCAAAGGCGAACGCAGGTGTCATGCCTTCTTTGTCGTATCCTGTGTACCCTACAAAGATACCTTCAAAGTAGTTACCCACCCCATTTACACCCGGGAATTGTTCCGCAGTAGATACCGGGGTCTGGGAATCATCAGATGGGAACGTCACCGGCAATTTACCGGATGGATTCACATCACCGAACAGAACACGTGCCACGGCATTCCCTTGTTCCTGACCTGCATACCAAGCCTGAACGATGGATGGCACTTCTTTTTGCCAGGAGTCCATCTCAACAGCACGACCACTCATTTGTACCACGATCGTTTTTGGATTGGCTGCCGCAACCTTGCGAATAAGCTGCTCCTGATTATTCGGCAGCTCCAGATCGGAACGGTCGACATAACCTTCACTGTCATACGTACGAGTTACCACGACGGCAACATCGGATTTTTTCGCCAGATCAACTGCTTTTTGCATTTTGATATCAACAGCGTCCTCTGGAGCTTCCCAGCCAAAACGAACCTGCGCACCCATATCGTGATTGGACTGTACCGGGAAATCGGTACGATACTCAATCCGAATGTCGTGGGACTCGCCTTCTTTGAACGTGATTTCTTTCTTGGTTGTACTCAATGTTTCACCTTGATTGTCTACGAGCAACTTGTCATCCACATACAGCTTCGCAGAACCGAGACTGGTCAGAGACAGTTTATATTCACCCGTTTGAGGCGCTGTGATCGCCCCTGTCCAACGAGCTGACATTTTGGCATTGAATTTGGTTGGTGTCACGGGAAGCTTGGAAGATTGTGCGTTAAAACCTTCATAGTTGTAAAATCCAAGATTCATGTTGACCTGATTGTCTGTACGGACCAGAGAAGGGTTACCCTCCATATCTTTATTCGTCCAGTATTCAGCACGCAGACCGTATTCCGCACGATCTGTACCATAGTCTCTTTCACTTTTTTGAGCATCTGCTGGCGATAAAAGAGTGGAAGGTACGGCAGACGGTCCATTAAATGCATCTCCTGCGGAGATTGGATCAGTTCCGGCCGCATATTTTACATCCACACCGTTACCGGCACGGTTACGGATACCTTGCAGTGGACTTACCGTATACGTCGGGTTAACCAGACTGCTACCACCACCAGCAGCTGATGCGTTATCTGCATCCGGTCCGATGACCGCGATGGATTTCACGTCTTTCTTGGAAAGTGGCAGCACATTATCGTTGTTTTGCAAAAGAACCATGCTCTCTTCTGCAATTTCACGCGCTTGTTTGCCGTCTTTCTTGGCATTGATTTGTGTATTCGTTACAGCATTATCGAACAGCCCTTTATCGAACATCTGAAGCAAAATGCGTCTAACCTTCTCATCAATCGTTTGCTCGCTGACTTCGCCTTTGTTCACGGCTTCCAGCAATTTGTCTCCCCATTTGCCATACGGCTCCCCAGGTGTCTCCAGATCCAGACCCGCATTGGCGGATTTGACAGTGCTGAAGTTTGCACCGTAATCACTCATGACGAACCCTTCGAAGCCAAACTGATCCTTAAGGACATCGGTCAGCATCTCCTTGTTCTCACAAGCGTATGTACCGTTCACCTGGTTAAATGAACACATTGCGGAACCGAGATCCGCTTTTTGAACCATCGCTTGGAACGGACGTGCATAGACTTCCTGAATGGCACGTTCGCTGGCTGTTGCATTGGTGGTGAAACGCTCCGTCTCCTGGTTGTTCAGGATGTAGTGTTTCGCTGTAGCGATAACCGGATTGCTTTGAATTCCGTTTACATACGCTGCACCCATACCGGAAGCCAGCAATGGATCTTCACCGAGCGATTCAAAGTTCCGGGAACCCCATGGTGTACGTGCAATATCCAGCCCAGGGCCGAGAACTACATTATGTGTTGTATCATGTGCTTCCTGACCGATCAGATCACCATATTTCTTGGCAAGATTAGTGTCCCAGGAAGCAGCTAGCGCAATTGGTGCAGGCAGTGCCGTAGACTTTTTGTCCTGCACATCCGGGTTGGCCACACGTACCCCTGCAGGTCCATCTGCCATCTGTAATGCCGGAATGCCGAGGCGCTCCAATCCATCATTATAGAAACCATAATAGTTATTTACTTTACCAGTTACGAATCCAACTTTCTCCTCCAGCGTCATCTCCTTGAGTAACAGCTCGGTGCGCTCCTCCGCAGATAAGGATTTGTTCATCCAAGGCCGATCAGCCCCGAATTCCGCCTCCGCGGCGAAGGCATGCAGCGGCATAGCCGCAACCGCCACGATGATTAATAGCATAAACCATCGTTTGAGGAAAATTAGATTGAGTCTTCTGTTCATGTTGTAAGTTCTCCCTCTCTCTTGATCATTTTTCTTGTGCACATATTGAATACATGTATACAAGGGAATGCAAACTGGCTTGATCCCAGTCTTTCAAGCATTCAGGTCGTCCTGCACATGGCTTCGGAAACTGCAGCCTGCAAGCAAGACAGCAGATTTCGCTTCCTAACGATAGCCGACATGATTATGAATTACACCCCCTTAAATTTGGTAAATAACAGATTATACCGAGCCTAGTCCTTTGGAATCATCTCACTTTAAATTCAGATAACATAACAAGAAAGCGAATTATTTACAGTTCCGTAACTATTTCCGAACCAATTCTCTACTTTTAAAAACAGTCGGTTCGACCCACTCCTCACCAACCAATTAATACAATTAATTAACATATTAAGGAATATGTTGAGATGCTCTGGGTCCCAGGTCTATTTGTAACCGGAACCAATCCGGCCCATTGATTTACCCAAAAATATAAAAGCAACTGAAGTCCCTTTTATCAGGTTCCTCAGCCGCTTTATGTTGAAGTCTCTCCCGCTTGTTCACGAGATTCGGAGATACATTGAAAATCGGGGTAACAAATAAAAAAAACCGCCCCACAGGGCGGTTCACTTCTAATTCACTAACTTCTAATTCTGTAACTGTGCAAGAATCTGCGGGTCCTTGATCTTCTTATCTTCGGCAAGCAACATCACCTTGGACAGAATCTCGGCCGTTCTCGGATCTTCATCCAGGAATGGCAGGAAGATTCGACCCCGATGCTGACTGTGCACTGGTACGATATGAAGGGCACCTGTGGCTTGTTTGAATACATTGCCACTACCCAGATGAACAGCATACTCACCCAATTTACCATCAATCCGTGCGTAATTCCCGTCCAGACGTACATTTTCGATCTTCAGCAGACGCAACGACTCGTTCACAATGACATGGCGCATCTCGATGGTGGTCAGGCTGGCTTCCGGATCTACACCTCCCACATGTGCAACACTGACCACCAGATCGATGTCACGCATAACTTCCGAGAAGAACGTCAGCGGCACATCTTGCAACGGTACAGGTTTGTAGCTCTTGCGATCGTAGAACTGCACCGTCTCCAGTGTTGGCGCCTCAGTATCTGCCGGTGAGAACCAATCCGCCATAGCATAGAGATTCGCAATCAGATTATGCTCGTAGCTTACCTTTTGCAGACCTTCTTCATAACTGACTGTCCATTGGCGTCCTTTGAGCAGAGCTACTGCTTTTTTCGGTTGAATCTGATACCCGGCATATCGGCGGGACACCGTACCATTAGCCAATTCGTCCTCGTTAGGAAGATATAATTCACGAAATACCTGCTTGAACGGTTGACGGTCCTGGCGGGTGAACAGATCCCGTTGGAATTCACTCCAGCTTCCGCTCTGATACAGATGAAGCGGATGAGCAATCAACAGTTGATCCTGTTCCGCTAGGACATGGATCGTACCCTCTGGTCCTGGAGCAACCAGACCACTGGACGAACCATCGAATCTTCCCATCTTGTCACCTGACTGGAATACAAGCGTTCTTACCAGCGGATGTATAACCGGATTTTGCATCAGACTGGCAATTTCCTGACGTGTAAAGGATGTTCCAGCCGTCATCGAACGCTCCAGCTCCTGCCTTGCCCGGCGATACTGATCCACCAGATCCGATTTGAGCTCTTTCAGTTCAGCGATATATCCATCTTTTTTGAACCGGGCAGGTACAGATTTGAGTGTCTTGCCTTTGCTAACGATAACCATCTCGGGCTGGCCTTCCTCATCAATGACCAATTGTGCTGTCGTGTCAGCATCCAATGCATGTGGCTCAAAGAAAGTCTTCATTTCATCGAGCTTACGTGCTTCCATGTCCCACATCAGCCGCGTAACATCGGCATAGCCAGCATTACGAGCAAGGTTACCCAGTGCAATCTGTGATGCTACACCTTCACTTGCGCGGCGTTGTGCGCCGAATTGCTTGCTCTGCGTCAGGAATTTCTGAATGAAGTCGTAACGCTCACGCAGGTCCTGTTCACGATTTACGGCGAATGGAATCAGACTGTAAGTTAATAAATGATCTTTGTTTCGCTTGTCTGACACGGAATCACGCATATCCTCCAGCCGAAGCTTGCCCAGTGCAGCATCCGCGAACAATTGAGATCTGCGATGGTTGGCTCCCCCGGAAATATACTTGGCACAATCGTATAAGAGATTGAACCGTTCCTCCCCGACAGCAGCATAAGCTTCTTCAAACCAAGCGATATCAAACGCACCTTCATTAAAGTCCTGTGGTGAGATTGGAGAATAGTGGGCCACGATGGTTTCTTTCTCCGCAGTAAAGCGTTCATTGATATGAGCATGGAAGTACCATGCCGCACTGCGAAGACCTTCCCATCCCAGATGTTTTGCAACAATCTCCATCCACTGTGGCGCGTACATGGCTGCTTCCAGCAATTTTTTCTCTTTAATCGGGTATTTCTGGAGCAACTCTCCGAGTTGTTTCTCATCTTCTCCATCCCGTGGATGACAATTCTGAATCAGATAGCTGAACGTCTCTTTGCGTGTTGTGTTGTCCCCATAACTGTAGATATATCCACGGACAAAGGTATCCTGATCCATCGCAGAGACTAGATGTACCCAGTGTTCCATGCCTTCAATTCGTTCCAGTTTCATGGCAAGTGTACTTACTTCTGTAGAGAGTTCTCCCCGGGTCAGCTCGATTTCCAGAATCCGATTAACGACCGTATCCCGTAAGTGAATCAGCTTCGGGTCACTTGCGATCTCTTCCGTACGAGTGGATGTTAAGTTCCGAATAAACATCAGACGATTCCCACCGACCAGAACCTGTCTATATATCTCCTGTTCGTCAATCAGGTTCAACTGGTACGCACGGAGGAAATCTTCAAGTGACAGTAAAGACAGCGGCTCACTACGCTCTACAAGACTGGTGAACTGGTAAGCCGTCTGGAAGAAACGTTTGAAGCTGTTATCGTCATGGATTTTGCCACGAACCACATAATTCCAGGGTGCAGTCAGAATATGAAGCATGCCTGACTCCTTTTCGAGTCGATCAGCAGGCATACTCGCAATAATAGAGGCCCAAGTCTTCTCGGCTATCTCAAACGTGTCGATCGGATCGCTATCCAGAAATGCCGCCGATATAAGCGCCACTACCTGATCCTTATACGGTAACGAATTCAGCATCTGCTGCAGTTTTTCGATATCCTCCAGCGGATAGATTTGTTCAGCAAACGTCTTGCGCCAGCCTTCCAGTAACGGAATCTTTTGCAGTTCTTCATAGCCATACTGATCATGGAAGTAACTGTAATGGTCGCTCAATTTGCCATTGAAATCCCGGAGCTGTATAACCATATACAACTGCATTAACTCCATACTGCTAAACTCGCCATGTTGAATATAGTTCTCCCATACCTCATGAAGCGGAAACTGCTGCATATGCTTCATTTCATTGCGCTCTCCATACGGAACCTTGGAGCGAAGACTCGCTCCAACTAACAATGTTTCTTTATAGCCAGCGTAGTACTCCACTTCATACTCATAATCCCTGTGTTCATGCACCAATTCATTGAGACCCTCCAGAAAAGGTCTGGTCTTATCCAGAGAGAGCGTGAAGATGTCCTTCGGAGTAACGTCCTTGAGATCACGCATCTCATCCAGCAATGGCTCACGTCGCTTCGGATCAAATAAACCAAATCCATTGGAGGCTGTGTAACGACTCCCCTGATCGGTCAGCTTATCCAGCAGTTTCTGTTCCTTGGCAGTTGGTGTCTCAATAAGCTGCGCCAATGGCTGTAATGCCTCCTGCTGATCTGCCCGCTCCGGATCTGCCGCAATCTCGGTCAACAATTCGAGTGCGCCCAGACGCTGCAACTCACTCTTGGCCTGCAAAAGTCGCTTCAGTGAGACCTTCAATTGGTCTATAGGTTGCAGTAATAATACATGGATGACCTTCTGACGAAGTGAGCCTGTCTTGAGCTTCATCAGTGCCTCCATCTGTTCCATCTCTTCAACTGTCAACGTGAGCAACTTCGCCTTGGCGAGTGCACTCTCCCGGTTACTCATACTTTTATCAGACAGACTCTCAAACACAAACTGTCTTTGCACCTCATTCTCAGGATGCTGAACAAACTGGGATAACAGTTCTCCGCGCAGTTCCGGGCTTAGGCGGTCCTTGATTGCAATGACTTCGCCGATCCATTCCGGGTCCATATCATAAGCGGCCAGATATAACATTTTTTTGACTACATCATCCATATCAATCCGGTAGTGAACATACTCAAGTACACCCGATGGTCCGCCTGACCCGCCTTTTGGAATGACACCCAGCATCTGTTTGAATCGGTCAAAGTCCTGACGCCGCAAGGCCTTATCTTCAAGAGCCTGCAATGGCCACACGTAAACGCTACGCTGATTCTCACCATTCTCGAAACTCCAGTTATACATATACATGGCGTCATAGTTGGTCACAATCCAGTGCATTAACTCGGTATCCTGCGCTTCCAGATACCGACGTGCAATGTCCAATCGAAGCTCTCGGTTCTGGCTGTTAGCCAGTACATATTGGGCAACGATCTTCTGATATAATTGGCCTTGATCCATAATCTCGATGATCTTGCTCTTCAAATCATTCTCTTCGATGACTGCTGTCGCCCACAGGCTGATAAAGAGTTTGTTCGCGTTCGCTTCCTGCTGCCAGGCTTCTCGTACCTCTGGTTGTACCAGCGCCTCATGAGCCTGTTCAATGAGCTGTGCAGCAACTCGCTGATTGGCTGCTTCTATGCCGATCCCCGTCCAGACAGCGAGCGCTCTTACCACAGAACTGAAACGAATCAGGTTGTTGTCGATAATGATTTTTAATATGTAAATATAGGCTTCCAGTGTTCCTTCATCCATCCGCTCCACAATGCTTTGGCGCAGACCTTCCTGCAACCGTGCTGCAACCAGCAGCTCACCTACCATCTGATAGGCTTCCACCTGATCGCTCATGAATATGCCCTTTATCATTTCATGGGTTAACAGTGCATTCTGATTGTCACCATATATAATATCGTGCAGCGCCTGCTTCATACCTCCGCCCTGATGATCCAGTTCATACGCGATACAATCCGCCAGGACCCAACGGATCTCATGCAGATAATCCAGCTTGTACTCACGAAGTGACACATATTCTTCCAGAGAAAAATTATTCATTTCCATCCGGAACAACCCCATCAGTTTACGGATGACCTGTGCTACATGCTGCCCCGGATCGGATGTGCGGAAGGGCCTGCGTTCATAGTTGTTACTGTACGGGAAACGGGTCGCACGCTCTGCAATATAACGGAATCGTGCAACCAATGACTCACTCGCCAGATGCTGGAGCACATCCAATAGTGGCTGGAATAATGGCTTCTGTGTCTCTGCAGCCAGCCTTTCAAGCAACTTTTCTGTATTCAAAAACATCTTTTCGTCTCCACGCAAATACGTAGACCCGGCGATCTCCACAACATAACCTGCCAACTCAAGCTGTACCCCTGTTAACGACTTGGCTCTTTCCTGCAATTCATCCATATACACCTGCACTTGATCTTCCTGATTCATCCTGTTCTCCTCCTTCATCACTCTCTACCACAGACGTCCGGCAAGCATTGTAAATCGGATAAACACCACGTTGTCGCCGTCTTGTATCAAAATTGACTTGTCCAGTTCCTGCAATTCTTCATCGTTGAGAAACACTTTGTACAATCCATCCTCATAGGCAGTTATAGCTGTCTCCATCGCGCCATTCAGATCAGGAACACCCTCATTGTATACTGCGCCAAACCCGACTTTCCCCGCCGCTCCCTGCGCTTCAATATCATCCGGCATCAGGTAGGCGAGCAATTCCGCCTGTTGCTTCTTGTCCTGAAGAGCTTTTACTTGCAGAGCCACCATATTTTCAATGAGCTGCCTTAGCGTATGAGTTGTTTCCGGAAGTTCAGCAGCTTGCTTGGCAAGTACCGGTTTGCGCTTACCCAGACTTTTTACCGTTATCCATATGTTCACTGTCATGCCCCCTCTGTCCCGCCCTATTTGAAGAAGCTTCCATAAGCCCCGATATCTATACCACGATGCGTAATAACCTAAACTCACAATGGCGATCTATCCCAAAATAAAATTAAAAATACGTACATATGTACCCCTAATGAACATCATAACTAAAATTCAATCCATATTCATGAGCCAATCCTCATGTTTACGTGGAACCACGGAACTATGAACTACTTGCGTACATATACGCAAAATCAGCTAATACACTCTTTCTGGATTGCCCCCATGTTAAATTCTTCTATCTTACTGTTGATAGCATTAGTGGTTGGTCACCCTGAAATATGAACCAAGTTGTTTATAAGGTACAAAAAGACGCCCCAACCGTATATATGGTAGGAGCGTCTTCGGAATCTTACAGCGAGGTTTAAACTAAGCTTGCAGTGGGTCTTACCACAATTTCATTCACATCCACCTCAGCCGACTGGTTGATCGCATATAGTATGCTTTGAGCGATAGCCGTAGCTGGAATGGATATGCTCCGATAATCTTTCATAAACTCCCGTGCTCCATGATCAGAGATGGATTCGGCAAGTTCGGATTCAGTCACACCTGGCGATACAAGGGTCACGCGGATATCTGAGCCTACCTCCTGTCGCAGACCCTCCGAGATCGCCCGGACAGCGTACTTGGTTGCACAATATACTGCGGCTGTTGGTGTCACGGCATAAGCTCCAATGGAAGCGATATTAACAAACTGTCCGAAACCCTGTTCTTTCATAACGGGCAGCCCAGCTGCAATACCGTGTAGAACACCCCGAATATTAACATCAATCATACGATTCCACTCGTCCACTTTTAGTGCTTCAAGGGTTGATAGTGGCATGACCCCGGCATTATTAACTATCACATCCAAACGTCCATAACGACTGAGCGCAAGCTCTACGATCGTTTGCATGTCTTCCAGCTGTGTAACATCAAGGGCATGATATTCTACTGAACCACCTTCCGAGCGAATGGCGGAAGCCAGCACCTCTAGGCGATCCACTCGTCTTGCACCAATAACAACATGTGCTCCCTGCTCTGCTAACAGACGCGCTGTTGCCTCCCCAATTCCGCTGCTTGCACCCGTGATTACAACGACTTTCCCTTTTACATTAAACATATCGACTTCTCTCCCTATTAGGTATTTGATTGTGCATCTTCTCTGTACAGAACCATGCCTGCATGATAAAGCACGCCTTCCTTAAAGTCTCCATCCGCAGTAAAGCCAGTATCATCCACATATTCAATATGATCTCCTTCGACTACATATCGACCTTGGTACGCACTTTGCCTATCTCCCCGTGATTCGTCATAACGACCGGAAGGAAGCAGTTCATGTCGGATGTACCCGTCCTTCGTCACCCACATTCCTACATACGGGTGCTCCAATTCTGGTCTGTCTTCTGATCTATTACCTGCCATATTTCCACGTCACTCCTTTCTGTTGCCAACAGATTCAATTGCTTAATTTCATTATGTAGTCGATCAGTCTCTGTACGATAGAAGAATCCCACAGTATTCTTGCCTATTCGTCCAACGCATTTTAAAATGGTTATGAGTATCAGGAAAGGGGGCCTGCAATCCATGCTATCCAAAACGGAACAGGGTACAGCTATTATTGAGCAGCAACAGGAATTGGCCCGCTTAATCGGTCGTTTCGCCCACGATGACGGGATTCATCTAACAGCAATTCCTTCGCTTGCTTTGATCCGTGCTTCCCAGGTTTCAGAGCCCATTCATACCGTGCACGAACCCGCCTTGTGCATTGTGGCCCAAGGTTCCAAACTGGTTATTCTCGGACAAGAGAGCTATACCTATGACTCTTCACAGTATCTGGTCGCTTCCATAAACTTGCCTATTTCAGGACAAGTGGTACAGGCAACGACAGAACACCCTTATCTCTGCTTACGATTTGATTTTGATTCGGGGCAGGTTTTTGATCTTGTTCAAGATTCTCCTTCCGCACACACCAAATCCAACAACTCAACACGTCGTGGGTTGTTTGTAAGCTCAAACAAACCTCCGCTTCTGGAAGCCGTAATCCGATTGGTCAGATTGCTGGATACACCTGAAGATATACCTGCACTTGCACCCCTTATGACTCGTGAGATTCTATATCGCCTGATTCAGGATGAACACGGACATTCCATCAGGCAGTTTGCAGTCCAAAACAGTCATGCACAGCATATCGCCCAAGTCATTGAAGTCATTCACTCCGAATACGCCCATCCACTGCGAATCGAGCAATTGGCTTCCATGATTAACATGAGTACGTCCTCATTGCATTATCATTTCAAAGCCGTTACCGCCATGAGCCCACTGCAATATCAAAAACAGATTCGATTGCAGGAGGCCCGGCGAATGTTACTTGCAGGTTCAACCGATGCGGCCGATGCGGCATTCCAGGTTGGATACGAGAGTCCTTCCCAGTTCAGTCGGGAGTACGCCCGCATGTATGGCCTTCCTCCTAAAAGTGATATCAAGCGCCTTCGCCATACACTCCAGATCGAGGGCTAAATTCAAGGAAAAAGCCAGCTCTCAACAAATATGAGGGCTGGCTTTCTTGTAATTGTAATTGCTGATGAAATGAAAAAATCTTTGACCCTCCAAGCACCTTATCTTCAATGACCGGCGCCGGTATTTCTCTAATCTCAATCGATTCTTCCGGAGCAAAGCTCTGGATCTTCATCGGGATAGAATCCAAATGCTTGTACTCTTCGGTCTTGGTTGGTCTGGTTACAATTTCACCGTTTTTGTCTTTCTGATAAATCACACGTTGCGTCGGTATACCCGTATTTACATCAATGGTTACCACTTCCTTGTGGAGTGCGTCTTCAGAAACAGCCTTTTGCTCGTTACGCTCTGTAGCAGAACGGGAGTGTGTTCCCGCAGTTTCCAGTACGGTCCAATCCTGACCTTGTAATTCTTCTTTAGCATTCTCCAACAGCGAGTTCTGTAGCAACTTCTCATTTTCAGCAGCTATGTTGTCCGGCATGGTCCAAGTGTTCCCAACCAATTTTCCCGTCTCAAAATCTCGACCATATGAAGTGATTTTCTTACCACCATCTTCAATAATCATTTTGTAATGAAGCTGGTTATCACGGTATTCCTCAGTGACTTCTGTCAAATTCACACGGTCCCGATAGCGAACGATATATGATCCGTCTTCAAACGATTCCTTAATATAATCCACCTTACCCTGGGTCGCCTTAAGTGCTGCTGCTTCAACATCGCTTTGAGCACTAACGATAGACGGCTTGTTCAAGTACATGTAGCCACATACAGATGCAGCTACCAGTGGTAGGGTGAGTAGTGAAACCAATGTTTTCTTTTTCAAAGGTTTGACCACCTCTTATTTAGTCAGTATATATTCTTAACGCTTTATTCTACTTTTAAGTTCCAGTCATTTACATATCCGTTCTCGAAGTTAGCATTAGAGCAGCTTATGATGCCTGGAAACCTGTATGCTGAAACCTGTATGGATTATTTGGCTAATCGCAATGGTCGAATGGTTACTGCCGCCGTCTTGAATCCGGGCATACGGCAGAACGGGTCCAGTTCCGGTCGGGTTGCCCGATTCACATTTTGAACACCACCCCAATGCATCGGCACAAACAAGGTATCCTGCCGAATGGAATCCTTGATGCGCGAACGAACCGTGAAACTTCCGTACTCCGATTGTATCTCTACCCACTCTCCATCGTGAATACGATGACGGGCAGCGGTAACCGGATGAAGCTCAACGAAGTTCTCCAATTCACGAGCTGCAAGTGCCGGACTGCGATGCGTCTGCACCCCTGTAAGATAATGAGGGAGCACACGTCCGTTGGTAAGAATTAAGGGGAATTCCGGTGATATATCATTCCACCCCAGGCTTGACTCACATGTGAATGCCGCTTTGCCATCGGGATGTGCGAATCGATCACCGAATAACAGGCCTTCTCCTTGCTCTTCAAGGGAAGAACACGGCCAGTATACCCCTTTCTCGTTACGCAAACGCTCATAGGTAATGCCATAGTAATCAGCCACTCCACCACGGCTCGCCAACCGAAGCTCATTAAAGATATCCTCAGCAGTGTCATATTCAAAGTAAGAAACTTTACCCAATTGCGCGGCAATCCGGCATAAGATATCCCAATCATCGAGCGTTTCGCCTGGCGCAGGCCGTCCCTGTTCACGGAGCAGAACACGCCCCTCCAGATTGGTCAGTGTACCTTCATTCTCCATATAAGAGGTAACCGGAAGAACCAGATCCGCCATTCGTGCAGTCTCGGACAGAAACATATCTGCCACAATCAGAAAATCCAGCTTACGCAAACCTTCTTCCACCAAACGCACATTAGGATTGGATACAACCGGATTGGAGCCCATTACAAGCAAAGCCCGAATCTCCTGGTCATGAACTTTCTCCATCATCTCGTAGGCCGAGACTCCTTTACCCGGTAAACTTGCAGGGTCCACGCCCCAGATCGATGCCACATAGGCACGATCAGCTTCATTTTCAATCGATCGATAGCCCGGCAGCTGGTCAGCCTTCTGCCCATGCTCCCGTCCGCCCTGCCCGTTTCCCTGACCTGTGATCGCACCATATCCACAGCCTTCTCGGCCAATTTTGCCAGTCGCTAACACCAGGTTGAGAAAATGCCTGACGGCCATATGTCCATCCGTCTGTTGCTCCACGCCACGTGCTGTCATGATCATGCCTGTCTCTGCCTCACCATAGGCCAGTGCAGCCTGACGAATCAGGGCCAGATCGACTCCACATGCTAGTGCCGACTGTTCGAGTTGGAGATCAGCCAACCCTTGTATCAATTGCTCGTATCCATGCGTTCGTTCTCCTATAAAATGAGGGTCCACCAATCCGGCATCGATTATTATTTTTAACATGGTATCCGCCAACAAGGCATCCGTTCCGGGCTTTACCTGCAAGTGAAGATCGGCAATCGCAGCGGTTGCCGTCTTACGGGGATCGATAACGATGAGAAAGGCCCCATTCTCCTTCGCCTGATTAAAGTACGGCAAGAGTGTAGGTTGGCATTCTGCGATATTGGTTCCGGCAAGTATAATACAGCCCGCTTTCGGTATATCGGACAGGCGGAACGTTAGTCCTCGGTCCATTCCAAATACTTTACTTCCGGCCGAAGCGGCAGCTGACATACAGAATCGTCCATTATAGTCGATATATTTCGTCCCCAAAGCAACCCTGGCGAACTTGCCGAGCAGATAGGCTGACTCATTTGTTAAAGATCCGCCTCCGTATACTCCAACCGTATCTGCTCCGTATGAATCTTTCAAGTTCTGAAACCGCTGTGCGATGGTCTGAATGGCCTCTTCCCAGGAACAGGGTTCAAGCTCACCATTGCGACGAATCAGCGGATGCATTAATCGTTGACCACTGAGCGCATGCTGATGAGCATTCATACCCTTCACACACAGCCTGCCCTGAGAAGCTTCATTCGGAACGCCTTGGACCGTATATTCCGCTCGGCTCTGACCTGCAACAGGTGCGGCCAGCTCTTCAACTGTCATCTTGCATTGCACACTGCAATATGGACACTGTGTTTCTTTTACATACAGCTTGGATACCGCCATTTCCGAAGTTATCGATAATTCCATTTTCCCATCCCTGCCTTTCAGCTGTAATACTGATCCGTTTCAGACGGTGCCCTGCACCGCGGGAGATTCAAGAAATTGCTTCATCGGGGATGCTGAAGCCACATCCCGCTCATATTGATGAATCGCAACAAGTTCCTTCTGTAGTTGGTCATCCAGCAGCGTTTCCCGGATCGTCATGAATCCCATTCGCTCGGTCCATGCCCATAAAGGCTCATCATACCAAGCGGTTTGGCGATACCATTGAAGGCAGGCTGATGCAAGCATAGCCGCTTGCATCTCTGTCTCAGCCACCCCAAGCAACTCACCTTCCTTCACCGGATGCTCTGCATGACCACCTGCATAGATCTCCCATCCAGCTGGTGAAGCCAGCAAACCAATATCCTGAACCAGTACGCTCACTAATGACCCCGGCCCTGGTGCAACCCCAATATTCACGGATGACGGCATCACTGCACCGATCCAACTGGCACGAAGCTGCGCAGCCAACCTACTGACATCTCTGGCATAGGATGACGACGGGATATGATTATCCCAGCGTACCTGGACCTCTGAGTGCCCTTCGATCTCTCGTGCAACTATCGTTCCACCGGATACTTGCAAGTAATAGTGGATCACTGGACGACATACAGCACAGCCAAGCTTCGAACCCCAACCCAACTTCTGCAAGATCAAAGGTAGATCTGTATTCGGAACAACGATGTCAGCCAGCATTTCCTTCAGTTCTGCATGCCCAAGCGCCGTACAACTGCATACAGACATTGGAGCAGGTTTATCTGGTGTGGCTTCCACTCCAGTACCCCCGTTATTTTTCAGGTTATGCGTATGTTTCAACAGTGCAGCCACCATCGGGCGACAGCCACCACATGAACCAGAAGCCTTCGTCTGTTCCTTCACCTGATCTGCCGTCTCGAGGCCCTGTTCCTGAATCGCCTTCATAATGGCAGCCTTGGTCACATTGTTACAGGCACATACGGTCTCCTGAACTGGTAATGCCGCAGCAGCCATCTCAGCCGGGTCTGGGGCCCCTTCACGCGGAGCCAATTCCGCTACATCCGCACCTCGTTGCACAAGTCCAAGCAACGACGTTCCTTCGGTTGTATCTCCAAATAAGATGGCTCCTCGCACTTTTCCAGCCTGCATCAGTACCTTTTTGTATGTGCCTTGAATGCCATCCAGATGTTGAATTGCGGTCTGTACACCTTCACCACTAATCTCGCCGGCTGAGAAAACATCAACTCCCGATACCTTCAACTGTGAGTAGGGAATCGATCCTTTGTATTCATGCGTTTCCCGTCCACAGAGCGTACGTGCAAGCACCTTCCCCTGTTCGTATAAGGGGGCCACCAGACCATAACTGATTCCCCGATGTTCGGCACATTCCCCAACTGCATATATATCCGGTACATTGGTGCGCATATAGTCATCTACCACAATTGCCCGATTTGTAGCAATTCCACTTCGTCTGGCGAGATCCACATTTGGCCGAATGCCTACAGCGACAATGATAACCTGAGCTTCAAGCTTGGAACCATCTGTGAACAGCAACCCCTGCGCCTGTGATCGTCCGGTAATTTTCTGCGTGTTTTTGGACAAAAGAAAGGACATACCCTGGTCTTCAAGCTGCTTCTGAAGCATCGCAGCTGCTTTTTGATCCAACTGTCGGTTCATAATGTAAGGTGCATTATGAATCACCACAGCTTCCATCCCCAGATGCAGCAACCCACGTGCAGCCTCCAGTCCAAGTAATCCACCCCCAATAACGGCGGCCTTGCGAAATTCTCTGGAATAGTCGGACATACGCATACAATCATCAATGGTTCGGAAGGACATGACCCGCTCTTTATCCACTCCTGGAATCGGTGGAATAAACGGTGAAGACCCTGTCGCCAGAATCAAGACATCATATGTTTCTCTTAGGCCGGATTCAGTCTCTATATATTTCCCTCGGGTATCAATTCGGTGTACCGTCTCACCTGTGCATAGCCGGATTTGATGCTCGGCATACCAGCCCCAGTCATTGATTATGATATCCTGTAGCGAATGCTCCCCCTGCAATACTTTTGATAACATGATCCGATTGTAATTGGGACGGGGTTCATTGCCGTAGATTACAATCTCATACGTATCAGGCTCCAGTGCGATGATCTCTTCAACACACTTCATTCCTGCCATGCCATTCCCGATAATCACCAGTTTGCTTCTGCTCATGGGCTGCCCCCTATCTCTCTCACCTGAAAATAAACAGAAAAATCCCTTCTCCATCATTCGGAAAAGGGCACCGTTGCCTCCGGAATCCACACGCCATTGTGTGGATTCATATTAGATTCAGATTAAGGGAATCCAAATACAATGTCAATATAATTAACATCAAAACCACGAAACACGATCAAAAAAAGAATTAATTAAAATTACGTGTAATTTTTGTTGACATGACCATTTTCTCTTGCTTATAATTTGAATCAAAATCACAGTGCTGTGATCAACTCAGATGCGGGAACACAATGACGTGTACCGCCTGTCGGCAACGGGGCCGCAAATCGTTCTGATCTGGACGAATTGCGGCCTTTTTCTGCCTCAACAAGCACATAGACAAATTACGAAGATCTTAATTGGATGAGGAGCGATGATGGATGATGGAGAGCAAAAGTTTTTGGAAAAGCGGGCATAAGCCCACCCTGTTCGGGGCGTTTATGTACTTTGACATCAGTTTTATGATATGGGGGATGCTGGGTCCACTCGCAGTTGTCATCGCATTGGACTATCCGATGACTCCATTGGAAAAGGCCAATCTGGTCGCATTGCCTATTCTTGGCGGCTCCATCCTGCGACTTGTACTCGGCTTCATGTCTGATTATATCGGTCCGAAACTAACCGCACAGATCGGGATGCTCGTCACTCTGGTTCCCTTATTACTCGGCTGGTTATGGGTTGACTCCTTAAGCCAGCTTTACGTGGTGGCACTCTTGCTGGGTGTGGCTGGTGCCTCCTTTGCTGCTGCATTGCCGCTGGCGGGCCAATGGTATGGCAAAGAGCACCAGGGTCTTGCCATGGGTATCGCCGGGGCGGGTAACAGCGGAACCGTACTCGCGACGTTGTTTGCCAATCGCTTGGCTACGCATTTTGGCAGCTGGGAAGTTGTGTTCGGACTTGCTATTATCCCGATTGCTCTCGTATTTATTCTCTTTTCTCTCTTTGCCAAGAATAGTCCTAACCGGCCTGAGCCCAAAAAATTGTCCCAATATGGAAGTCTGCTTAAACAAAAAGATGCTTGGGTGTTCTGTGCCTTCTATTGTGTAACCTTTGGCGGCTTCGTTGGATTATGTAACTATCTAACCATCTTCTTCAACACCCAGTATGGACTTTCACCTGTTCGAGCCGCAGATATTACCACCTTCTGTGTCATTGCAGGCAGCTTCTTCCGGCCTGTAGGGGGTTATCTGGCAGACAAAATTGGTGGAACCCGCATGCTGACTTTCCTTTATACAGGAGCCTGCGTCATGTTGATTGGAGTATCCTTCATGCCACCACTTCCTGTTGTAGTGGTCATGCTGTTCCTCGGTATGATGTGTTTGGGAGCTGGAAATGGATCCGTGTTCCAACTGGTTCCGCAACGCTTCGGTAACGAGATTGGCCTGATGACAGGCATTGTAGGCGCGGCTGGCGGGTTGGGCGGATACGCACTGCCGCTGATTCTCGGTCAACTGTATAGCAGCTACCAATCCTACACTCCAGGCTTCGTCATTCTTAGCCTGATTGCTGCAGCTTCCCTGTTCCTTGTTCTCTTCATGCAATCCCGCTGGCGTGTAAGCTGGTTGAGTCGGGGCAGCAAAGGCTTAGCGGAATCAACGCCTCTCTCTTCGTAAGGCATGCAAACACTTGCCTGTTAATAGGGTTCCGTGATACGAATGATTCGCGTATAACCAAAGGAACAGCGTGGCCTCACCAGGCTGCGCTGTTCCTTTGGTTATTTCAGCTGTTCTTTTAGCTTAAGAAGAATATTTTTGAAGAACAATCACCGCATTATGACCGCCAAAACCAAAGGAATTGGACATTCCAATCCGCAAATCTGCTCTTCTTGCCTCATTGGGTACATAGTCCAGATCACATTCAGGGTCACTCTGCTCCTGATTGATGGTTGGAGGAATGATGCCATGACGCAAACTTTGAATAAGTGAGATCGCCTCCGCACCACCAGCTGCACCAAGCATATGTCCTGTCATGGACTTATTCGCTGTGACCGGAACATCATAGGCAGCTTCCCCGAAAAGTTGCTTAATCGCTCTCGTCTCAGAGAGATCGCCCGCCTCCGTACTGGTGGCATGAGCATTAATTACATCGATGTCTTCAGGTTCAATCTGAGCTTCTTTAAGCGCTGCTTTCATTGCCAGATATGCCCCCCGTCCTTCCGGGTGGGTTGCTACCATATGATATGCATCTGAACTGGCACCATATCCAATTACTTCGGCAAGAATATTTGCCCCTCGTTCCAGTGCATGAGATAGTGACTCAACAACCAGAATCCCAGCGCCCTCCGCCATGACAAAACCGTCTCTCCCCGCATCAAATGGACGGCTTGCTGCATGGAACGCTTCATTTCTTGTTGACAACGCTGTCGCATTACCGAAGCTTGCCAGTGACACTTCAGTTACAGCGGCTTCTGTCCCGCCAGCAATAATGACATCGGCTCCACCATGACGAATAAGACGGAAAGCCTCTCCAATGGCTGTATTGCCAATGGAACAAGCGGTTACTGGCGACAATGTCGGCCCCCAGCAACCAAACCTCATACTAACCATAGCTGCAGCCATATTGGATATCATCATAGGTACGAGTGTTGGACTGACTCTCGCAGGTCCCCGATCAGACAGGACCTTGCCTTGTTCCATCAATGTCTGAATTCCGCCTATTCCTGAACCAATATATACACCTACCCGTTCGCGATCCAGTTCGTCCATCACAAGACCCGATTGGGATACTGCCTGGTCCGCAGCAGCAACAGCGAATTGAACGAAGCGGTCCATACGCCTTGCTTCCTTGCGTCCAAATTGCTCTTCACCATCAAAATCACGGACCACACCAGCGATTCTGGTTTTATAGGAAGCTGTATCAAAATGTTCTATTGTTGATATTCCTGATCTACCCTCAATTAATCCATTCCAGAATGTATGTACATCATTTCCCAAAGGAGAGATGACTCCCATACCTGTAATGACGACTCGTTCCATATCCATCCTCCTTCAGCGCTGTTATCTTCCTTCATTCTTACGCTATGCCACTAATAGTGCACTTTTGAATATCCTATTACAAGTTGTCAATTATAATAGTATAATGACTACCATGATAACGAGGACGGAAGGTGATGGATTGAACTACGATGTCAGGTTACAGGCATTGTCTACTTTTCTAAAAACACAGCGTTCCAAAATTTCTCCCGAATCTGTCGGTTTACCCACTGGAAGCCGGCGCAGAACGCCTGGTTTGAGGAGAGAAGAGGTTTCCCAACTGGCAGGTGTAAGTACAACATGGTATACCTGGCTTGAACAAGGTCGGGATATTCAGGTATCCCATTCGGTTTTGGACAACATCGCTTCAGCACTAAGACTTACTGCGGATGAGCGAAAATATCTGTTTTCAC
The DNA here is from genome assembly GCF_059130585.1 of Paenibacillus sp. JNU01. Taxonomy (NCBI): domain Bacteria; kingdom Bacillati; phylum Bacillota; class Bacilli; order Caryophanales; family Paenibacillaceae; genus Paenibacillus; species Paenibacillus sp. JNU01. Next base: position 5,039,842 of record NZ_CP169723.1, on the reverse strand, counting down.
TTGCCATGGAACATCACTCCGAACTGCCGACACTGGAAGAAGAACCTGTTCAACTTCACCCTTCCTTGCAGAAAATTTTGCAAGAGCTTCATCACTGCCCTACCGTGATCTCGGATCGGCGTTGTTACATTGTTGGCTGGAATGATGCAGCCCGGCATGTTTTTATGGATTTTGAACAGATTGCCCCCGAACAGCGGAATATGATCAGTCTGTTATTTGATCGAAAGGAGTTTCGCAGGCTCGCGGTGAACTGGGAGGATTTTGTTAGCGGATTTCTGGCGATATTTCGTGCTTATTATGGTCAGTATGTTGATGATGAATGGTATAATTTATTTTTGGACGACATGATGAACAGACATCACGATTTTCACACCCTTTGGAAACAAAGCAGCGTCAGCAGTGCCCCGGACGTATTAATCGAATTCAGGCACTCCAAAGCAGGCAAAATGTTGTTTGATCTGACTTCGTTGCAGGTTCAGGGTAGTTCCGATCTGCGTTGCAGTGTCTACACCCCTGCACCAGAGACAGCCACCGAGCGCAAACTGATGCGCCTGATCGAGCGTGAAGCTCATCCACATTTGGGCGAGCAATAAACCAGATTCTCTCACCTTCTTGGAGTCATGTTAGAGTCTTGACATCCTCATGCAGCCTGTTTTAAATATCAGGTATATTAAGTTAATCCATGGATCTTAATCCTTCTACAAGAAGGGGGTTCAGAAAGGAATATCATGACGAAAGTGCTTATCATAGAGGACGACAACATGTTAGGCGATACATTATCCTTGTATTTACAAGGTGAAGGGTATGATGTTACCCGTGTCGATAACGCAAGAGATGGTCTTCTACAGCTTCAAGCGCGGCCTGATATCCTGCTTCTTGACTTGCTGCTCCCTGATTCGGGTAATAAGAATCCTTGTTCTCTCATGCGCCAACATACGGCAATCCCCATCATTGTCATCTCTTCGTTAACCGAAGTATCCGAACGTATTCGATCATTAACAGATGGGGCTGATGACTATGTATGTAAACCTTTCAGCATGCAGGAACTGAAAGCACGTATTGAGGCTGTATTGCGTCGTTACGCCATATTGAACAGCTCTATTGTCACTGAACAGGAAACTGGAATATCTCTCGATCTGGCGCGAAGAACCGTTCTGTTAAATAACCAGCGAGTGGAGATGACATTTTCCGAATTTGAGATCATGAAGCTGTTTATCCTCAATCCTGGCAAGGTCTACAGCCGGTATGCCCTGATTGAAGCCATTCGTGGTATTGATGCCGGCATTAATGATCGCACCATCGATGTGCACATTACCAAGCTTCGCAAAAAAATCGAGAACAATCCGAAAAACCCCCAATACATTCAAACCATCTGGGGGGTCGGATATAAGTTTACTCCTTAAAATAATATAACTTTATTCAGGTCACCATGGCAGAGACCCGGTAATTTTATCAATTTCCTGTTGCACCTTCTCTAATACCGAGTTTAGTGCCTTTTCTTCGAGTAACGGATCGGATAAGAGCAGCTCCAGCTGGAGAACCGTACACATCAGGTCCACTGCATGCAGATTCGCAGCTACGCCTCGAAGAGAATGAACATTACGGATTACTTCAGTAATCTGCTGTTGCTGAAGCTGTGCCGCCAGCTTTTGCTGAAACGAACCATACTCCGTCCTGAATTTCGTAAGCGCATATTGCAGAATATGCGGCTTGCCGTCCATCTGTCTAATGGCCTTATCTGAATCGATTCCATTGATATCTCTTATGCCTTTTAGATCAATCCATATGTCCAACATATCTGCGATCTGTTGTTCCTGTATGGGCTTAGTCAGGATTGCATTCATGCCCGCTTCAAGATATAGCTCATCGTCCCTTTTTAAAGCATTCGCTGTAAGCGCGATAATGGGTGTACGGTCATATTTCCTCATCTTGCGAATGTGCCTTGCTGCATCAATACCATTCATATCTGGCATTAAGAGATCCATCAGAATCAGTTCCCATGTTTGTTCGTGCAATTTCTCCAAAACCTCTGTGCCACTGTCTGCTACCGTCACCTTGAATCCGATATGCTCCAGCATGGCCCGAATGGCCAATTGATTGATTTCATGATCTTCAGCTATCAGAATGTGGCCTTTCAGGTTACGCGAATGGAACTCGTCGCCTTCGCTCATCCGCTTGTCCTCTAATGGCCCTTCACCCTGAAGTGCAAGTAACACTTCGAACAATCCCAGACGTGTAATCGGTTTGATCATCATGAGATCCGGGCGAAAGGATCTCTCCTCACTCCACAGGGCATTTTCACTAAAGGCATGGGTATAACCCACCATCTGAAATTTGGTTCGATTCAATCGCTTCATCAGGTTGTTCCAAGGTAAACGATGGTGTGCGTGTGCTGCATCCATATTTATCATCAATAATATTGAACTTATCCCCTCTGCCTTTGGTATACACCAATCACTTTCCATCATATGGTTCAACGAAGGATACAGCTTCGGCTTCATCCCGAATGAGTGGAGGATCTGCTTCAAATTCGCACCCATTCGTTCATCTTCCTCAACGATCACCACATCATCCGCGTAATATAGAAGAGGGTATGTTTGCAGAAAGGAACTTTCTTCTTCCGATTCTGCCAGTTCAAATATCAAGTCGAATGAGAACAGACTGTACTCTCCCAGAACACTATCCACCTGCAGACTTCCTCCCAAGGAGGTCACCAGAAGATAACAGATGACCAGCCCAAGACCAGAACCACCATATGTTCGATACGTTGAAGGTTCCGCTTGAGTAAACGGGACAAAAAGCCGTGCCAATTGTTCGGGTGAGATTCCGATTCCCGTGTCCTCTACCTCAAAACGGACCTGAACTTGCTCCGCCTCCAATGAAAGCACCTCTGCCTGCAACGTCACATATCCATGCTCCGTAAATTTAATTGCATTGCTCAGCAGATTCAATAACACCTGTTCAAGTCGGAAGGGATCACCAATCACCGTTAACGGCAGATCGGGATCGGTTGTAAAGATCACTTCGATATCTTTGTGCCCGATGGCCACACCGACCTGATCTGCCACACGTTTGATCACATCCTCCGGTGAAAAAGAAACCTTCTCCAAAATCAGCTTGCCTGCCTCAATTTTCGAAAAATCAAGAATATCATTTACGAGGGCAAGCAAGGTTTGGGAGGACGCATTAATTTTACTCAAATAATCCTTCTGTTGTGGAGATAGATCTGTTCGTTGAAGCAACAACGAAAAGCTGATAATGCCGCTCAGTGGGGTACGAATCTCGTGGCTCATGAATGCGAGAAACTCACTCTTCGCCTGACTTGCTTTGTCAGCCTTAACACGTCTATAGTGATCCGAAATGTCACGAATGACTGCCTTAATTTTCTCACTTGAGTTTAGTCCTTTGACAGGGTACAGGTGAACCCGAACATGCTGCTCATGAGCTTCTCCAATGATGAAACTTAATTCCGTATCCTGGGCTATATTGTGATGCAAGGCTTTTTGGAAAATGAACAACCAGTTATCCAACTGCTCAATGAACAATAATTCTTCAAGCTGACGACCAAGCACTTCCTGCCTGCTGAGACCGAGCACATCCAGAAATTTCTGATTAACCGACACAATACACCTGTTGCTGTCCATACCGACGAACCAGTCTGCCGACACGCGCTCAAGTGTTCGATATCGCTCTTCACTTTCTTGAATCCTTCGTTTAACCGCTCTGTGTTCCGTGATATCGAGTCCATATCCCACGACATATTTCACAACCCCCTCTTCTCGAAGAGGGCGAATTTTCACCAGGGAATAGAACCCTTCATGCTCAATCTCGTAAAAAAAAGATTCCCCTTCCCAGGCCCGGTTAAACTGCTTTCGCAGAAATTCTACCTTTTCCTGAGGTAAAATGTTCAATGTACCCAGCTTATAGTCTTGCTTCAGACTATTCATATCCAAGCCCAGTCGGGAGAGCATCTCCCCTTCAAGCAGAAGGTACTCGAATTTCCCATTCTGTTTATGAATTTTAAACGTAAAACCCGGCTGCATCCGAAGCATCTCCAGCATTTCCTGATCCCTTTGAATGACCAATCTTCTATATCGATGATTTTGGTTCAGATAGTACAGGAATAATATAACGAAGAGCATGCAGATACCTTGAAAAAGGAGAATCTGTCCCAACATTAGCAGAGAAGGAGAATATATCTTTAGTACGAAAAACTCATACACAGTTATCAGCAGCAACGCTCCAGACAACCACTTTTGCATAAATCCCTTAACATACTGAAAGATCAGGCATACGGCTACAACAAATAACAACTCTGCCAACGCATACTGCCAGTTCTCCAACAAAGGATTACGCCCCATATTAATGCGAAAAATCCACATGAATGCAAAAGTAACAAAGGCAGAGCCAGTTCCACCAAAATAAGCGGCGAGCAGATATACACTGGCCCGGAAATTCAACAATGTTCCATCCTCAAGCACAATAGAGAAATAATAGAGCGCCGTACCCAACATGCTCAGTGTAATACCAATAATGATCCGAGTCGTGATGGATGTAGAACGGGTAGCATTGGTTTGGTTCAGATAGTGATGAGTCAGGAAAACAAAGATCAAAATTAGCGTGAAATTTAACACAAGATCGCGTAGCAAATGGTCACCGTCCACATTACGACTTCAGGATTTCATGCATTCAATGAATGTTGCCAGATTCACGTTCGCAGTCCCCCGGTACACAAATCATAGTATGCCAGGCTCCCTTATTCAATTGACGATATTGACCTTTTTTTTGAAAATAATTCCCACTTTCAGCTAACATACCCTTATCACAAAACAACGATTTTTTTTCATGAAAATTCATCATTAAAAATACTGATATAAAAGAGAGAATCGTTCAAATAAACCGATGTAATCGTAACTTGAGCTTCCCAAAATTCCTGATCTACCTTCATCAGTTTGGCTACGCCGGACCAGGTCTGATTTCCTCTCCAGTGCGTATCCATTAGCAATCGGGCAGGCTGACCTATGGTGCTTTCCCGTGAGAATCCTGTTTTGGTTACATAAACGGAATTCACATCTAGAATCACACCCTCCTCATCTGTAATCATGACCGCATCCGTTAGCAGCAAGAAGGCTTTGAGTTCTGGTTGCATGGCTGTCCACTCCCTCTGATGAAACATCATGTGATGCTGTCCCTGTGTGATATTCGTATCTACGATCCCGATTAATACTTAAACTGTCTAATCAGGTGCTGCAGCTCTTCCGCCATGGTAGACAAGCCACGAGCCGAGGCAGAAATCTGCTCCATCGCTGCCAGCTGCTCCTCTGAGGAAGCGGCCACTTCTTCGGAAGTTGCAGCGTTGCCTGACGCAATGCCAGCCAACTCATTGGATACAGCAGATACTTCCTGTACACCTGCTGTAATCTCTTGTGACGTAGCTGCAATCTCTTCAATCTGAGGTGTCGTTTCACGCATGCTATCCAGAATGCGTTCAAACTTTCGAATCGCTTCTGTAGAGATCTCCATGCCCTCTCCCACCTCTGAAGTTACCTTCTCCATCATGCGAACGGAAGCAGCCATATCTTCCTGTACCGCCGTAGTCAGCACGGTAATTTCATTGACAGACTGCCCGGATTGCTCTGCCAACTTGCGAACCTCTGTTGCTACAACGGCGAATCCATTGCCATGTGTACCTGCACGAGCAGCTTCGATGGATGCGTTCAGTGCGAGCAGGTTTGTCTGTTTGGCGATGTTTCCGATTAACTCCGTGATCGCTGAAATTTGGTGTGATCGTTCATATAACGCCTGAATCATCAGGTTTGTCTGTTCTACCGTCTCTTGAATCGATTGCATCTGACTCACCGTCTGTTTGACGGTGTTGCCGCCTTCTTCCGCTTGTATGGTTGTATGTTTAGCCAAATCAGCAACATGTATGGAACGTTCGGCGATCCTTGTAATGCCAATCGTGATTTCATTCATGGCCTGATGGTTATGTTCAATTCCCTGGGTCTGTTTCTCTGCGCCACTCGCAATTTCCTGAATAGCTCGTGCTACTTGCTCACTGGCTGCACTGGTTGATTCCGCACTCTGAGTCATTTCATCCGATGAGATAACGACCTGATTGGCGCTGTTCTCCACATTTTGGATTAATACACGCAGGTTGCTCTGCATTTTGCCAAATGCTTCACTCAGTTCACCAATCTCATCATTACTTGTACTTGTAATCGTCTGGGTTAGATCTCCTTCACTCACCTGAATCGCCTGAACCTTCAACTGACGAATCGGTTTAACAATCGATCGCATCACCAGCCAGATGATCATAATTCCGATGACGAGAAAAGAAACAATTATCATAATCGTTCGATTCAAAATGGGCGCAGCAGCATCCTCTACTTCAGAGGAAAACATGGTGCCAGCGACCTTCCATCCCGTGGATGCATTCGTAGCGTAATACATAACCTTATCCATCTGATCAAAGGTATATCTAAAGTTACCGGATTCGTTCGTATACACTTGTGTCCAAAAATCTTCTGTTGCATCTGTTCCAGGTTGCATTGTCGGATGATAGATATACTTTTCACTGGCATCCAGCAGAATCAGATGCCCTTGCTCTCCAACTTTAATTCCGCTAACCAATTGGCTAATGTCCGACAGATCGAGATCCAGCTGGACCACACCGGATTGGTCTTCCAATGCCTTTGCAATCGTAATGGTGATCTCTTTTGTCTCAGCAGATATATAGGGATCTGTAACAATCACCTGCTGTGGAGTTCCCATGGCTTCCGTGTACCAAGGTCTGGTTCGCGGATCATAATCTTCAGGCATCTCCGCATCAGAGGACATGAGATACACACCTGCCTCTGTGCCCACACCTATGGTGATGATATCTGTGTTCTGCGCAGCATACCCCTTCAATTCGTTCACAACCCGAACCTCGGCATCTTCCTGTCTTAATTGCTCTGCAAGTGTTTTCGCATAGTATTCAATATGATTCCGTTTGGCATTGATTGAGAGATCAATCGTCGCACTGGCAAGGTTCACGTTTTCCATCGCACTATGTAAAATTTGCTTCTCTACTTCACCTTTGGCACTGTTATACGATAAGATTCCAATACTTAACGAAGGAATGGCCAGGAAAGCAATAAAGGACACCACCAGCTTTGTCTTAAAGCTCTTATGTATCTTGTTGAACCAGGTCGGCTTGCTATTGTTTTGGGACAAATTTCTCTACCTCTTCCAGATTAATTTTACAACCTTCCAATTGCTGTTATCCCCCAGATTTTTTTAATTCCCCTTTTTCAGGAACATCCGGTGATAGCTTATGCTTCCGATGCAGCTTTCTTTCAGAAAGCTTTTAGGCGACCGCTTCGCTTTTTCAGTTTTTTCTGTCCTCTCCGTTTTCGTGTAAATGATTAATACATCTTATATAGCTTTTATATAGCTCTCATAGAGTGTAAACCATCTTTCTAAAAACTAGGTCTCCATTTTTGTAAAAGACATTTTTCACGCTCAAAAAGACAATAAAATCTCTTAATTTATAATCCTAAAGAACTATTTTCAAACAAATTATACAAAAAAACTATTAAATAAAATGTTCCGGGGATATGACCTAATTGTTAACTTTCTAAATACTTGTTAATAAGCACGTGAGGACAAAAAAAGATCCAAGCGTTATCGCTTAGATCTTAAGACTATTCACGTTGTTCTCACGTATTCTCTATTTAAATGCCGGGATAGCGATATCTGCATATTTCTCTTCGAAGAAGGCTTTGACCTCCGGGCCCGCCATACGTTTAGCCAGCTTCTGGATCGCTTCGGAGTCCTTATTATCTTCACGGGCAACCAGAGTGATGGCAAAATGGGAATCATCCTTCTCGGTTAACAGTGCATCCTTTTTCGGTGTAAGACCGAGCGGACTGGCATAAGCAGGTGTCATGGCTACCAGATCAGCGTCATCCATCATGCGTGCAAGCATCAGCAAGTCCACTTCCTCAAACTTGAAGTTCTTCGTATTCTCGGTGATATCTGCCTGTGTAGCGTTAAAACCTACGCCTTCTTTCAGCTTAATCAATCCGTTCTGCTCCAGCATCACAAGAGAGCGACCAATGTTGGAAGGATCGTTCGCAATGGCGATCGTTGCACCTTCTGGCAATTCCTCAATCGTTTTGTACTTTTTGGAGTAGCCGCCGTAGATGGCATTATAGATGGGCTGCACGGGCACCAGGTTCGCATTGTTTGCTTCATTATATTGATTCATGTAAGGCACGTGTTGGAAGAAGTTTGCATCTACTTCCTTGTTCGCGAGTGCTGTATTCGGTTGAACGTTATCCGACAATACAACAACTTCCAGATTGACGCCATCTTCCTTCAAGAGTGGTTTAACAATATCCAGTACGTCTGTCATTGGCGGAATCAATGTGGCCACTTTCAGCGTAACTTCTTGTGCAGCTTGTGTATCTTCTTTCGTTCCTTCAGCCGCAGGTGTTTCTTCTTTTTTGCCACAAGCAGCTACGACAAGCATGACTGCAAGCAACATAAGCATCATTTTTGCTTTCATTGTATGTCTACCCCTCATCATATAATCTGTATTGGTCTTCCTTGTTACTGCACTTTCTTCAATCATGTACCGTGTCACTACGCTCAGGATCTGCGATCCAGCCAGCGGGACAATCTGCTGCCTGTGAATTGGATCATCTGTACCAGGATAATCATAATGATGATCGTAAATACCATGATCTCCGTTTCGAAGCGCTGATAACCGTAGCGAATGGCAAAATCTCCAACCCCGCCGCCACCTACAATGCCCATCACCGTCGAGTAGGAGATAAAGCTAATCGTAGCTGTGGTGAGTCCCAGTACAAGGCCAGATCTTGCCTCCACATACAGGAATTTCACCACGAGCTGCATCGTCGATGCCCCCATGGATGATGCAGCTTCAACCACGCCCTTCGGTACATCCAGCAACGCTTGTTCCACGAGTCTGGCATAGTAGGCAATCGCAATGACCGAGAGTGGAACGGTTGCCGCCAGTGTACCGATCGACGTTCCAACGACGATTCGTGTGAATGGAATCATGAAGACAACCAGCAGTAAGAATGGAAACGAACGAATGATGTTGACGATACTGCCGAGTACAAAAGACAACGTTTGATTCTGATACCGTTGTCCTCTCCGGAATAAGTACAGAAGTGTACCCAGAGGTAACCCGATCAGAACAGCCGCTGCAATGGAAATGCCTACCATGACAAAAGTCTCTCCGATCGCTTGCCATATCTCATGCTGATACTTCAGTACAGATTCAGGTAACCTCATGACTTGTCCCCCTGTTCTGTCTGACGGAACAAAGACGAACCTGCCATCCCATATTCATCACCCGCAAGCAAGGAGGTCAGCAGATCCGGCTGCGGAGCGGGAATACTGCTCACTTCCGCTTCAGTCAATGTTCGTACGAGTCGCCCATCCTTCATGACGGATACCCTGTGACATAGTCTACGAGCCACTTCCATCTCATGCGTCACGACGACAATGGTCACGCCCAGCGTTTCATTGATATGACGTAGCACATCCAGTATGCCATTCGTAGTCTGTGGATCAAGCGAAGAAGTCGGTTCATCACAGAGAAGCACATCCGGACGACTGGCGAGTGCGCGTGCAATCGCCACACGTTGCTTCTGTCCTCCGCTAAGCTGAGCAGGATATTGACCCGCTTTGTCTTCCAGTCCAACAAACCTAAGCACCTCAAGTCCACGCTCGACTCGCTGTGTACGGGACATCCCGGCCAGTTCCAGCGGCATACAGACATTGCCACTCACCGTCCGATTACTGACCAGATTGAAGTGCTGAAAGATCATGCCAATGGACCTTCGTGCCAGACGCAAAGTGCGCTCATTCATCTGGGTCAGGTGCTGCCCATTCACAACAACCTCACCCTCATCCGGCTTTTCCAGACCATTGAGCATCCGCAGAAGCGTGGATTTGCCTGCGCCACTCGAACCGATGATGCCGTGAATTTCGCCTTGTCCCACTTCGAGCGACACCGAGCTTAACGCTTCGAATCCCTGATCTGCACGGGAACCGCGCTCGTTATAACGTTTGCTTACACCATATAATGAGATCATGGAGAGTCCTCCCGTGAATGATCATGCATGGTTCTTCAAGAACACATGAAGAAAGCCCGCACAGCCGATAACCGGAGCGCGAGCAATCCTGTTCATTTATAATAAATCAACATCCCTGATGAGACAAGCTTTTAAGGTGAGATTGCCTCCTGAAGGCGGCTGGCTTCATACACGCGAAAACGTCCGTTGGACGAACCCACATACACTTCATTGCCGATCCGGTTGATCGTTCCGTTCTTCGCATCCCGGTCGCGATGCTCCGGGTTTCCCATCGCCACGTCATGTACACGACCTAACAAGGCTCCATTGTTTTTATTCAATACCAACCAATTCTCATCCATGGGCAGCAGCAACTGATCATCAATGACCAGATAGCTCCCCTGATTCGTGGGATACCTGAGAGTGGCAATCGTATCTTTGGCATTCCAACGCGTCTCCCCCGTATCATAATTCAAAGCCGCGGGGTAACCATTTTTAATTACATATAACTGATCATCTTCCACCAGTCCTCGTTCAATTTTGCCATTGAGCGTCCACCGTGTTTGGCCTGTCTTGGCATCGTACAGGGTGGTTGTAAAATCTTCATACTCTCCGTAATGATCGCCGTTTTGATTCTCACGGATCAACAGCATGCCATCATTCAGCTCCTCCAATCTCTGTCCTACCCGAGCAGGAAATTGGGCAAGCTTTTTCCCCGTGTTCAGATCAAGCAGCAGCCACTGATTATCTAACGATAGCCATCTTCCAGCATTCCTGGTTACAAAGGGATCCAGACGTTCAATTCCATCAAAATATGGATCATTCCCAAGTTGTTCTATGGTAGATCGCTTGGCCTTCAAGCTCCATACGGTTCGCCCTGATTGCGGATCGGCTGCAGTCAGCTTATTCTTTTCCCAATACAACACATAAGGGTCATCTGCACTCTTGTTCAATAATTCATAACCTTTCACGAGTTTTCGCGTCCACAATGTTTTTCCGTTTGCACTATCCAGTACCGTCAACCAACTGTTGCTTGAGCTCTCAACAACCGGGCTATCCACGACCACAACGTTTTTCGCAGCGGTGATGCCATTTAGTCTAAAATTTTGCTTAGGGGTGTACGTCCATGCGACCTTCCCGCTCTTCAAGTTCAGATGACGAATACGATCCACGTATTTTTTCTTGTCAGGGTCATAATCATTGTAGATTGTAACGTATTGGCGTGCTGTATCCACCTCAGCCTGCTGTCTTCCAAAACCCCCATTGATCCTCCATAATTTCTGGCCCGTATGACGGTCAAGGGCATATATGGAACCTTCGTAGTAGCCCCCGCTAAATCCACCGTCATCCCCCTTCATCAGGAGTACATCATCCGTCGCTGCTTGTAAAAAAGTGTAGTTAATATCCCCCTGGTTAGTCCAGACCGGTTTCCAAGGGATTGTCTTCGGCAGCGTTGTGCCGTACATTTTTGTCGTAAACCCATATTCATCCGCCCGACTGATATTCCAATCAGAAAAGACAGTATTTCGATCATGCTGTGGTAGATTCCAGCGAGTTCTGACCAGCTTGCCATTCTTGTTGAATGTGACCAAAAATTGTCCATCTTGCCGCTCATATCTCCAGGTCTGTCCAATACTCATTGCATACCCCGTATCATTTAGATTGCTTGAACCCTCTCTCCAATCGGGCTCGCCTAACCACTCGGCCACTTGTTTGGAGGTGGTTGCCATGTTCAGCTTAATATCCGTCAAATGACGAATAACCGAAGTCGGTAGCGATATATTCTGTTGGAACCAACCATCAGCCACATTATTCCTCTGCTCTAGAGCCTCTGCCTTGATCCAGAAGAGTCCTGGCCGATACGTGGAGGATTCTTTACTCCAGGTTCGTGGAGCAATGGAGACGCCATACCATCCTTTCCACTTTGCAACAATAACAGCTTTACTTGTTAGCGCTTTCTCAAAAGTCCAGGTTGTAGCACTGTCTGGAGCCAGATACAGCTTGCTGCCCGATTGGATCTTGAGACTTTGCGGAGCTGTTTCCGTCATGCTTCTGCTCTCCTTCAATGCATACCAACTTGGCAACCAGAAGTCTCCATGATCGGATGACTTAAGCTGCAACCACTCGCCTCGAACCGATGCCAACCTATACTTCTCGTTTTTTGTAGTATAGTATTCAATCTTCATTTGGTCAGGAGCCACACTGCTGTCCCTCCTGTTTTGAAACAGGGGAATATCATTCATGAGCGTAACGGAGTCTCCTTGTTTGTAGGCCAACTTTGTTGATAAGGCTTGGGGACTTGCTCCCAAAGCTTGGGGCGTTGTAACCGAAGCTTGTCCTCCAAGCACTACCTTTTGTGAATCAAGCATCATCCATCCCGTCAACAGTACAGCTGATAATCCAGTCATGGTAATCCACTTGTACCCCATTCCCTGCCAGTCAGGACCCGTCTTCACTCTCGTTCATCCCCATCCATTAGAAGTTATTTCCATATAGACGTTGTGCGCAGGAAAAAGTTACCGTTTACCTCAATATATTTCTCTCTATCTCCCAGTATTACCTTACATCTACCATCGTAGCATGATAAGGAAAGGTAATCCCGATGTAATAAGCAGCTGTTAAGGTGAGGATATAATAAAATACAAACCACAGATCAGCTCGGGAATAGCCCATCTGAATGTAATACGTTCGGCTCGCCCCATCCGTGAATCCCTTCGCTTCCATCGCTACCGCCATTCGCTGTGCACGACGAATGCTCTGTGCCAGCAGAGGAATAGCATAACGCTTGAGTGTACCATACACGTTCCAGTGCGAACCGCGCTGCCTTGTTCCACGAATACGAATAGCGTAACGGAGCGTCTGGAATTCATCCAGCAAAATGGGGATCATGCGCATCGCGGCCAGAAAGCTATAGGCATATTTTGCAGGAAGCTTCCACTGCTGCATCAGGGAATAAAATAGCCGTACTGGCTTGGTCGTAAGACCAAAGAGTAACCCAGCCGCGGCCATAGTCAGCGAGCGAAAACCCAAGTGTAGACCGCGATAGAAGCTCTCTTCGGTGATGTGAATCAGCCCCCACTTATACCAAGTGGTCTCTCCCTTGCCAAACATCATCATGCCCGCAGACGTAGAGATAAACACCAGAATGAATGGTGATGCGTACAGAATCAATCTGTACCACGGATGGCCTGTCCAGCACAGTAATAACATCATTACCACCGCAACATTGGCCATTACATTCAGATTGTGAATAAGGATAACGATGACAAACATCAGTGTCAGAATAATCATCTTCAACCCCGGATTAACGGAATGAAGCCAGGTTTCACGATGAGGAAACGACAGTTGCATCACTTAACCTCCCCTCATCCACCGACCAGATTCGGGTGCAATATCTTTTTACAATTTCACGATCATGGGTAACCATAACGATAGCTGTTCCTTCACGCCGCAATTGCTCCAGTTGTGCCAACATGGCGAAGGTATTACGGGCATCCTGTCCAAAAGTAGGTTCATCCAGCAACAGAATTCGCTGCTCTCTGACCAATGCGGACGCCACACTCAAACGTCGTTTCTGCCCCATCGATAATTGATAGGGGTGGCGCTCGGACAAGTCGATTAGTCCAAATTGATTCAGCATATGATGAGTCCTGGCATGTCTTTCTTCCGTTGTAAGCCTGCCCCCCAGCAATGAGAATTCCACTTCTTCCGCGACGGTGTTGGTTACAAATTGAAACTCCGGGTTCTGAAAGACAAACGCAATCTGATCTGCAAGCTGTTCCGTTTTGCCAGAAGGCTGACCGTGCACCTCATAATGACCTGTTGTTTTCAGAATATTCATCAGAGATAACAACAATGAACTCTTGCCAGCTCCATTGGCCCCGACAATACCAATCCAATCTCCGTGCCATACCTTGGCCTGTTCCACCTGAATGAAAGGTGTTTTTCCACGCCATCCAGTGAACTGCTGCAAGTCCAGTGCAGGTTGATCGGCTAACGATACAGGCGATAAGGATGATACATGAGATACGGGGAAAATCTCCGTTGCATCAGATAAGCCAGACGACTGCTGTGCTTCCAAGGTTGAGATCCCCTGATTCTCACACGCTTGAAGCTCTCCATAAGTTCCCTCTTCTTCTTTTGTTACCCTCTCCTGCTCATGCTCTTCCCACACGCCTGGATACCAGATTCCATAATCCCTCAACTTGCTCCGTTCATCCGTGAATACCTGCTGTGCTGGCCCATCCGCCACAATCTTTCCTTCAGGTGATAAGACAATGATGCGGTCGACCATATCTACAATCTCGTTTATTTTGTGTTCAACGATGATGATCGTTTTATCACTGGCGATCCGTTTGACGGTATCCCACACCTGGGAAGTCCCCTCATCATCTAACAGTGCCGTGGGTTCATCCAAAAACAATACCTCCGGGTCCATGGCAAGCATCGAGGCAATCGCAAGACGTTGCTTCATCCCCTGAGACATGGACTGGATCAATACACGGTTCTGTTCCAAGGATAACCCCACTTGTTTCAGATAATATTTAATCAGAGCAGGCATCTCTTCACGTGGAATACTTCGGTTTTCCAGAACAAATGCGATCTCTTCATCCGTAAAGGACATGCAGAACTGGGTATCCGGATCTTGAAAGACCACTCCTGCTTTGACGGGAACCTGAATATCATCACATTTCATCGGAATTTCAACCGAACGAGGTATCAGACCGCTCAAGATTTGTAATAACGTCGATTTACCGGAGCCACTTGGTCCAAGCAGCAGCACTTTCTCCCCTTGACGCACAGAAAGAGACAAGCCTTGAAATACCAAGGCTTTCTCTCCCGGGAACTTGCATCTTAGATTCGTCACACTTACCGCCTGCGAATTCCCCTCTCCGCTCATCTAATCCAACGCCTCATAATCCTGTTTGGATACCGGTCTGAGTGAACGTGTTACACCAGTCAGTTCCAAAGCTTTGGCGAGATAATAAGCGAACACTCCTGCAATCAGGATGCTTCCGATGAAGCGGAAACCGATGAATAACGTATAATTCCAGGCCGAGAGTGAATCGATATAGCCATACTGATAATCCAGCAAAAGCGAGGCCGCTGCGGCTCCAATGGCTGCAAGACAAGTGACAAACAGATTGGTTTTACGATACAGGAATGCTGCGAAGAAGATCTCGGCTCCCAATCCTTGCAACAGACCATACACCAGTGTGGACATGCCCCATTCACTGCCCAGAAAAGCACTTACCGTTGAAGCCGCAACCTCGGCCAAGATAGCCACGCCTGGTTTACGAATGATGACAAATGCAAACGTGCCCGCCATAAACCACATGCCGTAGATCATCTGCTCCGCATGAACGCCGAATGGTTTCATCAAGTCATACGTAGGTCCCCATATCTTGTAAATCACCCCAAACACCACTGCGATTACGATGGTTACCAGAATATCCGTTAATTTCAATCGTTTGTTGCCTGTTGTTGCCATGTTCTCTACGTCCTTCCTCTGTCCCCTGTGGGGTTGTAAAAGTGTGTGTTCAAAAAGACTGGTGGAACAACCTCTAAAAATAAACAAAAAAAGCCTCCCCGGTTCCGGGCAGGCCTAACACGCAGTATACAATCCTCACAATGATGTATTGGGTGGATGTCGAAAATACGGAATATCAACCATCCCTCTCCGCCATGGCAGATACACCACCACAGTTCAAAAAGGTCTGTTGTTCATCCACGTTCATTCCTACACTTCACCCTTACATATTGCAAATCCATGTTCTCTACGCTGGCATTACCCAGATCAGATGTACGGTCAGCGGCACAAGGCCACTCTCTCAGCCCAACTTCATTGAGCTCCCGGTTCACTTATTTCATTGCTTCTAATGTACATCAGATGGGTATTTGTGGCAATCCCCAGAAGTATCACCATGCTTCATTTGGGGTATATGAACAGGGGATATCTATTGTACACTTTCCATAATATGAAACATTTAGGTTATGTAGTCCGTCTGAAATACTAGAAGGGAGATTGATAGTAATGAAAATGTATAACTCTGCTTGGCAGCTCAAAACATGGAAAATGATCCTTGCCGCTTCGATACTTACCGCAGGTACGGCACCTGCCTTACTCTCATCCACTGTGGCGGAAGCCGCGGCAACTGAAACTAAACCGACAGCTTATATTAACAATGTTCAAGCTCAATATGAAGTTGTCATCCGGCAGGGGACCATGTACGTGGCATTGACTGAGCTTCAATTCCTCGGCAACTATACGTTTGGCTACAATAACAAAACAAAAGAGATCAGCATTAGCACAGGCAGCGATAATTATGTCCTTAAACCTAATAGCAAGACAATGAAGAAAAATGACCAAAATGCAACATTGTCTTCCGCCCCGATTCTGGTGAATGGTAAAGCGATGCTTCCGCTCCGTGCCATTGGTGAGGCTTTTGGTACGAAGGTGCAGTGGAATCAGAAGGCCAAGGAAGCCTACATTTACACTACCGATGCTACGATTGTAAAAGAATATAACAGTTCTGATCTGACTGTGGCGCGCGAAGCCGCACTTCATCTGCCACGCTTCTCTGAACTCGGACAAACACGTCTGGATATTCGCAACCCTCTGGGTCCGGTGGATTCCTCTATTAAATACATTTTTGAACAAGGCAAAAAAGATCGTTTCTTCGTTGTGGAGGATAACGATCTGGTCAGTTATTATGTTCTTAAAAATGGAAGTGCACTGCTGCAATGGCAGGCCAACATCAGCAATAATGCAGGAACTATCGGTGACCTGTTCTTTATTAAAACCAAAGCCGTTGCTGAAGCAGGAACTCGTCCTTCCGTAGCAGGTCAAACACTCGTATCATTCAAGTACTCTCGCATGCTTGAAGAAACCTCATATGAGGTCATAAACAAATTGGGCTCCACGGATACCGGTTCCGTTGCCCCCGAGCATGGCAAAGTCATCGTTGAGGTTCCAGGAGAGAAATAATATGTGCCTCCACAATGAAACATTACTCAGCAGAACTATACTATGGTGACATCTGCATTACAAAGAGCGTTCCTCAAAGTCAGTGTGACAGTGTGACAATGACCTTGGGACGCTCTTTTTTTGGCGTTATATTCCGGCTTACTTCCAAATTAAGTGGAGCTTATATTTTTAACAACTCCAGTGATTGAGTCTCTCGTTTAATATTGGACATTGCCGGATTGACTGGTTTTACCTGAAGCAAATCCCTTGAACAGGGTTGGCACTTTGGAATAGCGGGTATTCGTAATTTTCCCTTGAGATACACTGCTATCTGTACGCATAATAGCATCTTTCACATTGGAAATATTGGAGTTATCCAGCGTCATGTTAACTGCGAAGGTCGTTCCACCATTTTGACGTACCAGCTTCCCGATATCATCTGCACGGAAATTTTTGATGTTAATCGTTCCGGCTGCATTGATCTGGAATACTTTATCATAGGCCTTATACGCCGCACCGCCGGTAATATTGACCGTTCCGGCCGACTTCAATGTGAGTGCATCCTCACCCACATCCTCCCAGACTACATTTGATATATTACAGTTGCCATAACAGTGAACACCATCGGCAGCAGGGTATCCGATATTTACATTTTTGAGCGTAGCCCCTGCCTCCAGACGAAATACCGGTTTCTGATTCTCTGCTTGAGACCCGTCACCCAATGTGGAAGGATTGGCTACAAATGTTTTGCCTTGACCGTCATAAGTCGTGCCCGCTGGAACAATAATCGTTGAATTAACAACTGTAGGCGCAGCAGCAGCGGGAACCGCACCAAATATGGAAGCAACCAAACCAGCAGACAACAACAACGTCAACATTTTTTTCATTACTTTATTCCTCCCTTATTCTCTCGTTATGGATCGTGTACAAGCCTGTGCTTGTACTGAAAGTTCGCCAGAGGTGCACCTCTGCCCAACTCACAACCTAATCCTACCAAATAAGGAAGGTAACTAGAATAATCATTAGATCAGATATATCCTGACATCGCATAATGACTGTCATATCGGCATTTTTTGCAAGTCAGGATCTTTGAACAATATGCTGATATCAACCTCTGGTATGCTCATTTGTAACGTAAGTACCTCTGACTTTAATCCCCAGTAAACAAGAAAGATCACTACATTTGTCTTTCAAATGTGTGATCTTGAATGGCTTCCAGCTTGCTGTTATAAGATGTCAGGCTCCAAACCTCTGACGATAACCGCACTTTCGACACAACTCTTCCACAGCTTCCCGCTTGGAAAAGCCATATACCAGATTGTTCGCTCGCTCCCCTTCAATGATCTCTGAGAATGACTTCTCGTGCACATTACCCAGGTTAATCACACCCTCGCCATCGAGACAGCATGGAACCACCGTTCCATCCACTAGCACAGCCGCCTGACTACGCAATGCGTGGCAGAAGCCTTTGCCGTCATCTTCAGGTGCATCCAGACTTGGCCACTGGAACTCGTGGTCCTGATTCAGGTATACATTCGGAGCAATTTTGACGCCGCTGCCTGGAACCACTTTTTCCTCAATGCGGAAGTCCAGATTGAATTCACGTTCCAGCACTTCAAGGGTCTCCCGATTTCGATTCATCTGAGCATTCGTGAAGTTATCCTGCGTCAGATTCCACAGTCGGAATGAAATGATGACATTGTGCTTAACGGCCTCGTGTACAAAGGACAAAATATGACGCAGGTATCCGTCACGATCTGTTGAACCTTCGTGCCCATCGAAGCTGTGCAGGGAGAAGTTCATCTGACGCAGCGCCGGTTTACCAAGCAATTTATGCTGAGTCTTGGGCAGCAGTGTACCATTCGTTGTAATATTCACCTTGAGTCCCTTCTCGTGTGCGGAATCTAGCAGAAGATCTATTTTGGGATGCAACAAGGGTTCGCCTTTGACATGTAGATAAATATGATTGGTATGTGGTTTAACTTGTTCCAGTATATTGTTGAAGACTTCAGGGTCAATGAATCCTTTGGCACGCTGCGTCTGCGGACAGAAGCTGCAAGCCAGATTGCAGATACTCGTGATCTCAATATATACTTTTTTGAACGTTTTCAACTTGGGTCCCCATTCTGCCTAGGAGGGAGAACAATCCCACCTGCATTTTGTGATCCGGCCTGTACGGCCCATCCCTATTATATCGAGTTCATGAGCCAAGGTAAATCAGAGAACGGGTTTATCGGGTTGAGTCAAATGATTTGGCTAGTGCCAAATGAACAGATTCAATCGCATGAATATGTGTTGTATCAAATAATGGAACTTCTGAATCCTCTACTTTTACTAATAATCCAATTTCGGTGCAACCTAATATGATTCCCTCAGCTCCATCATCAACCAGCCTTTGGATCACCTTTTTATAATAATCCCTTGATAAGGGCTCAATTTTCCCTAAACATAATTCCTCGTATATTATTTTATTGACAACTTTTCTATCCTCTTCATTCGGTATCAAAACCTTAATACCATTAAATTCAATTCGTTTTTTATAAAAGTCTTGTTCCATCGTATATTTGGTGCCGAGTAAACCAACCGTACTTATATGGGACTTATGAATTTGATTTGCTGTTGCATCAGCAATATGTACGATGGGTAGTGTCACTTTTTCTTCAATATGTTTAATCACTTTATGCATCGTATTTGTACAAATTACAATCATTTCTGCTCCTGCCTTTTCCAAAGACTGAGCAGCATTCCCTAATAATTCACCAGCGCTTTCCCAATCACCTTCAGCTTGATAACGCTCGACCTCTTCAAAATTCACGCTATATAAAATGCACTTGGCTGAATGCAATCCTCCCAATTTATTTTTCACTTCTTCATTAATAATTCGATAATATTCTAACGATGACTCCCAGCTCATTCCACCAATAAGACCAATCGTTCTCATAGTACACTTCCCCTTCCATTGATTACATCCCGAAAGCAGTGTATAGAAATTCAGTAGATATTGTATCGTATCTATTTCATTAAATAAACCTGCCACAGTAAGAGGAGTTGAGGAAACTGGAGCAATTCCGGCAACGGATTAATGCGTCTGCCCGAATAATCTGGCTGTGCAATCCTAATAATCCGAACGGAACCATTTTCAGATCAGTACTCACATTCTTTCTGAGCGCCCCCTTTACATTCCACTTGCATGTGATATATGCTGAACACATAACTGCATATCTTGAACAATGCACTAGGGGAGCCTTACGGCTGAGACGAATCGAATGATTCGGACCCTTTGAACCTGATCTGGATCATACCAGCGGAGGGAAGTGGAGCGGCCTTTCAGTAAGCGGATTTTTTCATGTTGATGATGAATTTTAATGTGAATTGAACTTACAGACCCACTCATTTCTCCGGAAATGGGTGGGTCTTTTTCGCGTTCTGCGGGCAGATCAGCAGGTGTAATGAAAGATCCCGCAGTTTGAAGTTGAATTTGGAATAACAAGGGGGAACAGAACGAGATGGATAATAACATAACCATTCACAACATGAGCTACGCTTTCCCGGGAAAAAGGGATTCCCCCGTGCTCTCCAATGTGTCGATGCGTGTTGCCAACGGCGAATTCGTCTCGCTCATCGGCTCCAGCGGCTCCGGTAAAAGCACCCTTTTCAAGCTGCTGGCAGGCCTGCTTGAGCCAACCCACGGAACCATTGAAATTCCTTGGGTCCCTGAAGGAAAGCGACTGGGGCAGGTGGCCTACATGCCGCAAAAGGACCTCCTGTTATCCTGGCGAACCGTCATGGAGAATTGCATGCTCCCCGCTGAACTTGCTCCAAGGCGACAGGATAAGGGAAAAATTCGCGCAGACATTATGGCAGGGCTCGACAGATTTGGCTTATCCGGCTACGCGCATGCTTACCCGGACGAGCTGTCGGGTGGCATGCGCCAACGTGTCGCGCTGCTTCGTACTTTGTTGACAGGTGGCCAACTCATGCTGCTGGATGAACCATTCGGCGCACTCGATGCCTTAACCAAACGCGAGATGCATCGCTGGCTACTGGAGCTGTGGGAAGATCTGGGCAAAACCGTGTTGTTCATTACGCATGATATTGAAGAGGCCCTGCTACTCAGTGATCGGATTATCCTGTTAACTCCGGGGAGCCAAGACCAACCGCTACAAGATTTGACGGTACCTTTGCCACGTCCAAGACATTCGGACATGATCTACGAACCGGCGCTCCTTCAGATGAGACGACGACTGGAGGAACAATTGCATGCGAGAGGATAACTTGGGAAACTGCATGAAGAATAACGTAAGGCGTTGGCTTGACCGTTATGGTCTGTTTCTTTGGCTCCTGCTCTTGCTGCTTGTCTTCTGGGAGTGGATTGTGCGTATGGGATGGGTGCCCTCCTTCATCATTCCAGCCCCAACGGCGATTGCCAACTCCCTGTATGAGCATCGTCACCTCCTGCTGGCTACACATCTGCCTGCTACCTTGATGGAGGTTGTTGTTGGTTTTGGCTTGTCCATTGGTGCCGGAATTGCACTTGCAACTGGTATGCATATGAATCGGTCGATTGAAAAAGCGTTATATCCCTTCATCGTAATCAGTCAGACGATCCCGTTGATTGCCCTGTCCCCCGTCTTCATCCTATGGTTTGGCTACACGCTGTGGAGCAAAGTTGCGGTTGTGTTCCTGATCGCCTTCTTTCCCATTGTGGTGAGTACCTACGATGGACTTCGCCAAGGCGATCCAGAGCAGCGTGAACTACTGCTCACCATGGGAGCCAGCACGTGGGATATTTTTCGCAAACTCCAGGTTCCACTGGCACTTCCCGCCTTCTTCTCGGGGCTAAAGATGTCTGTGGTGTACTGCGTGGTTGGTGCAACGATAGGCGAATGGCTCGGTGGCAGTAAAGGTCTCGGATACTTCAGCCGCCGCATGTCCAGCAACATGAACACGGACGCGATGTTCGCCGCTATTGTGCTGTTATCCCTGCTCGGGATCGTTTTGTTTGTACTGATTGCCTGGCTGGAGAAACGGTTTGGCACTCGGCGCCATGAAGCGAAAAAATAGCTGGATAAAACGTAGAGAGAATTTAGATTTTAGATGTTACTACAAGAATTACGCTCTACACAACATAACTTATGCACCATTTCAGCAGCTAACTTCAATCAGTACTTTGTCATCTTGTCCGTTAACATACTGCTGTCCATTGTCTACAAACCCAAACGATGAAATGAGGAACTTCATTTATGACTAACAAAGGTATATACTCCCTGCTTCCCATTATGCTCATAAGCCTGTTGCTGATCGTTAGCGGATGTGGCAACACGGGTGCTGGCAAAAACACGCCAACAACAGAATCGGAAACCAATGCACAGCAAGCAAACTCGCCTGTGACAGAACCAGCATCAGACACCAAAGATAAACTGTCCATCATGCTCGACTGGTACCCCAATGCAGTACATTCCTTCATCTATGTAGCTCAGGAAAAAGGATACTTTGCAGACCAAGGTCTCGATGTCGACATTCAGATGCCTGCGGATACCAATGATTCACTCAAACTGGTTGCTGCCGGTAAAATCGATCTGGCTCTAAGCTATCAGCCTCAGATCTTGCTCGCGCGTAGTGAGAACATTCCTGTACGTTCCATTGCTGCTGTTGTTCGCCACCCGCTCGTACATCTGTTGACCGAAGCGAATGGCAACGTGCGTTCACCCAAAGACCTTGAAGGAAAGACGGTTGGCTATTCTTCGATTCCGCTGTATGACGCGATGGTACGGACGATGATCAGCCAAGATGGTGGCAACCCAGACAACATGAATCTGGTCGACGTTGGATTCGATCTGATTCCTTCCCTGGCTTCCGGACAGGCGGACGCGATTATGGGTGGTTTTATTAACCATGAACAATTGATTTTGGAGAAAGAAGGCCATGCCATGAAATCGATTAACCCTGTCGACTATGGCGTGCCTGATTATTATGAATTGGTCCTGACCGCAAGTGAAGCTGGTATGGAAGCCAAAAAAGAACAACTTACCCGGTTCGTCAAAGCGATCCAGGAAGGACAGAAATATGTCACGGAGCATTCAGAAGAAGCCTTGAATATTCTGCTTGCTCATGAGAATGAAACATCTCCGCTTGACCCGGAGATCGAAACCAAAAGCCTGGCTATTCTACTGCCGCTCATGAATGAAGAAGGTCAACCGTTTGGTCGGCAGGAAATGGAGTCGTGGGAGAATGTACGTGCATGGCTCGTTGCAACTGAAATGATTCCTGAATCGGTGAAAGCCGAGGATGCGTTTATAAATCTGCAAGGAGAGTAAGTAAAGAAAAGCCACGAGAATGAAGGGAATATGACTAAAAGAAATGGATCCGCAAGTAAGAGGAATGAATAGAAAGTTAGCAAGGACGTGGCGTTAGGGGCAACAAGGTTTGCGAATGTAAAAGGTTTCCATAATGGAACTGGCTGGAGCAAGGAGTGGAGAATCATAATCTTTAGTAATTCTACGTGACTTGATGTGCAATTGAGTACCTTGAAATGCATTTGGATGGCATGATATGCGATCGAGTACCTTGTATGCGTTTGGATGACATGGTATGCGATCAAGTACCATGTATACGTTTGGATGACATGGTATGCGATCGAGTACCTTGTATACGTTTGGATGACATGGTATGCGATCGAGTACCTTGTATACGTTTGGGCGGCTTGGTGCTATGCATTTGGTCATGTACATTAGCGCACATCTTCAAATCTACCATGAGCTGAATCGCGCCCTAATGTGTTCGGAGTAGAGCATGCGGCGAGCGCTAACGAATCTGAGACGTCTTATTCGAGGATTTAAAGCAGTCTCAGAAATCTAAGGAATCTGAGACACGCAATATTAGAATAAACAGCCGTTTGCATCGTTTTAATCAAGGAATCAGGGAAATAACGTGTCTGACGTTCCTTACATTTCAAAAGTAGGATTTGACAGCCAAATAAGATGTCCTGGGTTCTTTAGAAACACCGTCTGAACCTGCAGAAGGAATTCGCCAAAAGAGCTACCAGCTTGGTTTGGGTTTGGGTTTGGGTTTGGGTTTGGGTTTGGGTTTCAAGACTCTATTTGAACGCCAATTCCTTCACTATACCGCTTGCCTGAATTAGGAGACTTACCCTGGGTTCACTTTCTGTATATTGCGTTGTTGTACTGTCGCGTTTTTGTATTATTACTATTTTTTGCGAATTACATTTTTATGTGGCTCTACCTTTTAGCTGTTTCAATCAAGGCTAGATATTGATCGTTTGTTCTTCCATATCCAGTTACATTAATCCATCTTTATTGCATTATGAATTGGATTTATCTTTTACATCTGCTTTTACCGCTGTAACGTCTCTCGGTGTCTTTACACTATTCGCCCTGCTCAACACGGAGACTCATATCCTATTATTCTGTTGAGTGACTCTGCATATCAGGCTTCTGCCGGTGGCGTTACTTCCAAACAAGGAGGAAATTATATGTCTTATCTGAAACGTGTTCGTACGCAAAATCCGCTGGTACACAATATCACCAACCTTGTCGTTGCTCCCTTTACAGCCAATGGTTTGCTTGCACTTGGTGCATCCCCATTTATGGCCTATGCTCATGAAGAGGTCGCTGATGTTGCCAAGATGTCAGGAGCCGTGGTGCTCAACATTGGCACACTCGATGATAAAATCGTTCAGGCCATCCGTCTGGCAGGCCAATCGGCTAATGCGCATCATGTGCCTGTGGTGCTAGATCCCGTCGGCGCAGGCGCAACCGCCTATCGTACAGAAACCGTTCAGATGCTCGTTCGTGAGCTTCGCCTCACGGTACTGCGCGGCAATGTGGCGGAGGTTGCCAATGTCATCGGTGAGAGCTGGAGTATCAAAGGTGTGGACGCGGGATCAGGTGAGGGTGACCGGATCGGCATAGCGGAGCGGGCAGCGCATAAACTTGGCTGTGTCGTGGTCATTACCGGTAAAGAAGATATCATTACCGATGGACAAGCCACATTCCTCACGAGTAATGGACATGCCATGCTCACTCAGGTCACAGGTGCTGGCTGTCTGCTAAGTTCGGTGATTGGCGCTTTTACAGCCATAGCGGAATCCGAAGACGATCTTCCAGGCAGTGTTGTTGAAGCACTCGCTTTTTATGGCGTAGCGGCTGAACTGGCGGCAGAGAAGACGGCTCATCAGGGGCCGGGCAGCTTCCAGATTGAATTCTTGAATCAACTGGCACAAGTAACACCTGACCTTTTGGCAGAACGCGCACAGATTCGTCTGATCCGTGGAGGTGTGGTATGAGCATTCCTCAAGCCCTAACCATTGCAGGCTCCGATAACGGGGGCGGTGCAGGAATTCAGGCTGATCTGAAAACATTTCAGGAGCTTGGCGTATACGGCATGACGGTTATCACCGCTATTGCTGCACAAAATACAACAGGTGTACAAGGAGTCTTCCCCATCCCTTACGATGGCATTGCCCAGCAGTTGGACTCAACCGGAGAAGACTTTCAGCCAACTGCGGTGAAGACCGGCATGTTATATAGTGCCGAGATTATTCGACTCGTCGCTGAGAAGTGGCAGCAATATGATTGGTCTAATCTGGTCATCGATCCCGTGATGGTCGCCAAAGGCGGCGCCCCCCTGCTCCAGCAGGAAGCTGTACAGGCGCTGGTTACAGAGCTGTTGCCCCATGCCCTGATCACAACACCTAATATTCCGGAAGCCGAACTGCTTACCGGAATGTCCATCACGAATCTTAGTCAGCGGGAAGAAGCCGCGAGACGGATTGTACAGATGGGCTCGACGTATGCTTTGGTCAAAGGTGGTCATGATGAAGGAAGTGGCATGATCGTGGATGTAGTCTACGATGGGCAGTCTTTTCATTATCTGGAGAATGTTCGTGTGGTAACACGTCATACACACGGAACGGGATGCACGTACTCTGCTGCGATCACCGCAGAGTTAGCCAAGGGTTCACCTGTTCTGGCTGCCGTAACGACCGCGAGAGCATTCATTCAGGCAGCCATTGAAGACGAGCTGGGGATTGGGGCCGGACATGGGCCAACAAATCATTTTGCGTATCAGCGCAGACAGCGGGGTGAGCAGTGATGCGCCCTTGGGATGCAGAAGCGGTACAACGTGCGATGCAGGTGTATTTGGTCATGGGCAGCGTAAATACGACGCAAGACCCCGTCGAGGTGCTACGCCAAGCCATTGCTGGCGGCATTACGCTGTTCCAGTTCCGCGAAAAGGGAACTGGCGCCCTGATCGGCGAAGCTCGCATGACGCTTGCGATGCGGCTTCGCGAGGTGTGCAGCCAGCACGAGGTCCCGTTCATCGTGAACGATGATGTGGAGCTGGCTGTAGCGGTGGAGGCCGACGGCGTGCATGTCGGCCAGGATGATGCGGACGCGGCGCTGGTACGCGCCCGCATTGGCGCTGGGCGGATGCTTGGCGTATCCGCCCACGCTGTGGGTGAGGCGCGCCGTGCTGTGCAGGCGGGCGCCGACTACCTTGGCGTCGGGCCCATGTACCCGACGCGCTCCAAAGCGGATGCCCACGCTGTGCTGGGCCCCGCAGGGGTGGCGGAACTGCGCGCCGCAGGCATCGCAGTTCCGATTGTGGGTATCGGCGGCATTACGCCCGATACCACGGCCGCCGTGATGGCGGCTGGAGCCGACGGCGTAGCCGTCATCTCCGCCATCGCGGGCGCGGCCGACGTGTGCGCAGCGGCTGCGCAGTTCGCTGCGGCAGTGCGCGGGATGCGGGCGTAGCCCTGCTTCCCTGCACAGCCAGCCCGTGGGCTGCACCGAATACATGGTTCAGCCCACAACCAATCGCTCTCCTCTCCATAACAGAGGAGCCCCATAACCCCCCGGCGGCGCGGCAGCAACCCATGTCTTCGACATCAAAGCGCAGCCGCCACCCTACAGTGACTGAATAATACAATTATTTCGTCCACCTATTCACATCTAGTCATATCTAGCCACATTCCAATCAGCCCTAGTCACATCCAGTAACCAATCCATGATCAAGATGCAGCTTCCTGCCGCATCTTGTTTTTTTCATTTTCAACTGTTGACTCTCACGTAACGTGACACTGTACAATCAGTGTTGTAAGGAGGTTTCACTCATGGCCATGAAGGTAAAAGAAGTTGCTGAACTTGCCTCAATCAGTGTGCGCACACTGCATCACTATGATGAGATCGGGCTATTAACTCCGGACGAAGTAACTGCTGCCGGGTATCGATTATATTCAGACGCCAACCTGGAACGATTGCAGCAGATTTTGTTTTTCAAGGAACTCGACTTCTCTCTGAAGGAGATCAAAAACATTATAACCAACCCCTCCTTCAATCCGGAAGAAGCACTTAAAATGCATCGACTTATACTGCTGGAGAAGCGCCAACGCTTGGACCAGATGATTGCTACCATTGATAAAACAGTCCTACACGTGAGAGGAGACATTAAAATGACAGCCAAAGAACAATTCGAAGGATTTAATTTTAGCCAGAATCCGTATGAACAGGAAGCGCGAGAACGTTGGGGAGACCATGCCGTCGATCACGCCAATCAGACGCTGCACAGTAAATCAACCACGGCGCAGAAAGCTCTATCCGATCAAATGAACGAAATCTACAAACATCTGGCTTCACTTCGTCACACAGAACCGGCATCTGCGGAGGCACAGTCTGGCATCAAAGAGTGGTACACTTGGCTAAACCAAATGGGAAGCTACTCGCCTGAAGCCTTCAGAGGACTTGGTCAGATGTACGTGGACGATGAGCGCTTCACGCGTAATATTGATCAGTTTGGCGATGGTTTGGCAGTATTCATGAGAGATGCTATGGCTGTATTTGCTGACCAAAACAAATAATATAGCCCTGTCTTCAAACACAAGCAATATATTCAACTCTCATTGCCATCAGATGAGCGCTGTAAACGATCGTCTGTAACTTGGACCTCTGTCCTATAGTAGTAAACGTTATCTCTCGTCATCAGCCTTATTCGCTGTATATGAGATCAGGATATTATAACCTTCCTCCTGCGTTGGTTATAACGTTCTTGGAATTAACCTTATGAACAAGCTGGATATATCCTAGTTACGTGGAAAATAATTTGAATCCATCCGAGTTATTACATCAGTTATGAGCTATAACCTGCCTACAGCCTAGTAAATACATAAAAGGGACGTACGCCCTCTCAGGCGTTACGTCCCTTTTATGTATTCAAGTACCTCAGCCGCAATGTGAACTAGCCTAACTGCTGCTGATCACTCTGAGTACTTTATGAATATCTTTTAAAGTAGATGATCTTTACTACTTTCTGTTCCCCGTCCTTCGATATAACTTCACCAGATGCTTAGGATGATGAGCATTAAGTTTCTTCTGTCAGACGTCCTTCAATTTGCTGCCAGCGTCCACCGTCTATCGGATTAAGCTCTTGGCGCGTGATCCGATGAAGTTGCGTCTGAAGCCAGACTGGTTCTCGCCATCCGACCAGGAATCTGCCATGCAGATACAATCGCAAGCACAATGAATAACAAATCAATCGGTTGACTGAAATAGTCCTGGAAGGTTTCTGCAAACGCGCTGATCATCTCGCTATCAAACACGAGTTCCATCACGCTTACATCGCCAAACAGTTCGGAAGTAAAATAAACCACCGTCAGATATTTCCCCAGCAAAATGCCAACGAGCGCAAACAGTACGGCAATAACTTTATGTACTGTCGCAATTCGTTTATTGGAGAACAATACAACGGCGTAACCCGTGAGTGCTCCAATCAAAATCGCAATCAATCCTACCTCATACTCGGTCATTGCAGCAATTGCCGCCCAGACGATGCCCCCAAGAATGGCGGCAATTAAGCCACCAATGATGGGCATACCAATTTTAACTCCTTGTTTCTCTTCCACGTTGTCTTTCCCTCCTGAGTCATGCATATGCTTCTTTTCCAGAATTCACCTTTCCTATGAAACCACAAAAAGGCCTATTATTCAACATTTTTCTACTGTTGACCATAAAAAACATCCCTTCCAACAGCATAATAGCCGTAGAAGGGATGTTGTCCGTATCTATATTTTAGATATAACCACTGTAATTCAGAAAACTACATTGAAAAACGCGTTCTCTCTTATCTTTGCGCTTCCTTGGCAGGCTGAATGACAGCTGCAATCTGTGCCAAAATAGCATCCACCGATGCCGGATCATGCACATCATACTCATCAATGTTCAGACGCAGCACAGGGCAAGCCGTAAACTGATCAATCCACACAGAATAACGCTCATGCATGTGTTCCCAATACGAACGGTCCGTCTGAATCTCCATCTCGCGTCCGCGTTCCGTAATTCGGTTTAAAATTGAAGGCAGACTTCCTTCCAGATAGATCAGTACATCTGGATGTGGGAAATACGGTGTCATCACCATCGCTTCAAACAAACTGCTGTATGTCTCAAAATCTGTAGCAGACATGGTTCCTTGATCTGCATGCATTTGTGCAAAAATGCCCGTATCTTCATAGATGGAACGATCCTGTACGAATCCCCCACCCAGTTCAAAAATCTTTTTCTGTTCCTTGAAGCGCTCTGCCAGGAAATAAATCTGCAGATGGAAGCTCCAACGCTCAAAGTCATGATAGAACTTCTCCAAATATGGATTATGATCCACTTGTTCCAAAGAAGTTTTGAAATTCAAGCGCTGTGCGAGTGCAGCTGTTAACGTGGATTTACCCACTCCAACCGTACCTGCTACCGTAATTAATGCATTCGTTGGAATGCCATAGTTATTCATATAATATACTCCTTTACCTGATTAACAATTTGCCTGAAGTGTTCAGGATGTTCCACAAAGTCAAGTTGCTCTGCATTGACCTTAATGATTACTGGCGGATTTGAGCTATTCGCAAGATAGTCCATACCTGTTTTGTAATCAGCGATCAGTTGTTCCATATATGCCGGGTCCATGTCCTGCTCAAATGAGCGTCCACGCTTGTTAATGCGGTACATCAGCGTATCGAGTTCAGCTTCAATATAAAGCACCAGATTGGGCTTGGGCAGATCATCTGTTAACAGATGATAAATTTGACGGTATTTATCCCGTTTCGTTCCTTTTAAGGTACGATCGGCAAAAATCATATTTTTATAAATATGGTAGTCCGAAATAACTGGGGTATTCTGCTCTACATAATGAGCACCCGTGTCTTCCAGTTGTTTAAACCGATTACACAGAAAGAACATTTCCAATTGGAAACTCC
The DNA here is from genome assembly GCF_059130585.1 of Paenibacillus sp. JNU01. Classification (NCBI taxonomy): domain Bacteria; kingdom Bacillati; phylum Bacillota; class Bacilli; order Caryophanales; family Paenibacillaceae; genus Paenibacillus; species Paenibacillus sp. JNU01. The sequence goes on along the minus strand of NZ_CP169723.1, from coordinate 5,009,520 downwards.
ACTCGTCGATATCCTGATAAAAGGAAGCCAGAAATGGATTCTCTTCTACAATTTCTTTAACTAACGGAAGATTCAATTCATGGGAAAGCATCGTTGCCAGCGTTGTTTTCCCCGCTCCGATCGGACCTTCCACGGCAATAAACGGGGCTGATTTCATTGTGTTCACTGTTCCTCCTCGTACTTATGCGTGTTTCCGTTTTCTATATAGACCTCACCTATTGTATCACAGCTTTAAGGATTGGAACGCCAGTATTTTATGTATATAACAAGTCAAATCAGAACCAATGAATTACATTAAAATAAAAAAAGACACACTCGATATCATCAAGTGTGTCCTTCAATTGCTTGGCGGCGTCCTACTCTCCCAGGACCCTGCGGTCCAAGTACCATCGGCGCTAGAGGGCTTAACGGTCGTGTTCGGGATGGGTACGTGTGGAACCCCTCCGCCATCGCCACCAAACGCGTAGCTTACATTTCAGAGTTCGTTCTCTGAAAACTAGATTCGAAACGAAACATGCGAACTATCACTTGCATATTTGGATAAGCCCTCGACCGATTAGTACTGGTCAGCTCCATGCATTGCTGCACTTCCACCCCCAGCCTATCTACCTCGTCGTCTTCAAGGGGTCTTACATACTGGGAAATCTCATCTTGAGGGGGGCTTCACGCTTAGATGCTTTCAGCGTTTATCCCGTCCGTACATAGCTACCCAGCGGTGCTCCTGGCGGAACAACTGGTACACCAGCGGTACGTCCATCCCGGTCCTCTCGTACTAAGGACAGCTCCTCTCAAATTTCCTACGCCCACGACAGATAGGGACCGAACTGTCTCACGACGTTCTGAACCCAGCTCGCGTACCGCTTTAATGGGCGAACAGCCCAACCCTTGGGACCTACTTCAGCCCCAGGATGCGATGAGCCGACATCGAGGTGCCAAACCTCCCCGTCGATGTGGACTCTTGGGGGAGATAAGCCTGTTATCCCCAGGGTAGCTTTTATCCGTTGAGCGATGGCCCTTCCATGCGGTACCACCGGATCACTAAGCCCGACTTTCGTCCCTGCTCGACTTGTAGGTCTCGCAGTCAAGCTCCCTTATGCCTTTGCACTCTTCGAATGATTTCCAACCATTCTGAGGGAACCTTTGGGCGCCTCCGTTACTCTTTAGGAGGCGACCGCCCCAGTCAAACTGCCCACCTGACACTGTCCCCGCACCGGATTACGGTACCAGGTTAGAACCTAGATACGATCAGGGTGGTATCCCAACGTTGCCTCCACGCAAGCTGGCGCTCACGTTTCAAAGGCTCCCACCTATCCTGTACAGATCGTACCCAAATTCAATATCAAGCTGCAGTAAAGCTCCATGGGGTCTTTCCGTCTTGTCGCGGGTAACCTGCATCTTCACAGGTATTAAAATTTCACCGGATCTCTCGTTGAGACAGCGCCCAAGTCGTTACGCCATTCGTGCGGGTCAGAATTTACCTGACAAGGAATTTCGCTACCTTAGGACCGTTATAGTTACGGCCGCCGTTTACTGGGGCTTCGGTTCACAGCTTCGGATTGCTCCTAACCACTCCCCTTAACCTTCCAGCACCGGGCAGGCGTCAGCCCGTATACTTCGCCTTACGGCTTCGCACAGACCTGTGTTTTTGCTAAACAGTCGCTTGGGCCTTTTCACTGCGGCCCCCTCGTGCTATTCACACTACCGGGGCACCCCTTCTCCCGAAGTTACGGGGTCATTTTGCCGAGTTCCTTAACGAGAGTTCTTCCGCGCGCCTTAGAATACTCTTCTCGCCTACCTGTGTCGGTTTGCGGTACGGGCACCTTCACCTGGCTAGAGGCTTTTCTTGGCAGTGTGAGATCATGACCTTCGCTACTACAATTTTCGCTCCCCATCACAGCTCAGCCTTAATGATGTGCGGATTTGCCTACACATCAGCCTCACTGCTTAGACGGACATCCATCAGTCCGCGTCACTACCCTACTGCGTCCCCCCATTGCTCATAACGGCTTACGGTGGTACAGGAATTTCGACCTGTTGTCCTTCGACTACGCCTTTCGGCCTCGCCTTAGGTCCCGACTTACCCTGAGCGGACGAGCCTTCCTCAGGAACCCTTAGGCTTTCGGCGGATCAGATTCTCACTGATCTTTTCGTTACTCATACCGGCATTCTCACTTGTATAATGTCCAGCGCTCCTTACGGTACACCTTCAACCCTTATACAACGCTCCCCTACCCCTGATGCAAGCATCAAGCCATAGCTTCGGTGGTGTGTTTAGCCCCGTTACATTTTCGGCGCAGAGTCACTCGACCAGTGAGCTATTACGCACTCTTTCAATGGTGGCTGCTTCTAAGCCAACATCCTGGTTGTCTGTGCAACTCCACATCCTTTCCCACTTAACACACACTTGGGGACCTTAGCTGATGGTCTGGGCTGTTTCCCTTTTGACAATGGATCTTAGCACTCACTGTCTGACTCCCGGAAGTAAGTCTATGGCATTCGGAGTTTGACTGAGCTTGGTAACCCTTGCGGGCCCCGCACCCAATCAGTGCTCTACCTCCACGACTCTGTTTTCCGAGGCTAGCCCTAAAGCTATTTCGGGGAGAACCAGCTATCTCCGAGTTCGATTGGAATTTCTCCGCTACCCCCACCTCATCCCCGCACTTTTCAACGTGCGTGGGTTCGGGCCTCCAGTGCGTGTTACCGCACCTTCACCCTGGACAGGGGTAGATCACCCGGTTTCGGGTCTACGTCCACGTACTATGTCGCCCTATTCAGACTCGCTTTCGCTGCGGCTCCGGCTCTTCACCTTAACCTTGCACGGGAACGTAACTCGCCGGTTCATTCTACAAAAGGCACGCCATCACCCCTAAAACGGGCTCTGACTTTTTGTAAGCACACGGTTTCAGGTTCTATTTCACTCCCCTTCCGGGGTGCTTTTCACCTTTCCCTCACGGTACTGCTTCACTATCGGTCGCTAGGAAGTATTTAGCCTTGGCAGATGGTCCTGCCGGATTCATACGGGGTTTCACGTGCCCCGCACTACTCGGGATCCGTCTCGGAGGGAACAGACTTTCAATTACAGGGCTTTTACCTTCTTTGGCGGGCCTTTCCAGACCTCTTCGCTTAACCGGTTCCTTTGTAACTCCATGTGAGACGTCCCACAACCCCAAAGAGCAAGCTCTCTGGTTTGGGCTTCTCCGCGTTCGCTCGCCGCTACTGACGGAATCACTATTGTTTTCTCTTCCTCAGGGTACTTAGATGTTTCAGTTCCCCTGGTATGCCTCTACACAACCTATGTATTCAGTTGTGAGTAACTGGAAATTACCCCAGCTGGGTTTCCCCATTCGGACACCCCCGGATCAAAGCTTGCTTACAGCTCCCCGAGGCAGTTTCGTTGTTCGCCACGTCCTTCATCGGCTCCTAGCGCCTAGGCATCCTCCGTGTGCTCTTAGTAGCTTAACCAAATTGCTCCGGTTTCGATCGCTCGCTTCCCTTGTTTTGGACTGCGTCCAAAGCCAAAAGTCGCTCCCACTCGATACCATCGCAACAGCAATTAACTACCGTTTTTATTGAAACTTGTTATACACAAGTTCAGCTAAAAAGGAATGTTCTAATTCGCGTTTGTTTCGTTTCGATATCTAGTTTTCAAAGAACAAGCTCCATGCAAAAGCAAGCTGTTTGAGAGTTTGAGCTCTCAAAACTGAGCAACGAGTGAGTAGTTTGCAGCTAAGCTGCATATTTGAATGTTTCCGTTACAGGAAACGATTCTCCATAGAAAGGAGGTGATCCAGCCGCACCTTCCGATACGGCTACCTTGTTACGACTTCACCCCAATCATCTATCCCACCTTCGGCGGCTGGCTCCTTGCGGTTACCCCACCGACTTCGGGTGTTATAAACTCTCGTGGTGTGACGGGCGGTGTGTACAAGACCCGGGAACGTATTCACCGCGGCATGCTGATCCGCGATTACTAGCAATTCCGACTTCATGCAGGCGAGTTGCAGCCTGCAATCCGAACTGAGACCGGCTTTTTAGGATTCGTTCCACCTCGCGGCTTCACAGCCCGTTGTACCGGCCATTGTAGTACGTGTGTAGCCCAGGTCATAAGGGGCATGATGATTTGACGTCATCCCCACCTTCCTCCGGTTTGTCACCGGCAGTCACCTTAGAGTGCCCACCCGAAGTGCTGGCAACTAAGATCAAGGGTTGCGCTCGTTGCGGGACTTAACCCAACATCTCACGACACGAGCTGACGACAACCATGCACCACCTGTCTCCTCTGTCCCGAAGGAAAGAACCATCTCTGATTCGATCAGAGGGATGTCAAGACCTGGTAAGGTTCTTCGCGTTGCTTCGAATTAAACCACATACTCCACTGCTTGTGCGGGTCCCCGTCAATTCCTTTGAGTTTCAGTCTTGCGACCGTACTCCCCAGGCGGAGTGCTTAATGTGTTAACTTCGGCACCAAGGGTATCGAAACCCCTAACACCTAGCACTCATCGTTTACGGCGTGGACTACCAGGGTATCTAATCCTGTTTGCTCCCCACGCTTTCGCGCCTCAGCGTCAGTTACAGCCCAGAGAGTCGCCTTCGCCACTGGTGTTCCTCCACATATCTACGCATTTCACCGCTACACGTGGAATTCCACTCTCCTCTTCTGCACTCAAGTCACCCAGTTTCCAGTGCGATCCGGGGTTGAGCCCCGGGATTAAACACCAGACTTAAATGACCGCCTGCGCGCGCTTTACGCCCAATAATTCCGGACAACGCTTGCCCCCTACGTATTACCGCGGCTGCTGGCACGTAGTTAGCCGGGGCTTTCTTCTCAGGTACCGTCACCTTGAGAGCAGTTACTCTCCCAAGCGTTCTTCCCTGGCAACAGAGCTTTACGATCCGAAAACCTTCATCACTCACGCGGCATTGCTCCGTCAGGCTTTCGCCCATTGCGGAAGATTCCCTACTGCTGCCTCCCGTAGGAGTCTGGGCCGTGTCTCAGTCCCAGTGTGGCCGATCACCCTCTCAGGTCGGCTACGCATCGTCGCCTTGGTGAGCCGTTACCCCACCAACTAGCTAATGCGCCGCAGGCCCATCCCCAAGTGACAGATTGCTCCGTCTTTCCAGTTTCCTTCAGGCGAAGAAAACAACTATTCGGTATTAGCTACCGTTTCCGGTAGTTGTCCCAAACTTGAGGGCAGGTTGCCTACGTGTTACTCACCCGTCCGCCGCTAACCATCAGAGAAGCAAGCTTCTCATCAAGTCCGCTCGACTTGCATGTATTAGGCATGCCGCCAGCGTTCGTCCTGAGCCAGGATCAAACTCTCCAATAAAGTATTGAAAAGAGCGATAAGCTCATTTTGAATCTGACGAGATTAAAAAAATCTCAATTGTGCTCCAGTCGATCCAAGCCAAGGCTTGTTTCAACTTTCGCGTTCATTCTGCAAGCAGAATGTTTACTCACTCGTTGTTCAGTTTTCAAAGATCAAACTTGTTTCATCACCGAATGTCGTTCTCTTCAGCAACTCTTATATAATATTATGTCCGAACCAACTTTGCAAGGTCTTTTTTTGAGTTTCTTTCGAAGCTTAATCCATTCGCTTGCCGCACCGTGTTTCTCGTGTTTTCTTGGCCGGACTAATAATATATCACGCCAGATCATCAATTGCAACACTTTATTAAAAATACTTATTTAGTTGCAGCCCTTCTTGGCTCATCACCTTTCTCTTCATTAATAAAATATGTATAGACACATATTTATGAGTATAAGATTCATTTCCACTTCAAACATAATATTAGCCCTCATTTATAATAGACTGTAAGCAGCCATAACAAATGAGGGCTAATATACTCACTTTTGAACGATATCCTTTAATCCTTTCAAAAACCGACTGGAAGCATAACAGATCTGACCGTTCACCATCTGAATCTCCCTCGTGGCAAAATCAATTTCTGAAATATTATCTTTATTCACTACATACGAGTTATGACAACGATAAAACCTGCTGTCCATCTCAAGTAAAGCTTTCAATTTTCCATAGAACTCAACTTGACGATTTTTAGCATGAAGAATCACTTTATGTAATTGCGGAGAGGTTTCAAAAAATAAAATATCGTTGTATTCAATACTGATGACTTTATCTCCAGACTTTGTTTGAAAAATTTTACGACTGTTTTGTTTATTTTGAACATATCGCTGATTTGCCGTATTAATACATCCGATAACCCGTTTTTGTATATCAGTGAAATTATCTTTTGTAATATAGTCCATTGCTTCTACTTTATAAGTAAATGTTAGATAGGTCAGCTCTGAATGTGTCGTCACAAATACTATGGCTCCCTGAGTATCATATTGACGAATTTCCGCTCCGAGTGCAATTCCACTCTTCTCTTCCTGAATGTCTACATCCAAAAAATATAGGCCTGTTGTATTATTTTGCTGGAGATATTCAATAATATCATTAGAATGTGCAGTAGAGACAACAACCTTCATATCTAAGTTCTCTATCATAATATAGTCCGTTACATATTTGGTTAAACGTTTGCGTTGTTCTTCATCATCTTCACAAATAAAAATCTCCAACATGCCCTTCCCCCCACTTAAACTGAGTTATCCTAATATCACACTGCTCGCAGATCTATTGGCATCACTATTGAACGAGGGCTCGAGCACTTCTAATATTTGAATAAATGTCTTTTCTTTGCGCTCCGTATCCAAAGCAACGCCCTTGCACTGTGAAACCATCTCTTTTAAGTTGCTAAGACCAAGTCCACGATTGTTGCCTTTGGTTGAGAAGCCCTTTTCAAAAAGTTTATATAATGCAGGCGTTTCCTCTCTACAACTGTTCATAACCACAATTAATATGCCTTTTTCGTTACGAATCAGTGCTAAATTCACAATCGGTTCGTCACAATGAATCGCTTCTTCGATAGCATTATCTAGCAAAATCCCTACACATCGGCATAATTGAATGGAATCCATATTGATGTGCTCAATAGGCTCAATCACCTCAATTACCGCATCAATGTTCAACTCTTGTGCTTTAATCATCTTGGCAGATATGACACCTTTTAATTCCTGTACTTTCAGATTATGTAACGGCCCTAACTTGTATGTATTAGACTGCATCCCTTGGCTGATTGGCATAATCTTTTTTTCAAAGTAAATTTGTAACTGTTCCATATCTTTATTTCGAATAAATTCAGACATACTCAGAAGAATATTAATATAATCATGTCGGAATTTCTGCATATCAGTATATAAGTGTTCCAGATTTTCCGTGTACTCTGTTAATTGTTCATACTGTTCCTGTCGATTCTGAAGTGCCGACTCTTTCATAACTGTTCGAGTTAATGCAACGAAAACTCCAATTAACAATGCAAAATAGAATATAAAAAGGATACTATTCGCTTGAATGTTCTCATCGGAAAAGCCTTGTCGTTGTCCTATCCATATGTTTATATAAAAAATCACAACAGTAAAAAAAGATAGTACCGTTAGGTATAGACCATATCTTTTTAAAAAGATATCATGATTACTCCACTTCATAAGTAATACCCTAACTATTGCGCTCATTAGAAATGTTAAAAGCATAATTCCGGTCACAGAGAGTAACATATAGAACGGATTATTTTGAAGAGATACATTAGAACCGCCAATAACCCTGATATTTATTACACCACATATGTAGTCGCTTATAACCATAAAAATAAGCGTAATCGTAGGAATTAGAAAGCTAAGAATGAACTTTCTCAATTTGTAATACACACATAACATTAGAAATAATAAAACTACAAAACTACTTGCTGATCCCATAACTAAAAAAAAGAAATATCCTAGAAGGATTGAAACAGTAACCATAAAAGCAATATACTTCCGACTAAATTGATTCTTCAACATGATAGGAATAGACAAACTAAAAGTTACCATTTGAATTATAGAACCAATAATCAGCAACATTATCAATTACCCTTCTCTCTATGTGATAAAGATTGAGCGATTCTTGCCTGAATAAATTCTGAATCATTAACAAAAATTAGCAGGAGTTCATAATCATGATTATATGAAATAATGTAAAATTTATCAACAAAATAGTCTATCTTACTGTTTCACCAGTCCATAGCTGGGTACAAAGTAAGATAGACTATTAGGATAAATCAGGTAATATTTAACTACTCCTTATTACTCAACAACAATTCGCTCGGGATTTTAGACTCATAATTAAAAAGTGAACAGCTCGTTTCCATCGCTATCTCTCCACTTTTAATCGCCATTACCTCCATTGATTTCGCTACATTATTCTTAAATCCGTCCAACAGCATCTGTTTCATATTTTTCATAATTTCTAACACTCCTCTTAAGTATTTTGTATGTTACGGGAAGAATTGAAATGATCTGTAACAACATGCCTGTCATCATTAATGTTTTCACCGTATGACTTGGACATAAAAGTGCAATTAAAGTGAGAATTACTGCTGTTCGTACAGAAGCCATTCTCAGTTTCTTTCTTCTCTTCGCTCCAAGAAGTGGGAATTTGTCAGTATCTGCTGGCGCATATCGATACAAAAGCACTGCAGAGATCAATCCAGTAATTAAAACCATATCGTTGCCAATCATTATGTATGAGCATATGTAAGGTAAACCAACGAATAACATGATGCTGATCATGCTGCATCTGAAGCTTGTACTGGCATGCAATCCAAATGATATTCGACGGACAGCATAATATGTAGCATGTACAATTAACGTTTCCAGAAGCATATTGAATAAGAGAGCCAGACCATAGACCAAAACACTTTTCATGGTATTAATCAATAACGTTTCAATACCAAGCTTCATCTTTAAGTATCGAATGTGTTCTCCATCACGCTCCTTGTTAATCCATAGTGCAATCTTACTAGCCAATGATTCCGTTAAGCTGGTATGTACTGCGGGTTGTTCTTGTATGTTGATCACCTCTCTGGTACTAATTATAGGGGAGTAAAGACCTATACATCCGTTCCCTTCCTACTATTGATTCTTTCCGTCACAAACGTACATGATCTGCCTTTACCTATGTCATAAGCGCTTCATAATGTCACGTAACTGCATGAAAAGACAAAACCACCACGATTTCGTAGTCTGTACGACTACTAACCGTGGTGGTTTTTCTATTTTTTGATTCAGGAAGCAATGAGTAATCTCAGTACCTCCCTTATATCAACTTTTTGCGGTACAACCAAACTACATATTTCTTTATCATCTTTCATAAAGCTATAACCTGTAAGGAACGGAAATCGTTTGAATTGTATACGAAACACTTCTTGTCCATGTATTAATTCTGAAACAACTTCACTTATCTCATAGATTGAATAATCAGCTAGAAGTCCCATTTTCAACGCTTTCCCCAGTGCCTCTTTACAACTGAAGAATATATAGGCAAATTGTAAAGCTGGGTAAAGATGTTCTATAAGATTTTTCTCGGCCTCACTAAGCATCTCTGCAATCGGGATATCTGAACGTATGGTCTCTATATCAACTCCGACTACGTTATCCTTGCTGTATAGTACAGAAAGAGCATACGTCTTAGAGTGACTTAATCCCACTTCGAACAGATTGTCATGAATCAGCGGGAAACGCAGACTCCCATATTCAACAGAGATATTATTCATCTCCCCATGATATGAGGGAAATTGATCCTTCAGATTTTTTTTAATAGCATATCGCCCGACCAGAAACTCTTTCCTTCTGCCTTCATTGGTTATGTTATCGTATATTTCATGCTCATAAGGACTCAAGATGTCGTCAGCCTCAATCTCTTGCTCACTAATAGCAATCAGATTTGGAGTAATCATACGCATTCACCTCAATGTGCCAGCATTCTTGATTTGAAATGCAACATATAGAGCACTAGCAAATCAATGATAAAACCTGCATTTACCAACATTATAAATCCAAGATAAATACTCTGGCCGATAGAATCAATTGGGAATTTAACAAGAATCACTGCTGAGATCAAGAGACTCACGGCTGCACACCAAGGTACTACTTTTGAAGATCTATAATGAACTTTACGATAGAGCCCCATAGCAATCATCAATATACCGGGAAGAAGCAGTGACTCCTGTATATTGAAAAAGTTAACATCACCATTTCCAAACGTATACACGGGGAGTTTTATACACAACAGAATACCTGTAATAATTAATAGATTGTCTATCCATTTACGATGTTTTCCAAGCATGATGGCAAACCAGGCTGTAAAAATATTCAGGTAGGATAAGGTAATAACGAATAATGAGAACACAATTCCCCCAATGAACCAATACGTTTCCGACGGAAGAAACTGATCCTTTCCTACATAATGGAGAAAAAGAGCAATGTAGATACCCACTACAATCAGTTTTAATCCCCAGTACCACTTCATGCTTCCCGTAAATGTTTTCCTAAATGAAGGGTCTTGACCTGCATGATGCAGTTCATACTTTCGGAGCAGAAAATCATAAATTGTACGCTGCATCATATTCTTCTCCTAACATTTTGGTAATCTCATTGACTGTCGGATTCTCAATAATATCAAAGAAACTGAGATCACTGTGGAACGAATGATTAATCTCTCTTGCAATCTCCCAGATCGTAATTGAATCGATGGCGAACTCAAACAAATTGGTCTGTTCAGTGATGTCCGCATTCAAATACCGCTGTAAAATTCGAATAAGTCTTTTCGTTTTGGTAATAAAATAATGCTCATACAACGTTTTAGTATCGGTCTTCCCGTTCCCTGTCAAAGGCAATTCGCTAACATAAGCTATTTTGGACGGGATCATGTAAATAGGAAGCAATCGTTTTAGTTGGCTAGCTATATTTTCTTGGCGTGTTGTAACAGCAAGGTAGATTTTTTTATCCTGTACAAAAGCATGACAGTTGGAGATACCCAACGACTTTACAGTAGATTCGATCTCCTGAAGATCAATGCGGTAACCATTAATTTTAACCTGGGTATCTTTTCTTCCCATATAGATTATTCGGCCGTCTGCATTCACTCGTACAAGGTCACCCGTCTTATACACAGGTAGGCCATTCCAGCTAATAAAAGATTCCTTCGTCTTCTCGGGATTACCAAGGTATCCTAAGGCTACTCCCTCTCCTGCTGCGTAAAGTTCCCCTTCATTACTCATCTCACCTTGCTCATTAACGATATATACTTCCGTTCCGAAAATTGGCGTTCCTATTGCAATCTCGTCCACAGAACCTTCCATTACATCTAGTGTAGTGAAAACAGTGTTCTCCGTAGGTCCGTATCCGTTAATAACTTTCGTAAATGGCAGGACCTTCTCCACATGTGACAAGCTTAGCTGCTCCCCGCCCACAATAACATGACTTAATTTCTTGAACATTTCAGGTTTTTTATCCACCCAAAAATTAAACAAGGAACTCGTTATCCACATGATATCAATTTCTTGTTGAATTCGTTTTTCAACCAGATAAATGTTCAGAACCTCTGTTTTGGAAAGTAGCGCAATGGTCATGCCACTAAGCAATCCCCCCCAGATCTCAATAATTGAAGCATCAAATTCCAGAGGACTGATATGAGAGATGGTCTTAGCTGCGTCCCATCCCAAACGATCTTCATGCAATAATCGCACCACTCCACGATCAGGAATTCCCACTGCCTTGGGAAGGGATGTTGTTCCCGATGTGAAAATGACATAACACATTTGATCCTCTGTTCTCGTTACACCTGACCACTCTTCCATCCTTTGATGATCTACCTCAAAAACAGATTCGATGGTTATCTTAATGTCCAGTGTTTGTCTCATATACTCCTTACGAGTCTCTGGATAGTCTTTATTAATAACCGTATATGCTGCACCATGTTTTAATATGGCGATCATTGCAGCAATAGCTTCTATGCTTCTCTCCAGTTCAATAGCAACAATATCATTAACGGATACCCCTTTTTCTTCTAGCCAGTCATAGTACTGGTTCGACAATGCATTCAATTCACCATAAGTAACCATACGATTCGTTTCGGAAATGGCAATCTTGTTCTTATACATCTCCACGCTTTGCTGAAGCATTCCAAGTAAACTCATATTCTAACCCCTCCTCAGATAATGGTCTTATTTGAATTAGTAATAAAATCAATAACATCCAGACTGACTTGATTCTGGTGGTCATATAAGAAGAAATGTCCAGAAGGGTAGAAATGATACTGTACATCATTCTCGGAAAGGTCTGTCCAATAATCTTCATCGGCGACAGACAGATCCTGCTGACCTAGAAAAACAGCAATTTGAACTTTTTCATCAAATGTATAGCTCTGATAGTTGTTGACGACATTGTACGTATTCACTGCATTAATGTCATGGCGAAGCGCTGGCAGAAACAGCTTACGCATCTGTGCAGAATCAAACTGCCTTTCTTTAATCAATCCGTAATGTTTGCAGCGTAGAAGAAGTTCCTCATCTCCTGATAAATCCTCATTTCGAATATCTATTCGATGAGGCGGAGTAGCGGCCATAAAAATCAGTTTGACTATGTTGTAGCCTTCCCTGATTAGCATTTGTGCAACTTCATAGGCAACAATTGAACCCATACTGTATCCAAGCAACATGATTTCTTCTTCTTTATTCATTGTTGCTGTAATTCTCATGTATAGATCGGCCGCATTCTCTTGAATGGACTGATACGCTGTCTCAGAAAACCGTCTCCCATGCCCAGCATATTCCACAGACATGATCTGCATATGGGGATACTTGTTTTTGATTTGATTTTGTAGTTCAACAAATACATTTACATGAGCTCCAGCATAAGGAAAACATATCAGTTGCATGTCTATTTCCTCCTCTATCCTTCATCAGGATTCATATGAATGACTAAGTTATACACGTTACCATGCATTGAATACATGGGCATTGTAATCCAATGATAGTCATTCACTTGAGTCGTCCATTGATCCGGTTCTATCTTGCCTATATAGGGGTTTGGATGAGTAACAACACCGCCCTGTAGCTCTGTGTTATTTTTCTTCGATTCCAGCAAACGACATAATCCTATTAGTCCATAGTATCCAATCATGTATTGAGCATGCTGTTTGAGATATCCTCCCTTTAAACCAGGGAATACCTTCTGTACATTTTTCAAACAGGAAAACTCAGCAGTATCATCGATCTCATTAGCTCTTCCATACAGGTCCATAAATATCTCATCTGTAGGAAGTACCCCGGCATCTGCCAGAGATTGAAGCACCAGTTTTTTAACTGCATTGCGATTAATTACAGGACTTCCCATAGTGCCTGCGGTGATGTCTTTAATCTCAGCAAGAATGTGATCTCCATCTGCAAGGGCTTGCTGCCTTTCTTTAATTAGAAAGGCAGCGCCTCCTTCTGAAAAATAGTGCCCCGAAGCACCTTGTTCGAATGGTTGAGTGAAACGATCAGAACCAAACCCAAAGTTGGATAACTCATGGGGGAATGGCATCGTACTAGCGCAAGAACCACCGACCAAGGCTGTGTTAAACTTCCCCTTTTTAACGGCGTTATACCCGCTATATAAAGCCCCTATACCTGAAGTTGATGCTTCGCTTACCATCTGAATTGCTGGCGGCCTGGATAAACATAGCATTTTCAGATATGCCAACGGATCAAGTAACTCTATAGTCTTCATGAAATCAACGCCCTGCATTCCCAAATAGGCCGATTTGGATATCAAGTCTGTTTGTGCACTTCCGTTGGATACCAACACATCGTGCTTCGTTGTCACGACATTCTGGTTGATGAGCGACTGAAACAACGATAGTGTGATTCTTTCACTGGAGAGCAAATATGTTGTTTTTTCCTCATCTATGCCTTCTAAAGCAAATCTTTCTTCAATGGATGGATAGAAAATCCCATCGAATGAGCTAGCTCCGTGGAAATCTTGACTAAAGCGCTCGCTCAACTGCTCTATTCTATTTTCCCAGAGCTTGTCCTTGCTATGGAGAAGCTGCTTCGCTTGCGAATCATCCTTCGCCGGCATATCCCAACGGTAGTCTACTATGACGACACGAGAACTGGATTTACTCATGCTGCAGCCTCTTCCATCAGCTCTTTCACATATTTACTTAACTGCACAATCGTCGGGTAGATAAATACATCAGCAACCTCTATATCAATGTTAAACTGCTCTGCAATAGGCCCGTAAATACCAAATGCTTTGAGAGAATCTCCACCCAGATCGGTAAAGCTCTTATGCACATCAATCTCATTAAGATCAAGCACCGAAGCAAATACGACGGTAACAAACTTCTCAATATCATCCTGACGATCCGTCCCAGTTACAGTTAAAGAACCATAATCCTTGATCTGATAAGGACGAGCCTCCTCCTCTTCCCCTTCCACATTATTTCGAGATTTCCCATCACTGTAACCGCTTGGTAACTGGATATATGCGCCTAAATATTCTTCGACCTTGGATGTGTTAAATTCACCTGCAATAAAACCGGAGTCTCCCGCATGAAGCGAAAGTTTAATATATTCTCTGCCCTCCATGTTAGTAACAGATTTCATTAAGAGATGTTCATCCGCGGCATCCAGATCTCCGAAATTAAGGGCCATTCCCGTTTCTTTCCATCCCGGCCACTGTATTGCTGTTATTAACGAATCAGATAGTGCCGTCCCTTCCAAAAATGCATTAGCCACGGTATAAGAGAACTGGCCGGCAGAACCTGTAATTGTAGTCATTGAAGAACTGGTAACAAAGAATTGTAACTTGTCTGCGTCGACATACTTTTGAAGCAAAAGTGTACCCGTAACCTTTGGTGCTATAATTTTTTTGAATTCATCCTCCGTTTTGGAGAACAACATGCCCTCCTCTGGAACTCCCGCCAAATGAATAATTCCAGCTATATTATATTTCCCTTGAATTCTAGTTATAGTTGTCTGTACCTCAGACTCATGTGAAATATCGCAAGGGTAGAACTCCAGGTCAGCCCCTTTAGATATCAGCTTATTCAATTTATTTAGTTTGCTGTCTTCATATGGTGTGCGTTCTTGTTTGGAAGCGAGGGCTGCTTGGATATCTGTACGTCCCAATACCGCTATGTGTACTTCGGCATTCACATCGAGTAGCTGCTCAATATATTCAAGCCCGATCCCCCCGTAACCCCCTGTGACAATAACGCAGTCATCCTTCAACAAGTCTACAGATCTATGCTTCAAATCTTTATTTTCGATGAGAGATTCTTCGTATATGATTCCATCATTAACAATGACTTTTTTACCGTCCAGTTCACTGCGAGCAGCGACCTTTAACAACTCGGTAATATTAAACTCGGAGATCTGAATCATTTGTGTGGTGAAACCCGTATTCTCCAAACCCACAATCCGACCTGAACTCAGCATTGCATATTGAAGCGGGTTAACTTGAAGCTCGTCTTTCTTCAAAGCAAGACCCTGATCAGCTGCAAAAATTAATTTACCGCCTCTCTTGAGGAACTTGTTAGCTGTCTTGGCGAATAGGAAGTACTTCATCATCTCATCTTCAATTTTCCCGGGATCAGATATGTCCAATCCAATCCACGGTGCATAAACTACCAGATCATATCTAACCCCTGTTGTTATCTGATCTAATTGTTCATAATTCACATGAGTTATTGTAGAAGATTCAGGCGTTGAAACCAGATCATTGCATATGAGCAACACTTGTTTGTCTCCCCAATGTTCTTCTTCTCCACCTGTAAACTCAACTGTTGAACGTCCCCACCCAATAGTATGAAGATACGGCTTAAATAACATATTAGCAAAAGACTTCATAACATATTTATCTACATAAGCAACTAGATCCCCCTGATCATTGTACACATGGATGTGCGCAGTGATTACATCATGATCACCGGTAATGTCATAAAGAAGTTCGGTGACGGAATACATCTTCTTGGTGAATCTTACTCCTGTATAGGTAAACCGACCATAAGATAAGGGAAGATATGTCTTCTGGCGAGCCTGAGCCCGTTCATATACCATAGCCCCCAGAATTCCATCCAACATGGAAGGGTGCAGATGGTAGGCGTCAAGATCTTCAAGGAACTCCTCTTGCAGATCAAGTGAGAGAAGCAATTTGGAATCGGCCATATGAACCATCCGGAAGTCCTGAGCGATAAAGTTCCAACGTCCTTTGAAGAAGTTATTTTCCTCTTCTGTACTTCCCATCGTTGTAGGTTTCAATTGATTCTGTACCTCTGAGGACAAATCAAGCTTATGCTTCTCCATTACTTCCTGAGGTTTAAGTGTAAAGACCGCATGAGTCGTATACTGCTCCAGATCATCATTCTCGTACGAGAGAACCTCAATATCCAGTTGCTTGGCAGACAGCTTGTTAACATGAATCAGGAAACGTTTATCTGTTTTATCATCGAGCTGAATCAGATTTTTGAAATACAACTTTTCTAACGTGAACGCAGGTTCGTCAAAGTATAAGGAAGCTAACTCAGCAGCCAATTCGGTATACGTGGTACCCGAGAACGTACGCTTACCTCCAATCCGATGATCATCCACGAACCAATCATCTGGGGATAAGTTGACATGGTACACATCCGATTTGGCGGATCTGATCACTTGCTCTTGAATTAATGTCGCTTTCACTGGAAGACTTGGACCTGATTGAACAGGTGGACTATATCGTTTAACTGTAGCCCATAGAATATCAGATTTGAATTCGTAACCTGGTAATGTTACAGTTCTGGCCTTCTCATATGGATATTCGTCAAATGTCGTCTCGTACCCATCCAGTTTGAGTTGAATAAGCTCATTCAAGTCAAATTGTCTATAGTCTGTTTTCAATTGATAATGGATAAGTTTTTTCATATCCGTTGTTACTTCACGATCACTGGTCGTAAAGATTTCGTCTGTTGGCACTTGGCCTTCCAGCAATGTTATCGCCGCTCTTACTTTTGTTATGAATTCTTCCATTGAATTAGCTTGGAAACCAACTCCTGTATTAAACCAGTTTCTTCTATGAATAAGGGTATATGAAATATCTTGTAATCTATATTCGCTCATGTATTCTTCATGCCGCACGTACTTGTACAACATCTTGATTAATTGATTAGTCGATTGTGCCGTGAAAACAAATGGAAAGGTTTGTTGATTATGATCTGATTCGCTTATAGCGTGCTCATATTCCTCAAGGATCACATGAGCATTGGTACCGCTGAATCCAAAGGAACTGATTCCTCCTCGACGCGGGTACTTTCCTTTGATCCACTTCTCAGCCTGAGTAGGAATGTAGAATGGACTGTCCACAAACTTGATATATTCATTCGGAGCTTCAAAAGAATGGTTGGGGAAGATTTCCTGATTGCGAAGAGCCAGCGACATCTTAATCAATCCGCCTACCCCTGCTGCTCCTACGGTATGACCAATATTTTCTTTCAAACTTGTTAATGCACAAAAACCGCGTTTGTTCACATATTTTTTATATGCATCCGTTAGCCCTCGAACTTCAATCGGATCGCCAAGTTTCGTGCCCGTTCCGTGTGCATCAATGTAATCCACCGTTTCAGGTGAGATATGGCTGCTTGTATAGGCATCCAGTAGAAGATCTTTTTGAGCATGTGGATTAGGGGCGGTCAAACCGTTAGATTTGCCATCACTATTAATCATGCTGCCACGGATAATAGAATAAATGTTATCATTGTCTGCTATCGCATCTTTCAACCTTTTCAGAATGACAATACCGACACCTTCGCCAAAGATCGTTCCTTGAGATTCGGCATCAAATACTTTCAGGAAGGAACGCGGTGTCTCCACATTACTGTATTGATCGAGTACGCTGCCTTGACGTGGGAATAGTCCAAGAGCAATACCGCCAACAATTGCTGTATCAATCTCTTTATCCCGAAGTGTTTTCAATGCTATATGTGCAGCGACCAACGAGGAAGAACAAGCTGTATCAACGACAAACGAACCTCCGGACAAGTTATATATATAATTGAGACGACTTGCCAGTATGCCTTCCCAGTTTCCTGAGTTTATATGATTGGAGTCCTCTTCAATCTCAGAACGATAACTTGCTGTAATGGATTTGTCTTTGCCTACATAGATAGCTGTTTTGCTATCCTTAACATCGGATAGGCGAATACCTGCATCCTCCAAAGCAAGATAGGAGTGCTTCATAACCAAACGATGCGTGGGATCAATATATCTGGCTTCGTCCTGACTGATACCGAAAAATTCATAATCAAAGGTATCAATATCATCGAGATAAGATCCCTTTTCTTTACACAATCTCTCCAGGAATTCCTCTGGTGTGATCTTTAAATGTTTGGCTCCGTTGTGCAGATAAGTGTGATCTTCGGGAATATAAGCAATTCGACCTTTGGGAAATTCCTTAAACCCCTGCTTTCCATTTTTAACCGTTTGGTAAAACTCAAATGTATCTTTGATATCACTGTATTCGCATGACATGCCTACTATCGCAATATCATCTGGAATAATCTCTTCTAATAAGTCTTTGCCTACTGCTGAATCAAGTTGGCCCTTTTGAATCTGACCGAAGATATACTCACTCGCCTTCATGTTCAATCGCCTCTTTCATGATTATTATTTATTGAGAAATGCCAGCATCTCTGCTGCATCATAATGACCATCACTTTGTTCTGTCACTGCCTCCTGGTTGTCCAGCTGATTGATAAGATCAACCTGACCCTGTATCGTTGCAATAGAGAACAATGTTGTTACATCGAATTGTCCAGGAAACGCTAGATTCAATTCATCACATAAATGTACGATTGTAATAGAGTCCCCTCCTTGTTCAAAGAAACTAACATTATGGTCGTAATCATCTTCACCAAGAGTTCTCCCCCATGCAGCAACGATATGATCTTTAACACGATCAGAACCCGTGCATACCTTCTCAGTTTGTTTCTTCCTGTGCATTTTTGTAACAGGACTGAAGAGAGAAGAATATTCATCTGCTGTACGTTTTAGCTTAAAGAGAGCAGCCGACTTGGCATTCGATTGAATGAACCGATTTAATAATGGAATGCCCTCTGCACTGGTTAATTTCTCGAAATAATAATCTTCCATCCCTGCTGACATACCTACATCCTGCCAACCCGTTAGATTGAGAACTCTTACATTCGTATTCGTTAGGGGCAAGCCCGATTGATATGCATTAGCCATGGAATACTCCGCTTGTCCCATCGCCCCAATAACACCCGCTAGTGAGGAGAAATGAATGATTTCTTTCACTTCAGGGAAATACATTCCCAACAGATTCGAACCTTCTATTTTACTTTTTGTCTTCGAACGAAACTCATTTCTGGACTTGTTAACAAACAATCCCTGAGCTGGCTCACCTGCAAAGTTCAGAATATAATCAAGTTTGCCATGAAACTGAGCAGCGAAAGAAGAAACCTCATCCTCATTAGATATATCCAACTTGAGATAACTCACATTATCTCTTAATGGCAGACCATCCCACACGGACCTTCTTCCCGCAGCTATGATTTGGATGTCAGCAGATCGATCAGCCAAATCTCTTGTGTAGGCCTCACCAATTCCAGAACTAGCCCCAACGATCAGTACAGTCGTACCTTCGGAGAATTTGTCCCGGGATGATTCATCCACTTTCAAACTCTTCAAACGCAGGATATAGAACTTACCTTCCCGGTGAATAATATGTTGCTCCGACCCATAGTCAACTCGCTCCACATCCGTTGAATATGTATGATCTGTATCCACAACAATAACTTCACTATTCACTTCCAGTCTTAAGGCATAGGCACCCATGGCTATGGAACGATTTAACGCATTCATTTTGGGATACTCACTCTTCTTATCTGTGTATCCTAAAACTCCTGAATTCACGTAATAAAACTTTTTCATATGCAGGATTTTATTTAAACTGATTAGCACTTTTCCAAGGGTATACGTCTCATCCGCAACACGATCTATCTCTGTGTAATTCCGGTCCCACAGGTATACGTGCTTTAACATATCTTTCTCTTGAATCCCTATCGCCTTCTCGTTGATTTCTGTTAGTTCCGTAAAATAGACTATTGGACTATCAAGTTGAAGTTGGGAACGCAAGGATTCATGTACAAAATGGATCGCTTCGGATGAACTATACGAATGTTGTGTAAACGTTGCAGGTATAATCTCTTCTTGCTTAAAATATGAACTCGATTCTTCCTTGTTAAGAGCATTTTTCACTTTATAATGATCAGCAGATAGAATAAGATTCCACTGTCCATCGAACAAATTAACATTAAGTGATAGGATGATGTTTCCTCGTTCATCCATGGTGCGATCTACTAATTCTATTTCCGAATAGAATTCTTCTCCTACAAGTTCAAACTGCTCAAAACGGATATCGCTCCAATACCATGGAAACACAATCTGTTCCGGTTCAGCCATTCGGTTTAGAGCATTGAAGGCAGGATCGAGAATGGAGGGATAAAAGCTATACATTGAGAATTCCACTTTGTACTCTGAAGGAGGTCTCAGCTTAACTACAGCTCTTGTATGTTCTTGATTAGTCCATAAACGATCTACTACATCCCATCTTCGGGATACAGCAATATCTTCTACTCCTTCGCCCCCAACTTGGCTTGTTACAGCGACTTCCATAAGTTCTCCTGCTTCTATTCTCTGATCCAGCACTGTAGCCGTTCTTCTTACCGGTTTGTGCAATGAAGATTTATCATGTAACTCAAACTGTAGCCAAGTCTTCAACACACCAGCAGTCGTATATGTTACAACCACCTTTAAGGTTTTCTTATCCAGTTTGAGTAGAATCGTCAGAGGGCCATCTTGAACCGCCATCTGATTCATAATGTGAAGACCATTAATGTCATAGTGCTCAAGAGTGTACGGTGTACAACCTAACCCCTGGGCTATCATTTCAAAAATACTTGTACCCACAAGCAGATGTTTTCCATTGAACTGATGTTCACGAATCTCCCATTGTCTTTTACTGTGTAAAGGAAACTGCACGATAAGCCACTCATCCGTTTCCAAGCGCTGAAGATCATCTTGTACTGTGAATGAATTTTCATCCAATGGGAACCAGTAACTCTTTAAATTCAATGGCAATTCCTTAACTTGGGATGGCACCGAACAGCTATATTGTTGAAGAATAACGTGAGCATTTGTACCCGTCATGCCGAAGGAACTAATACCTGCAAGCGCATGTTCTTCCAGCGGAACAGACTGATCCGGAATATAGAAAGCTGATGTTTCAAAATCAATCTCCTCATTGGGAATCTGAAAATCCGGATGAGGTAACACAACGCGGTTACGTAAAGATAAGGCCGACTTAATCAATGAGAACAATCCTGATGTTACATCCAGATGTCCGAAATTGGACTTACCTGCTGTCAGAGCAATTTTCTGTTTTGTTGTAACACGTTCTGAAAAGTAATTACTCAGGCTCTCAAATTCGATCGTGTCTCCGATAGCCGTCCCCGTACCGTGTGCTTCAATAAATGCCAGCTGCTGCATCTCATCCTGAAGAGGAGTCCATGCCTGTTCTATCAGTCGTTCTTGCGCATCCGGGTTAGGCGAAGACATATTCATCGTTTGACCATCGTTATTCATGGCGTAGCTGCGGATCAGACCATAGATAAAGTTACCATCCCGTTCTGCATCCTCCTTCCGTTTGAGAATTACAGAACCTACGCCCTCTCCAATGGATGTACCTGTGCTTCGATCATCAAAGGTACGTGTCCTCGCATCTGTTGCCAAAATGTCTACCAATTTATCGGACTTGTACCCCGGCTTAACATAAAGATTAGAACTAACGACTATAGCCTGATCAATAATCCCTTGTCTAAGATCATTTGACGCTTGAATAATAGATACCAGTGATGATGAACAGGCCGTATCCGTCATTATGGAAGCACCACGTAAGTCATAGATATATTGGATGCGACTTGAAATGGTCGAGTTTAACATCCCAAGCAGATCCGGTTTCAACTTACGCTGCTGCAACAATAATTGATATTGATATTGCTGTGTGGAGTTCACACTTGCATATACACTGGTTTGAGTACCGCGGATCTGCTCAAGGCAACCCGCATCATTCAGTGCCCGGGTGGCTGATAACAGGGTCAATCTCTGGTTGGGATCCATAAAATCAGCACTTTTTTGTGCGATGTTGAAATATTTATGATCAAATTGATCGATATGTTCAAGATATGAACCTGGCATGAATATGTCCTCAACCAGTTCACCAATCTGTGCATGCCTGTTAGTCGGAAATTTCCCCACAGAAATTCGCTTGTCACGTATTTTATTCCATGCATCATTCATATTCCCACACCCTGGAAGCGTAAGGTCCATACCGATAATGGCAATATCTCCTATACTCAATCCTTTTCCTCCTCTCCTTGATCAGCTTCCAGGAATTTATCCCGCTTTCCAGGCTAATTTGTTACGATAATGCATGATTTGTTCCTCTGGAACTTTTTTGGTCCGAAGAATGAGCTCCAACAAGGATAACGTTTTTTCTACATCCTCAGCCGTTGCCTCTTTTCCAATCTGTGATTTGATCTGGTTATATCCACTAATCACAATATTTTCATATGCTTCCGAATCTTCATTATTATTTTTGGTCGAGACAATAATCCCTAGTGCTCGCGAAAAGACACTGTAGTGTTTATTGACTTCGATGTCGTCTTTCAGTTCATTACTAAGCTTTGAGAGTTGCTCTTCGTTGTGGAGGGCGTGCACTTGGACCTGATTTCCAAGCATTTTGACAAACATTCCGTTCGGGGATAAATCAATGAATACTTGAATGCCCTGCTTCACTGCATAATCTACAGACTGTGTCCAACAGACGGGATTTACCATCTGACTGGATATCCCCTTCTGAACATTAGAAGGCTGATACGGTCTTGCGAATTCGTTGCTAATGACTTCAGTACTCCAATATGGGTTAAACGAGAAACTGTTCAACTGATTGTAAACTTCGTCTGCCGCTGCCTGCATGTAATGAGTATGAAAAGCGCCACTGACTCCTAAAGGAACAGACTCTACCTTGTTTTGTTTGACGAAGTCCTGTAGATCAGTCTTCTTACCCGCAATGACCGTTTGCTTAGAAGAATTATAATTGGCTATATAGATATCTTGTCTATCGCTCAACCACGATTCAACCTTCTCCGGTGAAGCAAACACAGCTGTCATACCCGTACTTTCTTGTGTATCAATTGCTTTTTTCATGGCAGTTCCTCGCACATCTACCAGTTTTAATCCCTCACTATAGCTTAGAGCACCTGCAATGGTTAGTGCTGTAATCTCACCCAGGCTGTGTCCAAGAACGATGCTAGGATATAAACCCACATGTTCCCGGTACAATTGATACATGCACATGGACCCTACATAGGTTGCCAATTGTGCTTTTCGTGTGTCTTGGCTTAGATCAGAACAGAACCACTCTCTGATCGGCTCCTGCAACTGTGTCTCTGCTTGCTCAATCCATTTTAGTGTTTGTTTATTTTTCAGCCATGCTTCCTTTACTTCCTCGCTAATTTTAGTTCCTTGTCCTGCCAACATTAATGCAATTTTCATATCGAGTTATCCTCCTTATAATCGTTCAAGAATTTTATGTGTCAGCATTTCGGAAGTATAGTGGTTAAAGAAATCACTTATTTTTAAATTCACTTTGAATTGTTCTCGTATTCTTTTTTTGAACTTTACCAAGAGTGTCGAATCCATACCGAGATCAAAAAAGCTCTCTTCTGCATGTACAGTCTGTTCATTCAGCAATGTGCATACCATCCCGGATACCTCTTTGTATATAACTTCATAGTTATCTTCTCTTAAGATAACGTTTGGAGAAGCGTTATCTCCATCTGTCTTAGTTTCATCTTTCAAACGTAACATTTGATCCAGCCCTATTTCCGTATCAGCGTATAATGCATGGACATTACGACTAAAAATAGATAACAGTTGTTCCATGTCTTCCGAACTATATTCGCTGGATATCATTGTTATATGAAGTTCATTCAGTTGTTTATATATCGAGAAGTGAAGACCATATTTTTCATCGCGATATGTCTCGATTTCATGGAGTGTTATTGCATGCTCATGACTAAGCGTAGTCTCGATCAGACTTCCTGATTTGTAGTCAAATATGATATCCCGAAAAATGTTCATACATTTCATGGACTCCCGATATCTCACAGCATCATAATGGCTGCTCGTTGTCAGATCCTTGAATATCTGTTGTTGAACTTCTGCAGTGAGTTGCTCCACGCTTGAATAATGCTGTGTATCAAACCTCTTATGAAAAGGAACTAACTGAACAAAGTTTCCAAGTGCTCTAAAATTGGTCTGATTTCTACCCAGATACGGATAAGCCAGATACACGGAGTTATGGTTCAGCCAGCCGGCTACACTGATTGCAAAAGCAGTCAGACATATAGAGAAATCCGTGTATTTGTGTTTGACCATACTCCCCAGTTTCACAGTTTCACTTCGATAGTTCACATGCTCAATCTGTTTGTTGAGCAACCGAGATTTAAATCCTTCATATTCTCCAAAATCAACTGTATTACGCTGTGAGTTAATATTAGAATCCGTATGTTCTTCCACCGAACTGCATTGGAAGGCCAATGGCTCATCCGAGAGATATGCTGCAATTACATCTTGCAAAAATAGATTAATACTTAAGCCATCAAGTAACGCATGATGTACATTAACAAAAAGGTAATCATTGGTTTCATCAGCCACCTTACATAATACAATTTTGACTAACTCTTTATCTTCCACCGATATCAAGTGAGCATCGAGCATTGCTTGAGGTTCAAACTTAGACTGTGAGCAAATTTCAATTGTAGGTACTTCTGCCGTGATCCATCTCTCAATGTCAGAAGCAATTCGATAGGAAGTCCGGAAAATATCAAATTGTTCAAAATATAATGTAAGCAGATTATACATTTTGGCAACATTGAGCCCTTCCCCAAACTTCACAATCATGGGAATATTGTAAGCCGTAGGATTCAGTAAACTGCTATTAATGATTCTTTTTTCACTATCACTAGCCGGCTTTGATATCATTCACAATCTCTCCTAAGGTGCGTGTAAATAGCATATCCAGATCTATCGGATAACCCTCTCCTCCTAATTTCCAGATGACTTCCATTGCTTTAATAGAGTCACCACCCAGCTCCAAAAAAGTCTTACTCATGATTAGCTCACTTTGGAGTACACTTGTCATTACTTCTGCAACCTTGTTTACACTTTTGGACTCCTGATCTTTATGTCGGTTCATTGCTTGCATGTCTGTTTTACCATTGTTATTCATCGGGATTTTTCCCACCACCTTAACTGTTGGTATCATATAATCTGGCAGTATATTGCGAAGATGCTGACGGAATGGTTCGAGTTCGATCATATCCGTTACAAACAGGTACAGCCGTGTACCATCATAATGAGCCAGACACTCTTTATTTAGGCCATAGTTGTATGCACAACGTTCAATCTCGCCAAGTTCAATCCGATATCCAGAGACTTTAACCTGCCGATCTGCTCGCTCGACATAGTTCAATTCCCCTCCAGCACTCTCATAAACAACATCGCCTGTCCGATAATAGCGTTGCCCCTCCCAGTACGCAAACGCTTTTTCATTCGCTTGGTCATTGTCGATGTAGCCTCTCATCAAACCTGAGTCAGATAACAATAACTGTCCTTGTTCTCCACGGTTAACCGGTATGCCACTTTCATCCAGAATGAGAGAATTTCCCTGGTCAAACATCTTCCCGATCGGAATCTCTGTTTCATCCCCAATTACCCTATATCGGGTGGCAAAGACTGTGGTCTCCGTTGGGCCATACACATTGTACACATTGCAATATTGCGCCGCTTCATGCAGATGTTTGATGGAAGCACGTTCACCCCCCGTTAAGATGAGTTGCAACTTGCTCAAGTCCTCCACACATTCTTCAACATATAGATTAAACAATCGTGTTGTCAGAAATATCGTATCGATCTCTTCCAAGATCTCTGGGAGGATATCAAAGTCTAGACTATCATCCTTACTTACCATTCTAAGTGTCATCCCATTCAGCAATCCGCCAAAAATTTCGTAGACGGATGCATCGAATTCAAGAGGAGCAAATTGACCAATTACATTGCCTTCGTAGAATTCATTTTGTCTCACAATTTTTTCAATAGATCGATCTTCAATAGCTACAGCCTTAGGCTCGCCAGTTGATCCAGAAGTGAAGATAATGTATAAAAGACTGTTAGCTTGGCGAGAAGCTTGCTGTACCCCCAATACGTCTTGTACCACATTTTGACGGGCACACTCTTGCTTCTCTATTTCATTAAGACTACGAAGTACGACTTTGCCATTCACTTTAGTACGCATTTTATTTTTGCGATGATTCGGATAGTCTTGTGGAATGACGCAATATGCAGCCCCCGCTCGGACAACTCCAAGCATGAGAATGATCGCCTCCAACTTATCCTCCGCCTCAATAGTTACCACATCTTCATTGGCTATTTTTTGCCACATTAAATGTTCTGCTACCCTGGCTGTCAGTATATCCAATTGACCATACGTCAGCGTCTTTGAGGAATCCTTAATCGCAATTTTCTCCTTATGCGTATTGAAACTCCAATCTAATTCTTCTAATATATTCAACAGAAATCCCCCTTTCAGACAAGACAGTTTTCCAGCGTTGTATCCATTAGATCTAACATAAATCGAATTTGCTCTTCACTGTATTGGCTTGGATTATATTCAATTTCGATCTGCGCGTTACCATTCACTAGAAAAACACGGATATATAGTTCAAATTTGTTTAAGTTATCCGCAGGAATATATTGAAAGTATCTGAACATATCTTCTTCATAGGAATAGACAACTGGATGATCCATGTTACATCGTGTTGGTGGTTCCATGCCCCGCTCCGCAAACGCACTGAGATTATCCAAGGAGATCTGTTGGATCGTTGCTAAAATGTCGCGTCCCCTAACAATTCTTCGGGACTGCATCTGTACAAAACAACCAATCTCATGAAATGCTCCCATACTCATACGCCAATTACCTATAGTTCCATACACGCTTCCTGTGCAAGTCTGTTCTAATACCGATTCCCATAATCCTTGGAAAACTGAATTCCTGGTTACTTTCAACAAGGTTGAAATTTGCTCAATATGGTGAAATTGTTCAGGTTTCAATTGTTTTATTAGACGCTCTAAATGACCTTTTTTAGTTGTTACATGCATATTTTGTCCAGATAGCCTTAAGAATTCTTCCTTAGTAAAAGAAGACTTGTTGGTTTGTAACTCATTAATTCGTTGGTAAAAACCGAAGTCGCTATCTGGTGAATTCCGGGATCGTCCTGCAAGGTGATCCATAAACATAGATTCAAAGTTTCGAATACCCCATCCGTCAATACAGATATGGTGAAATTCAATTAGTAAGTACATCTTTTGTTTATACTCTGCGAATTGAGTTCTCCAGGGATATTCTTTGGTAAGATCGATCATTTCTTTCCTTTGCTTTAAATAAATTTCGGGATGTTCATCTAAATAGATCTGCGGAATTTCAAATTGATGTGGGTCCAGGCGGTGATAAACTTGATTAAACATTCGGTGCTCCGCATCATAGGTATACCGGGTCTGTAAGGTTTGACACTCCTGTATTGTTATTAAAAGAGCAGTGCAGACCTCCTTAAGACTAACAGGTTCTGGAATTTCATAGATGAATGGCAAACGATACACAGGCAATTGATTGCAGATAAACATTTTTCGTTGTATATATGTCAGTTCGCTAGATTGAAGAAGGTCCATCTGATGTTACCCCTCCTTCAATATCCATAGGAATTATCTGAAACTCCCTCAAAGCTCGCTCAAAAGTAACCATTATCCGTCTTTCTTCTTCTGAGTCATATACGTTACTATCGATATACACACTCAGTTGGGAATTTGAAAAACCTCTACGCAGCTGAACGAAAATTTGAAACTTGGATAATCCATCAAATTCAATCGTTTCATCAAATATAGATGAATCCTCAGGCTCTTCCCCTTCTTGCAGTGTTTGAAAAACAACACGAGGATAGGAGAGATTAAATCCATGTTCATTCAAATCCATTAAAGATACCGTTTGGTTCATTCTTGCAATATAAAGGCTGTTCTTCAGAATATCCGAATTCGTAGTAGAGAAGAACAAAGGTAAGACTCTGGCAAATGAACCAATGACCTGACTGGTTCGTGCTATAACACGCCCATGATAGACAGCACCAATATATCCCTCTTCGTAATCAAAATACCTGGATAATGAATAATGGACTACGTTTAGTATCCTTAATTCTGTCTCTTCGAAATTCGGTATGCCTATATCCAGGTTCCAGTGATATGGATGAAAGTATCCACTACCAAGAGAAGATTTACCCGGATTGTGGAATTGTTTGTACGGAAGAAGACTTTCCCATTGCTTGAGGGCTATAGAGGTAGCATGACTGTACTCCTCTGCCAATGAAGCATATTGCGAATATACAGGTTTATGATTGTTATAACACTCTGTTATCTGATCTTTTAGGATTTGAATACCCATATGATCAATAAGTATATGATGAATATTGAAGTACAGATACATATCTCCTGTAGAATTCAAATGAACAAGTTTGAAGTCCCATAATTTTGAGTGAGGATGTATACGAAGTGTTTCTTGATCTCGCTGTAGATCGCTTAAATCTCCTACATCCACCCATTCAATATGTACCTGCTGCTGAGGCATTACTGAAGCTATAAACTGGCCATCCTGCATTTCAAATGAAGTGAAAAAAATATCATTTCCTTGAATAACCTGTTCAATAGCTTCCTTAACCCTTTCCATATGGTTGGCTGCCTGAGACGTTAGACGTAAAGCATAACTTACATTGTACATATCCGTATTTATGAAACGAAAACTATCAATAAAGATTGTTTTCAAAAAGCCAGGAAGATGATAATGATTAAGGTTAGTCGATTCTGGTCCATCCTCCCGTTCTGAAATGGACTTTTTACTGAGTTTTTGTTTCAATTCTTTAATTGTAGAAGAAGTATAAATATCATGGTAAGACAATTGAACGTCATAGTACTCGTAGGCATCTGTAATGATCTGAGCAATCTCGAAAGAGGTGATATCCGTATCCAGTAGAAGATCTTCTTCGTTATATCGCTCAAATAAAAGTTGGAGTGTAGAACTCCGCTGAGCTTTATCAGCACTAATAGTGGCGCTGTTTTTTGGCTCAACTTCACCTTTTTTGATACTTACTTCCTGCCCACTCATACTTAACTGCTCATCGAGATTAATACTATTCAATTCAAGTACCATCTCTCCCAAACAATCACATACGCCCTTTACTAACGTGTTATCGTAACGAAACTCCATATACAGACCGTCTTCATATTCATTGAATTGGGTATGGTTATCATATTTGTACAAATAATCTCCCAAAACAAAGGTTGAGAACACTTCAGAATGGGCAATTGGATCTGACATTCGTGTATAAGAGACGACCAAGTCAAAACCCTTCACGCCAATAAGATTCATATATTCCTCATAAGTTAATGCACTTGAAGATTCAATAGCCACAAAAAAATTCTTGAACAGAGCTTTGGCGTTATCCTTGTAACTCAGCTGTTCTGACAGTTGGAATGAATACGGAACAACATCTGTATAATTACCAATCTGATTTTGTTCTGTCTGATGATTCCGCCGTGATATAACTATCCCGAAACGGGATTGTCTACGCTCCGTTGCAAGAGCTATTGCATATAATATGACACCAAATTTGGTAATCCGGAGCTTTTGTGCCAATGATCCTATGGCTTCCCACACTTGTGATGACAATTTGACTTTTCCATAAACGGGATCTTCCAATGGCTCATGAGCAGAGAAATGGGATATGGACTTAAAGGATTCGAAATAGTCATGGAGCATCGATGAATCTTTTTTTCGAATTGTTAGGGACCTCTCTGGCATATCGTACAGACCAGCAGGAACAGAGAACTCACCATGAAGCACTGAATATTCCAATGCGGTCATGAACTCGTTCATCGAATCGCCATCAAACACCAGATGATGGATAAGAAATTCAATTCTGCACTCCGCTTCATCTATATAGTATTTTGCCAACCCTTCTCCCTCAAAAACATCCAGTTTGACATCCTGAAGAGAAATATGACTTCTAAATGAATTAGGCGTGTTTAGCCTTGAACAAAAAGCATATTGGGACTCCTTCTGTACAATGGTTAATCCTAAAGCTTTATGGCCTTCCATTACTCGTTCAATAGCATCAGCTATATTACAAACCGCCCACTTAGAATCATATTTCACGGTGAAGAATATATCGTAGTTCTTACGATGTTTCTCGGCATACAGAATTTTTTCGTGTAGAGATGATAGATTGGATAATTCGATGGTTTGCGCAACCTGAATGGTCAAGATAATCCGTCCTCCGATCTCCATCGTGTATCCCCGGCATCTCCCTTCAATTCGAGGATGTACCGGGAAAACGAGGTTCTGCTATATTTTATACGCTGGAAGAGCTTAAATATCTTCTGTTCTCACTCTTGTCAGTAGTACAAAAATAACCGCAGCACAGACGAACAAACTGATAATATGCACTGTAATCATGCTACTGTTACCTGTAAACCCACTGAACATCTCATTGTTCAACTCTGTAATCCAATGGGTAGGCAATACACTTGCAATCTTTTGCATACCTTCAGGCATAATTGAACTTGGCCAGAGTGTTCCGCCTAACATCGCCAGAGGAAGTGATACTACGGTAATAAGCAACCGCCCGGTAGACATTTTGGTTGTACGACTTACAAGCAGTAACCCAATACCTGCCGCGATCATATTGAGTAATCCATACGCCAACACGAGCAATAGAAGTTCTCCGAACGATAAAGACAGATCAATTTGGAAAACTCCGGTCATCAGAGCAATCATAAGTATAAATTGTCCTACACCGATGACTGCAAACACACTTACGGTCTGCACATAGTAGCTCAATTTACTACTCGCTGCCAGTAATAAACGCTGGGTCGTGGTATGCACCTTATCACCAAGGAATAATAGTGTATTGGTCATTGTAAGGAACATAATGATAAACACAATCATATTGAATGAACTCGTTAATACCACCGCATTAGGGTTTCCAAGAATCTTCTGTTCCACTTGTATTGGAGCTTTGGTTGCTGCAGCTTCTTTCATACCTGCGGTTAATGATTCTTCACTGGTGGCATTTTTGGCCAATGTTTTTAAAACAGAGAATACACTATTCAGTTTAATCTCCAACGAGTTTGAATTGAAATTCTGCTCATTCACGTAACTATTCACCTTGAGCAGATCCGGATCATTAAATATGTCCTGAGTGCTTGAAGGGAATACAATTCCCAGATTGGTACTATGATGAATAGCATCATCTGCCGAAGCTGCTTGAGTAATGGTGACATTCTGCTTCTTCAGCATATCCGTGATATAAGAATTCACAGCTGAATCTTCTACATACATCGTAAGTGTGACCTTGGTTGCTTCCTCATATTGCGCTACTACAGAATACGTAAATACAACTGGCAACAACAAGATTAAGATAAAGGTAAGTTTTCGCTTGAAAATACGTCTTAAATACAGTTCGAATACCCGCATCTTATCGTGCCTCCTTTCTTGTGAGGGAGTACACTGCAATTAGAACAAATCCCATTGCAGCAATAAGGGCAGTAAATACAGGCATCAAATCAATTACGCCTTGCCCAATATAATCGAACATTGGACGTTGGAACACTTCATTGATGCTTATGGAACTGAGCTCACCCATATCAAGTTTAACGAATCCGCCACCCACAAATGTCATAACCGGAATCAACAATGTCACTACACCATCCACTTGTTTGATTCGGCGTCCAATAACCCCCAAGAGCAACCCTAGAGCGTTAAAGAAAATTGAACCTGCGATAATGATGAAGAATACAAACATCATGTTGTCTCCATAGCTGACGTTGAAGAAG
This sequence comes from Paenibacillus sp. JNU01, assembly GCF_059130585.1. Classification (NCBI taxonomy): domain Bacteria; kingdom Bacillati; phylum Bacillota; class Bacilli; order Caryophanales; family Paenibacillaceae; genus Paenibacillus; species Paenibacillus sp. JNU01. The sequence continues at coordinate 4,977,552 of NZ_CP169723.1, read as the reverse complement.
AGTTTTGCACAGAATACAATGACTGCGCCTTGAAGAATAGATATCGTACACCCTGTTAGAAACTGCCCCATAATTAAAGCTGTTTTGGAAATTGGACTAACCAGATAACGATCTCCTAATGCTTCACTGTACTCTTCCTGTACAAAGTTCATGGTATTAGCCAAACCATATACAAGAATCAGAACTAACATAGTCACGCCATAATAGCTCATCGCTGAAATATTGGAACCACTCTCCGTGGAAGCCTCTGTTGCAGTTCCCGGAGCAACCAACATGTTACTATACTCATGTGAATATACGATATTCGGATTGCCCGCACTCGCAACTTCCATTGCCAGGTAGCCATCACCATAGGCTGATAGGGCCAGGTCTGTAATATTAACTTTCTCAATATTATTATCCTTACCATACACCGTGATGTTACCGTTCTTATTTTTCTCATACTCACTTGTTAGATCTTTAGGCAGATATATATACTGTTCTACCTCTCCAGACTCCAACATCTTGAGCGCTTGTGTGCTACTAGAGCCTACCTTGACATTAAACATCTCTTTGTTGTCTTCACTACTAAGGAATGAAACAATATTTTTCCCAACATCTCCACTATCTTCATTGACCACAACTGTTGAAATCTGAGATATGATAGTGGACTTTGTTTCCTTATCTCCTGTCTGAAACACACCAGACAATGCATTCCCCAGAATCATAATCAAAAGAAGCGGCAACAGGATGTAATTGACAAATACGACAGGGTTCTGAAGCTTACGCTTCATACTCGTTGCAAATATCGTCCACATAGATCTAATCCCTCAGATTCTTTCTTGTTAATTTGAAAAACACTTGTTCCAGATTAGGGGTAATATATTGAAAGCTTTTCACATCTTCGCCAAAAGACTCCTTGATCTGACTTATTGCATTCACGTCATTTTTAGGGACTCCCAACTCGACATTGTTGCCTTCTGCCAGTAATACAACATAATCCTCAAGCTGCTTGGTGTACGCCGTACTTTTACGTTGTAGCTCCAAACGGATGATAGCCTGGTCTGTATGTTCCTGAATTACATCATTGAGCTTACCTTGGCAGAGCAATTGTCCATCATCGATAATTCCGACATGAGAGCAAATTCGTTCAACTTCCTCCATGTAGTGAGAAATATAGATAACGGTTGTTCCAAGTTGATTCAACTCTATAATGGCATCCAAAATTCGATTACGGGATTGTGGATCAACACCCACTGTTGGCTCATCAAGTATGATGACATCCGGGTTGTGGACAATACCACAAGCAATATTGAGTCTTCTTTTCATGCCACCCGAGAATTTTTTAGGTTTTTGTTTGCGTTCTTCCCACAGTCCAACAAATTCAAGGGCAAAACGAACCTGTTTCTTCAAACGCTCTCCCTTTAATCCGTACAGTTTACCGAAAAACAATACATTCTCATAAGCAGATAGGTCATAAATCAAGGCCAAATCCTGTGGAACATAACCTACTCGTTTGTTTGTGCTTGCATTGAGATGTTCGTTAAACCACTGAATTTTACCATTTTGAGGTTTATCCAGCCCAAGCATAACTCTGGTTAAAGTAGATTTCCCTGCCCCATTGGGACCAAGTAAGCCGTAAATCTGACGATCTCCAACCGATAAGGATAATTGTTTTAGTACTGGTTTCTTTTTGTTATAACTGAATTGAATATTCTCTCCAGTAAATACCGTTTGCATATTCGTTTACCTCCTAGATTTGTTGTGCCTTTTATGTAAACTTAGTGTAGCACTCAATCTCATCACTTAAACTTTCATGTCATAACAGGCACGTATGAAGTAATAACTGTACTTTCTGAAACAGATTTTGGCTTCGTAACCGTTAAAACATGACCTCTGATTATTAGGCTCAATAACAAAAACAACGATCCTGAAGATACGATATATCGTATCTTCAGGATCGTTGCTGCACATCAGATCTTTCTTATTATGTTTAGGCTGTAACCGTTGCGACTGTGGGTTGGGCAGACTTGTTCTTTTGCATGCCAACTCGCAGCAGCGTAATCCCCCACGTTATAACCGCGATCAACAGAAGATGAATCATGTATCCACTTACGGCTTCTCCACTATAGATCAAACGCATAAATCCCTGTACCCCATTGGAGGCGGGCAGAAAGTTTCCAATATGACGATATAATGGCGCCAGCATCTCGGCTGGAATGATATTTCCTGCAGTCATCAACTGGAGTGGAACCATCGCCACATTAAATAGAGGGCCTGCATTGCCAAACAGGGCAAAACTCATTTGTGTGAAACAGATACAAGCCAGACTCACCAGCACATGATACAGATACAACGCGCCGAAGGAGCTCGCCACATCCGTGAACTGAAGAGCGACTGTATCCACAATCAGAGGAACGATTACAGCTATACACAATAACAGCAATTGCCGCCCCCAGAAGATTTCCCATTTGGAGTGGTTACGCTTCATGATATTCGACGTGATATTGAACTGAATGTTCATGGTCATCGCAGCAATGTAAGTGATAAAACCCAGAATCATAGGCAGCATCGATGTAGCAAAATCACTGACACTGTTCGTTTTATTAATTTCAGCCTTCACAGGCCCTTCATTCATCTTCGCCATCGCTTGTCCAATAGCTGAACTCAGTTCATCGCTGTTTATACTATCGTTATTAAGTGTCACTTGAACCTTGGATTCCAGAATCCCTTGACCCATTTGTGCAGTCATTCCGGTCGCCGCATGTTCCACAATGGATTTGGCTACATCGGCATTTCCCTGATTGATATAAAAGGACAAACTCGCGTCTGTACCGCCTGCAATCTGGTCAGTGAATCCTTCCGGAATAACAATAACCATCGCATAGTTACCCGCATTCATCTGTTTCTCGGCTTCCTGTGAAGAATTCAGAACATTGACATGGAAAGGCGCGAGCGTTTCAATCTGCTTCTGCACCTCTGTTCCCTGTGTCCCATCTTCGTTCACCAAAGCAACTTGAAGTTGATCCACTCTCTCCGTGGCTTGATGATAACCCGTCATCCAGATCACAACAAATAACAGCGGAACAATCAATGCAAAAACCAACCCTATTTTTGTCTGTGGCACTTTAAGAAAATCTTTGAAGCTTTTCATTCGTTCACGACTCCCATTAGTTAAAATTAAAATAATTGCACTACATATATATGCACATGCATATATATGGCCAAAAAAATTTATTTCATCTTTTCATAGATGCGATTCATCACATTCATGAATGCTTCAAGCTCTTTAGGGGAACATTCGGCGAGTGCCTCTTGCTCTTGATGTTTTGCCTTTGGTGTCAGAACGTTATTCATCTCCAGTCCTTCCGCCGTCAAACAAAGCAATACCGCTCTGCGGTCCTGTGGATCTTCTTCTCTTGTCACCAGACCTTTACGAATCAACTTGTCTATAATTTTACCCACAGTTGTCTGGTCCCGAACGGTTAATTCAGCCAGTTTTTTCTGTGATATATGACTTCCAGCCTTGCTCAATTCATTCAGAACTGCAAATTGTTCCGGAGTAATATCCTGTTCACTCAGATTTCTGGTTGTTGTTTTTTTATAGGCCAGATACGTCCGTGACAGAATCAGTCCAAGTGGATTTTCATCCATATTAACAGGCATACTGATGCTCCTTTCTCCATATAGTAGCACTACCATCTAATTTGCGTAAGCTCTATATTATTACCAAATCTACACTACTGTCAATTTAATTTTATATATTTCCAAACAAAAAGAGACCCACCCGTTAGTCAGGCAGCTCTCTCCTCTGGCATCGTCAAACCACACTTACTCGGGCTTGCCACTTGAAGTTTCGGTATCGTCCTTCTTCTTCGTACCTTTACTTTTATAAGGCTTCGGTGTACTTTTTGCCCGGTTAGCGGCGGCTTGCCAACGGTTCCAGCCTTTTTTACCCGTACCACGGCCGGTGCCGCCTTTTCCTTTTGCTTTACTCATCTTATCACTCCAATAATCCTGTATATGCTTAAAAATGACCGTCCTCGGTAACTTATTATGCAACCCAGCCCATCTAATTCACTTCCAGCATCTCTTATTATACCAAAAATCCACGTCTTTACGTCCATTTCCATAAATCATTGTATTGTTATTCTGTTATGAAAGCGGTATAGTGGACATAATTGAAAGAGGAAGCTGTATCTTCTTCGGGATTGTTACTGGTAAGCAGGCGATACCCAAACCAAGGCTGTCTATGGAGCCTTAGTTTGGGTTTTTTGTTATTATTATGACCATTGAGGTGAAACACATATATGATCATTCGTCAGATTTTCAACAACAATGTCATCCGGGCTGAGAACCAGGTTGGTCACGAATTTGTTGTCATTGGCAACGGTCTTGGCTTTAAAAAGAAAAACGGTCAGCCCGTGGATGAGGATAAAATTGAAAAAACCTTTGTGCTGAAATCAGATAAAATACCGCAAAAGCTCATTGATCTGATTGGGGAAACATCGGTTGAATATTTGAAGTTAGCAGACGAAATTGTGGGCCATGCCAAAAAGGAAATGGGCGATATTTTTAGTGATAATATCTATATATCATTAATCGATCATATTCAGTTTGCCATTACCCGGTACCGTAAATCCGTCGGGCTGAAGAATTCCCTTTTGTGGCAAATTAAAAAGTTTTACAAGAAGGAATTTGGGGTTGGTATGAATGCTGTGGAGCTGATCCAGGAACAATTCGGCATCCAAATGGATGAACATGAGGCAAGTTTTATTGCCATGCATTTTGTCAACGCACGCCAAGATGCTCAAGGCATGAAACAGACCGTTGAAATTACCGAAGTTATTGATGATATCTTCAACATTGTGACCAACCATTACCACATCGCCCTGGATGAAAATTCATTTAATTATTCCCGGTTTATTACCCATCTGCAATACTTTGTGCAGCGAATGTTAAGTAATGAACAGGAGCAATTTGCTTCAGGCGATAACTTTCTGTATGAGCAGGTGAAAGACAAATATAGCAAGGCTTTTCAGTGCACCCAGTTGATTAATCATTATCTTGAAGACAAGTTTGAAAGTGCCATGTCCATTGATGAAAAGGTGTATTTGACGATCCATATTCAACGTGTCACTTCCCGTAACGATTTGCTTGACGCGGAATAAAAAAAGCTTGCAAACGATTACGGCGTCATATATAGTAGGTCTCACAACTTAACGACAAGGATTGTTACTGCTCAAGCAGGCGATACCTAAATGATTGGCAACAGGTCATCTTTCCGATGATCATAGCCATTCGTTTAGGTATTTTTTTGTTTTCAGGCAATCTTAACAACAAAGGAGAATGAACATGGATCATAAAAAAATGGGGGATGACATCGTTCGTCTCGTCGGCGGAGAAGCCAATATCAATAGTCTTGTCCACTGTGCGACCCGGCTGAGATTTGACCTGAAAGATCCGAAAAAGGCCGAACGCGAAACGCTTGAAAAACACGATGGGATTATTACCGTTGTCGAAAGCGGCGGCCAGTTCCAGGTTGTCATCGGTAGTAATGTGGCTCATGTATATGCGGAGATTATGAAAAACCGGGATTTTGGAGGAGATTCCTCCTCATCGGCTGAGTCCACAGGGGAAAAAACCTCGCTGTTATCCAAAGTTTTTGAAATTATATCCGGAAGTTTCTCGCCGTTAATCCCGGCTATGGCAGGATCAGGTATGCTAAAAGCTTTGCTGACTGTCCTGACCATGCTCGGATGGATGTCGGATACAAGTGACACATACTTGATTTTATCCGCTGCCGGCAACGCTGTATTTTATTTCTTGCCCATTTTCCTTGGGATCACACTGGGTATGAAGCTGAAAGCCAATCCTTATGTAGCTGGCGTAATTGGTGCCGCTCTGATGGAGCCGAGCTTCACCGGGCTGATGGATAAGGGCTCAGATGTATCGTTCCTGGGTATACCGGTTGTGATGATGAATTATTCAGCCAGCGTATTCCCAATCTTCATATCGATTAGTATCTATGCTGTTCTTGATAAGTTACTCAAAAAAATCATTTTGAAAGACCTGCAATTGTTCCTTGTACCAATGATTGCTCTGATGATTATGGTTCCGCTGTCCGCCATGGCCTTCGGACCATTCGGCACTACAGTAGGTGACTGGATCTCCTCCGGTGTAACTTGGCTCATTGGTGTCAGCGGTATATTATCAGGGATTGTACTCGGTGGATTCATGACCTTCATGGTTGTCTTTGGACTCCACTGGGGCTTCACTCCCATCACGATTCAGAATATCGGGGTTGGCGGCGATCCGATTGAAGCCATGGCTGCTGCAGCTGTATTTGCACAAATCGGTGTAGCCTTCGGTATTTTCCTGAAAGCCAAAAAGAATAAAACCCTGCGAACCCTTGCTGGCTCGACCAGCCTTACCGGTTTACTCGCAGGAGTAACTGAACCAATCGTATACGGTCTGATCTTGCGTTATAAACGTGTGATTCCTATCGTAGTTATCGCAGGTGCGATCGGCGGTGCCATTAATGGTCACTTTGGAGTTAAAATGACTGCTTATGTGTTCCACAATATTTTTGCCATTCCTGTCTACACACCAACGGTTGTCTACGTGATTGCGATTGCATGCTCCTTTGCGGTAGCAGCGGTATTAACGGTGATGTTTGGTTATGAAAGCAAAACGAAAGACACAGCTTCCGAGAAAAATGAATCTGGTTCCAGCACATCAGCTGAAAGTACGCCGGTAGACCTTCCTGTCGTACCTGAGACCAAAACAACAGAAATCAAAAAGGAACAAATTCATAGTCCACTTACGGGTAAAGTCGTAGCACTGAGTACCATTAATGACCCAGCTTTTTCGACTGGTGCTATGGGCAAAGGTTTGGCGATTGTACCTGAGATTGGTGAAGTTGTCGCTCCGGTAGATGGTGTTGTCACTTCCCTCTTCCCGACTGGACATGCCATTGGATTAACCACCAACGCAGGAACAGAAATCCTGATTCATATCGGCATCAATACAGTAGCGTTAAAGGGAAAACACTTCTCTCCTGTCGTTCAGGAAGGGGATATCGTCAGACAGGGCGATCTGTTGATCCAGTTTGACATCGATAAGATCAAGGAAGCCGGATACGAAACCGTAACCCCTGTCATTGTGACCCTAACGAAGCAAGAAGTGGATGTGTTCGAAACGAATCAAGAGCAGGTAGAGAAAAATGATGTCCTGCTGACTCTCGTTGTCTGACACAACTTATCTATACGAATTCAACTTAGGAGGAACTAACCATGAAACATACTCAACTAAAGCCATTTCCTAAAGATTTCTTCTGGGGAGGTTCAACCTCTGCCTATCAGATTGAGGGAGCCTGGAATGAAGATGGTAAAGGCCCTTCTGTCATCGATATGGGAAACCATGTCGAAGGTGTAACCGACTTCAAGGTAACCAGTGATCACTATCATATGTACAAAGAAGATGTAGCATTGCTGGCTGAAATGGGCTTCAAAGCCTACCGTTTCTCGATCGCATGGACACGCATCTATCCGCAAGGAGCAGGTGAAGTGAATCCTAAGGGTCTAGCCTTTTACGATTCTCTCATTAATGAATTAATTAAATATGGTATTGAGCCCATTGTGACCATGTACCACTTCGACCTTCCTTATGCGCTTGAAGAAAAAGGAGGCTGGTCCAACCGTGCCACAATTGATGCATTTGAACAATATGCCAAGACCCTTTATGAGAACTACGGAGATCGGGTTAAATATTGGTTGACCATTAACGAACAAAATATGCTGATCCTGCATCCTGGCTCTCTGGGGACACTGGATACAACACTTTTTGATCCGCAAAAAACACTGTATCAGCAAAATCACCATATGCTGGTTGCTCAAGCTAAAGCCATGGTCCTATGTCATGATATGCTGCCTGAAGCCAAGATTGGCCCAGCTCCCAATATCGGTGTAATTTACCCGGCGAGCTCCAAACCAGAAGATACACTCGCGGCTGATAACTATGCTGCCATTCGTAACTGGCTCTATCTCGATATGGCGGTATACGGACGTTATAATCATATTGCCTGGAGTTATCTCGAAGAGAAAGGATATACTCCCATCATTGAAGATGGAGATATGGACATCCTGGCGCAAGGAAATCCTGACTTTATTGCGTTTAACTACTACACTTCCCAGACGGTTGGTGAAAGTCTGAACGATGGTAATGACTTCTCTCATACAGGAGACCAGCATGAAATTGTAGGTGAACCGGGCGCATATAGAGGATCTGTGAATCCCAATCTTCAAAAAACGGAGTTTGGCTGGGAAATCGATCCGGTCGGCTTCCGCTCTACCCTGCGTCAGATCTACTCTCGCTATCACCTGCCATTGATTGTTACGGAAAATGGTCTGGGTGCATTTGATAAACTGGAGGAAGGCGACGTGGTTAACGATCCGTATCGTATTGAATTTTTCAATAAACATATCGAACAGATTCAACTGGCGATCACGGACGGCGTAGATGTATTTGGCTTCTGCCCTTGGTCTGCGATCGATCTGGTTAGCACACATCAAGGGTCAAGCAAACGTTATGGATTCATCTATGTAGATCGTGAAGAATTTGATATCAAGGATTTGAGACGTATCCGCAAACAGAGTTTCCACTGGTATCAAAAACTGATTGAAACGAATGGAGAAATTCGTTAATACCGTAATCCTTTAATAACATAATAAAAAACAGTCGACCACACGTTAGGTGTGATCGACTGTTTTTTTGTGTTAATGTACTTCATTTCCAATAATACAATTACATCTCAGTCTTCGGTTGTTTCACCGTTTTGCCTCCTCGAAGTACCCGCAGGGATAACAGGAAACAGATCGCCAGAACGGCTGCTGCTGAAACGTAAGGATAGTTAATATTCACATCAAACAGTGCTCCAGCTACAATCGGACCTGCGATATTCCCCAAGCTGGTATACGCCGAATTCAGTCCAGCCACAAAACCCTGCTGTTCCTGTGCCAGTTTGGACATCTGTGTACTGATGGCCGGACGCAAAATATCCATACCCAGAAACACGATAAACGTTACGACAAGAATGAGCCAATACGTGTGCACGAACAAGGTCAACAATACAAATACGGCTACAAACAACAGACAGACTGAAATGACCATCTTTTCACCAAATCGGTTGAGCAACCAACCAATCAGGGATACTTGCACCACCGCACCCGCGATGGAACCAAATGTAATAATGAATGCAATGTCTTTCGTGGTGAAACCAAACTTGTGATCCACAAACAATGAAAATACGGTCTCATAGTTTGCCAGACCAAATGCCATAACAAACACAATAATCAAGCTGAAGAAGTAGGGTTCACGGTACGAATTCAGTAATTGAGATATCATGCCCGGAGCTTTGACATTCGACTCGCCAGCCACAGGTTTACTTTGCTCTCCTGTGCTTCGGGTAGATTCAGGCAAAATAATTAATGTAATGATGGATGCCAGCAAACCGGCAACCCCTGCGGCGTAAAACGGAATTCGAATGCCAAAGTCAGCAATGTATCCACCAATTCCCGGTCCGATGATAAATCCGGTTGTAATGGCTGCATTGATCAAGCCCATCCCTTTACCCCGTTCTTCCTCCGTAGTAATATCCGCAGTGTAAGCCATAACCGCCGGGAAGATCATCGCTGCTCCAATCCCACCAAGCATACGGGCTGCGAAGAGCAGCACCGGTGCATTAACCGCACCAAACATAAACTCCGATACGGCAAAGATCAGCATACCGCCAACGATAATTTTTTTACGTCCCCACGTATCCGACCAACGACCCGCAAGCGGGGAGAACAGAAACTGTGTGAAGGAAAATGCCGCGACCAGCAATCCAACTGTGAAGCCAGTGATATGCAGAAGATCCATATACGCAGGCATAATCGGCACAACCAGGCCAATACCCGTAAAAACAAGAAAAATATTAAACATTAACAGCAGCAATGCGCCCCTGTTCCGTGTTAGTAATGCCATGATTCCATCCTCCGTAGTTGTCAAAATGTTGCTTAAGCTTTATCTTTTGCAATGCCATGCAAGAATACACTGGCAGCCTGGCGGTATAACGCAAGAGCCTGTTCAGGCTCCATGCCCCGTGACATCTGGCTTAGGCCAATAATGGTACTTTCCAAGATCAGTGCGAGATGATCTACATTGTCTGCTTTGAACTCGCCGCTCTCAATGCCTTGTTCTATCATTTGTTTATTAAATTGAATATGCCGCTCAAACATCAAGGAGATCCGTTCCTCAATATCATTTTCTTTCTTCTCCCCAGTGAAGAACTCATCAGCCGCCTTCGTCAGTGGATGATTCATGTCATCCATGACGAGTTGTTCAGCCAGTCCGTAAATCTTTTCCGTGGACGTGCGATAGAGATGTTCCTTGGCCGCCCAGCTCGCTTCCCACTCCCGATCCCACTCATCGATTAGATAGAGGAACAGACCTTCTTTGCTTTTAAAATGATAATATATATTGCCTTTACTGCTACCCGTCGCAGCTACAATATCCTCAATGGACGTTGCTTTATAGCCTTTCTGTACAAAAAGGGCTTTGGAAGCATCCGCAAGTTTCTTCTTGGTTTGCTCGGTTTGAAGTTGTTTTTTATTCATATTCATTCCATTCACTCCGTTCCATGCATACTGAACATTCGTTCTGTATTTTAACAGATGCATCGAATATAAGCAATCAAAAAGGAGACTTGGCACATCGGCCAACCCTCCCTCTACAATCATTTCACTTTTTTACCTTTGCCATGCAATATTTTCAGTTGACCATTCTCGTAATGGTACCTCTATCTAGATTATAGCTGTCGTGCCTGGAATTTCAAACGGCTTTTGTCCACGTCCACCTGGTTAACCTGTAGTCGGCATACCCCTTCGCCGTTTGGTGAATCTGGATTATGATATATTGCTTTTTACCAATACGATAGCGATAACCTTTCACGTTTGAACGAATTATAATGAATGCAAAAAAAGTTCCTATACAACTATAGGAAGGCTCTACATACATATTTTTGTCATGCCGAAGGAAAAGTGCTTAGATCCATATAGGAACTTCCCGCAGATGATCATCTAGATCCTGAAAACTCCATCCATACATGAATCCGTGATCCTGCGGTTCGTTGATTTCTTCAGGTCTTGCACAGGTAAATTGACAAAAATCTGCATAGAACAGATTCCAACTCAAAATAGAACCTCGCGAATACGCTGTCAATTGAATATAATGAAGACATTCCAACTCGTGAGGTGACACGGATGTTGCTCCGTATTGTTCGAAGTACATAGTGGTCGGGCTGGGTCAAAACGCGTACCAGCTATCAAGGGATACGTCTGTCCATTTGATCCCATTCGATCATTTACAATAGAACGATTCGGCACAACTCTCTTGTCCTGTTTAATCAAACTCACATTGGAGGAAATGTAAATGAAAAACAATATAGATTATGCTGACTTTTATGAACGCGTAGGCCGGACGAATGGCTGGAACTTCAGCTCCATGAATGTTGTCTCGGAGAACATCGGATGGAACTTCTATGAGGAAGTTGTTCGCCGTACGCGATCGTCCGATCTGTTACTGGATATTGGAACAGGCGGTGGAGAAGCTGTGTTGTCCATTGCGGGAAAGGCCTTGTTATTGGTGGGAATCGACCTTGCTCAAGGAATGATTGAGACCGCACAGCAGAATCTTCGGGCTGTGGAAGCTCATTCAGCGGGAACTCATTCCAATGTACGCTTTCTTCAAATGGACGCAGAAAAACTGGCTTTTCCTGATTCTTTCTTTAATGTGGTATCCTCCAGACACTCCCGGTTCTCTGCTTCAGAAGTTTTCAGGGTACTTGATACGGGTGGGATTTTTCTAACTCAGCAGGTCAGCGAACACGATAAATCCAACATTTCAGAAGTTTTCGGCCGTGGACAAAGCCTTGGCATTCAACCTGGCACTTTGATGGAACGTTACAAGCATGAACTTCACGAAGCTGGATTTCATGACATTCAGGCCCGTGAATATGATGCGATTGAGTATTACGCCACACCGGATGATTTGCTGTTTTTGCTCACCCATGCACCGATCATTCCCGGTTTTGGAGAAACTGCCTCTGACCCTGAGCGATTCCAGCAGTTTGTGGAAACATATCGATGCGATCAAGGCATTCGCACCAATTCGGCCCGTTTTATGCTAACTGCAAGGAAATAAGCAGAAGTTCAAAGGATAAGTAATGGCCAGGGCTATCCCCTCGTATGAACTGGGGATAGCCCTTTTATACATTTATTTTTTGTTCCGGAGAGCTAATTCTTTTGGTGAAAAGATATGGATGGAGTTTTTATTTTTTAGCCACGTATTTCCTTTTGCGATGAAGATATATATTCCAGACCAGCAAATGTAGAAATATCGCGGTAAACAGACCTGGATTATAGCGGACTTAGCACAGAGGTATTACTGGACAACAAAAAACTCATACCCTGATTCTGTGTGAATAATAGTTGCTACACTACCATTCACACAAGGAGAATCAGTCCATGAGTTAATCACATCTCAGTATAATGAATTCCTTAACCCGCTTTTTAATAAATGTATATCGTTCGTTTACTGTTCCGTCAATTTAAGCTTCTCCAAGAACGGCTTCAAGCGATCCACCACATAATGGCTGCCGCCGCGGCCGTTGACTTCCTCGATTACCGCTGCCACCAGAAAAGACGGTGATTCAGTATCAAAGGTGACGAAGAAGCCATTCTCCAGCCCTTGCTCACCCTTCTTCGCTTTCAGTTCTGCCGTGCCAGTCTTACCTGCAAGACTGCCACCAACAGAACTCAATGTGTGTGCCGTACCGCCTTGGCGAGATACGACTTCTCTCAGAGCGTCTTTGACCGTATTTGCCACCTCCGGTGTAATGATCACCTCGGGGTCAGAGGTTTCTTTGCCAGCAGTCAGAACAGGCTTCACCAGCTTTCCTTCATTCACAAATGGCGTAAAGGCAGCGGCGAGATGAATTGGCGACATTAACATTTCACCCTGTCCATAGGATGTGTCAGCCAACAGCACCTCGGAGGAAAGGTCTTTATGAGCTTCATTCGCATATTGACTTGGCTTCAGGTACAGTTCATCCAACCCGAAATTGTCATCAAACCCGAACTTTTGAATTCCGTCGATGAACTTTGCACTGCCCATCTCGGTGGCTTCCATCGCAAAATAAATATTATCAGAATACACCAGAGCATCGACCATACTGACAGGGCTCAGGCTTTTCACCCGTTTGACGTAATATCCGCCCCAACTGTCGTCCTTACGCCACTGCAAACCGGAAATCTCGTGGGTTTTGTCCGCTGTCGTTACCTTCTCCATTAGGCCTGCTGCCGCAGTTATTGCTTTGAAGGTTGATCCTGGAGCATATCGAGTAGTGACTCTATTGATAAAAGGAAGCTTCTCATTCGCCGAATAAGCATCCCACTCTGCCTGTGTAAGTCCTGTAACCATCTTGTTCGGGTTATAGGAAGGCGCGCTCACCAACGCCAGCAAGTTGCCGTCCGTCGGATTCATCAGAACCATCGCACCGGCGTCTCCACCACTGGACAATGTCTGATACAATTTCTTCTGTTGTTTGGAGCTAATCGTCAGTTGAACATTCTGTCCATCTACAGCATCCTTGCGAATAAGCTCAGAACGGGAGTTGCCGGATTCATCCGTAATTTCAATCAATCCACCCCGTTCACCACGCAGCTGTTTCTCCATGGACTGCTCCAAACCCGCTTTGCCAATCCAATCCTCTGCGCGATAATAGCCTTCTGTATCCTTATCCAGATCTTCCTTGGTGGCTTTACGCACGTAACCAATCAGGTGCGCAGCCGCATCGCCGAGTGGATAATAACGAATTTCCTTGCTTTGCATCGTAACCCCGCTCAAAGATTCTGGCACGTCAAACTCCTCTGTTGAACCAATCGGGACAAAGTACTCCGGCTTCACCCATGTCTGTGCAAGCGCCTTGTGAATGGCATCTTCCGAAACCTGATAATGACTTGCGATTCGGGTAATCATCTGGTCCGGGTTATCACCAAGTTTCCCAGGTACAATGCCCCATTCGTTCATCGTGCCCTTGGTAGCCAGTGGCAAACCATCACGATCCACAATGTCTCCACGCTCAGGGAACAGTGTCCTCACGCGTACCTTACTGCCCTTAATCATGTCATTCAGGATCAGGGAGGGCTGCCAGTTAATTTTCCAACTTTTGCTTCCATCTTCAAGCTCCAGTCGAACCAGTTTCAATGTATGCGTCTCACTGACTTCCCCCAAAAAGGTTGTCAGCTGCAGGTTATAATCCACCTCATATGTATCCGGGTTTTGTTTCTCTGCATCGGTCTTGCTGTCATCGGCCGCCGTTTCGGCAATATCCACTGGCTTAACCTCTGCCTTGACGGTGGATACTTCCATACCTGAATAGATCGCATTGTATTTTTCAACAAATTGTTCCTTGTTCATGCCGGACTCTTGCAGCGAAGCAGACGTCATCAAGGTATACAGTTGGTCAAACTCTTTTTTTTGCAGATGCTCTACGTACTGATTCACGGTAGTCTGGGGCTTGGCTTCTGCTTCTTTGTTATTCTGCATGTATAGATACATTCCGATTCCACCTGCAAACAAGATGGGTAGCAGTCCGTACATTAATTTACGTTTGGATTTCATGGTTACATCACCTCTAATATACACTATAGATTTCCAGCGCCATTTAAACAATGAAACAAATCTGACGAATTTATCATTAAAAATAGCCGAAAGCTCACATAATATGTTTAAATAAGGATAGTGAGATTACATACTAAAGCTTTTTTGCTATGCAAAAGGCTGAAAAGGAGCCCGATGATGGAAATCAGCTATTTTTTACTCCCCAAAGCCGAAGTGGCCTATATCAAGTCTACCGCTTCCATGAAAGATGCTATTGAGCAATTGGAATCGCACCACTACACCGCCATTCCCGTGATTGACCAGGATGGAAAATATGTTGCTACCCTGTCCGAAGGCGATTTGTTATGGAAAATGCGAAATACACCCGGATTGACTTTTGATACGATGGATCAGGTTCAAGTCCATGAGATTAACAATCGGGTATATAATGAATGTGTATTCATTGAGGCTGAGATGGAGGATATGCTGACACTTGCAGCAGACCAAAATTTTGTGCCTGTGGTGGATGTCGATCGTGTCTTCCTCGGTATTATCCGTCGTAAGGATATTATTGAATACTATACGCGTAACATTTCGGATTAGATGAAGTCGAACATGCCGTAATAATTGAAAGGGTACTCCTATGGTCATGTTTGGCCAAACCGGGGTACCCTTTTCGTTGCATGGTATGGATATGGAATTGGCTCTACTTGCGCCTAGCCCGCTCTTCCTTATAATAACTCAGTACGTCCTTCGAACTTCCCTGAAATGCCCGCTCTCTGCCGAATTCATACGCCTGGTGCAGATACATATACGCCTCGTCATGCTGTTCAAGTCTCATGCAGATCATGCCGAGATCGATCAATGGACTCGTATTTCTATCCGTACTCCGCGTATGTAACGATATCTCAGCCCACGGCTTCGCCAGTTCATATTGCTTCAGATCGATATGTGCATTCGCGTGGCAGGACGCGATCCAGCTTGCAATCTCCCATTCCATCTTCGGCTCGGGCAACATGCCCCATGCCTGATCATAATAGATGAGGGCTTGTTCATGCTGCTGCGTCTCATCCAGCACATTACCGGCTTCTACCGTTTCTATAATTTGTCGCTCCAGTTCGGCATGTTCCGGTGTCAGATCTTTCATTGCACCGTCTCCTCCTCCAGGACGAAATACCATTCCAGAAAAGCATTGAAATCAGCCCACTGCGGTTTGCTCTCGCCATTAAGAAACCGTTCGATGGACTCCCCCAATTCCACCAGCACCACTTCTCCCGTCCGACGATTGTAGAAAAATCCACCTTCACCTTCAAAACTGTCCAGTGGAATATACGCCTCGGGAAGTCCCAGTGTAAGCTGTGCTACATTCATGTCTTCCATATATACGGTGTTCTCCATGAACCAGCAGATCTGATACAACTCCTGATGCCTGCTGTAAAAAGTCGGTCCGTCCTCTGCATGTAAATAAAATTGGGCAAAATCCGAATGAAGATCAATCTCAAGCTTCCGTAATGCTTCTTCGTATGCCGTTGGAACATCTTCATGCCACCAACCTTGTTCCTGGCAATAATCAATTACTTTATGGGATAACATCGTAAGCCTCCTGATATAATTTTTCTCACACAGATTTTACAGGTATCCAGATTTGGGGAGGTGTGCCGTGACCTTTATACACTTCAAGTTCCGGAATACCTGCATGCTTATATGTAGTGGAAGGAAACCACGCTGTCATAATATAATGCCACAATCGTTGTATCGCCTCGGGTTCTAATCCATCCGCCTCAAATACAACCCAATGGGACGCGGGCAGTTCGATAGACACCAGGCCTTCAGGCACTTCACCTGTGTGAGAAGTGGCAATCCAGTACTCCATTTGATTGTCCTGCAGCTCCCTCTGATCTACACAGATGCCCACCAGACCGGGAATAGCTCCATTATTGAACCCGTTTAAACGTTCCTCAATGCCGTCTGCCAAAGCATCCTGCCACATCTTGGGGATCCCTCTTAAATTTTCACCATCCACACAAGAGAACGTTCGTTTGATTCCCGCAAAGGTAAGCGACTGCTGTTCGATCACATGTTCATTCACATTCATTCGATGGATTCCTCTCTGAGAGCGATATGGGGTACAGTTCTCCATGACCCATTCATGAAAATATTGGTGAGCGCTGCTGGCATCCGGAGCCGTAAAAAGATACGTTCCCTCCACCTCTCGGCGACTCAGCCTGGAATCTGCAAGATCCCGATCCTCTTCTTCATTCAAAACAATTCGATACGCCCCATCTTCCTCGCGGAAGCCAAGGGCGTGTACATTCGTATGTTGTTTATAGTAGCCCAGCTGCAGAACAGCTGGTTGCTCTTCAGCCATTTCGCCTGTGAAGGCTGGATTGGGGAACTCCTCATCGAAACTGGCTTCATCGGGTACGATACCTTGATAGAAACCGTTAACTACATTCCCTAAAAGATTCACAATCTGATGTGCGTAGACATATGGAAACTGTTCAATCTCATACACATCACGATCCAACTGATGCCATTGCAGATACTCCATGATTTTGGAATAGGTGAAACTAACGGCACTGGAAAGTTCTCGATCCAAAGGCTGATTGGCAGTAAGACGAGTCAGTTCCATAATACTGTTCACGTATTGCCAGAATAGTTCCTGATCGAAACGTGCTTCCTCATGCAGCATATACAACAAGGTATTCTCTTCTGCTCGTGCATTTTGCATCAGGATCTGAAGTGCTTGTTCCATATATGATATAACCTCCGATATGTCCTACAGTTACTGTATCAAAAGAGAAGGTAGATTGGAAATAGTGCCAGTATTCCTATTCAAACGAAACATGCCGGATTCACGTTCACCTTCCATTTCCTTATTCTGGTGCAACCTTCTTCTTACTCGTTCGTCTAACTACTGACCAACAACGAAGGAGATGACTATGCGAATAACTTGCAGCCCCGGTTTTCCTGGAAGCATGATTGGAACCATTAATCTTCAGCCATCGAAGTATTACAGCCCACCTTCCATGAACAGTAAGATTACAGATTATGTTGATGCCAAACTAGTAACCATTCCCTATGTGGAGGATCCGGCATTCGGATCACACTTTGAGGTCATGAAGGTCATGAACGGAACTTATAAAGATGAAATGCATGTCAGTTACGATGTGGAGTTTACGATTGATGTAGATAAACAAGGTTATATTACGCAATTTGAACATACGTTCCAGCTGGAACGTTATCTGGACCTAGTTCGCACACAGTCCTATAAAGTAATCAAGACAAACTGGCGTGCACAAACATTTCATGTGATGACATACAGTTACCTGGAGGAAGTTATTCATCCGAAGAATGTTCTGTTTAAATGTAACCTCGCAGAAGATGTGTTTGTTGTAGCTGAACTTGTCTCCAATCACGCCGATGGAAACGCATCTGAGCACAGTATCAAGGATCTGCATTTCCGTGCATTAATCTCGGCACGTGACGATCTGTACCCATTAGAATATATGTGTGAGCCTGATTTCGATCTGAGTCTCGACTAACCAAATAGATACATATGTAGAAAGAGCATGAGCTGCCCCGAATCAGCGGGGTAACCTGTGCTCAAAACCAGCTCGGGGATTCTACATTCGATTTCCCAAGCTGGTTTGTTAGTTATGAGGATTGATTCTGGTATGGGATGTGACTTACGTTCAATGTTTAATCTATGGGATCACTGTTTACGTGTAGACTTTACATCGGATGACCAAATTGCTCCGCTTGTTCAGCCATCTTCTGACTCAATTTTGCTCTGAGTGCACTCATCCATTCCGGCTCATGTGAAAATTGCTCTTCGGCAGACCGAAACACACGCACATATCCATATAGATTGGCAAACCGGCGACATGCGGGGAACATGTTCTCCAGGTCATAACGTTCTCCCGCCTTGGACCAGTACCCGTTCAGGAACCATTGTTTCTTCTGCTCCCATTGCTCAGGCTCGATCTCCTCACGCAGACTCTCCAGACTTCGCTCCACATCCATCGCGTACCAATGATACATCGAGTCATCGAAATCAATGGCATAACAAGACTGGTTTTTTTCGTCATAGAAGACATTGTCCGGTTCAAAATCGTAGTGGATAAGTCCAAAATTTTGCTTGTTTATCGGCCATGCTGCAAAATACGTTCGGAGAAGCTCTACCTCGTTCAGAGCAGCCGTCTCCGCAGGAAAACCCTCCAAAATCTTCTGCATCCAATCCAAAACATCTGTATAGGTCCAGCGCTGCTTCTCCTTTTGCTCAGGTATGAATGATCGCGATAAATGATGCAGTTCACCCAAAGCCTCACCATAGCTGTACAGAATGGAGTCATTCAGTTCAATGCTCCCTAACTGCGATCCGGGTACTCGCTTGAATACAGAAGCGTAGTATGTTCCCCATGGCGTGTGAGTCTCTACGAGTTCTGTTCCTGAATGGGCAGGTACCACCTCCATGGCTCCATAATGATTCGTTCGAAGATAACGGAGGAAATCCAGTTCAGCGCTAAGGTTGATTTTATTCTTTTCCTCTACCGGGGCAAAGCGAAGCAATCGGACCTCTCCCTGATCTCTAAACGGATACACGGCATTGGAGGATATGCGATAATACTGAAACATATCCAGTGACTCGGGATCATAACTCCAATTCTTCAGAATCATTTCGGCAAGGTCGTTATTTTGAAATAAATATTTTAATGATAACATGGGCATTTCTCCTTTTTGATCATTTCGTGTGGATGGTTTATAGCCATTGTGTGCCTATTTTTGCGCGCAAAAAACCGCAGGCTATGCCTGCGGCTTTTAAAAATTCTGAGTGTATGAGAAATTTGCACAAGCAAATAAACCTCGCATACGCCAGAAAAATTGAGCAGTTATATCCCTATATGTCGGCAGAACTCAGATCGGACTGGGAAACTAAAAGTGTTCCATCCTTCGTCTAATGGTCTGCCGGAAGTATTCAGTTCATTCTTACCTTATTTGTAGTGATCGAACATACCATCTTAGACCGTCGTTTCATGACGCTCACTCCCTTCAAAAAAACCAGTTGTTTCCATAATAGCCGATAACCCTATTGTAAGCAATTACAAAATGACGATAATCCCATCATCTTTTACTGCACAACCATCATCCGTTCCACCGTCTCAGAGTTATCCTTATACCACACCATCACGATGTCTTCTTCTTGAAGATCAGACACTCGAATGGACGAATTCCCATTTGGGCTGGAATTGCCCGAACGCCGCATTCCCATACCCTCAGTAATAGTAACATCATCTTTTATATTCAATTCCAATTCCATTCCGGTATCCTTCCATTCCATGCTTGGAGATGAGGTGTCCTGCATTTCAAGTAACGCCAGCGTAACCGTGTTTCCCTCCACGGAGACGATTCTACCCGTAATGTCGGCATTCATCGTCCCCTGCGTCATGTCGGGACTGCCTGTTCGATCATTCGTGCCCGGGGTACCCCTTCCACCTCTTGGTGTTCCTCCGTTCATGCCCAGACCGCCACCATTTGGCATGCCAAACCCGTTCACACCTTGCACAGAACCGGTGTTGGTAATATTCTGGGCGGTTATAACATCGCAAGCCGTCAGCATAACCAAGCATCCTAGCAACAGGAATAGCGTAACCGATGTGAAATATTGTTTTTTTCGCATATGATCACCTTTTTCTCAGGGAATATTGCTCCAAGGTACCTTTACGATGGAATATGAAGTCATACGTGTCTTTGAACCCCATATAGGACAGCACAACCAACAACGGATATACAGGATAGATGTATCTGGACTTAATCTCCCAGAGAATATAAAAACCGATGAATCCGAGAATGATCAGGATCAATGAAACTTCGTCATACCGTTTACGACGAATACCACCGACCAACCGGATGAAAATAAAACAGTACATCAGGAAATTCATCACATAAACGATCCAGAGTAATCCCGTCCGATAAGCCGAATCCCCCTGCATCAGTTCTGTTACCGCATTGGTATAGCTATAGGACCCTGCGATTGCGCCTCCCCTTCCTCTTCCGGCACCGATGGAACTTTCATTGCCGATTCCGTATCGGTCCATCTGGTATGTCCCTTCGGTCCAGGTCCATATGATCTTTTTGTAATACATCTGTACCAAGTCACTCGCACTTGCTTCGGACAGCTTGCTGCCAATCTCTTGTTTGAACAATGTTGCGCTCTCGGCCTTATTGTAGTTGGCCTGTCTCTGATAGATCTGATAACTCTCCATGTTGTCCCAGAAGCCAAAACGCTCCAGATTAATCCCCATATTCAGCCACATATAGACTGGTGCAGCATTCTCTCCAACAGGTTCGTTTACAGCACCGGAAGATTGAAGGACTGCATTCTGAGTCCAGGTTGGTACATTAAACAACATAGCTAGCACACCGATGGAAATGACAACTTTCTTCACTCCGATGCTCCGCATATTCAGCAAAATATAGATGATAGCAGCGATTAGCACGATAACACCGATGCTTCGGAAGTAATTGCCCATCGCGAGAAAAATGGCGGCAAGGATGATGGTTTTCCAAGACTTTTCACGCACAAAACGAATAATAAAGTATAAACATGATGTCAGAAATGCTGTGGCAATCACATCGTTATAGATCAGGTTGTTCAGGAACAAGGACGGCAGGTACGTCGCTGCAAAGATCAACACACCGTAATCACGTTCAGTGGATCTCTCATTCACTTGTTTATAAATAAGGTAAATCATGAATGTGGTTAATGTTGAAAACAAAATATTGAATAGTTTGATGACCAGATAGTTGTCCGGGAACAGGTACAGCAACGTCTTCAGGTACAGCACGATCGAATAGTTGAACGGGAACATGTGCAAATATCCACCCGTTTCAAACGAAGAGTAATCCTGGTTATACAGCATGTTCATGGCCAGTGAAAGAACCGTCTGCGAATCATCGGTGGGCACTCTCGGAAATACAAAAATGATGATGACCTGAATGACCAGAGAACATAACAGCACAATCGGAATAACAATCTTCGGGCTGTATTTGTTCAGTTTCAGACACAGAGCATATAATCCGACACCAGAACCAAGAAGCAAAAGAATGACCGGCAGAAAAATGCTCCACTGCTGCATGCCCAAAATGGGATTGTCCCCATACAAGGCGTAGTTGTACTGTGCCCGAACCAACAAAGATGAAGCAATAAACACCGCAACAAACACGAGCAAAATGAGATAAAACGACTTATGCAGCATCTTAGACATGCCAAAACTCCTTTTCCATTACAGGATTCCGTGAGTATTATAATCGCTCTGGCTGAAAAATCGCTGAATTTGAACACCAATTCCATCCACAAAACTAACGAATTATACCTTTAATGTCGATAATATACACCGAATACATAATCATATCATTTTTAACTAGAAGGAGATCAGAACATGTATATTCAAAAAAGGTACATCCGCTCGCTACTCTCTCTTCCTCTGGCAGGTCTGTTGTTTATGCTGCTCGGAACGCAGCCAATCGCTGCGGCCCCTGTCGACAGTCTGCTGCCTGAGCGAAGTGAACAAGAAATCAGTCAAAAATGGACGCAATGGATGAGTGGCAGGAACCAAACTGCTACATTCACTCAGAATCCCTCGACCAAGGCACCTTACGTCGCTGGTGTAGTAAGTGATTCCACATTAGAGCAAGCTTTAGGAGCAGCCAACTTCTATCGTTATATCTCCGGTCTGGATGGGGATCTCGTTCTGGACGCTGCGCTTAATCGTCAAGCACAACATGGAGCAGTTGTGGTCTCTACCGGAGAATTGACTCATTTCCCGGTCCGTCCTGCCGATATGCCAAAAGACTTTTTTGATCTGGGAGCCAAATCGGCTTCAAGTTCCAATCTATATGCTGCCTATGGCGTTCAAGGAAATCTTGCAGTCAAAAGTGTCGAAGCGTATATGGATGATTCGGATGCCAGTAACATTGCTGCACTTGGTCATCGCCGCTGGATTTTGAGTCCGCAACTGAAGAAAGTCGGCTTCGGGATCGCATCCCGGGACAACAAAAATTATGCGAGCCAATTCAGTACCATGCAAGTGATGGATACAAGCCGTTCAGGAAAACTAAATTACAATTACAACTTGTATCCAAGCAAAGGGGCATTCCCGATTGAAGCATTCCATGTGTCACAAGCCTGGTCTGCACAGCTGAATCCAGACGTCTTTGCGAAGCCTTCCAACTCCGAGGTACAAGTGGAGATCGTGCGTTCATCCGATCAGAAAACATGGACACTGGGAGCAAAAACGCCGGTTAGCAGTGATCCTGCAAAGGCCTTTTTCAATGTAAATACCGATGGTTACGGATATAACTACGCTGTCATTTTCCGTCCGGATAACTTGAAATCCCTGAAGGCAGGCGATACGTTCAACGTTCGCATTACCGGTTTGAAAAAGAAAAACGGGTCCAAAGCAGAAATTTCATATCAGACGCGTTTCTTCTCGGTTAGCAACCCTTCACAAGAGCCTGGTACTAATCCACAGAATCCTGGGACAGAACCTGGAACAGAGCCACAAGAACCGGATACCGGGAACGAGGATTACCTGGATAATCATCTGATGCAATTCGTATATACAGCGGATCGTACGCTGAAAGTACGCGGAACCCTCACCGCATATGCAGGCAAAACATTCTCTTTCCAGATCCACGGTCCTTCACCTGACGAAAAGCATATTCGTACTGAAACGGTGAAGCTGGATGCTAACGGTCGGTTTAGTCTAACCGTTCCCAATCTGGGCGTACCCGATTTGACCATCTATTTGCAAGTGGACCCAAGCTTTATGTACTTGATTCCTACGGCAAGTAATTCAGACGTCACGTATTACTTCGAATAGAACTGGAGCAAGAGTACTGGAATAACTAAGGTAAAATGAAGTAGTGATCAGATTAAAAAAATTCAACAACAAAAACAGTCGGAATGCATAGGCAGCCGACTGTTTTTTGGTTTATGATACGAGTTTTTGTTATGGTATGATACGAGCTTTGGTTAGTTCCGTTCTTCTTTTTTGCGTTTCTTCTCCAGCGCAATTTCCACATTTTCTTTCACCCGAAACTCCACAATCCGGCGAATCAGATCCTCCGGCAATGGCTGATCCAGCGGAAACTGAACAGATCCCTTGGCCCCTTTATACTTGGAGAGTTCCTCCTTGAACGCCAGAATTCCACTGGGAGCAGGGTAGAAGCCAATATGATGCTGGTATGCGGCAAAATGAACCAAATTCCCATGCTGTGCATACGTAGGCATCTTGTAACTGATCTTCTCTTCGGCGTTCGGAGCTGCTTCACGAATTATCTGTCTTAACGCCTGTAATCTCACCTGTACATCGGGTGCAAACTCGGAGATATATTCATCTACCAGCACCGAATAATGGTTACTCTCAGCCATTTTGGACTCCTTCCACCACGGATACAGCATGGTCTCGTGGTACGGGCATATTTGCTTATATTGTACTTTAAATGAAGGAGCGGAACAGCTATTTTCATGCAATTTGAACTGTAGGATTAAGCCTGAATTCACAACGTCATGGCCCGTCCATTGCGCATCAGATAATCTTCTTTTGTTTTGTAATCCGGCATGATGCTGCCGATCCGTCGCCAGAAAGAGCGATCATGATTCATGTGGTGAATATGGCAAAGTTCATGAATGATGACATAATCGATCACTTCCAGTGGCGCCATCGCCAGGCGGTAATTGAACGTCAGCTTTTTGTCCCAACTGCAACTGCCCCATTTGGTGGGGGAATCTACGATCTCTATCGACTTTGGCTTCACCTTCAACTCCTGCTGATAACGTCCAATGCGCTCCCCAATCATGCGTTTACACTCGGCAAAATAAAACTTCTTCAGATTCGCTCGCAGCTCTTCTTCTGTAAGTCCCTCTACAGGAATTAATTCATGTAATGCGTGTTCCTTGCCAAAAAGCAAAAACTTCCCTTTGCCTTCGTCTTCGTATTCCTTGGCTTGAGGACCATCGAGCGCCCGCTGCATCAGAGCGGACTTCTTCAAAATCACATCTCCATGCTGCTCCACAAGTTGCCGGATCATGTCTTCACTGGTACCATTGGGTGCTTTGATCGTTACCATATAAGGCAAGTCCATCGTGATGGAAACTTTCTTGCGTTTGCCGTATTCGATGTGACAGTTAATGTTATGGCCTTGCATCTCTATCGTTAACATAATACGCTCCGCTTCTAAAGTTATTCATTCAACCAAATCAAATTGTATACCATCTCCGATCATAATGCATACTGTTCGGCGATAGATGTATTTATGTTGTATTTTTATACGTAATTATGTATTATTATTAAATTATAAAATCGGAGGTTGAATATGACGCATACAACGGATACAGAACACAAAACCATTGAAGAGATATCTCTTAACCACTGGCAGCCCTTGTCTACCTTACTATATGACGGCTGGGTACTGCGTTTTGCCAAAGGGTATACCAAACGTGCCAATTCCATTCAACCCATCTACTACTCTACTCTGGATGTGCATGAAAAAATTGAGGAATGTGAGCGTATCTATGCTTCCAATCAGTTAAGTACGATTTTCAAAATCACGCCGTTTATTCAGCCGGATCATCTCGACCAGCTTTTGCAGGACAAAGGGTATGCTGTTGTGGATCTGACTCGTATCCAGACTCGGAGTCTAGATGATATCAAAGAACCTGTGCACCAAGCTGTACAGATTGACGCACAGTTGACTACAGCGTGGCTGGATCACTTTTGCCGACTGAACAAGGTAAATGATCTGCAACGGGAAACGACGGAACTTATGTTGAACAATATTCGCACAAAGGCAGGTTTCATCTCGCTGTTACTTGACGGGCAAGTCGTCGCTTGTGGATTTGGTGTAATCGAACGCGGCTATGTTGGGTTGTATGATATCATTACAGATGCTAACTTTCGGAATCAGGGACTTGCTGAACAGATGATCCTTCACCTCCTCCATTGGGCAAAAGAGAATGGCGCCACGTCCAGTTATCTGCAAGTTGTTGCAAATAATGCACCTGCGGTAAAGCTCTACGCCAAGCTTGGTTATTCGGAAGTATATAGCTACTGGTACAGAGTCAAAGAATGGAACAAGTCCTGATCAAGCTGACAGCAAAAACTGCCCTCCTCCTATTTAGAGGAAAGGCAGTTCTCCGTACTCTTTTCTACAAAGGCAGCTTCACCAGCACCTCATAATTCACGCCAGCTTGGATATTCTTGATGATGTCACCTTCTATACGTTCACCGTCAACATACACTTCAATCGTCTGGACTGTTGCATCCTTCTTCATGTTCACGTTCAGCTCAGCCCCGCGGAACAACCGCGTAACTGATGCCTCGTTCCAATCGGCAGGAAGTTGCGGACGAACCTGAAGCCCTTGTGCGTGACCTTGCAGGCCGAACAATCCATCGATCAGGCAACGATACACCCAAGGCACTGTGCCGGTGTTGAACAAATGACTGGAGCGCCCGGCTGTACGTGGGAATTGACGATAAGCTCCGCGATAATAATTTGGGATAAATACAGGCAGTTGACCCCGTTGGAGAATATCCTCGGCATCGGGCCCCGGAATCATTTTACGCAGCAGACGATACGCCTTCTCCTTCTCACCCACCAGATACAATGCATAAATATAGAAAGCTGCCGCGTGGTTGTACACTGCACCATTCTCTGCACTTCCCGGATGTTTCTGCGTGACACGGCCTACATCTTCCCGCATCGCTGTGAAAGACGGCGCGAGCTTCTCGACACCATATGGCGTCTCCAATTGCTCCTCTACCGCGCGGATTAACTTCTCCTGTTTCTCCTGATCGGCAGCACCGCTCATAAGTGCCCAGCTCTGAGGATTGATATAGATGCGCCCTTCCACGTCTTTGCTCACACCGAACACTACATTATCATCCGTAATGCCTCGGCCATACCAGTCCCCATCCCACAGGTACTCATTCGCTGTCGCATTCGTCTGATTGGCTTCCTGGCGGAATTCCGCTGCAACCTCTGCATGCCCTGCCTGTTCAGCAATTTCTGCCCACACATTAAAAGCATATGCCGTTGCAATGGTCAGCCAGCCGGATACGCCTTTGCCTTTGTATCCCACCATGTTCATCGGATCACACCAGTCACCCTGATTGATATAGTTCAACCCACGCTCATCCCGCTCATGGATCAACCAGCGCATCGCAAGATTCATATGTTCCAGTACAGAAAGCTTCTGCTGACTGTCTGTAAAAGCAACCTGTTCCTCCAGAATGCTATAGTCATTGGTTTCATCCAGATAAGTCTTCATACAGACCGGAAGCCAGATACAGTGATCGGTATGAGGAATCTGGTTAATATATTTCAATTCTGCGTCCGGGTGCAAAATAATGCCGTCCGGCATGGCGCCGCTAATATGCTGTTGTGACAATGCAGTCAGGAATGCCGCCCTTGCAACCTGCGGCTGAATGTAACTCATCCCCATATTATCCTGCAGATAATTCCGGGTCTGTGGATCGGTCGAGAGACGATTTGTTTTCCCGTGATAATACATCTGACGAGGCAGCCAGTGATTCACGACATTATCCAGCCAGCCATCCGATGTCTGGATCTGAATGTTTCCCTGCCCTTCCGCAATATAATCCGCATACTCGTGCTCGGCAGCCGTGAAACCATCCTGTCCTTCCTCATTCTGCTTCACAAAATAATGCTGACGGATGCCCTCAATCTCTGCCTCATCATGAGCCGGGCCAAAGATAAATCGGTAGGCTTGCTCAGCACCAGCTTCCAGTTCTACTCTGTATTGCAATACGGCCACAGGTGTCTCATATCGCGCATCTCCACCAGCGAGTGTCTCTGACTGAAGTCCAGAAGGATGATGAAGTCCCCCTTCACCTTCAAAGCTCTCTTGATTCACTTCCCAGGCGGTCGGTTGGTGATCTGCAAGCAGATAGGTTTTGTCACTGTAGGTTTTGATTTTGCTATAATCCTGATATTTCTGGTACGGCGTAACCGCCGAGCAGACAATGCCCTGTAACTCTTCCACATATGAACCGGACTGGTTCATCCATGACATATAACCGACCGTATAATACGGGTAGATACTCAGCTTGCGTTTTCTCGAAGACAGATTGGTTACCTTTACACGCCACAGCTCCATGACATCTTCCTTCGGCAGACGCAGGGACATCTCGATGCAAATGTCGTCCTGAATCACTTTCCAATGAATATCATGTTTGCCTACAGCGAACGTATAACGATCCGCCTGCTTGCGAACCGGTTCATACGGGGCCGAGAAGATTTCGCCACTTACTTCATCTTTAATGTAAACAAACCGACCCGGATGGTGGGCATAGTATGGCTGCTCCGGTTGCATAAATGTCTTCGCTTCCAGGTTGGGCGCGTACGAATATTTGGCAGGTTCGGGCTGCATAAATTGGGCGACAGCGTACCCCCGGCAATTCACATGAATCATCATCTTTTCATTCCAAAGAAATCCGGATGCCTTCGGTAAACTTGTCGGGCTTGTCAGTTCGACATATTGATTATCTTCCGTTGCTTTAATCATCTCTGATCCTCGCTTTCAGATTATGGAGTTAAAAGGCAGAAAACGTTTTAGGTAACTTGTATACAACTTGGTCCATTATAACACGAGAACGCTTACAGAAAATCAAAAACTAAAAAAGAGCTGAAAAATCAGCTCCGATTCCGTTCCAATTGTTTTTCGATGCCCAACCTGTCAATCTGAATCCAATATTCTGCAATCCGTTCGTTTGCCACCCGGTATACCGCACTTGCAATTTCGATCACTGGCAAATTCGTTGGTGTATATCCGTCCACGTCTCCTACATGGGTACCGGTTTGTTTCCAGCGCACATAGACTTTATCCCCTTGTGTCAGCAACTCCTGGATCTCAAGTGAGAAATCCCCGTAAGCTTCGATCATCTCTCGCACATGATCCGCATAATCGGAAGGCGTTCGGGTCACCGTGACCTCTTCTTCGGATATCACTTGATGGGCAAGTACCTGTTCTGCCATCACGCTGCTTGCATAATCCGGATTCCGGCCTGATCGGACCTCTTCAAAAAAGGATCTGACAATCTGTTCTGCTATCATCTGAGCCACTCCAGTCTATTCAAAATATCCGATTATATATAAATATGTAGTAATTCTTGTATTTTAACATGGAACACACGCTACGGAATCACATCTGTTCTATTGTTCTACAGGACTTAAAACCTACCCTCTTACCTTGACAATGCGTCAATATGACCATAAACTAGCAAAGGATGTCAGGAAATTAATAGGAGGTTTAGCCGTTAAGAGGATTGAGTATGGGTTTTAACCATATCTGATAATCTTTCGGTGTGTAGAACTAGCCATTAGAGTCACTCAGAAAAACAAGAAAGCGGTGTATCATGAAACGTCTATTTTTTATTATGTTTGCGCTCACCCTGTTACTGGCTGGATGCCAGAGTAATGAACAGGAAAGCAGTCCGTCCGAGAATAATCCTACAGAAGTCGTAGAAGGTTCTACCATTTTAAGTTTGAAGCAGAAATACGGCTCTGAATCGGAACAAGCGATCATGCCGATGTACAACGTAGCTCAGGATGAAGAATTTACGTTCAAGTTTAAAGCAGATTTACGTAAAAGTAACCTGCGAGCTAGTGACATTATTAGTGTACATACCGATATTAAAGCACTCAAAGCAAGCGATGTATATGCCATTCCCGAGACAAACGACAATAGTGTTTCCATTAAACCTCTTGGATGGGGCGTTTTAAGTTCAGATTCCATGATGAACAAGGATCAAAGTTCTTGGGGCGGTGCCCCCATTTATTACATTCGTCTGAATTATGATCCAGATGCTGAGAAGCTAACACTACTCGATCAGCCCATCATTATTCCGTTTACAGTGAAATCGGAGTTACCTGTGCCCAACCTAAGATATGAGATTGATAAAGACAGACGGTTCAAGCTGGTCTGGGACAAAGTTGAAGGTGCCACTGAATATAAAATTTATAAACGTTCTGACCTAACCAACTTCGAAACCAATGTACCTCTAACTGGCGCAGAGGACGCTTTCAGTAATAGTCTGCCTTTAGATATTGCGGTAACGACAGAGACGTCTTTCAATGATTTTTTGAGAGACGGAAAAGGCGGGCTAGGCACTTATAATGAAATGATAACTACCACTCAGAACCATGGTATACGAGGAGAATATTATGTCACTGCAATCGGCGGAGGCAAAGAATCCAATTTTAGCAGAGGTGTCCCTACAGCTCCGCTTGCTTCCCAGTTACCAACATCTCTGAAAGAACAATTGTATAGGGAGAAATTAAAGAATATAGATATACTTCCTCAGAAAGCAACAGTTGAGTACAATGACGGATCTCTAACCCGTGAAACCATTGTCTATGATACCAAAAGCGTAGAAATTTCAGAGTTCAATGAGACGAATATTCCTTTTCACATTAAAGGAACAGCTCTGAAAAGTTATGTACGTGTAGAAAATGTGACTCAAGCAGACCTGGAAAGACTCACTCAGCAAACCGTAGCCGACTCCAGCAACGGACTGGTGGAACCAAAGAATAACACACCTTACGTCCCTGGACCTGATGTGCCAACGATTATCAACAATCATGATGCACCTGAGTCTGCAACAGACACAGAAGAAGCACCGGTAGCGGAAACTCCAACTACAGAGTCCACAACCGATACTGAGACTTCAGAGAATGCAGCTGATCCGGTAACCACCGAGGCTTCTAGTGATAGTTCCGAGAGCGCCTCCGAGGAAACTTCGAACGAAGAACCTGCTCCAGCTCCTGAAGCTGTAGAAGACAACCTGGTAGATGAACAGAAATCCAATACACAGCAAAATGTAGAACAAGGTAATCAGGAAACTGTGCCCCAACCTGCTACAGGTGATGCAATGATCAATGCAGATTCCGCATTGGAAGAAGTTTTGGCCAAAAACATGATTGCGGCACAAGATAAAATTTCGTTAAAGGCTTTTCCCGAGGCTCAAAATTTCACGACACTCTCGGATGTGGTTCTGAAAGTGATGTACCAGAATCCATTGATTCTTGGTGTGGAAGGTTTCGAATATAACTACGGTACGCTTACCCTTTCGATTCATTACAATGAGTCTGCAAGTGGTATTCAGAAGAAGCAAAATGAGATTATTGCCAAAGCAAACGAAGTCGTGGCTTCCATCATCAAGGATGGCATGAACGAAGACGAGAAACGTAAAGCCATCTACGATTATCTGAACGATAACGCGAAGTATGACGATGCAGCGCTGGAGAATGCAGAGCAGAACAATTTCAAAAATGTCGACCCACAGTTCAATGACTCGTTTACTACTTACGGTATTCTAGTCAAAGGTGTTGGAGTATGTGCCAGCTATGCCTCCGTCTACAAATTGCTTTCCGATCTCTCGGGACTGGAAAGCATCGTCGTAACGGGAGCTTCCAGCGGCGTTCCACATGCTTGGAACAAGGTCAAAATCGGAAACGAATGGTTCCATGTCGATGCCACCAACAATCTGACCAACTCCGGCATCCCTTACTTCCTGTACAATGCCAACGATGAGACTGCTGCCAGTCAGAAAACGATAGCAGATAAGGATTACTGGCTTGATTCCGAACTCGCGATGTTCGATGGCGAGAGCGATGCCAATGATTATTATGTGCAGAATGATCTCGAAGTCGCTTCCATTACTGAGTACAAAACCAAGGCTGAGAGTGAACTCAAAAAAGGAGAGAACCGGGTCATTCTCCGTTTTGCCTCACCTGTCGATTCTGATGAGCTCATGACAGCTGCCGGTGAAGCCCTTGCTGCTGTGGATGAAGCCCTACTGAACACGGCGCAATTGGCCACGCTCGGCAGTTATGCCATTCTGGACCCGAAACCAGAACAGAAGTAACTTAATTTCACTAAAAATCCCCTTTGCTTTCCAACAAGCAAAGGGGATTTTTAGTCTGTTATTGGATGGCTTCAAGCCAGCAATTTAACCTGTTGCAATCTGGTAATAAAAGAAGAAATAAATGCTTTCTCTTTTGTAAGATTCTCTTGCAATCTCTCACTTATTTTACGGAGTGTACTTGCATCACGCGTTATATTGTATTTGAGAACAATATTTCTCAATTTAAAGTAGTCCTGTTTCAGACCAGTGCTTGCTTCCATAAATGCTGCATCTGGCTCAATGATTGATTTCTCCATTAAGTAAGATAAACGCAACTCCATCAGCAGCTTATGTTCATACAAAAGATGAAAAACTCGTGAATCCAATTCTTCCCCAACTAGGGCTGCCTGCTCAATATCGGTAAAGATGCGCTGAATGGCTTGCATTCCAAAATCGTATTGCTGATCCCTTACTAAATCATATGTCTCCCTTGATTGAAGATAGTTTTCCATCGCCGTTATTATCTGTTCTACATGGACGGCGTAATTGATATTCTCGATCGGCTTAAGAAATCTCATCTCTGTCCAAAAACTGTACTCATTAGACATGCTCCAGTAGCCTTTCTCAAGTTCATCCAGACTACATAAGGTTTGTATGAATTTACCATCTTCCAGATTATCAGCAATGTAGATCACATTTTGTTCCAGATCATACCCGTACACCAATAGTTCATGCATGAGATGTTCTTTTTGATAATAGTCTGTACACCCAATGTAATATCTGTCTGCATAAATATATAGATAATATCCCATATCTATTGATTCCGTAATCACTTGCTTAAGCGATTTTCCCCATTTGTTAATCACAATTTCTTGCGGCAGGTTGTAAAAGGAAATTCCAGGGCAGGTACCTAGCAGAAACTGATGAGAATCAAACGAAAAAATCCCCCATCCATGTGCGTACCTGATCTGTATAAAGTTATTGAAAATCCATGGCCATAAATCTTCGTGCATAATGGATGTTAATGCCCCATAAGATGTGTACGTGCTAATGACAGGGTCACCTAGTTTAAGTACATTCTTGGCCATTACAGAATTCCTCCTTCGATTCCTAGGCATAGTGTATTCTTCTGAACAGATTCATTGTATAAGCAACGCACTCTTAAATCTGGGAGCTAAGAACATGTTCTTGAATATATTACCATGTACCCTTCCCGTTTTAAATAAGAACGCTTTCATATATAAAAATATTTATTTCTCTAATCTTAACGAAAAAAAAGAGGATACCGCCCCCACTATGGAGATGGTATCCTCTGATACTATGATCGGATTATCTAAAACCTTACGGACTAACCGTACCACCATTTGCATTCAATGTTTCTCCGCTCACATAGCTGGATTCCTGGCTTGCCAGGAACACAAATGCCGGAGCCATCTCGGCAGGTTGTCCTGCACGACCAAGCGGTGTATTGGAACCAAACTCGGCTAGCTTCTCGACGGGTTGTCCACCTACAACTTGCAGCGGTGTCCATACCGGGCCTGGTGCAACAACATTGACACGAATTCCTTTGCTGCCCACCTGTTGGGCCAATGCTTTGCTAAACGTGTTAATAGCTGCCTTCGTTGTCGCATAATCCAGCAGGATTGGCGAAGGTTTGTACGCCTGAATCGACGATGTGTTGATAATGGAGCTGCCCGGCTTCATGTGTTTCACGGCTGCTTTACAGAGCCAGAACATGGAATAGACATTTGTTTTGAACGTTGCATCAAACTGCTCGGTGGTCAGATCCGCGATCTGCTCTACAAACTGCTGTTTACCTGCCACGTTAGCTAGGATATCAATCCCGCCAAGCTCTTTGACCGCAGATTCAATGAGTTCCTCACAGTATTTCTCATCCTTCAGATCACCTGGCATCGTAATTGCTTTGCGGCCAGCCTCCTCAATCAGCTTCACGACTTCCTGTGCATCTGCTTCCTCTTCCGGAAGATATGCCAGAACAACATCTGCACCTTCACGGGCAAACGCAATCGCTGCCGCACGGCCAATCCCGCTGTCTGCTCCGGTCACAACCGCTTTGCGGCCTGTTAAACGTCCGCTACCTTTATAACTTTTTTCACCCGCATCAGGAACAGGAGTCATCTCACGCTGAAGTCCCGGCTCATCCTGTTGCTGTTTCCACTCCGGTGTAGCCTTCGGATATTGTGTCGTTGGATCTTGCATGGTGTGCTGGTCTTGATTAGCCATGTTCAATTCCTCCTCAGTTATTTATAGTGATCACTACAATCACAGAAGTTGTTTTCATAAAAGTTTCACTCTTTTCTTTGTAACCGAGATTCGTGGAATTTAAACTGGACCTGCCCCATTTTCGTTGGCAACTGTCTGGCTTTGAATCTACGGAGATTAGAGAATGTTATATCAAACATGTATTTCCAGATAAAAAAAGCACTCCCTGAATGATGCTGAATCACCCGCAGGTTCTCCAGTCATTTCAAGGAATGCACGTATGATATTACGATATAAGTTGATTACTGAATATTAGACTAACGATCTTTGCCGCCATCTATGTGTTGTCTTTTTCCGATGCCAAATGCGAAATATCCAGCCACCACGATAGCCATGAACGTAGCTCCAACTATCAGAGGCAAGCGCGTATCCGGGTTAAACGCCATACCGATGATAACGAGGATCAGATACACGATGATAATGTAATTGCTAATCGGGAACCATTTGGACTTAAAGTTATGATCCGCCATCTCGTTGCCCCAGCGCTTTCTGAATCGGAACTGACTGAACGCCAGCGCGAACCATGGAACCATGCCTGGAAGAACACTTGCGCTATAGATGTACAGGAATAGCTTGGAGTCTGGCATCAGATAGTTCAGTACAACTCCGATTAACAACAAGGAGATCGTAATGACGATACTGTTGCGGGGAACCCCACCTTTGGACAGCTTTTTGAAAAAGGCAGGTGCCTGCCCATTCTCAGCCAACGTGTACAGCATCCGTCCCGCACTGTAGATTCCGCTGTTGCAACCCGACATGGCCGCCGTGAGCACCACAAAGTTGATGATTCCCGCTGCAGCAACAATGCCGACCTTGGCAAAGGTGAGCACAAACGGACTGCCTGTCTCCCCTACCTCGTTCCACGGGTACAAGGTCACGATGACAAATATGGCACCGACGTAGAAAATAAGAATACGCCACACGATATTTTTGATCGCTTTACGCAAGGTGTGTTTCGGATTCTCCGCTTCGCCTGCTGTAATACCGACCATCTCCACTCCCTGATACGCAGCCGTGACGATACACAGCGCGAAGAGGAAACCTTTGATGCCTCCAGGGAAGAAGCCACCATGACTGAACAGATTCGACAGCCCGATTGGCTGCCCCCCATTCCCCCATCCGAAGAAGATCAGCCCCGTTCCGATCACGATCATGGCTACAATAGCCGTTACTTTGATCATCGCAAACCAGAATTCAAATTCCCCATAGAACTTCACAGCCGCCAGATTTGCCGCCGCAATGATGAGCACCCCGGCAAGTGCCGGCAGCCACTGTGGAATATCCGGGAACCAATACCCGACATAGATGCCAATTGCCGTAACTTCAGCCATTCCAACTGTAACCCACAGGAACCAATAACTCCAGGCGGTGAGGAATCCGGCAAGCGGACTAATATATTTGTGAGCAAATGTCGCAAACGAACCCGTGACTGGCTCCTGAATCAGCATTTCCCCCATAATACGCATGACAAAAAAGATAATGATACCGGCCAGCAAATAGGCAAGCAGCACGGATGGACCTGCCCATTTGATCGTACTCGCCGATCCCATGAACAAGCCAACACCGATTGTACCTCCGAGTGCAATCAGCTCAACATGGCGGGGCTTTAGCCCTCTAGATAGTTGCTTTGATTCCAAGCGATTCTCCCCTTTTCTTGTGTACAGCTTCTTGATGTAATTTTTTAATTTTCACATTCACATTAACGCAATGCAGAATTGCTTCACCAAATTGTACGAGATGTGCCGCAGAAATACAACAAGGAATGTGAGGAAACGGATTCACTACACATATAGGTATAGGATAACCGCTTAATGAATATGGCAGACAACTGATTCAACAATTCCTCGCAGTGTTGTGTAATCATAGCGCCAGACTTCCTTTTCCCTGACTCTACAGGGAGGTCACTGGAACCCCTATGGACAGCTCACGTATTGTAACTTTGGGTATTATGCGACTTGTCGTTATCGATCTGCTTGTATAAAATTGATAAATAGGAGGCTTCACATGCCTGACTTCTTACTGGTCTTATTTTTGTTTAACCTTTCTCTATTCCTGCTTCATGAAATGGATGCGATCAGGCGGTCCGAGTGGAAATTGTTTATTGTATTAAAAGATATGAAAGATGATAAAGCCTACAGGTATTTCACCTGGATTCACTTGCCAATGTACACTATCATCCTCTCTCTGCTCTTTAGCTCCTATCAAACGATTACATTCTGGGTGCTGGATATCTTTTTCATCATACATACCGTGTTGCACTTCTTTTTCGAGAAGCACCCGCACAATGAATTTAAAAATGGATTCTCCAGAACATTCATATATCCAATGGGAATAATTGCTTTAATTCATTTAATATTCCTAATCATCTAATCTCTCAATGACGGCAGGATGAAAGATTGACTATGATATTTTCTTAAAATGGAGGTAAGCCCTATGCAACAACCTCATGCAGAACGAGTTGAATTATTCGTTTCCAACACTCAGATCATCAAGAAGTCGTTCAAATGGCAACATGGGATGATTCAGCGTCTGGCCGCCCTGCTCTATGCAGCGGAGAATAAAGTTGCTGATGCAGAAGCCATACGCCACAGCCAAGAGTTGATTAAACAAAACACAAAACTCTTCTCTGCCTTCAGAGGTAATTCTGCCATTAGCATTGCTACCATGCTCTCCCTTACAACGGATGAGAACACAAAGCTGGCAGATACCCTGCATGTCTATGATCTGATGAAAGAGATCAAATTCCGCAACTCGGATTATCTCGTTATTGCCGCCTATCAGATTGCAACTCAGGTGTCACCCGATCAGTTTCAACCTACGGTGGAGCGAGCAAAATCATTTTATGACGGCATGAAAGCAGAGCATCGCTTCCTTACTGGGCAGGATGACTACATTTTCGCTGCCATGTTAGCCCTTTCCGATCTCGACGTGCATACTGGTGTGGCACGAATGGAACAACTCTACGGGGAATTGAAACCAGAGTTCTCTTCCAGAAACAGTGTGCAGGCGTTAACACAGGTACTGGTTCTTGGAGAGGATACCCCGGATGCAGGGACTCGTGTGATTGCCTTAAATGAAGCTTTTCGTCAAAGGAATCTCCGAATGGATAAAACGTACACATTATCTTCTCTCGGGTTACTTTCCCTACTGCCCTCGGACAGAGACGCATTAGTGGATGAAGTCGCGGAGACAAATGACTGGTTACGGACTCAAAAAGGTTTCGGTGCATGGTCGATCGATAAACAGGAGCTGCTTCTGTTCTCATCCGCGTTGATAGCCATTCAATATGTGGAGAATCTGCGAAACGGGATGCTAACGACAGCGATCTCAACCAGCATCACGAATATTATCATCGCTCAACAAGCAGCCATGGCCGCAGCTGCCGCAGCATCGGCTGCCGCCGCTTCTTCATCATCTTCCAACTAACAAGGACCAGGTTGCCTTGAATATGAGTTAAAAAAGACCCTCCCGAGTTCAAGTTCACTCGGAAGGGTTTTAAAGCATTCATGCATACATCTTAAATAATATTCATCTTCGCTATGATACAATCCCCGTATCTCGGAACTCTTCCAGAAAATCATTCAGCCAATCCTCGCCATAATCCAGAGCTCCCATATCACTTTCGATAAAAGCAACATCCAGACCCATCACCCAGAACCTTCGAGCGATAATAAAGAGATCAACCGCCTGTTCATCTGCATCCGTAAACTTCCGAACCGACCGGTATCCTTTCATCAACGCATCCCATAGTCTTTGTTTCTGCCCTGAATCACCCGACTGCCGTTTCCGAATTTTCACTTGAGCCAGATCGTAAGCACGCCAGCTTTTGGCAGCCCACTCGAAGTCATAATGGATGAATTGATTCTCCTGTTGAAATGCATTGTTATTCCCATGCATATCACCGTGGCACAGACCAAAGTCCAGGTCTTGGCTGGAAGCGGCAACGATGCGTTCTTTTAACGCTGTCGCAAATGTATGGAGAAATGCTGCTGCTTCATGGTTCTCACCGATATACTGGATGATTCGCTCTAAAGGTTCCTCGATGAGAAATTTCAAATCAAGCTCATATCGCGGCAGCTCCACGTTCACCTGATCCATAGCCTTATGCAATTCAGCGGCAGATTGACCAAAGACGTAACAAGACTCCTCATCCTCCAGGTTGTTCTCCGTGCCCTCAATATACCGAAACATCACAGCAACCCGCTTGCCTTCCGCAGCGTCAAGCACCGTATATCCTGTATCATCTTTCTTCTGAATATATTCTCCAATATCGGTATGTTCCGCAGAA
This sequence comes from Paenibacillus sp. JNU01, assembly GCF_059130585.1. Lineage (NCBI taxonomy): Bacteria > Bacillati > Bacillota > Bacilli > Caryophanales > Paenibacillaceae > Paenibacillus > Paenibacillus sp. JNU01. Next base: position 4,939,368 of record NZ_CP169723.1, on the reverse strand, counting down.
CCTAGAACGTTCTTGAGTTGAGACAATAACGAAAGCTCATACTGAACATCTTCCTCCGTGATTTCAGTGCGGTAGATCCGGAGAATATAGATACCACTGGACGTGCGAACCCGGTAGGTATCATTCAATCCTCTAAGCCAAAACAAACATTCTTCCCATGTTCCAAGGTCATACTGATTGCTCAATGCAGACTCCAGATACCTGGGGTTAAGCACTGAACGTAAAGCAGTCGGTTGAATGGACATATGTATACTCCTTCACTCTGAAATGATATTTAGTTCAACTTAACACCGAAACCGAGCTGACCCAGTTCATTACGATATCCTGCAACCCACAACTTGCCACCCGATACCCAGTACATGTTACTCTTACTTGTTTCAATGAGCGTCACATTCTGGTACGAACGTTGAGCTTCCTTTGTATCGGCATATACGATCGTGCCCGCATTATACCCCATGAAGAGCATCTCATTTTTGTCGGTAATCACCAGGGCTCCGTTATCCGCAGCAGATATGGACTTGTACACCAAATCTTCCTGAGGGTAGTAATATCCTGTTTTCGTAATCCGAATGGGTCCCCTGTTAATCATGATTGGCTTATACATCTTCTGAGTCACATTGAAGCCCAATTGGCGTGAAGAATTGCTACCCCAAGCCCATAGATTTCCTTTTTGATCAATTGCGATGAGGTACGGATTGTTCGCTCCTGAGGAAGAAATCTGCCGTATGTTCTTGAATCCTTGAATAGGTGTTGCTATCGTTTCGGTTTCTTTCATATTCGTGTCCCAGAACCAGACCGTACCATCCTTTTTCACAGCGTAAGCTCGATTCAGATCACCAATGGTTACATCAATAACACCTGTAATCCCAATTTTCCTCGAATGATTTTTCAGAAGTTTCATACCTGTACCTGGAGCCCCACCAAGTTGATACACATTACCTGAATGAGTTAACAACACAACCCCGTTACTATAAACATCCATCTTTTTGATTGCTTCAGGTACAAGAGTAACCTTCTGAGGTGTTCCAGTTTTCGTTTGAATGCCTAAATAGTTCAGATCACCCCAGCCAAACAGTTCCCCTTGCTTGGTTAAATACAGTGAAAAGCGATCTCCCGCTCCGACTTGGCTAACGTTAGATACCTTGTTGATTTTCGTAACAGGCAGTACTGGATAAATACTATTGTTAAGTTCATTATGTAAATTATCTCCCCAACCATATAACGTACCGTCAGCGGTAAGAGCAATAACATGCGTATCACTTGCTGCTACTGATATCGGTTTAACCACTTGTTTGATCTGTTTTGCAAAATGCACATCGGGTGCAGCGCTGCCTACTCCATATTGGGAATAATCAATGATCACCTTTGTTTGCGGGGTATAGTCGTCCTTATATTTATCATATTCTCCCTCGGGGAGATGATCAGGATCTACATAGTAAATATTCGTATCCACCTTCGGCACGGGCAAAGGATAGTCCGGGGAGATACTGGATTCCTTTCCTCGTTCATCATAGAAGGATATTGTAATGGAATTTCGCTGTACCTGTGCAGCATCTATGGGAATAGTAGTCACGGCAAAATATCCATTTTTATTCGCTGGCACCGTTGTTTCAAACAAGATAACGCGCTTATACTCTTTCTTCTTCCCAACGATGACAAAATCTCCTGTACTCACTCGTAAGCTAACTTTTTCATTTTTGGAATTATAGCCTACCCCTTCAATAAAAATGCTACCATCCTCGTTCGGTGTATATCGGTAGCTTGCTATCGGCCCTTCCTCAGCATACGTGGGTTCAATGAATACCAGGGAAGACATCACTAGCGCAATCGTCAGGCAAACGGTGAACCATTTTCGGTAGAACACATTATTCCCTTCCTTCTTTATTAATATATTCTTAATATATCGTACATAGGAATTTATTGGAATGATATCTAGACCCTCTATAAATTAATCTTATGAAAAATAAAAAAAGACGTGAGCGCACACTGCTCCCACGTCTGAAATTTGCCTGATGGGTGGAACCTTTTTTCAAAATGTCGATCTTACGGCCTATATTTATAATCAAAGTTCATTTTAACACGCACTCTTTTGGTGATCATACAGGGTTACTTGCATTGGCCCGCTTTCCAGTCTTCAGCCGGTTCATACGCTCTGGATCGGTTCCAGCGCTCGACAATACAGCACATTCACGAAAGGCAAAATGTTTGCACCCCTTACACTTCTCCTCGTTCAAATGCTGTAACGCATAATTAATGGCTTCCCCAGTATGTTCAAACCGATGTGCAGGATTTAAACGCTCTAACAGACCCGTTCGTTTCAACATCTCAAGTGGCTGCTCCTGTATGCCCGATAACAATACAATCCCGCCCGACCGTTCAAAATGCTTGATTAAACTCGCCAGGTTAGCTTCGCCTGTTGTATCCATAAAGGGTACCTTACCCATGCGCAACAGCAAAATGCCCGGTCGCCGATGAATCGAATCCATGACCGACTTCTCGAACATATCTGCCGCACCAAAAAATAAAGGTCCTTCAATCGTATATAAGCTGATCTGCGGACAGTCATGTCCTTCCCGAACCATGTGGGCCATGACTTTCTCATGTTTATGCTCGGGATCGGGCAGTACTTTGGCAACCTTCAACATCTCACTCATCCGCTTAACGAATAAAACAACAGCCAGAATCAACCCCACCTCTACAGCCGTCGTTAAACTTGTAAATACAGTAAGCAAAAAGGTAATGAGCAGAACGAGTGAATCGCTCGTTTTGGTTCTCATGACATGCATGAAGGATCTCCGTTCACTCATGTTCCAAGCCACCAGCATCAGAACGGGAGCCATACTGGCAAGAGGAATGTGGGATGCATATGGCGCAAAGAGAACAAGTACCAGCAGTACCACTACACCGTGAATCACGCCAGACCATGGCGATACTGCGCCGGATTTGATATTCGTTGCCGTACGTGCAATCGCTCCTGTTGCAGGAATGCCCCCGAATAGCGGCGTCACCATATTAGCAATCCCCTGCCCAATCAACTCCCGATTGCTGTTATGTCGACTTCCGGTCATGCCATCGGCAACCACAGCTGACAGCAACGATTCAATGCCACCCAGCATGGCAATGACAAAAGCAGGTTGCAGCAAGTTCATGATACGTTCCCAAGTGATCTCCGGCACATGAAACTGAGGCAAGGCGTTAGGTATGGCGCCAAAGGACGAACCGATCGTAGCCACCTGCCCTTCAAAAAAGAACGCTGCGACGACCGTCGAAAGAATCAGCCCCACTAGTGATGCAGGCACCTTTGGTGCAAACTTGGGCAAAAGCAGAAGAACAGCCAGACAGATTCCAGCTGTAAGCACACTGTATATATTAACTGTCGAGATATGCATCCCAATTTCTTTCATATTGGACCAGAAGTCCTCATGCTTCTCGATGCCGCGAAGTCCCAGGAAGTTCGTAATCTGTCCGCTAAAAATAATAACGGCGATTCCTGCCGTGAAACCGATTGTCACCGGCCTGGGAATGAACTTGATTAATGCCCCAAGCTTGAATACGCCCATAAGAACAAGCATCAAACCAGCCATCATTCCCGCGATCAACAGATTCTCATATCCATACTGCATCACAATGGCGAATAGAATCGGAATGAATGCACCCGTTGGCCCGCCAATCTGGAACTTGGACCCACCCAGCAAGGAAATGAGAATCCCTGCGATTATTGTGGTATACAATCCATACTCCGGTTTGACCCCGGAAGCGATGGCAAAGGCCATACCGAGTGGAATTGCAATAATACCTACAATCAGTCCCGATAACAGATCCTTGCGAAAAGCGGCAGCATTGTAACCTGCATATCTCCCCATCCATCTCATGTACAAAAACCTTCTTTTCTTCATATATTTAAATATTTGAATATAAACAAAAGACTACTCCCCCGCACACATCCTGTCAATCGGATTGCACACCATTTCCGGCAGGAGACTAACACAAAAAACAAGAACCTCCGGTGATGACACCCAGTTGCTCTTGTTTGTTGTGTCAGGACTCTTTACGAATGTCTTCCAACATGGAAATGGCATCAACCAGATGATTGTCAAAAATCTTCTTGGTGACTGCCAGCAAGTCCTTAATCAGCGGATCACGCAGCGAATAGGTGACCGTTGTGCCTTCTTTGATTCCCTGAACAACATTTTTGCTGCGCAGTACAGCCAGTTGTTGTGAAACAGCAGAGCCTTCCGATCCCAGAATGCTTTGCAGTTCATTCACGTTCTTGGCTCCTTCACTCAGCAGCTCCAGAATCTGAATCCGCATCGGGTGTGCCAACGCCTTGAAAAAATCCGCTTTAAACTGTTGTATGCTTTGATTCATACGCTATGCCCCTTCAATCGAACTTTTGAAGATGCAAATATCATAACATAGAACGGATACCATGCTTTACTCTAACCATAAACGGTTCGATGGAAAAATTAAGATTGACCTTGCAGTACACTTCAACCTTTATACTTTATTTATATTCTTCTTCACAGATCTTATATCTGAACTCCATCAGGAAGGGTGATTCCTCAATGAATATGTATATCCATAATCATAAACGCTCGTTGACGAGTTTTCTATTCGAGAAATATATCGCAACGTTAGATACCAAAAAGAATTTTTCAACACGCGAGCTTACTCGCAAACATCTGGATCATATGGGCTTGGAAAACATTAAACCCTATACCTTGGCTAAATCAAAATGGTCATCTTCCATCAAAGAACGCTCCCATGAAGACATGCAGGTATTCACATTAAACGATCAGCATTCCCGTGAACAGAGGGTCATTCTCTACATTCATGGCGGGGCGCATACACACCAGCCGCTGTCTTTACACTGGAAATTCATGGACCGCATGGCTCAGGCTCTGAATGCCAAGGTGGTTGCTCCCATCTATCCAAAGGTTCCTCATTTTAACTATCAGCACACGTATCCGAAACTGCTCAATCTATATCGGGATTTGCTCGCCTCTGTGGACGACCCGGCACAACTCACCATTATGGGGGATTCCGCAGGAGGCAACATATCCCTAGCCTTGGCCCATTATCTGAAAATGCATGATCTCTCGCAGCCCAAAGATATCATCTTGTTATCACCTTGTGTGGATATGGTGCTGGACAATCCGGTCATATTTGAATACGAGACCCGTGACCCGATGCTCGCTGTGGAAGGATATGATGTCATCCGGCGAATCTGGGCAGCTGATAAACCTCTAAATGACCCGTTAATCAGTCCAATCTACGGAGATTTCGCCGGCCTTGGTAGAATCAGCATCTTTATCGGAACTCACGAAGGTTTGTTTCCTGATAATATGAAGCTCGACAAGCTGCTGACGGATCAGAAAATCGATCACCAAACGTACGTTTATCCCAAAATGAATCATGTCTTCGTCCTCTATCCGATTCCGGAAGCCAGGGATGCTCAGCGTAAAATTGTTAACATCATAAAAAACTCAGCACATGAAGCTGGACAATAAACTGTAACGCGGCCCCACTCCCCACAGTTTTCGCTTAAACAAAAAGAAAAAAAAGCTCAATCCCTGGACTACCGCCACCGGATTGAGCTTACTTGCTGTTATTCTGTCATCTAACTAACTTTCATAGGAACCATATTCAAACCAGTCAAAATCCGCTACCTGATCCGATGAAGTCCCGTTGCTACTGCTAAACATTCCGATACAGCAGCCAACAAAGCCGCCGGCCACTTCAGTGCTCAGGCTGCTTGTATCCACCTGTTCCGCAACCAGATGATACTGACTTCCATCCGTGCTGTAGTAGAAGTTTAGTTGCTGACCTGTCGCGGCCAATTTGATATACACCCGCGATACTTCATCATCCAGCGCGACCTGCGCAATGTGAGTATCCTGACCATCTATACAGGTCACCACACGCAGCATCTGCTGTTTCTCAACCAGTGCACGCTCAATACGTACATGATACTGATCGTTCTGAATGACGACAACACCAGCCGTCTCATTTGCATTACCGGGCACAAATTCCATTGCTGTAGCTGCCACGTAATCCATATGCCTTTGCCGCAGGCAGACAAAGCTGGAATTCTCTTTTTCCTTCAATGTTTGCGGTTTCAGCTTCAATCGCAGATATCCTTTTCGCTCGGTTAATGAATACAGGTCTTCCTGAGGATTGCGCAAAAACATCCACTGCAAGCCCAGACGATCACTGTCAAAATGGTCAAAACGCAGTTGGGGCTCTACCGGAACAGGTTTTAAATCCAGCGTACCCTGCTCCTCCAGGATGCCGCGCCCTTCATTGACAACTGGCCATCCGTCCTCCCAAATGACCGAAGCAAGGAACGTCTCCCGCCCCAGATTGCTGAAGCTCCCACCGTAAGGACGCGAAGCAAGCATGACCATGAACCATTGACCGTTCGCAGCCTGCACCAAGTCGGCATGTCCCACATTAACAATAGGGTATCGTTTGCCCAAATGGCGATGTGTAATGATTGGATTATTGGGATTTCCAACGTACCCTTCGGTTAAGCTTTGGCTACGCGCAATGGTCACGGCATGGTTGGGTCCTGTGCCGCCCTCTGCAATCAATAAATAGTAATATTCGTCGATCTTATACAGATGCGGTCCTTCAGGCCAAATAACATCAACCATGGCCCCACGCCAGAGCACGTAACTGTCCCCCACCAGTTTCATGGTGGTCAGATCAAGCTCCCTCAGCCAAACTTCCCAGTTTCCGTTATAACGAACTCCCTCGGAACAAGGACGTGTACCCAGGTAATATGCTTTGCCGTCATCGAAGAAAATCGTAGGGTCTATTCCTTCTGCGCCTTCGATAAAATAAGGATCAGACCATGGCCCAGCCGGATCGGTAGCGGTTACAACAAAATTGCCGCCATGTGATACGTTGGTTGTAATCATATAGAAGGTCCCTTCATGATACCGAAGCGTTGGAGCGAATATTCCTTGTGAATGCCCTGCTCCCTGAAGATTTAGTTGTGAAGGGCGATCCAATACATTGCCAATCTGTTTCCAATGTGCAAGATCACGGCTCTGAAAGATCGGAACCCCAGGAAAATAGGCAAAAGTCGAGGTCACCAAATAAAAATCTTCACCCACCCGACAAACGGACGGATCTGGATAAAACCCGGGCATAATCGGATTGTTAAACGTGCATTGTTCGTTTTGATTTGCATTTTTCATTCTTTTACCCCTCCAATGGTGAGTCCAGTGACAAAGTATTTTTGCAAGAACGGATACAGTAAAACGATCGGCATGGCCGTCACAACCGTGATTGCTGCACGAATGGATACAGGAGTCACCATGTTGGTCACATTTTTGTATGAATCCACGTTGACGGTTCCACCCTGTGAGGTCGCAGAGGATAATAATTTCATAAGCTCATACTGCAAAGTGGTCAAATTCCGATTACCCGCCGTGTACAACATGGAGTCAAACCAGGAGTTCCACTGACCTACAGCAATGAACAGAGCAACTGTAGCCAACACCGGCTTGGACAGCGGAAGCACGATGCGCATGAAAATCCGAAAATCTCCAGCTCCATCCATCTTCGCTGATTCTATCAATCCCTCCGAGAGTCCCTGAATGTAGGTACGAATGACAATCATGTTGAACACCCCGATCAAGCCGGGAATAATGTATACCCAGAAGCTGTTCAGCAGCCCCACTTGTTTGATCAGCATGTATCCTGGAATTAAACCGCCGCTGAAATACATCGTTACTACGAATAGCGTCGTGACCAATTTGTTAAACATATACTCCTTGCGGCTCAGCACATAGGCCAACATCGCGGTACAGAACAGTTGCACAACCGTTCCAACCACGGTTCGGGCAACCGAAATAAATGCAGCTTGTGTCAGATTCGGATTCTGGAATACGGAGACATAATTTTGCAGTGTCCATTCCCTTGGCCAGAGATAGATCCCTCCGCGGATCGTATCCAGCCCGTTATTGAAAGATACGGCAATGGTGTTTAAAAAAGGATATAACGTAACAACCATGACAAGCAACATAAATATGCCATTTGTGATGGAAAAAATTGAATCACCCAAGCTTCGTCTTCTACGAAATCGCTTCACAGTTCTGCCCCCTTATCATATCAACCGCTCTTCACCAAGAGACTTGGCAATCCCGTTGGCGATAAATATGAGCACGAGACTGACCACACTTTTGAAAATGCCTGCGGCGGTGGCAAGTGAGTAGTTGCCGAGATTAATTCCGTATTTCAAAACAAAAATGTCGATTGTCTCGGACACATCCTGCACAAGTCCGTTCCCCAGCAAGTATTGAATCTCAAAACCTGCGTTCAGTACGTTACCCACGTTGATGATAAGCAGGATAATGATCGTTGGTTTGATGCTTGGAAGTGTGACATTGAACATTTTGCGAAAGCGGCCGGCTCCGTCAATGGAAGCTGCTTCGTATAAGCTCGGATTAATCGACGCCATGGCCGCCAGATAGATTATCGTACCCCAGCCAATTTCCTTCCACATGCTGGACAGACCCACAATCCCCCAGAAGTATTTGGGTTCCGCAAAAAAGTTGATCGGTGCATCAATCAGACCCAATTTTGTCAGCAGTACATTCACAATTCCGGTTTCCGTTGACAATACATTCGCAACGATCCCTGTTACGATGATCCACGACAGGAAATGCGGAAGGTAAGAGACCGTCTGTACCACGCGTTTGAACAATACCATCCGCAGCTCATTCAATAAGAGCGCCAGACCAATTGAACCGACAAATCCCAGAAACAGACTGATCAGGCTCATCGCCAGCGTATTGCGAATGACACGTAAAAATGTAGGGTCCGTGAATAACGTTCGAAAATGATCCAGCCCAACCCAATCCTGCTCCATAAAACCAATGCCCGGTCTATAATTCTGAAAAGCCATCAACCAGCCCCATAATGGCCCATACGCAAAAATAGCGATAAACGCAATAAACGGAAATGACATCCACATTAATTGTCGCTGACTTTTCATTCTGGACAGGTTGTACCCGATCCAGCTTGTTCCCGCTGGGATATGGCTGGTCTTTAACGAAGGCTGCAGCTCCTTTTTGGCCATGTTTTTTCTCTCCTTGCTGACGAGTTTATCTATATCACCCAGTCTGGATGAATCGATTCCTTTCCTATCCAATCTTCCCGAATCTGGCGTGTAAGAAAGGCTACGGGGTTCCCCATAGCCTTCCGGTGTGACAGGCCTTTATCCCCACAGTTCCATACGTCTGCGAACTTCTTCCGTCAGCGCATCTTCATACGCTTTAATATCTGCACTCTCCTTGAGCGTGGCTTGATACTCTTCCCAAGCCTTATCAAATTCGGCTGGTGAAGTCATAATCACCTTTGGCAGCCATTTGCGTTTAACATCGTCCATCTTCTGTCTGGCAATGGTCTCCGGTTTATTCGGTTCGAAATTATAGGTATAGATCGGGAACCACGGTTCATTTTCCTCCGCAGGCTCCAGGAAGTCGGTAAACTTCGTATATCCATAAGCCTTGAGCACTTTTTTATCGATGTCATTCAATGTGGCAAGGTACTCCTCCGGCTGCTCCTTAGGATCAAGAGCATTCTTCCCATCAGCGGTCATGCCTTCATGATGCGGGAAATAGACCAATGGGCTTCCCGTATTCGCAAGCACCCAGTCCGGATCTTTGGAATTCGCACGTTGCTCTTCATTTCTGGAGAACACGCCTTTGTCATCCACCTGGTAATCCACGCCTTCCTGTCCCCAGGTTCTCAATACCTCTATCTCAGGGTCCAGCAAATCATTAATATATTGAAGTGCCCCTTCGATATCCTCGCAACTCTTAGTAATGGCCAAGCCACCATTTACGTTAAGGATTGGATTGTTCTGATAACGTCCTTTGACATCCTCGGAGAGTGTGATGGACAACGGTACATAGGTTTTGTCATACAATTTTTGCTTCACGAGTGATGCTTCGGCGTCAAGGAACTGCCATCCTTGATCCACCATGCCCAGCACACGTCCGGTTGAAATTTTGGATATATATTGATCATAGTTTGCTGTAAAGGTTTCGTTATCGACCAGGCCTTGATGATATGCTTCATTGATCTTCTTGAAATATGCTTTCGCTTCGGGAATAGTATTATAGTTTTTGGCCGTCAGCGTTTCTTTATCAACGATGGCTGCGCCTTCGTTAGGATAACCAGCCATGAAGAGCGGAGGGTTCTCCAGTGCGAAATAACGCCAGTCATAAGAGATAATCTCGAATCCAATGGTTGGCTGACCATCAACGGTCGGATGCGCTGCTTTGTACCGTTCAATCAAGTCAAAGTATTGGTCAAGTGTTTTGATGGTCGGATAATTATCCCATTCCAGTACGGCCTTCTGAATCCAGAACGCTTCTCCATCATGGGTTACTTTCATCGACTTTTCTTGTATATTGCCGAACTGAGGAATGAAGTAGATATGTCCATCCGTCGTATTTTTCATCTTCTTCCAGTCTTCACCCAGGTAATTTTTGATGTTTGGATATTTATCGATGTAATCCTCAAGTGGTACTAACGCCCCTGCCGCTACCAGTTGCTGAGTACCATCACTCCCATCGATAAAGTCGGGATATTCGCCGCCTGCAATGAGCACACCAATTCGTTCTTTGGCTGTTTGGCCCGTAAGCCAGTCCATCGTAACTCTGACGCCTGTTTTCTCCTCAATAGCTTTTAACAACCGATTATCGTCAGGCGCAATTTTCCCAGGTACGGCAAAAAAGGCTGAAAATTGTTTCAATTCCCTTCCATCTGCTGTTGTTTCCCCTTTCGAGGACGATCCCGGTGTACATCCAGCGAGTGCAATGACCAGTATCAAAGCTAGCAGAGCACTATACTTGATTCTTTTTCTAACATCCTTTTTCATCATGACCCCTCCATCGATTATATTGACAGAAGCTTTTTGGAAAGCGCTTTCCAAAGGCTGACTTAAAATTATCATGCTTCCATGCCCCTCTCAACGGGATAAACTATAGACCGAATCCCACTAATTCCAGTATCTGCGAAAAAAAATATCCCGCCGCTCCGTCAAGGAGTGCAGGATGTTGAATCAATAGAGTACGCAGCATGGGCACTTTTACGATATTGTGCAGGCGTCTCCCCCATGAGTTTCTCGAACCGGCTAATAAAATAATCGGAGTCCCGATATCCCACCATTGTTGCAATCTCATATACTCTTTGATCCGTTCTGCGCAACAGCCGAGCGGCTTCCTCTATTCGCAATTGATTCAAATAATCACTGAAGCTGATCGAGTAATGCTTTTTGAAAATCTGTCCCAGATATGCGCTGTTCATGTAGAACTGCTCTCCCAGTAGCTTCAGGCTGATATTCTCTCTGTAATGCTCGTGAATGAAGGCCTCGATTTTGGCTAATATGCCCATCCCTTTCGACTTTTGCTGCTCCTTCAGCTCCTCTGCGCACATAAGCGAGAACTCACATAAATGTTCAATGTTTTCCTCCATGGATAACATCGCGTAGTTCACCTTCAGAAAAGCCGATTCCATCAGCCCGGAATCTGGAGTGACCGTATCGTTATTCACGAGATCCAGCAAATTGTATGCCAAATAGTGCAGGTGGATTCGGACAATACCAGGCTCTATTCGCTCATCCAGAAAATATTGAAAAATGGCCTTTGCATGGCTGTATAGCTCATCCGTCTGCTGTTCCTCGATAGACTTGACGAGCCCATCAAACAATTGTTTTTCGAATTGACCAGGCCGATTAACAAATAAGTTCGTATCCATAAGCTCGAAATAATAAATGGGCCCACACGTGGTGAAGAAACGTAAGCTTTTCATTATGCCGCAGGATTGATAAGACTCATGCAGCGCCTCCAACCCCTGTACTTCCTTCCCGACATAACAAGCAACCACCGCCCCTTGATCGCGGCTCAACTCGGTATGTAGTTGGGTCAAATAGTGCTCCAAGGTCGCTGCCTTACGTTTCACCATCAGATCCGTAACAATGAGCAGAACCGCATTTTTATCACCTGTAAACGGCTTCAAAACTTGCCCCGGTAAGGGCTCATCCACCCATGCCTCAACCCGAGCGCACCAATCCATTCCCTGTTCTGGAACGCCTTCCACCTCAATCAGAATGCAACGCATTGTGCCAGCATCTTGATAGTGGGGCTGCAGACTCGTAACAGCCTCCTCCTCAGCCACCCCAAGCAAGATTGACTGCATATGCTGGGCCATAATCATTTGATCCTTTTTTTGCTGATAACGCTTCTCTTCTGTCCGTGCGTGAAATGCCTCCCTAAACTCCTCAAGCACCTGTACCAGTTCTGTCTTCACGATAGGCTTGAGAATGTAGTCATTCACCTGATATTTAATTGCCTGCTTGGCATATCCAAACTCATAGAATCCACTAAGCAGAATCAGCTTGATATCACCGTTATATTGCTCATACAAGGTTTGAGCAAGCTGCATGCCGTCCATTTCCGGCATCTTGATGTCGGAAATGACCAGATCCGGCTGCACAGCGCGTATGGCTTCCAATGCCTGCTTGCCATTGGAAGCCTGACCACAAATTTGGAAACCGTAAGACTGCCAATCAATTAACAATTGAAGTCCTTGGCGAATAAATGGCTCATCGTCCACAATCAGCACGTTGATCATATCCTCGCTCCTTATTCTTGGGATGCCAGCATAAGAGGAATTTGAATGCCAATCGTTGTCCCCTTCCCCTTTTCACTGAATATGTGCACCTGAACGAAATCATCAAAATACATCCGTAGCCGAATATATGCATTCATCATGCCAATGCTGCTAAGCTCGCTCATCCGATCCATACTCGGGTCTTGCATCATTTTGCGGAGCGAGGACAGCTTGTCCTGATCCATACCGACGCCGGTGTCTCGAATGGAAATATAGAGCGCATTACTTCGAATTTCGAATAATACCTCCACGACCCCATCATTTGCTGTCCCTTCAATGCCATGGATACAAGCATTCTCCACAAAGGTGAGAACGGTTAGTTTGGGTATCATCATCGCAGCAATGGATTCGTCAGTGATCCTGATTGCAAATTGCAGCTTTTCGCCAAAGCGATACTGCTGAATACTCAGATAACTTTCCACGAAATTGATTTCTTGTGCGATGGTAATCAGATCGTCGCCCCAATTGATCGTCTGACGCAGCAGCAGTGCCAGTCTATGAATGACATCGGAGGTCTCAAGCTCTTGCTTGATCAAACTCCGCATACGGATCGTTTCAAGGGTGTTGAACATAAAATGGGGATTCACCTGACTTTGAAGGGCTTTCAGCTCCGCCTGCTTCTTGGAGAGCTCGAGGGCTTGCCGCTCCACTTGACCCTTAAACACAATTTCAATCAAGTTCTTGATCTTGATGACCATCATGTTATAACTATGGGTCAGGCTACCGATCTCGTCCTTGCCCACAGGTCCCGATATCACTTCAAATTTCTCATGCTTCACTTGATCCAGGTGCTTCGCTATCCGATCAACTCTGATGACCAGTGATCTGGATATCAACCAGATCAGCAGTGTGGGCACCAACAGATTAAGAATGATCAGCAACGTCAAATTAAGCTTGGAATTAACAATCTCCGACAGAACGTCCAATTTCTCCGTGCTGACGAAAATCTGCCAATCCTCGGATACGACGGGAATCGATTGCATGGATTGAACAGGATCAATTGGACTGTTCGCAATCAGATTAAATGGCTGGCGCGTCTGATTCATCTTTGAATCGTTCGAGAAAATGACCCTGCCATCCGAAACGACATATACCTTCCCGTTCGCTCCCTCATTTTTAAGCGATTTGTTGATGAAAGAATAGTCCAGATCAACCTTTAACACCTTTTCAACCTGCTGCTCCCCAAAGTAATCCAGCTTGCGAATAATGCTGACTTTGCGTCCTCCCTGACTTTGCGACATCTCTGCCTGCTGCTTGTCAAAATACGAATAGATCATGATATGGTCGCTTGTGTTCATAAGCGCTTGATACCAATCACTTTTCTTCACCTCATCATCCAGCTTAATGAAGTTTCCTCCATTGACGAAGGTATCATTTCCAACATAAAACGTAACTTGGTTCACCTGCTGGTAGCTGTAATAGTACCTGACCAGATTGTTGTTGCTAAGCATATCATAGTAGGCAGAGTAATAGTCTTCCTGATCGCGGTACTTGGACTCCATGAACCGGTTCAGCGTTCCATCGGTATAGAGAAAATTGGACACATACAAGCTATTATCTATACTGTTTCGCAGGTTGAACTTGATCCTTTGCTGCATTTCATTGAATCGGCTATGCTCCTTCTCCTCAATGTTACCTTTGATGCTTAGGTAAAACACGGTATTTGTGACCAGGACCGGAACCAGCACACAAAAAATGAACAATATGTACAACTTCGTTTTGAGACTCCAATCATCCAGAAACTGAATGCGCTTACAGTGTGTCTTGCGGCTCATGTCTTATCGTTGTCTCCTCTTACATTGACATCCACATTATTATAACGAGTAAGGGAATGATTGGATACTCCAATCCAGGAATTCGGGAGGCCTATAATTCAACCTCCCGATCGACTGGCCCAACAGGACAGATACGAATACCTCACATATTTTCGTATGAACCCGATTTGATCCTACGTCGAGACGACGATCACGTTATAATTTCAGGAGCATTTCATACTGGCCAACATGATACGTAAAACCTGATTTGACCAGGAGGAAATCTTCCATCGGTTTGAGATGAGATTCCACATTGAGGACACTGATTATTGGCGATTCTATGCGCTTGACCATCTCTGTCAGGATGCTGCTTGCAATACCTTTGCCCCGGTAATTTGGGTTCACTGCAAGCTGTGGAATATCACCTGTTTTTTGATCTATAATGCCATAGCCAACAATTTTGTCATCCTGACGTGCAACTACATAGCTAAAAGCTTCTGGTACAGCGTAGATGGAATCTATTGAATTTTGCCAGGAGGGCTCCACATCCCAAAATTCCTTAAACTGCTCCAAATCAATTCTCTCCACACATTCCACTGTGCAGGCCGTTTTCGGTATGAATTTATCTTTTTCCAGCTGGAAACATGCGAATTCCCTTTGAATTTTGAAGTTTTGTTTACTGTAGAGCTGAACTGCAGATTCGTTGGATTGGATGACTTCCAGCAGATATTGCGCTATATTTTTTTCTTTTAGCAGCTTTTGAATATTCAAGAGCAGATGGCTTGTAACGCCCTGCCGTCTGCATTCTTGTACAACGCCTGTCCCAAGGTCATATGCAGTTGCCTTTCCATTCCAGCTTCGAAGTCCATTGATAACAAATCCGACCATTCTCCCATCTTTAAAGGCTCCCATAGATATTTCGGGGTGATACCCTCTTCGTTGGAGCATTTGTTGAAACTTCCAAAAGGGCAGATCCATTTTAACCTGATAGTCGGAGAACGCATCCACAAACGCTTGGTGAAGTGTTTCCGTGCTTATCTTGTCCAACATTTTATAACTGTACATTAGGGGACTCTCTCCTTTGAAAGGATGAAAACAATAATATATTAGGGCTCATGATCCCTATCCTTATTTAAATATTCTACTAAATAGTTTTAACACGATACAGTAATATCCGTACTATACAATCTGCTTCCTTGAGAGTTTTCAGACACGCCCTAATCACTAAATAGACCGCTCCCTGGTTAAGGGATACGGTCTATTTAATCATTATTTATTCTATGGGGATACCGATTTGGTTAAACCAATTTTGGTGATCACCGTATCATACGGCTCCAATTCCATGGTCTGTTTCCCATGCTCTGTATGGATCGTCGTGGACTGAACCTGATCGCTATTATTGATCACAACCAATATGTTACTTTCAGGATAGTAAGCGCACTCGGTATACAAGTTATCCGTGATGTACAATGTTCCATGGAATTCATTGCCCGCAAATCGAATCAAATTCAGAAGTAATCTTGTATTTTCCCAGCTGAATTCGAAGGAAGGCAGGTAGATCCCTTTTCCTTTTCCAAAAGCATGTGTGGACAACGTGATCTGACCATTCGTTTCACTCATTACAGCTGCTGATCCATCAGTAAGATAAATGTTATTTTTCGGAAGTATGTTGGCCCCCTCAGGCACCAAACCATACTCATCATTAACCTCAACCGACCATTTTCCATGAACAACTCTGGCGCCTGTATCCTCATCCACCCCAAGCACGTGGGCCATTCTAAAATAGCTGTCGTACCCGTCCGTTGCCGAAGGCTGGTTAATGCCAATAAAGGTACCACCCTCATACACCCATTGGGTCAATAAGTCCACAGACTTGTGGTCACTCCAATGCTCTCCACCGCTCCATGCTGAACCAGCAGAACCCGCATTAATGACAACATCCACATCCTTCAATACGCCCTGACAAATATCATCAAAATCAATAAACTGCACGTCAACAGGCAACCCGGCTAATGCCTCATTCACATGAATCAGATCATGCATATGCGTTTCGTGAAAATGACCGGACAAGGTCCACGATCTTAACTTGCCCCAGCTATGCAGAACGGCTACTTTTGTCTTGATCTGATAAGGTTTTCCCTTCTGATGGAGCTCTTTCATTTCCCTGAATTCATGGGCAATCTTCTCAATGTAATCCACAAAATCAGGATAAGGTTCAACCAGATGCAAATACCCACCCAATCCTATCCGGTCGATCGACTCACGCAGCAGCGCACGCCGAATATTGATCCAATATTTCTTTGCATCAAGGGTAGGATCTCCGCCTTCCTTGAAGGTAGGAAGCCCTCCTAGGCCAACCGGGAACAAGTAGGGATGCAAGCGAATCTCATGGGTATCCACCTGAACGCCTGAGCACATTCTCGCCTCATATCCGGAGAATACACATTTGATCATGCCGTCGAATCCGAACTCATGAAAGCGATCATTGTAAGGCTCCATGCCTACCCAGCTGTCATCATAGAAGACATAAGCCAGCTTGTCATGCTTGTGCACCATATCAATTAATTTCTTGCCGAATTCAATGACAAAATCATTGATAAAGGCCATCCAATC
Organism: Paenibacillus sp. JNU01; assembly: GCF_059130585.1. Classification (NCBI taxonomy): domain Bacteria; kingdom Bacillati; phylum Bacillota; class Bacilli; order Caryophanales; family Paenibacillaceae; genus Paenibacillus; species Paenibacillus sp. JNU01. The sequence goes on along the minus strand of NZ_CP169723.1, from coordinate 4,922,308 downwards.
CAGCTTTCGCTGATTCGCAGGCATATGAGTGACCTGATACTTACCACCGTTCACAAAGTCCTCGGCTGAGAGTGAGTACCCATATTTCTGAGCAAACAGATCCAGCGCTCTCGAACTTACCGTGAAATCGTATGAACCCCAATCCGAGAACAGATGGCGATTCCGTTCATCACTGCCCCAGATCCAGGCGAAGTTATAGAATAAGGAGGTAAAACGTACAACCGTTGTTTCCGGATGGTTTTGACACCAATTTTCCATCCAATCCAGCAGATAGGTTTGCGTTTCCGTATAGATTGGGTCAATCTGCATCAGATGCTCTTTATCCCAGTTATTCGTCGTATGATTGTACATGGAGATCTCTTCCCAGATCCGATAGACCATGAAACTTACCGTGTATTTATGCCAGGGAGCAACGCCAGTAATCACTACATTGCCAGATTCCCTTTCATAATTCCATTGTGCTCTTGGTACCTCTTCTCCAGTCGTTCGATCATATACCTGCCAATACTTAAACGCTTCTTTGGAATCATTCACCCTGAATTGTTCAGCAAAAAAATCCTCCATCAGATAGATGGATACATAATCTTGTACAGCGACCTTCGGATTCGTAATGAGAAAACATTGCTGCAGCTTATCCAGATTACGGGATGCCCACTCATTATGATCCCGAATGATGCAAATGGTTGAATAGATGCCATATCCGGCATTAATAATCTCGTCGGACAATTTCGTACCGTCACTATCACGGATCACATCAGCACCCCAGCGATCGGCAAGTTCCAGCGTAAGTGCCTCATAACCGGATTCTCCCGGCAGTGTAAAGGAGCCTTTGGTTAATTTGGACAATTGGGTTCCCTCCCTATCTCAACATATCGGACAGAAAAGCGAGTGCCAGGCCCTGACCCCAGCCTTGAATCCAGTCTTTAGGAATATTGCGATATCCATCCCGATCCTTCATCACTGCTGTACCGCCAGATACACCAAGCACACGGCCATCTTCGCTAATGTTGTTCAGGATGCCTTCGAGTGCCTTTTGCACATATTTGGTATGCAGTGGGTTGCCGTTATTAATCATTGCCGCTGCAATACCCGCGGAAGCTGATACCTCTTCATACGATTCTACGTCATCCAGCACCGTACGCCACAAGCCGTTCTCGGTCTGTACCAGCTTCAGAGCGGCCAATTGATCGCGAAGAGCACATTCTACATCCATACATTGCGGATACAGATACCAGTCGTTCAGTTGCGGCTTCACTTGAGACATCGTATAGGCGCCCCAAGCGTTCGCTCTTCCCCAATAAAATCCGGACATGTGGTCCTTGTTGATATTGTTATAGCCGTGATACCACAGACTGCTGCTTGGATCTTGAAGGTACTTGATATGCCAGTAATACTGATTCAGCGCATCCTGAATCATGGCTTCATCCTTTAATTTGCTACCTACACGGAGCAGGAAAAATGCCGCCATAAACAAGGTGTCCGCCCAAGCCTGTTCCGGAAAATCATTGGACACGGATACTGTATGCTGAAGCACATTGTCTCCAAAGCGAAGTGCATGGTTCTGGAGATAATCAACCTTGCTGAGAACAATATCCCAATACTTCTGATCCCCTGTTTCTTCATATAAAGTGATGAGCACATGACCCATGGCACATGTATTTACAGTCCAACTTGGCAGACCCAGCTCGATATATTCGTCTGCCCATTTCACCAGCCTGTCCAGTATCTCTTGGTTGCCTGTCGTCTGATAGGCTCTGGATACACCATAATAGGCCACACCGCCGGGCCAATCCCATGTTAGATCCATATCCAGTGTTTTCTTGGTAACATTCTCGATTACGTGAAGAATCTGTTCTCTGTCATATTTCACTTGAAGCATTGTTATTCCCCTCTCCCTGCGCACACACCCCCAAGTGCGCCTTGAGAGGTGTCCGTCCATTTGTAAACGCTTTACTTATTTCATTGTACGCAGTAAAATAGTCTCAATCTAAGCATATTCACAACAAAAGTGCGCAATTTCAATCATTTATACATAGGAGCCCTCGACAATGCCCAAACCGAAGAAACCTGTCATTGAATATCGTCACTACAGCCTGCCCATTGATTTCCCTGTCCTGTTACTCAGTGGAGACCGCTGGAGAATATCCGATATCAAGAGTGAGCATCTTCATTTCCATAACCACATGGAGATTGGCATCTGTTATTCGGATGAGGGGGTCATGGAGATTAAGGGCGAATCTGTACCGTTTCGGGCAGGCGACGTCACGTTCATTCCCCGTTACCTTCCGCATACCACATATAGTTCACCTAATAACGCCAGCCTGTGGGCATATATCTTTTTTTCACCGGAAGAACTCTTCCGCCATTCACTCAAAACAGCCCAAAACCACATTGAACCGAATCTATGGGCGATTCAGGGAACCAATTGCATTCTGAATAAGGAGCAGCATCCCAAAATTCACTCACTCGCAACATCAATCGTAGAAGAGATTAAGCAGCAGTCCCCCTATTATCGGGAGAGCGCGTACGGCTTATTGATGTCTCTATACATCGAACTGCTTCGACTTCATGCAAGCAACGAGAGCTGGTCAGCCCAGAATCAGGAACGGGAACGAGACCTCCAAGGAGACTTGGTCATCTCACCCGTGCTGGAGTTTATCACCAAAAACTATATGATGCCTGTGACCATCGATTACCTCGCTGATCTGTGTCATCTGAGTACAACACATTTTCGGCGCAAGTTCCATGAAATTATGGGAACCACACCGCTTGATTTTCTGAACAGTACCCGAATTGAAGAGGCATGCAAGCGATTGAAAAGCACGGACGCCTCCATCCTGTCCATCTCCGAGCAAGTCGGCTTCCGATCCATCTCCAGCTTTAACCGCTGCTTCGTCAAACTGATGGGACAATCACCCAAAGCCTGGCGCAAAGCAGCCCATACAGAAGCACAGTCTGCAAAAGCATCAATACTGGAATTCACGGGGTGGGTATGAAGGATTTTGTCGAAATATGATTGCACCCCCCAGAGATATTCGCTACAATGCCGATAGAATACAAGAGATTTGGTTCGAATCTACCAATGGTTCACACAACCTCTAAAGGAGCAGCATTTCGTGTTATTAAAAATTTCAGGCGTTGTCCTGACGGTTGTAGTTGCTGTTACCGTACTGCTCCTGTCAACAATCAGAGAACCCCAATCTGCGGCTCTTCTTGCCCGTCAAGGTGTTATGGATCTATCGGGCTGGAACCCGGAACAAGACGAGCGGATCAAGCTGGACGGTGAGTGGGAATTTTACTGGAACAAGTTGCTTCCTGTTGAATCTGCAACTCCGAATCAGGTTGGTCCAACAATAGCACCCGATACATATGCAAAGGTTCCCGGTTCATGGAATCGAATTAAAATGGACGGCGAACGACTGCCAACCCACGGCTTCGCCACGTATCGACTGGTGCTCCGAAATGTACCAGTTGAAGGAACGCTGGCTATCAAAAAAATGAACATCCGTTTTGCCAGCGAAATCTATATCAATGGCAACAAGCTACTGGAAGACGGACATGCCGTGGAGAAATCAGCGGGATATCGACCGGGAAACTCCCCACAGATCGGCTTCTTTCCTTATCATGGCGGTGACATTGAAATTGTGATCCGGGTGGCTAATTATGATTACACGGACGCTGGCATTCCGGGGCCACTCTTTTTCGGCGAACAAGCAGCCATGCTGAAAAAACATCAAATCAGCACAGCCGTTGAATTCGGCACACTTGCTGTCCTGGCTACCATTTCGACCATATTCCTTATCAGTTACCTGGGGTCTGCGCTCTACCGAAACAGAGACGATTCGCTGCTGCTGCTTGGTCTAATCTGTCTGCTGTATGCGCTCTATAACGGCATGATCAGCGAACGTGTGTTATCCATGGTGAACACGGAAATCTCCTTTAGCACGCTTTATAAATTAAAAGATTTCTGCTCCGTTGCATGCCTGGGTCTGCTGACCTTTTACTTCTACCGATTCAAAACAGGCATCTTGACCAGTCTGCTTACAACGGTAATCCTGATTATCTTCGGAGCTTACTTATGCATGGTCGCGCTCCTGCCTATTTCCATCTACGGGCTGGCTGCACCTTACGTTGTCGTTATGTACACGTTAATGTTGCTCTGGTTGTTATATCAATGCGCATCACAGTTTCTGACGAGTGAGAAGGGTGATCGGCTGTCTACTTTCTTGTGGTATGCGGCTCTCTTAAGCATCATGCTGTACTGTCTGGACATTAATCTCTTCTCCATCTCGCTAAAGGAAAATATGAACATCGGGCAGGTCTCCATTGTCCTGTTCAGCATCCTGATGTTGTTTCTGGCGGTACTTCGGTTCTTCGAGTCATATCGTACAGTCCGTGCGCTCAAAGATCAGTTGCTCTTGCTGGATAAGGTGAAAGATGACTTCCTGTCGAACACCTCGCATGAGCTCAAAACACCGCTGAATGCCATTGTGAACATCAGTGAGAGCCTGCTCAAAGGTGCCGAAGGTCCGCTTACCAACGAACAGGCGCATAACCTGGCGATCGTGACGGGTAGCGGCAGACGATTAACCTACCTGGTCGATGAATTACTGGATTATTCGAAAATGAAACATGGCGACATCCCGCTTTACCGGTCTTCAACCGATCTGTACTCGTTTGTCGAATCGGTCATGCGTATGCACTCCTTCCTGCTTGGCTCGAAAATGGTGGAGCTCGTTAATCGCATCCCGGCTCATTTCCCGCCAATCTATGCGGATGGCAACCGACTGATTCAGATTTTACATAATCTGATCGGTAATGCCGTCAAATTCACGGAAAAAGGTACAGTAAGCATCGAAGCTGCCGTTGTTCATGGCAAAGCGGAAATCCGCATTATCGATACCGGTCGTGGCATCGGCAAGGACAAGCTGGAGCATATCTTCCTGCCATTCGAGCAGGAAGCAGATACAGGACCAGTCGTTGCCGGAGGCACCGGACTTGGACTAAGCATTACACGCAAGCTGGTAGAGCTGCATGGAGGAACCATTCATGCAGAATCGGCACCTGGCATGGGGGCCACGTTCATCCTGACTTTTCCGTTGGCCGATGGCAAAGGTGAGAAACGATCCAACGTCAAGCCAATTACCATAGCTCCTACAAGTCATGGTAATCAGTTACTAAGGTTCGAAGAACCAACGATTGTGGAAGGGCATCTCAACGAATGGATCATCGTTGTGGACGACGACTCGGCTAATTTACAGACCATAGTGAATCTCTTGAAGTTGGAGGGCTACAGTTATGCGGTAACCTCACGTTCCCCTTCTGTACTGGATCTGCTCGACCAGCTTCCTGCCGTACATCTGGTCATTGCTGACATTATGATGCCGGACATGTCAGGGTACGAATTGTTGGAACGGATCAGGGAACGTTACTCTCCTTCCGAGCTTCCGGTGCTTATGCTGACGGCAAGTAATAAAGCCAACCAGTTGAAGCTGGCTTTGGAGAAAGGTGCCAATGATTTCGTATCAAAACCGTTTGAATCAGAGGAATTGCTGGCACGGATCGGCGGTTTGACCCGGATGATAACGTCTGTTCAAGCCGCGCGAGATGCCGAGATCTCCTTTTTGCGGTCACAGATGAACCCGCACTTTCTGTATAACGCCCTGAATGCCATTGCCGAATTGTGTGTAGATGCGCCGAATCAGGCAGAACAATTGATTTTGCAATTATCGAGTTACTTAAGGCGCAGTGTGCACTTCAAACATCTGGACTCCAAAACCAGCCTGATGAACGAACTGGAGATGATCGAAGCATACGTTGCCATTGAGCAGGCACGCTTTGGCTCACGGCTGGAGGTCATTATTGATGTGGATGCGGACGTGAACCGAAATATGGATATTCCGCCCCTCACGTTGCAACCCCTGATCGAAAACGCGATTCGGCACGGGCTGATGTCCAGCATTCGCGGTGGTCGCGTCATATTGTCCATTCGTAATCTGAATGATACGGAAACACGTTTCTCTATCGAGGACAACGGAATCGGCATAACCAAGCAAAGAATGGAGGAAATTCGGCAATCCACGGACGGCAGTAACGGCGTGGGAATATGGAATATCTCCAGCCGGTTGAACCTGCTGTATGGCAGACACCTTCAGATGGAAAGTCTGGACGGCGAGGGAACGCGCATTACATTTGATCTTCCTAATCAACGTATTAGCACAGATGGGAACGGGGGTTATGAGACATGATAAAAGTCATCATCGTGGATGATGAGGATCTGTCGCTCAAGCGACTGAATCGTATTTTGACAGAAAGCGGAGAAGTTGAAGTATGTCGTGCGTTTCACGATCCGGAGGAAGCCTGTGAATACGCGGCAGAGAATAGCTTCGATGCAGCATTTCTGGACATTACAATGCCTCGCATTTCGGGTATGCACCTCATTGGTGAATTGCGGAAACATCACCCTTTGCTTTCCATCGTGTTGGTGACCGGATATGAGGAATATGCGGTGCAGGCCTTCGACAAAGAGGTGATCGATTACGTTATTAAACCGGTCACGGCAGAGCGACTGAACCGCAGCATTCAGCGGTTGCAGCAGCAGCTTCACAAATCCGTGACAACGCCAGGGCCAGCGGTGCCAGAACCGAAACTGAACGTTCGTCTGTTTGGTGAATTCACCGTGTTCGGTGGAGCCGGAGCAGATAGCCCCATCAAACTTAGAACGCCCAAAACGGAAGAGTTACTCGCCTTCTTGTTGTATACCAAGTCAACCACCCGCGATGCATTGGCTGATACGTTGTGGAAGGACCTCAGTCCACAGAAGGCCTGGACGAACATCAATTCCACACTGTATTACGTGCGGCGTGCCATCGGCGACAACAGTGACGTGCCAATCATTCTTAAGGACAGGAATGGCATTCGTATTGACCGAGATGCAATCAACTGCGATTTGTACGAGTTTGAGGCCTTGTTCCGCCAGATGCGTCAGGCCTCGGCACATCGTCCAGAGCTCTTCGAGCGGATGGACACATTGTATACGGGTGAACTCCTGAAAGGAAGGCACTATGAGTGGGCTTTCGCGTGGTCCAGACAGCTGGAACTGGACTTCCTCATGACGATGGAAACCGCTGCCCACTATCACGCGAAGAAAGGCGAGACGTTACGGGCGCTGTATTATTTTGAACGTATCCTCCAGATTGATTCGATTCGGGAAGATATTCATCGTGAGATCATCCTGTTGTATCTGTCGCTTGGACGAAGAACCGAAGCGCAGCGACAGTATCTTGTTCTGGAGGAACTACTCAAAGAAGAACTTGGCTCCAGTCCGGCAGCGGAAATCAAGCAACTGTTGCGACAGTCCTGAAATAGCAAAAAAGCCCATGCCTTGGCATACTGAACTGCTCCTATCGTAGTCTTCTATGGTTTACTACGACAGGGAGCAGTTCGGTGTTCCTTTAGGCTTGGGCTTTTTGCCATAAATGGACGTTCATTCGTCCATAACTGATGATATTACATCATCAGGGTCTACAATCAATTACTCATTGATAAGTTTTTCTGTATTAAGGGTAAACCCTTCAATCACGACATCTTCGTCCACTTCAATCATGATGCAACGTCTGCCTTGATAGTTCACCTGTTTCACATATCTTAGGTCTTGCGGGCTAACCGAAATCGTAGCAACCTTAGTTTCGATCTTGATGGACTTGGACGTAAACTTCGGCATAACACTGGTCGCCTTCATCTCATAATTCTTGTTGTCTACGATCGTTTCGAAGGCACGCTCCACTTTCTCTGTTGTCAGATCTTCCACACCACTTGCGGTCAGTACACGTTCCAGATCTTTATAATCCAGCTTCGGAGGTTCTTCCTCATGGGACTCTTCGTTAATTTCGATAACGCGGTTGATCTCCTCATATACATGCGCAATGGTGGCTGAATCGAGCTGTTCACCGGCCACTTCCTTGACGATATCTTCGAAGATCGCCCGTTCTTCCAGTGCGGTTACGGATCTTTCGCCATTCAGTACATTTTCAACAAAATGTGGGTCCGGGAAATTGGATTTCCCTGTGCAATATAGAACACGATTCACATCGGAGTAGTTGTCCGTTACGCTCGGGTACAGGAACCCTTGCTCTGGCGTGCTTAATTTGATAATCGGATCGACAATAATGTTGTATTTGAATTCTCTCTCCACATAGTCAAACAAGAGCGTTTTCCGCTGTTTCTCCGTGGAGTTCACGCTGCACAGAATGAAGGGATGGGCGAACACCTCATTCTTCTCACTCTCTTCCGTGGCTTCGTTTCTAGCCTTAGTCGGCAGATAATACTGTCCGCGCACGAACGTAGCTACCATATCCCGCTCATACTTGGCATCCACCAACATTCGATCCACGAGCAACAGCATGAGATCCTGCCATTCGTCCGGGTCACCTGTGACCAGAGCCTGGTGAAGCAATACCTGAGCCGGGTCCTCCGCTGCTTCCTGGAACTTCAACTCAAACAACTTCTGATCCAAATCACCTGTCAGCAATTTTTTGAAATTGCCCATGTACAGCTCTTGTTTCTCTCTATCCACCAGTTCGAACGGGTGACGCTCCCAGTGATAGACCTCGTTGGTTTCCTTCGTAATATAGACGTTGAGAATATCGTAAATATTCAGTAGATCGTGATCGAGTTTAAACTGCTTGCGTATATGCGCGACTTCTTTTTTATTCATATTGGATTCGGCAACTCCTTAGATATGTTTCTGGCTTTATTAGTATAAAGGATCGACAGAGAATTTGTTGACTAACTTGTTGCTTGACGGTTAATGGATTTCAGTTACACACGCACGTGATAATCACAACAACACAAATAGGGAGACACTCTTTACATGCATACGAGCACCTCCTGTATGTGTTACATCCCTGATGTTCTAGTCTATCACATTACAGCGATTACGATTAACATCTAACATATTTACGCTTGAACCCTGTCCGCCCTTTTTCCACTGCCTTTTGGATATTCTCAGAGGCATTCAGCAGCTTGCTCTTTGGCATGTCCTTATTCACTTCAACAGGTCCCACCGCCTTGGCCGTCTCCACCGCCAGATCGTGCAACGGTTGATAGGATGTTGCAACGGTATACAGGAAGTTGTTCATCGAATATTTCGTTCGTTCCGGAGATTCGTGAATCGTCCTTTTTACCTGTTCCAGCATCTCCGTCAGTTTATTCTCAGAAAACTCACTATCCTTTCGACTGCCGAGCAACCAACAGTAACAGCTCCATCCTGCTGACATTTTGAGTTCATCTCCGCTCGCAATCCACTTATCCGAAACTTCTTGAGCAATATCCGTCTCTGCCAGCGTGACGGCAACGATGAAATCAGCGATCATGTAAAAATAAGCAGCATCGATCCAACGGTCAAAATCAGCTTCCGTCATCACTTCAGGATCGGCAATCACACCCGCAAAGTACATCGCATCATAATTCCCCGTCGCGTATAGTTGCTCTGCCAAAGGCTGATCCTTTTTGATCCGCTTCGCCATTGGTTTCATCGCCCCGGTTGCCACGCCAAATAGCGGTTCATGCGCACCATTGGAGATATAGATTTTTTTCGTTCGTTCTTTGCCCAGCGCTTCAAGCTCCTGCATTACTTCATCCAGATTCATTTGGCAACACTTCCAATCCTATAAATTATATATCTGATCATATCAAACAGAATCTTATGTTTAACGAACTACCGATGGAAAATCACACCTTATCCTGTTCGAGCATGATTACCGACCATAGTATTCATAGTATCATTCCCCACAGATTCCTGAAAAGATAGCATAAATTCTGTGCAGATAGACATTTTTCCTTCCTTAAATGCTTCTACCCATCACTTCTGAACACCTGCCCAAAGTCTGGATTGAAGCAATCATTCCTCTCAGCACAGCTGAGCAACATATGTCCATGTCCAAGCAACGTTAAGCTATGGCAGGAATCATCGCTCATCGTTTATGTTCAGTTTAGTATCGTTAACGAAATTGAGGAGAGGAAGGATGCGAGATCATGAGCAACAATCAAGTATTAGGCTTTGCCCCTGCGCTGGGATGGAATTCGTGGAATACCTTTACGTGGGATATTAATGAACAATTAATTCGGGATGTCGCTGATGTGTTTGTATCGGAAGGTTATCTGGCCGCTGGCTACGAGTATATCGTGATTGATGATTGCTGGAGCCTGAAGGAACGGGATGAAAGTGGCAACCTGGTGGCTGACCCGGAGAAGTTCCCCAGCGGAATGAAAGCGCTCTCTGATTACATCCATAGCAAAGGACTGAAGTTCGGCATGTATTCATGCGTGGGTACGCATACTTGTGCCGGGTATCCAGGCAGCTTTGAGCATGAATTCCAAGATGCTGCCCTTTTTGCCGAATGGGGCGTTGACTATTTGAAATATGATTATTGCTTCAAGCCACGACATATCTCAGGAGAGCTGCTGTACAAACGAATGAGCCTGGCGCTGAAAAACTGCGGTCGCGATATCCTGTTCTCCGCCTGCAACTGGGGAGCTGACGACGTATACGACTGGATTCGGGAATCGGGTGCCCACATGTATCGCTCCACTGGCGATATCCGCGACAACTGGGACTCAGTAAAGGAACTTGCCCTATCTCAATTGGGGAAACAAAGCTACACCGGCTCCTTCTGCCATAACGATATGGATATGCTAATCGTTGGTATGTACGGTGGAAGCAACAATGATTATATTGGCAGTATCGGCGGATGCAACGACATCGAATATAAAACCCACTTCTCCCTCTGGTCCATGATGGGTTCTCCATTAATGATCGGATGCGACGTGCGCAAGGCTAACCAGATTACCAAAGATATTCTTCTGAATCCTGACCTTCTTGCCATCAACCAGGATGTAGAAGCTCGCGGCGCTTACCGCATTAAACCAGAGCCGCAATGGTTTCACACAGACGATGTCTTTATGCTGGTGAAGGTACTTACAGATGGTGATCTGGCTATTGGCTTCTTCAACCTGAGCGACAGCCAGCGGGAGTTGTCTTTGCAGTTTTGGGATATGGGTCTGCCTTACGCTGCCGGTTATGCTCTGTCGATGTACGACTGCTGGGAACATAAAGAGCTTGGCGTGTTCCGTGAACGCTTCGCTCCCGTTGTCGCAGCACATGATTGCCTCATCGTCCGGGCCAAACTGGTGAAATAATGGCTCAACATCGCCTATGCACCTCCTGTCAGGTTCCGCTCTCTTCAGACGATGTGGGCATCTACCTTAAACTGATCTCGCGCTCTGCCCAGCAATTTCTGTGCATCGATTGTCTTGGAGTGAAACTGAACTGTGGACGCGAGCCCATTGAAAAGCTGATACGTTATTTCCGCGAGTCCGGGAACTGCGCCCTGTTCCGTTAACGTTATGCCTTGGTCTGGTGCAGCATCATGTATGCTGTTGGTGTATGTGAAGTGGATTTCTTGAATACTTTGGAAAAATATAACGGATCATTGTAGCCGACGGAGTAGGCTACCGATTGAATCGGCAGACCTGATGTCTTCAGCAGCTCACAGGCGCGCTGGATTCGGCAGGAGGTAATATACTCCAGAACAGACTTACTGGTTGCTCCTTTAAACAGACGAAACAAATAGCTGCGCTCCAGATTGACTGCCTTTACAATCTCCGTGACGGTCAATGTCGGCTTCCAGTAGTTCTGCTCGATGTACTTTCTCGCCAACCAGACATAATCCTTGGCCTCCACCTGCGGCCTCTTTGGATAAAACTCCATATAGTAGGAGAGCAGCAGACGCAAACGCGCATCCGCCCGCAGCAATTCATAGGATGATGCACCTGCGTTCCAGGCAAGGTGATAAAAAGGCTGCAGTGTCTCCGGTGAGATCGTCACTACGGGTTGTACTTCTGAAAGTTGCGTTAGCCCCAGCAATCGTCCGGCATCCTCACCGCTAAACTCCACCCAGACATACTCCCATGGATCTTGCGGGTCTGGATAATAATAAATCTCCTTTTGCGGAAATATGATAAAGCTTTCCCCCGTGACTAACCGAAATACGCGGCCTCCAGTCTCCAGCGTCCCTTGACCGCGGATAATATAATGCAGCGCATAAACGTCACGCACGCCTGGCCCCCATTGATGAGAATTAGCTGGCTTGTGACCACCGCTGATAAAATACAAATTACTAGCTCTGCTGCTCTCATGCCAAATCGGATTCAACCTTGATTCCCCCATTTCTACAGCTACCCTGTTCTCGCGTTCGGTTTATCTTAATATCGTTAATCAGATGTTCGGTAACGCTTACAACCTAAATCCAGAGAGGAGATTGTTGTTATGCTTAGAATGGTTACGGTAGAACATGGACAAGTGCAAGGACTGCCTGCGGCGGATCCGCGGATTACCAGCTTCAAGGGAATTCCTTTTGCCGCGCCTCCTGTAGGTGAGAACCGCTGGCGTGCCCCGCAGCCGCAGTCGAACTGGGACGGTGTACTGCAAGCTTTCGATTTTTCCCCTATCTCCATGCAAGCCCCAACAGTCATCGATGATAACAATATCTACACCCGCGAATGGGCAGTTGATCCTGACCTGCCCATGGACGAAGATTGTCTGTATCTGAATGTCTGGACACCAGCCAAGCGCACGGACGAGAAGTTACCTGTCTTTGTCTGGTACTTTGGCGGAGGCCTACAGGTTGGCCATACGGCCGAAATGGAATTTGATGGCGAGCGAATCGCTCGTAGAGGTATTGTCGTTGTGACGATTAATTATCGACTGAATGCCTTTGGTTTCCTGTGTCATCCCGAGATAAGCGCCGAATCTCCCCATGCACCCGCCAACTTCGGTCATCTCGATCAACAAGCAGGCACGCAGTGGGTCAAACGCAACATTGCCGCCTTTGGTGGTGATCCGGACCAGATCACCATCGGTGGACAGTCGGCAGGCGGAGGAAGTGTACTCAGCCAGATGACCTCTCCGCAAAATAAGGGCTTGTTCCAGCGAGCCGTCATTATGAGCGGCATGGCTACGGAGTTGTACCCGAAAGTCCGCGTGCCTTCTGTCCGTTCCACACTGCGGGATGCAGAGCAGGCCGGGGTTGCATTTTTCGACTTCCTGGGGGTATCTTCCCTTACAGAAGCGAGACAACTGGATGCTGAATTTCTCCGTGACAAAGCACTCGAATACAAAAGCTTCTGGGGAACCGTCATCGACGATCAATTCTGCGCAGGCGATCCGTTTACTCGTTTTGTTCAGCAGGAGCGCGAGGCGATCCCCGTCATGCTGGGGCATACATCTTCCGAATTCTGGACCCGTCCCGCCGCAGCCAATCTGGAAGAACTGAAACAGATGGCTGTGGAGCTGTTCGGCGAGGATGCTCCTGCCTTTTTGAAGCTATGTGAGACCGAGACCGGCCAAATCGAGCAGGCTTTGCAACAAGCATCAGTACGCATGATCCAACATGCCATTCTGCTCGCCATCCGCGCGAACAGCGGTCATACGTCTGAGACGCCTCTTTATTATTATAACTTTGACGCCGAGATTCCGGGATGGGACCAGCCGGGAACCTTCCACTCCGTCGATCTGTGGTTTTTCTTCGAGACACTAGCCAAGTGCTGGCGGCCTTTCACGGGCAAACATTATGATCTGGCCCGCCAGATGTGCAATTATTTAAGCAATTTTATTGCTACAGGTGACCCGAACGGTTCAGATTCCACCGGAAAACGGATGCCTCATTGGATTCCTTGTACTACGGAACAGCCGTATCTCATGGAATTTGGCGATCAGTCTCAATTACAGCAGGCTGAGCCTGGACCGATGCTCTCGTTTCTCATTGAACAATATTTCAAGAAACAGAATGAACCTGTTGTTTGAGACATGAGGCTTGCCCTCTGACGATATCGTAAGAGCCATGCGAATGCATGGCTCTTTTAATACAGTAACATCTCTCTTTTCCCATTATATATGAGTCTGTGTTGGTTTATTGGAGATGACAGGTAGCGTAATTTGTAGTGAAAACGTATCTTCTTCCTGTGACACCTTCAACGTCCCGTTGTGCTGTTCGATCATTTTCTGACAACTAACGAGCCCAATTTCGTTGCTATCTTTCTTTTTGCCAACACGTTTAATCTTATTCTCCACCTCAAGAGTGACCCATTGTTGCTTCAAAGAAATCTGGATATGAACGGGAAACACTGGATCGGCATATTTTCGAATATTTGAAAATATGTTGTCCATTACGCGACGCATGGCGACCAGATTGACTTCAAGTAAAAACTCCTCATGATGTGCATCTGTCTGAACCTGCACATCGATATCGTTTAAAACCACTAATTGTTCATCGATGAGTTGATCGATAAGCGCTCTGCCCTCATACCTTTCAAATTCTATTTCCTCTTCTTCAGCGGCAGAGGATACCGTGAAATATTCAAATAGTTTGTCCGACAGCACTTTGATCTGATAAGCCTTCTCCCGGCTATTATGAATATACTGCAACAGATCCTCATGTGTTTTATACTTGTTGAGCTCTATGATATCCATATACCCTAATAGAATCGTGAGTGGCGTTCGTAAATCATGGGAAATCGCCGTGATCAATTCGCGGTTGGCCATCCTGACCCTCTCCTCGCTGCCGAGCCGCTCCACAAAAGATTTCCTCATCTCATCTATACTCTGGGCCAAAGATGACAGTTCATCCTTTCCCGATACCGTAATCGAATATTCCAAATTTCCACCTTCAAGTATTTTGATCTCTTGTTCAAGCAGGCCAATATACGACGTTTTCTTATTAATTATCAGTAGAAAGGAAACGATGAACACGATAGCTGCTATGAAAACACCAATAATCAGAATGAGGTTGTAATATTGATACTCATAAAAGCCAACCAAATATATTTGGGCATCCTGATCCGCAAAATGGATGGTGGTGATGGGTATTTTCGATGGTACAAATTGAGTTAACAGCTCCTCGTTAATGGCAGGATCAATCTCCGTGTTAGAGGAAAATATCAACTTTTCTTTTTCAAAAATATACAGATTTAAGTAGCGCTCATGACTTATCCAATCAGACAATTGCTCATGATTACGTGTTGACACGTTCTGATTGTTCACGAACGCTTCGAATCGTTCAAGCGCATCTTGCTGCCTGTTCTCTACAAAAGTGGATTTGCTTAAATAACTATCCAATACAGTCTCGCCAACAACTTGTAAAATAACGAAAGTACTTACGGCTATGACCAAAGAAATGACAACCGCCAGAACCAGTTTAATCTTCAGTTTCTTTCCCATTAGTAATCTATTCAATTTTATACCCCTTCCCCCAAACGGTCTTCACATATTTAGGGTTCTGCGGGTCATCCTCCAGTTTGCCTCTCAAATTACGAATATGAACCATCACCGTGTTATTACACGTATAAAAGTAGGGTTGCCCCCAAACACTCTCATATATGTTTTCTGCAGAGAACACCTTTCGTCGCTTCTTAGCCAGCAGCAGCAAAATCTGGTATTCAATTTCAGTTAGAGCAATTTCCTTCTTCCCAACAAACACGGCTTTTGAATCCTGATGGACGGTAAGATCTTTAACGATAATTTGGTCTGTTTCTTCAGTCTTCTCTTTGCCCCGATAAACATAATACCTCCGTAGTAAGGCCTTCACCCTTGAAACGAGTTCTGTATAAGAGAAGGGTTTGGACAAGAAGTCATCACTGCCGGAAGAAAAGGCCAATTGTTTGTCAGAATCCTGCGTTTTCGCCGTGAGAAACAGGATCGGTGCGCTTGTTTGTTCACGAATCTCCAGACAAGCCTTCAAACCTGATTTATTGGGCATCATCATATCCAAGATAATAAGATCCGTCTCTTCGTTTACTTTATCAATCGCATCTTGACCATCTATCGCTTCAATCACTTCATAATTCTCGCTCTCTAATAAAATCCTTACAATTTCACGAATTTCGCTGTTATCATCAGCAATTAGAATTTTCTTGCTCATCTGATCCCTCCGTCTAATTTCAGTATAATATGCGCTATTGGCGACTACCAGCAAATACAATCGACTTAAGAATTCTTCAGAAGTTATGTAGGTATCTCTTAAGAACTTCGACTTATACTGTAAATATCTAGAGGTTACTATACAAAGGGGTCGTAAGTTATGCCACAACCTTCAAAAAAAGTAATGATTAACCTATTGTTGGGTCTATTCATCATGTTGTCCATTGGTCTGCTGGTCTATTATTCTCCGGCCATTATTAAAATCATGTCTTCCATGGACAACTTCAGAGAATATATTCATTCAACCGGACATTGGGGTCCGGTCATGTTTATTTTATTTCAGATTCTTCAGATTGTGGTTGCACCTATTCCAGGAGAAGTGGTACAAATCGCAGGCGGATATATTTACGGTACAACCATTGGTTCATTGTATACAACTGTAGGTTTGATACTAGGCTCAGCGATCGCCTTTTATTTCACTCGTTTTATCGGTCGGGCTTATATTTCACGGCTGCTGCAAAAGAAAAATAATAAATGGATGTCATTTATTCATGATGAGAAGAAGTTCTCCGCTTTTTTATTCATCTTTTTCGTGATTCCCGGCTTGCCCAAAGACATGCTTGTGTTTGTTGCCGCTCTTACCTCAATTCGTTCGTTTAAGTTCTTCATGATCCTTATCGTCGGTCGGCTGCCATGGATCATTGCATCTGCCGCCGTGGGGTCCACCATTCATATGCAACAATATACGATCGCCATTAGTATTTCTGTTATCGCTGTGATCGGGTTCGTGCTCGGTTATATCTACAGGGACAAATTGGTGGGGTTGTTCTCCCGGTCTGACAGAACCAGAACCAGAACCAAAGCCAAACCCAAAGCTACACCCAGCTATAGTAAAGAATAGTGTGTTTGGTAGAATGAAAAGAAATACAATACGAACAAAGCCAATCTATTGATATGAACACTGGAGGTATATCTCATGCAAAACCTTGAAACCAATCGATTAATCCTACGAAATTTCACCGCAACAGACGCAGCCGGACTGTTGGAATACACAGCAAATCCCAGAGTGAATTGCTTTATGGATCACCGAATTTCAACACTGGAAGACGCGGCGGCGGAGGTCGCAAAAAGAAGCAATGACGATTCCCAAATCGCAGTCTGCCTGAAAGACAGTAACGAGCTGATCGGTGAGCTGTTTGGCATGAGGGAAGATCAGGATCCTGATACAGATAAGGATTCGAATTCAGATACGTATAGTATTGGTTGGAATTTTAATGGAAGATTCGAAGGGAAGGGGTACGCAAGTGAAAGCGCTAATGCTTTCATCGAGCACCTCTTTATGGAACAGGGAATAAGAAGAGTGTACGCCTATGTCGAGGATGATAACTTTCGTTCCCAGAAACTGTGTGAGAAGCTGGGCATGCGCCGGGAAGGTCTTTTTTTGGAGTTCATTTCATTTGTCAATAATGAGGACGGCACACCGAAATACGAGAATACGTATCAATATGCTTTGTTGAAAAAGGAATGGCTGGCACAGCGTGAATCGGAGAAATAAAGAAAGACATGCCTATGCGTCATCATTAGTTTAAAAAAGTTATTGAAATGAGAATGTACCCATACCGCACGTACCACTACAAATAAGGCGACTTCTCCCTGGATGAGATTCCAGAGGAAAAGTCGCCGTTTTTATTCTCATACAGAACACTATTGAACGGGCAAGGCATGTATAAGGTCACAATACATTCAACTTGAATCCTAGACGGTGCCGCCCCAATATTGCTTTGCAATCTTCTGCCCTTGATCAATCTTCGCCCATTGCTGAGCTTCACTTAATTCGTTACCGCCATCACAGGATGCAAAGCCGCATTGATGAGACAGCAGCAGTCGATCCTTATCGATGATTTTGGATGCTTCGTCCAGCAAACGGACAACTCGTGTTTCATCATCAAGGGTACTCGTTTTGGAGGAAAGCAAACCCAATACAATTTCCGTTTCCGGTCTGTCCTTGAACACTTCCAGAGCTTCGATGGAACCCGCACGATCATCATCCCACTCCAGGAAGAAACGGTCATACTTCAATTGCTTCAGGAACAGATTGGCGATTTTCACATACGATCCACCGCCCATGTTACGGGAATCATAATTACCGCGGCAGTTATGTGTCCACATTTTCAAGCCCAGGCTATGTCCAAAGTCAATCACGGTATTGTTAATATCAATGAATTCAGAAGCGAGACCTTGTACTTCATCTTGATTAATATGCTCCCCTGTAAATGGAGAGTTCGGATTGTCGTCTGCAAACAGTTCCCACAAGCAATCATCGAATTGCAGAATTTTACCGCCCACTGCAGCGAATTCTTCGACGAATTCCTTATACGCGATTACTAGGCCCTCTTTGAGCTCCTGTTTGTTCTGATAAACGGAATCTGTACCCCCAATGTTATCTGACCAGGAGAGTTCACCGAAAATATGGGATGGCGATGGTACGCAAAGTTTCGTTTGCTGGTCACCCGCCGTGTCTTGCAGTTGTTGGAACAATTGAATGAAATGATGATTTTTTCCGCTTAATTTGTCCGTGATGCGCAGTCCGATATCTTTGCGTGTTTCATACTTCGAAGTTCCGTCCACATCTCTGAAGAAATAGCCGTGATCCGCGATGTAACGCTTCACACCGCCAAATCCCCATACAAAGTCCAGATGCCACATCGATTTGGAGAATTCGCCATCGGTAACAACGGACAAGTTATGTTCGATCTCCTTGGCTACAACTTGTTTGATAGCCTCCGTCTCGCACTTCTCATATCCTTCGTAGTTTTCATAGAACGGATATTGGATATCATCGTTATGTTCAATTTGCGTTTTATATTTCAGCAGCTCTTCCGGCCGCAATAAACTTCCTACGATCTGGAACTTGTCAGTCATGTAAATTACCCCCTCGTTGTATACCATGATCATATCACGCCGAGAGCAGTTAGAAGGGATACTTAAAAACCATAACTGGTTATAGTTAAAAGCTATACCCACTTGTTAGCAGATTTCATTGAATTCGTCACAGTGTATCTCTATCCATGACAAGTTATTTAAATTTCACACCGTACGACGACGCAGTTCATAGAAATATTGCACCGCTGGATGTTTTAATTTGATCTGCTCGGACATGTTCAGAATTCGTTTTTTGCCAACCCGTCTGTCCATTAAAGCCAGAATATTATACAAAATATCATTGCTCACCAGATTATCTTCTATAGAAGTAGATAAATATGTGGTAGCTGCAACGGTAAAATTTGATTTACTGAGTGCAGCCTGTGCCGCCAAAAGCGCTTTGGCATGTACGGAGATTTTTCTGCTCCTTGCCATGATATGCAATCGATCCTCGGGGATATTGCCTTTGGACTCTTGCCGGATAACTTCAATCTCATCTTCACTTACAGGAATGAGCATGTTAGGGTCGTTCTTAATCTCCTGTTCCGTCTGATACCAACGGATCGGCGTTGAAGTATCACTCATATTCAGGATGTTCTTTTGATCTACGGTAATGTAACAATTGCCTGATTTATCAGGGGCATAGCGATAGCTGGTTGCACGATACTCCACTTTTCCAATTAACGCGGGACTAAGAAAACTCTCTAATTGTTGCTTCAGTTTACTCCAGGACATAGATCCTCCTATTATCAAAAGCCTACCGCACGTATTGCGGCGATCATTTTATATACTTTTCAATCCATCAACCCTACGAAAACTCATCTAAAATTATAACATAGCCAAACAAAGCAAAGTCCCCTATTCAATCTGAAAACAGATTCAATTCCTCTGTTCGTCGTATCCGCAGATTAAATCCAGTAATTGGTTTAACATTCCTCATGTGATAAACTTGCAGAAATTATCTGCTTTCTATCCATCTATCATTGCCTATCATTACGAAAATACGATGTCATTCACAAGGAGAGGGATTTTAAATGGCTAAGAAGAAAACAACATTACCTGCTCATATGGAAAAGCTCGTTAAAGATAATGATATCGCTGCGGTAAAAGAGGTTTTCGAGCAATGCGAATGGGATGCCCGTGGGGGCTACAGCAAAGGTACGGCCCTCAGCTTTCGGCATATTTCGGATGAATTGGTTCGCTGGCTGGTAGAGCAAGGGGCAGATATTAATGCACGTGACAAATATCAACGCACGCCTCTACATGCCCATGCCTCACACTGGTCAGGAAATGTCCCCCTGTTTCTTGAATTAGGTGCGGATCTGGACGCTGTGGACTACCAAAATGAAACACCCTTACATGCAGCGGTCAGTGGATATAGAACCACAGTGGTTCAAGCGTTGGTAAACCATGGCGCTGCGATTAACGTAGAAAATAAACAGGGAAATACGCCATTAGCCAAGGGCTTAGTCAATTGCAGGAATAGTGATATTGTCAATCTAGCGGAGATTGCCGCAATTCTGCTGGATGCCGGAGCATCGCTCACCCCGGATATGAAAGAATCGGTGAAGCGGATCGGTAAGGATTTTGAATTCGCCCGTGAGAAGTTCAATAAGGACAAGGTCGATGGAGTTTCAGATGCGCTGATCAAACTGTACCAGCTATTTGATGTCGAGCCGGTCGCGAATCGAATCATGCACGATGGGACCACCCCCATTCAGGTAAAAGAAACCACCTGGCCTAAGCAGCACCAAGAACTGTGGGAATATCTTGTCCCGGCCCAGGGGCATGCGCAAACGGTGCAGGGAGAGATGATCCGCATCACAGGGCGCGTGTCTCATGAAGTATTGGATAATGGGGGAGGTAACTGGGATAAGGAGTATCGCAAGATGCTAGATGCACTGATTCGTCACCTGGGCACTGGTGAACCACTCGCCCCGGCACTTCTCCAAGAAGCATCAGACTTGGTCAGCAGGCTTCATGATGGATATGATTTTGATGCGCCTGCCAGATTATCCGAGTTGGCGGTATTATGGGTAGTTACCAATCCTCAGCCGATCGCCATGGCCCAATCGGAGTATACGCGTTAACGCTCCAAGGAGACGACAACAGCTAAAAAAGAAGCGGAGTTGCTCCCGCTTCTTTTTTAGCTGTTATTTTCTTAATAACCGTCAATACATCATAACTACTAATCTTTCCTGACTAAGTGCGAGTAATACTCGACATGGCTTGAGAGCCTACCATGGATGAAGTTGCTAATATGTCGGGATACCCTCATGATTTCCCACTTTGGAAGTACTCCTAAATAACGTAACTCTTCAATCCCTGTTAGTTTGTTGACCGGAGTATGACGCTTGCCCACACCAAAACTAACCTTACTTATCGTCCGTTCTTTCTCCGAACTCGGAAACTTAAATCCCACGTTCCTCCGCCTCAACTTGATCCTTATTTCCAAATTCATGGAGCAGCGTACGAACTTCACTTGTCGACTTGGCGTTCATTAGGCTGTTTCTGAGTTCACTAGCTCCTCGAAATCCGCGGACATAGACTTTAAAGAAACGGGCAAGCGCGCTGAACGAACGTGGCTCCTGTCCTGAATATTGATCATGGAGATCCAGATGCAGCCGTAGCAGATCAAGCAATTCCTCACTGCTGTGTTCTTTCGGCTCCTTCTCAAACGCAAACGGATTCTGGAAAATACCGCGTCCAATCATAATGCCATCCACACCATATTGCTCCGCGAGTCTAACGCCTGTCTCACGGTCCGGAATATCCCCGTTAATCGTCAGAAGTGTATTCGGTGCGATCTCATCACGAAGCTGCTTAATCTCCGGAATCAGTTCCCAGTGAGCGTCTACCTTGCTCATTTCTTCTCTCGTCCGCAAGTGGATGGACAGATTCACGATGTCCTGTTGCAAAATATGAGTTAACCAGTCGCGCCATTCGTCGACTTCCGTGAATCCGAGACGCGTTTTTACACTGACCGGCAGTCCTCCGGCCTTCGCCGCCTGAATAATCTCCGCCGCAAGAGCCGGGCGGCAGATCAAGCCGCTTCCTTTTCCATTCTCAGCCACATTCGCTACAGGACAGCCCATATTAATATCGATACCTTTAAAGCCTTCCTTCGCCATACCGATACTCATCTCACGAAAGAATTCCGGTTTATCTCCCCAGATGTGAGCCACAATCGGCTGTTCATCTGCTGTAAATGTCAAACGCCCACGCACACTCTTGTGCCCCTCCGGGTGACAATAACTCTCCGTGTTCGCAAATTCCGTAAAAAATACATCTGGTCGTCCTGCTTCACTCACCACATGACGAAACACAACATCCGTCACATCCTCCATCGGTGCCAATATAAAAAATGGTCGTGGCAATTCACGCCAAAAATTGTCTTTCGTCATATCCAAAACCTCTCTATGCATACTAGGGAACTTCTTTATCCCGAAAATGTTAAATCCATCTGTAACCGATTATATCACACCCCCGAGAGAAGCATACTTCTCCCGCCAGCCTGAATAAACAACGTCGACTACGTAGGAATGGATATCTAAATCTCTTGAATGTACCATTATAAAACCACTGCTTGGCGCAAGACAACTTCATTATCCACATTTATACTAACTTCTTTTTTCCATCTGTTCATTCCTATGCATTCACTTTATTTAACCTATCAAGGAGTAGCTATATATGTTTGACATCATAATACATCATATATATTATAGATACATGTAATCTTTAATTAAAACCAGACAGTGTCAGACCTTGCTCGAGATTGCAGTTTAACATACAACAGACAGTACAGTTAGAAAGGAGATCAATAAACATGGATGTACTAAAAAGTCAGTACGACATGATTAAACGGACAAGGGAATCCCTCTTCCGAATGTGTGAAAACATGTCCCCCACAGCGTATATTAAACCGGTAGAAGCTTTAGGTGGAGATTCAATTCGTAACCTGCATGTTCATGTTACAGATTGTTATCGCGTATGGTTAGGTGTGCGTGGTCTTGGGCGATCCATGCCCAAAATAAAACCAGAATCCATCCAAAATGTTCAGCAGATGCGTAAATTATTTGAGGCGACAGACTTACTCGTTGACGAATTCCTGCAGAATTTTAGAAGCAACTGGAACCCCGACATTCAATCCAGTTGGATGAGTGAAACCGCCGAATTAAGTGAATTATGGCTTTTTACACATTGCACAACCCATGAATTCCATCATCGGGGACAAATCGCGAAAATGGCCAGATTACTTGGGTACATCCCGCCCAAAATGAATTTATCAAAATAAAATGAGCCTGGGAATCATCTATTTAACAAAATAGATCAACGGTATGCCATTCTGCTTGATTCTTATCAAGTATAGGCTTTTTTTGTTATGCCTTTTTTTCGACACATTAAAGATAATGAATATCTTGCTAGGCTTCATCCTCTCTCTTCATGAAACGTGTTCTCATACCAGGAAATCAGGAAGATTAGGTATATTATGAATCCAACTGTACACCCTTAATGGGAAAAAAGCGGAATGAGCACTAATTAGCACTCATTCCGCTTTTCTAGCTTCCCCGGACTGTACCTTACAAATCATCCAAAAGTTTAACGATTACCACCTAGATTAGATTCGACTTCTGTAACAATCTCTGCATGATCGTGGCAATCTCGGCACGTGTGATCTTACCTTTTGGCGCCAATAAAGACTGGCTGCGACCTTGCACAAGACCGTACTTCACGTTGTCCACTGCACTGCTGCGTGCCCATGAGGATACAGTAGTCTCATCTTGGAACATCTGGAGCGTGGCATCTAAAGACTCTGCGTTCAGGCTATCTTTTAATCCAGTAATCGTCATCGCTTTCGCCAATATAACCATCGCTTGTTCTCTTGTAATCGTTTCGTTAGGATGGAAAGTACCACCTTTGAAGCCGTCGATCAGCCCATATGCATGTGCTGTGCGGATAGCACCATTGTACCAATCCTCGGTCTTCACATCCGAAAATGGAGTTTCCCCATTCTCCGGACGAAGTCCCAGACCACGAACAACGATGGCAGCGAACTCTGCACGAGTCACGGCTCGATCAGGATTGAAGATACCATTGCCAACGCCCTCCACAATCATGCGAGATCCCATATCATTTACAGCTTCTTTACCCCAATGATGCATTACGTCTGTAAATTGTAATGGATGCCACACTACTGCATATGTGCTATTGGTCAGGCTGTTAATTTGAGCTTCGTATCGGCCATTGTTTTGACGTACTTTGGTCGGGACATGACGAACTGATCCGTCTGGCTCCACGACAACGCCAGTTGTAATTTTGTTCGGATCTATGCCTTCTGGCATGGCTATCGTTCTTTCGACATATGCATCGAAGTTTTTTACTTCAACAGACTTGTCACCATAAACGGCATTAACTGTAAAATTAAGCGGCTGAGCAATCAGAGTTAAATCATTCTGAGCGACTGCGCGCCCTACAATGTCCGATTGAACTGAGGTCGGAGCTGCAATTTCAATCTGTACCTTGATTTCCTGCAAGTCATTAGACACTCCAACTTGGCTCGCAATCTCCCCAATGCGGATTTGTCCAGCAGGAACAGTGTACGAAGCCTGCTCTGTTTTGAATTCGAGAATAGCTTGATAATCTTCCATCGTTTTAATCATCTCGCCTGTAAGCTCACCCACAAAAACGTCGTACGTTTGATTAATAGGAATTGTGACAACCGCGTGTTGTCCTTCCTCTGCCAATCTGTCATTCAGCTTCTGCTGATCTACTACAATCGTCAATGCGGTTTGTTGGTCACGCCGGGATATGATCGCTTGTCCAGCATTTTCCACTTTTCCATTAACCAAAATATTGACGCCTGTAGTTGGTGTTGTTGTCGGTGGTGTGACAGGCGTTAACTGTGGGTTTGATGGAGCTTGTGTTACAGGCGGGTTGGTTGACGGAGCAGAGGCCGCTGCAGGCACAACTGCATTGGACCTAGCCGAATCTGTACTTTTGCCTGCACCGTTAATGGCTTTCACCGTAAAAGTATAGCTTATTCCGTTACTCAATCCCGTTACTGTTATTGGACTAGTACTGCCTGTAATTATCGTATTCCCAGGCGATACAGTCACTTCGTATCCCGTAATTGGACTTCCACCATCATGAACTGGCGCTGCAAATCTTACGGTCGCTTGTCCGTTGCCCGATGTCGCTGTCACATCTGTTGGCGATCCCGGAACGCTTGATGGAATTACACTTACTTGATTGGAGGCTTCACTAAGCCCTCCCTTATTCTCTGCTTTTACAACAAAGTAATAAGTCTTGCCGTTAACCAACTCAGGAATGGTATAAGGTGATGATGCCTCGGCTGTAATTTCAACCCTATGATCAGGATCATCATCTGTTGCCATGTAAATTCGGTACTCTACATCGGGTTCCGTTTCCCATTTCAACGTGACATGACCATCCCCAGGTTCGGCTGTCAGATTCCGAGGGTTGGCTGGCGCATTAGGCAGATTTACGGCCTGTATTACTTTGAAAGTGACTGGTACCATCAGATCTGCTGTCAACGTAACCGTTGCTGTATATGTTCCTGCGGGCAATCCGTCCTTGGCACGGAGAGTGAAATCTGTCTGATCACCAGCGATCAATTCAGCATCCGGCTGCGTAATAACAAAGGCATCCGAATCATGCCCGCTCAGAGAGGCAGATAAATGAACCAGATTTCCTGTTCCCGTATGCTGAATGGATACGCTGTTCGTTTCCTGAGTACCGGATTCATAATCGAGCATGAGCGGTTCCAATGTGCGATCTTCAATTGGAGCAATCGTATACGTTGGAGCTGCTGTCACCGTAAGAACCATGCTGCCTTTTTTGCTGATATCTGCTGTTGAGGTCGCGTAAATGGTATATTCCCCTGGCTCGGCATCGGCTTCTACCGTAACATAGCCGGAATCGCTGACCTTCACCTTGTTGGTTGCATCGCTACTGCTCCACATCACCGTTACATCCGCTCCGCCTACGGTATCAACCGTTGCCGTCAGTTGTCTGCTCTCTCCCTGCATAAGGCTGTCCGTAAT
The DNA here is from genome assembly GCF_059130585.1 of Paenibacillus sp. JNU01. Lineage (NCBI taxonomy): Bacteria > Bacillati > Bacillota > Bacilli > Caryophanales > Paenibacillaceae > Paenibacillus > Paenibacillus sp. JNU01. The sequence goes on along the minus strand of NZ_CP169723.1, from coordinate 4,896,346 downwards.
CGGATTAACCGTGACGCTGTTCACGGCCGGTGCATACGTCACCTTAATGGTTGCCGTTGCAACCTTGGTTAGATCGTACACGGATGTCGCTGTAATCACATAGTCACCTGGCACGGCATCGGAAGCAACGCTAACATTTCCCATGCTGCTTACGGTTACCTTGTTGCTGGAATCGTTGCTCGTCCACATCACGGAAGAATCGGCTCCACCTACCGCAGTTACCGTGGCAGTGAGTTGCTCGGTTCTTCCTTGTGCGACAGAAGCATTTTCCGGATTGACAGCGATATTGTGAATAGCTGGCGCATACATCACGGTAACGGTTGCCCTTCCCATCTTGCTGCTGTCTTCAATCGATGTAGCTGTTATCGTATAATCCCCTGGTACAGCATCCGCTGCAACCGTTACGAAGCCGGTATTACTTACAGAGACTTTGCCGGTTAGATCACTGCTGCTCCATGTTACCTCCGTCGAAGCTCCACCGACTGCCTCAACGATTGCCTCTAACTGTGTACCATCTCCTTGCACGATGCTTGCTGGATCAGGCGTAACGATAACTCCATTTACTGCTGGTGCATACGTCACCGTAATGGTTGCTGTACCCACCTTACTGCTGTCTACCGTCGAAGTTGCCGTAATGGTGTAGTTCCCTGGCATAGCGTCTGGGGCAACCGTCACGAAGCCAGTATCGCTTACCTCAACCTTGTGATCCGTATCACTGCTGGCCCATGTCACCGTTGCTCCGGCCCCACCTACAGCGTTTACCGTTGCGACCAGTTGTCTGCTCTCTCCTTGCATCAAACTGTCGGTATCTGGGCTAACACTAACGCTATTAACAGCTGGTGCATAGGTAACCGTAATGACCGCTGATTGCCTCTTACCCGTATCATAAGTGGAAGATGCTGTAATGATGTAGTCGCCCGGTGCAGCATCCGATGCTACACTAACCTTCCCCGTTGCATCTACCGTTACTTTGTTACTGAGATCACTGCTATGCCAGCTTACCGTGTCTGGCGCTCCACCTACGGCAACTACCGTTGCCGTTAACTGGGTGCTCTCACCCTGCATCAGGCTATCCGTACTTGGATTAACGGTTATACTCTGAACTGCTGGTGCATATGTCACCGTAACGGTTGATGTAGCTGTCTTGGTACTATCGAACGTGGAAGTCGCCGTGATGATGTAATTACCTGGTGTTGCGTCCCGTGCAACTGTAACTAAACCCGTAGCATTAACTGCGACCTTGTTCGTTGCATCACTACTGCTCCATGTCACCGTTGTTGGCGCCTCTCCTACGGCGTTAACAGCAGCCGATAGTTGCCTGCTTCCACCCTGCATCGTACTTGTCGTGATCGGGCTCACAGTTACACTGGTGACGCTTGGTGGAGGCGGCGGCGTGAATTGGGCTGCCCTTATATTTACCACTTTTCTGTCATCCTCATCCCACACCGCATACAGTGCTCCATTCATTGCTGTTATGGCAGGACTTGTGGCAGTTTTAGTTGTAAAAACATTCAATCCACCATTCCTTCCATTTTCAGCTAGAACCCATCCATTGCCGTCATATTTTTTCACACGAATCTTAAAAATAGCAATAGCATTACTGATCACTCCGGAATATTCGCCCCAAACGGCATATAATTCATTATTCAGAGTTGCCAGCTCCACTGTGAAGGTACGAAAATCAGTGCCAACATTAATCCCTGTCTGTCCCCCACCGTCAATACTGGTCCAGTTGTTACCATCGTACTGTTTTACTCGGACTTGATCGTCTGTTCTACTGATTGGTTCTGTCCATGCCATGTATAAGATATCGTTAATAACAGCAAATGAGGGATTGGTTGGAATAACCGTAGAAGTTATATTTAATCCAACCCCACCGTCTGCCAATGACCAGTTTGATCCAGCATATTTTTTGACACGCAACTGATACTTGGCACCGGTCAAATACTCGACCCACGCTACGTATAAATCATCCCCCATTACTGTAATGATGGGCGTTGCTGCACCACTACCCGGGTTTACGTTTAATCCCTCTGTTCCGCCCCCATCGAGGCTTGCCCACGTGGTGCCATTATACTTCTTCATGCGAATCTTAGCTGCTTCAACCCAAGTTGCGTACAACTCCCCTTTATATGCAGTTAACATGGGAGTACTCGCATTTAATGAGGGACTTTCATTAATTCCTTCTGTGCTTCCTCCTTCAGCATTTGTCCAGCTCGTACCGTCATATTTTTTGACCCGAATCTGGCCAATAGAAGAAGTTTTCATTTCCGTCCAAGACAAATATAGAGCGTTATTGTACACGGCGAGGGTCGGAGATACGACATCTTTGGTTAAATCGTAATTCAGACCATATGTTGGGTGACCGCCGTCAACACTAATCCAGTTTGAGCCATTAAACTTTTTAACTCTGATCTGGCTAATCGTAGGCGTACTCGGAATCGTTTCTTTCCATGCCACATAAATCTCACCATTCCATTCCACTATGGCAGGTTTTTCACCCCTCATGGCTGAATTTACATTAATGCCAGTTGCTCCATTCCCATCAATGATCGACCAGCCGGATGCCGCCGAAGTTACACCGCCCCCAATCACTAAAGATGGTATAAAAAGAATGATGGCTAGAAACAGATGTGCCATTCTTCGAAAATTTCCGTATTTCTTACTTGCTCCCCCCACTGAAATCATTACATGTCTCCCCCTCCGCAATATTAATCAGTTGCATTCTACTCAGCATAACGGAGCACACCTTAAAAAAACCTTAAAAAACGATGTTATTCGACTTTATTCGACGACATTAATCATACCCGTCCACCAATCCACATTTTCAGTTAACTATCCATCAAATAAATACAAAAAGAGCCCCACCGCATGTACGATGGAACCCATTGATATAACATATGTTCTCTTAAGACAGCCCATTAGGAATATGAAAGGCAACGCTCGTTCCATGCCCAGGTTCACTCGTTAGTACCAGTGAAGTTCCGTATTCAAATCTCAATCGCTTATCGATATTTCGTAAACCTACTCCTTGCTGGACGGCCGATTCGCTATGTTCAAGTAATATCTTCATACGGTCGGGAGGAATTCCGACTCCGTCATCGGATACAACAAATAACCAATCCTCTTCTAATCTCTCCACTATCAATTTCACTGTTCCGCCTTCAATTCGATCTCCGATGCCGTGGCGAATCGCATTTTCGATCAACGGCTGAAGCAGCAACGGCGGTATCTGTAAACGATATGCCTCTTCAGGAATCTCATATTGGAAGCAAATACGGTCCCTGAATCTTGCCTGCTCAATCTGTACATAGGTTTGAATAAGCTTGAATTCCTCATCGAGTTCGATGCGTTTATCTGAATTGCTGAACCGAAAGCTTCCTCGCAAATAATCAGCCAACGCGATGATCATGCTCCGCGCACGCTCTATATCTGTATAACTGGAGGCAACGATACTATTAAGAACGTTATATAGAAAATGCGGCTTGATCTGCGATTGAAGGAAAGCCACTTCCATATATACTGCACGTCCCAATGATTCCTTCATGGCAAGCAAACTTCCGATTCGGGCTTTTAATTCTTCCAAATCAAACGGTTTGGGCAAGTAGTCGTTTGCTCCAACCTGATATGCAGCCACCTTATCCTGTGGTTGAATTGCCGCAGTAACCATCAACACGGGCAACTCCAGGAGTGAATAGCGCTTGCGAATTTCTTGACATACTTCGTATCCGGACATACCTGGCATCATCAGGTCCAGAATGACAAGGTCAATTCTGCCCGGTTCATCGATCTGGCGAAGTGCTTCGTATCCATCTTTGACTGCGATGATCCGATAGTCATGGGATTGTAGCGTATCCAGCAAAACCTTCAGATTGACATATTGATCATCAACGATCAAAATCGTGCGCTTACCAGCGGCATTCGCAATATACGGTGTAGGAAACGAATACTCGTTCTCCAAAGGTTGAATGTAAGATGCTGATGAATGGTCCGAGCTAGCTATATTTTCATTATTTGATGTTGCCCGCTGCAGGGTAAACGTGAATGTCGTCCCCACGTCCAGGGTTGAGCTCACGGATAGTGTCCCCCCTTGCAGATTAATCAGCTGCTTAGCGATAGAAAGCCCAAGCCCGGAGCCGCGTTGGCTTACTTCTTCCATGGATTTGAACGGCTCAAAGATATACGGCATATCCTCCGGATGTATACCCGCCCCCGTATCCTGTACTTCGAATTGCAACAGGCCTTCTTGTTCCTTCCCGGCAACAATGATCGTTCCGTTCTCTGTGTACTTGATTGCATTGTCCAGCAGATTGCTAATGACCTGACTTAACCTGATTTCATCAGCATAAGCGAGCGGCAAGTCCGCTGGCACCTGATTGACGAGTTGAATCTCCTTTTCCGCACTGAGATAAGAGTAGAAACGGATTTGCATCTCTACGACTGAACGGACATCGACTGGCGCCGGATCAATTCTAAGCTCCCCCTGTTTAAGCTTCGACAAGTCCAGAATGTCATAGACAATCTGAGAAAGCTTCCTGGTAATATCGATCATCAACTGAAGCTTCTCTCGTTGCCCTGACGTAGGAGGTAACGCAGTATCATCAAGCATAGACCGGGATATGTTCATAACACCATGAAGAGGCGTCTTAAACTCGTGTGAGGTACGTGCGAGAAAATCATCCTTGTGCTTGTCCGCCTCCATTAACTGACCCGAGAGTTCCTCTATTCTCTGGAATGCGTTTGAGAAGCGGAGCGACATCAATAGTGCAAGCATGAGCAGTACAAGAAATGGCTCGACGGGTGGCAGCGAATAGATCGGAACGCCAAAGTAGACGTTTAAGTTCTGGTTCAACACTAGCGCGTTCAAAGCCATCGCCGCCACAGCCAGATACCAGCTGCCAGCCACTCTATTTAGAACAGCATATACAAACACATAGGTGGCGTACAACAAAGCTAACGTGACGTACAGTGATGTCACAAGGCGAAACGGCCCTGTCGTAATTTGCGTAGCAAAGCCCATATGCAAGAGAAGTAAAGCACCTCCTGATAGTAGTCCTGCCTTCGTAAATCCTCTATAACTGTAGGGACGAAAAGCAGTATACACATACAAGAAAAATCCTACACCTACCCCAATGGTCAACACCATTTGAATGCGAAAATATAGCCAAAATGGAAGTGGGCCCAGCGCATCGAACAGCACCCTCTCACCGCTGATGCTTGTAAACGCTGCAATAAATACACAGACGAGTCCGAATACAACAAGGGACTGATCATTCCTGCGCTGAGAAAATAATCCGATAAAATACAGCCCCATGATCAGGAAGGCTGTTAGGGCAATCCAATCGTGTGCTGTCGCGACATCCCGAATTTTCGCAATTTGGTCAGCCTTGCCAAATTGGATAGACTCCCCAATTCCACTCGTTACCCGGAATTCATGGTTGGCAACTTCGATCACGATATCGTTCCAGCCTGGTTTTAAAGTGAAATAACTGACATATGGCTTGTTAAGCGCCCAATAATCGTCTTTGTGATCGGGATACCCGCTTGAGCCCACGACTTGCCCGTTGACGATAAGCCTATTGGAGATCAATATGGCTGCCGTCTTCATTCCATATATAACGCTATCGTCATCAATTAAAAGCCTCAAACGATACGTTGCCACACCCAACGTATCCATCTGTTTGGACCATGACCCGGGCACCTGAATGAAAGAAGGGGCTTCATCTCCCGCTTCCTCAGAGGTGAGGGGATGGCTGAAGAGTAGTCGATTCGGATAAAACTCCCATTGCCCGTCCAGCCGGACGACACCCTTCTCCTGAAATGCCCAATTGGTTAAGTCCATGACTCCATTGGCCGCCATCGGCATCGTTTTCTTGTTAAAAGTAAAGTATGTTAACAGCATACCGTAAGTCGCGAACAACATTGTCAATGTAATTAGGATCGCAACGATTTTGCGTTTCATTGAAATGTGCGCCCCGATCCCTCCATCGTGTTCTGAATCAATAACAACGTCTCCTCCTCCAGTTCTGTTCCAAGTTGAATGCGCACGGCTTGCTCTAACTCCTGACTTACACGGTATGCCTCACTCCGGTTACTGAGTTCCAGATGAATTCTAATCAACTCACGTCCATCGATCTCGGAGTCAGGAACAAGTGACAGTAATCGCTGTAAGCTATTCGCTGCAAACAAAAGCTTTCCTTGGCTACGATAATACATATACCATTTGCGAAGTGCACGGACATACAACGACTTGATATTCAACTGTCTGGCAATTGCCCAGTCAAAATTGCATCCATCCATATAATCTCCGACGTACATCTCGTTCATCTGATCATAATGAAGCTCATTTATGTGCTCTTCCGCCAATATTTTATTTAACAATGTCTCGAATTGAGAGACATCTATTGTAATGTCGTTCAGTTCAGCGGAAAACCCCTGATTTCCTTTACGGATATGAATTGCTACACCATGCTCTGTCAAGCTTCTTCGAAGATAAGAAAGACAGGTGTACAAATACGATTTGGCTTTATCGAGATCGTAACCCGGCCACAACGCCTCTATAATGACAGCGGCATTTACGCGCTTACCTTCATGATGAATTAGAAATGCACATAGCTCCCGCTCTTTTTTCGTTTTCCATATAACTTCCTTGCCCGTATCGCCTGGTGATATGATATGGAATCCTCCGAGAGAAAGAACTGACGGAACTAAAGGCTTATTTTCTTCTGTTAGACTGGACTGCTTGTACAGATCTTTGGTTATCCGTGCCACCGTATTCTGTAAACGGCTCACCGTAAACGGTTTTAACAGATAGTCGGTTGAATCAATCTCAAACGCTTCTAATGCATACTCGGCATAGGCCGTCGTGAAAATGATCGGCAACTCAGGAGAAATGCTTCTTATTCGCCGAGCTGCTTCGGTACCCTTCATACCCGGCATTTGGATATCCAAAAACACAGCATCTATCATTGTTCGGTTTAAATCTTCCAACGCCTGAAGGGGATTTAGATATCTTCCAGCGATCTCCACATTCCCCATTTGACCAAGCAATATCTCAAGCAGATCTAGTGCATCTTCTTCATCGTCAATCAACATGACACGGATCATTGGCTGTTCTCCTTTTTCGTTCATGCTAAAGATTAGCGGCCTTGAATCAATGTTTATATCCAAATTTATTTATACATATATATCGGGCGGTTGGCTTCGTCTCTTTAGATTCTGATATGTTGAGTGGAATTCATCTTGCCGAACTGGAAAAGCTCCTCTACAATGAAGCTCGACAGGCATTTAACCTGCAGATCGACATTCCGAGGAGGCTTGACTTAAATATGGAAATTTCACTGGATATCATAAAAGATAAAGTCGAATGCTTGCAGGCTTATGACTTTCATGAACTGGCGCGAGCGATCGAAGAACGTATTGAAATCAATAAGGCATTAATGCTGCGTGTAAAGCAAGTCCAACATCAAGTAACGTTTGATCCTATTCGCACAAAAATGTTATATAGCGCAGTCGTGCATTTTGCCTTAGATTAATGGACCAAGACTTTGAATAGTGAATACCAGATTACTGACTTAATTGCAGTTACTGCATGGTCATATTATGTAGTTACTATTGAGGGTTAAGGAGAGAGTACCATGCAAGAATTAACATTTATGAAGAATTATAAAAACAACGAAGTACTGCGCAAGAGTTTTTTCGAGCTTGCTGCCGAGACTTTTGATATTGATTTTGAAAATTGGTACCAGCACGGATGCTGGGGCGAGAACTACATCCCTTTTTCATTTGTGGACGGAGATCGGGTTGTTGCCAATGCTTCCGTTAACATCCTTGAGCTCATCATTCACGGGGAGCAGAAAAAAGCGATTCAAATCGGTACAGTGATGACACATCCCGACTATCGAGGGAAAGGACTATCCACTCGTTTAATGAACAGAATTTTAGAGGAATACGAGAACAAATACGATCTCATGTACCTTTTTGCCAATGAATCGGTGCTTGATTTTTACCCCAAGTTTGGTTTTAAGCCGGTGGAAGAACATCTTTTTTTAATGGATTATACGGCAAAAAAATCACCCAAACCTGTGAACCTTCGGAAACTCGATGTTGCTAACGCGGATGATTTACATCTTATTCAAAAATTCGCATCGGAAAGATTGCCTGTTTCTCGGCATTTCGGAACCGCCCAGACGAAAGGCATACTCATGTTTTATTGCCTGAATGTCTTTAGTAATGATATTAATTACTTAGAAGATGAAAACGTCATTGTTATTTATCAGAAAGAAGACAATCATATTGAGCTCTTCGACGTTGTTAGCTTAAACGAAATAAATATGAAAGATATCTTGGATAAGATTGCAGATGAGTATACGGAGACAATCACCTTCCATTTCACACCAGATGCAACAGAACATCTCGTTCTAAAAAGTACCCTCACTAATGACGGCTTATTCGTAAGAATACCTGGTGATCATCTGTACCCTGTGCATGTTAAACATCCGATTACTTCAATCGCTTAATGATTTATTTAATACCTTCCCTCAGCCATGCCTAAAAAAAGATCAAAAGGAGCAGGATTTCCCTGCTCCTTCGTTATGTGAAACTTCTTTCTCTCATCAAACGTAAATTCACAAGGTATAATGAAGTCAGATGACCGTTTGGCATAAATTGATGAACATCATAACGAAGGAGAGGACATTTGTGGCGTTTATTCCGTTAAACTGTCCCAATTGCAACGGACGAATTGAATACAAAGAGGGTCAAATTTTAAAGTGCCCCTATTGTGAAACAGAGCTTTTATTGAAGCAAAATAATGTCTATTACGTGGACCAGACCATTAATCATTACCATGGAACGCCTCCCAAGGCAACGCCGAAGCAGGCTGTCTCCATAAAGCTTTTACTTATACTGATGTTGGCATTAACCGGTGCCATCGGTACTTATGTGTACTCCAATGTCAGCTCCACTCATCCCCAAGCAGAAGCCAATCTGCCTGTGCGGAAGATGCCCGAAAGTGAGGTTGTACTCTCCTTTTTGCGAGATATCTTCGATAAAGGGACTGCCCTGCCGACTGAGGATGAACTTGCTCGTATTCGTTACTTAACTGTAGATTATTCGGATCATGACCAGTGGGAGTTTACATACAGCTTCTCCGACCCCTTCAGCGATGAACAGGCTGAGAAAATCACTTATGTGACTCAGGACAAGAAACTGAATAACCAGGAGATCGATCAGCGGGATTTTGAAGCCTTTACGGGACTGACGGCACTCGATCTGACGAATACCTATGAAATCTCCCAGACGGATCAAACCACTTTGGCCCATATGTCCGGATTAAAAAGTTATGGAGGTGCTTTTAACGAATCCTTCAGCAAATTTTCGGGCTACTTTGGCGACAAAACTAAAATTACGGAGCTTTCCACTCAGCTTCGCAGCAATCAGGAATTGGCCATGCTGCTGGAATTTCCTAATCTGAGCTCATTATCCATTACCTATGTGGATGAATCCGTAACGGATTTCTTTCTGTTGAATAAGCTACCGCTCAAGTCCCTGTCGCTCACCTTTGTCGATGAACTGGGATGGTTGTCCTCCATGACCGGGCTGTCATCCTTATCCATACAATACAGTGAAACCACAGACCTGCAACCGCTGTACGCCTTGACCCAGCTTCAGGAGCTTCAGCTATCCTTTTTAACAAATGTAAAGTCTATCGACTTTGTACAAAATATGCCTGCTCTACAAACGCTTGATCTCGAAAGCGTAAACTTCTCAAGCCTGGAGCCCTTGGACGGCAAGGCCTCCATTACTTCACTGCGCCTAGCTTCTCTAAGTCAACTTAGTTCGGTAAAGGCCATCAATAGCCTGTCCTCTTTGCGGGAATTAACGTTGTCCGGCTACTACGAGAATGCAGAAGCGCTGACATTACCTAAGGCAACGCGAGTAGAAATTTCAAGCGCTTTTCTCGCCGGACTGAAAGCGCCCGCCGCAACCAGCCTGACGCTCAGTGGCGGAAGTGGCGAGTTGAATTTGGCGGCGCTGGGGAAATTCCCGAAACTTAAGCAACTCTCCCTCTCAGAGGTCAGTGAAGTAACCCGTCTGGGCGCCCTGGACGGCTTATCCAGCCTGGAGACTCTAAGCATTTACGACTCGTCACTATATCAGGAGAGCGATGCTTTATTTCGTTTGAAGCAGATCAAATCTCTGATGTGTTCCGAGTGCAGGCTGAACTTTGAAGAAAAATCGGCCACGGAGAACAGCGTGCTTGAACATTTGACCTTAGAGCAACCATATTTCAGCATAAATAACACCTCTGTTGCTGAAGTTGACCAAATGATGCCTTACTTTGCGAAACTGCCCGCTCTGCGTTCCTTTACTCTGCAAGACAGCAATTTGGCTTCTCTCGAATTCATGAGTAACTGGCAGGCCATAGAAGAGCTTCATCTCGAGAATAATGCCATTTCCAATATCGAGACCCTAAGCCAACTGCCTGATCTGAAAAAGGTGTATCTCTCCGGTAATTCCGTCCAAAACAAATCCGTGCTTGGTACGGGTGTGCATGTGTATTAATTACCGCCTGGGATGATGGGGAGTTTTAGACTACTACAGTTAATGGATGGTATTAAAACAAAGACAAAAAGGGGTTCCCCTTATGCAGTTCTTCCTGCATGGGGGAACCCTTTCGGTGTTTTAAGTCAAGTCAGAAGCCTTCAATATTCTTTGGACGATAGCTGCAACCTCAGCACGGGTGATGTTGGCATCCAGAGATCAGTCTCCCCATATAAAGAGGGATCTTGACGAAACAAACAAGCGGCTACCTAATCGGCAACCGCTTTATCGGACATGCTTATTAAATATCGTAGTTATTCGAAGGACTGTGATCGATAACGGATTGCACGACTCGTTTAACCACGGATTTCGCGGCATCCTGGATGGACATTCCGCCGATCTCGTCCGCGTTAACTTCAATAAATCCTTTGCCCCCGATGATCTCTCGAGCTGTCTCAAGTTCGCCCGCACTGATAGAATCATGGGATACCAGTGAGATCAGGCCGGCGTCGTTCAACACCTTTGCCATCTCTGCCGTGCCGCGGAGCGTTTCTCCACTGACGCTCTCAAGCAGCATCGTATGGTAACCGGATGACATTAGTCGCTTCTCCACTTCCTTGGCGAGAGCTACCGTATCCGAGCCAGCAAACCATACCGTGAGCGGAGATTGTCCTTTCTGCTGGGCGCGAACATCTCTCGTGATTCCCGTATCCAGCGTGGCAAATCGGCTTTCTCCCTTCAGAGCTTGATCGATGACTCCGCAAGCAGACGTCATGTTGGTGACACGATCAATGAGGATAAAACCTCCGATGCTCTTATTGTGTTCAAAGGAATCGAAGACGATCTGATCCGACAGCGTGAATTCACACTTGGCCAATTCGTTCTTAACAATTTGATCGGCCGGAACGGTATGGCCCGTGTTAATGTCAATTTTATGGGTAATCGCCGTTACAGTGCCTGGAAGAGTCTTCGTTCCGACCTTTACCCAATAATGCTTGCCCGGAGTCAGGACGGAATCGTCCATCCACAGGATTGTAGAAGCGAAGCTGTCAGCTTCTTGGACTTGATTGTCCATCGTGAGCACACAACCTCGCGAGACATCAACTTCGCGGTCCAGTTGTATCGTAACTGGTTGGCCAGCATAAGCCGAATCCTGAGCTTGGTCCGTCACCAAAATCCGCTTAACCTTAGCTTTCTCCCGACTTGGCAGAGTCATGAGTTCGTCTCCGACCGAAATCTTTCCAGCCTCGATCTGGCCCTGGAACCCGCGGAACGTATGGTCCGGTCTGCTTACACGCTGAACTGGCATCATGAAAGGCTTCGTATCATCGGTAGTATGAACATCTATACTTTCCAAATACGGTAATAATGCTAACCCCTCGTACCAGGGTGCATTCGGCGACTGGGTTGTAATGTTGTCCCCTTCCGTAGCGGACACGGGAATGACCTGAATGCTCTTGATTTGGAATTCGGCCGTCGTTTGGATGAACTCTTCCTTGATTGCCTCGAACGTCCTCTGATCGAAGCCGACCAGATCCATCTTGTTCACAGCCAATACGAGATGCTTGATCCCCATCAGGGCGCAGATCCGGGCATGGCGTTTGGTCTGGGTAATGATGCCTTTGGTAGCGTCCACCAGAATGATGGCTAGATCGGCAAAGGAAGCGCCTACAGCCATGTTGCGCGTATACTCTTCGTGTCCCGGTGTGTCCGCCACAATGAAGGAACGATGAGACGTCGTAAAATAACGATATGCCACATCAATGGTAATCCCTTGTTCGCGTTCGGCCAGCAAACCATCCAAGAGCAGCGAGTAGTCGATTTTGCCGCCTCGGCTTCCCAATCGACTATCGAGCTCAAGCGCGCGTTCTTGATCGGCAAACAGCAGCTTGGCTTCATAGAGCATATGTCCGATCAGCGTGGACTTGCCATCATCCACACTTCCGCAGGTAATGAATTTTAGTAGACTCTTCATGTTAGAAATAGCCCTCCCGTTTGCGTCGTTCCATGCTTCCCGCCGCTTCTTGATCGATAACCCGACTGGTCCGTTCGGAAGATAACGCACCCAATGTCTCCTCAATGATCTCATCCAGCGTAACAGCATCGGACTCGACTCCGCCCGTGAGCGGGTAACAACCCAACGTGCGGAAGCGAATCTTCTTCATCTCTACCTTCTCGCCAGGCTCAAGCTTTATCCGCTCGTCATCCACCATGATGATATGCCCGTCACGATTAACGATCGGTCTTACGTCGGCGGAGTAAAGCGGAACGATATCGATGTTCTCCCGACGAATGTATTGCCAGATATCCTTCTCAGTCCAGTTGGACAGCGGAAAGACTCGAATGCTCTCTCCCTTGTTGATTCTCGTGTTGAACAGCTTCCACATCTCCGGGCGTTGGTTCTTAGGGTCCCACGAGTGATTCTTGTTCCGGAACGAGAAAATCCGCTCCTTCGCACGCGACTTCTCCTCATCACGTCTTCCGCCACCGAACGCAACCGTGAATCCGTATTTGTCCAATCCCTGCTTCAGGGCTGTGGTTTTCATAATGTCGGTATATGCGGAACCATGGTCGAAGGGGTTAATTCCTTGTTGAATAGCCTCTTCATTTGAGTGCACGATCATCTCGATACCAAATTCCTTCGCTTTTCGGTCGCGGAACTCAATCATTTCCTTGAATTTCCAGGTTGTATCGATATGCATGAATGGGAACGGCGGCTTCTCGGGGTAGAAAGCCTTTAGGGCCAAGTGCAACATGACCGAGCTGTCCTTGCCGACGGAATACAACATGACCGGTTTCTCGCACTCCGCTGCTACTTCTCTGATAATGTATATCGCTTCAGCCTCAAGTTGATCCAGATGTGTTAATTCTTGCATGGCAAGGCGGCCTCCTTTTTAATCCTCACTAAAACCATCGTATTTATAAACTTATCCTATCAGATTCCATCTTTATTGCAAAGTGGAAAAAAGCAAAATTTATGATGTGTATGTGTTGGATCGACTATACTCAGCATGGAATAGCCGTTCCTCCTATAATAAAATCGCCTGAACGAATGAGTTGTGCTGAGCTGCAAATGGAATCGGAGGGACATGGGACTTGAGCTTCATCTCGAAAACAATGCCATTTCCAATATCGAGACTCTAAGTCAGCTGCCTAATCTGCAAAAGGTGTACCTATCCGGTAATACCGTACAAAACAAATCCGTGCCTGGTACGGATGTGCACTTATATTAATTACCGCCTGGGATAATGGGAGTTTTGGACTAGTTAATGGATGGTATTGAAACAAAGACAAAAAAGAGGTCGAAAATATATGAAATTCTCGACCTCTTTTTGTTTATCTTTAGCTTTCTAACCATCATCGCTACACTCCAGAACGTTGCGGATTGACCGTGCCAAAGATATGATACGGTGTTATCCCCTTTGTAAATAGACTATCGATCAGCTTGATCAATTCCTCCGACGATAGATCTTTGTCTCTGTGTATCCAAAGACGAAACATAGATATTAATGTAGATATGTAAAACTCGATTATGTATGGTGCCAAGACATCATCTGTTGAAAAATCCATAATCAATCGTTCAAAGGGAATTTCTCTTTTCAAGCGTTCCACAAAATGAACAGAACCATAGTCGCCCAATACAGCTTTAAGAACTGAAATTTCCTCTGCATTTTCCAAGCATTGAAGTGCATCTTGGATAGTATGTGTAGAAAACTCTCTTCCTGCCATTTCCTCCTTAATCGATTTCAACATACGCTCTTCAACGCAGTCCAACAACTCATAGATATCTGTAAAGTATTGATAAAATGTACTCCGGTTATATCCTGATTGGTTAGCAATCTCTTGAATGGATATCTTTTCGATTGGTTTTCGGCAATATAAATCACAGAATACATTTATAAATGTCTGCCTTGTTTTTTCCGTAATTTCAGGTTGCTTTTTCATTGTTAACCTCCATTTTCTGTTGAATTGATTATACGACAGATATTAAAAATCTGATGGTTGATGACCAAATAGTGAATCTATACAATAACATTATACAACACGTTGTTGGATCATCAACAAAGAGGAATATGGATATTAGGAGGCTAAGATGAGAATTTTATTTTTCGGTAGAGGTGTAATATCGACCCAATACGCTTGGGCTTTAGAGAAGGCAGGGCATACCGTTGAGTTTTACGTTAGAAAAGGGAGAAAAGAAACGTTCGGAAGTCATATCGCGCTTGAAATGTGGGACGCACGAAAAGGAAAACAGTTCATCCAGGAAAGCTGGAAAATCAAGCTGCATGAGGAGATAAGCCCAAATTATGATCTCATTATTGCGAGTGTCAACACGGAGCAACTTCCCGAAGCAGCAAGAATACTTTCGACTACTGCTGGTAACACCCCGATCCTAATATTCAATAATATTTGGCAGGATTTAAAATCATCAATCTTGCCCCTGTCTATGAACAATGTTGTCTTTGGGTTCCCAGGAGCAGGAGGCGGCATTGAGGACAATAAGCTTAAGGGCGGCTTTTTAAAAACGATATTTCTGGAAAAACCACGGGTAGGCACGGAACAGATAAACAACAAGGTCAAAGAACTATTTGAAAGCGCCAATTTTAAAATCAATTGGATCAAGGATATGCAAAGCTGGCTATGGAATCATTTTGCCATGAATGCGGCGATGGAGACCGAGGTGTTAAAACGAGGAAGTTTCCCATCAGTCTTGAATCATAGTGACTCATTCGCAAATGTCGGTAAGAGTATGCGGGAAATGACCCCTGTACTTAAAGCAAGAGGCGCAAAGATGGACGCGATTACTCTATTGTTGACCAAGATCCCACCCGCACTTCTCGGCCTGCTGTTTAACAAGGTTATTTTTGCAAAGGGCAGCTTACCACGACTTTTCATTGAATACAATAATAGTAAAGCCGGTTTTGCGGTACTTGAAGTTGTGAGAGAAGCAAAAAAGTTAGGCATACCTTTGCCACGTCTTACTGCAGCATTAGAAAACAATGAACACCACAAAGTTATTAAAAACGGATAAACTGGAAAACTTGATATTGTTCAGATCACCATCAACTCTACTATGATTATATAAACCATCGAACAACTCACCATTTAGGGGCTATAAAGACTGATAGAAGCAGAGCCATCCTTGAAAAGGGCGGCTCTTTTATTCTGCCTTACAGGGCTTGTACGGGTTTTAGTCTTTCCTGACCAGCCTGTTGATGCGGCTCATTTCTAGCAATATTAGATGTGATTATACCTGAAAGCCTTTAACATTAAAAATAATTGATTATTAAAATGTATTTCATTTGTATATATTTTTGTAAATAAACCAATGCACTTGTCTATGATTTCCCCAGTGAACTTTTGGGACATGATGGCTTTATTCGAATAGATCCTTACTGTCTTCCAGTCATGAATAATTTGGTCCAATAACGGGTCAAGCGTATGTTTTGCATTGATATGATCAATGTTGTACTTATAGAGAGTATTTAACCTGTATTTCTCAGAACATTTTCTATAAATCGTACTGCTCAGTGTTTCTATAATCGTTTCATTTTTTATAATGAGCTCGTAATTTTCTGCGAGCAACAGTATATTATTCAAACTTTCCGTTATTTCATTTTGATACCTGCACATATTTTCTACGAATGTATTGATGGTTGTGTGTGCTGAATTCTTATTGTTCAATATCTCATGATTACCGGGGGCCTCTAGCGCATATTCCCAAAAGTAGTCTGGCATCTTTACGTGTTCCGAAGTCATGCATGACCATTTAAATTCTGAAAATGGCAGAGCATATTGTCTGTATTCTGTAATATCATCAACCGTATATATCTCCTCGTTCGTCAGATTGAAGCCATAGACAAAAACAGGATGCAGTCCATGTTTTTGGTTATAGTAAAAGTCTCTCCCGCGTTGATAAAATAAATCAATAAATATGGAAATCGGATGACCACTAGAAATAGAATTGATGATCTCATCTTGTAACGTATCTAGTGCAGGGGATTTTTTACGAATAGAGATCCCCATTTCCTCAAGGATCTGATCTCCCTCCTGAAGATCCAACACCTCTAACTTGAAATATCCTCTTGTTTGTATTTTTTGTTTATCAAATCTATAAATAGTAATGACATTATTCAAAATCGACAGCTCATCTTTTTTAAAATACCTGGCAAGCGTTAATAACAAATTGTAGCCGCAATTAAAATAAGGAAAATTATGATGAGGAAACATTTTCGTCATGCCGTCGAAGGGCTGAAAGGTGTCCAGGGAAATAATTTCTTCCATAAGATATTTCTCCTAACCTAGGACGTGTCTTGAAACCTACTGAAGTGCATCTTTTACCGCCTTTTCGCCCCCTGCTACGTCAATTTCCCTTGACGTGCCCCGGCACGCCTGCGGAAAACTTCCTGGCTTGGAACGAAAATTCAGCAAAATCTGCCGCCTTCAGAGTTTTCAGACACGCCCAAAAATTATTGTTGATATCACGGCTATATTACCTCTTAACAAGGTTCATCATACGGTATTGCCGCGTTCCAGCCTTCATCTCTTCATATTTCTTCGAGCCGGGCAATGCGATGAATTCATGGATATCTCCAATATTCGTGCTTGAATTGGCGTTATTCGCAATTCCTTGTGTGCCAGTACGCTGCTTCGCACTCTCATCACATGATAGAAGAACATTCGAAGTCACATCCTGATTGCGGATTACAGACAGGCCTGCTTCCTCTAACAGCCTGACGTTTTGCGCTACTTGATCTCCCAGCATCAGCTCCGTATACAGAAATACGCCGCCAACTCTCATGATCCGGTATACTTCTTCATAGAATCGTGATCGGTTCGGATAGGCATGTGCGGATTCTATATTTAACACCACATCGAAGCTCTCGTCAGCAAACGGTATATTCTCCGCATCGCCGACGAGATACAAAGATTCACCCAATCGGGATTTGGCATTGCAAAAGGCAATATTCGCCGGGCAGATGTCGAGACCGACAATAGACAGCGGCTTGAAATATTTAGACAGAGCCGCTATGTTCCCTCCCCTGCCGCATCCGATGTCGATCACCTGCCGCTCCCGAATCGCCGTCTTACCCACTGTTTCAAGCAGCAGCTTGACCGAATTTCTATTCCATGCATCGCCCGGCTCGAGCACCGCATGTTGCTCATTCTCGTGCGGGACGTAACCATAGTTCAAGAAGGTGGCGAATCGGCCTATACCGGACAGCGCAAGGGAGTGCGAAATCTCGCTATAATCCCGAATTTCAGCCTCTTTTCGGTTCCATTCGGAAGGGTGGACAAACTGCTCTCGCCGGTCGAGCATCGATAAGTAACGATCATCGTTCGTATATACCGCATCGCAGCTGCAGCATTGCAGCACTGCTTCCAACTGCTCCAGCTCGCCCTTGCAGCTGGAGCATACCAACCTTGCATGCAGATGCTGTAACATGACTATCGCCCAGCCGACGTATGCATTTGATTCAACGCGTACACATTATAGTAATTTGGGATATTCAAATCTTCGTAATAATCGATCACGGCATAGAAGCCGTTGGTTTGGAAGATGTTCTCGAGCCTGCTGATCTGCTCTCCGTCCAGTCCGTGTACCTCCATTACAATTTGCCTGATTTTGCCCCAATCTTCCGGCTCTATGCCATCCAGCACCTCGAACTCACTTTTTTCCACATCGATTTTGAGCAGATCAATTTGGTTCAGACCGTAAAAGCGGATCATTTCAGAGATCGTAGTTAGCTGGCAACGATAGATTTGTTCATTCAGAAGCTTCGGCGACATAAGATGATCGACAAAGCGGTTTAGCATTCGCGGGTCAGCGAAATTATCTTCGTAATGGTTGATTAACCCGTATCGGAGATCTTGATCGTGGTTCTCCCTGTATTTGATCTGGACAGAGTCCGTGGACATCGTAGGAAAATAGGCAAACTCCGCTTCCTTGATCTCATTGGAAAGCCCGACATTAACCGTCGTTACGCGAGGCAGCGAACTCGTATTCATCTTCAAGAGATTAAAAGTCGGCGGCAGTGGCTCAAAAGCATATACCCTGCAGTCGCTCTTGCTGCTGACATACAGGCTGAACATGCCGATATTAGCCCCAACGTCCATGACCGTGCCATGATCCGGGAGTGTAATACCGTGCTTGAAATACATCTCCTTGTGGAAAATCTCGTTGTAGAGGAACTCGGTCTCGCCTTCGTTGTTTTGATAGATTTCGATCCCGTTGTGCAGCCGTTTCTTTTCGATAGCCTTTGTCTGCAACGGATGGCTCTCATGCTCCGTCCTGCTCATTCGATTCACCTTCTCAACAATTTGTTTTTTGGGCATTTCTCTAACTGCTGGCGCTTTCATAGCGTTTGACGGCCAGCTTCCAGAACAGCCTGACCACGATAAGCGATATAACGGGAGCTACAAAAATCCATATCCCAAGGAACAAGTCCAATCGATCGATCAAATAAACCGACGGCATGTTGGTGATGAACAAGATCGGCACAACATACAGCCCTATTCTCCGCAGCCATTTGGGGTATATGTACATCGGCATATTGTTTAAATCCCAACATTTGTCGAGTATTTCGAAGATCGAACCGGACTTCACCGTCCAGAAGGCAAGAATTTGCGGAAGTAGAAGCACCGAATAGGTCACGATCGTGCTACTCAAGATCACGCCGATATATCCGGCCACGTGGATAAAGCTTGGCTCGATGTCAAGACGCCGCCAAGCCAGTACGATCATCGTGATCCCGGCGATCAGGTTCGGGATCGGAAACGCGAAGTTAACGTGCCGAAATGAAATCATGAACTGCAGCGAAAGCGGCTTCGTCATATACAAGTCCAGCGTCCCGTTGCGGATATGGCCGGCGAATCTATAAAAGTTATCCATAAACAGTCCTGTATAGATCGCGATCATAATCGTATAGGTTCCGGTGAAGATCATCATCTGGTCAGGAGAAATGCCATTGATTTCGATCCCGAGCTGGAAAACGAACAAGATATAGATCAGCTTGGAAAACAGAAATACAGTCTCCATGATCAAACCGGAGTAGAAATTCGCTTTGTATTCCATGTAACCGACCAAGCTGTTCTTTGCGAAAATAAAGAACATACGTACATGCTTCCGAAACTCCGTCAAGCTGATACTCACAGATCTAACCTCCAACGGCTACATATTTCCTCATCCCGGAATCCCACGACAACTTCGAAATTATCATAAGCGCAATTACCCAGACCACCTGTAAGAGAAGCCCGCGCACGATTTCATGAATCGCCATGCTCCCATTGATGATGTTAACCGGGAAGAATACGACATATTGAAACGGTAAGTAGCTGGAGATTCTGGCAAACGTATCTCCGAAAATATTAAGCGGAAAGATGGCACCACTGAGCAGATAGACGCCTTGGTTGAACGCGATATAAACGCCCCAAACCTCGGTAATGATGAACGCGAGAGCACTAATCGAATAAAAAAGCAGGAAGTTGATGAGCAGTCCGAACAGAATGCTGACCAGGAACATAACGATCTGCACCCCTCTAAGGTGAAACCCCCAAATCTGAGTAAAAACGATCATCAGTATGACGAATAAGACAAGGACGACCCCGATCTGAACCGTTTTCCCACCGAAAAAATTGCATATCCGATAGCTGAAATAATGAATGGGCTGAGCGATAAATTTGCTCAGTCCACCCGTCTTGATATCATTCGCGATTTCCCCTTCGAAGCCGGCAGAAACCAGCTTGGAGACAACGCCAGACAACACGGAATAAATGATGATCTGTGAATACGTATAGCCGTTAATAATCTCTTGCGGCGAACTGCGAAACACGGCCGTCCAGAGGAAGCATTGGACGAGAATGATGAAGCCGCCGCTGATAATACTCATAAAGAAATCGGTCCGATACTCCATCGCATTCTGAAGTGCAAGAATGTACGTCCTTTTATACTTCTGCAAGGCTTTCATGTTTGACCCCATCTTTCTGATACAAGCTTTCGATGCCTCGCTCGACAGGTATATCTTCCACTGTGAAATCGAGGATCGGGAACCGGTCCAGCATCATCTTGGAAAGCCGCTGGAGGTCATGCTTATCGATCTCCATGACCGCATTCATGCCGTCATGTTCCATAATAGCGCCATAGTCGCTTAGCGCCTGCCTCGGCACTTCGTCCGTAAATTGCAGCTTGATGATCTTTTTTGCATGAAACAATTCGTTCACACGCCGAAGATCGCCATCGTATACGATCTTCCCTTGATTGATGATGATCGTGCGTTTGCATAAATCCTCAATATCCGCCATGTAGTGGCTTGTCAGAATGACCGTTGCTTTCGTCTGCTGGTTATAATACTTCAGGAACTCCCGAATGCGCTTCTGCGAAATCAGATCGAGTCCGATTGTAGGCTCATCCAGGAAAATCACCTTAGGCCGGTGGATGAGCGACGCAATTAGCTCCATCTTCATCCGTTCCCCCAGCGAAAGCCTGCGCACCTGAATATTGAGCAGATCTTTAACACCAAGCATCTCCGTAAGCTCATCCAGGACAAGGTTGTAGGGCTTATCCTCGACCTCATAAATGCATTTGTTCAGGTACAACGATTCGTTCGCCGGTAAATCCCACCACAACTGCGATTTCTGCCCCATCACGATCGAGAACTGCATCTTGAATTCTTTTTTTCGCTCCCAAGGGATATAGCCTAATACCGTCGCTTGCCCGCTTGTCGGATACAAGATGCCGGACAGCATCTTAAGCGTAGTCGTTTTGCCGGAACCGTTCGGGCCTAAGAACCCGACCATCTCGCCTTGCTCGATGACAAGTGATATTTCGCTAACCGCTTCTTTGATCAGTGATTTCCGCTTCACTAAATTTTTCAGCGATTTTTTGAACCCCAATTCTTTTTCGTAGTAATTGAAGCTTTTGGATAAGCGTTCCACTTGGATAATGCTCACTGATTCACCTCATTTATGCTCATGTAGAATAGTTAAACACCGTGCAAATGCAAGACACTGCACTTGGAACATGCCGGTGTCAGTCGTTCATCCATCATTTCCCTTATCCTTCTGTAGGTCATGCCGTGCCATAATTCCTGTACGGACGCTTCATTTAAATTGCCGATCTCGAACTCCTTGAAAAATTTGCACGCAACAATCGTTCCATCGGGCGTAATGTCCATCCGGTTCGAGAGAGCCAGGCACTTCTTGTTCATCGTGCCTTTACTCCTCACCTCTTTGCCGAGCACGAAATCTTCGATCTGGTCATAATCCAGATTCGGCTGGTAGCGTAAACGCATTTTCCAGACCCGATTATTCACCCGGTCCAACTCGCTCATCAAAGCAGGGATACGCTCCGGATCGAGCTTGTAGTTAAAGGCGTGCCAGCTTCGTTCGCCCTTGTGCTCGCTCGCCGGAAGAAAGTCGAACTTCTGGTCAAAGTAATCGTCCATTCCCTGCGTGCATTCGTCCGAGATGTACCACGGGAAGCAGACCATGACCATATCTACACCGACGCCCTCCAGAAAGTCCAACAAATCATACAGCTTGTCGGTCATCCCATCGTTAACGACAGTATGGATCGTAATTTTGCCCCTGAATTGGTTTTCCTTACGCAGCTCGACTAGCATCCGAATAGCATCGATCGCCTTGTTGAATACCCCTTTGCCGCGAAGCGCATCATTCTCTTCTTCGAATCCATCAAGTGCAATGAGCAGCTCCAGGTTGTCGGAGATTCTCAGCAAGGTGTCCAGCTTTCGCTCGATCAGCATCGCGTTCGTACAGATCGTCGTCTCGCGAGGATGGGCTTCAAGCAAATCGGCCAAACGGTCGAAATGGCTGTATACGAGCGGCTCGCCGCCCCAGATATAGAGTCTCGACTTGGCTGGTTCCGTCTCAAGGATCAGCTTCTCCAGCAGCCCGTAGTCGAGCTGCTCCCGCTGCTGCTCCGGTGTCATAAAGTGATGGTAGCCAGTGTCGTTCCATTGATAGCAATGCTTGCAGCGCAAGTTGCATTGGTTCGTCAGTTTAATCCCGACCGACTCTGGCAACGGTGTCGCGTAACCCGCTATTTTCTCCATGTTCCGCTTGGTTTCCACCGTATTCTTGATCGTACGTTTCAATATTTGCAAATCCTTTGGGGAACGTTTAATCTCTGATTTCGGATTCATATCAACACCACCCCTCTTAAACCTATTAGGTCATTCACATGAATCAATAGATATAATACCTTGAACAAGCCGTGCAGATCGGAAGCATATTTTTTTTCATATACGCGCGATAATCTTTGTACTTGTCACTACTCCAGATATCCATCAAGCTCTCTTCGTTCACGTTGCCAAAGGTCAAATCATAGAAGGCATGGCAGGGCGAAACGTCGCCCCTTGCTGTAATCTCTGCATAAACCCATGGAAGGGAGCAGCGATTTCGTTTATCAGCCATCTGATGGAATTGCCCCGAGAAATAGTTGCTCAAATTTTGCTCATCTATCGTTTTCGGATAGGTGATCACATGAATGCTGTTTTTCAAGCAATACGCTTTAACATTATTGAGCTGTCTCGTCAATTCCGGAATATCGATCTGGCTGAACGAACTGGTGTCCCGCCACACCATCCCCTTGGCATAAGGAGCTTCATGCACGTCGAATTTGTCACTAAGAACCTCCACATATTGGGCATACTGCTCTTCCGTTGCGTAGAGCTGCACTTCCATGCTGATATGGTCCAACATCGACAAGTCGATATGCTTAAAGAAAAATTCCTCAACGTACATATAGTTCAAGGGCGTAATGATAAAGGATACACCCATTTTCGGAAATTGCTTGCCCTTGCTTTCCCGAAGCTCATAAAGCTTCTCGATCCCCTTGATTACTTTCTTGAATACGCCTTTGCCTCTCTGCTTATCGTTGATTTCCTCAGGGCCGTCGAGAGACATCCAGATCTTATTTGGAGCAGTCTCGACAAGCATCTCGGCATGCTGCTCAAGCAATGTGCCGTTCGTGGGGAAATCTGCTTTACTTCCATAGTGATTGATCATGGCGAGAATGTCGCCCAGCCAAGGGTACATCAGTGGCTCGCCACCGAAGAAATCGTAATATGGCTTGCCCGGGCTGCACTCGACGATGATCTTTTTAATGAGATCCGGATCCAGATGCGCTAACGTTTTTTTGCTTTTGTACGGCCCTTCGAGTCCCCACTCATAGCACATCTTGCATCGTAAATTACATTCCTCCAACAGCTGCATGACGATCCATCTCGGATAGCTTGTCTTTATCTTATCTTGGACGACACTCAATTTGTTTACGCTCATCGCATAACCCCTTTTGCCATTGAAATATTACCCCTTCGTTAACGCGACTCTCGCACAATAATGATCCACATAATTCGTTCGTTCTCCGGGTCTGTTTATGATCGCTTGATGCATCTCCTTAAGGACCTCTACGGAAAAATCCATCTCCCGCCACTTCTCGTAGCGGATTCCGAACCCCAGAGACTCCCACAATTCCAAATTGCTAAGCTCGTGACTTCCAAATGGCTCCAGCAAAATAAGAGGGGTACCGGATGCAAGCGAGTCGATTAATGTGCCCGCTCCCGGCTTGGCCACGATAGCCATCGCCTCCGAAGCGATATCGAATAACCAATGATGATCAACCTCAGCGGCGTATGACTTCGTGCCTTCTCCCGTTATTTCGATGTATGGCGGAAACTCGTGCAGGCCGTTCGCACTCTTCACCCATGCACACCATTCCGGATCATTCATCCAATATCGGTGATCGGGATCGGGCTTCGCTTCCTTCCAATCGTAAGCTACGATATCAAGCCCGTAGTTATGGTCGGCAAGCTCTGGAATTGTACTTTGATAAGTGCCCATCCCCCAGCCGCCGCCATGAACAACAAGCCGCCGCTTCCTTGAGTCGAAGGGCATTGGCGTACGATGAAGAACCGGGATTTCGCATCGAATCTCCATCTTGTCGGTGTCATAGAGACAAGCATTGTAATAATACTCGTCGTAGTGAGGATGAAACTTCTTCAAGCTCTTCCAGGACGGGGCCAGATCTGAATCGACGTAGAGCAGGTCTACATGAATTCGATTCGGCAGCATCTTCTCCCTATACAAATCCAGAATATAGATCCAGTGTCCGGATAGCGATATGAATTCGTATCGGTCTTCCGCTTTCCACGCCTCCAGCAACAGCTCGACCTGGGCATAATCAATGCTGCCCCGGATATCCATCGGCATTCGGGCCGATAGATTGGCAAGTGCGAAATTATTGTGATAAGCCTTTCTGCTGTCTACAATATGATCCATCTTGTCTTGCTCCAAATAGCTTTCGAACACGAGCACTTCCGTCGCGATCTCCCTTTTCTCGAAATCACTTGCAGCTAACAGACCGGGAATATAGAAACCCAGACCGAAACCCGAGCATAGAATCGTCACTTTCCGCTTACCCATAAAATTTCTTCCTCCATTCATGGCTTCAAGCGCTTCGGACTGCATCAGCGGGCGATCTTGAAGGATAACGACGACAGCACCTCCTTAACCTTAGCGATCAATCGTTCGTTATCCCATTCCCCTTCAATCAACGAATAATATAATCTGCCTTTCACCTGCTTATTCCGGATCCCCTTGCACTCATTGACGACTTTGTTAATAAGGAGCGTATTCGCGCTTAACGGTAAAATACCGAATCCTCGATCAGGCTTATATAGAACACCCTCGCGGTCCAGCGATTCAAGCAATTGATCAAATGATACATCGCAGGCAAACTGTAAATTCACATGCGTCATGCTCCCTGCCGTGTCGTGCTTCTTCAGGTAGCGGTCAACGTAATGCTTGATCAGACTCATCGATCTTCTGGCATTCACCTCAACAATCGGAACGATGCGGCCGTCTGTCAACAGCATGGAATCGACGCATACGTCGCCGTGATAACCCGACCGATAAAGCTCGCGAGCCGCCCGTTTCATTACATCAAAATACTTCGCTTCCTGCAGCATATGAAGCAACCTATCGTCTGCTGTATAGGAGCCTTGGTAAGCGAAATTGTGATTGACCAACTGCTGCACTGAGATATGTCGATAAGTACCGTCCGGATCGATGTGGAATTGGCAAGAAAAATCCAATTCCTTGCGGAGGAACGGCTCAAGAATAAACCGAACCGTTTTTCCCTTGCTACACTGATCGGCGACATAGGATGTGACTCGCTGCAAAATCGCTTCCGACTCAATCAGCAAATTGCCTTTCCCGGATACCCCAAACTCATCTTTGATCAGGAAGGGTCCTTGATTCAGCAAATTCAAGCTGCTTGTCAGCAGCTCTTCGGGAGAATAGACCGTCTGGCTGTCACACTGAAGATCAAGGCGACGGTTCAATTCGGTTGAATACAGCTTCGAATTGACAGTCTGAACCGTTTCGATAGCTGGAAAATCCTGTTCCAACCCGTAACGCGCTGCAGTACGATCCGCCCCCGGAATGACGGCAAAGGGCGACAACTGGGCACCATTCAGCAAATGATCCATGTCAGCCATTCGATCGACTGATGTGAGCAGGTCGAATATATTGGCGGTTCTGCCTGCGCTTCCTACATCAGGATTCTCGAGATCGGTTGAATTAGAAAGAAATTTAAATCCGATCTCATGCAAATACGCTTTATGGCAAACGTTCATTCGATAGCGAGTAATGAGCCTATCCTGCGCCTCGCAAAATGGGAAGAGCAGCTCATCCATGGCCATCACGATATTCTCCATTTCAGGATCGTGAAACGACGGCAGTTTGGCTAGATTAGGGTCGCGCCAGAAGCGTTCCGCATCAAATGTCCCGATAATGAGCTCGAACTTGCGTCTATCGTTCATACAGGCGCTGTCTTCTGTAGCTCCGAGATATAATTGCAGAAGGTCGTTACCGATTCCATAAGATCGAAGTCGAATTGTTCAAAATCGATTTCAATACCGAAACGCTCTTCCACATTTAATACAAAAGTAATTAGCTGTAGGGAGTCCAATCCCCCGTCTTCCATGATGTTGGAATGCTCGTTCAAACGGTTTGCCAGCTCAGCGTCTTCCTTGATTTCGCTTATCATCGCTATAATCTGTTCTTGCATAGGTACCTCCCGTTTAATGGATATATTGACCCTGGTAATAATGGATCGTTCTAGCGAGTGCATCATGCAAACTGATCGCCGGTTCCCAGTTCATAATCGTCCTTGAAATGGTAATATCCGGCTTCCTTCTCCTTGGATCGTCTTCCGGCAGCGGGAGAAACTCTAACTGTGCGTTGGACTTCATTAACTCCTTCAATATTTGGGCGACTTCAAGTATGGTGACTTCCTCCGGATTCCCCAAATTGACTGGCTGTTCATACGTGGTGCTCATCAGTCTCACAATCCCTTCCAGCAAATCGTCGATATACTGAAAGCTTCTCGTCTGTCTGCCGTCGCCATAAATCGTAAGGTTTTGCTTGGACATGATTTCATTAATGAAATTGGTAATGACGCGTCCGTCATGTAAATCCATCTTCGGGCCGAATGTATTGAAGATCCGAATGACCCTTACCGGTATACCGTATTTCCTGTTCATCCAGTAGGTGATCGCCTCTGCATAGCGCTTCGCTTCGTTGTAGCAGCTTCTTGCTCCAATCGAATTCACGTTGCCATAGTAGCTCTCCGGCTGAGGGTGAACAGTTGGGTTACCGTAGATCTCGCTTGTTGAAGCCAAGAAGAAGGCAGCCTGCTTTTCTTTGGCCAGATACAGCAGATGCATCGTCCCTTCGCTGTTGACCCTCATCGTTTCGATCGGATAGGACAAATATTTAGGCGGACTGGCAGGGCTTGCAAAATGCATCACCCAATCGACAGGCCCTTCAATTGCGAGCGGATAAATGACGTCATGCTCGATAAACTTGAAATTTGGCGACCGTAAGAGATTGTCTATGTTGACAGTAGACCCGGTCAGAAAATTATCGACACCGATAACGGTATGGCCTTCCCGCAGCAGCCTCTCGGCAAGGTTGGAACCGATGAAACCTGCAACTCCTGTTAATACAATGAATATTATGATCCCCACCCTTGCTTAAGGTTTGTGAAACCACTATTAATTCAATCGAACAGGTATAATGCTATGCATGAATCACAAGATGTCGGGTCAAATAAAAGGAGAGATTCTTGAGGTGAGCTGATTCGCTGTGGTTGTGCCGGAAAAAAGCGCTTGAAGCAATGCGGATCGTTGAAAGACAAGAAGGCGATAGGCTGTCAGCAAACGGAATCGTTAAGACAAGAGCAACGTTCGGCTTACTCCATACGCTGTATCGCAACGATTATAATCCCGGCATCACTCCCTCCATAAATATGCCCGGATCACCACGGGCTTCGGGCTAAGTTCTATTCGGGTGCAAGAAGAGATATCCAAAACTGAGATCATCTGCTCCCTCAACATTACTGAATGTCTACCTTCTTCAACCATCGTTCAAAGAATATGGATTCTTCATTTTCTATATTCGTAATCAGCGTTTGTAAACTTTCGGAAATACTCGTATCCTTTGTCAAATTATATTTAATCGCTAGATTCACAAGGATTTTTGCTTTAATTTCAATAGCTGTGAATTCATCTATATGCTCTTGATTTAATTCAATTAAATGCTGATTATCGTACAAGTACTTGAATCTTAGCGTCATTATCTTCTTATGATCATAAAGTAAATGAAAGGGTCTTATATCAAGCATAGCCTTATGTTCCGATGTCTCTTTCGCATAATTAAATAGAGTTGTATATATTTGCATGCCGAAGTCAAGATTATGCCTGTCGCCCCCGTAGTTAAACATCTCCCAATACTCCGGCGTTTTCTTAGTGAAATAATTTCTTATCGAATTCACTAGGGTATCTGCACTGAATTTATCCTGATAATGATCATTGAATGTATACAGGTAAACCATTTCTCTCAGATAATCATGATTCGTTGTTAGATGATTCTTGTCGAACGCAAGATTGAAATCAGTAAATGATATCTCAGCCTGACTATACACCCCGTTCTTAAAAAAATCGGAAACATACAATATCTCTCTATCCAAATCATAGCCGTAAACAAATATGTCATGATGCAATTGAAGTTTATTGTAGCGATCGCTTAAGGGCACGTAGAAATAATTGATCATGGTGTGGACATAGTTATTAGCATTAATATTTTCTACAATAAAATGTATAACAGAGTCCCATTTCGTTGTTACAGTATCTCTATGTAGCTTTTGAGTAGTAATCCATTTGCACGCATCCGAAGGTCGCAGCTCATAAGTCAGAGGGAAATAAAAATCTCCCCAATGGTGTTTATAATCTTTGTTAATAAATAATTGAATATAATTGCTATATATCCATGGGTGTGCGCACTCGTAATGGGTAAGGATCGACAAGAGATGAGCATGTTGCGTATAGGTTGTAATCATCGGATAACTGACCGGCAATATTTTTCTGCCCAATGTTTGAGTTGAATTCTTCAACCTTCGTTCACCCCTGGTTATTTGGTTAAATGGCTTAAGGATTCCGAATCAGTATATCTCATTTAGCAATAAGCGCTTCGTACTTGCTCTGTCCAGTTTTCCTGTCTTTGTTTTTGGAATGTTATCTACAATCCTCCATTGTCTAGGCACTTTATACGATGACAAATGCAATTTGCAATGTCGTGTCAGCGCATCTATATCAACCAGGCAATTATTAAAGACTTTCAGAAATGCGATGGGTACTTCACCTAACAGGTCATCGTGTACACCAACAACCATGACCTCCTCCACTTCTTTCAAGCCGTACAAAAATTCCTCGATTTCTTCTGGATAGATATTGATACCGCCGGATATAATGATATTCTTCTTTCGGCCTGTGAGTATAAGACACCCTGATTCATTCCAATATCCCAAATCTCCTGTCTTTAACCAACCCTCAACAATGGTAGCGTTCGTTAACTCCGGGTTTTTGTAATAACCGAGCATCACATTCGGGCCCTTGACCCAAATTTCTCCGATAGCTGCTCCTTCAACCTCATTCTCTTCTTCGTCGACAAGACGAATAGAAACGTCATTTATGGGTGATCCACAGGATAAGCTGCGCTCTCCCCGTTCCATCATGCTCACCCGCGGAGAAGCTTCGGTCAATCCATAGGTTTGAATAATGTCCGAGTGAGGAAATACAGTCTGAAGATGGTCTACTAATTTCGCGGGAATCGCCGCACCGCTAATTACAATAAATTCAATTGAATCAAAGGCACTCCAGTTCTTTGTCTGATGGAAATCGGAAACAAAGTGCATCAATTGCGTAGGCACCGCTGAGAATGCCGTGACCGCCTTATTCTGAAACAGTTTAAACGCTGTGCGCGGCAGCAAAGGCAAGCTGATAAGTTTAATTCGGGTTCCATATAGCATGCAAGAAATCAATTGCGTGACAATCGTAGAACTGAAATGAACGGGCATCGTTACAAGAAACGAATCTTGATCCGTATACCCCACCTTTCCGCCATGTGCCAACGCATTCGTTAATACATTCCAATGGGATAACATAACGATTTTAGATTTTCCGGTTGTGCCTGATGTAGGAAGGAGAATCGCACATTGATTGGGATCGGACTGATTGGTTAACGAGATCGATTCGAACGAAGGCATTAGTTCTTGCGATATATCCTGAGCGGTAACCCAAGGAATGTCGCAATTTAAATGCGCAGGCTGTGCAGATTTGCTGATAACCAATTTGGCGTCACTGGCATTTAAAATATTTTTAATTTCAGTATTGGATGCCGAATAAGGAACCGGTATTAACACATAACCGCAGAATTGAATGCCAAGCGCCGCAAAAATGAAGAAGGGCTCATTATTTGTGTATAATGCAAGATGACTTCCGGACTCAAGCTCAAAATTTTTGTGGATGTATAAAGCAATCAAATAAGCTTCTGTCATCACCTCTGCGTAAGTCCATTGCTGCTTTAGATCTTCAAGGATAATATGATCTTGGCGATCAGAGGCCTCCCGAAATAGACGCTGAATGATAGTCATCATAGCGTTTTCTCAGTCAAATAATTAAGGATTAATCCAGCCGTGGAGAACTTCTCAAATAACAGATCTTCATCAGGGATCGAGATGTTAAACTTCGATTCCACTAAAACAATAAGCTTGATGAAGCCTACTGAATCGATCCCTTGTTCCAACAAACGGGTATCGTGGTCATCCGAATACTCGATGTCCAGCTCAGCAAAAATTTCATCTCTCAAGATCGATTCTATTGATTTAGACATCATATTCCCCCGTTAGATAATCTTTAGAAAGGCTGATTAAAGAGGATAGTATACGTGATGAGCAAGTGAAAGTAATTGTGCAGAAGAATGAGTCCATAATGATGGACAAGGTGAATTTGCACTGAAAGAGTTGTTTGCATAGTTGTATGCAGAGATTCTGCAATTCATGCTGGAGGCGGAGTATGACACGATGCAGGACATAAAAAGCTTGATGCGAAGAGTACAACGACGGAAATAGTTGAGGGTTCCTTCGTCAACATCGCAAAGCCTAAAGAAAAAAGCATTTTCCCAAGCAATGAAACGTTGCTGAAAATGCTCTACAAAACTACGATGAATACGATGAATGTCACTCGTAAATGGACAGTGCGTGTACAAAACCGGGACTAAGTACACCATCAAATCTCCATTTTCTTCCTCGGCGGAATTGAACTATATTGCGTAAAGTTTTGCTTGGGAGCGTTTACACTAGTAGATTTACAGCACCAAGCGCCTGATATATTAAATATAATTACATATATGCCAATTGTCAACAGTTTCGAAAAGCCTGTTGATTCCCTCTGAAATTCCATTGTCATCTGGCTGTTCCTAGTATTACAGGTACAAAAAAAGACACGGAAGAACAACTCCGTGCCTATATAAAGCAAGACGGTTCAATCAAAGCCATACATTACATATTTCCAATCCTCAATTCATAAGGAAGTTGGAACAACGAGAGGCGTAGGAATTAGTCCTGCCCCTTCCATTTGAGCATCGCCACCGACTCCACATGCACCGTGTGTGGGAACATATCCACTGGCGTTACCTCAACCGTGCGATACCCGCCATCCTCCAGCACACGTAGATCACGTGCCAACGTGCTTGGGTTACAACTCACGTACACTACGCGCTCCGGCTTCATCTCCAGGATGGTATCCAGCAAACGTGGATCGCAGCCCTTACGCGGTGGATCGACAACAATTACGTCGGCTTCGATGCCTTGTTCTTTCCAGCGTGGAATAACGTCCTCGGATGCGCCAACTTCGAACTTCACGTTACGCATCTCGTTCAAGAGCGCATTGCTGCGAGCATCCTCAATCGCTTCAGGTACAATCTCTACCCCGTACACTTGATCCGCATGTTGTGCGAGGAAAAGAGAAATCGTTCCAATGCCGCAATAGGCATCAATTACCGTCTCTTTGCCGCTCAGTCCGGCATATTCTACCGTCTTCCCATACAGTACTTCCGTCTGCACCGGATTCACCTGATAGAACGAACGCGCCGAGATCGCAAACTGTACATCACCGATATAATCATAAATTACATCACGGCCCCACAGTACTCGGGTCTCATCGCCAAAAATGACGTTGGTCTGTTTCTTGTTCACATTCTGGCAGATGCTCGCCACATGCGGAATCGCTTCACGGATACTGCCGATCCATTCGTCTTTGTACGGAATATCTCGACCATTGGTGACCAGTACGAGCATCATCTCGCCTGTACGGAACGCCTTCTTCACAACCACATGGCGCAGCAAGCCGCGACCTGTCTCTTCGTTATAAGCACTGATTCCAAAATGACTGCCGATCTCCTTCACCTTCGCAACCACTTCGTCGTTATGCTCATGCTGAATAAGACAGCTCTCCATATCGATGATCCGATGGCTTCCTTTGGCGTAAAATCCACCTACCAGGCCACCCTCGGTCACACCAATTGGCACCTGTGCCTTATTCCGATAGCGCCATGGCTCGTCCATACCCATCGTAGATAGTACACGAATGCCCTGCTCCGTATCTTCTCCGTTCATGACACCTTCAAGGCGAAGTCGAATACGATTGCTGCCGATCATTTGCACTTCAGAAGTAGCCGGTTCAGTTGTCTGATTCGCATCACCAACTGAAGCGTCATCCTGCACGTTGGATCCCAACGTCTCCGCATCCTCCACCATCACGTTCAATTTGCCAATCCGCTGCAAATTATCTACGACCAACTGGCGTTTCCACGCAAGCTGTCCGGCATAGCTCATATGCTGGATCTGGCAGCCTCCGCACTGATCATAGATTGGGCAAGGCGCGGACACACGATCCGGGCTGGCGTTCACGATCTCCAGTAACTTGGCGTAGCCATACTGCTTCTTGGTTTTCATCACGCGCACGCGTACGGTTTCACCTGGAAGCGCACCCTGCACAAAGAGCGTGTATCCATTCGCACGACCTACGCCCTCACCGTCATGGTTCATACCAATGATGTCGATGACGGTCTCTTCATTTTTGCTAACGGGCAGCCCTTCGATTGGTGCAGATTCACGCGCTCTCCCCTTCGGACGAACGGCAGAAAGAGATGCGCTTTGTGACCGCACCTCTTTTCCTTGCTGACGTGATGATTGACTTGGCTGACGGGACGCTGAAGCGTTCCCTTGCCCCTGAGAGGCAGCCGAATTCCGGCGGTTTTTTCCACGACCGCTGCGGTTCGTATTAGACAACGTACATTCACTTCTTTCTTCTTATATAGTACCCTGCCTGTGCAGGCGAGGGAAAAATCTCATTTTTCATTTTGTTCCTGATTCTAACGAATCTGGCATACCTTATTCACATCAAAAATAACGTTCCGAATTTCTAATGAACTTCAGAAACGTTATATCAACCTCAGATGGTGTTTTACGACCTTATTAGATCATTTTCTCCAAAATAACGACGTTGAGATTCGTTCGATTCGCAGCTTCGGCGATTTCGCCACTTTTAAGGCTTTCTGAGTTCGTTAAGCTCAACGCACGGTGACCACATGAGATTATACGCGATCCCACCGTACACAGCAACTGGAAAATCCAATTCCATCTCGCCTTACCGCAGAGCTGAATCCAACTCTCCTCAACAGTTATGCGATACTGTGCAAACACCGCTGCAGCATTGCTTTTCTGAGGCGATCAACATTGCTTTTCGCAAGCGCCCATAGTGCCCCCAGCATCCACATTTTTAACGATACAATTGCAGATGATGCTTGAGGTTCGTAAATGTGGCTGGCAGCGTGCCGCCCAACTCTCCATCAAGGTTCAGTTGCACATAGCCTGGCGACGTAACTTCCATATGACTTGTCTGGAAATGAACCACCTTCTTGTCGTTCAGATGCTCCCCACGCAGCGCGAGCGTGACGAGGCGGATCATGTCAGCCAGATTACATTTGCGGACACCGATCACATCGAACAGACCATCGTCAATGGTTGCACCTGGAGCCAACTTTTCGAAGCCCCCGACCGAATTGGTATTGGCGATGAGGAATAACATGAATTCATCATGAATCTCTTCCTGACCGTCGGCGCGAATAATCAGCTCTTGAGGAGACAGGCTCGCCATTTTCTCAATACCCTTCATATAATAGGCCAGTTGCCCAATCATCGTTTTCAGACGACTCGGTACTTCATAGGTCAGTTCAGTTAATGATCCGCCACCGGCGATGTTGATAAAATATTTATCATTCGCTTTGCCCAGATCGAGCGGACGAAGCTGCTGGTTAATGACCAGATCCACGTAATCTTCCCACTGTCTCGGAATGCCGAGTGCACGCGCAAAATCATTCGTTGTTCCCAGAGGAAACACCCCCAGCGGAGGACGGTTCTCCCGCTCGGCCATACCGTTGATGACTTCGTACAACGTACCATCGCCACCAGCAGCAATAATCATGTCATAGCCGCGTTCAATCGCGAGTTCAGCTTCGCGGGTTGCATCACCTTCACCTGTTGTTGCATGACATGAAGCTTCAATACCACCTTGATCCAAACGCTGCAAAATATCAGCCAGACGTTTCTTCATTTCTTCCCGGCCTGAGGTCGGATTATATATTAAGCGAGCTTTTTTCATCTCATACGCCACCTATTCCACATTATCCATGAGTCTATACGACCTCATAATCTTACCTTGCATCAGTCCACAACAGGACATATTTTTTACAAAATGATGAACTTCCGTTCATTCTGCTCTAATCTTTCGTCTTACCTATATCTATGCAACAGGAATTCCGTCTCATTCCACAGCCTTTAACTCCTATCATATCATCAAATGTAAAGATGTCCTAGCCTATAATCTATAAGTATATTTTTTCATATATGTACCCACTAATCCATCTATTACCCAATAAACATCATGCACCAGTCCTGAATCTTTCCCACTGCCTTTTATGTAAAATAGTCTCATTATTCAACCATTCTGCCCGCTTGCACAGGAATTAGTCTTCGGTTTCGATACCTTCATCTGATTATGACATGGATATACTACAAATTTACAAATCTTAAGATAAAAAGATAAATAATATAAACCTTTTTCCACTATAGTCTTAGTGCACCCTCCCCCAGCATCACACCTTATCAGCGAAGGAGAATTAGGAATGAAAAAAAATGTGTTAATGTTCCTGGCCTTTCTTATGGCATGTGTTCCTTGGGTCACCGTTGTTGAAGCAGCGGAGATTAATCATGATCAGGTTGTCGGATTTCAGGAACTCTCACCCGTTACCGTGACACAACAAGCAACCAAGCGTTTTCAGCCTTTTTTGAAAGTCTATCATGGTTGTGTACCTTTCCCCGCAGTGGATCAACAGGGCAATACCAGTGCTGGCTTGAATACGTCCGGGTCATCGAATGGAAACTGTAGCTCAAGTACAGGGCAGATCTACTCACGCTCGGCATGGCATAATGGGGTGTGGGCTATCATGTATTCGTGGTATTTCCCCAAAGACTCCCCTTCCCCCGGACTCGGCCATCGTCATGATTGGGAAGGTATCGTCGTGTGGGTAGATAATCCGGCAGCGGCCAATCCCCAAATCCTCTCCATCGCGTATTCCGGTCACGGCCAGTTCACCAACGTCACACCGAGCAATACCAATACACAAGGTAACCATCCGTTAATTTCCTATAATAGTACTTGGCCACTGAACCATGAACTAGGCATCACCAACATTGTCGGGGGAACACAACCTTTAATCGGATGGGACGACCTGACTTCTGCGGCACGAAATGCGCTTAATACTACGGACTTTGGCAGCGCCAACGTACCTTTTAACGATAATAATTTCACGAACAATCTGAACAAGGCATGGTTTAGGTAAAAAAATCCCCTTCAAGTGAATGGTTCACTTGAAGGGGATTTCATGATGAAGTGATTCGTATCACGATCGCTATAGGTTCAGCTGATACTTGCCGCAAGGAAACTCCTCGGAGTATAGCTCTCTTTACTCGAAGTATCGGGCGTTCTCGTCATCGTATCTCCGTCTCACTTCAGCTAACCTCAAAATCCAATTTTTCTGCCAGCGCGCAGTTGTTTGTACCAGAAATAT
The DNA here is from genome assembly GCF_059130585.1 of Paenibacillus sp. JNU01. Lineage (NCBI taxonomy): Bacteria > Bacillati > Bacillota > Bacilli > Caryophanales > Paenibacillaceae > Paenibacillus > Paenibacillus sp. JNU01. Next base: position 4,860,250 of record NZ_CP169723.1, on the reverse strand, counting down.
ACGGTGCAGCCCACACAATAGCCCACCAGGGCGGCACTTGCAGCTGCAAGAAGCATCACAGCAAATAGATAACCTGCGACCGTCCAGCTGAGTGAAAATGAAATGATCGCCAGAGACAGGAAGAGCACAGCCAGAATATTGTTGAATCGCTGCAGCTCCACCGCCTGCGTTTCTGTCCCTTTATCGGTTAACACAACTTTCCCAATTTGCACAAACAGATTAAGCTTTCCACCGGAAGCCAGACCAACCACCTGAATGCTCCACAGCGCGCCCAGAACTACAAGTGGATTAAACACAAAAGAAAGTAAAACAAACAACACAATACCGACCTGATTCGCTTTCACATAGCGCATGGGCACTTCCCGCATCAGAATACCACCTTATTCCTATTTTATTAGTTGGTTTTATTGTAGTCGGTATTGGGTTAATGAGCAAGAGTACACTTTATTTAAGGGGAGTAAAATCTCTTTTCAGCACGTCCCAATGGGGTGTCGGGATGCCTGTTGTCTTTTTCCAATCGTTAAATACATTATTTAGTGCCTCAATCTCTCCAAAAGAACCCGCAATCAGCTTATGGATTGGAAGCACACTGTAGATCTTCAACAGAAGGTACAACGTCCGTTGATGCTTACGAATCATTTTAGCCTGAATCTCCGGTATAATCGTTATGCCCATTGCCTCAAGTACGCTGAAGCCCTCATCCATCGCCCTAATCATATGATGAATTTGCTTTCTGTTCCCGTCCAACTTGATCAACTCAAACTTCTCATTAAAGCTCACTGCATTCAGCATCAGAATGGGCACAATATGGCTTTTCAACCAGGCATCAATATCGCTTAGAACATTCAACTTGTATTTCACATGTTGGAAAGCTTGATCCAGCAAAGGTTTAAATTTGATATCACCATCCAGACTGCCAATCACCATTTGTCCGCTGCCTCCACCGATCGATAACATGCGGTCTTTTTCACGCTTCCCTCCACTCACGTGGAATCCAAACGCGATCTGTTTTGCCACCTTGCTGTTTGCCTCCAAAAAGTTTTGCATGCTTCGTGCATCTGCGTTGTTACCTACGACTACAATATTGCTGCTCTGATTGTCTGCCAGAATAGGTAATATTGAAGGAAAATCATTATATTTCATCACAACAAAAATCAGATCATATTGGTCATCCACCTCCAACGTTCTGGTGACCCGAACCGGATCAACTGTCGTTTTGAATTGAAACATATGCCGGATGACGACTCCATCCTTCTCCAGCTCCTCTGCCCGCTTCCCTCTAGCCAGAACAGTGACATCATTGCCACCGCGCACCAGGACGTGCGCCAGTTGACTCCCCAGAACCCCCGCACCATACACTAATATTTTCATTGGTTATCCCTCAATTTCATATTTTATGAATAATCGTTGTTTTATCAACATTTGTTGATAAAATAAGAGTAACAAAGCACCTACTATGCTTCAATCGTTAAAATATCCGCTTTTGTTGAATAATCAACGAATGTTTCCTTATTGTTGAAAAACCATCTATAGGAGGGGCCATGGACAGACGAGTACTCAAGACACGAAAGGCGATAATCGAAGCTTTTGTCGGGTTACTGGAGGAACAGGATTTCGAGCAAATTACGATAAACGATATTGCTGATCGGGCTAACGTAAACCGAGGAACCATCTATTTGCATTACGCTGACAAGTTCGACCTGTTGGATCAATGCATTGAGACCTATTTGCAAAAGTTGTTGGATGCCTGCATGATCGAAAGCTCTACTACAACACCTGTTACGGCCAAGGATGCGCTGCTCAGAACTTTCCGTTATCTGGAACAGTATGCCTCTACCTATACTACACTTCTAACCAAAAAAGGTATTCCGGCATTCCGTAGTAAGTTGATGACATTGTTGGTCCAGGGAGTACAGGATCAGATGGATGCCTGTGGCATCCAGGAAGGTATGAAAAAAGAGATTACCATACAGTTTCTTGCTTCCGCTGCTGTAGGCCTCCTGGAGTGGTGGATTATGAATGCCATGCCTTATCCGGCCGAGGAGATCGTTGACCAATTAATAGATCTACTGGAACTACATCTGAATTTGCACGCTCCCATAAGTGGGTAACCTGGGCCCTCGTTTGAGTGGTCGAGTGGTCTACAACAAACAAAAAAACCACGTCCTTGGACGTGGTTTTGATATACTTCAAGAAGAAGCCCCAACCTCATTACATCTCTCCAACAAAATCTGGATCTGGCGCTCCAGCCACTGCCCAAGCAGTGGGTGAGGCAACAGCGTCTCACCACTATACTCATAATCCAGTTCCTTCAATCGGTCCGGGATTACGTTCCTCGTGAAGTAACCGGCACTCAAAAACAGCGGCGCCACAATAACCCGGTTCCCCCGCTCTTCGCTCCAGTACTTCACTTTGTCATACACACTCTCCGGATTCAACAACGCATAATCCGTATGGGCTACACCACTAACTTCCTGCACAAGCTCTGCAAGAGAAGAGATTCCGGCTTCCCAACGCTCGCGAAAACCATCATGAATACTCCCATGTCCCACCAGCAGAATCGTTTCCTGCTCAGGCTGCTGCGAGAGTGACTTGACCTTATCCCACACCATAACGGCAATATCCGGATCGTTATCTACTGGATAACCGAAGTGAACCCGAGCCTTGACATGGAACGGTTCCAGATCCGTTTCGCGATCAGGTGTTTCCTTTGCACCAATGGCATATTCAATTTCATCCACATGTGTACTCCCGGATGAAACAAATAGAGGTACGACCAGAATATCGGTTACGCCTTGTGCTTCCAGTCGGTCGATACCGTCCTGGATTAAGCGTCCTTCCACTAGTTCAAGAAAACCAGCTTCAACTGGCAATGGAATAGGCAGATTCAACCGGGAGATCGCGTCATCGACGGATTCCACCCAGGTCTGCTCCTGTGAACCGTGACTGATGATGAGTACGCCCGGCTTCTTCATGTTAGCGTCCCAGGCGTTCCAGCGTCATTTTATAACCATCATTTCCGTAATTCAGGCAGCGTTTGACACGTGAGATTGTAGCAGTGCTCGCACCTGTCTCTGCTTCAATCTGGTTATACGTATTGCCTTTACCCAACATACGAGCCACTTCCAGCCGTTGGGACATGGATTGGATCTCGTTTACTGTGCAGAGGTCATCAAAGAAAACATAACACTCTTCAATATCTTTTAACGTCAAAATAGCCTCAAATAGTTGTTCAATGCTTTTATCATTTAGCTTTTTCAGCTGCATTTCATCATCATCCCCTAGCGGTTACTGTGTACCTACATTGTACTCACACTGAGTTGGTATTTCAAGCGTTACCGATTTCACGCACTACAGAATAAAAATACATGTTACCGCTTACAAAAGGTACTATTGTCCTTCTCTCGCGCACATCAGATGAAATTACCCCGCTATTTCCCAGTTTTCACCTGTATATATCCGATTACTTATGTAGGATTTTAACCCGCTAAATTGTGACAATTTTGTGTCTAAACTACATTTTACTCTTTGACAACCTGCCATCATGCCATGCGCCCAAATCCGCAAATATCCCGTTTTCCGGGATACCCGCCTACGCCGTCTCTCCGCGAATGACATACAGTATAACAAAAGGGAGTTCCACTACCGCATATGATGTATACTGTCATGAAACTTGTGGAACGCAATTCCGAAATCCAATAGAAGGAACGTGATCGTTCATGCCACAGCATTATTATCACCGCCAGCCAGCACAAGGGCACCGACCGTCTTCTCATGCACATCGGCAGGCACATACTTCTGCCTATGTGCCGCCCGGTATGGTTCAGCGGTCTTTAAATGAAACTCAGATTCAACCGATGTACCCTGGAGTAGAGCCCCATTACCCGGGCTTCGGTGAAGTCGAAGCATCTGCAGTCGTACCCTATGGGCAAGGTGTAGCTGGAGGGAACTTATACGGAGGTGCAGCACAGGTTGTTGCCCCAGCTCCAGTACCGACACCTGCTTCTGGCAGTTCAGGCTTTTCATTAGCTAACATCGGTGAGTTAAAAGGAATGATCGACCGTTTCGGCGGTATCGATGGAATCATGAGTGGAATAGGCAAAATGCAGAAGGTCGTCGGCGGCATCCAGCAGATGGCTCCGATGATGAAACTCGTTATGGGCATTCTGCCTTTTGGAAAAGGTAAAAGTAATAACAGCGCGGCTGACGCAGACTATGAAGAATATACGCCGCCCCGGAGACGGAAGCGCAAGCGGACGAATAAACAAACGAGCACTCCACGTCGTCGCAACACAACTCCAGTCCGCCGCAAATCCAATTCCACGAAGCGCCGTCCCAAAAGTCGCAAACGTTAAACTCATCCAGGCACCCCCATACAGAAGGTGGGTGCCTTAACCGCGTTCATCACTACACACATAAAATCCCAGGAACCTATGTTCTTATTTTTGCAACTTTGAGGTATACTGGATAGTAACTAAAGGAGGCGGACCATGGAACTTTTCAAAGACAAATACACGCCCGCACTAATCGATCGGACAGGCGAACTGTTGCATCAATTCTACCCAGAGCTGGATACACATCTATTTCATGAATTGGTTTTCGCTGAAGGCTGGGAACAGTTGGAATTCAAAGGGCGCATTCGCCGAATCACACTAGCGTTGACCGAAGTGCTGCCCAATAATTATGAAGAAGCGTTACATATTATCGAACAAGCGGCTCCGAATATGAGAGGTGTTGAATATCTGTTTGTACCGGATTTTATCGAAGTGAACGGACTTGAGCCGGAGGATTACGAATTATCCATGAAGTATCTGACCCTCTTCACACCTTATTCCAGCTCCGAGTTTGCGGTACGCCCGTTTATTGAACGTTATCCCATGCAAACGATGAAACATATGATGGCGTGGGCAGATAGCCACAATGAGCATATCCGCAGACTTGCCAGTGAGGGCAGTAGGCCACGTTTGCCATGGGGCGCCAAACTTCAGAACTTTATCACTGATCCAACACCTGTACTTCCGATTCTGCACGCATTGAAACAGGACGAGTCCCTCTATGTGCGCAAAAGTGTTGCCAATCATCTGAATGACATCTCCAAAGACCACCCCGAACTGGTCCTGGATCTGGCCACCACCTGGTATGGACAACATGCCCACACAGATTGGATTGTCCGGCATGCCAGCAGGTCCTTACTGAAGAAAGGACATCCCAAAGCACTAAGTCTTTTTGGTTATAACGAGCAGGATTCAATTCACATTGAGCAGCTTCAGCTTGTACAAGATACGATTGCCATTGGCGAGGATCTTCATTTTTCATTTGATGTTGTTAATGAGAGTGGTGAGTCACAGATGCTGCGAATTGAATATGAGATGGGTTATATGAAGGCAAACGGCAAGCAGGCTCCCAAACGATTCAAATGCTCTGATAAAATGTATCCGACAGGCAGAACCAAGGTAGCCACCAAACAGTCGTTCAAAATCATTACAACGAGAAAATACTATGCCGGATTACATACGCTAACGATTGTAGTGAATGGTCAAGCGGCAGCAACAACTTCTTTTGTTCTTGAAATGGAGTAACAGGAAGCAATCGTAAGTTATACACATCTCACTCCAAAGAAATACTTATTCACATGTGGATAGAATATTTCTAGCATATCTATAGCAGCATCAGAAAGGCCACCTGGCAAACATCATCTCCCTACAGTTATTTCTGCCCGAGATCATGACCCAGTGGCCTTTTTTATATGTAATTCTAACTGCAATTCCTCTTACCTACCCTCACCGCTATCCAAATGTAGCACGTTCTACTTAAACCATCCGCGCTTCACAAACCAGGCCACCATACTTCCGCCAAGCACAAACATCAACAGCAGCACCGCCCCATACCCAAACTTCCATTGAAGCTCAGGCATATAGGCAAAGTTCATGCCATAAATACCCGCGATCAGCGTGAGTGGCATAAATACAGTCGTAATCACCGTAAGTGTCTTCATGATCTGATTCATCCGGTTGGAGTTCAGGGAAATATAACTGTCGCGTAGGTCGGCCGTCATCTCCCGATCGGCTTCAATCATGTCCGTCAGCTTCAATAAATGGTCATAGATATCGGTAAAATAAGCCGTATGTTCGCCTGTTCGCTGCACATGCTGGGAGTTCACCACTCGATAGAGCAGATCCCGCATCGGTACAACCGTTCTTCTGAGCTTCAGCAATCGGCTTCGCAAGTCAAACACCTGATTCATCAGGTCTTCAACGGACTCTTGTCCACCCCGGTTCTCCAGTTCAGCCAGTTCATCCTCAATGGCAAATAGGGACGGAAAATAATGATCGACCAGCTTGTCCATCACCGTATAGGCCGCTGCCACCGGACCTCGCGCCCAGATCGTACGTTCATGTGCATGGTGCAATAATCGCTCCCACGCTTCATCCACTTCCTCCAGTACACCATGATGAAAGGATACAAGGAAGTTCGCTCCGAGAAACAAGTCAACCTCCTCAGCTTCCAGTGTGGACGGGTTCAGTGCATGCAGTACAAGAAACTGCAGATTTTCATAATAATCAAGCTTTGGCCGCTGCAACACATGCAGACAGTCCTCAATAGCTAAGGGGTGAAAATGAAAATATGTATCCAGCAAACGGCTTTCCTCTTCCGTTGGCTGGTTAAAATCCGCCCATACCCAGGCGTAATCGTTCAGATCCAGCTGTGTAAGCGGTACGTTCACGGAGACTTGATGTTCTCGTGTAATGGCGAGTGTACGAATCATAATCAGACCACGTCCTTGTCCTGTATCTTTACGTCATTGTACAACGTTAACCATAGACACGTCTCCCACGTGTCCCCAAATATCCACAGCCACCTTCAAACTCGACAACAAAAAAAGCCAACCCTGTTGGCTTCTCTCATTTCCCTATCCACAGTTCCCTGTATCCACAGGAATATCTTCTTTTGGTTTATCATTCCACGGATGGCTATCCACATATCCAGCCTGTCCACACGTTCATGCACAGGCGTCTCTTGATTTTGGTTGTATAATTGTCCACATATCCCGATATTCACACAGTTATGAACAGTTTGTCTGGTAACCCCGGATTCGTACGGGATCACTTCTCTTTTTAGAAAATAATCCAGTACAGCAATCCTGCCAGTCCAGCAGTAATTGGAATTGTAATGAACCACGTAATAATGATTCGTCCAGCAAGTCCCCATTTCACAGCAGAGAAACGTTTTGCGGAACCCACACCCAGAATAGCTGATGTGATCGCGTGCGTTGTACTAACTGGAAGGTGAAGCAACGTTGCTGTGAAAATAACGGAAGCAGCTGACAGATCGGCGGCAAAACCGTTAATTGGTTCAATTTTAAAGATTTTGGTACCCATTGTTTTGATGATTTTCCAACCACCAATGGATGTACCCAGAGCCATCGCGGTTGCTGCTGAGATTTTAACCCACAGCGGCACTTCCAGATGATCTTGTACACCTGCTGCAACCAAAGCAAACGTAATAATACCCATCGCTTTCTGTGCATCATTTGTACCATGTGTGAAAGCTTGCAGTGCTGCCGTGAAAATCTGTACCGTACGGAAACCTTTATTCACGTTATGCGGACTGCGTTTGGCAAAAATGTATTTGAGAATCGTCATGACCACATAACCGATGGCAAATGCGATTAGAGGTGATAATAGCAAACCTCCGACAATATCAATGAACCCACTCCACTTCACTTTATCGGAACCTGCGCCAACGAGCACGGCACCAGCAAGGGCTCCAATCAATGCGTGGGATGAAGAAGACGGAATACCAAACCACCATGTAACCAGGTTCCAGATAATCGCAGCGATCAAGGTGACTATGACGACCTCGATCCCGTTATCTAGCGTGGTGGGGTCGGTTACACTCCCCCCAATCGTCTTCGCAACGCCTGTAAACATCATCGCACCGACAAAGTTCATTACCGCTGCCAACAGGATCGCGCGACGTGGCGTTAGTGCCCGTGTCGATACTGAAGTAGCAATGGCATTGGCCGTGTCGTGAAAACCGTTGATGAAGTCAAACGCCAGTGCAAGGAAGACGACTATACCTAATACCCAAATCGTTGTTTCCATTATTCTCTGGCTCCTTAAGAATTACGCATGATGATGGATTCGAGCACATTTGCTACGTGTTCACAAGCATCCGTTGTTGTCTCAAGACGTTCGTAAATTTCCTTACGTTTGATCAATTCAATCGGATCAGGAACGGTAGCGAAAAGGTTCTTGATACACATGCGCAACACTTCATCACCCTGATTTTCCAGATCATTCAATCGAATCGTGTACTCACGAATCGCCAGCAATTTTTTCTGAGACAGCAAATGAATAGCCTTCTGAATTTCGTAAGCCGATTGGCGCAAAATTTCAGCAAATTGCACGATATATTCGTCAGGATCCGTCAGTTGGTACATATAGAAACGGGAAGCCGTTGCTTCGAGTCCGTCCAATACGTCATCAAGTGTTGTTGTCAGCTCCATAATATCATCGCGTTCGATCGGCGTGATAAACGTTTTGTTGAGTTCCGTAATGATTGTGTGCACATAGTCATCACATTGGGACTCGTACTTCTTCATTTCATTGGCAAAAAGAGTCACATCCTGAAGGTTGGAAACATGCTGGGAGAAATAATCTGCCGCTTGAACAACCGTATCTGCCATGTTCTCCAGTGTCTCAAAAAATATATCCTTCTTCTTCTTAAGCTTCATAGCCCTATCCCCTTTACGGAAAAAATTGCCGATAACCGATGAAACATGAAATGACAACCTTTGATATCTTATCATATTTGTTTCATGGTTTGTACAAAAGGTGTGATCCTTTTTTATATTCTTATCACATTAATCTGAAATGAATCTTAATTATTTGGAATAATGGTAAATTCAAGTCAAGATTTTACACTGCGTTTACAATTCGACATCCAAAGACAGAATCGACACGATTCTATTTTTCACGCTAAGATACAATATAACGCCTTTTCGATAACAAAATGCATACCTGTTTCATTGTTTTCTTTCATTACATCCTTCATTGCTGCACAGCCAGCTTCACATGACTGGAGAATTCCGGTTGATTGGGAACAATGTTGATAAAGGTTTTACCCGGCACAAGAGCCACTTCACTGCCATCCTGAACAAACCGGATAATATCCCCCTGTTTCTTCAACCACTGCCCACGAATCATTTTTCCCTTCTGGAACAACATGGCTTCCCCGCCCTGTTCCAAATTGACGGACAACCGACCTACACTATCGAGCACCTTGTGATCTGCACCTGCCACAATGATATTCGCTGCGCCAAGTGCAGTCCCATTATCCAGATCCTGATCTGCCTTACCATTCACCATTCTCATATATCGTCCGCTAACTTCATCATAATCATACGTCACCCGGTAACTATCCAATAAATAATGGATGTCGAATTGCTTCACTGCCTCTCCTGCGGATGTCGCGCCTTCTTCGTTATAGATGTATACGGGGGATTTAAACTCATGGCTATAACCCTTGATATCTGCCCCTTCTCTTAACTTGTCCGCTGAGGTATACAGATTGTGTGGCGCTTTACGATCCTTGGAACGCCAGAAGTAAGGCCCTCCATTTGAGATTTCATCCATATGCTGTTTCTGCTGCCTTTGCAAAATGGAATATGCCTCCGGACTGCCTCCGGCATGAACAAGCACCCCATCATAACTCTCGCCAAGCTCAATCAGATATGGACGTATACTGCGGACCGGTCCAACCGTCTCAGCACCGCCTTCACTCTGGAAGATGGCTATAAACCGGGTAATGCCTCCCTCTGCGAGGACTTCAAGAATGATATCGGCGGAACTCAGACCCGATTGGGGCCGAGCCGCTGGTGCATTATTAATCATGACGGCAAGGGGACGACGCGTAATCGCTTCCTCTACAGGCAGACCTGTAAGAGGTGCTGTGTAGAGAGAAGCGTTGGACTCCTCCACAGTCTGTTCTTCTTGTACAGGTGCAGGTGTCGGTTCTGGCTGAAGTGGCATCTGAGACGTCTCCTGGTTTTGGCAGGCAACAAGACTCAATGAGAGAATTAAAAGGGATGCAGCCGATGCTGCTTTGTTCCATTTAAAAAGCTTCAATATAGGACCTCCTAAACGATATGGCCTGGTTCTAAGTTGTGATATATGTCTCATGTGGGCAACCATTTCACGTATTTCTTTCCATTTAATCACACCCCATCCGATTTGTCTGCGCCCTGAAGGCCTTGATACAGCGTGAAATTCACATTTGAAACAGTGAATAGCGAGAAAAATATGTCCTAAATGTGAACTTCTCAAACCTTACTTAAAATTTGAACTAGATTGTGATTTTAATCACAAACAAAACGACTTTTGGACTATACAATAAAGACATCAAAGGTGATCACTTAGAAAAAACAAAAACAACACACACTAGATTCCATGAAGGAGTGGTTCATATGTTCAGCTTCAACCAATGGCTTAGAGAAAACAAAGTGGCAATGTGGATTTTGACAGTACTTCGGGTGTATATCGGTTACGATTGGATGACTCACGGATGGGGCAAATTGACTGGCGGATTCCAAGCTGGCGGGTTCCTCGCCGGGGCAGTCGGTAAAGCAACGGGTGAAAATCCAACAGTTCAAGCATGGTGGGGAACGTTCCTTGAGAAATTCGCAGTACCAAACGCAGGATTGTTCGACTTCATCATTCCGCTTGGTGAATTCCTTGTAGGTGTAGGACTCATTCTCGGATGCTTCACAACACTGGCTGCGCTGATGGCTCTCGTGATGAACTTCGCGTTCCTCTTCTCGGGTACAGTAAGCACGAACGCTCAACTGGTTCTGATGCAAATCTTCCTAGTAGTTGCTGGTGCAAATGCAGGTAAAATCGGTCTAGATCACTGGGTACTGCCTTACCTTCGCGGATTGATCACTCGTAACAAAGGTAATCACCCAAAAGACACACCAACGATTAGCCCAACTCATAAAACAGCTTGAACAATAATCAACAACGCTGCCGCCCTGCTCTCCATCCCCCGGAGAGCAGGGCTTTTTGCTTTTCAAGATATCCTGAATGTCCTGACTGACTTGCCCATCCACAGAAAATCATATTATGATGAACATAAAGTTGAACTTTAAAGGAGTACACGATATGCCGACCCAGCGACGTCTTGAGACCGATGCAGACTTCCAGGAAGCCATGAATATGAAGTATAAGGTTCGAGTTTTTAAAGATAATCACCAGATTGACTCGGGTGGCATTATTATCCGTTTTGACAGCAATACCGTAGTTGTACAATCCAGTGTCAGTGAACTTGCTTATCATTCGCGTACAGACTGTGAATTGTTCGAAATTCGCAAATAAAGATCCATTGCATGCATAAGTCCTCATTGAAAAAAGGTTCCTTTAGCCCATCAAGGGTCTAAAGGAACCTTCTTTTATTTATATATTGTAATGGTATACATTAACACATGTTATCCGTACCCAACTGGTTTCTGACACCATATTCAGGCTGTTGTCTGTTCCAAGTTACACGCCGTCTCCAAACTGCCAGCAGTTCAAACTGAGCGTTCCATAAGGGTAAGACTGGAATAGGCGCTTCGCTGATCGAGACATATCCGCTGTACCCATCGCGTAGAACAAAGGCGCAAGGTGTTCTGTCCCATACGACGGCACTGCCATACGTGCATGAGGGGCTTTTTTCTCATATTGAAACAGTTCTCTTGTGTTCCACTGCTGCAAGCGATCCCCAATCCAGTTATCAAATTCCACCGCCCACTCCTGCGGTTCATCCGTATCGCCCAACATACGTAAATTGTGAACCGTTCCACCGCTGCCAATGATCAGCACATCATCATGACGCAGCTGTTCCAGCATTCGGCCAATATCATACTGTTCCTGCGGCGTACGCAGCGAGTCTACAGATACAGCAATCACAGGGATATTCGCTTCGGGATACATATGGAGCAACGGTACCCATACGCCATGATCCAATCCTCGGCCTCGAATCGGCTGATGCGCAAGATTGCTACGGGTGAACAAAGCACATATCTCGTTCGCCAGATCTGGCTGCCCGGATGCAGGGTATTCCATCGTATACATCGTAGAAGGAAATCCATAAAAGTCATGCAAGGTCTGATGTGTATCATCCATCGTCACGGACGGTTCAGGACAATCCCAATGTGCCGTAAATACGACAATGGCTTTCGGAGCCGGCAGCCTGTCTCCAAGCTGGTTCAAGAAGTGAGTGTAGTCATTGCTCTCCACCGCCAGAGCGGGAGAACCATGCGCAATGAAAAGTGCGGGTAATGTCATTGCTGCCAACCTCCAGACACGGATAGAATGCTTACTCTTCTATTTTACCCCTAAGAAGGCGCTTTTCCAAGCTGACATCCCCAAACCGTTGCAATCCTGCCATTTATATCATCCAGTGCTGCCAATCCTGCTCGATCTTCTGACGTTCACCCAGCCACTCTCTGGTACGCGTAATTAGCTGTTCCCGCTCTTTACCTGAAGAGAAGGTATGATCGCCCTGGAAGATGATCTCCTTGTCGCAACGCCCTTCCTGACGCATCCAGAATACCTTTTGATACAGGAACGCGTAGTCTACAGGAATAATCTCATCTGACGTGCCATGCATGACGAGAACATCACCGCTAAACTTGACTGCTTCCTGGAATGGTTGATGTTCAGCGAGAGATTCGAAGAAGGTAGGTGTGAATTTGTATCCAAGATAATCAGCCGCACCCAGTTTCACGCCTTCATCGTAGACTTCCCGTCCCGTAATCTTCACGATATCATTGAATGGATAACCCACGGAGGACCACATCACCAGATTCTTGACACGTTTGTCGCGCACAGCTGTTAGTAATGCAACGGCACCACCCAGACTATGACCAATCAGCGTTACGCGTGTAGGATCTACATCACTGCAATTCACCGCGTAATCCAGCACCGAGCGTGTCTGCAGCACCATGGACTCCAGTCCCTCCGCTCCATACTCCCCACTGCTCTCTCCGCAACCGATATAATCGAAACGCAGAACCAGATAACCGTCTTCAGCCAGCTCACGGGCAGTCTTTACAAACAAACGGTCCACACCGATCCGACTACCCACGAAACCGTGGCAGATGACTGCCAAAGGTACGCGCTGCTGACTCTTCTCCTCCTTGATATCTTTCACAACCGGATAGTGAATCGTGGCTGTTAATTCTTCCTGTCCATGACGGATACTGATCTGACGTTCCATACCGATTTCCCCTTTCTACGCTTAGCCTGTTATGTTTCATTTATTAAATATATATAATCCGATAAGTTTAGTGTGTATTAAGATGTTATTCATATATTATCATCCCGTAACCTGCAAGTCAACGTAAGGAAGAACCCTTTCTACGTTGAATGCTAGTCTTCATTTTATCGGATGATAAGCGCAAAAAAATGAGCCATGCTGATGACAGCTGGCCCGGATATCTTTTATCTTTTTGGAATTCAAACCAAGGGTTGCAGGATCGTTATTCGTAGCTTCTGCGGAACATCTCGTGGGTCTCCACCCGTCCATTCCACTCATGCTCATGACCCGAATCACTGTTGTCCCAGAAACTTCTTCCCCTCAAATTCCCATCTGTCAGTTCTTCTGCATACTCCGTGTCCTCCAGATTCTCCTCAAAGGATACAACCTCGTCCACAACTCCACGGGAGTTGCTGTTCAGTAGCAGCTTACGCGTCAAATCTGTTTGTTTGTCCATAACAAGCACACTCCAATCTTGGATTTCTGTTGGAAATGCTACTATTGTGATGGAATTGGCTGCTCTTTATGCATACTTCACACAATCGTTAGATCTGTGATGCCTGAGGTATTTTTTCACATGAATGGGGGAAAATAAACGAACAATCATTGGCAGCATATGCCTCGGAATCCTTCTGCCGAAAGGAATGAATTCATGGAACATTTATTGGAATGGATTCAACATCACGGTAAACTGGTACTGTTATGCACCTGTGTCATTCTTGCCTGTGTGGGCATCTGGGCCAACCATGAGCAGCTTTTTAATAAGGAATGACTTTGCGAAACGAGAGCCCTTCCCGTATACTAAAATACCGTCAGGGTCTTCAGATAACTGGAAGATCAGAACGTGTGTAGACAGGGGGAGCAATCATTGGGGATTTCCTATAAGAAACTGAAAGAAATACAGAATCGGCAAATAACCGAGATGAGTCGTATGACACCTGAACATGTGAAATTGTATGACGAGATCAGCACCATTGCGCGTCATGCACCAGCGGACGAGAGAACACAGGAAGAATGGATTCTCTCCGCAGGAAAAGCGATCGTGCAGGCTCAGCGGGATAACAAACCCGCACGCGAGCTATACGGACCTGATCTGGAACAAGACATCCATGCACAGCTCGGGATAACAGATACAGCACCGAAGAAGACGGCTGCCACTGAGGTGGGTACATCCACTCCAACCCGTGGTAATAGTCCATCAGCTTCATCGAAAAAGAAAGCCAACGATGCTGAACCACAGCCAACGGAGAATGCCGAGCCAGCGAAACGGACACCGAAGTGGTATGGCATGATCGCTTGGGCGGCGTTGTCTTTTGTCATGTTAATCCAAGGATGTGCGGGATTATTCGTAGGTTGGACTGGCGGAGATACGGAAGCGTTCCAACACATCAGCCTATTCTCCTTAATCGTAGCCGCCGTTGGCGGAATCGCATTGGTAGAGATGCTCCGCCGCCTTGCTGAGCGTCCAGACGATGAAGGAGCCGACAGAAATAAGGTACCTAAGCTCAATATTCGGGGAATCATCATCTACATCGTGGTCGTGGTACTCGTGCTGTTTGTTGGGTATCCGCTCCGTGATAAACTTCCGGTATTTGCACTAGCTCCATGGGTGAGTGCAGTGATCGGCATTGTGGGGCTTGCAACGTTAAGGCCCTTATTCGGACAAAAGAAAACAGCATAACACGTTATATAAGCGATTAAGGGGCCTCACGAATTCGTGAGGTCTTTTTCCATTTGGAGCTGGTGCCGATGTTTGATTCCTTTGCCTGGTGTTTCTCCAAACTCCCGCTTGAACATCCGGATAAAATAGTTCACTTCCATGCCGATGGTTTCTGCCGCCTCTCGCACGCTTGCACTTGGATGCTTGTTCAACCAGTCCGAAGCCTTCTGCAACCGCAATCGCTGCATATATTGATGCCCTGTCACGCCATAATGATGATGAAACAATCGATTGAGATGCTGCACCGAATAACCCACTGCGTCAGCGACATGCCTCAATAACAGGTCATCCTGATAATGCGTATGCATCAATGCTACTGCCCGGACGAGTGCCTCCTTGCCCATATCGGACTCCCGATTCGAACGTGTTACAGCGCTATCCTGTGCCATAGACGATCCAATATCCACACGACCGACATCCGATGCAATTTTTGATTGTGCTATATCCAAAATGAGCTGGTAGATCAGGGTTGATGTGTTCCACATCTCCGTTGCTCCTTGATCCAGCGCGTGCCAGAGATCTGCTAACCGCGACCAGATGAATTCAAAACTCGAGATGGGATACGGCTCGTTCTGAAGCAAACCCGCGCTATGAAGTACCGATCCAGCAGATGCACCGCCAATACCGATATAACCAAGTTCTTCTTTGGATTTGGAATGAGGCACATACTCATGCGCAATCCCGGGCTCCACAATGAATAACTGCCCTGCTCCCATCGTCCACGTCCCTTTTCCCGGAATCCTGAACTGCCCTTCACCACCCCGTGACAAAAACAACTGATACACCGGAAATCCATCCGGTCTATGCAGAACTTTCGCTTCCTGCGTGCCCACACAATACAGGTACAGTGGCAACCGGGAATCCGGCTGGCCCGTCAAACGAAACGCAAGCATTCCATCATTCCTTTCGGCTCATAGGCTTCTAGCTTATTCCTTCTATTATCTATCGGGTTGTCCTATTGCAGCAATGGTCTAAGGAACCTTTTTGGCGACAAGATTTTCAATTATTAAGTGAGGCAGTTGCGCTAGGATAATAGAAAAAACTCCCTTTTCAATTGAAAAGGGAGTTTGACTAGTTAAACAGTAATTCATAGTTTGAAACACGTGAGCCACAAATTTATGGTGATGTTGTATTATTTGGATCTAACACTGGGGTATCAGAAGCTTGACTACCTGTTGCTGGCTGCTGAGCAGCTGCCAATTCCACTGAGGCAGGAGCGGATAAAGCGTTAATCGTCGCTTGCTGTTGATCCGCAACAGACAAGACATACACTTGATAAATGTTTCCAGAAACAATCGCATCACCATCTGTATCTTTTGAAAGAGTCAGTGCAAAGTCTCCTTTAGATCCTATTGCAAAACTCTGGAAGCGATCAGTATCGTTTACACCGTTTGCCACAGAAGGAGTAAACGTAGAGCCGTTTTTCACAACAAAAACTTTATATTGAGAAATTCCTTGTTCAGTTGCATTCGGAGTAAGATTAATTTTTATTGCAGGTCCTTGGGCTCCAGTTGCATCGGTTGCAGTAAGGCTTGCGGCCTTCACTTCAACTGGTTGCTGCTGTTTAGGATTCACACTAAAGATTTTCGAAGCCACGGAGAGACTAGACTCACGTGTGTTGCTGTCAGACACTGATACAACAACGACCCGATAGGTTTTGCTAGAGTCAATTGGAGTTCCGTTAACATCTGATGTAAATGCAAAAGGCTGTACGTTCGTACTTGATTCATTCTTAGGTAAATTGAGGTAGTTACCCAATGATAAAACAGACTTAGCTGAATTTAAATTAAATGAATTGATCTGTCCTGATGGCACTATCATTATTGCATAGTTTGATATTCCAGTGACGTTCAGAGGCTTAGCAAAAGTAACCAGAATATCAGTTGCATCCCCCGATGCCTGCGCTGCAGCCTTCACAGTTACGTCCACATTGCTCGCCATCGCTACAGCAGTATTTGAAGTCAGTGTGATTGCACCGTAAGGCGATGACAATGCATTTGCCAGAGAAGCATTGTTATTCACGGCCATCACATATACTTGGTAGGCCACATCATTACGAATCGGTTCGTTATCCACTGTTCTTGAGCTACTTGTTAAAGTAACAGTCTGATTAACTCCTGTTTTACTGACGGTTCTGTAATACGCGCTGCTCACACCATTCGCTATGTTCAGATTAAACGTGCTGCCCGCTTTCACCACAAACACCCGATAATGATTCACATTCGTCTCATCCGCGGATTTATTAAATGTCACACGCAAATCACGGCCATCTCCGTTATCACCAATATCCGTTGCACCCACATTGCTCGGAGCCGTTATAGCCGCGTTCTGTGTCAGCGTAATTTGGGAAGAGTAACCAGACAACGCATTCTGACTGGAGTTTCCGTTGTTATTCACCGACAGCACGAATACCCGATAAGCAACGTTATTGGTAATCGTGTAACCATTAGTGTCTACCGCATAGTTCGGAAGCGTAAAGGACAGGTTACCACCCGTTTTGTTCACCTGTGTGTAGTTGCTTGACGCATTAGCTGCGCTCAACGTAAAGCTGCCCACATTAGCGGAACGAACGACATATACACGGTAGGCAGAGATTCTGGATTCATCCGCAGCTTTGTTGAACGAAACCCGCAGATCACGACCATCACCGTAGTCACTAATATCCGCAACAGCCAGGTTGCTGATAACTCCAGCGTTACCGTTCGTTGTAAGTCTCAGCACAGTGGAGGAAGCTGACAGCGCATTGGTGTATCCATTTTGCTGATTGCCCACTGCCATTACGTAGATGCGATAATCTTGCAGATTCGTTACGTTATAACCACTTGTATCCTTCATGGATGAAGGCAATGTCGTTGTAATGTTGTTGCCTGTTTTGTTCACCGTATAATACAGACTGGAGGACAGATTGCTTGCTGTCGTCAGATTGAAACTGCTGGCAACCGAGTTACGCACCACGAAGATGCGATAGTTCGCTACCTTGGACTCATCCGATGAACGGTTGAAACTCACTTGAATGTCACGACCATCTCCATAATCCGAGTTGTCTCTCACCTGCGTAATTACCGGAGACGTTGCTGTGTTCACGGACAATGTAAGTGAAGAAGATGCTGCGGACAGCTTGCTGTCTGTTGTTGTATTTGTGCTTACAGACAAGATGTATACTACATATGCAGTACCGCTCTTGATCAATTCGCCGGACGTATCCCGAGTCGAAGAAGTCAGCTGACTTTTGACCGCAGCGGTGTTGCCTTTGTATATAATCGTGGAGTTTGCACTGGACACTTTGTTCGCTGCAGCCAGATTGAATGCAGAAGAATCCTTCGCTTTAACAACAAATGCACGATAATACGTAATGTTCGATGTCGTGCTCGGCTGTGTGAAGTTGATCTCCAGATCGCGGCCATCGCCATAGTCACTAATATCTGCGGCACGCAGACTTGTAACTGCCTGTACTGTGGATTTCACAATATTGAGCTTCAATGCCTGGGAAGACCAGTTCAATGCATTTTTATAATTATTGCTGCTGTTACCAACAGTCAGTACATACAGGCGATACGTTTCATTGCTATTGAGCAAATCCCCGTTTACGTCACGCGTCTGTGCATTAAGCGTCAGTTTCGGGTTGCTGCCATTCGGTGTTACAGATGTATAGTTCGCAGAAGGTACGGCCGATGCTGCCGACTCCGTGAAGGTATTCACATCGCGTGTTTTCACCAACATAATCCGGTAAGCAGAGACCGCCTTCTCCGACGTTGGACGTGTGAAGCTCACGGTCAGGTCACGACCATCCCCGTTACTTCCGGATACCGAACCATAGATGTTCCATGCAGCATATTGTGTCTCGTCCACTGGTGGCGTTGCCGTTGTTTTGATATCTACACGCTGATTGCGCGAGTTCCAGAATACTTTCTCTCCAAAAGCTTCACTGACAAAACGAATCGGAACCATCGTGTTGCCCTTAATCGTGTTTGCAGGTACATCCAGCGATATCGCTTCCCCGTTGATGTATGCCGTTTTGGAACCGAGTGTCAATGTAACTTCCTGATCGTCGCGAGTTGCAACAATCGTTTTGGTTCTGTTCGTGTACTGTACCTTCGCATCCAATCCTTCAAAAATCGAACGCAGCGGAACCAGTACACGTCCACCTTTCATCACAGGTGCCTGAGCAGATGATAACTCTGCATCATTAATATATATGCTGATCCTCGCAGCTGCATCCATAACCGACGTTGGAAGTGCGGACATCAGCATGGCCGATACAGCCAGCGCTGACATTACCTTCTTCACTTGTGTTCCTCCCGCTTTCCTCATATCCCATATCCCCATTCTCGCATGTAGTTAACATCGAAATAGATTCGTTGTTCTTTTCATTCATTCCTGTATTTACCTGTGCACAACTAAGACGTTCAGATCAGCTCAAAAGTTTCCAGTTGTACAAAAAATATTTTCGCAGAAATCTTCCTCTATCTTCCACCCTCCAAAAGTTAAAAATAACAGAAGAATTTGTCACTATTCCGCAACCTCATCCTGCCCCAATTGCGTTAATGTATAGTGACTAGTGAACAACGCCTATCATTTTCTTAACTACGGGAGGTTCATATCTATGACATCATCGTTCCAATCTGCCAAACGTAAAGGCATGCGTACCTTCATTACAGCAACCGCCGTCCTCATGCTGATCCAATCGACTGTCGTTCCATTATCCGGAGTTGCTTCTGCCGCTCCTTCCAGTACAGATTCCAAAGTCACAACTGCCAGTTCAACAACCATATATCAAACATTTCAATCCATGCTCTACAAAAAAAACGGCCTGCCTGCCGCGGATATTTATCTCGAATCTCATATCAAAAAAGTAACAAAACATCACGCCACCCTGATGGTGCTTCAATTGGAGAATGCTCGCCTAAAGGCGCTGAGTGCCATGACGGACCGCCTGCTCGTTCCTAACGTTCAGGACAAGATGCTCAAGGCATACAAGATGAATGATAGCTTCACCAAACTCATGGAGCGTACCCAGGACTCCGATTTGCGTGCACTGCTAAAAGAAGCCCGTGACAGTGGCTACCGCCTCGTCATGCTCGAAGGCTCCCTCTATCCCATAATGAATTATGCGGCATTCGTGAAATATTCATCTGATATTACAGCAGATATCTCAAGCTATATCAGTATCATGACGAAGGAAACGAAAAAATTGCCTGCGGATGACGGAGCTCTAATCATTGGCTATCAGGAAATTCTCCTTCGAGCACTCAGCCAGGAAAAATTCTTGGAACTCTATCCGAAATCAAATCGGGCCAAGCAGGTGCATAATCTGTTAAACAGTTATACCCTGTATACTTTTTATGGGCTGAACAATACACCGCTGTTTGATTATGACACGAACAAAATGGTTGCGAACGCCCAAAGAGGTTACAACGGCGTCTTGCAGCGTCTTGCATCCGTTGATAGTGAGTTCCTGACTAAGCTGGATGCCTTTATGGACGTGGTGAAAGAATCGAAGTATGAGAAAACGGCTGAAGTCGAGAAATGGCTGGAGCAGAATGTGCCGGTCAGTGATTATGCCAATTATTGAGTCAATGCGCTCTTTTCCATATATTGAAGCCTAAATGTGGGCTACGTTACAACATATCATTACGACAAAAAACCGCCACAGGATCTCCCCTGTAGCGGTTTCTTCTTGGTTTCTTGCTCTATTGAAGTGGCTTGACCATATGATTATACTCATGTCCTGCGATGACAATGACATCGTCTTTGACATATCCCTGCCGTTCATAGAGCATTAGCGCACGGCCGTTGTCCCGTTCTACAATCAGGGATACCTGCGAGTGACCCAGATCTCTGCCCTGCTGCTCAAAAGCAGCCATCAGTGCCCGGCCGATGCCCTGCCCCTGATAAGTTTCACTTACCGAGAGAGTATCCAGATAATACTCACCCGGGCGGGTTTCTTTAACCAAAGCATACTTCTCATCCCGACTTCGTCCAGGGCGATTCAGAATCGGCTGGTCCAGATGATCCGCTTCACCGCCATCATAGGCTACGAGAATTCCCGCCACAAGTCCATCCTGCTCCATCACTGTCACATGACGATAGCTAATCCGATTGTCTTCCTGTACATAGAAATCCTGCAAAATCTGCATCGCCTTATCATGATCCGCCTCACCCGCAAGCGCGTAAGCAATATCTCCTATCGCCTGGTACAGCAACGGAATGACTTGATCAGCATCTTCTATGCGCCCTGGTCTGATTAGAGGAGATGTTTCTTGGTGATCTGATTGCATACTTCATTTCACCTCCGACTGCATGTCTGACTGCCTTGTTGAATAATTCATCAGATTAACATGTTGAACAGATTCAGGTTTTTGTTCAGCTCAGTATAGGCGATACCTTTGCGGTTCATACGTTCAATGAGCGGTTGGTAATCTTCCTTGTACATCAGCTCAATGCCCACTAGGGCAGGGCCATTTTCCTTATCATGCTTCTTCGTATATTCAAAACGGGTGATATCATCATTCTTCCCTAGAACTTCCTCCAGGAATTCACGTAAAGCTCCTGCACGCTGTGGGAAATTAACCATGAAATAGTACTTCAAACCTTCGTAGATGAGAGAACGTTCTTTGATCTCCTGCATCCGGTCAATATCGTTATTCCCGCCACTAATGACACAGACCACCGTCTTGCCCACAATTTGCTCACGATACTGCTCCAGCGCCGCAACTGCCAAGGAACCGGCAGGCTCAACCACGATTGCATTTTCATTATAGAGCTCCAGAATGGTTGTGCAGGCTTTGCCTTCCGGCACTTTCACAATGTCATCAAGTATGCTGCTGCAGATATCATAGGTCAGGTCGCCAACTCGCTTCACCGCTGCGCCATCCACGAATTTATCAATATCATCCAGCGTTACAACCTGTTTGCGGAACATCGCCTCACTCATGGAAGCTGCCCCAAGTGGCTCAACACCAATGATGCGTGTCTCCGGACTCACGGTTTTCATGTAGGTTCCCACACCGGCCGCCAGCCCTCCGCCACCAATCGTCACGAACACATAGTCGGCATTCTCATCGAGACTTTCCATGATTTCCATCGCTACTGTACCATTACCTGCAATAATCTTCGGTTGATCAAAAGGATGGATGAACGTCATGCCCTGTTCGTCACATGCACGCATCGCTTCAGCATACGCATCATCATACGTATCCCCGATCAGCACCACTTCAACGTTGTCACCACCAAAACGTCTTACCTGTTTCACCTTTTGGTTCGGGGTTGTACTCGGCATGAAGATTTTGCCGTTAATTCCAAGGGCATTACAGCTAAAAGCGACGCCTTGGGCATGGTTGCCCGCACTTGCACAGACAATACCCTTCTCCATCTCGGCTGGTGTCAGACTGCGAATCATATTATAGGCACCCCGAATTTTGAACGAGCGCACCACTTGAAGGTCTTCCCTTTTCAGATACACATTACAGTTATATTTGGCCGACAATACAGCGTCCCGCTGCAACGGCGTTCTTACAATGACCTCACGCAGCACATGATGTGCACGCACGATATCTTCCATGCCAACACTGGCACGGCCGGGATTTGTGGTTCCCGTTGGTTCTTGTTCAACTGGTTTCATGTTGTCTCCACACTCCGCTTTTATGGTCTAGCAATGTCGCGCACTGCTTTTCTTTGTATTGTATCACTTTTGTTCTGTTCTTGCGCTTGAGCTTACATCATTTATCATTCGTACAATTTCATCGATAATGACCTGAGGGTCTGTATATATAACCATATGTCCCGATTGATCTGCCCCAATCCATCTTGCATTGGATAGCTTGCTCACCGTCTGGCGATGCGCCTTGATGAGTGCAGGTCTGATTTTTCCTTCTCCCTTACCCGGTTTCGTACCCGAGATCACGCTGACTTCCAGATCACCCAGAGCCGGAGGATGTTCCAGCAGCGCTGCCATGTCACTCAGAAATGTTTTGCCCTCCGCAAGCATCGTGCTGGCTGCTGTTACAGTGAAATCTTCCTTGAGGTGATCCGCCGCCACATCGTCAGGCTGAATGCTTCCCGCTTTGCTGCCGAGCAACTTATATAAACCCGTACGTGCCATGATTGGAATAAGGAAACCATTGAAGGCAAAGCTCATCTTAGTAAGTTTGGAAAAATACATTTCGCAATGCTCGTCTGATGGGTCCACCAGAATAATGCCACGTAATCG
Source organism: Paenibacillus sp. JNU01 (assembly GCF_059130585.1). Lineage (NCBI taxonomy): Bacteria > Bacillati > Bacillota > Bacilli > Caryophanales > Paenibacillaceae > Paenibacillus > Paenibacillus sp. JNU01. Next base: position 4,837,022 of record NZ_CP169723.1, on the reverse strand, counting down.
AGACAGATGTGCAGCCGCCGCAGCCCGTACGATCGGACCTCCCCAGCTATGTCCAACCAGAATGAAAGGCCCCGGACCCAGCGCAGTCAGCAGTTCCCCAAGATCCCCTGCAATGCGTTCAAGGCTACGGGGAGCCGCGTCTACATCACTTCGTCCCGCCCCTGCCCTGTCATACACGACGGCGCGTGCATGCTCAGCAATGGCTGGTGCAACTAATCCCCAGTTCGATCTGGAGGCACCCATGCCGGATTCAAATACAACCGTAAATTCTCCTGTTCCCCTGGACATATAATGTAATTTGCGACCATCGCGGGTCTGAACAAACGCACTTGAGCCAAACGTATGTGAGCTAGAGTTAGGATTCATATTCCCCTCCTGATTACATCCATAGTCAACTTTCACCGATCTAATTGAAAATGATTATCAATTACTCCATTATAGAATACTCCATCCTTTACCACAACCATGTTGATTCATCAAAGTTACAGCCGTCCTGTCGTTTCCATCGCTTTATGTCACGTTGCAAGGATCACCACCCATCCCACCGTTTTCTCCCTTTTTTCCTTATGCAAAAAGAAAACCCGATCCACAATCGGATCGGGTAACTGTACCAGCCACTATGCGGCTGGTCCTCACATACACCTTCTTGTTGCTTCGTGCGCAGTTCCTGCACGGATTGCACATTCGCTTAATCCAAGGATGGTTGAATACTCGGTTTAAGGCTACTGCCCCTTATCCCCGAATACCATGATCCTTGTTGTTCAGCTGCTCCAGAAGCTCGTTCATCGCTTCTTCCGTCATGGCCCCACCGCTAAACGCAACCAGTGCACGCAGTGGCATATATTTCATCATTGCATCCATCATATCTGCATGATCACCCGCATCCTCGCCACCGAACCCGCTGGCTTCCTGGAATTGTTGCAAAGCCTGTTCGAGCAGCTTTTTATGGGCCGGATCACGCTGGATATCACCCAATGTGCTGTTACGCGTATAGGTTGGAAGGAATGTCGCTGTAGACTCTACATTCACCCGTGTTTGCACATCGATGTCCCGTGAGGAACTGCCCACTTGAATCTCGAACTCTCCAGTCTCCACATGCCAGTCCTTCATATCTACATTGTAATAGGCGAATGAACGCTTGTTTAGTGTAAAGCTCACTACTTTTGACTCTCCCGGTTCAAGCGCTACTTTGGCAAAAGCCTTCAGTTCTTTGACTGGACGAATAACTGTGCTCTCTACGTCGCTGACATATAGTTGTACAATCTCCTTGCCCGCTCTGTCTCCGGTATTAGTGACCCGAACTTGCACATTCACCTCATCCTGATCGGTCAGTTCCGTGCGATCTACCTTCAGGTCGGCATATTCAAATGTGGTATAACTCAGTCCATAACCAAACGGGAACAGGGGCTCCAGCTCTTTTTTGTCATAATAGCGGTAACCCACAAAGATACCTTCCCGATAATCGACACGATCCCCTTCGCCCGGGAAGTTCAGATAAGATGGATTATGGCTGAGTTTGGCAGGGAATGTCTCTGCCAGTTTGCCGGACGGATTCACCTCTCCGTACAACAGATCGGCTATCGCTCCACCAACCGCCTGTCCACCAAGATACGCTTCGAGCACCGCTTGCACCTTCGGCAGCCAAGGCATCTCCACTGGAGATCCGTTGCTCAGCACAACGACGACGCGTGATTGAACCTTCGCAATCTCTTCAATCAGCCGGATATGATTGTCAGGCAGGCGCAGATGGGAACGATCATACCCTTCGGATTCATAACGATCCGGCAATCCAACGAACACTACAGCGGTATCCGCTGATTGCGCTGCCTGGACAGCCTCATGCATCAATGTCTCATCCACATCATCCGCTTCAATCCGATAACCTGGGGCATAGGAGAAGGTTACACCTTCGCCAGCCACCCGTGTCATCTCTTCCACAATATCATCCACTTTGGTCGGATTAATGTGGGAACTGCCACCGCCCTGGAAGCGGGGTTTACGCGCAAATGCTCCGATTAACGCCACTTTTCCTTCACGCCCCAGCGGCAGAAGACCTTCTTCATTTTTCAACAAAACCATACTCTCGGCTGCCACCTTGCGCGCAAGTTGGTGATGCTCATCCTTGTTATATGTAGCCCCTTCTTTCTTTTGATCAACGGCATTGAAGATCAGCGTAAGCAAACGCTCCACCGCTCGATCCAGCTTGTCCAGCGGCAATTGTCCGCTCTCTACGGCATCAATCACTTTACGCTCACCAATTCCACCACTTGTTGGCATCTCTAGTTCCAGTCCTGCCGCAAGGGCGTCTGCACGTTCATTGACCGCGCCCCAGTCGGATACCACAAGACCTTCGTGTCCCCATTCGTCTTTCAGGATGTCGGTAAGCAACCATTCATTCTCACCTGCATACGTACCGTTCACCTTATTGTAGGAACACATCACCGTCCAAGGTTGTCCATCCTTCACCGCACCTTCGAAGCTCGCAAGATAGATCTCACGTAGCGTCCGTTCATCTACTACCGCATCAATCGACATGCGTCGTTCTTCCTGATTATTGACTGCAAAGTGTTTGAGAGACGTACCCACGCCCTGACTCTGTACACCCTGAATATGACCTGTAGCCATCTGCGTGGATAACAACGGATCTTCGGAAAAGTATTCAAAATTACGTCCGCCCAGTGGGGAACGTTTAATATTCACACCCGGCCCAAGCAATACCGCTACATCCTCAGCCTGACATTCCTCACCCAAGGCTACTCCGACCTGACGCGCCAGATCCTTGTCCCATGAACTAGCCAGTCCTGCCGCAGACGGGAAACAGGTTGCGGGCACGCTCGACGTCAGACCGAGATGATCTGCACTGCCATCCTGCTTGCGCAGCCCATGAGGTCCGTCCGTCACCATGATGGAAGGAATGCCAAGACGCTCCACCCCTTTCAGATGCCAAAAGTCCAGTCCCGAGCACATACCCGCTTTTTCTTCCAGTGTCATCCGCTGTACCAGTTCCTTGATGTTACGTTCCACATTAACCCCTCCAGTTCATGATGTTAGTACAATTTACACTGCACTCCGATGAAAGAACACTTCGTTTCTTCAAGTTTTTTCTGTATTTTCCGTTGTCATGTAAATCTTTAGTTGGATTTAAGTAATATAACAAGAATACATCTTCAACTATTGATTATTCAAATGTTTACCCCATTCGTCACGCTTACATAACAGCAACTCTTCGTTTGCTTCACAAGCCAAAAATAAAATAAAAAACAGCCCGATTTCAATTTCATCAGGACTGTTTTTTATTGCTTTAGCTTCACAATATTTGGGATTAATCATACCGCTCATTCAATAAGAAAATACCCAACTTACGCCTGTCTCTTAAACCAAGCTGCCGCAGCTTCTGCCTCGGTACGAGTCAACTGATGACCCTGACGCTCCCAATACGTGTTTACATCGGCACCTGCACCACTGAGCAGCGAAGCAAGTTCCTCAGTTTCACGTCTTGGTACAATTGGATCGTTCTCGCCTGCACCGATGAACACAGGCAGACCTTTCAGATCTGGCAATTCCAGACCACGCAGCGGTACCATTGGATGATGCAGAATCGCACCTTTGAATACATCCGCTTGATGGAAGATCAAGCTTGCCGCAATGTTGGCACCGTTAGAGTAGCCAAGTGCATACACGTTGGACCGATCGAATCCATACTCCACCGCAGCTGCATCTACAAAAGATCCCAACTCTGCCGTACGAGCAATCAGATCTTCTTCATCAAAAATACCTTCGGCCAAGCGGCGGAAGAAACGGGGCATCCCGTTCTCCGATACGTTACCCCGCACCCCGAGGATGCCAGCTTCTGGCGCGATCATCTCGGCAAGACCGATCAGATCGTTCTCGGTTCCGCCTGTGCCATGAAGCAACAGAATTGTTGGGGCATCCGGCTGGGCACCTGCTTTATAGATATGTTTGATTGTATTAGTTGTGGTCATGATTTGGACTCTCCTTTCCATTCACGTACTTCAATTCGTGGCAACAATTGTTCAATCTGTTCGCGCTGTGGTTCATACCATTCAGGCAACATCAGTTTCTCACCCATGCTCTCTGCGGGTTCATCCCGTGCAAATCCCGGAGGATCGGTAGCCAATTCGAACAGTATGCCTCCCGGCTCCCGGAAATACACAGCGTTGAAGTATTGACGGTCAATGACTGGTGTTGGATGATACCCGGATTGTTCAAGATCCTGCTGAATTTGCTCATGCTCCGTGTAGTCTTTGGCACGCCATGCAATATGGTGAACCGTTCCGGCTCCGCCAATCCCGCGTTGAATGCCTGTAGACTGAATGTCAATGATCTGGCCAATATCGCCGCTTGCCTGTAGACGAAGGAGTCCGTTCTCTTCACCAACCTGCTCCAGACCCAGTTTGCTCACCAGTACATCCATGGTTTTCTCAGGAACGTGGCTGAACAATACCGCACCGCCAAATCCTTTGATGGCATGTTCCGGTGTCACACCGTTGAAACTCCAGCTGCTTGGCTGACCACCTTCGCGCTCAACCAGTTCAAGCAACAGGCCACCTTTATCGAAGAAACGAATGTACTGCTCACCGAATCTCGTTTTATCTTCATACGGAATGTCGAAGGAAGTAAGACGTTCTTTCCAGAAAGGCAAGCTTCCTACAGGTACCGCATATACGGTAACTCCAGTCTGACCTGAACCAATAACACCTCTTCTTGAATTCTGCTGTGGGAAGAAGGTGATGATTGTTCCTGGTGCACCCTGCTCATTCCCATAATACAAGTGATACACGTCTGGTGCATCAAAGTTAATTGTTTTTTTCACCAGTCTGAGCGCCAACACGCCTGCGTAAAAATCAACGTTTTTCTGTGCATCGTCTACAAAAGCTGTAATGTGATGAATGCCTGAAGTTCTGAACATAATCTCCACTCCCTTGGATTTAGTATTTAGTTGTATCATAGGTTGTTTTTACATCTTTTATTTATTTCGTTTCTGTTATTTATCTTTAAATTAAGATTCTTTAAATTTATATTAATCCATTGCACCTCAATATGCAAGCTTTTATTTTAAAATTAAGATGTAAACCAAAAAGCAGGCCCCGATCACATCGGGAACCTGCTTTTATCGTTAGAAGAATTACTTTGCTTCACTTAGATACTTCGTTAATGCTGTAATTTCTTTTTAACACTGCTGCTTAAACCAATTTCATTCTTTTGGGAGGATTCACCAAATCTTTGTGCTCGTATTCATCCTTGATATCTCCGACAATCTCTTCAAGGATATCCTCCATCGTAACCATACCTACCGTAACACCTGCCTCGTTTTTCACGGTTGCAATGTGTACACGGCTTTGCTGCATCTGAATCAGCACGTCCTTGATCGGAGAACGCTCAGAGAAACTCGGCGTATTATGGACAAATGTCTCCATATTAAAGGCACGGCCTGCAGCCACACTTGTCAGCATTTCTTTCGTGTTGATGAAACCAACAAAATGCGTCTGATCTCCATTTGCAATAACAGGATATCTCGTGTATTCGTGTCGATTCAACGTCTCAATGATCTGATCAAGCGGCATTTCTTTATTCAAGGTAACGATTTTATCTTTTGGAATCATAATCTCCTGAAGCAAACGCTCATCAAAAGCAAAAATGTTCTTCAGATAGTCCAGCTCCGTCTGGTTGATCTCGCCACTCTCATAGCTCTGTGCCATAATCAGCTTCAGCTCTTCTTCCGAGTGAACGGTATCATGCCCGGCAGGTTTTACACCAAATATGCCAAGCAACAGACGAGCAGCTCCATTCAGCGCGTAGATGAACGGATTCATGATTTTACCGAACCAGTACAGTGGTGGTGCCAGCAACAGCGTCATTCTCTCTGCAAACTGAATCGCCAGTGTTTTCGGTGCCAATTCACCAATAACCACGTGCAGGAACGTAATGATCGCCAGTGCAATACCATAGGAAAGCACGGTAGACAACGCCGCCGGCACTTCCATGCGCTCAAATAGCGGGTGCAGCATTTTCTCAACGGTAGGTTCACCCAAGGCTCCCAATACGAGCGCCGTAATGGTAATCCCCAATTGACATGCCGACAGATAATAATCCAGGTTGTGTGCCACTTTTTTGGCCAGTACTGCCTTTTTGTTACCTTCCGAGATCAGTTGATCGATTCGGGACATCCGTACTTTAAGAATTGCAAATTCGGCTCCAACGAAAAAGGCTGTCAGACCTATAAATACGGCTACTAAAAATAAATTCAAGGCTATTATTCCGTCCAATGATTTCCCTCAGGTTGAGGGATTCACCTCCAAGTAAAATTTATATTAAGGTTGCTCAGACCACTCCGATGACTGAATAACCTTCCGACCGCTGTTATCCCCAGATTTTTTTGATCCTTATATAAAAGGGGAAAATCCGGGGATAAAGGCGGACGCTTCGCTTCTTCAGTCTATTCTGTCCTCTCCGTTATCGCAAAAACATTTAAATTTTAAAAATTTCCGGGTAAGATCACGCCAGATCGCTTGCACCTTCCTCAACTTCAGCGCCGCTCACTCGTTCCAAAAGAACTTGCTTGATGTGATAATTTTCGGCATCGACAACGGTCCAGACATAATCACCGTGTTCTACCGTGTCGCCTTTTTCCACACCCACACCCTTCTGGTACTGAATCCATCCGGCTACGGTATCCATCTCTTCATTTCCTTCAAAGCTAAGCCCGAACTGCCGCTCCACTTCATCCAAAAGGACCCGACCATTAATGAGATATTGATTCTCTCCGGTCTCCTGAATATCAGCCACCTCATCGGCATCGAATTCATCACGAATCTCACCGACCAGCTCCTCCAGAATATCCTCCATCGTAATGATTCCCGAAGTACCGCCGTACTCATCCACAACCACGGCCATGTGTACACGTTCCTGCTGCATTTTAATCATCGCATCCTGGATACGTGTAACTTCAGAAACGAATGGGATCTCGCGAACGAACTCGCTCAGTTGATACGATCTTGCAGCAACCATATCCGGCAAAATCTTCTTCACATTCACGACGCCGATAATGCGGTCCTTGTCCCCATCCTCGATGACAGGGTAACGTGAATAGTTATGTTCATCCAATATCGGAATAATATCGTCATAGGTCATATCCTGATCTAATGTCACCAGTTCCGTACGTGGTACCATGATGTCTTTGGCATCACGTTCGTCGAATACAAATACATTTTCCAGATAAGAAAGCTTGGTCTTGTTGTTCTCGTCACCTTCATAACTCTGGTTCATGATGATCTTGATCTCGTCTTCCGAGTAGGCTTGATCATGTTCGGCAGGCTTCACACCGAATCCCCGCAGAATAACACGTGAGGCTCCATTAAGTGCCCAGATAAACGGATACATGATTTTACCAAACCAATATAAAGGCGGCGAGAGCAATAACGTCAGTTTTTCCGAAAACTGAATCGCCAATGTTTTGGGTGCCATCTCACCAACAACCACATGCAAGAATGTGACGAGGATAAAGGCAATTGCATATGAGGCAATGGATGAGATTGAAGCAGGCACATCTAAATAATTGAATACCGGGTATAACAATCTCTCAACCGTCGGTTTTCCGAGTGCTCCCAGTCCCAGAGCGGTGACTGTAATACCGAGCTGACAGGCTGACAGATAATAATCCAGGTCCGAGACAACTTTTTTGGCGAGTACGGCCTTTTTATTGCCCTCGGCAACCAGTTGATCCACTCTTGATGTACGAATTTTGACTACAGCGAACTCCGATGCTACGAAAAATGCAGTCAATGCAATCAAGATAATAAGTAAAGCGATATTCAATATGGTAATTATGTCCAATGATTTCCCCGATTCTCAGGGATTCACCTCCAGAGATAGTTACAGCGTGATCCGTTAACTGTGTTAACCATTCATCCGCTGTTAGTCTTTCAACACGACGTCTGCCTTATATAAAATCGATTTCAATGATAATTTTTGTATAAGTCTTACGTTTTGACCTTGTAAAATTACAAAACAGGAATTCAAGATGAAGTCAATGACTTGCAGAAACTTCTTCATTCAAATCGGGTTACCCCTCATGCTGTCAATTGTTCCTCGCTTAACTCCACCTAGATTCGCCATTTGGACAATTTACAATATCGCCTACCCAATAGATATCCACCTCCCCTCGTACTCATTCCTGTTTCCGAAAAGTATACCATGTTTCCCTCTCAACCATCCAGTTGCACGTTATGGTTTGGAACAAGGTTACAGTATAATGTTCACAAATTAGTCTCTATGTATGTTACGTACTTTATATAATATGATTAATATGGCCTTATAATGTGATATTGTTCACAAGTTTAGTATAGTCCGATTTCTAAAAATACTACCCTGTACCTCTGGGCATTAAACATCCTGAACATCCAGGTTTAATCCTGTTTCGTCTCTTTCCCCTATCTTTCACCTATGGACAAGTCCGATCGTTTACACAAGATACATCTATATACGAAGCAAAGAGCCCGCAGGATGCAAATACCTTTCCGGTACACATCTTTACGGACTCTTTGTTCATTCTATACCAGTGCTTTAGCAGCAATATCCGTCCGCTGATGTTTGCCATAGAATTGGATGTGCTCCGCCTGTGCATAGGCTTTGTTTCTAGCTTCGGCAATATCAGCACCAAGGCCCACAACGCCCAGAATCCGTCCACCGTTGGTGACCCAGTCTCCTGCTTCATTACGCGATGTACCTGCGTGGAATACCACCGCATCATCCACATGATCCAGTCCTTCAATGACTACACCTTTGGCATAAGGACCCGGATATCCGCCTGAAGCAAGTACCACACATACAGCAGCTTCATCGCTCCATTCAATCTCAATGTCAGCCAGCTTGCCATGGACAGTTGCCCAGAAGATATCAAACAAATCACTCTTCAGACGCGGCAAAACAACCTGTGTTTCGGGATCACCAAAACGCGCATTGAACTCAATCGTTTTGGGTTTGCCATCGGGCGAGATCATCAATCCGGCAAACAATACACCCTGGAATGGACGTCCCTCGGACACCATTGCTTTAGCCGTTGGTTTGATGATCGTCTCCACAGCCTCCTCAATAATGGAAGCCGGGATATGAGGCAATGGCGAGTATGTACCCATACCGCCTGTGTTTGGCCCCTGATCATTGTCGAATACAGGTTTGTGATCCTGTGCTGCGGCCATCGGACGAACGGTCTCCCCATCGACAAAAGCCAGAATGGACATTTCTTGACCTGCCAGGAATTCCTCGATGATCACTTTCGCTCCCGCTTCACCAAACACTTTATCCACCATGATGCTGCGAAGTGCCTGATCAGCCTCATCACGGGAATAAGCTACCGTCACACCTTTGCCCGCTGCCAGTCCATCTGCCTTGATGACAACTGGAATTGTTTGTTCATTCAGGTAGGCTTGAGCCTGTTCATAGTTATCGAATTTCTCATAAGCTGCCGTTGGAATGTTGTATTTGTGTAGCAGATCCTTCATGAACGTTTTACTTCCCTCGATCTCTGCTGCATTGCGACGAGGTCCGAATACCGGAATACCAGTGGAGTCAAATGCATCCACGATCCCATCCGCCAGCGGATCATCCGGACCAATAACCACTAATCCTACTTGAAGCTCTACAGCAAGAGCCGTTAGTTTATCGAATTCATTCACCGCAATCGCATGACACTCAGCGAGCTGAGCAATACCTGCATTTCCCGGTGCACAGTGAATCTTGCCTACCTTTGGACTCTTCACCAGCGCCCAGATGATTGCGTGCTCCCGGCCACCGCCGCCTACTACCAGAATATCCATTCGCTCTGTTCCCCCTCCGTGCATAACAGTATTTGTTACGCTACTGCGTATTGAACAACCTAAAAAATAGGGGGTGTACCATAAGTCATAAGTATGACTGGCGACACCCCTTATTTGAACCTTTTACGCTCTAGTGTTTGAAGTGACGAACGCCTGTGAAGACCATGGCAATTCCGTATTCATTGGCTACTTTGATGGATTCTTCATCTTTGATCGAACCGCCAGGTTGAATTACCGCTGTAATGCCGGCTTTTGCTGCCAGTTCCAGCGTATCCCCCATTGGGAAGAATGCATCTGATGCCAGAATAGCGCCTTTTGCTTGCTCGCCAGCTTGCTCAATCGCAATTTTGGCTGCACCCACACGATTCATTTGTCCAGCGCCCACACCTACTGTCATATCATTCGCAGCAAGTACAATCGCGTTGGATTTCACGTGTTTAACTACTTTCCAGCCGAACAACAGCTGTTTCAGTTCTTCTTCCGATGGTGCACGATCCGTTACCACGTTCAGTTCGCTCGCTTCGATGGAATGTACATCAGACTGCTGCACGATCATACCACCGTCGATGGAAGTTACCACGAATTGGCTCTCCCGTTTACGAGCAGCGTTCAGTTCACCCGTTTTGAGCAAACGAATGTTTTTCTTCTTCGTCAGGATATCGAGTGCCTCTTGCGTAAAGTCAGGAGCAAGCACGATTTCCAGGAAAATCTCGCTCAATTTGCCCGCTGTATCGCTATCGATAATGCGGTTGGCTGCCACAATTCCACCAAAGATGGACGTTGGATCTGCAGCATATGCCTTGCTGTAAGCTTCATAGATACTTGCGCCAATGCCTACGCCGCATGGGTTCATATGTTTAACCGCGACAACCGCAGGCTCTTCAAATTCTTTCACAATCTGCAATGCTGCGTTTGCATCGTTGATGTTATTGTAAGACAACTCTTTGCCATGCAATTGCTCGGCTGTTGTCAACGTATCTTGAGCAGCCAACGGTTTGCGGTAGAATGCCGCCTGCTGGTGTGGATTTTCGCCGTAACGCAAATCCTGGAGTTTTTCGTAAGTAACCGTCAGACGCTCTGGTAACGGATCACCGTTCAGGTTGGAGAGATAGTCAGAAATAACTGCATCGTAAGCCGCTGTATGGCGGAACACTTTTGCCGCAAGCCGTTTGCGTGTTTCGAGAGTGGTATCTCCATTGCTGCGAACTTCTTCAAGCACCTGCCCATAATCTGCTGTGTCAACAACGACACTAACAAAAGCATGGTTTTTGGCAGCAGAACGAAGCATGGTAGGACCACCGATATCAATGTTCTCGATCGCGTCTTCGTATGTTACGTCCGGCTTGGCGATAGTATCTTGGAAGGGATACAGGTTCACGACAACGAGGTCGATATAATCCAGTCCGTTCTCTTCCATCTGGCGCTTATGCTCTTCGCTGTCACGAACAGCCAGCAACCCACCATGCACTGCCGGATGCAATGTTTTGACACGTCCGTCCATAATTTCCGGGAATCCGGTCACATCCGAAATTCCGATGACAGGTACGCCTTCCTTCGACAACAGGCTGCTTGTACCTCCTGTCGAAATAATCTCCACACCCATTTGCGACAGCTCGCGGCAAAAGTCCACGATGCCTGTTTTATCCCATACGCTGACTAGCGCTCTTTTGATACTCACAATATGCTCCTCCTTTAATGTCCCATGGCTTCGCGTTTCCTGACGAAACACAGCCGATTTATTTCCCGAGAAATATCACAAAATGCGTACCAATTTTCGACTTCTGTTATATAGTCTATAAATGGATTTTCACACTTAAACACTACGAGTTCAGAACAATCTTTCGATCGCTGTTATTCCTAGATTTTTTTGAACAATTTCTCAATGGTAAAAATCCATTAATAAAGGCGAGCGCTCCGCTTCTCCAGCTTATTTCTGTCCTCTACGTTATTGTGTGAACCAGTTTAGAACTATATCAAACCGGTTTGTTAACAGTGACATGACGCCCATCCAATTGAACCAGACCTTGAGCGAACCAAGATACCACTTCAGGATATAGCTGCTGTTCGGCCGCATGAATGGCTTTGCTGATCGTTTCAGGCGTATCCTCTGGCAGAATGGGAACCGGATGCTGGGCAATAATCGGGCCAGTATCCATACCTCCATCTACGAAATGCACAGTCACACCCGTCACTTTCACACCATACTCAAGTGCTTGTCCAATCGCATCCTTGCCTGCAAATGCCGGCAGCAAGGACGGATGAATGTTAACCAACCGCCCTGCGTAACGATCCACCACAACCGAAGTCAACAATCTCATATATCCGGCAAGAACGACCAAGTCGATCTCTTTGGATTCTAGCACTTCCACGATCTCAGCCTCATAGGCTTCACGGGAAGCATAATTTTTCGGAGTAAACAGATGACAATCCACGCCTGCATCCTGTGCCCGCTGCACAACACGTGCAGACGGTTTATCACACACGAGCAGATCTACGGATGCATTCAGCCCACCGTTCCGTACTGCATCGACCAATGACTGAAAGTTAGTCCCTTCACCCGAGGCAAATACAGCTATGCGGTAGTTCGCCATTAAACATCCGCTCCCGTGAAGGTTACTCGCGCGTCTCCTTCAGTAACACGTCCAATGATGTACGCTTCTTCACCAGATGCTTTCAGTTGTTGCAGTGCTTCCGTTGCATCTGCTTCATTAACGACCAGTACAAGCCCAACACCCATGTTAAAGGTGGTGAACATGTCACGGTTCGAGACAGATCCTTTTTCCTGTAACAGGTTGAAAATCGGCAGGATCGGCCAAGAGCCGTAGTTAATATCCACATTCACGTTGCTCGGCAACATACGTGGGATATTCTCGATGAAGCCACCACCTGTAATGTGTGCCATGCCTTTAACTTTTACCTTTTCCAGCAGGGACAACAGGGGTTTAACATAGATCTTCGTAGGTTCCAGCAGGGAATCCCCCAGCTTACCGCCCAGTTCCGCTACTTCATCATGCAGATCAAGTCCCGCATCTTCCAACAAAAGTCTGCGTACCAGCGAGAATCCGTTACTGTGTACACCGCTAGAGGCCAATCCAATCACAGTGTCGCCAGGGGCGATGGTTGTGCCGTTGATGATCTTCGCTTTGTCCACGATACCTACCGTGAATCCGGCAATATCGTATTCGCCTTCACTGTACATGCCCGGCATCTCTGCCGTCTCGCCACCAATCAGCGCACAACCCGATTGATGACAGCCTTCAGCGATACCCGCAACAATAGCTTCGATCTTCTCAGGAATAACTTTGTCACATGCCAGATAGTCGAGGAAGAAGAGTGGTTCTGCACCCTGTACCACAATGTCGTTCACACACATGGCTACCGCGTCGATTCCGATGGTATCGTGACGGTCCATGGCAAATGCAATCTTCAGCTTGGTGCCTACGCCATCCGTACCGGATACAAGTACAGGCTCATCGTATTTATCTTTGTTCAAACCGAACAGGGCACCGAATCCCCCCAGATCTGTCATTACTTCCGGACGGAAGGTACGCTTCACGTGTTTTTTCATCCGTTCAACCGCTTCATTACCTGCCGCGATATCGACGCCGGCCTTTTTATATGCTTCGGACACAACCATCACACCCTTCATATCTTATAAAAATTGAACCAGCGTATTAACACGTACCCCTTCGAGGACTGGACAACCTTTCGATTGCCGTTATCTCCAGATTTTATCGTGTCAATGTTAAGTCCAACCTACCTATCCTTGCTCCATCTCTAACAGATGGTTTTGTACCAATTCAAATCCGGCTACGCCGAGCGTATTAAACTGACTATACTCTTCTATCGGGAGGTTACGAATGTACTCATCACTGCAGTATAAATGTCCGGCACACTGAAACACTTTCAGCTTTTCCTTTTCGGGCGTCAAAGGTGTGTTACCCACGATCCTCCACGATCCGTTTCGGATATTGGCCGGAGAAGTAAATATGATGTTACTTCTACGCTTCCCAAAGGAATAGAAGAGAAAATCGCCATCTTCCAAGCTTACGGTTTCGTCACGCTGAATGCTCATCACGCCGAACGAAAATGTCTTTTTAAAACGGCCTTTAAGTGCGCATACCACCTGGCATACCGCAAATCGACCATCCTTCATCGGAATCAGGAACACGTCACCTTCGTTATAACTCTTTCTCATCTGCATGGATTAACAGCTGCAGCCGAATTTTTCTTCGCCGCCAAAGTCGAGGCGGGTTGGGTAATCATTATCAAAACATGCGAGGCAAAGCCCGCCCTTGGGATCATCCTGATTATCTCCCTGAATGGATGCAATCAGTCCATCCGGACTGAGGAACGACAGAGAATCCGCATTAATTTCACGGCAGATCTCTTCCACCGACAGCTGTGAAGCGATCAATTCGCGGCTGTCCGGTGTATCGATGCCATAGAAACAAGGGTTTTTGAAAGGTGGCGATGTAATGCGTACATGAACTTCCGTTGCTCCTGCATCACGCAGCATGTTCACGATCCGCCGGGAGGTCGTTCCCCGTACAATCGAGTCGTCAATCATGACCACACGTTTGCCTTCGACAACACGACGCACAGCGCTCAGCTTCATCTTCACGCCCTGCTCCCGCAATTCCTGGCTTGGTTGGATAAACGTACGTCCGGTGTATTTGTTCTTGATCATACCCATCTCATACGGAATACCCGTTTGCTCCGCATAACCAATGGCCGCTGAGATACTGGAATCTGGTACCCCCGTAACCAAGTCCGCATCTACAAACGACTCAATCGCCATCCGGCTTCCCATCCGTTTACGGGCAGCATGTTGGTTCGCACCGTTCATATCACTATCTGGACGAGCAAAATATATATATTCCATCGCGCATAAAGCCTTCCGGTGCTTGTGATGATCGAAGCGATCTTCGTGCAGACCATCTGCATCCAGCACAAGCAGTTCACCGGGTTCAATATCACGAATTAACTCTGCGCCGATTGTTTCCAGTGCACAAGTCTCGGATGCAAACAGATACGCATCTCCCAGCTTACCCATCGTCAGCGGACGTAGTCCGTGTGGATCGGAAGCCACGAGCAACTTGTCGTTGGTCATGATCAGAAACGCATAACCGCCGACAATGCGCTGGAATGCCTCTTTGGCCGCTTCCACAAGCCCTTTGGAGGAACGTGCAATCAGATGCGCAATAACCTCGGTATCACTTGTTGTTTGGAAAATGGAACCGCTCTGCTCCAGCTCACGCCGGATCGTTGGTGCATTTACAATGTTACCGTTGGTCGCTACTGCCAGATCGCCATCACGGTATTTAAATACCAGTGGCTGTGCGTTCGTCAGTTTACTGTCACCGCTTGTTGAATACCGGACATGTCCAATGGAAATATCCCCGGTTAACGTCTGCATCAGATCTTTGGTGAATACTTCTTTCACCAGACCCATGCCACGATGATAGTTAAACTGGCTGCCATCACTCACACACATGCCCGCACTTTCTTCTCCCCGATGTTGTAGCGCATGCAGTCCATAATAGGAGAGTGAAGCCGCGTCAGGATGTCTGAACACCCCGAACACGCCGCATTCTTCCTTCAATTTGTCGAGTCCTTCCTTGCCGGACCCTTCATTATAATAATCGCCTGTCCACAACGGTCCTGTCATCAGTTCATGAGACATGGAATCGCATCCTCCCAGACCTGAGCCAAACCTCCTACAGGTTCGCTCACGGCTGATGTTCCGTTCAGTTCAATCGTCAGGTTACTTCCTTCTACACGTCCAATCACAGCTACAGGTACACCGCGCTCACGTACAAATGCTTCAAGTTTACCCGCTTGCTCTGGCGTAGCCGACAACAAGATACGGGATTGGCTCTCACTGAACAGGGCGTGATCTGCACGCAGTGCAGTCTCCACATTCACCTGTGCGCCTACATTACCGCTGATACATGATTCTGCAAGTGCTACAGCCAGGCCACCTTCAGACAAGTCATGCGCCGAGCGAACGAGACCGGATTGAATAGCTTCAAGCACCGTGCTAAGCAACGCTTTTTCTGTTTGCAAGTTCAGTTCTGGCGGACGGCCTTCCGTCTGACCATGAACGGCGTATTGCAGCTCGCTGCCGCCGAGTTCAGCTTTGGTTTCACCGAGGAGAATGATGACATCTCCTTCGGATTTGAATGCTTGTGTCGTGATATGATCCGTATCATGAACGAGACCTACCATACCGACCACTGGCGTTGGATAGATGGAGCCTTTGGCGTTTTCATTGTACAGACTTACGTTACCACCGATGACCGGCGTATCCAGTACACGGCAAGCTTCTGCCATACCGTCTACCGCTTTCTCCATTTGCCAGAAAATATCCGGCTTCTCCGGGTTACCGAAGTTCAGGTTGTCCGTAATTGCCAGGGGCTCTGCACCAGAACATACAATGTTACGCGCAGCTTCACTTACGGCAATCCGTCCGCCAACTTCAGGATCAAGGTATACATAACGTCCATTACAGTCGGTAGTCATCGCGAGACCTTTGCGTGTTCCACGAATGGTAACTACGGCTGCATCCGAACCTGGACGAACGGCAGTGCTTGTACGCACCATGTAATCATATTGATCATAAACCCATTTCTTACTTGCAACCGTTGGTGAAGCCAGTACTTGTTTCAGCGCTCCGCCGAGATCCGACACTTCGTCGTAACGAAGCGTGTCGATGGAAGCACTTTGCTCATAGTACGCAGGTACAGAAGATGGTTTGTCATACACTGGGCACTCGTCAACTAGTGCTGTTACTGGCATGTCTCCAACTACTTCACCGTGGTGGATCAGTTTCAGACGACCGTCATCCGTTACTTTACCAACTTTGGCACAGATTACGCCCCAACGTTCAAAGATTTCCATCGCCTGCGCCTCATCCTTGGGCTCAACGACGAACAACATACGCTCCTGAGACTCGGACAGCATCATCTCGTAAGGTGTCATGCCTTCTTCACGCTGTGGCACTTGATCCAGATACAATTCCAGACCATTGCCTGCTTTACTTGCCATCTCCGCACTCGAACATGTCAGACCAGCAGCACCCATATCCTGAATACCCAGCACGATGCCTGTGTCGATCAATTCCAGACAGGATTCCATGACCAGTTTCTCCATGAACGGATCACCAACCTGAACGGCTGTACGCTGGGACTCGGATTCTTCTGTCAGCTCAACGGATGCAAACGTTGCACCGTGGATACCGTCACGACCTGTTGGTGGGCCCACGTAATACACCGGGTTACCTACACCTTTGGCTACACCACGCTGAATCTTGTCATGATCAATCAGCCCCACACACATCGCGTTAACGAGCGGATTGCCTTCATAGCTCTCATCAAACATGACTTCACCTGCAACGGTAGGAATACCGATACAGTTCCCGTATCCAGCAATACCTGCTACAACATGTTCGAACAAATATTTAACACGATCGCTCTCCAGCTTGCCGAAACGAAGAGAGTTCAGAAGTGCTACCGGTCTTGCGCCCATGGAGAAAATATCACGGATAATGCCGCCCACACCTGTCGCCGCCCCTTGATAAGGTTCTACCGCGGAAGGGTGGTTATGGCTTTCAATTTTGAAAACAACGGCCTGGTTGTCACCGATATCCACGATTCCAGCACCTTCACCTGGTCCCATCAGGACACGAGGGCCACTTGTCGGGAAACGACGCAAGAGCGGCTTGGAGTTTTTGTATGCGCAGTGCTCAGACCACATGACGCTGAATACACCGATTTCCGTGTAGTTTGGCTTGCGGCCCATGAACTCACAGATCAGCTCATACTCGCTGTCAGACACGCCCATTTGTGCGTAAAGTTTATGTTCTGCGACCTGTTCTGCTGTCGGTTCCTTAGCGGATAGCTGCTGCGTCATGCCGATCCCTCCATGCTTTCAAAATAGATGTAAACATACGTTTGCCGTCTTCCGAACCTAGCAGTGAATCCACTGCACGCTCTGGATGCGGCATCATGCCGACTACGTTTCCACCCTCGTTGCAGATTCCCGCGATATCACCCAGGGAACCATTCGGGTTCGTACCATACGTAAATACGATCTGGTTGTTCGCTTGCAGACTCGCGAGCGTCTCCTCGTCGCAATAATAGTTACCTTCACCGTGAGCAATTGGGATGACAATCTCTTCGCCCGGTGCATAGTCACGTGTAAATGGTGTATCTGCGTTTGCCACTTTCAATACCGTATCGTGACAACGGAATTTCAGGGAAGTATTACGAATCAATGCACCTGGAAGCAATCCCGCTTCCGTCAGGATCTGGAATCCGTTGCAAATACCCAAAATATATTTACCTTGTTCAGCAGCTTTCGCTACCTCGTTCATTACCGGTGCAAAACGGGAAATCGCTCCACAACGCAGATAGTCTCCATAAGAGAAACCACCCGGAACCAAAATACAATCATAAGCCGAAAGATCTGTAGCCGTGTGCCATACATAATCAACCTCTTGTCCAATCGCATCTTCCACTGCCTTGTAACAGTCGATGTCGCAGTTGGAGCCAGGGAACACAAGAACTGCAAATTTCATGAGATTAACCCTCCAATTCGTAGCGGTAATCTTCAACAACGGTGTTGGCCAGCAGCTTTTCACACATGACTTTCAAACGTTTCTCCGCTTCCGCACGATCTGTTGTATCCAGGTTGAGTTCCATGACTTTACCGATCCGTACACTTTCCACTTCGTTGAATCCCATAGAATGCAGGGCTCCTTGAACAGCTACGCCTTGCGGGTCGAGTACGCTTTGCTTAATAGTGACATATACGGTTGCTTTGATCATGATCCTTATGTTCCTCCTCAGTAATGAACGGGATAAATGCTTTATGCTGTTAAAAAAGTGACTTTGGAGCTTGCTCCGGGGCGGATTGTTCTTTCCGGTCGCTTGTTGTCCCCAGGTTTTTTGGATTGTTTTGGCCCGCTCGCGGTCAAAACCCGGGGACAAAGGCGAACGCTATCGCTCCTTTAAGAACAATTCCGCCCCTCCGCTAGTCCATGCGACGTTTTTTAAAGGCCTAAACCTTTTACGTTGCACGGTGTGTAATGGTCTAGTGCTTGCTCCCAGGCGGATTGTTCTTTCCGGTCGCTTGTTGTCCCCAGGTTTTTGGATTGTTTTGGCCCGCTCTGCGGTCAAAACCCGGGGACAAAGGCGAACGCTATCGCTCCTTTAAGAACAATTCCGCCCCTCCGCTAGTCCATGCGACGTTTTTTAAAGGCCTAAACCTTTTACGTTGCACGGTGTGTAATGGTCTAGTGCTTGCTCCCAGGCGGATTGTTCTTTCTGGTCGCTTGTTGTCCCCAGGTTTTTGGATTGTTTTGGCCCGCTCTGCGGTCAAAACCCGGGGACAAGGCGAAACCTATCGCTCCTTTAAGAACAATTCCGCCCCTCCGCTAGTCCATGCGACGTTTTTTTTAAGGCTTAAACCTTTTACGTTGCACGGTGTGTAATGGTCGAGACTGACCATTACGTGAAAACAATTAAATTTATTGTGCCGTTAGACGGTTATAAATATCGACGTATCTGGCGGTTGTTGCTTCAACTACCGATTGTGGGAGCGGATCAGGTTTGCTGTTCTTATCCCAATCCGTTCCGGCGAGATAGGTGCGTACTGGTTCTTTATCCATGCTATCGATCTCGATGTCGAGTTCATAATTCTCTTTGGCCCAGAAGCGTGAAGCATCTGGGGTGAAGATTTCGTCAATCAGGATGACCTTGCCATCCACAATGCCGAACTCGAATTTGCAGTCTGCCAGAATGATGCCACGCTGATCACAATAATCACGCGCGAATTCGTACAAGCGCAGGCTTTTTTCCTGAAGCTCCATTGCAAGTCCGTCGCCCACCAGTTCTTTCATGCGATCCATCGAAATGTCCTCGTCATGCCCTACATCATTTTTGGCTGCCGGGGTGAAAATGGGAACTTCGAGTTTGGCGTTCTTGCGTAGTCCTTCAGGCAGTTTAATGCCATTCACTTCACCGCTTGTCTCATATTGTCTCCATCCACCACCAGTGATGTAACCACGCACGACACATTCGATATCAATGCGTTCTGCTTTGCGGGTCACCATGATGCGGTCTTTGAGCAATTCAGGGTCTGTGATGAGATCACCCAGTTTATTCACATCGGTATGAATCACGTGATTCTCCATCATGCTGCCTGTCAGTTCAAACCAGAAACTGCTGAGTTTGTTCAGTACGTTTCCTTTCTCGGGAACTGCCGGGTCCAGCACATAATCAAATGCCGAGATTCGGTCAGTAACCACGATCAGAAAATGTTCACCCAGATCGTACAATTCACGTACTTTTCCTTTATATAACAGAGGTGCTTTAACGAGATCTGCCGCAGTGGACAGTGCCATGGGCTCACCTTCTTTCAGGAGATGTAAGGCTAAGATCAGAATCCTGATGGTGCGGACTCCACTCCGACGACAGAATAATCTTCCGATCGCTGTTATCCCCAGATTTTTCGATTCCACTTTTTCAAAGTGAAAATCCGGGGATAAAGGCGAACGCTTCGCTTCTTCAGCTTATTTCTGTCCTCTACGTTCCCTGCTAGTCCATCATTCTGTGCTATAGCCTTATGGGAGTTATATATTAGTCGTTCAAGCCGAGCTTTTTGAAGATGGTGTCTACGTGCTTCAGGTGCCATGACGGGTTGAACGCATCTGCGATTTCCTCTTCGTTCAGTACTTCCGTGATTTCCGGAGTGGATTTCACGATATCTTGGAACTGACGTTGTTCTTCCCATGCTTGCATCGCACGTGGTTGAACGGTATCGTATGCTTGCTCACGGCTGAAGCCTTTGTCGATCAGCTTCGTCATTACACGGCCAGAGAATGGCACGCCGAAGGTGCGCTCCATGTTGCGTTTCATGTTCTCAGGGAATACCGTCAGGTTCTTCACGATGTTACCAAAACGGTTCAACATGTAGTTCAGTAACATCGTTGCATCCGGCAGAATGATACGTTCTACAGAAGAGTGCGAGATGTCGCGTTCATGCCAGAGCGTTACGTTCTCGTATGCCGATACCATATGTCCGCGAATGACGCGGGACAAGCCAGAGATGTTTTCACTACCGATCGGGTTACGCTTGTGCGGCATCGCGGAAGATCCTTTTTGACCTTTAGCAAAAGCTTCTTCCACTTCACGGAACTCACTCTTCTGCAGTGCACGTACCTCTGTAGCGAACTTGTCCAGGGACGTTGCGATCAACGCCAGTGTAGCCATATACTCCGCGTGACGGTCACGTTGCAATGTTTGAGTGGAGATTGGCGCCGGTTTCGTACCCAGCTTCTCGCAGACAAACTCTTCAACAAATGGATCGATGTTCGCGTACGTTCCTACTGCGCCTGAGATCTTGCCGTATTGTACGTTGTCTGCTGCATGACGGAAACGCTCCAGGTTCCGTTTCATCTCTTCATGCCACAACGCCATTTTTAGTCCAAATGTTGTTGGCTCTGCATGTACCCCGTGCGTACGTCCCATCATTGGTGTGTGCTGATAAGTCAGTGCTTTTTCACGAAGAATTTCAATGAAATTCACGATATCCTTCTCCAGAATCTCATTCGCTTGACGCAGTACATAACCCAAAGCCGTATCCACGACATCTGTGGAAGTCAGTCCGTAGTGCACCCATTTCCGCTCCGCACCCAGACTTTCAGATACCGTACGTGTAAATGCGATTACGTCATGACGTGTTTCCTTTTCAATCTCATAGATGCGGTCGATGTCAAAAGATGCGTTCTGACGAAGCAATGCTGCTTCTTCCTTAGGGATTACACCCAGTTCGGCCCACGCCTCACATGCACATATTTCAACTTCTAGCCACGATTGGAATTTGTTCTCTTCGGTCCAGATGGCTCTCATTTCGGGTCTGCTATAACGTTCAATCATGAATTTGTATTCCTCCAGAGATTAGTTTGTTCAATCCATTGCAATCCTTCTTCAACATCCTGACAAAGCAGATTCACATGCCCCATCTTACGTCCTGTTTTCGCTTCGGTTTTACCATATATGTGAAGCTTGGGAATCACACCGAGTTCTATCGCTTCTGCATCAGGTTGCCCTGTTCTGGCGATAATGCCTTCCAGATGTTCTCCAAGCACATTGACCATGACGACTGGGCTCAATAATGAAGTGTCCCCAAGTGGTAGTCCGCAGATCGCACGGATATGTTGTTCGAACTGAGAAGTGGCACAAGCTTCCATCGTATAGTGACCGGAATTATGTGGTCTTGGCGCCAGTTCGTTGACATACAGTCTTCCATCCGCCGCTACAAACAGTTCCACAGCAAGCAACCCGACAACCTTCATTGATTCTGCCACCGCTGCTGCCAGCTTTTGCGCTTCAATCTGGATGTCTGCAGCAACTCTAGCCGGTACAATGGAAGCATGCAAAATGTTATTCACATGAATGTTCTCCGCTGGCGGGAACGTTTTGATCTCTCCATTGGTACTGCGCGCTACGACAACCGAAATCTCGCATTCAAACTTGATGAATTGTTCCAGCACAAGTTCCGCACCTGTAGCTGCGAGCTCTTCATACGCAGCCACAGCCTCCTTCACCTCTCGGATTACGCGCTGGCCTTTGCCATCGTAACCTCCAGTCACCGTCTTCAGTACACAAGGCACGCCAAGTTCACTTACAGCAGCAAGCATCGTATCCGCACTAGTGATCTCACGATAAGGCGCAACTCTTACTCCAGCGGCTTCAATTGCACGTTTTTCACGTAATCGATGTTGTGTGGTGTACAGCAACGCACTTCCTTGCGGAACGTAGGACTCACGCTCGAGCAGTCCAGCGACTTCTGCATCCACATTTTCGAATTCATACGTAATAACATCGCATTGCCGAGCCAGTTCAAGCGCAGCTTTGGCATCGTCATATCCCGCTTCAATCTGACGAGCAACTTGACCACAAGGCGCATCCGAAGCGGGATCAAGGGTAACAAATCGATACCCCATTGCCGTTCCTGCGAGCGTCATCATACGTCCCAGCTGTCCGCCTCCAAGAATGCCGATGGTTGTTTTCCCCGGTAGCAGAACATTTTTCAGTTCTCCTTCTATGCCGGATTGGTTCGCGGCTCTACTCATAGTTCTTCACTGCTTTCGAGTACTTCTTGTTTGATGCGCTCTCTTCGAGCTTCAGAGCGACGTTGGACATCCGGGTCAAAAGCACCGATTATTTGAGCTGCCAGCAATCCTGCATTCGTTGCCCCTGCCTTCCCAATCGCTACAGTTGCGACGGGAATACCACCTGGCATCTGAACAATGGACAACAGGGAATCGAGACCGTTCAATGCTTTGGATTGAACCGGTACGCCAATGACTGGAAGCATCGTTTTGGCTGCAACCATACCGGGTAGATGTGCTGCCCCGCCTGCGCCTGCAATGATCACCTTGAATCCTCGATCAATTGCTTGCTCTGCGTATTCGAACATCAAATCCGGTGTACGATGGGCGGAGACCACTTTTTTCTCATATCCAATTTCCAGTTCGTCCAACACCTCGCACGCATGTTTCATCGTTTCCCAATCCGACTTGCTGCCCATAATTACAGCGACTTGCAGTGACATGAATACATCCAACTCCCGTCTGAGCTTTTTTGATTACATCTGACCAATAAGAAACTCTTATTACATGTGAAATGAAAAAATCCGCTACCCGCGAAAACATCACATTTTCTCCGGACACCGGACTCCAAGAAATACGTATCCCTCATTTGGGCATGCCAAAAGGGGGCTTGCTGTCCGCATCTGGTTGCATGCGACTCTCAGCCGTATCTCCTCGTAGTCCGGAAATTTACGGTTCCCGGGTAGATACTTCCGGGCCCTATTCCCGGCGTTATACGAGCAAATATCTATCAAACTATTTTCGTTCATTTTTGTAATCTCTTATTACACATTTCGTTCCTACTCGACCTTATTCTTACCTGATCGACACATCTAACATTCTAACAATCCCCTACAGAGAATGTCAACTTAAAGACGAACATTTAACATATTGACAAATATAATGTTCGGGAATTGCTTCATTAAAATCGGTTAGACATCCATTTCATCCCATAAAAGAAAGCCGGCTCCTCTTCAATCTCTCGAAGGCAACCGGCTTCCTGCTTTTCAGTGCGTACACACTGCATTCATTATTTTACGATCAGTACTGGAACCTGAGCATGCTGCACCACATTGTGACTGACACTCCCCAGGACAAATTCCCGAATTCCACCGAGTCCGCGGCTGCCAATAATAATGATATCCGAATCATTTTCTTTGGCAAAATCAAGCAACACTTCCGCAGCCGCTCCTTGAATCAGATCTACATTGGCCGTTACACCAGCAGCCTGAAGTCGTTCTTTCGCTTCATCTGTTGTTTGCACCGCCAAATTGTAGTAGTCATTATTAAGTGAAGGTGGCAGAGGCGCCAATCCCTCACCGATGAATACACGCGGGAAATCAAAAGCATGAATGACATCCAGTACAGCATTCGGGGACACTTTGGCTAACTCAATTGCACGATCAAGTGCTTTATTTGAAGCTTTGGAACCATCATAAGCCACTAATATTTTGGAGAATAACATGTGAATCCCGTCCCTTCCTTTATATGTAGAGCACGCGAAGCAAGCTTCGGTCTGACATCCATTAAACTAATATAACCATATAACTCCTTAAACGTAACGGAGCCACAATGAACCATTTATACGAATGAATTTACATATAAATCCTTACGGTGACGATGAACGATTACGCATTTGTTCCAAGTGTTCATTGAATAAAATAACCATAGATTACCGCATTCAGGAACAATAACAACGGAATGCCAATGGTGAAGCTGGGATGTTTGGTCTTATGCCTTTTCCGATACATCGCGATCCAGACTCCCAAAGCACCGCCAATAAAAGCAAGCAAGAATAACGTCCGTTCGGGTGTACGGTCACGACGCTGTTGTGCACGCCTCTTATCATCCGACATCACCAGATAACCCACTACATTAATAAATAAAAACCACAATATAAGTCCGGTTTGCATATAATTCTAGCGATCCCCCTGTCCCGGGACATCTCCCTGTCTCCATTATAGTCCTCATTAGAGACATGTTCAACGCACCGGTGGGGAACCACAAGTATTTTGCGAGGCACGCGTTAAGATCGACAGTTTAGATAATTTTAGGACTCCTGCTTAGGAATACCGTTCAGGCTGGGTACTCTTTTGGCTGCTTTGGCTGGACGAACATCGATGTTTTCTTCCCTAATGCTATCTTTGTTCTGCTGGTTATGGATCTTTTCGGGTTTGTTGTGCGGCATATGGGTATCACCTCCTTGGCTTACGTTGCCTGAAAACGGAGGATCTTATACCCCTTCACATGGTTGATTAGGTACACACGCAGCAATCACTTTCCATAGCGCCAGTTATTCGCAACTAGCGTTACATGAGGATGCGATCTGCCCTAACTCAGAGCTTGCTCTACTCTCCCTTTTTCTCCATAGCCGCCTTCAACAGCTCTCCAAGGTTAGACCCAATGGACTCCTGCTTCGCATATTGTTTCACGAGTTTTTGCTGATCGCGTTTGTTCACATGTTGTTTATCCTTATTCAATGTTTCTGTAATACCACAAGGCAGACATTGCACGTATAGCCCCGCTTTGCCTTCTTTGATTTCCATCTTTTTGTGGCACTGCGCGCAGCGACGATTGGACAATCTTTTCTCGGCCGAACGACGATATCCACAGTCCTCCGTAGGACATACAAGGAACTTGCCGCGCTTGCCCTTCTTCTCCAACAATCGCGCATTGCAGTCAGGGCAGTGGCTATTGGACACATTATGCGGCTTGTACTCCGCTTTGCTGCCTTTCACCGTTGACACGAGCTCTTTGGCCATGGAGCGGATGCTGTCCAGGAAAGGGCCTGGCTGTCCTTGCCCACGAGCGATGCGCTCCAGTTCAGCTTCCCAGCGGGCAGTCAGATCCGGTGTACGCAGCTGTGGAGCAGCCAGTTCAATCAACTGTTTTCCTTTGCCGGTTGGATGCATGCTGTTGCCTTGACGATCTATCGTATCGGAACTGACCAGTTTCTCAATAATATCCGCCCGTGTAGCCGGAGTGCCGAGTCCATGCTTTTCCATCTGGAAAAGTAAAGCGGCTTCGGTATACCGTTTTGGCGGCATCGTCCGTCCACTTTTAATATGGCAACGCTGAACCGTCACGGACTGTCCTTGCTGCACATCTGGCAAAAGAGTGCGCTCATGGTCTGCTGCATCGTCAGCACGGTCATCGTCATCATCGCTGTAATCACCGCCGTATACTTCGCGCCATCCGCTTTCTTTCACCGTTGTACCTTTGACATGGAAGGAATCATTCCCCACTTGAACCGTGATTGCAACCGAATCGTACTTCGCTGCCGGATAGAACAGGCTGATAAAACGACGTACAATCAGATCGTACAATTTGCGTTCCTCCGGGTTCAATTGATTCAGAAGTACCGTTTGCTCCGTGGGAATAATGGCATGGTGATCGGTCACTTTGCTGTCATCCACAATACGTTTGGTGATATTCAGATTTTTGCGCAGCAAAGGACGTGCCAGAGACGCATAAGGTCCAATGGCTACACTGTCCAGACGTTCTTTCAATGTAGCTGTCATGTCGGCAGTCAGATATCGGCTGTCCGTACGTGGGTACGTCACGAGTTTGTGCTGCTCATATAGACGTTGCAGGACATTTGAGGTTTGCTTTGCCGAGAAACCATATTTCCGGTTGGCATCCCGCTGCAGTTCCGTCAGGTCATATGCCAGTGGATGTGGCTCTACTTTCTCACTTTTCTTCACCTGGGCAATCGTGCCCTTACGCCCGTCTACCCGCTTCTTCAATTCTTGCATTTCTTGAGGGTTGAATATGCGCGAATCTCCCCCTGCTGCCCGCCACACAGCCTGAAAATCTCCTAAATCTGCCGTTAACGTCTCATACTCCTGAGAGCGAAACCCATTAATTTCATTTTCTCTATCCATAATCATGCCCAAGGTCGGCGTTTGCACCCGTCCAGCAGACAACTGCGCATTGAAACGAACAGTTAGCGCACGAGTCACGTTAAGTCCAATCATCCAGTCGGCCTCTGCCCGGCAACGTGCTGATTCATAGAGACGGTCGAACTGACTGCCTGGCTTTAGCGAAGCAAATCCGTCTTTGATCGCCTTATCTGTCTGAGATGAAATCCATAGACGTTTGAATGATTTTTTCCACCCCGCCATCTGCATGATCCAACGGGCCAGCAATTCACCCTCACGGGCCGCATCTGTGGCAATGACCAGCTCGCCCACATCCTGACGTTTCATCAACTGCTGTACGGCTTTATATTGATGATTGGTCTCTTTCAGTACCTTCAGTTTCGTACGCTCTGGCAGAATCGGCAAATCCTCCAGATTCCATGTGGCATACTTCTTATCGTAATCCTCTGGCTCAGCTAATCCAACCAGATGCCCCAGCGCCCAGGTAACGATATATTTCGGGCCTTCCATATAACTTTTATGTTTATCACGCGCGCCCATAACTCTGGCTATTTCGCGTGCTACAGATGGTTTTTCTGCGAGTACTAATGTCTTCACTTCATATCTCTTCCTCTCTGGTAGAACGTTATGTCTCTTTTATTCCTATCTTTTCATTATATCATCTCGCACTAAAGGTATGCTCTGTGATCTCCATTCCCTCATCTTACTCCCATTCTGTTTCTAATGTTTAATCAATATATCGAATTCATGTCACATTTATTTACATAAGAATAATTAATAGTTTTACTGTGATCAAGTAAATAGAAGCATGGATAAGGTTTTATACCGATCGATATTGATGTATACGTTTTTTTGGATAAATATAAACCTTGTAAGATTACCTAACATAACTATACAATGTGTCAAAAGCATAGAAACAGAATCGCTGTTAACACACATCAATGAGACACAGGAAGGGAGCGTGGATGCATGACTTATCATGGATCTGTATTGAAAAAAAGTGGGGCTTTGTTACTGGCGGGAGCTGTCGTTGCCACAACATGGGGAGGAACATTACCTTCGGCATCAGCCGCAACGGCAACGCCTACAAGCAAAACAACAGTAGCAGCTGTCTCCAAAGGGAAAGCGCCTGCTACGCCGGCAGCATTTGTTCAAGCCATGGAAGAAGCCGCTACACTTGCAGGTGTTCCTTTTACCATGGACAAGCTCTCCGGAACAACCGTACAACGTAAAGATGCTGCGGTTGCCTTGCAACAATGGCTCAAGCTGGATTCGACTACCGAATCATTCAAGGATGTCCCGGATGAATCCACCTTTGCAGGTGCTGTCGGTGCATTGAACACTGCGGGGTTGATGAAAGGCTATACGGAATCCCTCTTCCTTCCAAATGCTGTACTTACCGAGAATGACCTCTCCATACTGAAAGATCGCATCTATAATTACATAAAACCGTTTGTCCTGGAGGAAGCAACCATCATGGATCTCCAGGCCGCTATGACGCAAGGAAAACTGACATCAAAAGAACTGGTTCAGAAATATCTGGACCGCATTGAAAAATACGATGATCAGGGTGTAAGCATCAACGCGGTATTAACCCTGAACCCGGATGCGCTCCAAATCGCGGAGCAATTGGATGAAGAACGTGCAGCTCAAGGTGCCCGCGGACCTCTGCATGGCGTTCCAATTCTGGTGAAAGACAATTTCGATACCAATGACATGCCGACAACTGCAGGTTGTATCTGTCTTAAGGATTCCATTCCTGCTCACGATGCTGAACAAGTGAAGAAACTCAAAGCAGCTGGCGCCATTATCTTGGGCAAAACAAACCTGCATGAATTCGCATTTGGCATCACAACATCCAGCTCATTGGGTGGACAAACATTGAATCCATACGCCCTGGACCACTATCCAGGTGGCTCAAGCGGTGGAACAGGCGCTGCCATTGCATCTAACTTTGCCGCAGCTGGCATGGGTACAGACACTGGCGGTTCGATCCGAATCCCTTCCAGCTTCAACAGCCTTGTGGGTATCCGCCCAACCATCGGACTATCCAGCCGTGAAGGCATTATCCCATTGGCTTTGACACAGGATGTCGGTGGACCAATGGCTCGTACCGTAAGTGATGCCGCAATCATGCTGGATGCTACAGCCGGCTATGACAAAAAAGATGTCGCTACAGCTTACGCGGTTGGGAAAATCCCTTCCAGCTACACTGACTTCTTGGATGTAAATGGACTGAAAGGTGCGCGCATCGGTGTGGCCACCGAACTCATCCCAAGTACCAAAGCTGAAGAAAAAGCCGTTGCTGACGTAATCAACACAGCTGTTGAAGAATTGAAATCACTTGGCGCTACCGCAGTTCCAATTTCTATCCCGAACTTGGCTGAGATCAACAAATACCCAAGCCTTAGTGGATATGAATTCAAGTTCCAGCTGAATGACTATTTGGAATCATTGGGTGCAGATGCTCCATACCACAGTCTGTCCGAGATCATCGCTTCCGGAGAGTTTGATAAGTCCCAAGAACAATCCATGAAGACTCGGGATGCACGCCAAACCCTGGAGACTACCGAATATAAGGATATCGTCCTGAAACGTACCCAAGTTACACGTGAATCCTTGCTGAAAGTAATGGCAGATAATAATCTGGATGCCATCATCTATCCTACGTCCACACAAGCCGCTGGTGTTATTGGCGAAGGACAAAACTCTGGTGGTAACAACCGTTTGAGTCCATTCTCCGGCTTCCCGGCGATCACGGTTCCTGCTGGTTTCACAACCGATGGTCTGCCTGTAGGCATGGAGTTCTTGGGTCGTGCCTTTGATGAAGGAACTTTGATCAAGCTGGCTTACAGCTACGAACAAGGTACACATCACCGCCAAGCGCCTAAGCTTACGCCGTAAAATATTTATGGGATTAAGCATTTCCTGTTAACACAAAAAACAGATGCATTCATATCATTTTATTTAAACGAATTCTCACTAAAGAGACCACCCTCTTCATGATTGTATGAAGTCTGGGTGGTCTCTTTTATTTCCTCTGTCTAATTTGATGTTGCAAATTCCCGTATGTTATCCATTACTTAACTTTGTCCGGTACGCCCCACTTCAGCACCAGACCTGCGTAAGTCAGACCACCGCCAAAACCAAAGAGAGCCACAGTCTGTCCTTCTTTTAACTTCCCTTCATCCACTGCAAGCTGCAATGCAAGCGGAATGGAAGCAGCAGATGTATTCCCGCGATATTCGACACTGGTTAAAGTACGTTCCAAAGGGACCGGGCCACGTTCGCAAACAGCCTCAATCATTCTCATGTTGGCACTATGCGGGACAAACCAGTCAATCTGTTCAGGTCTTAATTCAGCTTTTGCTATAAGCTTATCCAATTGCTCTGGAATCGTCCGTACAGCCCACTTATATACCTCTCGTCCATTCTGAACCAAACAACCTTCGCCCTGTAAAGGCACTCCATCCATCTCTGAAGACAGACCACTCTTATAAAGATGGATACCGCCTTCTCCATGCGTACCGGATATCGCTGCCATAAAGTCACCTTCAACATGTGCAGCTCTCTCCACCAAGAAGGCTCCAGCTCCGTCCCCAAACAGGACACAAGTCGTGCGGTCTGTGTAATCCGTAATTTTGGATAACGTCTCTGCGCCGATAACTAGCACTTTGCGGTACATTCCACTGGTCACCAGACTGTCAGCAAGCTGCAGCCCGTAGGAGAAACCAGCGCATGCCGCATTTAGATCCAGTACACCCGTGTGGTGGATCTTAAGATTAGCCTGTACTCTGGATGCCGTACTTGGAAATGCATATTCAGGTGTGCTAGTAGCCACAAGAATCATATCCACATCTTCTATACTAACTCCATAACGAGTTATCATATCTTCAACAGCCTTCGTAGCCAGGTCAGATACATATTGGTCTTCAGCTGCAATTCGCCGCTCTCTCATGCCTGTACGTTGCACAATCCATTCGTCACTTGTCTCGACTAATTTCTCCAGATCAGCATTCGTTAATATTCGATCCGGTACATATGCTCCCATTGCCGTGATCGTTGCCTTTGATTGATGATTCATATCGGCATTCACCTCATTTGGTTTTTCACCATTATAGCACTAAGTCTTAGGACTTGGTACTAATTTTATAAAATATTTATTATGATTCTTTTGTTAGTTGTTTATTTTAAAATGATCTCTTCATTTATTACCCAGAGCAATACAAACGATGGTATGCATTTTTGATGAAGAATTGTGAATATCCCCTGACTAACATGAAGAATGTCTTAATTAAATGCGTTTTTTATAGACAGTTCATTCCAACAGGAGGAAAATAAACAGATTGCCCTACATTACTAAAGAATAGAGATGACCTATACCCATGAAAGAATTAAATATCCTTGCCATTTCCGGAAGTCTGCGTAATCAGTCCTCCAATACGTTACTAATGCACGCCATAATTAAGCTGGCTCACACTAACCTTAAGTTTGAAGTATATGATGGATTAAATGATCTGCCGCATTTTAACCCTGATCTCGATGTCGAGGAGGGTCCAGTGTCCATACAGCACTTGAGAGCCCAACTTAAGCATTCGGACGGTGTCCTTATCTGCACACCAGAGTATGGAAATGGCGTTCCCGGGGTCTTAAAAAACGCACTAGATTGGGTTGTATCTTCTGGAGAATGGCTCAATAAACCCACTATTGCCATCGCTGCTTCCCCAAGCCCCATGGGAGGTGACAAAGCCCATGCTTCCTTATTGCTGACACTAAACATGATCAATGCACAAGTTCTACAGGAGGGCTGTTTAACCATTCCTCATATTACATTGAAAATGAACAAACCAGGCGTCATCATTGATTCGGAAACCCAGCATGCATTGCAGAACTCCCTTTCAATCCTTGAGGATGCTTGCAATCAAATGAAAAGCTAGACAAATGTTGTACTTAAATCCCTGATAGAGAAATGATCCTTTTAAAGTTATTTATCATTCTCATAAATATTGAAATAAAAAAACAGCCTTGGTTATTTACCAGGGCTGTTAAGGTTTATATAAGTATTTAGGATTAAAATAAAAAGGACACACTCGATATGATCAAGTGTGTCCTTCGATTGCTTGGCGGCGTCCTACTCTCCCAGGACCCTGCGGTCCAAGTACCATCGGCGCTAGAGGGCTTAACGGTCGTGTTCGGGATGGGTACGTGTGGAACCCCTCCGCCATCGCCACCAAACGCGGTGCTTACATTTCAGAGTTGTTGTTCTCTGAAAACTAGATTCGAAACGAAACATGCGAACTATCACTTGCTATTGGATAAGCCCTCGACCGATTAGTACTGGTCAGCTCCATGCATTGCTGCACTTCCACCCCCAGCCTATCTACCTCGTCGTCTTCAAGGGGTCTTACATACTGGGAAATCTCATCTTGAGGGGGGCTTCACGCTTAGATGCTTTCAGCGTTTATCCCGTCCGTACATAGCTACCCAGCGGTGCTCCTGGCGGAACAACTGGTACACCAGCGGTACGTCCATCCCGGTCCTCTCGTACTAAGGACAGCTCCTCTCAAATTTCCTACGCCCACGACAGATAGGGACCGAACTGTCTCACGACGTTCTGAACCCAGCTCGCGTACCGCTTTAATGGGCGAACAGCCCAACCCTTGGGACCTACTTCAGCCCCAGGATGCGATGAGCCGACATCGAGGTGCCAAACCTCCCCGTCGATGTGGACTCTTGGGGGAGATAAGCCTGTTATCCCCAGGGTAGCTTTTATCCGTTGAGCGATGGCCCTTCCATGCGGTACCACCGGATCACTAAGCCCGACTTTCGTCCCTGCTCGACTTGTAGGTCTCGCAGTCAAGCTCCCTTATGCCTTTGCACTCTTCGAATGATTTCCAACCATTCTGAGGGAACCTTTGGGCGCCTCCGTTACTCTTTAGGAGGCGACCGCCCCAGTCAAACTGCCCACCTGACACTGTCCCCGCACCGGATTACGGTACCAGGTTAGAACCTAGATACGATCAGGGTGGTATCCCAACGTTGCCTCCACGCAAGCTGGCGCTCACGCTTCAAAGGCTCCCACCTATCCTGTACAGATCGTACCCAAATTCAATATCAAGCTGCAGTAAAGCTCCATGGGGTCTTTCCGTCTTGTCGCGGGTAACCTGCATCTTCACAGGTATTAAAATTTCACCGGATCTCTCGTTGAGACAGCGCCCAAGTCGTTACGCCATTCGTGCGGGTCAGAATTTACCTGACAAGGAATTTCGCTACCTTAGGACCGTTATAGTTACGGCCGCCGTTTACTGGGGCTTCGGTTCACAGCTTCGGATTGCTCCTAACCACTCCCCTTAACCTTCCAGCACCGGGCAGGCGTCAGCCCGTATACTTCGCCTTACGGCTTCGCACAGACCTGTGTTTTTGCTAAACAGTCGCTTGGGCCTTTTCACTGCGGCCCCCTCGTGCTATTCACACTACCGGGGCACCCCTTCTCCCGAAGTTACGGGGTCATTTTGCCGAGTTCCTTAACGAGAGTTCTTCCGCGCGCCTTAGAATACTCTTCTCGCCTACCTGTGTCGGTTTGCGGTACGGGCACCTTCACCTGGCTAGAGGCTTTTCTTGGCAGTGTGAGATCATGACCTTCGCTACTACAATTTTCGCTCCCCATCACAGCTCAGCCTTATGATGTGCGGATTTGCCTACACATCAGCCTCACTGCTTAGACGGACATCCATCAGTCCGCGTCACTACCCTACTGCGTCCCCCCATTGCTCATAACGGCTTACGGTGGTACAGGAATTTCGACCTGTTGTCCTTCGACTACGCCTTTCGGCCTCGCCTTAGGTCCCGACTTACCCTGAGCGGACGAGCCTTCCTCAGGAACCCTTAGGCTTTCGGCGGATCAGATTCTCACTGATCTTTTCGTTACTCATACCGGCATTCTCACTTGTATAATGTCCAGCGCTCCTTACGGTACACCTTCAACCCTTATACAACGCTCCCCTACCCCTGATGCAAGCATCAAGCCATAGCTTCGGTGGTGTGTTTAGCCCCGTTACATTTTCGGCGCAGAGTCACTCGACCAGTGAGCTATTACGCACTCTTTCAATGGTGGCTGCTTCTAAGCCAACATCCTGGTTGTCTGTGCAACTCCACATCCTTTCCCACTTAACACACACTTGGGGACCTTAGCTGATGGTCTGGGCTGTTTCCCTTTTGACAATGGATCTTAGCACTCACTGTCTGACTCCCGGAAGTAAGTCTATGGCATTCGGAGTTTGACTGAGCTTGGTAACCCTTGCGGGCCCCGCACCCAATCAGTGCTCTACCTCCACGACTCTGTTTTCCGAGGCTAGCCCTAAAGCTATTTCGGGGAGAACCAGCTATCTCCGAGTTCGATTGGAATTTCTCCGCTACCCCCACCTCATCCCCGCACTTTTCAACGTGCGTGGGTTCGGGCCTCCAGTGCGTGTTACCGCACCTTCACCCTGGACAGGGGTAGATCACCCGGTTTCGGGTCTACGTCCACGTACTACATCGCCCTATTCAGACTCGCTTTCGCTGCGGCTCCGGCTCTTCACCTTAACCTTGCACGGGAACGTAACTCGCCGGTTCATTCTACAAAAGGCACGCCATCACCCCTAAAACGGGCTCTGACTTTTTGTAAGCACACGGTTTCAGGTTCTATTTCACTCCCCTTCCGGGGTGCTTTTCACCTTTCCCTCACGGTACTGCTTCACTATCGGTCGCTAGGAAGTATTTAGCCTTGGCAGATGGTCCTGCCGGATTCATACGGGGTTTCACGTGCCCCGCACTACTCGGGATCCGTCTCGGAGGGAACAGACTTTCAATTACAGGGCTTTTACCTTCTTTGGCGGGCCTTTCCAGACCTCTTCGCTTAACCGGTTCCTTTGTAACTCCATGTGAGACGTCCCACAACCCCAAAGAGCAAGCTCCTTGGTTTGGGCTTCTCCGCGTTCGCTCGCCGCTACTGACGGAATCACTATTGTTTTCTCTTCCTCAGGGTACTTAGATGTTTCAGTTCCCCTGGTATGCCTCTACACAACCTATGTATTCAGTTGTAAGTAACTGGAAATTACCCCAGCTGGGTTTCCCCATTCGGACACCCCCGGATCAAAGCTTGCTTACAGCTCCCCGAGGCAGTTTCGTTGTTCGCCACGTCCTTCATCGGCTCCTAGCGCCTAGGCATCCTCCGTGTGCTCTTAGTAGCTTAACCATATCGCTCGTGTTCGAGCTGTCACTCCGCTTGTTTTGGACTGCGTCCAAAGCCAAAAGTCGTTCCATTTCGATCACTCGCTCATGCAATCTACCGTTTTTATTGAAACTTGTTATACACAAGTTCAGCTAAAAAGGAATGTTCTAATTCGCATTTACTTTCGTTTCGATATCTAGTTTTCAAAGAACAAGCTCCATGCAAAAGCAAGCTGTTTGAGAGTTTGAGCTCTCAAAACTGAGCAACGAGTGAGTTAAAAGCTTTACGAAGTAAAGCTCGCTTCGGAAGCATGCTTCCTGAAGACTTGTATTTGAATGTTTCCACGCGGGAAACGATTCTCCATAGAAAGGAGGTGATCCAGCCGCACCTTCCGATACGGCTACCTTGTTACGACTTCACCCCAATCATCTATCCCACCTTCGGCGGCTGGCTCCTTGCGGTTACCCCACCGACTTCGGGTGTTATAAACTCTCGTGGTGTGACGGGCGGTGTGTACAAGACCCGGGAACGTATTCACCGCGGCATGCTGATCCGCGATTACTAGCAATTCCGACTTCATGCAGGCGAGTTGCAGCCTGCAATCCGAACTGAGACCGGCTTTTTAGGATTCGTTCCACCTCGCGGCTTCACAGCCCGTTGTACCGGCCATTGTAGTACGTGTGTAGCCCAGGTCATAAGGGGCATGATGATTTGACGTCATCCCCACCTTCCTCCGGTTTGTCACCGGCAGTCACCTTAGAGTGCCCACCCAAAGTGCTGGCAACTAAGATCAAGGGTTGCGCTCGTTGCGGGACTTAACCCAACATCTCACGACACGAGCTGACGACAACCATGCACCACCTGTCTCCTCTGTCCCGAAGGAAAGATACATCTCTGCATCGATCAGAGGGATGTCAAGACCTGGTAAGGTTCTTCGCGTTGCTTCGAATTAAACCACATACTCCACTGCTTGTGCGGGTCCCCGTCAATTCCTTTGAGTTTCAGTCTTGCGACCGTACTCCCCAGGCGGAGTGCTTAATGTGTTAACTTCGGCACCAAGGGTATCGAAACCCCTAACACCTAGCACTCATCGTTTACGGCGTGGACTACCAGGGTATCTAATCCTGTTTGCTCCCCACGCTTTCGCGCCTCAGCGTCAGTTACAGCCCAGAGAGTCGCCTTCGCCACTGGTGTTCCTCCACATATCTACGCATTTCACCGCTACACGTGGAATTCCACTCTCCTCTTCTGCACTCAAGTCACCCAGTTTCCAGTGCGATCCGGGGTTGAGCCCCGGGATTAAACACCAGACTTAAATGACCGCCTGCGCGCGCTTTACGCCCAATAATTCCGGACAACGCTTGCCCCCTACGTATTACCGCGGCTGCTGGCACGTAGTTAGCCGGGGCTTTCTTCTCAGGTACCGTCACCTTGAGAGCAGTTACTCTCCCAAGCGTTCTTCCCTGGCAACAGAGCTTTACGATCCGAAAACCTTCATCACTCACGCGGCATTGCTCCGTCAGGCTTTCGCCCATTGCGGAAGATTCCCTACTGCTGCCTCCCGTAGGAGTCTGGGCCGTGTCTCAGTCCCAGTGTGGCCGATCACCCTCTCAGGTCGGCTACGCATCGTCGCCTTGGTGAGCCGTTACCCCACCAACTAGCTAATGCGCCGCAGGCCCATCCCCAAGTGACAGATTGCTCCGTCTTTCCAGTTTCCTTCAGGCGAAGAAAACAATTATTCGGTATTAGCTACCGTTTCCGGTAGTTGTCCCAAACTTGAGGGCAGGTTGCCTACGTGTTACTCACCCGTCCGCCGCTAAGTCTCAAAGAAGCAAGCTTCTTATCAACTCCGCTCGACTTGCATGTATTAGGCATGCCGCCAGCGTTCGTCCTGAGCCAGGATCAAACTCTCCAATAAAGTATTGAAAAGAGCG